>CAVVZH010000001.1:0-775000 GCA_963752795.1 uncultured Alphaproteobacteria bacterium
TTCAAGCATGTCCGCCGCCTCGCCCTCGCTGGCGGCAATCAGAGCCGCGAGACGGTCCGCGGTATTCGAAATCGCCGCTTCAAGGGCGATCTTTTCCTCGCCGGCCGTCGGCCTGGGCTCGTAGGAACCAGCAACGCCGTCAAGATCGAACAACGGCCCTTCCGCATAGCCGGGCGAGGCGGGAATGCCTGTCAGCCTAAGCGGTTCTGGCATGGTCGCCACCCTCGTCGAAATCGCGCCGCACCAGTTCAACCAGCGCGCCGACCGCTTCGCCGGCGCCCTCGCCTCTGGCACGCAGGTGCAGCACCGTGCCTTTGGGCGCCTTGGCCGCCATCACCTTGACGATGCTCTTGGCGTCGAGCCAGGGACCGTTAGCGGCGAGCGCCATCTCCACATCGGCGGCAAAGGTCTTGGCGAGCTTGGTGAACTTGACCGATGGCCGGGCATGGAGACCGACCTCGTGCGTGATCAGAACGGTTGCTTCTGCGGATGCGGACATGCGTTCAATATTCCCGTTTGATCAGGTCGCGGAAAGTTCGTGCGCCGTCGCCACCACTTCCTTGAGCGATGCGCCGCCGGACGCCTCCGTCGCCGCCATCACAGCGCCCTCGACGATCGGCGCGTTACAGATAACGATCCTGCCGGCGCGCGGTTCGCCAATGAGTTCAGCCGCCATCTCGCTGTTCGTCTCGGCGCCGCCAAGATCGACAAGAACGGCGACGCCGGCCTCCGACCAGGCGTCCTCGATCGCGGCCATTATCGCCTCGACGCTGGTGCCCAGTCCGCCATGGCCGTTTCCGCCGCACCATGCAAGAGGCACTTCGTCGCCCACCATCTGGCGCACCATGTCCGCCGTTCCCTCGGCGACGAGCGGCGAATGCGACACGATGACGATGCCGACATCGCTCATCAGGCAACCTCCTGATGACGCTGAATCAGTTTAAGGGCTGATGGGGCGTTGGTTCCGCGCCGCCGTGGTGACCGCCTGGGTCGCTTGCCTCTCGAAGGCCCGCATGAGACCAGTGGGGCCGCGGCGGCCGGAAGCCTCCGACGGGCTACAGGAAGATGCGCCACGGGCGGCCCGGCCAGGCTGTACCCAGAGCGCCGATTGATGAGCATCCCGTAAGGGCTTCCGGCACATGGAACCTTACTCCAACTGGGGGAGAAGTATCCATGTCCATTTTCGTCGGCCTCGACTGGGGCGGATCGAGCCATGCGGTTTGTATTGTCGACGCCACCGGCCGGAGCCTCGAGCATTTCGTGGTGGCTCACGATCGTGATGGTCTCGACCGTCTGGTCGCGCGCCTGCGCCGGCACGGCCCGCCCGAAGAGACGCCGATCGCCATCGAGCGGCCCAGCGGGCTCCTTGTAGACGTGCTGGTCGCGGCCGGGTTCCTCGTCACGCCGGTCCATCCCAACATCGTCAAGGCGTGCCGGCCGCGCTACCGCGCCGTCGCCGCCAAGAGCGATCCCGGCGATGCCTTCATTCTGGCCGACATCCTGCGCACCGACGGCCATCGGCTGACCGCACTGAAGCCCCAGTCCGACGCCATCAAGGCGCTCAGGGCGCTGGTCCGCGGGCGCGACGACCTCGTCGCCACAAGGCTCGTGCTCGCCAACCAGCTCCGCGCCCTGCTCGAAAGCTTCTGGCCCGGCGCCGCCGTGCTCTTCGCCGACATTGCCAGCCCCATAGCGCTGGCCTTCCTCCAGCGCTATCCCACCCCCGAAGCGGCCCACCGCCTGGGGGAGAAGCGCATGGCCGCCTTCCTCGCACAAAACCAGTATTGCGGCCGGCGCCATGCCGGTGACCTGCTCGCGCGGCTGAGGGCCGCCCCGGCCGGCATGGCCGCCGAGGCCGAAGCCGATGCCAAGGGCGAGCTCGTGCGGGCATTGGCCGGCACCCTCGAAAGCCTCGTCGCCCAGATCGCCAGGCTTTCCAGCCGTATCGAACATGCCGTCGCCCAATTGCCGGAGGGGCGCATCGTCATGTCCTTCCCGCGCGCCGGAAAGATCTGCGCCGCCCAGATCACCGCCGAACTCGGCGACGTGCGGGCCCGCTTCCAGAGCGAAGACCATCTCGCCGCGGAGGCCGGTGTCGCGCCCGTCACCTATCAAAGCGGCAAATCCCGAGGCGTCGGATGGCGATGGGCCTGCAACAAGCGGCTGCGCGCCGCCGTCACCTGCTTCGCCGACAACTCCCGCCATGCCAGCCCGTGGGCCGCAAACATTTATCGACAAGCTCGTCTGCGCGGCTGCAGGCATCCCCATGCCGTGCGCATCCTCGCACGTGCGTGGCTCAGAATCCTCTGGCGCGCATGGCAGGACAACCTTCCTTACGACGCAAACAAACACCTCGCCGCAAAGGCCTTCATCGCCAATGGTTGACACAGGAAGTCTCATGCGCCGCTCCCGAGCGTTTCGGCGACCGCACGGACGAGAAGCGCCGACGAGCGCGCGCCCGGATCCATATGGCCGATCGACCGATCGCCGAGAAAAGAGGCGCGGCCGCGCGTGGCCTTGATCGCCACGGTGGCCCGCGCCGCGGCATCGGCTGTCTCGGCAATAGCGCCGCCGGATTGGCCATCGGCCAGCGCCGCGTGAACCGGATAGAGCACATCGAGCATCGTCTTTTGACCTTTTTGCGATTTGCCGCGCGCGTCGACCGCCTCGATGGCCTTGCCGAGCGCCGCCGTCAGATCATCACGGCTGGGATTTTCCGGAATTTCCTTGCCGAGCCCCATGAAGAAAGTGCCAAAGAGCGGCCCGGAGGCGCCGCCCACCTTCATGACAAGCTTCATGCCGAGGGCCTTCAGCGCATCGGGGAGCGGCTTCGCGGCGATGCAAGCCGGCCTCCGGCAGCACCGCCTCGAAGCCGCGCTTCATGTTCAGCCCGTGGTCGCCGTCGCCGATGGCCTGGTCGAGCGCAGTCAGTTCCTCGACGTGCCCGGCGATCGTGTCGGCGCACGCGCGCAATCAGTCTTTCGAGATCGATCTTCCGCATCGTGTTGGTACTCATCACTGGACAATCCTGGTCCCGGCGCCATCGAAGAACAAAGGCGCTCGATAGCGGATGGCGACCTCGTCGCCTTTCGTCAAGGAGGTATTCGGATCGGTCAGCGTGACCAGCTTGTGCTCGCTTGACCGTAACATGGAGGTGGTTCTGGTCGCCCAGATGCTCGACCCAGTCGACGACGCCCTCGGCGTGGCCGTTGGACGCCTTCTCGATGGTCAGGTGCTCGGTGCGGGCGCCGATCGTCCTGGTTCCCGGCGGCGCGTCACCGTCGGGCAGCAGGCCGGGCGGCAGGAGGTTGATCGCCGGCTGACCGAGGCGCGCCGCGACATGAGAGGTTTGCCGGGCTGCGAATAGATGTCGCGCGGCGTGCCGATCTGCACGAGCACGCCCGTCGGCCAAGGATGCCGATGCGGTCGGCCATCGTCATGGCCTCGATCTGGTCGTGCGTGACATAGAGCGATCGTGGCGCCGAGATCGTGCTGGATGCGCTTGAGCTCGAGCCGCAGATCGGCGCGCAGCTTGGCATCGAGCGAGGAAAGCGGCTCGTCCATCAGGTAGATGGCGGGCCGGCGCACCAGGGCGCGGCCGATGGCGACGCGCTGCATCTCGCCGCCCGAGAGCCGGGTCGCGCGGTTGTCCAGCTTGTGATCGATGCGCAGCATCCGCGCGACCTCCTCGACGCGCAGGCGCACCGCTTCCTTGGTATGCGTCGCGCCGGCGAGCGCAGCGGAAAGGCCAGGTTGTCGAACACCGAGAGGTGCGGATAGAGCGAATATTGCTGGAAGACGAAGGCGGTGTCGCGCGCGGCGGGCGAAAGCGCGGTCGCGTCGCCGGCCATCGATATGACGGCGCCGGCATCCGGCGGCTCGAGCCCGGCGATCAGCCGCAGCGTCGTGGTCTTGCCGGCGCCGGTCGGCCCGAGCAGGACGACGAACTCGCCATCGGCGATGGTCAGGTCGAGACGGTCGACCGCGACGGTCGCGCCGAAGCATTTGGTCACGCCGGTGAGGCGCACTTCAGCCATGGTGCACCTCCGTCGCCCGATCGTGGATCGCCGTGCGCACCGCTCGGCCGGACCCTTTGTCGAACAGCGATAGCCGCTGCGCTGTCGCAGCGCCAGCCCGACAGTCTCGCCGGGCTTGAGCCTGATCTCGGCCGGGATCCGCGCCTTGATGATGCCGTCGGCGGTGTCGACGGTGACGATCTGCGTGGTGCCGAGATATTCCGCGCCGAAGATCGACCCGCGCAGATCGGAGTCGTCGTCGAAGCGTATGTGCTCGGGCCGGATGCCGAGCGCCATTTCCGCCGGCGCCAGATCTTCGCGCAACTCCGGCACCGCGACCCTGGAGCCCTGCACCACGATTTCGCGGGACCCGCTTGCAAGCCCGCCCTGAAAGCCCAGGAAGTTCATTGGCGGCGAGCCGATGAAGTCCGCGACGAACATGGTCGCCGGCCGGTCGTAGATTTCGCTGCGGCGTGCCGAACTGCTCGATGACGCCGTGGTTCATCACCGCGATCTTGTCGGCCATCGACATGGCCTCGATCTGGTCGTGGGTGACATAGACGGTGGTGGCGCCGATGCGGTTGTGCAGTTCGCGCAGTTCGTGGACCATCAGATCGCGGAATTCAGTGTCGAGCGTGCCCAGCGGCTCGTCCATCAGAAAAGCATTGCGGCCGGCGCACGATGGCGCGGCCGAGCGCCACGCGCTGGCGGTCGCCGCCGGCCAGGCCGGACACGGGCTGGTCGAGCAGGTGGTCGATGCGCAGGAGCTTCGCCGTCTCCTCGACGCGCTCCTTGATCTCGGCGCGCGGCATGCCCTGGGCCAACAGCGGAAAGCCGATGTTCCTGCGCACGTTCATATGCGGATAGAGCGCGAAAAGCTGGAAGACGAAGGCGATGTCGCGTTCGCGCGCGCGCTCGCATGGTGACGTCCTCGCCGCCGAGCAGGATGCGTCCCGAGGTCGGCAGTTCCAGCCCGGCGATCATCCGCAGCGTCGTGGTCTTGCCGCAGCCCGACGGGCCGAGCATGACGAAGAACTCGCCGTCGGCGACGATGAAGTTGGAGTCCTGCACGGCGACGAATTCGCCGAAGGTCTTGTGCAGGTTCTCGACCCGGATCTCGGCCATCGCGTTACTCCGGAAACTTCGAGACGATCATGAACATGACCGTGCCGGCGAGGATGCGTCACGAAGGAATAGGAATAGAGCGCCAGCGAGAAGGGCTGGCATCAGCATCAGGAAGCCGACCCCGATGACGCCGGTCGCGAGGTTCTCCATCGGGCCGCGCCGGCGCCAGAAGCGGCCGGCCCGGTACGCCGGAATGCGTGCCTTTCGATCGCTCATTTGCGCACCGCCCCGAAGGTGATGCCGCGCAGGAGGTGCTTGCGCAGCAGCACGGTGAAGACGAGGATCGGCACGAGGAAGATCGTCGTGCCGGCCGCCACCGCCGGCCAGTCCTGGCCGCCCTCGCCGATGATGATCGGGATGAAGGGCGGCGCGGTCTGCGCCTTGCCGGAGGTCAGGAGCACGGCGAAGGCATATTCGTTCCAGGCGAAGATCAGGCAGAAGATCGCGGTCGCGGCGATGCCGGTCGTCGCCTGCGGCAGCACCACCTGCCAGAACGCCTGGAAGCGCGTATAGCCGTCGATCATCGCCGCCTCCTCGTATTCGCGCGGGATCTCGTCGATGAAGCCCTTGAGCAGCCAGACGGCGAGCGACACGTTGACCGCCGTATAGAGCAGGATCATGCCGAGCCTGGTGTCGGAGAGGCCGAGCTGCGCGGTACATGAGATAGATCGGGATCGCGACGGCGATGGGCGGCATCATGCGCGTCGACAGGATGAAGAAGAGAAGGTCGTCGGCGAGCGGCACCTTGAAGCGCGAGAAGCCATAGGCGGCGAGCGTGCCGAGCGCGACCGCGCAGAAGGTCGAGCCGAAGCCGATGATGAGCGAATTGACGAAGCGCGGCACGTAGTTCGACGGCCCGGCGATCACCATGTTGCGCGAGCGCGCAAGCTTGTCGCACGTGCTTGCCGCCGGCGGCAGGGTGGCGATGAATTCCGGCGTCTGGCGGGTGCGCGTCGTGAACAGATTGCAATAGCCCTCGAGCGTCGGCGTGAAGACCAACTTCGGCGGATAGGAGATCGCGTCTTGCGGCGACTTGAACCAGGTGAGCCCGATCCAGACGAGCGGGATCATCGTGACCAGCGCGTAGAAGATGACGGCCGCGCCGGCGATGCGCCTGGTCAGCGGCTGCGGCTCGACCACGGAATGGGCGGCATTCGTGGCGCTCATCGCTTTTCACCTTGTTGAGGGCCTTCACGTAGATGTTGGCGAGACCGAAGACGGCGACGAACAGAATAATGGCGAAAGCCGAGGAATAGCCCGTGCGCCAGGCTTCGAACGCTTCCCGCTTGAGCGTGATCGAGGCGACTTCGGTGGTCGATCCCGGCCCGCCGCCGGTCAGGAGATTGACCATGTCGAACATCTTGAAGTTCTCGATGCCGCGAAACAGCACGGCGAGCATGATGAAGGGCAGGGCCATGGGCAGCGTGATCGACCAGAACTGACGCCAGTTCGAGGCCCGGTCGACCTCGGCGGCCTCGTAGATGTAGTCGGGGATCGAGCGCAGCCCGGCGAGGCAGATCAGCATGACGTAGGGCGTCCACATCCAGACATCGACGATGACGATCGCCCAGGGGCTGAGGCTGACGTCGCCCAGCATCTGGAACGACGATGGATCGAGCCCGTGAGAAGCGAGATGGCGTAGTTGAACAGCCCGATCTGCGGCTGGTAGAGGAACGTCCAGAAATTGCCGACAACGGCCGGCGACAGCATCATCGGCAACAGGATGACGGTCGTCCAGAAGCCATGGCCGCGGAATTTCTTGTCGATGAGCCAGGCGAGCCCGAAGCCAAGCAACGGTCTCGATCAGGATCGTCCAGAAGACGAAATGCGCCGTCACCTGCATGGCCGCCCAGACGTCGGGGTCGCTCAGGATCTGGTGGTACCAGCGTGCGCCGAACCAGTGAACCGGCGCATAGGGCCGGTTGGCCCGGTAGTTGGTGAAGGAGAGGTAGATCGTCCAGATCAGCGGAAAGATGTTGATCGCCAGCAGCAGCACGATCGTCGGCGAAGATGAACAGCCAGGCAAGCGCCCGGTCCGACAGGCTCCGGATGCGCCGGGCCACCGGCTCGGGCGTGGTCCTGGCGGCGGAGAGCGCGATGGTCTGGGGATTGCCGAAATCGTTCATTGCTTCTGCTGGTTCCAGGCGTGAGCGGCGGGGTGGACGGGACCGGCTCCCGCCCGTCTCGTCAGCGATGCGTCGACGGCCCGCGTCGATCAACCCGGCCTATGCCGCGTTCGTATCGGCATACGGCCTTGCGGGCACCTTCCCCGGTTTCCCGGAGAAGGCCTTGGGAGGTTTCACCGTCAGATCTTGCCGTCTTCCTGGAAGATCTCCTTCCAGTCCTTGACCAGCCCGTCGAGCGCGTCCTGGGCGGTGCCCTGACCGGCCACGACATAGTCGTGGACGCGCTTCTGTTCGGCCTGGAGAAGCTGCGCGTAGGAGGGTTCCGCCCAGAAGTCGACGACTTGTCCCATCGCCGTCAGGAAGTCCGCAGCGAAAGGCGACGAGCTCTTGAAGCCCGGATCGTTGAGGACCGCCTTGGAGCAGGACGCGCCACCAAGATCCTGCCACTTCTTCTGGACGGCGTCGGAGGCGAACCATTTGATGTATTTGAGCGCGGAGTCCTTGTGATCGGAATAGGCCACCACCGAGATGCCCTGTCCGCCGAGCTGCGAGCCGTCGCCGGCAGGTCCCGCCGGATTGACGAAAAAGCCGATCTTGTCGCCGCCGACATTCGGGTCCTTGTAGAGCCCGGGGAAGAAGGCGAACCAGTTCATCTGCATGGCCACCTCGCCCGAGCTGAACGCGTCGAGATCCTCGGTCATGTAGGCGTTGGAATGTCCGGGCGGCGTGCAGCAATCGTAGAGCGTCTTGTAGGCTTCCAATCCCTTCGCCGCGGCGGCCGAATTGACGAAGCCGTCCATGTGGTAGGGCTTGGCCGGATCCTGATACTTGAAGCCGTAGGGATAGAGGAAGTTCGACACGCCCATGGTGATGCCTTCCGAGCCGCGCTCGGTGAAGATCGCCGCGCCGTAGACCTTCTTGCCGTCGATCTCGCGGCCCTGGAAGAACTTGCCGATATCGGTCAGTTCGGCGAGCGTCTTAGGCACCGCAAGGTCGCGGCCGTACTCTTTCTTGAAGGCGGCCTGGAGATCGGCACGCGCGAACCAGTCCTTGCGGTAGGTCCAGCCTTCCGCGTCGCCCATCGCCGGCAGCGCCCAGTAGTTGGGCGTGTTCTTGGGCCATTCCGAATAGCCCACGACGGTGGCCGGCATGAAGTTGTCCATGCTGATGCCTTCCTTGTCGAAGAAGTCGTTCAGCTTGACGTAGTCCTTGTTCTCCGCCGCGCCGCCGATCCACTGGCTGTCGCCGATCATCAGGTCGCACAGTTTGCCGCCGGAATTCAGCTCGTTGAGATAACGGTCGGCGAAGCTGGTCCACGGCACGAACTCGAACTTCATGCCGATTCCCGTCCTGGCGGTAAAGTCCTTGGACAGTTCGACGAGCGCGTTGGCCGGATCCCACGCGGCCCAGCAAAGCGTCAGATTTTCCGCCTGCGCCGCGGTCGAGACGGCCGTCGACGCAATGATCGCCGAAGCCATCCCCAATGCCAGTTTCAAAGTCGGTTTCATGCCCTTCCTCCCATTTGTGAAACGCGTCTGGATGACCGCTTCAAGATCCTTCAGAACCCCACCTCCCGGGACCTGAACATGCAGGCGCAAGCCATCCTGCAATGTTTAGTATTTTGTTTAGTGATGCAGTTTTTACTAAACATGGCAAGCGGAATCGTCGCTGCACCGCAGCATCGATCGCCGGGCGGATCACCCGGAAGCGTCGGTGCTCAAATGGTTTTTGATCATCCACAAATGCCCGACCGAGCGGCCGCCTGCGGCGCCCCACGCGTCTGTGATCGGGAAGACGATCCTTACGGTCTGCCGCTAAGCTCGGTGCTGGTTGCGGTCCATGGCGTCGTTCCCGACAAGAGGGTGAGCGCGCATGTCAACGGGAAGTGGCGCCCGCCGACTTCCCACCTTGCTTCGCCAAGGAGGCGGCGTTAACCGGACCGCTATGTCCCCTGATGGCGCGCGCCGTCCCAACAATTCCTGATATGCCGGTAGCCGTCCCGGTAGACGGCCTCGGCGCTTTCGGCGAAATCGCGCCAGACCTTGGTGGCGGCGGCGAGATCCTTAAGGCCGCGGCCGAAAGCCTCGATGGTCAACCAGTCATCATAGCCGCCGCCACGGATTGCCGCGAACGTCTCCGCCCAGGGAATGTTGCCCCGACCGGGCACGCCGCGGTCATTTTCCGAGATGTGGACATGCACGATGTTCTTCCGGTTGCGCTGAAAGGCTCCGATCGGATCGGCCTCCTCGATGTTGGCGTGAAAGGTATCGTACATGGCCTTGATGTTCGGCCGGTCGACGTCATCAATGAAGGCGTTCAAATCGTCCATCGTGTTGACGAGGTAGCATTCGAAGCGATTGAGCGCCTCGAGCCCGATGGTGACATCGCGCTTGCCCGCATGATCGCCGATTGCACGCTGGGTGGAAACGAAGCGTTTTTTCTCCGCGGCCGTCGGACCCGATCCCGAGAATAGCCCAAGGGTGGAATGGAGCGGACCGCTGAGGCGGCCGGCGCCGAGGGACGCGGCGCAGTCGATCGCCCATTTCATGTATTCGATGCCCGCCTTTCGGGTCGCGGCGTCCGCGGAAATGAGGTTCATTCCAGGGTCGCCCATGGCGGAAACCGCCGTCCGCTCAAGGCCTATACGATCAAGCATCGCGCCCAATTGTGCATAGTGCTCCCGCGAACCCTCGAAAACGGGGATCTCGACGCCGTCGAAACCGGTCGCCTTGATTTTTCGCAGCAGTTCTTCGTGTTCGCCGGTGACATGGGTGGTCCACAGGAACATGCACATGCCTATTTTCATGGAGCGCCCCCCTCCCATCGACGATATCGGCCGGTCCACCTATTCGCGCACGACGTATTCGCCCGCCAAAACGCGTCTTCTCAAAGCTTCGTCCAGACGCCGTTCTTCTTCGAGGATCTCACACAGGCCTCGATGAAGGCGACGCCCTCGACGCCTTCCTCGACAGTGGGAAAGATGACGTCCTTCGCCGGCTTACCGCCCTTGCGCCGCGCCGCGCGAATGGCGCGCGCCGCTTCGGCATAGATGTTTGCAAAGCCCTCGAGATAGCCTTCGGGATGGCCCGGCGGCACGCGGCTGACGCGCCCGGCATCGGCTCCGGCTCCGGCTCCGTTGCGGGTGATCAGGCGCTTCGGTTCATTCAACGGCGTGTACCAGAGATAGTTCGGGTCGGCCTGCGTCCATTCCAGTCCGCCCTTCGTCCCATAGACGCGCAATTTCAGGCCGTTCTCGTTGCCTGGCGCGACCTGGCTTGCCCACAACATGCCCTTCGCGCCGCCCTTAAAGCGTAATAGAACGCTTACATTGTCATCCAGCGGCCTTCCCTTGACGAAGGAGGTCAAATCAGCCGCCAGCGTGTCGAGTTCCAGTCCGGCGACGAACCGGGCGAGATTATAGGCATGGGTGCCGATGTCGCCGACCGCGCCTCCGGCGCCGGATTGTTTGGGATCGGTGCGCCATACCGCCTGCTTGGCGCCCGTATCCTCGACCTTCTCGGTCAGCCAGTCCTGCGGGTACTCGGCCTGAACGACGCGAATATCGCCGAGCACCTTCTTGGCCACCATCTCGCGTGCCTGTCGCACCATCGGATAGCCGGTGTAATTGTGCGTCAGCACGAAGACCCTTCCGGTCTTCTTCACCAGCGCCGCGAGTTTCTTCGCGTCGGCCAGCGTCGAGGTCAGCGGCTTGTCGCAGATGACATGGATGCCGGCCTCGAGAAATGCCTTGGCCGGCGGAAAGTGCATGTTGTTCGGGGTCACGATCGACACCACCTCGATGCCGTCGGGCCGCTTGGCTTCAGCCTTCGCCATTTCCGCGAAAGAGCCATAGCTGCGTGTGGGATCAAGACCGAGTTCCGCCGCCGAGGCCTTGGCCCGCGCCGGATCGGACGACAGCGCGCCTGCGACCAGTTCGAACTCGCCATCCATGCGCGCGGCGATGCGGTGCACGCCGCCGATGAAGGCGCCCTGCCCGCCGCCGACCATGCCAAGTCGGATGGGTCCCTTGCCGGATTCGACCTGTCTTCCAGTGACCATTTCGTTCGTTCCTCCCTTGATACGTCCCTCGGCATTCGGCAGTCGGACAAAGTTCAACCCGCCTGCCTATTTTCCAATTCCCAGCATCTGCCGAAGCTCGCTCCGATCGGTGGTGCCGCCTGCGAAATCGTCGAAGGCCTTTTCGGTTACCCGAATGACGTGCGCGGCGATGAAGGGCGCGCCCTCCGCCGCCCCATCCTCGGGATGCTTGAGGCAGCACTCCCATTCCAGAACCGGCCAGGATTCGTAATCGTACTGCGCCATCTTGGAGAAGATACCGGAGAAATCGACCTGCCCGTCGCCCAGCGAACGGAAGCGGCCGGCGCGCTCGGTCCAGTTCTGATAGCCCGAATAGACGCCCTGCCGGCCTGTCGGGTTGAACTCGGCGTCCTTGACGTGAAACGCCTTGATGCGCTCGTGATAGATGTCGATGAATTCGAGATAATCGAGCTGCTGCAGTACGAAATGGGATGGATCGTAATTGATGTTGCAGCGCTTGTGGCCGCCGAGCGCGTCGAGGAACATCTCGAAGGTGGCGCCGTCGAACACGTCCTCGCCCGGATGCAGTTCGTAGCACATATCGACGCCTTGATCCTCGTAGAGGTCGAGGATCGGTTTCCAGCGTTTCGCCAACTCGCCGAACGCCTCCTCGATCAGGCCAGCCGGCCGCTGCGGCCACGGATAGAGATAGGGAAACGCCAGCGCGCCGGTGAAACCCACGGCGGCATCAAGACCCATGTTGCGCGACACCTTGGCGCCCGCCTTTACCTGATCCACCGCCCAAGCCTGCCTGGCCTTGGGATCGCCGTGGACCCCGGCCGGCGCGAAGGCGTCGAAACCCTTGTCATACGCCGGATGCACAGCGACAAGCTGGCTCTGCAGATGGACCGAAAGCTCGGTGATTTCGACACCTGCCTCCTTGCAGACACCCTTGACCTCGTCGCAATAGGTTTTCGACCCGGCGGCCTTTTCAAGGTCGAACAGCCTGCCGTCCCAAGTCGGGATCTGAACGCCCTCATAGCCGAGATCGGCGGCCCATCGGGCGATCGCAGGCAGCGAATTGAACGGGGCTTCATCCCCCGCGAACTGCGCCAGAAAAAGGCCGGGGCCCTTCATCGTCTTTGCCATCTTCTTCCTCTCCCTGAAACCGGGCGGCCTTTCTTTGAAAGGCGCCACGCATAGCTATAGATGATCCTCGCGCGCGGTGTTACCCTTTCTCTGGTAATACCAAAAGGCGAGTATGGTCAAGCGACGTGCATCGCCTGTCAAACCTTGAAAGGCTTTGGGCCGGAACAAAATTCCTCAATAAAACATAGCTATAACTACCCGGACAAGATCGCCTTTGCCGCGTCCTTGCCGTGACGAAAGAATTGCGCTAGTGGTCAGCCATGCCCAACTGGTCGAACCAGATTGCTCTGGGCGCCTTGGGAGGAGATGCGCCGCTGCGCCGGCGCGACAGGCAAGCGAACGCGGGAAGGAATTGAAATGCATCTTTCGACGCACAATTGGATGCGGGCGGAACCACTGGAGGTGACGCTCAAGCGTATCAAGAAATTCGGCTACGAATCCATCGAGATTTCCGGCGAGCCGGAACAATACAAAACCAACGAAACCCGCGCGCTTCTGAAGGAATACGGAATACGCTGCTGGGGGGCGGTAACGCTGATGCTCGGAGACCGCAATCTCGCCGCCAGAGACCAGGGGCAGCGCGAACGCTCGGTCCAGTACGTCAAGGACGTGCTTACGATGGTGGGCGAACTGGATGGGGAGATCATCACGCTGGTGCCCTGCACCGTCGGGAAGGTCGTCCCCGATGGCAACGAGCAGGAGGAATGGGAATGGGTGGTGGACGCCACCCGGGAATGTTTCACGCATGCCAAGAAGGTCGGCGTGAAGATCGCCATCGAGCCCCTCAACCGTTTTGAAACCTATCTTTTCAATCGCGGCGAGCAGGCCCTCGCGCTCGCCGATGCGGTGTCCCCGGAATGCGGCGTCTGCCTCGACGCCTATCACATACACATGGAGGAATTCGACGTTCCGGAAGCCATCCGCAAGGCCGGCAAGCGCCTGTTCGACTTCCATGTAGCCGACAACAACCGCTTCGCGGCGGGTCTCGGCACAATTGACTGGAAGAAGATCATCGGCCTGCTAAGGGAGATCGGCTATGACGGGGCGATCACCAACGAGTTCGTCGCACCGGTCGATCGTACGCCGGCGAACCGCTATCCCGATATGGTCGAGCGCAATCCTGTCGACATCTCGCCGGAGCAGTTGAAGTTCATCCAGGACCATGGCTCCAGTGTGCTGACTGAAAAGTTCTATACCGATCAGATGCGTATCACGGCCGAAACACTTCTGCCCTTGATCAAATAATTATCCTGTCAGGGGTCAGGGCTGAGGAGTTTCATGCGTATTAAGACCGTACAGGCCTGGTGGGTCCGGATACCGATCGATGCTGCAAGGCAGCACCGGAGCGATTTCGGTGTGGTGAGGACCTTCGATTCAGCCATCCTGCGCATTGAAACCGATGATGGGCTCGTGGGCTGGGGTGAAGGCAAGAACGCGGCTGGCAGCGCCGGCGCCTATGGATCCCTTGTTCATATGCTGAACAACGAGATCGGGCCCGAATTGATCGGGCGCGATCCCGCTGACATCGCGATCATCTGGGAGATGGTCTACAACGGCAATCGGCATGAAACCGCCGCGAGCGCGGGTCACGCCATGCCGGGGCTCGCGCGGCGCGGTCTGACGGTCGCCGCCATAAGCGCGGTTGATATCGCGCTGTGGGACATCCTTGGCAAATCGCTGGGCCAGCCGGTCTGGCGGCTCATCGGCGGCCGCAAGGCGGAGCGTCTGCCCGCCTATGCGTCGGGTGGCTGGGCGCCCGCTGACGAGATCGGAGGACAACTCCAATCCTACGTCGCCAGGGGCGGCTTCAAGGCGGTAAAAATGCGCGTCGGCGCCATGGATGGCCCCGCCCATGTTTCCGCCAGGCGCGTCGCCGCCGCCCGCGCCGCGCTCGGCCCCGACATCGAACTGATGGTGGATGCCCATGGCACCTACACCGTGGCCGAGGCCAAGCGATTCATCCACCTTGTCGCCGACCAGGACCTTGCCTGGTTCGAAGAGCCCGTCATTGCCGACGACAAGGCCGGCATGGCAGAGATACGCGCCGGCAGCTCCATTCCAATCGCCACGGGCGAAAGCGAGGCGACGCGCTTTGCGTTCCGCGACCTTGCGGTGCTGAAGGCGGCCGACATCTTTCAACCGGACCCCGCCTTTTGCGGCGGCATCACCGAGGCGTTGCGGATCGCCACCCTGGCGAGCGCCTTCAATTTGCGTTTCGCGCCGCATTTGTGGGCTGGTGCGCCATGCTTTTTCGCTGGGCTGCATCTTTGCGCCGCCGCGCCGGCAAGCTTCATGATCGAGTTTTCGCTCGGGGCAAACCCGATGATCCACGATCTTGTAGAGGAGACTGTCGAGGCGAAGGACGGTATGATAGCCATTCCGGAAAGTCCGGGGCTGGGGTTCACCATCTCGGAGCGCTTCCTGGAGGCTCACGCGAAACACGGGTGACGATGAAAGACAACAATTTGCTGGCGGAACTGGCCGCCTACCTCTTTGCCAACTCGGACGGCAAGACCGGCCGCACCCCTTCCGAACGCGAGTTGTCCGATCATTTCTCGGTGAGCCGTGGCCAGATACGGGAAGCGCTCGCCATCCTCGAGGCCATGCGCATCGTGGAGCGCAGGGCCAAATCCGGCATCTATGTGGATACCAAGCAAGCCAGTGTGGAGGCGATGGCATTGTTCGCTCGCGCCGGTCTCCCTCTCGATCCCGCACAGATCTACGAGACGGTCGAAATCCGCAAGATTCACGAGATCAAGGCCGCCGAGCTCGCCTGCAGCCGTGCAACGGATGACAATTTCGAGCGGCTGCGGGAGATTCTGGACGAATCGGAATCCCGCATCCAGGCCGGACTGGACATCGCCAAACAGGATCGCGACTTTCACCTGGAGATCGTGCGCGCCACGCAAAACAGCGTCTTCTATCGCATATGCAGCGTGTACTACGTCATGGGAGAGCAACGGCTCCCGGTCTATTTCAGCGACGCCGAACGCGGCCGCAAGTCGCACGCCGAGCACATTCAGATTTACGAAGCGATGACGCGCCGGGATGGAAATCTCGCGCAAGCTTTGATGAGCGCTCACCTGCAGGGGGCGGAGAGCTATTGGAAGGGTTTGCTGGGCGATTTGGCGGATCAAGACAAGACGCCGGCGACGCGTGACGTAAGCCACGCTTGAATGGCGAACGGGTTTGGCATCATGAGGCAAAACCTGTGACCGTCATCTACACGACCCATCGGCTTCACCCACAGGCGGAGAGACTGCTTGCCGGGGCAGGCGAAATCCGCATCGCCTCGGCTCACGACGGCGCCACGCTGGTCAGGGAATGTACGGAAGCCGACATCCTGATCGTCCGGGCGCCCATCCCGCCAGAGCTCTTCCGGTCACAGCAGCGGCTTCGCATGGCCGTGCGGCACGGGGCGGGCCTCGACTGGATCCCAGTGGACGCGGCGACGGCGGCCGGCGTGCTGGTGGCGAATGTGCCGGCGGCCAACGCCCGGACGGTCGCGGAGCATGTGTTTTTCGGCGCTTTTGCCATCCTGCGCCGCTTTCGCGCCGTGGATCTGGATTTCCGCCAGAAGGGTTGGCTGGCCGGCCGCGCGCATTCCGAACAGGGTCACGACCTGACGGGCAAGGTACTCGGCGTCATCGGGATGGGCAATATCGGCCGCAATGTCGCGGCCATTGCCGCTGGCGGTTATGGCATGACGATACTGGCCCACAGCCGATCCCTGACGACCCTGCCGGATCGGGTCGAGGCACGCGGTCTTGACCAGCTATTGGCCGAAAGCGACATCGTGGTTCTTTGTTGTCCGCTTACCGCGGAAACGCGAGGCATGATGGATGCAAGGAGAATCGGCCTTCTGAAGCGCGGAGCCGTATTGGTGAATGTTTCCCGCGGAGCGGTCGTCGATGAGGAGGCCCTCGTCGCGGCGCTGGGCAACGGACGGATCGGCGGCGCCGTGCTCGATGTCTTCACCGAACAGCCGCTGCGGCCGGACCATCCCTATTTCTCGTTTGAAAACGTAATTCTCTCGCCGCATATGGCCGGCATCACCGAAGAATCCATGATGCGCATGGGGACCGGCGCGGCAGAGGAAACCTTGAGAGTGCTGGCCGGTGGTCTTCCCCTCAATCTGCGCAACGCCGAGTCTGTCGAACGCTACCGATCGCGATTCGGCGCCGCGGCCTGAGCCGCAAACCCATGGCGGCGTTAGAGCGTTTTCGGCGTGAACAGAGTCGCCTGCCATGCTCCATCTTTTTGTTTTTGCGCAATTCCGGACGCAAAACCGCTTCACACTTTTGCTGGAATTGCTCTAGCCGCCATGGTGCAGGCTCAAACCGCTCGCCTTGTCGAACAATGCAACCTTCTCGGCGTTCCAGCCGAAGCGTACGGCTTCCTCGACCACGAAACGCGTCTGCCCGGAGACGGTGGCGCGCAGATGCAACCCGTCGACCGCGAGCGTAACGATCTTTTCCACCCCGTGATTCTCGATATCGTGGACGACCGCCTCGACCGGAGCTCCGGGTTCCAGATGCAGATCTTCCGGCCGGATGCCGAATACCAGCGGGCGTCCTTCCATCTGCGCTCCGGAAGCCGTTCCACCATACGGCAGTCTGAAGCCGTTCGGTTCAACGACCGCGTGGCTGTCGGCCAGCCGCCCGTCCATCAAATTCATCGGCGGCGAACCGACAAAGCACGCCACATAGGTATCGCGCGGATTATTGTAGATCTCATGCGGCGAGCCGATCTGGGCGATTCGGCCCTTGTCCAGGACACCGACCTTGTCGCCCATCGACATTGCCTCGACCTGATCATGGGTGACGAAGAGGAACGTCGCGCCGAGCTGCATCTGCAGATTCTTGAGTTCGGTGCGCAGCACTTCGCGCAGCTTGGCGTCGAGCGCCGACAGCGGCTCGTCCATGAGGAAGACGCGCGGCTTGCGGACGATGGCGCGGCCGATCGATACGCGCTGCATTTCGCCTCCCGAAAGGCGATCCACCTTACGATCGAGCAGATGTTCGATGCGCAGGGTCTGGGCGGCGCGCTGGACCCGCTCCTTGATTTCGTCTTCCGCCAATCGCCGGATCTTGGGCTTGAGCGGAAATTCCAGATTCTCCCGTACCGTATAACGCGGATAAAGCGAATATTGCTGGAGAACAAGCGCCACATCGCGCTCCGCCGTCCCCCAGCCGGCGACGTCGACCCCGTCGATGAGCACCTGCCCCGCCGTGGGTTTCTCCAGGCCCGCAATCAGCCTCAGGGTCGTCGTCTTGCCGGCGCCGGTTTCTCCCAGGAGCACGAAGAATTCGCCATCATCGATCTGAAGGCTGAGATCCGCCAGCGCGGTATGGTTGCCGAACGCCTTGGTAACATTCCTGAGTTCAATTTGAGCCATCGTCCATCCGTTGTTGCGCGCCCGCGATTTCTCGTACCGCTGCTCTATTCCCTGCCGGCGGCAAGCCGTCGTCCTACAGCCGCACCTCAAGTGACTTGCCGCTTGCCACGTCGAAGAAATGCGCCTGTGACGGGTCGAGGCGCGCGTAAACCCTTGCGCCCGGCCCGCTGACGTAGCCGGACTTGGTGCGCGCGCGCAGCACTTCCTCGCCGACCTTCAGGTCGACGATATCAAAAGATCCAAGCGGCTCGATGATCTGGGCCTCAACCGCCATGTAGCCCTCAGCCGGTTCATGGCGCACCAGCACCCCTTCCGGCCGGATGCCCAGCGCGACGCCGTCGCCGGCGGCGTGTCCGTTGAGCTGGCCCATGAGTCCCGCCGGAAACGGGAAGCCGTCGGCGGCGCCCCTTACCCGAAGGCGGACCCTGTCATTCTCGCTCGACACCGTCGCCTCGGCGACGTTCATGACGGGACTGCCGACGAACTGCGCGACAAACAAATTAGCCGGCTGATGGTAAACCTCGTCAGGGGTTCCAACCTGCTGCAGCACGCCTCCGTGCATGATGACGATGCGGTCGGCGAGGCTCATCGCCTCGATCTGATCATGCGTCACGTAAATGGTGGTCGAGCCCTCCTTGACGTGCAGCCGCTTGATCTCGCCGCGCATCTCTTCGCGAAGCTTCGCGTCAAGGGCGCCGATCGGCTCATCCATCAACATCGCCTTGGGCCGTCTGACCAGCGCCCGCCCGATCGCCACGCGCTGCATGTCGCCACCGGAAAGGGCCGATGGGCGCTTGTCCAGGAGTTCGTCGATGCGCAGCACCTTGGCGATATCGCGAACGGCCCTGTCCACATCACCGCGTTTCATGCGCGTGGCGCGCAGCGGAAAGGCGATGTTTTCGTAGACGCTCATGTGCGGGTACAGCGAGAAAGACTGGAAGACCATGGCGATGTCGCGGGCCGCCGCCTTGATGTGCTGCACCGGCCTGCCGTCGATCAGGATGTCGCCTTCATCAATCGTCTCGAGCCCCGCCACGGCGCGCAGGGTCGTGGTCTTGCCGCAGCCGGACTGGCCCAGCAGCACGATGAACTCATTGTCTGCTATCGCCAGATCGAGATTCTTGATGACCTGGACGGTTCCGAACCATTTCTGGACGCCGCGAAGCTCGATCTGCGTCAATGCTGCGCCCCCGGATTTCGTGTCTGGCCGGTCCGCGGCCCTTCCTCCGGAGGTATCTTGCCGGCCACCATAAAGGCGACCAGCCCGATCAGCGTTATGGTCAGGCCATAACGGTGCAGGAAAAAATTCCAGGGCTGGCAGAGCGCCACGATTCCAAGAATCATCACGATCTGCGAGCCCGGTTCAAAGTATCTTCTGCTCATGGCGCGAAGGCTCATTTGCGGATCGCTCCGAATGTTACGCCGCGCAGGAGATGGTTACGCAGCAAGAAGGTGAAGATGGCGACCGGGAGCAGAAACAGAAGCGATCCGGCGGCGATCACCGACCAGTCGGGCAGGCCCGATCCCACCTGGGCCGGAATGAACGGCGGCGCGGTCTGCGCATCGCGATTTGTCAGCATCAGCGCGAAGGCATATTCGTTCCATGCGGTGATAAAGCAGAACACCGATGTGGCCGCGATACCGGTGGCCGCCTCCGGCAGCACGATCTTGAAGAAGGCCTCCATGCGCGTGTAGCCGTCGACGAGCGCGGCTTCCTCGTATTCCCGCGGGATTTCATCGATGAACCCCTTCATCAGCCAAACCGAGAAGGAGAGATTAAATGCCGTATAGAGGATGATCAGGCCGATGTGGGTGTCCACCAGACCAACGGCCCGGTACATCAGGAACATCGGAATGGCGATGACGACCGGCGGAAGCATGCGCGTGGAAAGGATGAAGAACAGCCAATCCGCCTCCCCGAGAATTTTGAAGCGCGAGAATCCGTAAGCCGTGAACGTTCCCATCGCCACGGCAAGGAACGTGCTGATGACGGCGACGATAAGGCTGTTCATGAAGCGATCCGGATAAGCGGATAACTGCGCGTTCTTGCCGATCTTGATGACGCGCTCGCCGCCGTCATAGATCCGCTTTTCCCACCATGGAGCCGCTGCGTAAATTGCCGGATCGACGGCGCGCGGGAGTTGCACCCGCTTGGTGAAGAGCTTGATGAACGGGGTGATCTCCGGCGTGAACTCGACCGTCGGCGGTACGGTCGTGGTGAGCAGGCGCGGCTTGAACGCGGTAGAGCCGATCCAGTAGATCGGCGCCAGGAAAATCACGGTAATCACGATCACCGAGATGATGGCGAGACGGTTGGCGGTTCTCTGTCCGGAAGTGCTGACGGCAGCCATATCAGCGCTCCTTCACCTTGTTCAGATATTTCACGTACATATTGGTGATGGCCAGCACCATGATGAGGACGATGTAAGCCAGCGCGCACGATTTGCCGGTCTGCCATTGCTGGAACGCCAGCTTGTAGAGTTTGATGGCGATGAGTTCCGTCGATGGCTGGACGCTGAGCACATAGGCGAGGTCGAAGGTCTTGAACGCCTCCATCGTGCGGAAGATAATGGCGATGAGCAGGATCGGAGCGACCAGCGGCAGGGTAATGCGCGAGAAGGTGTACCAGCGTCCGGCCCGGTCGATCGCGGCAGCCTCGTAGAGGTGTTTGGGCACCGCTGAGAGCCCGGCGAGCGACAAGAGCATGACAAAGGGCGCCCACATCCAGATGTCCACGATGGCCACGGAGTAAAGAGCCATGTCCGGATTGGAGAGCCAGCCGAAATTGTCCAGGCCGAGCAGATAATTGATGGGGCCCCAGTTGGGGCTGTAGAGAAGCTGCCAGAACAGGCCGACAACCGCCGGCGACATCATCATCGGCAGGAGAAGCAGCGTCGTGACGAGCCCCTTGAAGCGAAAATCGCGATTCAGCAGAAGCGCCAGCCCGAACCCGACAAAGACCTGCCCGCAAACGGAAACAATCACGTATTTCGCCGTAATGGCGAAATTCTTCCACACGTCCGGATCGCCAAGGAGATCGCGGTAGTTCTGAATGCCGATGAAATGGGACGGCCGGTTGGACGAACCGACAAAGTCGGTAAAGGAGTAAACGAGCGAGTAAAGCAAGGGGAAGATGTTGAAGACAATCAGGAAAACGATCGTCGGAATGATGAAGATATTGCGAATAGTGAGGTCGCTGAACCCCCGCGCTGCCGCCCGCGTATCCGGTTCGAGCCTCGTTGCCAATGCCACCACGACGATCTCCGCACTGCATTCCGATCAAGCGGAGGAGGCGCCACTACGCCCCCTCCCTCTGTCCGCGTTCTGCTACTTGTAGCGTTTGTACTTCTTGAACGTCGCGGTCCAGTCCTGCTCCAGCCCGTTCAGGGCCTCGTCCGCGGTACCCTTGTTGTTGACCACATAGGGATATACGCGGTTGTTGAGCTGATCGAGCAGTTCGGCGTATTCCGGCGTCGCCCAGAAGTCCCGGACCTTCTGCATCGATTCATAGAAGGCCTCGTTATACGGCGTCGCCTTGCGGAACTCGTCCGACTGGAGCACCGCCGTGCTGCAGGTGTAGCCTCCGAGCGACGCCCATTTCTTCTGCGTCGAGTCCTTGATGAACCATTCGAGGAACTTCATCGCCGCATCCTTGTGCTGGGAATAGGAGATGATCGAGATGCCCTGGCCACCGAGCGCCGCGAACGCACCACCGGGACCCTTCGGATTGGAGAAGAAGCCGGTATTGGCGGCGTTCGGGTTGGTGGCCGGATTCACCAGCGAGGGGAAGAAGGCGAAGAAGTTCATGCTCATCGCCGCCAGGTTTTCGGTGATGGCCTGATTGTCCTCGACATTGAATGTCTTGTTCCATCCCGGCGGAGTAAACCGGAAGAGATCGTGATAGGCTTTGAGGCCCGCGATCAATTCCTTGGAGTTGACCAGCCCCTTGACCTTGTAGCTCGTATAGTCGCCGAGGCTCCCGCCATAGGTGAAGATGGTCTGCTCGACGCCCATGGCTACCGCGTCATATGAATTGTCGGAATAGAGCGCGATGCCGTATTTTTTCTGGTCGGGCCGATAGAAGAATTCGGCGATGTCGCGCATCTGCTTGTAGTCTTTCGGGACATCGAGATCATAGCCGTACTTGGCCTTGAAGTTCTTCATCTCGGTCGGATCGGTGAACCAGTCCTTGCGGTAGGCCCAGCCATTCGCATCGCCTTCCAGCGGCACCGCCCAATATTTGCCGCTGTGGGGCGGATATTCGGCATACCCCGCGACCGTCGCGGGCGTCATGACATCCTTCAGATGATGCTTGTTGAAGAAGTCCGTGAGGTCGACATAGTGACCGCCGGTTGAGCCCGCGCCCAGCCATTGCGAGTCGCCGACGACCATATCGTAGGTATCGCTGTGCGCGTTGAGCGCCGCGAATGTCTTGGTCTGGAAATCGGCCCAAGGCGTGGTCTCGATATTGACCGTGATGCCGGTTTCGGCGGTGAAGTCGTTGACAAGTTCCTGAAGATAGTTGGCGGGATCCCATTCCGCCCAGAAAATGTTCAGTTCCTCCGCGTTGGCGGCGTGTATGGAAATGCCGCTCGCCAATGTCATGCTGAGACCGGCCAAGAGACCGGCAAGTGCCCTACGCATACTGATTTCCTCCCTGTTGCACGTACAATCCGGACTTTCGAGCGGGCTCGTCTTCTGCTTGCCAGGTCTGCGCCGGAATTTCTTGGCAGCTTCGAGCCGCGCCTTGTTCCCTAGTCAGAAAAATGTCGCAAGCTTGTGCCGGCGCAGTCTCCTCCCCAGTCGACCAGAAGCATTTTCCTCTTCATCTGGTATTACCACTTTTGCCGCTTCGTCAAGCGCTTTCTTTTCGACGGCGAAATCCCATGGAGACCGTCGAGGCCACTACCCGTCTGTTATCGCTTATATTTTTGAATATAGAGCAAAGTATGGACCGCGCCTTGCCGGCGGGACCTCGTCCGTCTTTGCCTCCAATACCTCCATCTGGTCGAACCAGATTGCTTGGGCCTTTTGATGTCTTTTAGCGTCGCCTCCCTGCCGGCTCTGTCTCTGACACGGTGGCGCGCACCAGGGTCCTGGCAACCCATTGCGCCACCGCGAGCGTCTCTTCCCCGCCCAAGCCCCATATGTCTTTGAGCACGACCAGCGCCTCCACGCCGAAGACCAGGGAAAGCGCCTGCAGCAGGCGTTCGAAAGCTGGCGGATCGACCTTCTCGCGGAGCGGTCCCAGCGCATCGGCAAGAAGATCCCTGCGATGGCCCCGCGCAAAAGCCGGCTCCATTCCCAGCGTGCCCGCCTCGCGCTGCGCCCATTGGTCGAGCGAAAGCTTGAGCGCCGCCTTGAATGTCGCTTCGAATTTTTCGATGCGCGGCATGCCGGTATCCAGCAAGTTCTCCACCCGCCGCTCCGGATCGGTCGACCGCGAGCGCCAGTCCAGGATGGGCCCCAATGCCTCGTCCACCACCGTTTGCACCAGCGCCGCTTGGCTGGGGAAATAACGGTAGGCGGTGGCGCGCGACACCTGCGCCGCTTCAGCGACCTCGCTCACGGAAGGGATCGCGCCCGCCTGCATCAATCGCATCGCGGCGTCCAGCATGAGCTGGCGCGTCCGCGCGCGCGGCCCCTTGATGGGGATCGATTGACGTGAGACGTCCATATCAATATGATACGGGTATCTCAAAAAATTGGCAATGCCCGGGAACGCCGGGCCTGTCTTGAAAAACAAAATCCGATCCGGGAAGAAGCCTTGGGGGGATAGACGCCATGGGCCGCATCTATGTGGTCGCCACAGCCGATACGAAAGGCGAGGAACTGGCTTTCGTGGCCGACATCATCGCCACGACCGGAGCGGCCGTGACGCGCGTCGACATTGGCACGCGCCATCCCATGACCAGCGTCGACGTAAATGCCCGGGAAGTCGCTTCCCACCACCCGCAAGGCGCTTCGGCCGTACTTGGCGCCGATGATCGCGGACGCGCGGTAGCCGGCATGGGTGTGGCCTTCCAGCGCTTTGTCCTTTCGCGCGGAGACATCGCCGGCATGATCGGCCTGGGCGGCGGCGGAGGAACATCGATCGTTACGGCGGGCATGCGCGCCTTGCCGCTCGGCATTCCGAAACTGATGGTTTCGACCTTGGCTTCCGGCGATACGGCGCCTTATGTCGACGTTTCCGATATCATCATGATGCCCTCGGTCACCGATCTGGCGGGGCTCAATGGGCTGTCGCGCACAATATTGCACAATGCCGCGCAGGCGATCGCGGGCATGGTCGAGCGCCCGCCCGCGCAAACGGCCGGCAAGCCGGCGCTGGGGCTGACCATGTTTGGCGTGACGACGCCATGCGTGACCTCGATCGTCGAACGCCTCCGCGACGACTATGATGGCCTGGTCTTCCATGCAACCGGCACCGGCGGACGCACGATGGAGAAACTGGCCGATAGCGGGCTCGTCTCCGGCATGCTCGATATGACGACGACCGAGGTGTGTGACTATCTGCTCGGCGGCGTGCTGCCCGCGACGGAAGACCGGTTTGGCGCCGTCGAGCGCACGCGACTGCCCTATGTCGGTTCGGTGGGCGCGGTCGACATGGTCAATTTCTGGGCGCCCGCGACGGTGCCAGAGAAATATCGCGGCAGGCGCTTCTACGAGCACAACCCCAACGTCACACTCATGCGCACCAGTGCGGAGGAATGCCGGCTGATAGGCGAGTGGATCGGCAAACGGCTTTCCAGATGCCAGGGGCCGGTGCGCTTCCTGCTTCCCGAAAAGGGCGTGTCGTCTCTCGATATGGAAGGCGGCGCCTTTTGGGACGCCGCCGCCGACCAATCGCTGTTCGAAGCCATCGAGCGCACAATCGAACCGGGCGGCAACCGCAGCGTCACGCGGTTGCCGTTCCACATCAATGACCCCGCCTTCGCCGAGGCGGCCGTGTCGGCATTTCGTGAAATTATGAATTGAACCCGATATTCCACCCCGCCCGATCCCTTGAACCAACAGGATAATCATGCCCGCCATCCCCCGTTCCGAGATTTTGAAGAAGTTCAGCGCCATGATCGATGCGGGGCAGCCCATCGTCGGTGGCGGCGCCGGCACCGGTCTTTCAGCCAAGGCCGAGGAGGCCGGCGGAATCGACCTGATCATCATCTATAATTCCGGCCGCTACCGCATGGCGGGCCGGGGCTCCGCCGCGGGACTGCTGGCCTATGGCAACGCCAACGAGATCGTCAAGGAAATGGCGCTGGAGGTTCTGCCCGTGGTCACGCACACGCCGGTGCTCGCCGGCGTCAACGGAACGGACCCGTTCCGGATCATGCCGCGATTCCTGACCGAATTGAAGGAGATGGGATTTTCAGGCGTGCAGAATTTTCCGACCGTCGGCCTTTTCGACGGAAACATGCGGCAAAGCTTCGAGGAAACCGGCATGGGCTTCGGCCTCGAAGTCGACATGATCGCCGAGGCGCATCGCCAGGATATGTTGACCACGCCCTATGTCTTCAACGCCGATGAAGCGCGCGCCATGGCGGCGGCGGGGGCGGATATCGTGGTGGCGCATATGGGCGTGACAACCGGCGGCTCGATCGGCGCGACCTCCGCCAAGTCGCTTGACCAGTGCGTGACGGAAATCGACGCGATCACCGAAGCGGCGCGATCGGTGCGCAAGGATATCATCCTTTTGTGCCATGGCGGCCCGATCTCGATGCCGGAGGATGCCCGCTACATCCTTGAACATGCCAAAGATCTGCATGGCTTCTATGGCGCTTCCTCCATGGAACGCCTGCCGGCGGAAGCGGCGATCGCAAAGCAGACGGCAACCTTCAAGGCAATCGCCTTGAATCGCAAGCCGAGCAACCGGGAGGACCGATGATGACCGACAAGAGCAAGGTGTTCGTGAACAAGGAGGATGTCGATACGTTCGGCTTCGATTGGGGGAGGCTGGCGCTGACGGTGGCGCCCGAGATCAACGGTGCGCAACGGTTTTCCGGCGGCGTCGTCGATCTGCCTTCAGGCCAGGGCCACGCACGCCACAATCACCCCGGCGCGGAGGAAATCATCTTCGTCATTTCCGGCAATGGCGAACAGATGGTCGAGAACGAGGACGGCGAGCCGGTAACCCGGAAGGTCGGCCCAGGCTGCACCATCTTCATTCCGGAAAGCCGCTTTCATTCCACCCTCAACACAGGCGCGGAAGCGATGCAACTCTTCGTCGTCTATTCGCCTCCCGGACCCGAACTGGCGCTGCGCGACCTGCCGGACTTCAGGCTGATCCCGGCGGGGGCATAGGCGAACGGATCTACGCGCCGCCCCTGTTCCAGCCCCTGCCACGGTCGCCGAACATCTCATATCCCGTATCGGTGACGGCCACCGTGTCTTCGAGCTTGATGAAGCCGCGCGTCGGATGAAGCATGGTGGTCTCGACCGAGAGCACCATGCCCGCCTCCAGCGCATGGGCCGCGTAGGTCCCCTCATACGTCACCGGATGATTGGTCATCAGGAACGGCGCCTCATGCGTGATGAGGCCCATTCCGTGGGCGAAGAAATCGGTGAACGGCGCGACTTTCGAGGCCTTGAGGGCGTCTTGGGCATGCGCAATCATGTCGCCGCCCCGCGTGCCGGCTTTCACCCGCGAGAACGCCGCCTGCTGCACCGCCTCCACTTCGCCGAGCAGGTCTTCGAGTTCGGCGTCCGGCTCCCCGAGCACGCCCATGCGGCAGAGGTCGCCGATATAACCCTGATAATTGCCGCCTGAATCGATCGAAAGCACCTCGCCCTTTTGCCAGGCCTGATCGGAGGCGGCGCGGTTGTGGCTGGAGCCGAGCGTCAACAGGCAATATTCGAAATGCGCGCCACGATTGGTTTCCTCGCGGCGCAGCCCCTCGATGATCTCGGCTTTCGTGGATCCGGCTTTCGCCGAAGCAATTGCCGCCAGCATCGAATCGGTGATGAGGTCCGACGCCTTCTTCATCCTGGTGAGTTCCGCCGCCGACTTGATGGACCGCATGCGCTCCATCATGTTCGTCGCATCGACGAATTTCGCATCGGGGAGCGCTTCGCGGATCGCCAGATAGGCGTCCGCCGGGAGAAAGGCCGGCTCAATGCCGATGCGGGCCCGCGTCGCGTCGATCCGCCTCAGATGATCAATCGCATGCCCGGTCGAATCCAGCGTGCCCCAATTCGACAAGTGCAGCGCCGGCGTCCAGAAAGGATGGTTCTGGTGCTCTCCTCCTTCCATGCGGTTGCCGATATAGGCAGCGTGATCGGGCGCGCCTTTTTCATAAGCCACGATCGGCAGATACCGGCTGTGGCCAATGGCATCCATCGCCGAAAAGAAGATGAACTTGTAGCCGCCGAGAAGATATTGCGTGTTGTGCTTGGAGGTAGCAAGCAGGACATCGATTCCGGCTTCATCCATCAGCCGGTCGAGACGACCCTGGTCGAAGGGAACGGCAACGGCAGTTTCTTTTCCAGCGATGATATTCATGGCCTTGTTCCTCCACTGATCTCGTTTGGTCCTACAGATGATAGACCGCCTCGGCGTTGCCCGAAAGGATCGCGTGACGGGTCTCCGCAGGATACGAGGACAAGGCCCCGTGACAGGCGTCGACCAACGCGCCGCAGGACATCCAAAGCTTCTCGATGGGATAGTTGGAGCCGAACAGGCATCGCCGGTCGCCGAAGAGCTCGATCATCTGACCGACGACGATCAAACGGAAGACCCTTCGCTACGGCCCGCCATCAAGCGCAAAGGCGTGTAGACGATCACCGTCTCGCCCCTCTGGTTGACGATACGGTTGCGGGTCCGCACCAGGCCACGTCCCTTGCGGCTGGTCGGCCGGATTTCGATTACCTCGATTTCGACATGCACGGTATCTCCTTCCAGCACCGGCCCCTCGACGTTGAGTTCCATGTGCAGGAAAGCAAGTCCCGTTCCCTGGCCGGTTGCGTTCAGCACCATCCCTTCGGCGAGGGCGTAGACCAGCGCCGCGGGGGCGGGGCGTCCGACGATCGCGGAATGCTGTGCACGGTATTCCTTGTCGAGAAAGAGCGACTCCAGCATCCCCACCGAGGAAACGAAATTGACGATATCCGTCTCCGTCACGGTGCGGCCAAAAGTGCGGAACGTGTCGCCGACCGTCAGATCGTCCCAATAAAATCCTTCTCCCAGAAGCTTCATGTGAGCACCATCGCGGCGACACGCGCTTCCGTCAACGGACCGCGATCAGACATTGGCGCCCCTCCCCTGATCGCGCCATTGCCGGCTCAAAGCCTCGCGGAATGTCGGATCCGCAATGGCGATCATGCGTTCGGCCCGGAGACCGTCGGGAACGCCCCGCAATTCCGCGACGCCCCACTCCGTCACGATGGTGTCGGCGTCGGTGCGGGCAAGCGATACCGTCTCGACACGCGGCACGATCCTCGACGTCGCGCCGCCACGGGCGATGGAGGGCAGCGCGACGATGGCCCGGCCGCCGGGCGATACTCCAGCGGCGCGCGTGAAATCGGCCTGTCCTCCGACACCTCCAATGAGCCTGCCGGCGGCGGTCTCGGTATTTATCTGGCCGAAAAGGTCCACCTCGACGGCCGAATTGATCGCATGAAAGCGTGAAAGACGCGCAATGGTCGCGCAAGAGTGCGTATAGGTGGTCGGCCGCAGCGCGATTTCCTCGTTTTGATCGATATGGGCGAAGAGGGCCGGGTTTCCTACGACCACCCCGCCGACCGCGCGGCCGATATCGATTTCCTTTGCCGCGTTGGTGAGCGCCCCGGACTGGCTCAGGATCAAGGCCGCGTCCCCGATGACGCCCGAATGCAGACCCAGATCGCGATGGCTGGAAAGCGCGCGGGCGATCGAATTGGCAAGGCGTCCGATGCCGAATTGCAGCACCGCCCGGTCGGGTAACAGTCCCGCCACATTGGCGGCTATGGCTTCCTCGATCTTGCCTGCGGGATCAGCCGATGTCGCCGGCGGCGGCAAGTCGGACCGCACGGCCAGATGCACCATCACGTCGCGCGGCCATTCACCGCCGGGCGTGCGCGGCGTATCCGGGTTGATCTCGGCAATGACCGCTCGCGCCCGCCGCGCCGCCTCTATCAGATGCAGATCGCCCATGCCGAGATAGCAGACTCCAGAGGCGTCCGGCGGAGACAACTGCACCATCACCACATCGCCGCGCAGACGCCCATCGTCAAGCCGCGCGATGTATTGCGAGTAGTGGAGCGGCAACACCGTAAGCGCGCTCCGTGGAAGCCGGGCGGCGGCGGCCATCGCGCCAAAACTTTCGAAGGCGAGCGAATGTGCGTTGGACGGCGCCTCAAGCATCATGCCGATACACAGCGTCAAGTCCGGAATCGTATTCGATATGGCTGGCAGGCGGCGCGTAAGCGAGGCTGCCTCGCCAGAGCCCTGGCCAACAAGAATCCTGTCGCCCGCCCGCAGCCAGCGGACAAGATCGACGTCCTCGATTCCGATCGGGTTCGACACGCTCTCTATGGCTCGCCCCCTCCCCAGGGCAGAAAGGACGGGATCAATAGGATTTCGGCAAGCCGAGGACGCGTTCGGCCAGATAGGACAGGCAAAGCTGGGGACTGATCGGCGCAATACGTGGAACGAACACTTCACGCAGATAGCGCTCGACATGGTATTCCTTCGCATAGCCGAAGCCGCCATGGGTCATCACGGCCGTCTGGCAAGCCTCGTACCCTGCTTCGCCGGCAAGATACTTCGCCGCATTGGCGGCGGCCCCGCACGGGATCCCCTGATCGTACTGCCAGGCCGCCGACATCACCATCAGCCAGGCCGCCTCCAGTTCCGCCCAGCATTTGGCAAGCGGATGCTGGATCGCCTGGTTCTTGCCGATCGGCCGGTTGAAGACGATACGCTCCTTGGCGTAAGCCGCCGCCCGCGACACCGCGAGCATGCCGAGCCCCACGGCTTCGGCGGCGATCAGCACACGCTCGGGGTTCATCCCATGCAGGATGTACTCGAAGCCACGGCCTTCCTCGCCGATGAGATCGGCTTGTGGAATCTCGAAATCCTCGAAGAACAGTTCGTTGGAATCGACCGCCTTGCGGCCCATCTTCTCGATCTCCCGCACGCGGACGCGCTCGCGATCGAACGCAGTATAGAAAAGGCTGAGCCCGCGGGTCGGCTTGTCGACCTCCTCAAGCGGTGTCGTGCGACCCAGCAGGAGAATGCGGTCGGCTTCCTGCGCGGTCGAAATCCATACTTTCTGGCCATTCACGATGTAGCGGTCGCCCTTCTTGACCGCGCGCAGCTTGAGCTGGGTGGTATTGAGGCCGGTGTTGGGCTCGGTGACGGCGAAACAGGCTTTCTCCCGGCCTTCCGCCATGGGGCGCAGCATGCGCTGCTTCTGGTCTTCTGTACCGAATACCCTGACGGGATTGAGGCCAAAAATATTTATATGGACGGCGGAAGCGCCCGACATGCCGGCGCCGGATTCGGCAATGGCACGCATGACCAGGGCGGCTTCGGTGATGCCGAGCCCGGACCCGCCATACGCTTCTGGCGTGCAGATGCCGAGCCAGCCCTCACGCGCCAGCGCCTGATAGAAATCATGCGGAAAGTCTCCGTCATGGTCCCGAGCCAGCCAATAGGCGTCGTCAAAGCCGGCACAGATCGCCTTTACCGCGTCCTGGATCGCCTGCTGTTCGTCGCTGAGCGCGAAATCCATTTTCGTTCTCCTGTCTACCCGACCCTATGCGTCCACCGCGTTCGGCGGACCTGAATGACCAATCGCGCCCGATCGCTGCAAAGCTTCGATCTCATCGTCCGTGAAGCCGGATTCCCGCAGGATCTCGACGGCGTTCTCGCCCTGGCGCGGCGCCAACCGCTCGGGCACGGCCGGCGTGCGCGACCATTTCGCCGGCACGGCCATCTGCCGTATCGTGCCTTCGCTGGGATGCTCGGCCGTCTGGAAAAAGCCTGTGGCTTTCAAATGCGGGTCGGTCATCACGCCCTCGAAATCATAAAGAGGCATGGCCGGCACGTCGGCCTTCTCGAGCAATTCCAGCCATTCGGCGGTGGTGCGCGTCAGGAAAATATCGGACAGTTCGCCGTAGACTTCGTCTATATGGGCCATGCGGGAGACGAAATCGCGATAGCGCGGATCGGCCTCGGGCATGTCGGGCCGGCCGATGGCGGCAAAGAACCGGCGCCAATGTCCATCATTGTAGACGAGGGCGCAGATATAGCCGTCCCTGGTGGCATAGGGCCGCCGATCCTTGGAAAGCTGGCGGGAATAGCCGCCATGATCGAGCGGTGGTTCGAAGGTTAGGCCGCCCATGTGGTCACTCATCACGAAGCCCACCATCGTCTCGAACATCGGCACATCCAGGCGCTGGCCCTTGCCGCTCCGGTCGCGTTCGACGAGCGAGGCCAGAATGGCGCTTGCGGCAACAAGGCCGACGACCCGGTCTGCGAGAGCGGTTGGAACGTAGCGTGGTCCGCCGCCGCTGACGCGCGAAAACAGATAGGCAAGGGTCGACGCACCCTGAATGAGGTCGTCATAAGCCGGTCTTGCGGCATAGGGGCCGTCCTGCCCATAGCCGAACATGCCGGCATAGATGATGCGCGGATTGGCCTCGGAGACGGTTTCGTAAGACAGCCCCAGCCTAGCCATTGCCTGCGGGCGGACATTGTAGACGAGCGCGTCCGCCGTCGTGCAAAGCCGCAGCAGGGTATCGCGCGCTTCCGGCCTCTTCAGATCCAGTGTGATCGAGCGCTTGGAGCGGTTGGCGTTGAGAAAGAGCGGCCCCATATCCGGATGACGCCCGGGTCCGATCTTGCGCACGAGGTCGCCGTCCGGCGCTTCCACCTTGATGACGTCGGCGCCGAAATCGCCGAGCATCTGCGTCGCGTATGGCCCCATCAGCACGGACGACATATCGACGATACGAACGCCCGAAAGCGGACCCATAATTTCCTCGCCTAATGTCCATATATGTGGATATCATGTTTTTGTTCTTGGACATCCTTGCTGTTTGATGGCACAAGTCAAGGGCGGGGACAAAATTCGATGTGCTGCCGGAGAGTTTGTTCATATACGTGGACAATTTGGACGCGCAGGGCTCGAGAATTCGCCGCTACGCGGAAAGCGAACGGGGTTGCACATGCAGGTAAAGCAGGCTGCAAACGTTCTGGACATCCTGGAGTATTTCGCCCGCGAACAGAAAGCCGCAAGCCTCGCGGAATTGTCGCGTCATTTCGGGTGGCCGCGCTCCAGCACCTTCAATTTGATATCCACCCTCGTGGAACGCGGCTTTCTCTATGAGCCCAAGCCGCGCAACGGATTTTATCCGACGCCGCGCTGGCTGGCGCTGGCGCGGGAAATCGCGGGGGCGGAACCTTTGCCGGAGGCCGCGGGCGCCCTCATGCAAGCCCTCGCGTCGGCCACGGGAGAGACCGTGTGGATGGCCGCGCATAGCGGGCAATATGCGGTGTTGTTGTCGGCCATCCAGTCGAGTCAGGCCGTCCGCTACACTGCCGAGCCGGGACAGCGCGTTCCGCTGCACGGCACCGCGTCGGGCCAGGCGATCATGAGCCAGATGGATGCCGCTCAGGTCGCGGGCATCCTGCGGCGCGCGGTATTCGAGCGGTTCGGGCCGGGCACGCCGATGAGCGTCGAAGAGGTGGAGGATAGCATCCGCACGTCTCTCGAGCGCGGCTGGTTCCGCAGCGCCTCGGCCTTCAGCCGCGACCTTGGCGGGGTCTCGCTTCCGCTGGCCCTGGGCGGACGGGTGTTCGCGATAACGGTGGCGGGCCCGCTTTTCCGGGTGGAACAACGCATGGAGGAGATCGCCAACGTGATGCACAAGGCCATCGAACAGCATTTCGGAGCGGGGTATTTCGCACGCGAAATTCCGAACATACGCCGGCTGGCGGATTGACCCATGGCGTTCATTGCCATGGCAAAAGGCCGCTCGACCTTGCCGAAAGGCCAGTATGAGCCGCTTGCGGCATAGCAGGGCGGCAGCCTAAAGTGCTGCCCAGATGATGCCGCGATCCGGTTCCGACATTCGCACCTCCCCGGCGGAACGCAGCGCCTACATGCCGGGACCGCACGTAAGAATGTCGAACTCGCGGCTGCCTTCGACGCTCGATTTCCGATTTGTCATCGAGGATGCAGCAATCATGAACCTGACCGATTTCAAGGCGCTGACCTTTGATTGCTACGGCACCCTCATTGACTGGGAGTCCGGGATGATCGCGGGGCTCGGGCCACTGACCGAGAAGGTCGGAAAAGATCTCGGCCGCGACGAAATCCTCGAGGCGCACGCGCGCCATGAATCCTCCCAGCAATTGCAGACGCCTGCAAAAGTCTACCGCGACCTTCTTCCGATCGTCTATCGACGGCTCGCCGAGGAATGGAGGGTTCCGGTGACCTGGGACGAATGTCTCGCCTATGGCCGCACGGTAAGAAATTGGCCGGCATTCGCCGATTCCGCCGACGCGCTCCGCTACCTGAAGCGTCACTACAAGCTGGTCATCCTGTCGAACGTCGACAATGAAAGCTTCTCCGGCAGCAACGACAAGCTCGGCGTGGCGTTCGACGCTGTCTATACGGCGGAAGATGTCGGGGCGTACAAGCCGTCGGATCGCAATTTCGGATATATGATGACAAAGCTCGAAACGCTCGGCATCCGCAAGCATGAAATCCTGCATACCGCGGAAAGCATGTTCCACGACCACGGCCCGGCAAACAGGCATGGTCTGGCTTCATGCTGGATCTACAGGCGCCATGACAAGCAAGGTTTCGGCGCCACGATGAATCCCGGGGATATGCCGAAATATGATTTCCGCTTCAACAGCATGGCCGACCTCGCCAAGGCACATCAGGAAGAAATGAAAAGGTGACGCCCACCCTTTCAGCACCGCGCCGGATGCCGGGCCAGGATAAGCGTGGCGGCTAATGGAAAGTTCCATGCCTGTAACGGAGGAGACGAGAATGACCCAGGATCGCGATCCCGCCAGGCTGCGCAGCCAGCGCTGGTTCGCCACGCAGGGAATGCGGCCCTTCTCGCATCGCCAGCGCATGCAGCAGATGGGCTTCCGCAGGGAGGAATTCGTCGGCCGGCCGGTCATCGGCATCCTAAACACATGGAGCGATCTCAGTCCCTGCCACGCGCATCTGCGCGGGCGGGCCGAAGCTGTGAAGCGCGGCATCTGGAAGGCCGGCGGAGCGGCGGTCGAGCTTCCGGCGCTGTCGCTTGGCGAGGTTATCGTCAAGCCGACGACCATGCTCTACCGCAATCTGCTGGCCATGGAGGCCGAGGAGTTGTTGCGTTCGCATCCCGTCGACGGCGCGGTTTTGATGGGTGGCTGCGACAAGACCACGCCGGGGCTGATCATGGGCGCGCTGTCGATGGACATACCCGTCATCTACCTGCCGGCGGGTCCCATGCTGAACGGCTACTGGCGCGGCGAAAAGGTCGGAGCCGGCACCCACACACGCAAATACTGGGACGAGTTGCAGTCGGGCGGGATCACCAATGAGGAATGGTCAGATCTCGAAAGCGTCTCGACGCGTTCGCCCGGCACCTGCAACACAATGGGCACCGCTTCGACGATGACCTCGATCGCGGAAGCGCTCGGCCTCACGTTGCCGGGGGCCGCGGCGATCCCGGCGATGGATGCCGCGCATACGCGCATGGCATCCGCTTGCGGAGAGCGCGTCGTTGAGCTCGTCTGGCAGGACGTGAAGCCAAGTTCCATCGTCACCCGCCAAGCCGTCGAGAACGCCCTCGTCGCCCTTTGCGCCCTTGGCGGCTCCACCAACGCGGTCATCCACCTGGTGGCTATGGCGCAGCGGGCCGGGCTGTCACTCGATCTCGCCGCCTTCGACCGGACGGCGCGCGAGGTGCCGGTGCTGGCTAACCTCATGCCGGCCGGCGCCCATCTGATGGAGGATCTGTTCTTCGCCGGCGGCCTGCCGGCGCTGTTGTCGCGGGTCGCCGACAAGCTGCATCTCGACGCCATGACGGTGTCGGGCAAGCCGATCGGGGACGCGATCGCCGCGGCGCGCATCTTCAACGACGACGTCGTCCGGCCGCTCGACCGCCCGGTTTCCAAGGAACCGCCGCTGGCGATCCTCACCGGCAACCTCGCGCCCGATGGGGCGGTGATCAAACCTTCGGCGGCCAGCCCGCATCTCCTCAAGCATCGCGGCAAGGCCGTCGTGTTCGACCACGCGCGCGACCTTTACAAGCGGATCGAGGACCCATCGCTCGACATCGACGAAAACAGCGTACTGGTGCTGCGCTATGCCGGGCCGATCGGCGGGCCGGGCATGCCGGAATGGGGCAATCTGCCGATCCCCAAGCGGCTTCTGGAGCGCGGGGTGCGCGACATGGTGCGCTTTTCGGACGCGCGCATGAGCGGCACGCATTTTGGCACCTGCGTCCTTCACATCTCACCCGAGGCGGCGGTCGGCGGGCCGCTGGCGCTGGTCAAGGACGGTGACGAGATCGTGCTCGATCTCGAGGCGCGAAAGCTGGAACTGGCGGTCGACGACGAGGAACTCGCCCGCCGCCGCGCCGCATGGACGCCGCCGGAACCGCATTACGAACGCGGCTACGGCGCCATCTTCCAGAACCACATCCAGCAGGCGCATCAGGGCTGCGATTTCGATGTCCTGCGCCCGACCGGGAAGCAGACGCCCGAACCGGACATCTATTGAAACGGTCCGGCCGGGACATTACCGGCGCGCCCCGTCAAACCAGCCACAGGCGCAACCCATAAGCGACGAGCGCTACCGTCAGCACGCCGGCCAGCCACAGGCCGACGAACCAGGCAAGCCGCTGAATTACCGGCTTTGGCGCATCGCCGGCCATCAATGATAGCCGGCTTCCGGATCGACCTTGCCGCGAAACACCCAATAGGCATAGGCGGTATAGGCGAGGATCATCGGGATCAGGATGGCGACGCCGAAGAGCATGAATTTCTGGCTGGCCGCCGGCGATGCCGCCTGCCAGATCGTCACTTGGCCCGGCACGATATAGGGAAAGATGCTGACCCCGAGCCCGACGAAGCAGAGGAAGAACAGCACCAGTGACAGGAGGAAAGGCCGTCTGTCGCGGCGTTGCGCCAGCCCGGTGAAAAGGAAGAAGGCGGTTGCCGCGACGGCGACCGGCACGGGGGCCGTCAACACGATCCCCGGCCAGGCGAACCAGTGTTCCCAATAGGAGCCGAGGAGAAGCGGCGTCGCCAGACTGACGGCGATGATGAAAAGAAGCGTCGCTACCGCCGCGATATGCGCCAGGCGAAAGGCGCGGTCCTGCAATTCCCCGCTGGTCTTCATGACCAGCCATGTCGCGCCGAGCAGCGCGTATCCCGCCACCACCGCCGCTCCCGTCAAAAGCGTGAACGGCGTCAGCCAGTCCCACCAGCCGCCGCCATAGGCGCGACCCGTCACGGTCACGCCCTGCAAGATCGCTCCAAGGGCGATGCCTTGGCAGGCCGCCGCAATCAGCGATCCGCCGAAGAAGGCGATGTCCCATAAAAAGCGGCCGCGCCGCGTGTGCCAGCGGAACTCGAAGGCGACGCCGCGAAAGACGAGGCCGAGGAGCATGCCGATGACCGGCGTGAAGATCGCCGGCATCAGGATGGCGTAAGCAAGGGGAAAGGCCGCGAACAGGCCGCCGCCGCCGAGCACCAGCCAGGTTTCGTTGCCGTCCCAGACCGGCGCGACGGAATTCATCATCACATCGCGGTCGCGGCGTTCGCGGAAGAACGGGAACAGAATGGCCAGACCTAGATCGAAGCCGTCGAGCACGACATAGGCGAAAATGACAAAGGCGATGATAAACGCCCATACCGTGGCGAGATCGAATGACACGTCCATCGGGTTACCCTTCCCCAGCCAGCGTGCGGCCCGGATGCACCGCCGCGGCCGGCGTCACGCCGGCTGCGCGCACCGGGTCACCCTCGCGCGGCCCCTCTTCTCCGGGATGCGGCGGCGCTTTCATCAGGCGCAGAATGTAGAAGGCCCCGGCGGCGAAGACCAAGAAATAGACGATGACGAAGGCGATCAGCGCCGAGCCGACGGCGGGAGCGGCAAGCGGCGAGGCGGACTGGACGGTGCGCAGCACGCCATAGACCGTAAAGGGCTGCCGCCCTGCCTCCGTCGTCACCCAACCGGCGAGCACCGCCACGAAACCCGCCGGCCCCATCCCCATCGCGAAGGCGTGGAACCAGCGCGCATCGTAGAGCAGGCCGCGCCAGCGCAGGACGAGACTGCTGAGGCCCAGAAAAGCCATCAGGAAGCCGAGGCCGACCATGATGCGGAACGACCAGAAGACGATCGGCACGTAGGGCCAGTCGGCGCGCTTTACCGTATCGAGGCCGGCCAGCGGCGCATCGAGCGAATGCTTGAGGATGAGCGACGAGGCCTTGGGTATCTCGATGGCGTATTTGACGGTCGCGTCCTTCTGGTCCGGGAGACCGAAAAGCAGCAGCGGAGCGCCATCGGGATGGCTCTGGTAGTGCCCCTCCATCGCCATGATCTTAGCCGGCTGATATTCCAGCGTGTTCAATCCATGCTGGTCGCCGGCCAGGATCTGGATCGGTGCGACGATGGTCGCCATCCACATGGCCATGGAAAACATGATGCGGCTTTCCCGCCGCGCATTGCCGCTGATGAAATGATAGGCGGCGACGCCGCCGACCACGAGCGCTGTGGTCAGATAGGCGGCGATGACCATGTGAACAAGGCGATAGGGAAAGGACGGGTTGAAGATGACCGCCCACCAGTCGATCGGAATGAACTGCCCGGCCTTGTTGACGCCGTAGCCGGCCGGCGTCTGCATCCAGGAATTGGCCGACAGGATCCAGAAGGCGGACAGAAGCGTGCCGACCGCCACCAGCAGCGTCGCAAGGAAGTGCAGCCCCTTGCCGACACGGCCCATGCCGAACAGCATGACGCCGAGAAAGCCGGCTTCCAGGAAGAAGGCCGACATCACCTCGTAGGCCATGAGCGGTCCGAGGATCGGTCCCGTCTTGTCGGAAAAGGCGGACCAGTTGGTGCCGAACTGGTAGGACATGACGACGCCGGAGACAACGCCCATGCCGAAGGCGACGGCGAAGATCTTCAGCCAGTATTTGAAGAGGTTGAGGAAGGCCTCGCGGCCGGTCCACAGCCACAGGCCTTCAAGGACCGCGAGATAACTTGCCAGCCCGATCGAAAAGGCGGGAAAGATGATGTGGAACGACATGGTGAAGGCGAATTGCGCCCGCGCCAGCGTAACGGCGTCGATCCCCTCGAACATCGGTCGCATCCTTTCGGCCTGAAATCCCGGCGACATGCCGGAACGGCGTCAAGCGAGAGAATAATAGCCGATTTTGCAGACCGATGCTCGCGACACGCCGCCGCGCGACATAATTGCGGTGGGAATGCGGCGGGCGGACGGATCAGACCATGAGGTGGCGACGAACCTCGGGGAGGTCGAGATCACTCGCGGGACCGGAATGGGCGATCTGCCCACGGTCCATGATGTAGACGTGGTCGGCGAGTTCCCGGCAGAAATCGAGATATTGCTCGACCAGCAGGATCGTCAGGCCGGCGCTGTCGCGGAGATAGCGGATGGCCCGCCCGATATCCTTGATGATGGAAGGCTGAATGCCCTCGGTCGGCTCGTCCAGGACCAGAAGCTTTGGCCGCATGACGAGCGCCCGGCCGATCGCCAGTTGCTGTTGCTGGCCGCCGGAGAGGTCGCCGCCGCGACGCCCGAGCATCTCCTTCAACACCGGAAAGAGCTCGAAGACATGATCCGGAATGGATTTGTCGGCGCGCTTCAGAGGCGCCATGCCGGTTTCCAGAATTCTCGCGCACGCTGAGCAAGGGAAATACTTCCCTGCCCTGCGGCACGAATGCGATGCCCGACCGGGCGCGATCGTATGCCGCGCTCCGGCCGAGCGCCTTCCCCTCGAAGGCAACCGTACCCGCCGTCAGCCGATGGTGGCCGACGATGGCTCTCATCAGACTTGTCTTGCCGACGCCGTTTCTTCCCAGAACGCAGGTGATCTTGCCACCCACGGCCTGCATGGATACGCCGCGCAAAGCCTCTGCCGCGCCGTAATGGAGCGTAGCGTTTTCGACCTCAAGCATGGCTCTTGCTCTCTTCCGGTCTCTGCTCCGCGCCTGGTCCCCCCACGCTCCCGTCCTGGTGGGCGGGAGTGGCGCGCCTTCCGGCGCACCAGAGGGGGTTGGTGATTTTCGTGAAGAAGGGCACCGTCATCTCCCCAGATAGACTTCGACGACGCGTTCATCTGCGGAAACGAAATCCAGCGTGCCTTCCGAGAGAACCGAACCTTCGTGCAGGCAGGTTACCTTGACGCCGAGTTCGCGGACGAAATGCATGTCATGCTCGACTACCACGACGGAATGCGTCTGGGCGATCTCCTTCAGCAGCCTGGCGGTTTCCTCGGTTTCGGCGTCGGTCATGCCGGCGACCGGCTCGTCGACAAGGAGAAGCTTGGGATCCTGGGCCAGAAGCATGCCGATTTCGAGCCATTGCTTCTGACCGTGCGAAAGGTTTGCCGCCAGTTCGTGACGGCGCGCGGTCAGCCGGACCGTCTCCAGAATATCCTTGATGCGGGAAGCGTCGGACGCCGTGCGCCGGTCGAACAGGGAGCGCACGATGTTGCGCGGTCCCTTCAGGGCCAGCACCAGATTGTCTTCCACCGTATGGCCTTCGAACACGGTCGGCTTCTGGAACTTGCGGCCGATGCCGAGCATCGCGATATCGGCCTCGTCGTGACGCGTCAGGTCAATGTCGCCATTGAAGAAGACCTCGCCTTCGTCGGGCCGGGTCTTGCCGGTGATGATGTCCATCATCGTCGTCTTGCCGGCGCCGTTGGGGCCGATGATGGCGCGCATTTCGCCTTTGCCGAGCACGAGGGAAAGATTGTTGATTGCCCGGAATCCGTCGAAGGAAACCGAGACACCATCAAGGTAGAGAATGGATTGCGGATCTCTCATGGCGCTACTCCGCCGCCGCCGCTGTCAGTCCCTCTTCGGAGGGATAATTGTCGGGTTCGACGCCCTTTTCGGCAGCGGCGGAAGCCTTGCGGGCGCGCAGCGCCGACCAGCCGTCGATCAAGGTTCCGACGATGCCCTTGGGCAGGAACAACGTCACGAGCACGAAAAGACCGCCCGAGCGCGAACAGCCAGAATTCCGGAAACGTGCCGGTAAACCAGCTCTTGCCCCAATTGACGACGAGGGCGCCGATGATCGGACCGACAACGGTGGCACGGCCGCCAACCGCCGTCCAGATGACGATCTCGATCGAATTGGCGGGGGCGAACTCGCTCGGATTGATGATGCCGACTTGCGGCACGTAGAGTGCGCCGGCGATGCCGGCCATCACCGCCGATGCAACGAAGGCGAAGAGCTTCACGTTTTCCGGACGCCAGCCGAGGAACCGCGTGCGGCTCTCCGCGTCGCGCACGGCGATCATGAGCTTGCCGTATTTGGATTTGACGAAGAAGGCCACGATCACGACGGCCAGCGCCAGCATCAGCGCACTGATGGCGAAAAGCGTGGAACGCGTCTCGGCGGATTGGACGTTGTAACCGAGAATATCCTTGAAATCGGTCAGGCCGTTATTGCCGCCGAAACCCATGTCGTTGCGGAAGAAGGCGAGCAGGAGCGCGTAGGTCATCGCCTGGGTGATGATCGACAGGTAGACGCCCGGTGACACGGCAGCGGAAGGCGAACCAGCCGAAGACGAAGGCGAGCAGGCCGGGCACGGCGCATCACCATGATCACGGCAAACCAGAAATGATCAAAGCCGTACCAGAACCACGGGCAATTCCTTGTAATTCAGGAAGACCATGAAATCGGGCAGGACCGGATTGCCATAGACGCCGCGCGTCGCCGATCTGGCGCATCAGATACATGCCCATCGCATAGCCGCCGAGCGCGAAGAACGCGCCGTGGCCAAGCGAGAGGATGCCGCAATAGCCCCAGACCAGATCAAGCGCGAGGGCCAGAAGGGCGTAGGTCAGATATTTGCCGAACAGGGCCACGACATAGGCCGGAACATGAAACGGGCTGTCTCGCCGGCGTGGAGAGATTGAGGACGGGCACGATGATGGCCGCCGCCACGAGCGCGAGCAACGCGATCATGATGCGCCAGGTGACGCCATCGGCGAAGGCGCGGCGGGTCATCATGCTTCCACCGCCCGGCCCTTGAGCGCGAACAGGCCGCGCGGGCGCTTCTGGATGAACAGGATGATAAGGACGAGAATCAGGATCTTGCCAGCACCGCGCCGGCATAAGGCTCAAGAAACTTGTTGAGGATGCCGAGCGAGCAGTGCGCCGACGAGCGTACCCCACAAATTGCCGACGCCACCGAAAACCACGACCATGAAGCTGTCGACGATGTAGCTCTGGCCGAGGTTGGGCGAGACATTGTCGATCTGCGAAAGCGCCACGCCGGCGATGCCGGCAATGCCGGAGCCGAGCCCGAAGGTCAGGGCGTCGACCCAGGGCGTGCGGATGCCCATGGACGCGGCCATGCGCCGGTTCTGCGTAACCGCGCGCATGTGCAGGCCGAGCGAGCGTGCGCTTGAGCACGTAGAGGAGCGCGCGAATACCGCGAGCGCGAAGAGCACGATCCACATGCGGTTCCAGGTGATGGCAAGCTGGCCGATGATCGAACTCGCCCGACATCCATGACGGGTTGCCGACCTGCGCGGTTGGTCGGGCCGAATATGGTGCGGACCGCCTGCTGCAGGATCAGCGAAACACCCCATGTGGCCAGCAGGGTCTCCAGCGGACGGCCATAGAGGAAGCGAATGATGCAGCGCTCGATGACGAGGCCGACGGCGCCGGCCACCAGGAAGGCCAGCGGAAGCGCGATCGCCAGCGACCAGTCGAACAGGCCCGGAAAGGACGTGCGGATGACTTCCTGCACAACAAAAGTGGTGTAGGCGCCAAGCATCACCATCTCGCCATGCGCCATGTTGATGACGCCCATCACGCCGAAGGTGATGGCAAGGCCGATGGCGGCAAGCAACAGCACCGAGCCGAGCGAGATGCCGTACCAGATATTCTGGCCGACACCCCACCATTGCAGCACGTCGCGGATGTTGGAAATCGCCGCTGCGGCCCGGGCTCTCAGTTTGCCCTTGGCATTCGCCTCGTAGGACAGAAGCAGCGAAAGCGTATCGCGGTCGCCACGCGCGCCAAGCAGGTCGATGGCGGCGGCCTTTTCGTCCTCGCTCTTGTCGGAGACCAGAATGGCGGACGCGCGGGCGGCTTCCATACGCGCCTTGACCGCCGCGTCGTTCTCCCTGGAGATCGCCGCGTCCAGCGCCCCGATGGTAGTCGGGTCGGGACTGTTCAGCATGGTGGTGGCAGCGGCGAAGCGAACCGCCGGATCCTTGGCGGCCAGCGTGAGATTGCCGACCGCATCGTTGATGTCCCGGCGCAGGCTGTTCTTGACCTTCACCTTGGTCATCGCGCCCTTGCTGGCCGAGCCTTCCGGCGTGCCGTTGACCGGGTCGAAAAGCGCGAAGCTGTCGGGTTTTTCACTGACGATGAAGACGCCGCCGTCCGGCTGGCGTGAATAAAGATTGCCGTCGGCGAGGGCATTAAGCACGCGGGCGGCGGCCGGATCGCCGGTCGCGGCGACCTCCTTGATGATCTTCTCGACGTCCGAGAAGCTCTTGGTCTGGCCGAATTTCGCGATTGCCGCCCGGGTCGCGGCCTCGTCGGCATGCGCGGCGACCATCGAGGCCAGCACGACCATGAAAGCAATGAAGGCACGGCGGAGAAGAAACATCGAACAGGCTATCCGCTCTCTGGACTTTTGTTCTGACTTCCGGGCCGGCGGGAGGAGATGCCGGCCCGGAAGCCTCGCGGTTATTTCTCTCAGTTCGTTCCCTGACCGCCGCATTTCCCCGTTGCAACGTTGAAGTTGCCGCAGGACATCGGCTTGCGCCAATCGGATATCAGGTTCTTGGAGTCGGGAAGATAGTCCGACCATGCGTCGCCGGGAACGAGGCCGGGTGTCTTCCAGACGGTCTCGAACTGGCCGTCATCCTGGATTTCACCGATCAGAACCGGCTTGGTGATGTGGTGGTTCGGCATCATGGTCGAGTAGCCGCCGGTCAGGTTGGGGACCGATACGCCGACCATGGCGTCGATGACGGCATCCGGATCGGTGGTGCCGGCCTTCTCGACGGCCTTAACCCACATGTTAAAGCCGATATAGTGGGCTTCCATCGGGTCATTGGTGGTGCGCTTGTCGTTCTTGATGAACTTGTGCCATCCGTCGATGAAGGCCTTGTTTTCCGGCGTGTCGATGCTCTCGAAATAGTTCCAGGCGGCAAGATGGCCGACCAGCGGCTTGGTATCCATGCCCGACAGTTCCTCTTCGCCGACCGAGAAGGCCATGACCGGGATGTCTTCCGCCTTGACGCCCTGGTTGCCGAGTTCCTTGTAGAAGGGAACGTTGGCGTCGCCATTCACGGTAGAGATGACGGCGGTCTTCTTGCCGGCGGAGCCGAATTTCTTGATGGCCGATACTTCGGTCTGCCAATCGGAGAAGCCGAACGGCGTATAGTTGACCATGATGTCTTCGGCCGGAACGCCCTTGGCCTTGAGATAGGCCTCGAGGATCTTGTTGGTGGTGCGCGGATAGACGTAGTCCGTGCCTTCCAGCACCCAGCGCTTCACCGAGCCGCCATCGGCGCTCATCAGGTAGTCGACGGCGGGAATGGCCTGCTGGTTTGGCGCTGCGCCGGTGTAAAAGACGTTGCGCTCGCTTTCCTCGCCCTCGTACTGGACGGGATAGAAGAGGATGTTGTCGAGTTCCTTGAACACCGGCAGCACCGATTTACGGCTGACCGAGGTCCAGCAGCCGAAAACGGCCGACACCTTGTCCTTGGAAATCAGCTCGCGCGCCTTTTCGGCGAAAAGCGGCCAGTTGGACGCCGGATCGACGACGACGGCCTCGAGTTTCTTGCCGAGCAGGCCGCCTTTCTTGTTCTGCTCGTCGATGAGCATCAGCATGTCATCCTTCAGGGTCGTCTCGGAAATCGCCATGGTTCCCGAAAGCGAATGAAGGATGCCGACTTTGATCGTATCGTCGGCGGCCGCGGCGGGAGCGGTCAGCAGACCGGCCGCGAGGCACCCCACGGATAAGAATGTTGCGATGGTAGTTACGGTACCCCTCATGAGACACTCCACGTTCAACAGGTTTGTGACCTTTGAGCATTTGCAACCTTCATGCCAATCGTTCGGAAGCCTTGACTAGAGCTCCGTAGTCCAAGCGATTCCAAGGGGTTGACCCGGCACTTGCCGGCGCCGCGCCTAGCTGGCAAGGAAACCCCGCGGAGGCCGCGACCTAATTTTTGTGCGCCGCAAGAAAAATTGACTATTTTTTAATCATTTTTCCTCTGTGCGACTGATTTGGGCATATTGCTCTACCGCGCTGGCAAGGTCGGCGGAGCCTTGCAATTCTGGCCATTTGCCAAATTAGACCTTGCACCCTACGCGCGTTCACGCTTTCAATGCCCGCAACGCTCGCCAGGGGCGCGAGCCGATAACAAAACGGAGAGAGGGACTTAGATGAAGCGCATATCGATGCTGCTTGCGGCCACCACCATCACGGCAATGACGACGACGGCCGCCCTGGCCGCCAAATGGGACATGCCGATGGCCTACCCGGCCACCAATTTCCATTCGGAGAACGGCGCCAAATTCGCCAAATGCGTGGCCGATGGCAGTGGTGGCAAGCTCGATATCGTAACGCATCCCGGCGGCGAACTGTTCAGCGGCAACGATATCAAGCGCGCCGTGCAGACCGGCCAGGCGCCGATCGGCGAAAGGCTGATTTCCGCGCATGCCAATGAAAATCCGCTGTTCGGCATCGATTCGATCCCCTTCCTCGCCACGTCCTTCGAGGATTCCGAGAAACTGTGGAAGGCGGCCAAGGACAAGATGGTTGCGCTGCTCGACAGCCAGAACCTGATCTACATCTACGCCGTGCCGTGGCCGCCACAGGGGCTCTACACCAAGAAGGACGTCAACGACGTCTCCGATTTGAAGGGGGTCAAATTCCGGGCCTATAACGCTGCAACCGCCCGTATCGCGCAGCTTGCCGGCATGGCGCCGGTGCAGATAGAGGCGGCGGAGCTCAGCCAGGCGCTGGCGACAGGCGTGGTCGACAGCTTCATCTCCTCGGGCGCGACCGGGGTCGATTCGAAGGTGTGGGAAAGCCTCGACCATTTCTACGACGTTCGTGCCTGGTTGCCGCGCAATGTCGTGTTCGCCAACAAGGATGCCTGGAACGCGCTCGACGATGCGACCAAAAAGGTTGTGTCCGACTGCGGCGACAAGGCGGCGGCCGATGGTCTGGCCAAGGCCGAGGAGCTTTCCGGCGGCTATCTCAAGACGCTGGCAGACCATGGCATGAAGGTGGCGCCGCCGAGCGACAAGCTGAAGGGCGAACTCAAGGCGTTCGGCGACACCATGACCAAGGAATGGCTGGCAAAAGCCGGTCCGGACGGCAAGGCGATCATCGATGCCTACGAGGCCAAGTGACCTTATGGCCCTGAAATCCGACAGGCCCGGCGACGTGCCGGGCCTGTCGGCGTTTCGCATTCAAGGATAACCGACCGGTGCGGCGCTTCCTCGACGGGCTCTATACCGGGGCTGGCATGCTGGCGGCGTGCTGCCTGTTGGCCATGCTGGTGGTTATTGTCCTGCAGATGGTGGCGCGCTGGTCGGGCATCGCCTTTCCCGGCTCGGCTGAATATGCGGGCTATCTGATGGCGTCGGCATCGTTCCTGGCCTTTGCCCATACGCTCAACCGGGGGGCGCATATCAGGGTCACGCTGCTGTTGAACGTGGTGGCCGGGCAAAAATACTGGGTCGAGCTCTGGGGCCTGTTGATCGGGTCCACCGCTTCGTCCTATCTCGCCTTCTACGCGGCAAAATCGGTCTACTGGTCGTACAAGCTGCACGACGTCAGCCAGGGGCAGGACGTGACCCCGATATGGATCGCACAGACGCCGATGGCGATCGGCGCGGCAATCCTGGCGATCTGCTTCATCGACAATCTGGTCGCCCTCGTGGTGCACAAGCGCGACAACATCCGCAGTGAAAACCTCGAACAAAGCCACGCGGAATAGGGGCCGAAGATGGACCAGGTCTATTTCGTCGCGCTGTTTCTTTTCGTCCTGTTCATGCTCCTGGGAACCGGGGTATGGATCGGGCTCGCCCTGCTTGGCGTCGCCTATATCGGCATGGAGCTTTTCACGATCCGGCCGGTCGGGGATGCGATGATGACGGTCATGTGGCGGTCGTCGTCGTCGTGGTCGCTGACGGCGCTGCCGATGTTCATCTGGATGGGAGAGATCCTGTTCCGGACGAAGCTTTCCGAAGACATGTTCAAGGGCCTGTCCCCATGGATGGCCAAGCTCCCGGGCGGCCTGCTGCACACCAACGTGGTTGGCTGCACGATCTTCGCCGCCGTTTCTGGCTCCTCGGCGGCGACGCTGCTCACCGTCGGCAAGATGTCGGTGCCGGAATTGCGCGCCCGCCACTACCCCGAGCGTCTGGTGATCGGCACGCTCGCCGGCGCCGCGACGCTGGGACTGATGATCCCGCCGTCGCTGACGCTGATCGTCTATGGGGTGACCATAAACGAATCCATCACCAAGCTTTTCATCGCCGGCATCCTGCCCGGCCTGGTGCTGGCTGCCATGTTCATGGGCTATGTCGTCATCATCTCCAAACTTGCCAAGGACTACCATCCCGACCCGGAGCCCGAGATGAGCCTGGGCGAGAAAATCCGCAATTCCCGCTTTCTCATTCCGGTCATGCTTCTGATCCTCGTGGTCATCGACTCCATGTATCTGGGCTTCGCCACGGCGACGGAAGCGGCCGCTTTCGGGGTCATCGGCGCGCTGGTCCTGGCGGCGGCGCAGCGGTCGCTCACCTGGACAAGCTTCACCGAAAGCCTGATGGGCGCGACCCGAACCTCGGCGATGATCGCGCTCATCCTGGCCGGCGCGGCCTTTCTTTCATTGTCGATGAGCTTCAGCGGCCTGCCTCAGCATCTCGCGCAATGGATCGGTTCGCTCGGGCTGAACAAGTTCGAACTGCTGATCGCCCTGATGTTCTTCTACATCATCGTGGGCTGCTTTCTGGACGGCATCTCGGCCGTCGTGCTGACCATCGCGGTCGTCGAGCCAATGGTGCGCCAGGCTGGCATCGACATCATCTGGTTCGGCATCTTCGTCGTAGTCGTCGTCGAAATGGCGCAGATCACGCCGCCCGTCGGCTTCAACATCTTCGTCCTGCAGGGCATGACGACCCACGATATGGGCTACATCGCCAAGGCCGCCTTCCCCATGTTCATGATCATGGTTCTGATGGTCTTCATCCTGATCGCATTCCCCGACCTGGCGACCTGGCTGCCGGAGCATATGCGGGCGACCGCGGGGTGACCTTGCTTGTGCGTGGCTTGGGATATGCGGCCAGATATGGCCGCGCCGTCCTCATCATCGGGCTCTTGGCCGGCATCCTGATGCCCGGTCTGGCAACGGCGATGAAACCCTGGCTGGCGGAACTGGTCGCCGGCCTTCTCTTCGTCGCCGCCCTGCGCGTCGGGCCGCGCCAGGCGGTGGGCGCACTGCGCGACATCGGGATGGCTGCGGCGCTGGCGGCAATTTTCCAGATCGTTCTGCCGATAGCAGCTATCTTGATGCTGCGCGTCGGCGGCTGGAATGGTCCGCTCGCCATCGCGCTCATCCTGATGGCCGCCGGCTCGCCGATTTCGGGAAGTCCGAACCTCACCATCCTGACCGGCAACGATCCGGCGCCCGCGCTCAGGCAGCTGGTGCTTGGCACCGCGTTGCTGCCGCTTACGGTCCTGCCGGTCTTCTGGCTGGCGCCGGCGCTTGGCAGCGCGGCGGAGATCCTTTCCTCGGCGGCGCGGCTTCTGCTCATCATTGCGGTTTCGGCCAGCCTTGCATTTGTCATCCGCGAGATCTTTTTGCGCCGGCCATCCGCTACGGCGCTCTCGGCGCTCGACGGGTTGTCGGCCATTCTCATGGCCGTGCTGGTGATCGGGCTGATGTCGGCGGTCGGGCCCGCCCTGCGCACGGATCCCTCCGCTTTGGCCATCAATCTGGCCGCCGCCTTCGCCGCCAATTTCGGCCTGCAGGCCGCCACCTTTCTTGTGCTGCGCGGACGCGGCTCGGAAAACGCCGCCGCGCTGGCGATAGTCGCGGGCAACCGCAACATCGCGCTTTTCCTCGCCGCCTTGCCCGCGACGGTGACCGATCCGCTCTTGCTGTTCATCGGCTGCTATCAGGTGCCGATGTATCTGACGCCGATCATCTTCAGCCGTTTATACCGCGCGGACGACGTCCCTTCCGATACCGGCTCCGCATCGTGCGGGAAAAGCTGAAAGGCCGCGCGCCGACCGTGCGGGTTCCGTTGCCCGATGGATCGGTTTTAATTCAATTTTTACCGTACCGCTCACTTCCAGTTGAACAGCGCCGTCAACTGCGGAACAATCGTAAGTGGCAGGAGTTTTCGATCCGATAGGAAGTGATGAACCCCATGTCGCAGAACGCCGCCAAGAATGTCGATTTTACCGAGACTTCGCGCCTGATCCGGCGTGAACTGCGGACCGAGTCCAATGGCCGTTTCCTTCGCGGCTTGCCGGCCTTCAAGACGGAATACGACCTTCCCGATGAAATGCGGGACCTGCTTTCGCAACTGGAACGCGCGGAGCGTTCACAGGCCGGATAGGCAGTAGCCGGGTGTCATGCCATTCGTGACCGCCGGGTGACTAATCCTCAGCAAACGCTTTGATAGCGGTCGATGCAGGTCCGGAGCACCTCGTCGCCTGGCCGTTTCCACCAATTCTCGGCGGAAAAGATTTCGACCTCTTGAGGGCCGTGAAACCCGGCCTCCTCGAACCATGCACGGATGGTTTTGAAGTCGATGACGCCGTCTCCCATCATGCCCCTGTCGTTCAGGGGATCGCGGGTCGGGACCAGCCAGTCGCAGATGTGATGGGCGAGTATCTGGCCGGAGCCGCCGGCGCGCATGAGCTGGTTCCTCAAGTCCGGGTCCCACCAGACGTGATAGACGTCGATGGCTGCTCCCGTCCCTTCACCGAGTTCGTCGCACAGATCGAGCGCCTGGCCGAGCGTGTTCACGCAGGCGCGATCGGCGGCATACATCGGGTGCAGCGGCTCGATGGCGAGCGGCATTTTTGCGGCGCGCGCATGCGGAAGGATCGCGGCAAGCCCGTCGCGCACCATCTCCCTTGCCGCCACGATGTCCTTCGATCCTTCCGGCAAGCCGCCGACGACGAGAACCAGGCAATCGGCATTCAGCGCGGCGGCCTCGTCGATGGCGCGCCTGTTGTCGTCGATGGCCGCCTGCCGGCCTTCCTTCGTTGCGGCCGGGAAGAAGCCGCCGCGACAAAGACCGGTGACCCGCAGCCCATTGTCCTTCACCAGTCTCGCCGCCACGTCGAGGCCGACTTTGTCGACCTGATCGCGCCAGGGGGCGATCGCGGTAATGCCGTGACGCAAACAGGCCTCCACCGCCTCGCGCATGTCCCACTGGGCGCGCACCGTGGCGAGATTGATCGACAATCCGTCGAGCGGTTTCATGCCTTGTCTCCGTAATGCATGTCGGCCATCGCGCTCCAGTCGGGTTCGATGGCGGTTCCCAGCCCGGGAACGGCGAGCGAGCCGATTGCGAGCTCGCCACGTCTCGATGCGGACACGCGTGCGCCCATTCTGCCGATGATAGAGATCCGGGTGCGCGTCCAGAAAGCGCCGCTGTTCCTCGTCCGGCGCACCGGCCATGCCGTCGACATAGTGGTGGCCATTGCGCTCGATATGCGTGCAGCCGATCAGCGTCGCCAGCGCCAGATCCTGCTGCACGGCGATGCCGGCCTGCGTGGTCAGATCTTCCGCGATCATGAAATAGGGCGCCGCCCGCCTCTTGGGCGTTCCATTTTTCCACGCGCGCCCGGTTGAGGAGGGAGCGATAGAAGCCCTTGCAGGATTTCGACGAGATGCCGGTGTAGCCGAGCGCCTTCGCCTTCGGGAAAACACCGATATCGGCATCGGATTCATCGATGGCGACAGGTTTCAATGCGGCCAGATCGTGGATCGGCTTCTCCAGCGCCCGGGCGCGGGCGATGGGCTGCTCGATATAGAGGACGGCATCGAGAAGCCGGGCGAGCGCCGGCTCTTCGCCAATCTGCTTTAGCAGGGCGATCACCGCATCGGCATCCTGGTATTGCTCGTTGCCGTCGAGGCTGACGAAATAGGGCTCCCTTATCCGGTCCAGCACCGAGGCAATGCGCTTCAGCCGCTCAATGTCGGCGGCCATGTCGCCGCCGACCTTGAGCTTGAAATAGCGGTGGCCATAGGTGGCGATGACCGCTTCGAGGCTCTCAGGCAGGCCATCGACGACCCTGTTTTCCGGCGCGATCTCGCCCTCGGTAATGCGAATCGACCAACCCGACCGTATGGCGGGCATGGATTGTTCGGCGCGGGGCGCAGGTTCGGACAGGAAGCCGGGAAGATCGAAACCTTCGAGATCCGGCGTGGTGGCCGCGTCGATGCCGGGCAGGTTGCGCCGCACCGCCTCGAAAACCGAAACACGGCTCGCCCGGCAAAGCCCATCGAGCACCGCACGGTCGACCAGCGCCGTGCCGAAACCGGCGATGAGGCCGTTCAGGCCCGCCGACGCACAGGCGGCATAGTGGCGGGCGAAACGGCCGAGTGCAGGCCGAATGCCGTCACGGTTGCCGCTCTCTTCCAGAAATTCGCCGCCGCGCAATGGCCAGAGAAAGGCGCAACTGGTCGAAATTCTGCTCGTTGGTCAGGTCGGGATTCTTGTCGAACCATTTGGGCGCGAACAGTTCCGCCGACTGGCCTGCGGCCATCGGTTCCATCGGCGAACCGCACGCCACCCGCACGAAAACCTGCGGCGCTTCGGTCAGGGTCACGATGCCGAAGCGGAACGGCATGCGCAGGCGGACATGGCGCTCGAAGAAGCGGATTTCTTCGACCTTCAATTTAGGCTGGTCGGTCAAGAAGCGTCTCCCGTCGTTTTTGCGGCGGCCTTCGAGGCGAGCGCGCTTTCGATGCCGCGCACATAGCCGATGGAGCGCGCCGCGCAGGCCGGTCCGTCGGGCTCGTAGACAAAGGGCTCGACGCCGACCCAGCCATCATATGCCGCAACTTCAGCGTCGGCGACGATCGGCGCGAAATCCAGTCGCCCTCTCCGGGCCCACGCCGGTTCGGATCGTTGAAATGCACATGCCCGATCTGGCCGGTGGGCAGCCAATGGCGCAGCAGCGTCTGGAATGCCTTCCGCTCTCGCCGATGCCGGCGGCGCTGCAATCGATCATGGTCCGTGAAGGCGGGCGAGCCGATGGCGTCGCACGATCTCCGCGGCTTCGGCAACGATGGTGACGAAGTTGGTCTGCTCCGGCGAAAGCGGTTCGAGCAGATAGGTGATCCCGGCGGCTTCCGAAGCCTTCGCGACGCCTTCGAAAAATAGGCCATGGCGCTTGCCGCGATCCTCGTGCTTCCCTCCCGGCTGGCCAGCATGCGCTGGCCCGGCGAGCCATGAACGACATATTTGCCGCCGAGCTCGGCGCAAAGGCCGACGAGGCGGCGAGACCGTCTCCAGCGTGAAGCGCCGCGTCTCGGAGCTCTCGCTGGTGATCGACATGCCTTCCGGCGCGAGCAGCAGCCAATGCAGACCGGTCAGCGCGATGCCGGCATCCTCCGCCGCCTTTCGCATTTCCGCTTACACGCGACGCGGGAAGCCGATGCGGCTCGTCACCCAGCGTGAACGGCGCGACCTCCAGCCCGTCATAGCCCAGGCTCGCCGCGAAATCGCACTGTTTGCGCGAAGTCGAACTCGCGCAGGACCTCGTTGCAAAGTGTCAGTTTCAAGTCGTCGCCTTTGCCTTGCCGAACACGCGCCTGAAGCCGGCCGGCAATCGCGATCGCGGACGAAGGGCACCGAGGCGAGGATCATGACGAGGCAGGCCAGCGCCATGATGGCCGCGATCGGCTGTGTCCAGGAAACCGGTGAAATCTCCATCGAACAGCACCATGCCGCGGCGGAACGACTTGTCGAGCAGCGGTCCCAGCACGATGCCCAGAACCAGCGGCGCCATCGGATAGTCCATCTCGCGCGAGGCAAATAGCCGGCAATGCCGAAGAAGAGCATGACCTAGATGTCGAAGGTCCGCCCGGCGATGGCGAAGGAGCCGATCGTGCACAGAACGAAGATGACCGGCATCAGCTTTTCGCGCGGCACCGAGAGCACGCGCAGAAGCGGCCGTGTCAGCAAAAGCCCGAAGATCGAGCATTGCCACCGTCGCCATGAAGACCATCGCCACCACCTGGAAGACGAAGGCCGGCGCTTCGATCATGATCAGCGGCCCCGGGCGAATGCCATGGATGAACATGGCCGCGAGCAGGACGGCGGCCGGGGCCGAACCTGGCACGGCCAGCGTCAGGATGGGGATGATGGCGCCGGGCACGGCCGCGTTGTTGCCGGTCTCGGAAGCGAGCAGGCCTTCGGGCGCGCCCTTGCCGAACATTGTCCTTTTCCTTGCTGACGCGCTTTGCGGCGGCATAGGACATCCAGGCGCCCATATCCTCGCCGACGCCCGGCAGGAGGCCCATCAGCGTGCCGATCAGGCCGGAGCGCACGATGGTGCGCTTGTAGCGCCAGAACTCGCTGATGCTCGGCATGACGCGGTCGTTGGCGCGTCGCGACAGATTCATAGCCGCGCGCCTTCATGACGCCGATGATCTCGGCGAAGCCGAAGGCGCCGACCAAAGCCGGTAGCAGCGCCAGCCGCCGGAGATGTCGGTCCAGCCATAGCTGAAGCGCTGGTAGGCGTGGATGCCCTCCTGTCCAACCATGGCGACCAGCAGGCCGAGCATGCCGGAGATCCAGCCTTTCAGGGAATCGCCGGTGGTGGTGATCTGGCCGGAGATCAGAACGCCGAACAGCGCCAGCCAGAAGAATTCGGGCGATTTGAAGGAAAGCGCGATCTCGCCGAGCTTCGGCGCGATCAGCGCCAGCGCCAGCATGCCGATCAGGCTGCCCAGAAACGACCCCGATGTCGCCAGCCCCATCGCCTGACCGGCCTCGCCCTTGCGCGCCAGCGGGAAGCCGTCGAGCGAGGTGGCGGCACTCGCCGGCGTGCCGGGAATATTCAGCAGGATCGCGGAGCGGGATCCGCCATAGATCGCGCCGACATACATGCACACCAGCACCAGGATCGCGGTTTGCGAATCCATGTGGAAGGTCAGCGTCGTCAGGAGAGCGATGCCGAGCGTGGCGGTCAGGCCGGGCAGCGCGCCGACCGTGATGCCGAGCAGGGTCGCCCAGGCCACATGGAAAAGCGTCACCGGATTAAGAGTGAAATCGACGACCGCGGTGATGAAATATTCGAAGCCCTTGCACGCCGGTTCCTCAAGGTAGATGGACGAAGAAGATGTTCTGGCGAAGATGTAGGAGATGATGCCGCTCGTCAGCGCCGCGATCACCAGGGCGAAAGCGGCATGGCGCATCCATCGCGCCCGTGCCTCCGGCTCGGACAGTTCGAAGAAGAGGATGAAGACGAACGCGAAGAGGAACGTCGCCAGCCAGAACGGCATCCGGCCGACCATAACGCCGGCATAAAAAACGCACAGACCGATCGCGGCACGGATGCGCCGCCACGCTCCCGGTTCCCCCGCCGCGTCGTCGACCGCGCCTGCGCGGCGGGCGCTGACCGTGCGTGAGAAAAGGATGAATGCCAGGATGACGCAAGCGCCACGCCCAGCATGCCTGGCACCATGCCCGGCGCCGCCCAGATGCTGGAGCCCACATCGGTGAAGCGCGGCATGCGCCAAGAATTCCTCGACCATCGCCAGCCCAAGGACCATGAGAAACACCGATGTGACTAGATCCTTGCGAAGCATGATCCCGCGCCTTCAAAACCTTTTCGACGCCGTCTTCCGGCCGACCGCCCATGCGATCGGCCGGAAAGCGGGCCATTTTCCTGCTCTACAAGCTTATTTGGCCTGCATGCGCTCGATGCCGACGGTCGAAGGATCGACCTTCGCCTTGCCGCCATCATACATCAGATAGGCGTTCATGCTGACGGCCGGCGCCACGCGCTTTTGCGCATCGTCGCCATAGTAGGGAGCGAAGACCGCGCCGCGCTCCAGCGCATAGGTCTTCAGGGCTTCGGAATTGGTGATCTTTTCCTTCCAGACCTTGTCCATCGTGTCGATGACATTCTGCGGAACGCCGTCGGGGATGAAGATGCCGAAATAATTCGGGGCGGCCTGGAAATTCTTGATCCAGTTGGTGATCGGCGGGATCGGCTGGTCGACGCCCTTGATCTGCAGCGGCTGGTCGTTGAGCACGGCGAGCGGATCGATGCGGCCGGCGCGGATCATCTCCGCCTGTTCGACGGCCAATTGCGTGGTCAGTTGCGTCTCGCCCGAGACCGTCGCGATAACCGCCGGGTTGCCGCCATCATAGGTGACGTGCTTGTACTTAACGTCCGTCAGCGCCGCGATCGCTTCCATGGCGTTGTGGCCCGCCGAGGTGATGCCGCCGGTCGCGACCGTGACCTTGCCCGGGTCCTTCTTCATCGCTGCGAGCAGGTCGCCGAAATTCTTCCAGGGCTGATCCGGATTGGCGCCGACCACCGAGACATTGGCGACGTCGAGGTAGAGATGCCAATCCTTGGCGATCGAGGTGTCGAGCATGCCCAGCACCTGATAGGTGCCCAGATCCTGCGCCGCGCCGGCCGTCCAGGTATAACCGTCCTTGGCTGCCTCGGCGGCGTTCTTGGTGCCGATCGAGCCGGAGGCGCCAGGCTGGTTCTCCACGACCACAGTCGCGTTCAGCGCCTTGTGGACCTCGTCGGCGACGATGCGCGTCACCTGATCGGTCGAACCGCCGGCGGCCCAGGGCACGATGATGGTGATCGGCCGGTCGGGCTTCCACGAATAGTCGTCGGCATTGGCAAAGCCTGTCGCGGCGAGTAGGCCGGCAATGGCCAGAGCAATTTTACGTTTCATGTCTTACCTCCCTTGTCTTTCCAGGCGAGGGCCGATCCCACGCCTTGCTCATGCGGTTCCGGCGATCCCGTGAACCGTCAACAAGCGTTCCATCCGCCCTGCGGCGAGGTCCGGGTCTTTCAGGACGCGAGCCTTGTCGGCGAGGCGAAATAATTCGGCCAGATGAACGAGCGAGCGCGCGCTCTCCTGTCCCCCGACCATGACGAAATGATCCTGAAGGCCATTCAGCCAGGCGAGGAAAACCACCCCCGTCTTGTAGAAGCGGGTGGGCGCCTTGAAGATATGCCGCGACAGCGGCACGGTCGGCTCCAGGATATCGAAGAATTCGTTTGCACTTCCGCGCCCCAGCGCCGAGAGCGCGGCCGACGCGGCAGGCGCGATCGCATCGAAGATGCCAAGCAGCGCATCCGAGTGACCCTGCTCATCGCCGGCGATCAACTCCGCATAGTTGAAATCGTCGCCCGTATACATCCTGACACCGGCCGGGAGGCGGCGTCGCATGGCGATTTCCTTGTCCTTGGACAGGAGCGAAATCTTGATGCCTTCGATTTTCGATGCATGCGCGGCCAGCACGTCGAGGCAGGTGTCCATTGCCCGATCATGATCGGCCGAGCCCCAATAGCCTTGCAGCGCCGGGTCGAACATCTCGCCGAGCCAGTGGATGATGACGGGTTCGCGCACCTGCGACAGGATGCGGTCATAGACACGGACATAATCGTCGGGGCTCTTCGCCGCCGCGGCCAGGGCGCGGCTCGCCATCAGGATGATGCGTCCGCCAAGCGCCTCCACGGTCTCGATCTGCTCTTCATACGCCCTGATCACCGCATCGATCGTGACATCCGGCGCGGGCGCCAGATGATCCGTCCCGGCGCCGCAGGCGATCAGCGCCTTGTCGCGGCCTTTGGCGGCGTCGAGCGAGCGGGCGATCAGCTCTTTCGCCTCCGGCCAACCGAGGCCCATGCCGCGTTGCGCGGTGTCCATGGCTTCGGCGACGCCGAGACCGAGGTCCCAGAGGTGATGGCGGTAGCGGATGGTGGCGTCCCAATCGATGGCGGGGCTCACCCAGGGATCATTGTCGGCAAGGGGATCGGCGACGACATGGGCGGCGGAAAACGCGACGCGCGGGAAGCCATTGCCATCAGGCCCGGCGAAAGCCAGCGGTTCGCCGGTCGTATAGGTGTCGATCCGGCGGTCCTTCGTCGGCAGCGCGACGGTCGCCATGCTTCAGATCTCCAGCGCCGGCACGTCCTGCCAGCAACGCGTTTTCCAGCTTTTAAGGCCCAGTTCGGCAAGCTGGACGCCCTTGACGCCTTCGACCAGGGTATATTTCCACGGAGCATCTTCGACGACGTGGCGCAGGAACATTTCCCATTGCAGCTTGAAGCCATTGTCATAGGCGATGTTGTCGGGAACTTCTTCCCAGGTATCGTAGAAATCGATCGTCTGCGGCTGGTCGGGATTCCAGACCGGCTTCGGCGTGTTGACGCGGTGCTGCGTCCAGCATTTCGTCAGGCCCGCCACCGCCGAACCATGCGTGCCATCGACTTGGAAGGTCACCAGGTCATCGCGGCGAACCCGCGTCACCCATGATGAATTGATGTGGGCAATGACCCCGCCCGCCAACTGGAATGTGGCATAGGCCGCGTCATCGGCATCGGCGTCATATTCCCGGCCCTGCTCGTCGACGCGCTTGGGAATGTGGGTGGCGCCAAGGCAGGAAACCGCCAGAACCTCGCCGAACAGATTGTCGAGCACGTAGCGCCAATGGCACAGCATATCGAGGATGATGCCGCCGCCCTCGGCCGCCTTGTAGTTCCATGAGGGCCGCTGGGCCGGCTGCCAGTCGCCCTCGAACACCCAATAGCCGAACTCGCCCCTTACCGAGAGGATCTTTCCGAAGAACCCTGAGTCGCGCAGCATCGCCAGCTTGCGCATCCCCGGCAGGAAGAGCTTGTCCTGGACGACGCCGTTCTTGATGCCGGCCTTTTTGGCCTTTTTCGCAAGGGCGATCGCTTCCTCGAGCGAGTCGGAGATCGGCTTCTCGCAGTAGATATGCTTGCCGGCGTCGATGGCGCGCGACAGGAGCTCGGCGCGCATCTGGGTCGTCGCCGCGTCGAAGAAGAGCGTGTCGTCCGGGTTGGCGAACGCCGCATCGAGATCGTCCGTCCAGCGCTCGATGCCATGCTGGCGCGCCAGCGCCTCGATCTTCGCCGCGTTGCGGCCGACAAGAATCGGGTCGGGCATCAGCCGGTCGCCGTTGGAAAGCTTGACGCCGCCTTCCTTCATGATGGCGAGCACGGAGCGGATCAAATGCTGGTTGAGACCCATCCGCCCGGTCACGCCGTGCATGATGATGCCGAATTTACGCACAGCCATACGGCCAACTCCTCCCCGGATCGTAGCCTGCAAGGGACAAGCCCCTGCTCGAAATAACTAGTTGGTTACATCGTGGGCGAAACGCGATTTCCCGTCAAGAGGACATTTGCATGAAAGCTCTAAGCCGGCGGGCGCAGATAGCCCAGCACGACATCGACGATGTGTTCGCCGCGTTCCGCAAGCGCTTCGTTGGCGGCGAGATCGCGTCCGAAAATGGTCGACAGCGTCCAGCGGTTCGACATGTAGAAAAAGCCGAGGCCAGCGATGGTGACATAGAGCTGCACCGGCGTCACGCCGGCACGGAAGACACCCTTTTCGACACCGCGATCAAGAAGATCCGACAGCAGGCTGACCAGGGGCGAATGAAGGTCGCGGATGTTTTCGGAACGCTTCAGGAAGCGCCCGCCCATCAGGTTCTCGGTATTGAGGAGGCTCAGAAATTCCGGATGGTCGATGAAATAGCGCCAGGTAAACAGGACAAGCCGTCTTACGCCGTCCTCGGGTTCGAGGTGGCTGAGATTGAGATCCGCTTCGGCAAGGCGGATGCCGCGGTAGGTCTCTTCGAGAACCGCCAGGTAGAGGTCCTCCTTGTTGCCGAAATAATGGTACAGCATCCGCTTGTTGGATCCGGCGCGGGCCGCGATCGCATCGACCCGCGCCCCGCCAAATCCCTTGGTGGCGAATTCATGGGTGGCGGCGTCGAGGATCGCCCGGCGGTTGAGCACCGGGTTTCGGGTCGCCATACCGCTTTTGGAACTCGGGGCCTTGCGCTCCGTCATCATACCTTGCCGCTGTCCGATCCGGGGCGGCCACTAAACAGAAATGGCCCTCCGCGTCGAGTGCAGAGCACCAGATGATGATGGTTTTCCCGGGTCGGAAGAATCGATCGGCGCCTTATGAGGGCCGGCATCACGGGCCGGTTATTGACACGGGCAGCGATCCGGCTAGTTTCAACTAAACAGTTGATTTGGAGATCCTCGTGCTGCGCGAGACCGACCTGCCATCGGAAATTCGTACTGCGATCAAGGATGGGCTCGCCATTCCGGCGCATCCGCTGGCTCTGACGCAGGAGCGAAAACTGGACGTGCGACGGCAGAGCGCGCTGACGCGTTACTATCTGCGATGCCGGCGCCGGCGGTCTCGCCGTCGGCGTGCACACGACGCAGTTCGCCATCCGCGATGTCGGGCCTTTACGAGCCGGTCCTGCGCATTGCGGCCGAAGAGGCGCTTCGAATGGTAGCGCCCGACCGCCCGTGATGATCGCGGGCTTGCCGGGCGAACGGACGATGCCTGCCGCGAGGCCGACATTGCGGCGGACCTCGGTTATCATGCCGGGACTGCTGAGCCTCGGCGGGCTGAGCGAGGCCACGGCGATGAGTTGATCGCCCATTGCCGGCGCCGTGGCCGAGCGCATTCCCCTGTTGGGCTTCTATCTTCAGCCCGCCGTCGGCGGGCGCCATCTGGACCGAGCTTCTGGCGGCGTTTCGCTGAGATCGACAACGTCGTCGCCATCAAGATGGCGCCCTTCAACCGCTACCGCACGCTCGACGTCGATGCGGGGCGTCGTCGAGGCCGGGGCCGAGGAGCGGGTCACGCTCTATACGGGAAACGACGACCATATCGTGCTGGATTTGGTAACCCCTTCGTCGTTACCGCGACGGCGAGGAGGTCCGTCGCCATCCGCATCGCGGGCGGCTGCTCGGCCATTGGAGCGTCTGGACGAAGACGGCCGTCGAGATTTTCGAGCGCTGCCGCGGCTGCCCGCGAGGCCGGCGGGCCAGACCTTCGAACTTCTGGCGCTGGACAGCCGGGTGACGGCGATGAACGCGGCGCTGTTCGACGTCGCCAATGAGTTCGCCGGCTGCATCGCCGGCTGCCACGAGATTCTGCGCCGCCAGGGGCTTTTGGAAGGGATCTGGTGCCTCGATCCGGAGCGAAGGAATCGGTCCCGGGCAGTCCGCGGCTCTGGACCGGGTGATGCGCGACTTCGCCGAGTTGACGGATGACTCCTTCGTTGCGAGAACCGCGCGCGATGGCTGGCATGACGGCGGCGAGATTGCTGGAGCCGGCCCGGCGCAAGCTGTCGGAACAGGAGCCAGGAAGCGGGCGCGATCCGGAAGCCAGCCGCCAAAGCCTGCTTTCAGCCGGCGCCGAGGTGTTCGCGCGACTGGGGCTGCACGGCGCGCGCGTCGATGCGATTGCCGCCGCCGCGGGTGTGAACAAACAGCTGATCTACTATCATTTCGGCGACAAGGAGGGACTTTACAAGGCGGTGCTCGAGGCAACCTATGCCGACATCCGGGCCCGTGAGCGCGAACTCGAACTCACCGCGTTGCCGCCGGTCGCGGCAATGGAGGTCCTGGCCGGTTTCACCTTCGACTATCTGGTCGAAAATCCATTCTTCGTCCCCCTGCTTTCAGACGAGAACACGCATCGCGCGGTTCATCTGAAGAATTCCGCCGTTCTCGACGATCTGCGTTCCCCCTTCATCGGCTTCATCGACGAGACGCTGCGTCGCGGCGAAGAGGCCGGGGTGTTTCGCACGGGCGTGGACGCCACCCAATTCTACATTTCGCTGGCCGGTCTCTGCTATTTCTACCACGCCAACATCCACACGCTCTCCGTGCTCTTCGACCGGCCTCTCGGCTCCCCGGAGGCCCTGGCTGAAAGGCGAACCCATGTGTTGCGGTTCGTGACCGGGTTCCTCGAAGCCCATCGCTAAGATCGACCAGACAAAACGAAAGACATTGTTGAAATGACCGATATGACGGACATGCCCGAACGCTTCGAGGATGAAAGCGCCCTGCAGGAATTCATGTCCCGGCCAGGCCCCGCTCTCGTCCACGATCTGGAGAGCGTCGATGGGGACATTATCATTGTCGGCGTAGCCGGAAAGATGGGCCCGACGCTGGCCAGGATGGCGAAGCGCGCGCAGCCGGACCGGCGCATCATCGGCGTCGCCCGCTTCTCCGATCCGAAAACCCGCTCCGACCTCGAGTCCCATGGGATCGAGACGATCACAGCCGACCTGCTCGACAAGGAGCAGGTGGCGAAGCTCCCCAGGGTGGCGAACGTCATCTTCATGGCAGGCCGCAAATTCGGCTCGGAAGGTTCGGTATCGCTGACCTGGGCCATGAACGGATATGTGCCGGCGCTTGTCGCCGACCATTTCGCGGCAGCCGGATCATCGCCTTTTCGACGATCTGCGTTTATCCGTTCGCGCCGGTGCTGCACGGCGGGTCGACCGAAGACGATCCCGTCGGTCCTCCTGGCGAATACGCCATGTCCTGCATCGCGCGCGAACGGATGTTCGAGCATTTCTCCACCCTCCACGCTTCGCCCGGCATGTTCATCCGGCTCTCCTACGCGATCGACATGCGCTACGGCGTACTGCACGATCTGGCCGCCAAGGTTCACGCCGGCGAAACCGTCGATCTGACGATGGGCCACGTCAACGTCATCTGGCAGGGCGACGCCTGCTCGCAATCGCTTCGCGCCTTGCGCCATGCGACAGTGCCGTCGGCTCCCCTCAATGTCTCGGGGCCCGAAACTGTCAGCATCCGCTGGCTGGCCGAACGGTTTGCCGAAAGGTTCGGCGTCGAGGCGAATTTCATCGGCGAGGAGGCGGCGACCGCCTGGCTCGCCAACACCGCCAGGGCCGCTTCGCTCTTCGGCTATCCCTCGGTGCCACTCGACCGCATGGTGGACTGGACGGCCGACTGGATATCGCGCGGCATGGGCAGCCTGAACAAGGCGACGCATTTCGAAACGCGCAGCGGCAGTTACTGAGAATTGCGCGCCGGCGGCGGCAAAAACACCGACCACGTATCGGACGGTTGTTCACCCGCGCGCGAGCTACATACTACTCGGTATTTTCTCGTTGACCCGAAGCCGTCTCGATGTTTGTATCCGTCAAGGCGACGGTAGCCGCGTCAGTCGCCCGGACCGAGCATAAAGAGGATAGCCTCCCGCAAGGGTGAGCCGACCCGAAAGCGACGTCCGAGACAGGGAGGAGAATGCGTGCCGCAGCCGGAATCCGCCCCGACTCCGCTTCTCGCGATCCGCGACGTCTCGGTGGCATTCGGCGGAATCAGGGCGCTGGACGGCATCAGCTTCGATCTCGACCGGGGTGATATTCTCGGGCTGATCGGACCCAACGGCGCCGGCAAGACCACGCTCTTCAACTGCCTGAGCAGGCTCTATACGCCGAAGGCCGGCGACATCCTCTTCGAAGGCGCCAGTATCCTGCGACGCTCGCCCAACCGCATCGCCGAAATAGGCATCGGCCGCACCTTCCAGAACCTGGCCTCCTTTTCGCGCCTGTCGGTGCGCGACAACATCCGCGTGGGCGCTCATTCGCAATCGAAAAGCGACATGCTGAGCGAGGCTTTGCACCTGCCGTGGACCCGCCACACGGAGAGGCGAATCGACGAGATCGCCGACGAGCTGATCGATTACCTGGACCTCGGCTCGGTGGCCGACCTGCCGATGGCGGGGCTCCCCTTCGGCACACTCAAAGCGCGCCGAGATGGCGCGCGCGCTGGCGGTACGGCCGAAGCTTCTGCTTCTCGACGAGCCGGCAGGCGGCCTGAACCATGACGAAATCGGCGAACTCGGCAGGCTGATCCGGCAAATACGGGGTGATCGCGGCGTAACCGTTCTATTGGTCGAGCATCACATGAATCTGGTGATGACGGTCTCCGACAAGGTCGTGGTCCTGAATTTCGGACGCAAGATCTGCGAGGGCGATCCCCGCCATGTGCAGGCCGACCCGGAAGTCATCCGCGCCTATCTGGGAGGCGAGGGATCATGAAACCGTTGCTTTCCGTTCGCGGTCTGGAAGCGTCCTATGGCGATCTGAAAGTGTTGCGCGGCCTTGACTTCAGCATCGCCGAAGGCAGCGTCACCACATTGCTCGGCGCCAACGGGGCGGGAAAGACGACGACGCTGCGGGCGCTGTGCGGCATGATCGCCCGTTCCGGCGATATCGAGTTCGACGGCCGTCCGATCTCGCGCGCCAAGACAGAGGATATCGTTCGGCTCGGCATCGCTCACGTACCCGAGGGACGCGGCACGTTTTTCAGCATGACGGTGGAGGAAAACCTTCATCTGGGCGCCATGTCGCGCCCTTCGGGCGATGACGTCGGTGGAGATATGGACCGCATCTACGGCTACTTCCCCCGCCTTGCCGAACGGCGCAAACAGCAGGCCGGCACGCTGTCGGGCGGTGAACAGCAGATGCTCGCCATCGGGCGGCGCCCTGATGCTGAAGCCGCGCCTGATGCTGCTCGACGAACCATCCTTCGGCCTGGCTCCGCTGATCGTGGAGGAGGTCTTCAGCGATTCTCGCCGACATAAGGGATACGATGAAGGTCTCCATGCTGCTGGTCGAGCAGAACGCCACCTTCGCGCTGTCGCTGGCCGACCACGCCTACCTTCTGGAGACCGGCGAAATCGCGGTGTCCGGCCCGGCGGCCAGGATTCGCGACGATGAATCCATCCGCAACTCCTATCTCGGATACTGAGGCATGGAAATCCTGATCCAGCAGGTGGTGTCGGGCATCGCGACGGGCGCGATCTACGCCTGCATGGCGCTGGCGATCGTCATGATCTACCAGGCCATCCACCATCTGAATTTCGCGCAGGGCGAGATGGCGATGTTTTCCACCTTCATCGCGTGGCAGTTGCTGGCCTGGGGGATGCCCTACTGGCCGGCCTTCATCCTGACGATCGCGATTTCCTTCGTCGGCGGGGTCCTGATCGAACGGATCGTCTTCAAGCCAATCGAAAACGCGCCGGTGTTGAGCCATGTCGTGGTCTTCATCGCCCTATTCGCCATCTTCAACAGCCTTGCCGGGTTCATCTGGGATTTCGAGATCAAGCCGTTCCCGAGCCCTTTCGGTTCCGGCGCGCTGTTCGGCGGCGTCATGAGCGCGCACCAGGCCGGCATGATCGTCGTCACGATGATCGTGCTCGCCGTACTCTATGTCTTTTTCCGCTTCACCCGCGTCGGGCTGGCCATGCGCGCCGCCGCCGTCAATCCGGAATCGGCGCGGCTGGTCGGCATCCGCGTAAACTGGATGACTGCGCTCGGCTGGGGCATGGCCTCGGCCATCGGGGCGATCGCGGGCATGATGATCGCGCCGGTGGTATTCCTCGAGCCGAACATGATGCTGTCGATCCTGCTCTACGGCTTCGCCGGCGCGGTGCTCGGCGGCCTGACCAGCCCCGGCGGCGCGGTCATCGGCGGCTTCGCCATCGGCGTGATCGAGAATCTGGCCGGCACCTACATTCCAGCGGTCGGGCCGGAGCTCAAACTTCCGGTCGCGCTGTTTGTCATCATCGCCGTTCTGGTCGTGCGTCCGGCCGGCATCTGGGGCCGCAAGATCGTGCAAAGGGTGTGAATTGAGCGCTGACGAAAACGATTCCGCCATCGCCGCGCCCGCTTCCCGGAGCGGCGTCCGCTATAGCTCCCGCCTGTTGACGGGGGCCGGCGCCGTCGTGATCCTCGCCGGCCTTCCGCTTTTTCTCGCCGACTTCACCATCTTCCAGTTCACCATGATGCTGATCTACGCGATCGCCATTCTTGGCCTCAACATTCTTACCGGCGTCAACGGCCAATTTTCGCTGGGGCACGGCGCGTTTTATGCGGTCGGGGCCTATACGGCGGCCATTCTCATGGAAAATTTCGGCATCGGCTACGTCTGGACCCTGCCCGCCGCCGGCATCATCTGCTTCGTCTCCGGTTTCCTGTTCGGGCTGCCGGCGCTTCGCCTTGAGGGCATCTATCTGGCGCTGGCCACGTTCGGCCTGGCCGTGGCGACCCCGCAATTTCTCAAGCTTTCCGTGTTGGAGCCGTGGACGGGCGGCGTGCAGGGCATCGTCATCGACAAGCCGGACGCGCCCTTCGGCCTGCCGCTCAGCCAGGACCAGTGGCTCTATTATTTCACGCTGGTGGTGGCGCTGCTGCTCTATTGGGCGGCAATCAATCTGGTGGCCAGCCGCTCCGGCCGGGCGCTCATGGCCATCCGCGACAATCCGCTGGCGGCGCGCGCCATGGGCGTCAACACCGCGCTCTACAAATCGCTGGCGTTCGGCGTCAGCGCCGCTTTCACCGGCATCGCCGGCGCGCTCGGGGCCATCGTGGTGCAGTTCGTGGCGCCCGACAGTTTCACTTTCGCCTTATCGGTCGCCCTGTTCGTCGGTCTCGTGGTCGGCGGCGTCGGCTGGCTGCCGGGAGCGCTCGTCGGCGGCGCCTTTATCGTTTTCGTGCCCAACGTCGCCGAGGAATTCAACAAGGCGCTCGCCGGCGCTGTCTATGGCGTCATCCTCATTCTGCTCATCTACCTGATGCCGACAGGCGCAGGTGGTCTTGTCCGCAAGGTCGCGGACTTTTTCGGACGCCGAGCGAAATCGCGTTCGGTTCGCCAAGGGAGGTAATCTGACAATGAAAAAACGAATCCGTTACGGCATAACGATTATCACGGGACTGGTCGCGGCAACCGCACTGACGTCGATGTCCTTCGCGGGCGACTCGACCGGCATCACCGCCAAGACCATCAAGATCGGCAACATCATGCCCTATAGCGGACCCGCGTCCGCCTATTCGCAGATCGGCAAGGCGGACGCCGCCTACATGAAGATGATCAACGACAATGGCGGCGTTTGCGGCCGCAAGATCGACTTCATCAGCTATGATGACGGCTACAGCCCGCCAAAGACCGTCGAACAGGCGCGCAAGCTCGTCGAGCGCGATCAGGTGGCCCTGATCTTCAACAGTCTGGGCACCGGCACCAATACGGCGATCCAGAAATACATGAACGCCAAGAAGACGCCGCAGCTCTTCGTCGCCACCGGGGCGTCCAAATTCGGCGATCCCGAGCACTTCCCCTGGACCATGGGCTGGCAGCCGGACTACGTGTCGGAAGGCAAGATCTACGCGCACTATATCCTCAAGAACCTGCCCGACGCGAAAATCGGCGTGCTCTATCAGAACGATGATTACGGCAAGGATTATCTGAACGGCCTCAAGCAGGGTCTCGGCGACAAGGCGTCGATGATCGTCGCCACCCAGTCCTACGAGACCTCCGATCCCACGGTGGATTCCCAGATGGTGAATCTGAAGGGTTCGGGCGCCGATGTCTTCTTCAACGTGGCGACGCCGAAATTCGCCGCGCAGGCCATCAAGAAGGCGGCGGAGATCGGCTGGAAGCCGACGCAATTGCTCAACAGCGTGTCCAATTCCGTCGGCGCGGTATTGAAGCCGGCCGGTTTCGATGCGTCCAAGGGCGTTATCAGCGCGCTCTATCTGAAGGATTCGCAGGATCCGCAATGGAAAGACGACGCCGGCATGAAGAAATGGGAAGCCTTCATGGATAAGTATTATCCCGATGGCGACAAGACCTCCAGCTTCACGCTTTACGGGTATGCCGCCAGCCAGACGCTCGAGCATGTGCTGAAGGGTGCCTGCGATAACTTCACGCATTCCGGCATCATGAAATCGGCGGCCAACCTCAAGAATCTCGATCTCGATCTGACGCCGCCCGGAATCCAGGTGAACACCAGCGCCACGGATTTCTACCCGCTGCAGGACATGCAGTTGATCAAGTTCGATGGTACGCGGTGGCAACCCTTCGGCGATGTCGTGTCGGGCGCCGAGACCAACTGAGAATAGAATAAGGCGTTCCTGGCCGGCCTCTCGGGGTCGGCCAACTTTATCAAGCGACGCCCTTTCAGCCGGCGAGTTCGACCGACCGGCTGCGGGCGGCCTCGACCGCATCGGCCACGAGACCGCGGAGGCGGCCGTCCTCCATGAAGACCGCCAGTGCCGCGGCCGTGGTGCCGTTGGGGCTGGTTACCTGCTTGCGCAATTCCGCCGGCTCCTCGCCGCTTTCGGCGGCAAGGCAGGCCGCGCCATAGACGGTCTGCATGGCAAGCAGTTTCGCGGTTTCAACCGGCAGGCCGGCTTTTTCGCCGGCCGCCGCCAGGCATTCGATGAAATGGAAAACATAGGCCGGACCCGAGCCGGATACCGCCGTGACGGCATCCATCAAATCCTCGTTGTTTATGCGGGCCACCGCGCCGCTTGCCGAGAGAAGATCGTGCGCGAAGCTTTCGGTTTCGGCGCTGACATGGCGGTTGGAAAACACCACCATCATGCCCTTGCCGATGGCCGCCGGCGTGTTGGGCATGCAGCGCATGACAGCGGCCGACGAACCGAGAAGCTGCTCGAACAGCGCAATGCGCGTTCCCGCGGCGATGCTGAGGAACGTCGATCCCGTTTCGGCGAAGCGCCGGTACTCTGGAGCGACGGCCCGAATGAGTTGCGGTTTGACGGCGAAAACAACAAGCCGGGGAGCAACCGTCGGGGGCAGGTCGGAAACAGCGGCGACCGCGCTTGCCCCGAGCCCGGTCGCGCGGCGGCGCAATTCCTCGTTCGGTTCCACGACCATCACATCATCGGGGGCGAGCTTACCTGCTTTCACCCATCCGGAGAGCATCGCAAAACCCATATTGCCGCAGCCGGCGAGGAGGATCATCTTCTTTTTCATCTTCGTCTCCAGCAATCTCCCGACATGGGGCGCGCGGCGTGAGTAGCGCATACCCATGGCGATGGAAAGGAGTGCGGGTCCGGGGGAAGGCGGGTATTTCTGGACGGAGAAAACCCGGCGCACGCGTGGCGTTCAGCGGAGCTTAACCCTTTGTTACCCGACACGGCCTAGCCTTCGAGCGAATGGAACGGTTCGCACCGTTGTGAGGAAAGACATGACCGCATCGGAAACAGAACCTGGCAAGGCGTCCCGGTCGGGATCGCTGCTTTCACTGGCGCCCCGTCAATCCGGCGAGGTGCGGACGGCGCCTTCGGGAAGGTCCGCCGCCAAAGTGGCGAATGCGCGTCCGTCTGCCCGGCGAAAAGCCGCGCCATTGCCCAACCCGATGCTTGCCGCTCTGGCCCGGTCTTCGGAACCGTTCGCGAAAGCGGAGCCGAAGCCGCCTGTCGCGGAGAGCGAAGCGGAGGCCGCAACGGCTACGCGGCGCGAAGGCGCGCCCTTTGACGCGGCGATGGGCGAAAACATGACGCGCAAGCCGCCGCCACCGATTGACGCGCCGCCGGAAGCCGCCGTCCCCCAGATGGCGGCGGCCGAGGAAATACCGGCTCCGGCCGTCGCGGTGGCTCCGGCAGAACAACGAAGCTTGGACAACGAGACGGCCCTGGACGCCACATCCTCGGATCACGGGCCCGAAACCGCCAAAGGCCTCGTCGCCCGGCTGCGCCGTCAGTTCACGCAGGGAATCCCCGAGGGACGTAGCGAATCCGGCGGCGCTTCGGGACTTTCGGACGGGGGAATGCCTGGACCGGAACCCGTCCGCTCCCGGCTAGATGAATTGCGCTTCCGCCTGCGTGAATTCCGCGCCGAATTACTGGCCCGCCCGGCGCGCCGCAAACAGCGTTAAAGACGCCGATCTTCCCTGTCTTCCTCGAAATTTGGCCATTTTGCAGAATTGCGCGATGCCGTCACCGTGCCCGCACCGGTTCGGCTTTGAAGCAAAAAGCGGCGCAAAGACGGGGTTGCCAAGCGGCGTTTCGTGAAAGATAGGAGCGGACAGAAGGGCGTGGCGGAGGAAATTCAATGGCGCAACGTATCGACGGCAAGGAAATTGCCGCGGAAGTAATTGTCTCCGTGAAGAACGGGACAGCCCATCTCGTCGCCGAAAAGGGCGTGACGCCGGGGCTTGCCGTCGTGATCGTCGGAGAAGATCCGGCGAGCCAGGTCTATGTCGCCTCGAAATCCCGCATGGCGAAGGATTGCGGCTTCCTTTCCGTCCAGCACAATCTGGCCGCCGATACCAGCGAGGCCGAGATCGTCACCCTCGTCGAGAGGTTGAACGGCGATCCGAAAATTCACGGCATTCTGGTGCAATTGCCATTGCCGCCGCAAATCGACGCCGGCCGCATCATCCAGCTCATTTCACCGGACAAGGATGTCGACGGTTTCAGTTTCGTCAATGTCGGCAAGCTCGGCACCGGGGAACTGGAAACCGCCTTCGTGCCATGCACGCCGGCGGGATCGATGCTGCTTATCGAGCGCGTTCGCGGCAAGGATCTTTCCGGCCTCAACGCGGTCGTTGTGGGACGCTCCAACATCGTTGGGAAGCCAATGGCGAATTTGCTCCTCGCCGCCAATTGCACGGTAACCGTCGCGCATAGCCGCACAAAGGATTTACCCGCCGTCGCGCGCGCCGCCGACATTCTGGTTGCCGCCGTCGGCCGCCCGCAAATCATCAAGGGCGACTGGATCAAGCCAGGCGCGACCGTCATCGATGTCGGCATCAACCGCATTGCCGCGCCCGAGCGCGGCGAAGGCAAGACGCGCCTTGTCGGCGATGTCGATTATGCGGCGGCGGAAGAGATGGCCGGCGCCATCACACCGGTGCCGGGTGGCGTTGGGCCGATGACCATCGCCATGCTGATGGCCAATACCCTTGTCTCCGCCTGCCGCGCCGCCGGACTGGAACCGCCCTCCTTTTGACGACGCTTGCGGCTGCCCGCCTATTCGCGGCCTCCTCCTTGCTGTAGAAACGCCATCCATGCCCGATCAGAGCCAAGCCAGCCGCCAGTTCGCTTTCCTGCTGGTCGACAAATTCTCGATGTTCTCGCTCGCCGCCGCGATCGACACATTCCGCTCGGCCAATCGCATGCTTGGCCGCGATTACTATGGCTGGACGACGGTTTCGGCCGACGGCGACGCCGTGATGGCGTCGAACGGCCTGCCGATCAAGATCGACTATTCCATCGGCGACGTGCCGACCGTCGACATCCTGTTTGTCTGCGTCGGGATCACCACGGAATTCCCCGGCAAGAGCAAGGTGCTTGGCGCTTTGCGGAGCCTCGGCCGTCGTGGCAATGCGCTCGGCGCGCTGTCCGTCGGCTCCTACCTGCTCGCCGAGGCCGGCCAGCTCGAAGGCCACCGCTGTACGATCCACTGGGAAAACCGCGCCGGCTTCAAGGAGCGCTTTCCCGAGATCGAGTGCACCGGGAATGTCTTCGAGATCGACCGCAAGCGATACACTTGCGCCGGCGGCACCACCTCGATCGACCTGATGCTGGAGATCGTGCGCGGCGATTTCGGCGCCAATCTCGCCAATGAAGTCGCCAACCAGTTCCAGCACGAGCGCATCCGTTCGGCAGGAGACCGCCAGCGCGTCGGGCCGGAACGGGACCTCACGGGCAAATCGGAAAAGCTGCGCAAGATCGTCGAGCTGATGGCCGACAATCTCGACGAACCGTTTTCGGCCGTGCAACTCGCCAAGTCGGCTGGCCTTTCCGTGCGCCAGGTCGAACGGCTGTTCCTGCGCCATTTGAACATGACGCCGGGCCGCTACTACATGCGGCTCAGGCTGGAACGCGCGCGTGAATTGCTGCGGCAGACGAATTTGCCCATCCTCGATGTGGCGATCGCCACCGGCTTCACCTCGCATTCCTATTTCGCTCAGAGCTATCGGCTGCAGTTCGGGCGGCCGCCGAGCGAGGAACGGCGCACGACCTATTAGAGCGAGCCTCGTCGCGCTTCCATCGCGCCGGCCTTTGTCTCAGCATGATCTTTTCCGAAAACCGGTACCCACTTTTCGGGATCATGTTCTGGGTCCGCCCGCCGCCGTGATGACGCCGACGATGATGAGGCCCGTCAGCACCAGCCGCACGCCGACGCTGACGCCGAACGTATTGAGCATGGTCAGGAGCAGAACCAAGAACAAGGCCGCGCCCCAGACGCCCGGAACATTGGCCTTGCCGCCGGCGATCGAGGTGCCGCCGATAACCACCACGGCGATCGACGCCAGCAGATATTCGTTCCCGATGTCGACATTGGCGCCGCGAAAATAGCCGGCGAGCAGCGCGCCATCGATGCCGCCGAGCGCACCGGCCAACGCATAGGTCGCAAGGCGGGTACGCTCCACCTTCACGCCCGCAAGCTTCGCCGCGCGGATATTCTGCCCGATCGCCAGCACCGAGCGGCCATACACGGTGCGGCGCAGGGCGATGCCGGCGCCGATCGCCAGGAGCACGGCGAGAATGGCGAGGACGGGAACGCCGAAATATTTGAGATTGGCGAAATCCGCGAAGCCCGGCGGCGGCTTGATCTGCAGGCCGCGCCCGTAGCTGATGTCGATCGACTGTATGACGAAGCTTGCCGACAAAGTGGCGATGATCGGCGGAATGCGCAGCGCCCAGATCAACAGATAGTTGGCCGCGCCGATTGCCAGGCCGCAGGCGAGCGCGGCAAGCAGACCGACCGCGACCATGCTGTCATTGCCATCCATGATCTTCATGGCGACGGCGCTGGCCAGGCCGATATTGGCGGGCAGCGAGAGATCGACATTGCCGGGTCCAAGCGTGATGACGAACATCTGGCCGATGCCGACAATGACGGTGAAGACGGCAAGTGAAAGCGCCGCCGTTATCATGCCGCCGCCGCCATATCCTCCGGTGAAGGCGATCGTCGCCAGCCAGACGATGAGGGCGCCAATGAAGGACCATATCCACGGCTTGCCGAAAAGCAGCTTCGCTCGTTCCAAGGCGGCGCGTTGCATCGCTCAGGCCTCCCTGCGATTGATCAACACCCGCGCGGCGAGCACGATGATCAGGATGGCGCCGTTGGCGGCCACCTGCCAATCGGGCGGAATGCGCATGAAGGTGAGGAGCGGCGAGGCCGCCAGAGCCAAGGTCAGCGCGCCGATGACGGCGCCGACGGGCGATACCCGGCCGCCGATGAATTCGCCGCCCCCAAGGATGACGCCGGCGATCGCCAGCAGCGTATAGCCGTTGCCGATATTGGCGTCGGCAGAGGTGGTGATGCCGATGAGCGTCATGCCGGAGATCACGCCGAAAAGACCGGCCAGCGCGAAAAGGATCATCTTTGTCTTGAGCAGGGACCAGCCGGCGCGGCCGATGGCGGTCGCGTTGCCGCCGGAGCCGCGCAGCACCGCCCCGTAGGAGGTGCGCATCAGGCCAAAATGCACCACCGCGGCGATCACCAGCGCCGCGACGATCGGGAAGGGAATGAAGGGAGGCTTGAACGAGGTTATGGCGAGGAGCCAGTCCGGCGCCTTGCCGCCCGGCTTGGGCAGGACCAGAATCGAGAGCCCCTGCCATACGAAGCTCATGCCGAGCGTCACGACGATAGAGGGCAGGTTACGCAGATAGATCAGCGCGCCGAGCAAGGCATAGACGCCAATCGATCCCAGCAGCACCGCGATGCCGAGCAGCGGCGCATCCCTGAGCCAGGTCGCGGTGACGCAGCCGACGAAGCCGACGAAGGTGCCGATCGACAGGTCGAGTTCGTTGCCGGCGATCACGAACATCTGCGCGATCGTCGCCAGGGCGATTGGGATGGCCAGATTGAGCATCAGGCTGAAGCCGAAATAGCTGATGGCCCGCGGATTGAGGTAAGCGATCGCAAGCAGGACAATGGCCAGCGAAAGCGCCGGCAGGAGAGCGCGCAGGAAGCGTGTCCTGCGCGCCGCATCGCGAGCCGAAGCCGCCGTCCGGCCGTCTATCACCGCCGCCATCTCAACTCGCCTCCCCGAACGAGGACTGGATGACTTTCTCTTCGGTCAACTCGTCCCGGTTGAGGTTGGCGACGATGCGGCCGCCGTGAAAGACATAGACACGGTCGCAATTGTCGAGTTCCTCCGTCTCGGTCGTATACCAAAGGAAGGTGCGGCCGGTGCGCGCCTCCTCGCGGACCAGGTCATAGACGTCGAGCTTGGTGCCGATGTCGACGCCGCGCATCGGGTCGTCCATCAGGATGATCCGGGCGTCCGATCCCAGGGCGCGCGCGAACAGCGCCTTCTGCTGATTGCCGCCGGAGAGCGACAGGATGTTGTTGTTCATGTCGGGGGTACGGATCTTGATCTTGTCGCGCCAGAACCCGGCGAGTTCCGCCTCCCGGCGCGGCGAGATCAGCAGACCGTTTTGCAACCGCTCGATCGACCGGATGCCGATATTTTCGGCGATCGACCATTGTGGGAAAATACCGTCCGATTGGCGGTCACCCGCCACCAACGCCACCGGTCCAGTGACTTCAATGCCCTGCCGGCTTCGGGCCGCCGCGTCGAAGACGGCAAGGAGCAGGTCGGTCTGTCCGTTTCCCGCCAGCCCCGCCAGCCCGATGATCTCCCCCGCACGGGCGACAAGCTCCATCTCGTCGGACTGGCGCGCCGGCCGCGCCCGCACGCAGGGAGCGCCGATTTCCCTTTCGGCCGCCGCGCCGGACAGCTCCTTGTTGCGCGCCGTTGCGCCGCCCATCGCCGTTACCAGAAGGTCGCGATCGAAAGCGTCGGCCGTGTTCGCGGCAACCACCTTGCCGTCGCGCATCACCACGATGCGATCGGCATTCTGCAGCACCTCGCCGAGCAGATGCGAGATGAGGATGCAGCTCTTGCCGGAAGCGACGAACCGCCGGACGAAGGCCAGCAACTGACCGGCGGTGTGCGCATCCAGCGACGATGTCGGCTCATCCAGTATGACCACGTCGAGCGGATCTTCGGTGACGGTGAAGGCCCGCGCCACCTCGACCATCTGGCGCCGGCCAATGGAAAGGTCGCCGACGATATCGGCCGCCGAAATGGTGTGGCCGGGAAATATCTCGTCGAGCTTTTCCGCGATGAGAGCGGCGGCCCTGCGCCGCCAGCCGACGCCGCGCAGGGATGGATGATTGATCCGCGTGTTTTCCGCGACGCTGAGGTTGGGGCAGAGCGAGAGTTCCTGGAACACACAGCGTATGCCCAGGGTCAAAGCGCGGCTTACCGAATATCTTTCCTCGAGTGTGCCGGCGACTTCGATGGCTCCCCTTCCAGGCGGCAATGTCCCGGCAAGGACATGCATCAACGTCGACTTTCCGGCCCCGTTGTGACCGACCAGTCCGATGCATTCGCCCTTGAGTATTTCGAGGTCGACTCCATCGAGAGCACGGACGGCGCCGAAATGTTTTTCGACGCCGTCCAGCTTCACGAAGGTTGCGTGCATTTCGGGCATCATCAACGATAGCTGATCGACAATGTTGGCCGCAACGCCCGCTCCGTCTTCACTTCATGTTGTCTTTGATCGCCGCGAGCGCGTCGGCCTGCGTGTATTCATGGCTGGCCACGCCGCCCTTGGGGATGTCCGGCAACGCCTTCTCGAAATCATCCTGGTTGAAGGAGAGATAAGGCACGGTCAAATCGTGGGGAATGTCCTTGTGCCCGTCAAGCACGAGTTGCGCGACCCAGAAAGCGAGCGTGGACACGCCCGGCGCGATGGACGCCGACCAGGTCGTATAGCCGTCCTTGTCCTTTTGCTCCTTCCACCATTGCAGTTCGTCCTGGCGGTTGCCCATGATGATGGTCGGACGCGGCTTTCCGGCGGCGGCAAAGGCTTGCGCGGCGCCATATCCATCGCCACCCTGATCGACGACGCCGACGATGTCCGGAAGGGACGGCAGGACGGTCGCGACAGCCTTCTGCGCCGTCGTCTGATCCCAGTCGCCGGTCACCGAACTCACGATCTTGAATTCAGGATGGGCCTTGACGCCTTCCACGATCCCCTTGTGGATCGTGTCGTCGATCGATGTTCCGGCAAGCCCGCGGATTTCCAGCAGATTGCCGCCCTTGGGCTGGAACTTGGCCATGTGCTCGACCTCCTCCTTGCCCATCTTCTCGTAGTCCACCACCACACGGTAGGCGCATGGCGCGGTAACGATGCCGTCGAAGGACACGACGACGATGCCGGCGTCGCAGGCCTGCTTGATGGCGCCGTTGAGTGCGTCGGGCGAGGCGGCGTTGATGACGATGGCGTCATAGCCCTGCAGGATAAGGTTCTGGATTTGAGCGGCCTGCGTCGGCACCTCCTTGTCGGCCGTCGTGAACACATCCGCCGCGCCGACCACCTTGTCGGCGACAGCCTTGTCGGCGACGGCCCCATAGCTCTTCAACATCGACTGCCGCCAGGAATTGCCGGCGTAGTTGTTGGAGAATGCGATTTTCTTGCCGCTCGTGTCGGCGAGCGCCGTGCCCGACGCCAGCAGGACAGCAAGCGCGCTCAAGGCAAAAATTTTCTTCATCGAAGTTCCTCCCATGTTGTCGTTTCGGCCACCTGTTGGCACTGGTGCGCCTTCCGTTCGCGATGCCAAGACATCGCTCGCCACCAGGCATCCAGCCTGGTGTCATCTATCCGAGCCGGCTCGTCCGGCTCAAAACAGCCTCAGCCCCGGCACGCGCACACGCTGCCGGTAGAGCGACGTCGACGCGGTAATGTACAAGGTGCGCAGATCGTCGTCTCCGAATGTAAAATTCGCCGTCTGCTCGGGCACGGGGATGACGCCGAGAAAATCCGAGGACGGATCGAAGACATGAATGCCGCCCGGACCGCAGCAATAGAGGTTGCCACGGCTGTCGATCTTCATGCCGTCGGGGGCGCCGCGTCCTTCGCCCTTCGTTTCCGCCCATACGGCGCCGCCGGTAAGGCTGCCGCCCGGCGCGACGTTGAAGACGCGTACATGCTGCCGCGATGTGTCGTTGATGAAAAGCCGCGACCCGTCGAGCGAGAAGCAGAGCCCGTTCGGCTGGGCGAAATCGTCGACGAGCAGCGTCAGGCCGCCGCCATCCGGATCCATGCGGTAGACGCCCTGGAAGGAGAGTTCCTGCTCGCGGGCGACGCCGTAGAATTCCATCCTTCCATAGGTCGGGTCGGTGAAGTAGATGGCGCCGTCGGCGGCCACCACGATGTCGTTCGGACTGTTGAGCTCCTTGCCGTCATAATGCGTTGCAAGAACGGTGATGGAGCCGTCCGGCTCGGTGCGGGTGACGCGGCTGGTGGCATGCTCGCAGGTGACGAGCCGGCCCTGCCCGTCGAGCGTATTGCCGTTGGCCTTGTTGCTCGGCTCACGGAACACGTCGATCGTGCCTCCGGCGTCACGCCGATGCATGCGGTTGCCCGGCATGTCGCTGAAGATCAGCCATTTTTCATAGGGGTGCCAGATCGGTCCCTCGATGAAGCCGTAACCCGAGCCGACGGTCTCGAGCGCGATCTCGCCGACGACGTCATCGAACCGGGCATCGCCATTGCCTGCGGCCACGATGCTAGCTCCCGGCCTTTTCGACCGAGGTTCCGCCGACATACCAGTCCGGCGCCGTCACGTCCTCAAAAACGACCCAGATGGCTTCCTTGGGGAGTTCGGCCACTTCGCTGACCGCCTCGGTCACGCGCCGCGCGATCTCGTTCTTGCGCTGCTGGGAGTGCCCCTTGAGGATTCGTATGTTCACAAATGGCATGAGCGTTCTTCCCGTATTTTCTTGTTATGAGTGTCAAACTAGGACTGCAGGGCGTGCAGCGATACGCGTGAAGGCACAAATGCGACTGTGCATTCGCACACTGCCGACCCTCGACCGAGTAGGGCACCAACCTTCGAATTCAATCCCTTTGATGTTGCTGCGATCCGGAGTCCAGCCAGGCATCGAGACGGGCCTGTTCGCGGCGCAGGGCATCGATGTTGACGAGACCGCGCGCAAGCGCAAGGTAGATGGCCCGCGTGCGCGAATTGAACATCGCGGCATTGTCGCCGGCCCCGTCCTCCAGCGCCGCAATGCCGAGCTTTTCGTAGAGGTGGCGGATGCGCGCCTGCGCGCCCCGCGTCGAAAGTCCGCGGCGGGCGGCGATCGCCTTGTCGGTCAGGCCGAGCGCGACATCGATAAGGCTTTCGTATTCGCTATCGGTGATGCCCTCCAGCCGATCCTGGACGCGATGCTGGATGCCGCGCACCTCTCTGTCGATGATGCAGTGGCCTTCGCTGAAGACGCCGCGCAGAGCCGAGCGCATGCCTTCCTCGGATGCGGATTTCAGGACGTAGCCATAGACCGATCCGGGCGGCACGATGCGCGCGACGCCGCGAACGTAGGATTCGTCGGCGAAATTGGACCAGAACAGGATATGCGTGTCGGCGCGCCGGCTCCAGATGGTGCGGGCGACATCGATCCCCGTTGCCTTCGGCAGCTGCAGGTCGAGAACGACATAGGGCGGGTCGCGCCGGGCCGCGAGTTCGATCGCCTCATTGCCGTCGCCGGCCTCGATCACCTCGACGTTGCGGGGCCAAATGCGCTCGATGGTCGTGCGCGCGAAGGCGCGATGCAGGCCATCGTCTTCGGCGACCATGACGAGCATCATACGCGCTCCCCGATGCCGACATCCGCCGGAACGAGCCTCGGGGCATGGTCTTCAAGGCCGATCTCCACAGAGACCCGGGTGCCTCCCTTCTCGACGGTCTCGACCTGAAGGCTGGCGCCAATCAGCGCGGCGCGCGTGTGCATATGACCGATGCCGCCTCCTTCACCCGCGCTGGCCACGCCGCAGCCGATCCCGTCGTCGGAAACGATCACGCGCAGTCTGGACCCCACGACCGACAGCGAGACATCAATCCAGTTCGGGGATGCGTGGCGGGCGGCGTTGTTGATGGCTTCCTGCGCGATACGGTAGAGCGCCGTTCTTATCCGCTCGGGCAGCATGTCGCCCGCTCCGCCGCTGCTATCGGCCACGTGAATGGCGATCGGCGGCGCCGCCCGGCCGACACTTCGGTTGAGATGCGCTTCGATGGCGTCGCGCAGGCCGAACAGTTCCAGCACGCCCGGGCGCATGTCGTCGACGATGTGACGGAGTTCGGTCAGACAGTTTACAACTTCGCGCTCGAGATCGGCCAGTTGGGCGGCGCGCGCCACGCCATGCCCGTGGAGCCCGGAAACCTGCCGCACTATGCGGGAAAGATCGGCCAGCGTCTGGTCATGCAGGTCCATGGCGATGCGTCGCCTTTCGTGTTCCATGCCTTCGGTCAACCGGGCGGCGCCCACGCGAAGAAGCTCCTTGCGGTTGCTCGCTTCGCTTTCCGCCAGCATCGCCCTTCGCGCCTCCTCACTCTGGATAAGGGCGTGGATATAGGGGGCGATGAAATCGGCGCAGTGCTGGGCGATTTCCAGATCGTGTATCGTGTAGCAGTCCGGGGCCTGGCGGCTGATATTGAGTGCTCCGACGATTTCGCCGCAGGCGCGCAACGGCACGATGATCCGGCTGCGGAGGCTGGCGGAATAGATGGGCTCGTCGATGGCGCCGTCGAAATGGAAGCGCGTATCTTCCAGCGCGTCGGAGGCCAAAAGGTAGGGAACCTCTCCGCGCAACACCGAGCGCACGGGACTGACATCCGTCGGCAGCGGATTTTGCGCCAGCGTGCTCCAGCTCGTGTGGAAGCCGGCCTCGTAGCAGGCGTGGCTGCGCCGGTCGTGGAGCAGGACCGCGACATCCATATGGTCGTGCGGGACAAGGCTTCCGATCTCCGACGCCGTGGCCCTGAAGGCCGCGCCGGGGTCGATATGGCCGGCAAACGCGCGCGAAATCGCCAAAAGGTGCTCGACCAGCACGGGAGAAACGTTCGTCATGATGTGAAGCTCCTCCCACTGCACATTCGGCGGTGTGACCCTCGCGGCGCCGCTTCATCCAGCGAGCGTCCGTTCTGCGGAGATCGGCGCCGGTGTCCTCGGAACAAGAGTGGCCATCGCCGATCCAAACTGTCAACGGCCTTCACTCCGGCGGGCTGACAGCCGGCGATCCGCCAGTTTGCATCGCGCGCGGTGTATTTTTCTGGCCGCATCGCGGATATCGTGAGACTATTCGGGCAGCAACGCGGTCAGGCGTTTCCATTCGCCGAAACCGGCGGGCGGCAATACCGGCATTATCCGGCTGGTCGTTGTTCGCTTCTTGGGGGAGGTACATGAGTCCGGAAATGCCGCGAATGACGGGCTGCTTCCCATCGCCGCACAATCGCCGCGCATGAAGGCACGCTCGCGCAGAGGCGGCGGTCGTCCGACCATAACGGATGTCGCCCTGAAGGCAGGCGTCGGCGCCATCACCGTGTCGCGCGCCTTGCGCGAGCCCGAACGGGTCTCGATCGAATTGCGGCGGCAGATCATGGAAGTGGTCGACGAACTCGGCTACGTGCCGGACCGCAATGCCCGCGCGCTGGCTTCGGCCCGCGCCGACGTCGTCGGCGTGCTCGTTCCTTCCCTGACCAACAACGTCTTTGCCGAAGTGGTGCGGGGAATCTACGACGGCCTCGACCAAAGTCCCCTGCAGGTCCAGATCGGCAACACGCATTATTCAGAGCGGGCGGAAGAGGACCTGCTGCAGACCTTCCTCAGCCAGCGGCCGGCCGCCCTCATCGTCTCCGGCATCGACCAGACGCCGGCCGCCCGCGCCTTGCTGGAAAGCGCGGATTGCCCAGTGGTGCAAATCATGGAAATCGGGCCGGAGCCGATCGACATGATGATCGGGTTTTCCCATTTCGAGGGCGGCAGGGCGGCGACGCAGCATCTTGTCGATGCCGGCTATCGCCGGATCGCATTCGTCGGCGCGCGCATGGATCCGCGCTCGGGGCGGCGGCTGGCCGGCTACAGCGCGGCTATGCAGGAAGCCGGACTGTTCGACAGCCGCCTGATCACGACGACGACCCGGCCCTCCAGCGTCTCGATCGGGAGCGAACTGTTTCGCGAGGCCGCGGCCAAGCCGCCCGGGCTCGACGCGGCGTTCTGCAATAATGACGACATTGCGTTGGGCGTCCTGTTCGAATGCCACCGCCAAGGCCTCGCCGTTCCCTCGCAGATCGGCATTTCCGGCTTCAACGATCTGGAGATGATGCAGGTGGCGTTTCCCTCTGTCACCAGCCTGCGCACGCATCGCTACGCCATCGGAAGCCGCGCCATCGTCATGGCCCTCGCCGCGATCGACGGAGCACGGCCCGCCGAACCCGTCATCGATCTCGGCTTCGAATTGAAGATTCGCGAGAGTAGCCGGCGTTAAGACCGGACAGTTCGAAGACCGGAGTTTCGTCGCTGCTTTACAAGTTTCGTTGGTAGCGCTACCGTTTTGGCGTCGCGCGAAGCTGGGAGAGACCGCGTTCCACGCCATGCTCACATTATGCCGGTCCGGACGGTCGCAGCGCCGGCGTATGGGCGTCGGCGACATGGGGAGTGGCTCTTCTTGAAAGCGCGTTCAAAAGAACGAACCGGGAGGAAAGAAATCATGAAGAAAATAGTGGGCGGTCTGATGGCCGCCGCCGTCGTATCGCTGATAAGTTCGACTGCTTTTGCCGACCCGCAGATCGTGTCGGGTCCATCGGCCGAGCCGGATTGTTTCGCGCCCTGGTCGGCCGATACGAAATTCCTGAAATATCCGGCCAAGAAAGGCCCCTTCAGGATCGCGCTCGCCAATGGCTACATCGCCAATACCTGGCGCATCCAGATGGTGCAAACGGCAAAGGCCTACGCCAAGCAGCCGGACGTTGCCGCGAAGTTGAAGGAATTCAAGGTGGTTTCGACCGGCGAGGACGTGCCGGCGCAGATTTCGGCCATCAACAATTTCATCGATTCCGGTTATGACGCGATCGTCACCGACGCGCAGAACCCCACCGCTTTCGGTCGGGTGATCAAGCGCGCCAAGGAAGCCGGCGTCGTGCTGGTGGCCTTCGACAACATTCTCGACACCACCGACGACATCAACGTCAATGTCGACCAGGAAGGTCTTGGCGAGTTGTGGGGGAAATGGCTCGTCGACAAGGTTCCCAACGGCGGCAAGGTACTGGAGGTTCGCGGCGTTGCCGGCACGTCCGTCGATACGGATCGCCACAAGGGCATCCACAAGATCCTCGACGCGTCGGGCAAGGACTGGAAGGTGACCGAGGTCAACGGAAAATGGGATGACGGCGTGGCCCAGAAGGTAACCGCCGACGCCATCGCCACCAATGGCCCGTTCGATGGCTATACCGGGCAGGGCGGCGACACCGGCATCGTGCAGGCGATGATGGACGCCAAGCAGAAATTCGTGCCGTTCGGCGGCGAGACGGAAAACGGCTTCCGCAAATTCTGCGCCAAATATGCCGACCAGGGACTGAAATGCACGTCGGCCGGCTCCGGTCCCGCGCAGGTGGCGGTCGCCATCAAGACGGCGATCGCCGCGCTTGAAGGCCAGGTCATTCCGCAATCGATAAAGCTGCCGCTGGCTGTAGCCTCCTATCCGGGCATGAAGGCCGGACAGGACTTCTATCCGGACCAGTCCGACAATTTCTTCGTCGGCAATTCATTCCCGGGCTGCAAGATCAATTTCTCCGCGCAGGAAATCATGGGGCAGACGAAGGAAAACCAATAGCTTAAACTGCCTGACACGGCGTCGCGGAATTGACTCCGCGGCGCCGCCGTCTTCTGGGAGGAATGGATGGACGGGCCAACCCCGCTTTTCAGCATGGAAGGCGTTTCCAAGAGCTATGGTGGCGTTCGCGCGCTCCACCATGCCGAGCTCGCGGTCGCGGCCGGCCAGATCCATGGAATTCTCGGCGAGAACGGAGCGGGCAAGTCGACCCTCATCAAGATCATGGCTGGCGTCGTCAAGCCGGACGAGGGCCGAATGATCATGGACGGGCGCGAGGTTTCCTTTGCCTCGCCCGCGGCCGCCAACGCCGCCGGCATCGTCTGCATCTTTCAGGAATTGTCGCTCGTCCCGCATCTTTCCGTGGCGGACAATATCGTCATCAGCGACCCGCCGACGCGGTTCGGCATGATCGATCGCCGCAAGCAGCGCGCCATCGCCGAAGAAGCTCTGGCGCGGGCCGGCGCCAGAGACATTCATCCGCTTGCGCTGGTCAAGGACCTCCCTTTGTCGCGCAGGCAGATGGTCGAGATCGCCAAGGCTCTGGCCCGCAAACCGCGCATTCTCATCCTCGACGAGGCGACCTCGGCGCTGACGGCGGCGGATGTCTCGAAGATCTTCGACGTCCTGAAGCGCCTGCGGTCGGAAGGGCTGGCGCTTCTCTACATCTCGCATCGCATGCACGAGATCGCCGAACTTGCCGACGTCTGCACGGTCTTCCGCAACGGCAGCAACGTCGCCACCTTCGAGGCCGGCAGCAAGTCGGACAACGAGGTCGTTCAACTGATGATCGGCCGCGAATACAGCAACGTGTTTCCGCCGAAGACGGCGCCCGTTTCATCCGACAAACCGCCTGTGCTCGAATGCCGCGACCTGTCCTGGGGCGGACAGCTGAAAAATATTTCGCTTGCGGTCCGACCTGGCGAAGTGGTGGGATTGGGTGGCCTCGACGGGCAGGGCCAGCGCGACCTGCTGCTCGCCCTTTTCGGCGTGCTGCGCGGCTGCACCGGCGAGGTGCTGGTGGAAGGCAAACGCGTGAGCATCGGCGGTCCGCGCCAGGCCAAGCGAAGCGAGATCGGCATGGCGCTCATTCCCGAGGATCGCAAGACCGAGGGCCTGCTTCTCCCGATGAGCGTGAGAGACAACCTTTCCTTTGCCTCGCTCGACCGCGTCTCGAAGGGCGGGATCGTCAACCGCGCTGTCGAAACCAGGCTGATCGACGACATGATCCGGCTCCTCGCCATCAAGACAGCCGGCACCGATGTTCCGGCCGGTGCACTGTCGGGCGGCAATCAACAGAAGATCGTCATCGCCAAATGGTTGATGAACCAGCCGCGCATCATCCTCCTCAACGATCCGACACGCGGCATCGATGTCGGCACCAAGCAGGAGATCTATCAGCTCCTGCGCAAACTCGCCGGCAGCGGCGCGGCCATCCTCTTCTATTCGACCGATTACGCCGAACTGATCGGCTGCTGCGACAAGGTGCTGGTCATGTATGATGGCGGTATCCGCCGCGAACTCGCCGGCGCGGAAATAACCGAACATGCACTGGTCGCCAGCGCGCTCAACATCGACGACCGGGAGCAACCGATGAAGCAGGCGGCCGGAGCATGAAGGACTGGAAATACTGGTTCGCCGAACAGCGCGGCACGCTGACCGCGTTCGTCATCTTCATCGTCATGTTCACCATTTACGTGTCCAACCACCCGGCGGGCTTTACCGCCAATGTCGTCCAGACCGCCGCCAACAAGGGCGTGCTCCTGGCGTTCGTGGCCATGGCGCAGGCGCTGGTCATCATCACGGCGGGGATCGATCTTTCGGTCGGCATGATCTTCACGCTCACCAACTGCCTCGCTTCCTGGATCGTCGTGGGAACGCCGCTGGAGACGACGCTCGGCATTATCGGCGTTCTCGCGACGGGGGCGGCCTGCGGCGCGCTCAATGGACTGATCGTCATCTATGGCAGGTTGCAGCCGATCGTGACGACGATCGCCACCGGCGCGATCTATTATGGCATCGCGCTTTTGCTGCGCCCGTTCCCGGGCGGCGGCGTCAATGAAGGACTTGCCGATTTCCTGACCGGGAAGACCGGCGGCCTGGTGCCCACGAGCCTGATCGTCTTGTTGCTGGTCGTCCTTGTGGTCTGGGTTCCCTTCAGCCGCTCCGTCATGGGGCGCGCCGCCTACGCGACGGGATCATCCGAGATCGCGGCGTACATGTCGGCGATGCCGATCCGACGCGCCAAATTCCTGGCCTATACGCTGGGCGGCCTGCTCGCCGGCATCGGCGGCCTGTTCCTCACCTTCTTCACCTATACGGGCGAAGCGGCGCTGGCGAGCGGCAATGCCTACACGCTGTTTTCGATCGCGGCGGTCGTGCTGGGCGGCGTCTCGCTCTATGGCGGAACCGGCAGCGCGATCGGCGCCGTCTTCGGGGCGCTGGCGTTTCGCGCCATCGGCGATCTTCTGTTCGTATTCGACCTCGACCCGCTCTGGCAACCGCTATTCCAGGGCCTTGTCCTGTTGGTCGCCGTCAGCCTGGGCGCGCTGGGACTGCTGCGCATCCGCAACAAGCTGGACTGGTTCGCATCATGAGTGACGTCACCGAAAGCGTCCGGCCAAGCCTGCTCAAGCGCATCGATCCCGCTGTCGCCACCGCGTTCGGCTGCATCGTCCTGCTTCTTCTGGTTGGAAGCATCTATTCATCCAACTTTCTGCGGCCGGAATATCTTCTGTTGCAATTGAAGGTGGCGTCCTTCCTCGGCGTGATCGCCACCGGCATGATGCTGGTCATCCTGCTCGGACATATCGACCTTTCCGTGCCCTGGGCGATCACGGCCGGCGCGATGATGGCCTGCGCGGCGGCCGCCTACGGTCCGGCGGGCGAGGCGCTGGCTATTCCATTCGGGATCCTTTGCGGTGTGGCGATCGGTGTCGTGAACGGCATCGGCGTCGCCTATCTGCGTATCCCCGCCATGATCATTACGCTTGCCACCAACGCCGTGGCCCAAGGGCTGATGGTCGTCTACACGGGTGGCTTTTCCCCCCAGGACGAGGCGACCGAAGCGATGCGCTATCTCGCCACCGGCTTTCTGATTCCAGGCGTTCCCAATGCGGTTCTGGTATGGGCAATCGTCGGCGCCGGCGCCATTTTTGTCCTGACGCGCACCACTTTCGGCCGCGCCGTCTACGGCATCGGCAATAGCGAACGCTCGGCTTACCTTTCCGGCGTCAATACCCGCCGCGTGTTGATTATCGCCTTCGCCGCGTCGGGCGGACTGGCGGCGTTCGGCGGGGTTCTGCTTGCCGGCTACGCGTCAAAAGCGGCGCAGTCGATGGGGGACGCCTATCTGCTTCCGGCCATCGCCGCCGTGGTGCTTGGCGGCACCTCGATCCTCGGCGGGCGCGGGTCTTATCTCGGCACCGTCGCCGGGGTGATCCTCATCACGCTCTTGCAGTCGATCCTGTCGGTGATGCAAATACCGGAGGCGGGCCGCCAGATCATCTACGGCGCGGTCATCGTCGGCATGCTCCTGCTCTACGGAAGAGCGCCGGCCAGCCGCTGACAGAATAAGCCCGGGGAGAAGCACATGCCTGCCAATTGTTTTGAAATCCTCGACAAGCGCTTTGCGCGCCTCGTCATTCCCACCGCGCGTCTCGACACGCTCTATGACGATTGCCGGTGGGCCGAAGGGCCAGCCTATTTCCCGGCGGGGCGCTACCTGGTCTGGTCGGACAACCCCAACAACCGCATGCTGCGCTTCGACGAATGCGATGGGGCGGTTAGCGTCTTCAGGCAGCCGTCCAACTATTCCAACGGAAACACCGTCGACCGGCAAGGCCGCCTGGTCTCGTGCGAGCACGGCGCTCGGCGGGTGTCGCGTACCGAATTCGACGGCGCCGTCACCACCATCGCCGACCGATATGACGGAAAGCGCCTGAACAGTCCGAACGACGCCGTCGTGAAGTCCGATGGCAGCATCTGGTTTTCCGACCCGACCTACGGAATCGATTCCGACTATGAGGGGCACAAATCGGATTCCGAGCAGGGCGGAAGCCATGTCTACCGGGTCGACCCGAAGAGTGGCGAGGTCACGCGGGTGGGCGATGATTTCGTGCAGCCGAACGGGCTGGCCTTTTCGCCGGACGAGAAGCTTCTCTACATTGTCGATACCGGTCGCACGCATCGCGAGGACGGCCCCGCCCATATCCGTCGCTTCAAGGTCGGCGAGAACGGCAAATTGTCGGGCGGCGAGGTTTTCGCCGACTGCACGAGCGGTCTTTTCGACGGCTTTCGCCTCGACACCGAGGGCCGCATCTGGACCAGCGCCGGCGACGGCGTGCATTGCTACGATCCCGACGGGACCCTGATCGGCAAGATACACGTGCCCGAGATTGTCGCCAATGTCTGCTTCGGCGGCGACAAGCGCAATTATCTCTATATATGCGGCACGACGTCGCTCTATGGGGTGCGCCTGCCGGTCAACGGCGCCAGGACGTTCTGACGGGAAGTATCGTCGGCATTGTCCGGGAGCCAGGCGGAGATGAGGCCGCCTATCCCCTCCGTGTCACGCGCATCGGCAGGCCGCCCTGCGGCTGGGTCGTCAGCTTCTGCACCGGCCAGGGCTTCGTGGCCGCGACCGTGTCGAAGCGGTAGCGCGACATCAAAACGCCAAGCGCGATCATCGCTTCCTGCATGGCGAAACTGGCGCCGATGCAAATGCGCGGGCCGGCGCCGAACGGAAGGTACTGGAAACGGTCGATTTTTTCGCGCGCGCCGGGCGCGAAACGGCCCGGTATGAAGGCGTCGGGATTGTCCCAGAGCAGCCGGTGACGGTGGACCGTCCACGGCATGACCAGAACCTGCGTTCCCCTGGGGATGACGAGATCGGCATATCGGTCGTCCTCCACCGCTTCCCGGTTGATCGACGGGGCCGGCGGATAGAGCCGCAAGGCTTCCTCGAAGGCGGCTCGGGCCAGGGGCATCTTCTCCAGCCATTCCACCGGATCGGCGCCGCTCGCCATCACGCCATCGATCTCGGCCTCGATGCGCTCGCGTTCCCACGGACTTTCCGCCAGGCAATAAAGCGTCCAGCCGAGCGCCCGCGCGGTGGTCTCATGGCCGGCGCCGATGAAGGTGATGATGTTGTCCTCGATCTCCGCGCGGGTCAGTCCATCCGGCCCTTCGGCGCGCAAAAGCAGCGTCAGGAAATCCTCGGGCGTGCCCTCCGGATCACGCGCAAGCCTTTGCTTGCGCATCTCGATCGTGTCGGCGACGATCTTGCGGAAGAAACCGAGCGAATTGCGCCCGAGAAGGCGGGTGATGCGCGGCAGCCAGTCGGGCGCGCCCAGAAGGTCGAGCGGATCGACGCGCCCCATCGTCTCGAACAGGCGGTCGACCTGGCTGGCGAAACTGCCCGCCTCGCCGGCGATCTCGCCGGAAAACAGCGTCTCGGCGAGGATGTCGTAGGTCAGCATGGTCATGTCGCGCGACAGGTCGACCGGGGTTTGGACGCCTTCATAGCGCTCGGCGAATTTCTCCGACTGCTTGAGCATCGGGGCGGCGAAGCCCTGAATGTGGCGCGGCGTGAACACCGGGGCCATCGCCTTGCGCGAACGCTTCCACACCTCGCCCTCGGCGGTCAGCAATCCGTCGCGCAGGATCGGCCGCAGGATCTTCTGGCGCACGCGCGCCATCTTGTAGTTCCGGGCGTTGTCGACCAGCACATGGCGGATCAGCCCGGGATCGTTGGCGATGACCAGCGGCCCGCCGATGCCCGAGACCGAGATCCACTTTTCGTTGTAGGAAGGCTCGCCCCACAATTCCAGCGGGTTGCGATAGACGATGCGAATCATCTGCAACGTCGACGGCGGCGACGTCCGCGGGATTGGCGCCGGCGGCACGAACGGGGCGGGTTGGGCATCCATGGATCGACCTTCCTTCAGCCTAATCTAGGAACGCCGTAGGGGCCGCGCAAATGGTGCCGTCAGGCGAGTTGCCGCATCAGCCACAGGCCGCAGAACAGCGCGCCGACCGAAACGACCAGCGACAGGCCCACATAAAGCGCGCACAGGCCGACGGCCCCGCGCTCCCATAGCAGGGCGGTATCCAGCGAAAAGGCCGAAAAGGTGGTGAACCCGCCAAGCAGGCCGGTGAGCAGGAACAGCCTGAAATGCTGGCTGGCCAGGCCGCGCTCGGCAAACCATCCGGCGAGCAGGCCCATGGCCAGCGACCCCACGATGTTCACGGTCAACGTGCCGTAGGGAAAATCCGTGCCGACACGCATGCCCAGCGTATTGACCCCGTGGCGCAGCGCCCCGCCGATCCCCGCGCCAAAAAAAACCACCAGAAAGTTCATCGCGACAATCCTTCCCGCTTAGCGCCTGTATAGCCGGGCAGGGTATTTGCACAAACAGTCACGCCCTTCATCCTCCTTCGGATGAGGTTTTTTCTCCGGCTTGCTGCTGTGGCGGGGTCTGTCAAAGCTCCCGCCCGCGCAGCGCGCCTTGGCAGGAGTCATCAGCCTTGCGGCGGTTGTCGGGGAACTCCATCCCCATCGACGGGACAATTAGCCTAAACGATGGCGTTGGTCAAAGCGCTTGCCTCACCTTTGACGGCAGCTTTCAAACCCCTCGTAAAACCGCACCATGATTTGGAAAAACGGCCAGGAATGCCTATATTCACCGGACCGTTGCAGGTGTGATTCGGCGGCCTTTCCGCGGCGTCGGCATCAGGGCATTCAAACGAAAGATTTTCATGAACGAAACGCCTGAAATCCTCCCCGGCGAACCGGCTGAATATGGCGCCGATTCGATCAAGGTCCTGAAGGGGCTGGACGCCGTGCGCAAGCGGCCGGGAATGTATATCGGCGACACGGACGATGGCTCCGGCCTGCATCACATGGTCTACGAAGTGGTCGACAACGCCATCGACGAGGCGCTGGCTGGCCATGCCGATCTCGTCACCGTGACGCTCAATCCCGACGGGTCGTGCACCGTGACCGATAATGGCCGGGGCATTCCGACCGACATCCATACCGGCGAAGGCATTTCGGCGGCCGAGGTCATCATGACCCAGCTCCATGCCGGCGGCAAATTCGACCAGAATTCCTACAAGGTCTCGGGCGGCCTGCACGGCGTCGGCGTTTCCGTCGTCAACGCGCTGTCGGTCTGGCTGAAGCTCAAGATTCGCCGCAAGGGCCGCATCCATGAAATGAGCTTCACGCATGGCGTCGCCGACGGGCCGTTGCGCGACACCGGCGATGCCGGCAACGAAAAGGGCACGGAAGTCAGTTTCATGCCCTCCTCCGACACGTTCACCATGGTCGAGTTCGACTATGGCACGCTGGAGCATCGTTTGCGCGAACTCGCCTTCCTGAATTCCGGCGTGCGCATCATCCTGACCGACAAGCGCCATGCCGACCAGAAAGTGCAGGAACTGCACTATGATGGCGGGCTGATCGAGTTCGTGAAATATCTCGACAAGGCGAAGAAGCCGCTGATTACCGAGCCGATCGCCATTTCGCGGGAACGCGACGGCATTACGGTCGAGGTCGCCATGTGGTGGAACGACAGCTACCACGAGAATGTGCTCGTCTTTACCAACAACATTCCGCAGCGCGACGGCGGCACCCATCTGGCCGGTTTTCGCGGCGCGCTGACGCGGCAGATGACCGGTTACGGGGAAAGCTCCGGCGTGACCAAGAAGGAAAAGGTCTCGCTCACCGGCGACGATTGCCGCGAAGGGCTGACGGCGGTGCTTTCGGTGAAGGTGCCGGACCCGAAATTCTCCTCGCAGACCAAGGACAAGCTGGTCTCTTCCGAAGTGCGGCCGGTGGTCGAAAATCTCGTCAATGACGCGCTCGGCGCATGGCTGGAGGAGCATCCGGCGGAAGCGAGGGTGCTGATCGGCAAGATCGTCGAGGCAGCGGCCGCCCGCGAAGCCGCGCGGAAAGCGCGCGAACTGACGCGGCGCAAGGGCGCGCTCGACATCACGTCCCTGCCCGGAAAGCTCGCCGACTGCCAAGAGCGCGATCCGGCGAAATCCGAGATCTTCATCGTCGAGGGCGATTCGGCCGGCGGCTCCGCCAAGGGCGGCCGCTCGCGCCAGAACCAGGCGATCCTGCCGTTGCGCGGCAAGATCCTCAATGTCGAACGCGCCCGCTTCGACAGAATGCTGGGCTCCGACATGATCGGCACGCTAATCACTGCGCTGGGCACCTCGATCGGCAAGGACGAGTTCAACGCCGACAAGCTGCGCTACCACAAGATCATCATCATGACGGACGCCGACGTCGATGGCGCCCATATCCGCACGCTGCTCCTGACCTTCTTTTTCCGCCAGATGCCGGAACTGATCGAGCGCGGACATCTCTACATCGCCCAGCCGCCGCTCTACAAAGTCAGCAAGGGTAAAAGCTCGCAATACATCAAGGACGAACAGGCGCTGGAGGACTATCTTATTGGTACGGGGCTGGAGGAAACGTCGCTCGCGCTGACGTCGGGCGAGGTGCGTACCGGCGAGGATCTGCGCGCCGCAATCGGCGATGCGCTCGCCGTTCGATCGCTGATCAACGGCCTGCATTCGCGCTACAACCGGTCGGTCGTCGAACAGGCGGCGATTGCCGGCGGCCTCAACCCTGAAACGCTGGACAATCCCGGGCGCGCCGAAGCCATGGCGGCACGCGTGGCCGAACGGCTCGACATGATCGCCGACGAAACGGAGCGCGGCTGGGAAGGCCGGGTCAATCCTTCCAACGAAGGCGCCGGCGGCTATGTGTTCGAGCGCACAGTGCGTGGCGTCAAGGAAATCGTCGTGCTCGATGCCGCTCTTATCGGCTCGGCCGACGCGCGCGCGCTCGACCGCCATTCCGCCCGCCTCAAGGAGGTATACGAGGGCCAGCCCGTGCTCAGACGCAAGGAGACGGAAGATACGATTTCCGGACCGATCCGGCTTCTGGAAGGCGTTTTCGCCACCGGCCGCAAGGGCTTGACCATGCAGCGCTACAAGGGTCTCGGCGAAATGAACGCCGAGCAGCTTTGGGAAACGACGCTCGATCCGTCGGCGCGCTCGCTGCTACAGGTCAAAATCAACGACGCCGTCGACGCCGACAGCTTGTTTTCACGGCTGATGGGCGACGATGTCGAGCCCAGGCGCGAGTTCATCCAGGACAACGCGCTTTCGGTTGCCAATCTGGACGTCTGACGACCGCACAGGCGCCTCGAATGTGGGAACCGTGGCCGCTTTATCGGTCTGGTTCCACGCGCAGTCTGTCGAGCAGGGCCTCGATCTCGGCCTCGCTGAGGATAGAAATGCGCGCGGCCAGCAGATTGGCGAGCTCGGTCGCCCGAGGTACAAGCCCCGCCGTGTCGATCACGACCTTCGGATCGGACCGTTGGGCAAGACGCTGCAATTCTTCCGCATCGTCCCAGATAATATTGAAAAAACCGATGATCTTCTGCACCAGCGCCCAGTTGGGAACGCCGCGGCGGCCATGTTCAAGAGCTGACAGATAGGCGGCGCTGACGCCGATAGAAGCGGCCATGTCACGTTGCTTGACACCGCGTTCACGCCGCAGAACACGAATCCTTTCGCCGAAGGGCGTCATTCCCTTCCGCCCCCGCCGCGCCTTCTCAGCCGGACATAGATTGCGCCGGCGCCGCCATGGTTGCGCGCCGCTCCCTCCTGGCCGCCGACCAGCGCCCTGAACGGCGACGTCGACAGCCATTCAGGTACGGCGCGCCGCAAAATCCCGTCGCTGCGGAATGAATCGCCCTTGCCGGTGATGATAAGCACGTGCCGCCTGCCATCGGCGTGGGCCCGATGCAGGAAAGAAAGCAGGAGCGCGTGCGCTTGATGCTGGTTGAGGCCGTGGAGATCAACGGTGCCCTCGAGCGGCAGCCGGCCCTTGGCGAGCTTCTTGCGCGTCGTCAGATCGAGCTTTTGCGGCGGCGGCCGGTCCTGGGCAATGCGGGCCAGCGGCCTCGCCGGTTCGTTCGAGGGGACCGGTTTGTCGAGCCGGTTTCCAACGCTCTCCCGCTCATCGCGCTCTTGCCCGCTGGGCTCGTCAAAGGAAACGGACGACCGGCCCTTCAGCGGCGTCGTGGTGCTGGCGACGCGCATCCAGAGAATGCGGTCCTCGGACGAAAGCGTCTTTTCGGCCGCCTTTTTCACCTCTCTCTCCCATCGACCAGACCTCGAGGGACCAATGCGAAAAAGTCGGCGGGATGACGCACGACGCCGGCGATTTCGCCCGCCGCAGCACCGGAACCGGCGAAAAGATCGGCCCGCGCCGCGCCGAGGATCGCCGAACCGGTGTCCTGTGCGACCATCAACCGTCGAAACGGAGCCTCGCCAAAAGCCCTCAGCGCCGGCGCATCGATGAAGAAGGGCGTGCTGAAGGTGTGCAGCAGCCGATCGACGGCGATCGAGCGGCCCGCCGTCAACTGCACTTTAGCAGCGGCGATCGGCCCCGCGTGCGGATCCTCTACCGGCGCTTCGCGGAAAAATATGAAGGAACGATTTTGCCACAGAATCTCGTCGAGGCGTTCAGGGTTGGCACGGAACCACGCACGGATCGATTGCATGGTGACGTTTTCGGGCGCGATTTCGCCCAGCGCCATCAACAACCCACCCGGCCCGGTAAAGCGATGGCCCGATTTCGCGGCATAGGTCACCCGGAGGGGTTCGCCATCGTTCATCAGGAGCCGGGCCGCGCCCTGCACGTGGACGAAAAAGAGATCGACCCGGTCGGCAAGCCAAGCAATTACGCGGGTACGGTCTTCCAGAGCGCCGCTTTCGATTGCCCGGCGGTCGAAATACTCGACGATTCCATTTCCCGACGCCCGGCCGAATGCGAAATAGGGATCAAGTCCGGCAGGCCGGTTCGACTCGTTCACATCGACCAGATCATCCGGCCGCCCATAGAGCGGATAGTGAAAACGCGACGTCCGGACACGCGACGCGGCTACCTCGGGTTCGTAGAAGCCGGTCACGAAGCCGGCGGCGGCCGGAGACGGCGAGACGTGGCAGGGCTGAAAGTAGCGCTCAAAGAAATCGCGCGCCGATTTCGGCTCCGCGACGGACCGCGCCTCCTGATACGCATCGGCAAAAGCCTCGGCTTCAACGCCGAGCGAGCCCGTGCGGTAAGGCTTGGCCGCCGTGGCGGCATGGATCGCCGAGCGGCGAAACGCCTCATAAGCGCCCGTCGCGTCTTCCCTTGTCCATCCCGGCAAGCCGGAATAATCGACCGGAGAAAGGATCGGAGACAGCGCCATCGTTCAATGGCCTGAAAATTTCAGTCTTCGGCCTCGGTCGCGACCAGCTTCCAGTTCGGATCGTTGGAGCGGGTATCCCGGCAATATGTCCATACGTCCTTGACCTCGGCGACGGTTTCGGGATCGCCATCGATGACTTCGCCGGCGCCGTCACGGGTCGCCGAAATCAACTCGCTGACGATGCGCAATGTCACATGCGCTTCCGTGCCCTTCATCTCGGCTGAAACGATATCCGCCTTGTCGATGCCGACAAAGGACGACTGCACCTTTTCGGAGCGGGTTTCGCGTTCGGCAATGGCAGCCACGAAGCCATCATAGACCTCACGGGAAAGGAGGTTCTTGAGCGTTCGCCGATCGCCATCCGCGTAGGCCAGCACGATCATCTCGTAAGCCATCTTGGCTCCCTCGACGAATTCCTTCGGATCGAAGGCCGGATCGGCATCGCGGATGGAGCGCAGGCCCTTGTTCAGGTCGCTGCCGGGCTTGGAGAAGGCGTCTATCGCCGTATAGGCGGCTTCCGGCTCTCCGCCAGGACGGCGACGAGGCAGCGAAACGACGTTGTCTGGCGACGCCGCGCTCTCCTTGTCCGCCGGCTTTCGCGAATAGGGATTGAAGGGTGGCCGCTCATTGCCCGTGCGACGACCGAGCACATTGCGCAACTGGTAAAAGATCACCACTGCCGCGACGAGGAAGAATATCGTTCCGATATCAAAAAATTCCATGTCTTTCGCCAATGGTCCTTTCGCCCAACCACAACCGCAATCGGGTAGCTATTACGCGCTATCTTCGCCCATAATTCATATAGAACGCCTTCGGCGATCATTCAAATCGTCGCGACAACACCTATTTATCATTATTGGCGCCGTGACAGGCGCCAATCCGACCAGAAAGAATGTAGTGCGAATTTCTCTGTTTCCATTGTTTTTTATCCTTCTTCCGGCGCTCGAGATAGCGACCTTCATCGCGGTCGGCCGCCAGATCGGCGTTCTGGCCACCCTGGCGCTTATCTTTCTGACGTCGATGGCGGGCCTGACCTTGCTGCGCGTCCAGGGTCTTGGCCTGCTGGAACGGCTGCGCAAGGGCATTCAGGCCGGCGAAAGTCCCGAGGCGCCGCTCATCCATGGCGCGCTGATCGTGATCGCCGGCCTGTTACTGATCATCCCCGGCTTTTTGACCGACATTGTCGGGTTCTTGCTCTTTATTCCGGCGGTTCGCGACGTAGCGTGGTCGCTGGCGGGGAAACATGTCGTGCGGGTACGGCCGGCTACCGGCGCATATCCGGGTGCGAAAACCTCACCCTACGAAAAAACGATCGACCTCGACGACGACGATTATTCGGAATCAGCCGACCCCGCCTCCCCATGGTTGCGGCACAAACGGGATTGAGCCGTCCGGCCCAGCAAACGGCCAACAAAACTTGTCTTGGTCTGGCCGCCATGCTAGCCAACCGCGGAATTCAGCGGGCTGCAAGGCGGCCATGAACAAGGAAGCCTCACAATGGCCAACACATCTCAGGAAAACGAGCCCAACGGCGCCCCAGCCAACGGCAACGGCAATGACACGGGCGTACAGCCGGCGCTCAGTGTCCTGACCCAATATGTCAAGGATCTCTCCTTCGAGAGCCCCGGCGCTCCCAAATCGCTGCGCGGACGCGAACAGGCCCCCGGCATAAATATCAACGTCAACGTCAACACCAACCAGATGTCGGGAAACGAATTCGACGTCAATCTGACAATCAACGCGCGCGCCAGCTTCGACAGCGAAAAGGACGTGCTGTTCAACATCGAACTCGTCTATGGCGGGGTGTTTCGGGTCGAAGGCTTTCCGCAGGAGCACATGCTGCCGATTCTCTTCATCGAGTGCCCTCGGCTGCTGTTTCCCTTCGCACGTCAGATCATTTCCGAGGCGTCCCGTAATGGCGGTTTCCCGCCATTGATGATCGATCCGATCGATTTCGCGCAGATGTTCCAGCAAAGAATGGCGGAAGAACAGGCCCGCGCAAAAGTACAGACGAGCTAAAGCCTCCAGGCTTGGCCGAACGCGCTAAGATCGGCCGCGGCATAGATCCACAAGCCCGGATCTATGCAAGCATTTTCGCCCAGAGGGAATCGTCGCCGAGTTCCGCGACCAGAGCGGCGTGGGCGGCGATATCCGCTTCCGCCAAACGCGGCGGCAGCGGCGCGGGCCGTTCGCCTGCGGCAATGATCACCTGGTCCGGACCCGAGCTAGCGGCGCGCGGAGCGCTGGCGATCTCCAGCCCCAGCGCCGCCTGCTTGCCGCCGATCAGTTCGATATAGACTTCGGCCAGCAATTCGCAGTCGAGAAGCGCTCCATGCTTGGTGCGCCGGCTGTTGTCGATGCCGTAACGCCTGCACAGCGCATCCAGTGAATTGGGGCCCATCGGATGTTTGCGCTTGGCGATGGCGAGCGTATCGATAATACGATGCTGTTCCACGAGGGGATGGCCGCAACGGCCGAACTCCGCGTTGATGAAGCCGAGATCGAAATTGGCGTTGTGCGCAATCAGATGCGCGCCCTCGATAAAGGCGAGAAAGTCGGTTGCAATGGCGTGGAAGGCCGGCTTGTCGGCGAGATCGGCGGCGCTGATGCCATGCACGGCCAGCGCCTCGGCATGAATCTCGCGACCCTGGGGGTTGATGTAGACGTGAAAGGTCCGGCCGGTCGGGAAGCGGTTTACCAGTTCCACGCCGCCGATTTCGATGACCCGGTCCAGTCGGGAATCCAGGCCGGTGGTTTCGGTGTCAAAGACGATTTCACGCATCGAATCAGTTTCCCGCCAGATGAATGCACGTTTTCTTCAAACCAGAAAAAGCGCCCGAATTCCACCAACTCACCTGCCAGTGGCCGTCAGCTCGGCGATAATCCCACGGACTGCTTCGCGCGCCGCCGCGATTCCTGCGCCGCTGTCGATGACGAAATCCGCGCGCCGGCGCTTTTCGGCATCTTCAACCTGTTTTTTCAGGATCGCTTCGAATTTGGCCTCCGTCATGCCGGACCGGCTCAGTACGCGCTGACGCTGCATGTCGGGTGGCGCGGTAACAACCGCCACCTTGTCGACGCGGTCCTGTGCCCCAACCTCGAAAAGCAGCGGTATGTCGAGGACGACGAGAGGCGCGCCGGCCTTTCGGTGCCGCGTCAGGAATTGCTGTTCTTCCGCGCGAACCAGGGGATGCACGATCGCTTCCAGATCCCGCAGGGCCTGCGAATCGTTCAGCACCGCTTCGGCCAGCCTTGCGCGATCGACGACACCGTTGGTTGTCACGCCAGGGAAACGCTGTTCGACAAGAGGCGCCGCCGCGCCGGCGTAAAGACGGTGAACCGCGCCGTCGGAATCATGGATCGGGATGCCGGCGTCCGCAAACATCTTTGCCGTCGTCGACTTGCCCATGCCGATCGAGCCCGTCAGCCCCAGGACGATCAACGTGGTTTCTCCACATCGGACATGACGAGATCACGCAAATCACCGGTCACCCCGGGGCGGCGGCCAAACCAGCGTTCAAACCCCGGAGCCGCCTGGTGAAGGAGCATGCCCAGACCATCCACGGCGGCGAGGCCGCGCTGTTTCGCTTCCTTCAATAGCGGCGTCTCAACCGGCACATAGACGAGGTCCGTGACAATCGCATGGGCGGGCAACCGCGAGAGATCGGCCGCCAATTCCGGCGCTCCCTTCATGCCCAGCGAAGAGGCGTTGACGAGAAGATCGGCATCGTCAAACAGTTCAGCCTTGTCGTCCCAAGCATGACCGGAAAGGCCTTGGCCGAAACGCGTGGCCAAGTCATCAACACGGGAAGAGGTCCGATTGGCGACGCGGATATCGCGGTAGCCTCGCAATTTCAGCGCGTGGATCACGGCACGAGCCGCGCCGCCGGCGCCAAAGACGACCGCGACCTTCCCATCGGTCCATTGCGGCGCGTGTTCATCAAGGTTGGCGGCGAACCCGTAGGCGTCCGTATTTCCTCCGCAGACCACGTTGTCTTCGATCCATACGGTATTCACGGCGCCGATCGCATCGGCATCGGCATCGCGCTTCGCTACCGAGTGAAAAGCTGCTTCCTTGTGCGGAATGGTGACGTTGCCGCCGATATACCCCCCCGTCTCGATGCCCTTAAGAAAGTCGGGGAAATCGAGCGGCGCCACGTCAACGCGATCATAGGATCCGTCGATGCCAAGTGTCTTCAGCCAATATCCATGGATGAGCGGCGATCGCGAATGCGAAATCGGATGTCCACATACGAAAGCACGGCGCGGCCGATCAACCATCGATGGCCCCTCGGGAACGCAGCGCCGCAAGCAGCGGCAACAATGGCAGGCCGACAATGGTAAAATAATCGCCGTCGATCTTGTCGAACAACTGGATGCCGAGCCCTTCGATCTGATAGCCGCCAACGCTTGTCAGCGCCGCTTCGCCTGCATGCGACAGATAGCGCCCGACGAAACCAGGATCCAGATCGCGCATCGTCATATGGGCGATGCCGGTGTGCCGCCAGATTGCCTCGCCATCGAGCGCCAGCACTACAGCGCTGCTGAGCTGATGGGTTCGGCCGGAAAGCCGCAACAATTGCCGTCTGGCCTTCTCCATATCGGACGGCTTGTGGAAGAGTTCGTCGCCCAGCGAGAGCGTCTGATCGCATCCGATCACCAGCGCGTCGGCACGGCGCTCGCTGACATCGATCGCCTTCGCTTCCGCCAGGACCATCGCGACGTCTTCCGGCGCGACGTCGCTGCTCCGAAGCGTCTCCTCGATCGCACGTTCGTCGATTTCCGATTTTTCAACCTCGACCTGCACGCCGACGTTTTGCAGGAGCATCCTGCGATGAACACTACCGGAGGCAAGAACGATATGCTGCGCCATTCTCTATCCTATTGTTTGCCGGCATGTGCGCCGCCCTTGCCTTTCAGGGCAACGATCGCCGCGGCGGTTTCTTCTATCGAACGCCGCGTGACATCTATCATCGGCCAGCCCCCTCGGCTGCAGATCTTGCGAGCGTAGCTCAACTCATCCGTTATCGTGGCCCGGTCCGTATAATTGCTGGCGTCATAACCCGATGTCACGCCGAGGATGCGGTTTTCACGGACATGGGAAATGCGCTCAGCCGAGGCGATGAGGCCAACGATGAGCGGACGTTTGGCGCTCCACAGGCTCTCGGGCATCGGCACGCCAAGCACGATCGGGATGTTGGCTGTCTTGATACCGCGATTGGCGAGATAGATGCTGGTCGGCGTTTTCGAGGTGCGAGAGATGCCAATCAGGATAATATCGGCATCCTCGATGTCGTCCGGCAACTGCCCGTCATCATGCTCCATGGTGAAATTCAGCGCGTCGATGCGCCGGAAATATTCGGCATCCAGCACATGTTGCGCGCCGACACGCCGCCCAGCGGGCGTTCCGAGATAGGATTGGAAGACCAGCAACACCGGCTCAAGCACCGACACGCAGGGAAGCCCCATCGCGGCGCAGCCTTCATCTATCCGGCGGGCAAGATCCTGATCGACCACCGTGTAAAGCACGATACCCGGCTCCAGGTCGATGTCTTCGAACACTTTGGCGAGTTGCCGGTCGGTCCGGATAAGCGGATAGATATGCTCGATCGCGCGTGCATCCTTGTACTGCGCAGACGCGGCGCGGCCCGCCGCCAGTAGCGTTTCGCCCGTGGCGTCGGAAATCAGATGAAGATGGAAAAAGCTCTGCGGCTTGTTCAACAGGTTCGGCCTGGGCTGTGTGCTACTGTGGATAACCGGCCGCGCCGCGGCCACGCGTAAGGCGGCACTGTATCAGATGGGAGTTTGTCCACAATTGGCCGCGCTGTGGCGGATGATACAGCGTCGGCGTGGATATCGGGGACAGCTTGAGTTTTCCTTTTCGAGGGGTGCATCAATGATATTTTAACTATCCGTAAATATCTGATAATAAATCATTTTCTTTTGTAATCCCCGATATTCTCCACTGCCCGTATCGCAGTGCGCGACAATATGCTGGATCGTTCGGCGACAATTGCGATGGGATAAGTGGTAATCCTCGTTTCCAACAGAGTCATAGAATCAAAATAAGATTCCTTAAGTTTGATTTTAGAAAGAAAAGAAGGGCGAACGCGTTGACCCCATCCCGTTCCGTACTCGACGTATTGAATGGCAAGGCTGTTTTCCCACCTCCTGTCTGGCTCATGCGGCAAGCGGGCCGTTATCTGCCCGAATATAGGGAGTTGAGGAAAAAGGCGGGAAGCTTCCTGGATCTTTGCTATACGCCGGACTTCGCGGTGGAGGTTACGCTTCAGCCCATCCGCCGCTTCGGCTTCGATGCGGCCATTCTGTTTTCGGATATCCTCGTCGTGCCGGACGCGCTCGGACGAAAAGTCCGCTTCGAGGAGGGCAAGGGACCAATCCTTGAGCCGATATCCGCCGATGACATCCTTCGTCTATCGGGTGATGGCTTCCACGAGCATCTGGAGCCGGTCTATGAAGCGGTGGAGCGTCTTCGGTCAGTCTTGCCGGCGGACACGACGCTGCTAGGTTTCTGCGGCGCGCCATGGACGGTGGCGACCTATATGATTGCCGGCCATGGGACCCCGGACCAGGCACCGGCACGGTTGTTCGGATATAGAAACCCTGACGTCCTTGATGCTCTTCTCGACACGCTGGCGGAGGTTTCGGCGGCCTATTTGATCCGGCAGATCGAAGCGGGCGCCGATGCGGTGCAGATTTTCGATTCGTGGGCTGGCGTTCTCGACGAGGCGTCGTTCGAGCGGTATTGCGTCCGTCCGGTCGCGAAAATCGTTGCGCTGGTGCGGCGGCGGTTCAAAAAGACACCCATTATCGGATTTCCCAAGGGCGCTGGCTGCTTCTATGGCACATACAGGCAAAAGACGGGTGTGACGGCGCTCGGTCTCGATTGGACGGTACCCACGGCGCAGGCAAGGGCGCTGCAAGCTGAGGGTCCCGTGCAGGGGCATCTCGATCCGTTGCGACTTATCGCAGGTGGCGAGGCGCTGAGCGACGGAGTGGAACGCATTCTCTCCGGGCTTGGCGATGGCCCGCTTATCTTCAATCTCGGACATGGCATCACGCCCGACACACCGATCGAGCATGTCGAAACGATGCTGCAACAAATCAGGAAGGCGAGGCACTGATGTCTCTGGATTTCGGAACTTTTTACCTTTGGGTGAAGGCAGTGCACATTGTCTCGGTCATCGCCTGGATGGCTGGCATGCTCTACCTGCCGCGTCTGTTCGTTTATCATACCAGTGCGGAGACCGGTTCGGTTCAGTCGGAGACATTCAAAATCATGGAGCGGCGGCTCCTGAAGGGCATCATGACGCCGGCGATGATCCTCACATGGATCGCCGGCCTTTATCTGGCGTGGAGCGGCGGCTGGTTCGTTGCCGGTTGGCTACACACCAAGATCGCGCTGGTGATCGTGATGTCTGGATTGCATGGCTATTTCGCCGGCGCCACGCGGGCTTTCAACGAGGACCGCAATAAAAAATCGACGCGCTACTGGCGCATGATGAACGAGCTCCCTACCTTGATCCTGATCCTGATTGTCATATTGGTCGTCGTGAAGCCGTTCTGAGCGGCGCTTGAAATCCCGGCTTGCGCTTTAGAGCCGGGAGCGATAGACAGGCAATCTCTCCTCAGCTCGTCGCTGTGCCCATTTTCGCGGCGGAACGAGCTTTTATCGCATAGCCGATATTATTCCCCAAAAAATCATCACAGAGCCCGCACCATGCAGGAAATGAAACTACAGGAACTCAAGAGCAAGAATCCGACCGATTTGATCGCGTTCGCCGAATCGCTGGAGGTCGAGAATGCAAGTGTCCTGCGCAAGCAGGAACTCATGTTCGCCATCCTGAAGAAGCTTGCGTCACAGGAAACCGAGATCGTCGGCGAGGGTGTGGTGGAGGTGCTGCAGGATGGCTTCGGCTTCCTGAGGTCCGCCAACGCCAATTATCTTCCCGGTCCCGACGACATCTACATTTCGCCCTCGCAGATCCGTCGCTTTTCGCTAAAGACGGGCGATACGGTGGAGGGTCCGATCCGTGGACCGAAGGAAGGCGAACGTTATTTCGCGCTGCTCAAGGTCAATACGATCAATTTCGAGGATCCCGAAAAGATCCGCCACAAGATTCATTTTGATAATCTGACACCGCTCTATCCGGACGAACGCTTGCGGATGGAGGTCGAGAATGCAACCGGCAAGGATCTTTCGCCGCGTGTCATCGATCTGGTCGCTCCGCTCGGCAAGGGCCAGCGTGGGCTGATCGTGGCGCAGCCGCGTACGGGCAAGACGGTTCTTTTGCAGAACATCGCCCACGCGGTCACCACCAATCATCCGGAGTGTTATCTGATTGTTCTCTTGATCGATGAACGGCCGGAGGAAGTGACCGATATGCAGCGGTCGGTGAAGGGGGAGGTCGTGTCTTCGACCTTCGACGAACCAGCGATCCGCCATGTGCAGGTGGCCGAGATGGTCATCGAGAAGGCTAAGCGGCTGGTGGAGCATGGCCGGGACGTTGTGATCCTGCTCGATTCGATCACACGGCTTGGACGTGCCTACAACACCGTCGTGCCTTCATCGGGCAAGGTGCTGACGGGCGGCGTTGACGCCAATGCGCTACAGCGGCCAAAGCGCTTTTTCGGCGCGGCGCGAAACATTGAGGAAGGCGGTTCGCTAACCATCATCGCGACGGCGCTGATCGATACGGGTAGCCGTATGGACGAGGTCATCTTCGAGGAGTTCAAGGGCACCGGCAATTCGGAAATCGTGCTCGACCGCAAGGTCGCTGACAAGCGCATCTATCCGGCCATGGATATCCTTAAATCCGGTACCCGTAAGGAAGATCTGCTGATCGCCAAGCAGGATTTGCAGAAGATTTTCGTTCTTCGCCGTATCCTGGCGCCGATGGGGACAACCGACGCGATCGAGTTTCTCATCGACAAACTCAAGCAGACCAAGACGAATAGCGATTTCTTCGATTCAATGAATAGCTGAGTTCCGGCCGGAGGTGCTCGTCTCCGGCTGAGAATTCCCACAACCCCCCGGCATGTAGCCGCTACGTGGCGGCTTGGACGGAGGATGGTGGACCGGCTTGGGACGATAGTGCCGACCTAAGGTCCTCGGCGTTGGTGATGGGCGCCAGGCACATCGTTCCAACACAGAGATAGGCCGCCGGGATGGATGCGTCGATTTCAGCGCCGCCCGGCAGAATGATCTTTTCTCCGGTCGAGGATTGGGAAACCACGCGATCCACCCGCCGGGGATCCGGCAACCGATTCGCCTCCGGAACGAGACGCCGGTCGCCGTCGGCCTCGACAAGCACCAGTTTTCTAGGCGCCAGAACCAACGGGATGGTATTCACGATTCCTGCCTGGCCATAGCTCTGGCCTGCTATCCGGCCGACCGCCGTGGCAGCGGCTTTATAAGCCTTCTCAGCCAGCATGGCGTCGCCGGTAACGTTGGCGAGGCGAGCGAGGGCTTCGATGATCTGGCTTGTGACAGATGGCACTGCGTCATCGACATCACCGCGAATTCGCATGAGGACGTCATCGCTATCCGACGCCGACAGGTAGTAGCTGTCGCCGCTGTCGTCCCGGTACCATTCATCAAGCGTTTTCTGAAAACGGGAAGCCTGTTCGATATAGGCTGATCTCCCGGTGACCTCGTAAAGAGAAATCGCCGCGTTGATCATGGAGGCGTAATCGCTTGAGAGGCCAGGGAACAGGCTTTGATCGGCAAGGACGGAATGCGGCAGGCGCCCACCGCGCATCAATTCGGTCACGGTCCGAAATGCCTTCTCGGCCACGATGAGCCAATCCTGGCGATCGAACTGGCGGGCACATTGGGCGATGGCGCGTATGACGAGGCCGTTCCAGTCGACGAGCATCTTGTCGTCGCGGGCCGGGCGGACGCGGTTTTCCCGCGCGGTAAGCATTTTCTCGCGCATCGTCGCCATGCCTTCGTGGGTTTTGGCGGAAAGTTCGGATTGGTTTGGCCGATGCAGTATTGGATCGCCTTCCCAGTTGGATGGCTTGGCAAGCGCGTATTCCTGAAGGAAGGAATCTGCGTCGTTAGCCAGAACCCTGCCTAGTTCGGTAGATGTCCAGGTATAAAACTGCCCTTCCTTCCCATCGCTGTCGGCATCGAGGCTGGAGGCGAAGCCGCCATTGGACGTGCGCATTTCGCGCAAGAGCCAAGTGATCGTCTCTTCGATTCGGTCCTGAAACAAAATCGACCCGGTCTGGCCGAATGCCCATCCGGACAGGGTGAGGAGTTGGGCGTTGTCGTAGAGCATTTTCTCGAAATGCGGTACCATCCAGGCTTCATCGGTAGAATAGCGGCAAAGGCCGCCGCCGATATGGTCGTAGATACCGCCATTCAACATCGCCTCTAGTGAGCGGAGCACGGCATCGCGATAGCGGGGATCTCCGGACTCAAGCCATTGCATCCAGAGGGTTGTCATGAACGGCATGTTGGGGAATTTCGGCGCCCCCTTCAGCCCTCCGCGCTGCAGGTCGATCGCCGCCAGGACCGGCTCGGCAAGGGCGGATAGGCTTGCCGATGAAAGCTCTGCCGGATCACTTGTCTGCGATAGCCTGGTTTCGACGTGAGTGGTGAGTCGGGCGGCGTCGGCAGCGATGTCGTCGCGCTTCTCCTGCCACGCCTGATGGATGGCATGGAGGATCTGGACGAATCCGGCGCGCCCGTAGCGCGGTTCTTTCGGGAAATACGTTCCGCCCCAGAATGGCTTTCCGTCGGGGGTTAGGAACATGGTGAGCGGCCAACCGCCCTGTTCGCCCGTCGCCGTCAGCGCGGCCATATAGATCTGGTCGATGTCGGGACGTTCCTCGCGATCGACCTTGATATTGACGAAGAGACGGTTCATCACGTCGGCGACGGAAGCGTCTTCGAAGCTTTCATGGGCCATGACATGACACCAATGGCATGCCGCGTAGCCGACAGAGAGCAGAATGGGCTTGTCCGTGGCGCGGGCTTCCTTGAGCGCGGCCTTGGACCATGGGCGCCAATGAACCGGGTTGTCCTTGTGCTGGCGAAGGTAAGGGCTTGCTTCGGACGCCAGAAGGTTCTTTCGGGAAAGCGGCAAGTTTCTTCCTTTTCAATCTAAATCGATATCTAGGGACTGGGGTTCGGCGCGGCAAATGATATTCCCGGATACGATTTTCGCATTGTCCAGCGGGAGCCCGCCTTCGGGCGTGGCCGTCGTGCGGATTTCCGGCCCGGGCGTGCGGGATGCGCTATTGCATCTTAAAGGCGAATTGCCACCTGAGCGGATGGTTGTTGTTGGCCCGATCCATGGAAAGGGTCAAGGGATGCTTGATAACGGCATCACGGTTTTCTTCGAGGGCCCGCGAAGCTTTACAGGGGAGGACGTCGCGGAGTTGCACGTGCATGGCGGGAAAGCGGTCGTCGCGGCCGTGCTGTCGTGGCTCGGCGAACAGGCGGGGTTTCGTCAGGCCGAAGCGGGAGAGTTTACCCGTCGCGCTTTTCTCAACGGAAAGATGGATTTGACCGGCGCGGAGGCGTTGGCGGATCTTGTTTCATCCGAGACGGAAGCGCAGCGGAAATTTGCGCTGGAAGGCGCGGATGGCAGGCAAGCAAGGCTCTATGGAGGCTGGCGGTCCCGCATCTTGCGGGCGCGCACGATGGTTGAGGCGGAACTGGATTTCGCTGATGAGAGCGATGTGGGTGCGGCGCCTTCGTCGGGGGCTTGGCCGGATCTGCGGCTTCTGGCGGACGATATCGGGCGACACGTCGCTTCGTTTCCCCAGGCGGAGATCATCCGCGAGGGGTATCAGGTGGTCATTCTTGGCGCACCGAATGCCGGGAAGTCGAGCCTGTTGAATGCGCTGGCGCGGCGGGACGTTGCGATCGTGACGGAAGAGGCGGGAACGACGCGCGACCTGATTGAAGTTTCCCTTGATCTCGGCGGGTTCAAGGTTGTGCTCACGGACACGGCGGGCCTTAGGAAAAAGGCCGGGCGAGTGGAGACGATTGGTATAGAACGGGCGCTGAAGCGCGCGGAACGGGCGGATTTGGTCCTGGTTGTCATCGATTTGGCTGAGCCGGTGGACGTGGGTCCGGTTTCAGCGACACGGGTGCTCCGCGTCGGGACGAAAGCCGATATTGGTGGGAATGGCTTGAAAAGAGGGGGATTTGATCATGTTGTTTCTTCCGTCGATGGTACGGGGCTTGGTGGCCTCATGGATCAGCTGAGCCTTCTTGCCGCCGATGCCGCTGGCGGGGATCGGATATTGCCTGCGCGGCTGCGGCACGTGGAGTTGCTTCGCTCCTGTGTTCGGCATTTGGAGGCGGCAATGGCGGGTGCCGAGGGTCTGGAGTTGCAGGCCGAAGAATTGCGCCTTGCGAGTGAGATGCTTGGGCGAATTGTCGGGGCGGTGGACGTCGAGGAACTGCTGGGATCGATCTTCTCCAACTTCTGTATCGGCAAGTGATTCACGTTAGGTGCCCTGCCGCATGATTCACGTGAAACATCTGCTCGGGCCCGATCAGGCGTTTCACGTGAAACAATCGGGTCGTTTTGCTTGACAGCTAGAGGTGATTTGAACATGTGTCGGGATTATGAGCCAAAGCGATCCTAGCGACATATACGATGTCATCGTTATAGGCGGTGGACATGCCGGTTGCGAGGCCGCGTCGGCGTCGGCGCGTGGTGGCGCTAGAACCGCGCTGGTGACCATGTCGCTGGATTCCATCGGGATAATGTCTTGCAATCCCGCAATTGGTGGCCTCGGAAAGGGGCAGCTTGTTCGCGAGATCGATGCTTTGGACGGCCTGATGGGCCGAATGGCGGACACCGCCGGAATACAGTTCCGGTTGCTCAATCGACGAAAAGGCCCGGCGGTGCGTGGGCCGCGGACACAGGCCGATCGAAAGCTCTATCGGCAAGCAATGCAGGCGACGTTGCGCGATCAATCCGATTTGGACATCGTGGCTGGCGAAGTCATCGATTTGACGATCTTGAATGGCCGCGTCGACGCGGTGGTTCTAGCGGACGGAAGTACCTTGAAATGCGGAGCGTTGGTCCTGACCACGGGGACATTTCTGGGTGGCCTGATCCATATCGGTGAAAGGACCATACGCGCTGGCCGGATCAACGAGAAGGCTTCGATGAAGCTATCGGAGACAATGGCGCGGGCAGGATTTCGGCTGGGACGGCTGAAGACCGGTACACCGCCACGCCTGGATGGCCGCACGATCGATTGGGATTCCGTGGGCAAACAGCAAGCCGATGAGGATCCTACGCCGTTTTCACTGCTCACCGATCGGATTCCAAACCGGCAGATAGAGTGCGGCATCACCCGGACCACCGAACGAACGCATGCAGTAATACGGGAAAATATTCACCGGTCCGCCATGTATTCCGGATCAATCGAAGGGATTGGCCCGCGTTATTGTCCGTCTATCGAGGACAAGATCGTCAAATTCGGGGACCGTGACGGCCACCAGATTTTCCTCGAACCTGAGGGGCTGGACGACGACACGGTCTATCCCAATGGCATTTCGACGTCGCTTCCGGAAGAGGTGCAGCTCGCGTTGCTTTCCAGCATCCCGGGGCTTGAGCGGGCAAGGATGCTGCAGCCGGGCTATGCGATCGAATACGACCATGTCGACCCTCGCGAACTGGAACAGACGTTGGAGTCGCGGAGGGTTCGCGGACTGTTTCTGGCTGGGCAGATCAATGGAACGACTGGGTATGAAGAGGCGGGTGCCCAAGGCATTGTGGCAGGTATCAATGCGGCGCGTCGCGCAGCGGATAGAGATGGCGTTATTTTCAGCCGTGGAGAATCTTATATCGGTGTGATGATCGACGATCTGACGTCGCGTGGCGTGAGCGAGCCCTATCGGATGTTCACGTCCCGGGCGGAATACCGTTTGTCCGTGCGCGCTGACAATGCCGATGAAAGACTGACCCCAAAGGCGATCGATCTCGGCATCGCCACGGAACGACGCCGGGTGCGGTTTGAAAAAGAAACCAGAGATCTGGACGAGGCTCGCGCCCTGACGCGTTCGCTGGATTTGACGCCGAACGAAGCACGGAAGCACGATCTTGAAATCAATATGGATGGCGTTCGACGCTCCGCCTTCGAATTGCTCAGCCGTCCTGAATTGAGCATGGAGCGTCTTGGGGCTATCTGGCCGCAGCTTCGGTCCATATCGCCGCGCGTTGCCGAACGGGTCGAGACGGATGCGCGGTATTCGGTCTATCTGGAACGCCAATCGGCGGATGTCGCCGTTTTGAGACGCGAGGAGTCCCGGGTGATCCCGGGCGAGCTGGACTATTCAAATATGGCGGGGCTCTCCAATGAACTCAAGCAGAAGCTCAAGGATAGGAAGCCCCTATCCCTTGCAGACGCACAGCGCATAGAGGGCATGACCCCGGCGGCATTGGCGATCGTCATCACTCATTTGCGGGCGGTCGAGGCCATCGATCGCAAGAGAGTCGCGTGACCAGCGACCGTTTGGGTGAACTGCAAAGGGTGATTCCCGGCGTTTCACGTGAAACATGCGAAAAGCTGGATCAGTTTGAACAGATATTCAAACGCTGGTCCGCGAGGATGAATCTCGCGTCAGCCTCTCAACTTGAGCAGCTCTGGACGCGCCATATCCTTGATAGCGCGCAATTGATTCGATTCGCCCCTGAAACGTTACGCTGGCTGGATATAGGATCGGGAGGCGGCTTTCCCGGGGCCGTTCTGACAATACTTCTCGACGGCCAGGACGGCTTCCGCATCGATCTCATCGAAAGCAACCGCAAGAAGGCAGCTTTCCTCAAGACGGCACTGGCCGGTTATGGAGGAGTGGCAGTCCATCCGCTGCGGGTCGAAGCGGCTTATGGCTCTATTCAGACGCCGGAAATCGTTACGGCCCGAGCCGTGGCTCCCTTGCATATCCTGCTCGGCATGGCTTCGCCGTGGCTTGTCTCTGGCGCGCGCGGCTTGTTCCATAAAGGCCGGGAATACCTCGCGGAGATCGAAGAAGCCCGTGACGCCTGGCAATTCGATCTGATAGAACATCGCAGCATGGTCGACCGCGAGGGAGTCATCCTCGAGATTCGTGATCTCCACGCGCGACAATTGCCTGCTTGAGCTTGATGTAGAGATTTGCCTGACGATATGAGAAACGGACCTCGCATCATTACCGTCGCCAACCAGAAGGGCGGCGTCGGCAAGACCACCACCGCGATCAATCTGGCGACCGCGCTCGCGGCCATTGGCGAGCAAGTGCTCATCATCGACCTGGATCCGCAAGGCAACGCCAGCACGGGTCTGGGTATCGACCGCCGCAATCGCGAAATCTCATCCTATGACGTCATCGTCGGAACTGCAGAGGTGGCCGAAGCGGCCGTCGCGACTGTTGTGCCAGGGCTTTCGATTGTCCCGTCGACGCTGGATCTGCTGGGCGTCGAGATGGAAATCGCTTCCTCCGCGGATCGGGTGCTGAAACTGAAATCCGCGCTGAAGCGCAACGCGGTCGATAACGGAGGATTTTCATACGTCCTGATCGACTGCCCGCCATCGCTCAACCTGCTCACCCTCAATTCGATGGCCGCCGCGGATTCCGTCCTGGTCCCGCTGCAATGCGAGTTTTTCGCCCTGGAGGGCCTGAGCCAGTTGTTGGAGACGGTTGATCAGGTGCGCCGCTCGGTCAACCCCGGGCTGATGATCCAAGGGATCGTCATGACGATGTATGACGGCCGCAACAATCTCGCCAATCAGGTGGTTGAAGATGTGCGGGCACATATGGGCGAGACCGTCTATGAAACGATCATCCCGCGCAATGTTCGTGTTTCGGAAGCGCCGTCCTTCGGCAAGCCGGCTATTCTCTACGATCTGAAATGTTCCGGCAGCCAGGCATACCTTCAGTTGGCGTCCGAGGTGATACGGCGGGAACGCAGGCTTCGCGCCGCATGATCGGGTTCGCGCCAGGAGGCAAAGATGATGAATGAAGATCTCTCCAGAAAACGTCTTGGCCGCGGCCTCGCCGCGCTGATCGGCGAGATGGACAAGCCTGCGCCGGCGGAGGCGCCGGCCCTGCCCGCGGACCGGGGCCTGCCGATCGAGATGATTTCTCCCAACCCGCGCAACCCGCGGCGTCATTTTTCCAATGACGATCTGGCGGACCTTTCGCAGTCGATCCGCGAGCATGGCGTCGTGCAGCCCGTCGTCGTGCGCCCCTCGCAAACCGGAGGCCGATACGAGATCATCGCCGGGGAACGGCGCTGGCGCGCCGCGCAGATCGCCGGCCTAACCGTTATTCCGGCAATCATTCGGGAGGTGAGCGACCGGGTCGCGCTGGAACTGGCGATCGTGGAAAATATCCAGCGCGCCGATCTCAATCCGATCGAGGAAGCGCTGGGTTTCCAGCAATTGATCGAGGACCATGCCTATACACAAGCCGATTTGGGTCAGGTCATCGGCAAGAGCCGCAGTCACGTCGCCAACACGCTGCGGTTGCTGAAGCTGCCGGAGAATGTGCGTGACATGCTCGTTGATGGCGCGCTCTCCGCCGGTCACGCGCGCGCGCTGGTGACGGCGGAAAACCCGGGGGCGCTTGCAAAGCGCATCGTCGAGGGAGGGCTTTCCGTCCGACAGGCCGAGGCGATAGCGCAGAAACCGGAAGACGAGGCGCATGAAGGCGCTCCCGCCGAGCGGCGGGAAAAAGACGCCGACACAGTCGCCTTGGAGAAGTTGCTATCCGATGTGACCGGCCTGAATGTCGCGATCAGCCATCGGCAGCGCGGAGGCGAGGTCAAGATCGCCTACCGGACCCTGGAACAGCTCGACGAGCTCTGCCGCCGCCTAAAGGGTTGATTCAAAAGGACTTTATCCGATCATTAGCCGGCAAATGAGAGGCCGGCCAGACCTTCAGTTTCTTGCCCGGGCGGATTCCATCGCCATCGCCATCAGCGTTCTCTGGACGACAGGTCCCGCCAGATCCGGCCGCCGCCGTGTTTGCAGCACCGCCTCGCGCAGCCTTTCGAGGCCTCTCGCAATCGCGACTCCGTTCCAGCGCTGGAGCGCGTGTTCCACCGCCTTCTTGCGGGCGTAGAATACAGGCGGGCGGGCCGATGCCACGACAGCGGCGGCCGTGCGGCCCTCCTGCTCCATGGCGCCGCGCATCAATTGAAGGGCCTGGAACTGACGCATCATCGCGGCAAGAATCTGGAAAGCCTGGCCACCGGCCGCGGCATGCCGCATGAAGGCCGAATCGGCCTCGTCCGGCTTGCCGGAGAGCACGGCATCCACCGCGTCGTCGTTTGATAGCGCCGAGACGTCTCCCGTCAGAGACAGAACGTCCTCGAGATCGATCTGGCTTTTTCCCAGGCAGAAGAGCGTCATTTTGGCGATCTCGCCGCGGCTTGCCAACCGGTCACCGCCGAGATTGGATTTGAGCGCCTGGCGGGCCTCCAATGTGATGCCCATGCCCGCCTTGCCGAGTTCATCGTCGATCAGCGCGTCGATGGCCTTGCCGTCATCGGCATAGCAAGGAAGAGCCATGGCTTTGGCGCCGCCTTCGACTGCGCCGCGAAGCGGGGCGGTCTTCTTCAAATCTCCCGCCTCGATGAGGATGATGGCGTCGCGGGGAGGATCATCGGCCAACCGCTTGACGCTTGCCGCGAGCGTCTTGTGCGCACCGGCGTTGCCGATCCACAGCAGGCGGTTTGCGGCAAACATCGGCACGGTGTGGGCTTCATCCTCGAGCCGGCCCGGTTGCTGGTCGAGGTCGTTGGCCTCGAGCCGGATGACAGCAAAGGGATCATCGAGCGGAAGGCCCGTCTTGTCGGCGAAGGCGCGGGCACGTTCGGAAACCAGTCCTCGATCCGGACCATAGATAAGCACCAGCCGTATTTCCGGATCCGGACGCGAAAGCCATCTATCGACTTCGAAGGCTTTCTTCTGCGCCATGGGCTAATGCTTCGCGGTCTTGCCGCCAGCGTGGCGCTCGCAGCAATCTGTCGCGGATATGCGGCCGAAGCCCCTCACAGGACCGCCGGCGCAACCGTCGTCAACAGGAACTGGCGGATGAAGAAGATAATCAGGAGCAGGATGATGGGCGAGATGTCGATGCCGCCGAGATCAGGCAAGAACCGCCGTATCGGCCGCAAGGCGGGATCCGTGAGACGAAACAGCATATTGCCGATCATGCCGACGAATTCATTTCGCGGATTGACGACATTGAAGGCGTATAGCCACGAAAAGATCGCCGATCCGATGATGATCCACCAATAGATATCGAGCGCCATGACGATTGTTTGGATGAGCGCGAGCATAAAGGTCTCCCAATGTCAGGGCGACATGTAGCCATTGCGGGAAAGGTGGGCAAGCCCGCGACATGCGACCCTGAAGCGCGGCGGCGCCCGGCGGCATAGCCGCCCGCTCGGGGGATCAGGACTTCCTGGGCGATCTCCCGGTGAAGCGTCGGAAATCAGGGGCGCGTTTCTCGCGGAAGGCGTTGCCTCCCTCCTTTGACTCCTCCGTCTCGTAGTAGAGGCTGAGCGCCTGCATGCCCATGCTGGAGATGCCGCGGATGCTTTCGGTATCGGCGTTGAAGGAGCGCTTGGCCAGCGCTATGGCCGTCGGGCTGCGCAGCATGATCTCCGCGCACCATTTGTCCACTTCGGCATCCAGCTCTTCGTGTGGCACGGCGACATTGGCCAGGCCCATCGCCACCGCTTCTGCGGCGGTGTAGCGGCGGCACAGATACCAGATTTCGCGGGCCTTCTTCTCGCCGACCAGGCGCGAGAGATAAGCGGTGCCGAAGCCCGGATCGACGGAGCCTACTTTCGGCCCGACCTGCCCGAACTGGGCTTGCTCGGAGGCGATGGTGAGGTCGCAGACCGTTGCCAGGACGTTGCCGCCGCCGATGGCGAAGCCGTTGACGCGGGCGATGACGGGCTTCGGGACGTCGCGGATCAGGCCCTGCAATTCCTCGACGGGAAGGCCGATGGTGCCACGCCCGTCATATTGACCGTCGTGCGCCATCTGGTCGCCGCCGGTACAGAAGGCCTTGTCGCCGGCTCCCGTCAACACGATGACGCCGATTTCGCGGTTCCAGCCGGCTCGCTGGAAGGCGGCGATCAACTCCTCCACTGTCTGGCCCCGGAAGGCGTTGTAGCGGTCGGGGCGGTTGATCGTGATGCGGGCCACGCCGTCGGGGCGTTCCTCGTAGAGGATGTCTTCATATTCATTCATCTGTCGTCTCCGTCATTTCCGGTATCCTGGGTTTCGCCGGCTTTGGCGCTCGTTCAGCCCACCATCGTGAGCCCGCCGGATACGCTCAGCACCTGCCCGGTGATGAAGCCGGCATGGTCGCTGGCGAAAAAGGCGATGGCTCCCGGCAGATCTTCGGGCTGGCCGATGCGGCCCAGAGGTATGGATCGCCGGAAGGCCTCCATCAGCTTGTCCGGATTGGCGGCACCGTCCCGATATTCCGCAAAGAGGTTGGTGTCGGTGGGTCCGGGGCAGACGACATTGAAGGTAATTCCGTCGCGGGCGTGCTCGCGGGCGAGGGTCTTGGACAATGCGACAAGGCCGCCCTTGCAGGCGGCGTAAACGGCTTCGCCGGTGGAACCGACCCGCGCCGCATCCGACGCTATGGTGACCACGCGTCCAAACTTGCACTCCACCATGCCGGGAAGGACCGCATGATGCATATGCAGCGCGCCAACCAGATTGATGTCGATCAGGCGTTGCCACTCTTCCGGGGAGGTCTGCAGGAACGGCCGGAAGATGTCCCATCCCGCGTTGTTGACCAGAACCGCTATCGGCCCGAGCGCTTCGGAAGAGGCGCTGACCGCCGCGTCGATTTCATCGCGGCGGGTGATGTCGCAGGTGAATGCACGTGCTTCCCCGCCCGAATCCCGGATGTCGGAGGCGGCTTTCTCGGCGGCGTCGAGATCACGATCGAAGATGGCGACCCTGGCGCCGAGCGAGGCGAAATGACGAGCTGTCGCCGATCCGATACCGCCGCCGCCACCCGTGACCACCACATGCCTGTCTTCAAGTCCGCTCACCGCTTACCTCCGCTTTTCATTCCGGCATGGCGGATGCTATGCTAAGAAGGAATAAATGACAATGCATTGCTGCATTTTGTGTGAAAGACGCTGATGGCCGAACCTGTAACCAAGGATGCGCCTGTCGAGCCGGTCAACGCGGCCGAGTTCGACGTTTCCAACCGGGTGTTTTTCCGGCTCTACCAGAGCTCCAATCTGATGCATAAGGTCGGGACGCGTTTCATGTCCGAATTCGGTACGACGACCCAGCAATGGGCTGTGCTGGGGGCGCTCGCCCGGCCCACGGCCAAATCCGGCATGACGGTCAAGGAACTAATCGAATTCCTTCTGCTGACGCGGCAGAATCTGACGCCCGTCCTCGACCGGCTCGAATACCGGAGCTGGATCGAGCGTATAAGGGACTCGGAGGATGGGCGCAGCCGGCGTATCTGCATGACCGGAGAGGGACGTGAGATATGGAGCCGCATGCAGCGCGCGATCGAGGGGTTCTACGCCGAGGCGCTGGACGAGTTCAGTCTCGACGACCGTGTCATGCTCTATCGTCTCCTTGATCGCCTGAAGTCGAAGCTCGGCGCGCTTTGAACCGGGACCGCGTCAGCCGGCGGCAGCAGTCTGGCGCAGCTTGAACTTCTGGATCTTGCCGCTGGGCGTGCGGGGTAAATCCTCGACAATCTCCAGCCGTTCCGGGATGTACTGGAGCGCCATCTTCTGCTCTTTCAAGAAGGTGGCCATGTCCTCGAAGTTCAGCGAAGCGCCCTCCCTCAGCGCCACGAAGGCGCAGGCGCGCTCGCCGAGGCGGGCGTCGGGATAGCCGACAATCGCGACACCTGCGACCGCCGGATGCTTGAACAACAACCCTTCCACTTCGACGACCGGAATATTTTCGCCGCCACGGATGATGATGTCCTTGGAGCGCCCGGCGATGCGGATATAGCCGTTCGCGTCCATGCGGGCGATATCGCCCGTGTCGAACCACCCACCGGCGTCGATGTTGGCCAGTTCCGGTCGCTTCCAGTAGCCGATGAAGTTGGAGCAGCCGCGAACGAGCAGGCGGCCTTCCTCATCGGGCGAGGCCACCTCTCCATCCGCGCCGACTACCCGAACCTCCATTCCGGGCAAGGCGCAGCCATCGGTATTGGTGCTGAGATCCTCCGGATCATCGAGGCGCGTGGTCGTGACGACACCGTTCTCCGACATGCCCCAACCTGAAATGATGGCCGCGCCAAGCGCCTTGCGGCCATTGCTAACGAGCGCCCGAGGAATCGGCGCGCCGGCGGAGACAAACTCCTTCAAACTGGGCGTCTCGATCCCATTGGCCGCCACATATTCGACAAGGCCGTTCAGAAAAGGGGTGGCTCCCATGGTGAAGGTCGCCTTCTCCCCGATGATCTGCCGCGCCATCTCGGCCGGTTCGAACACGTCCTGCAGGACGGCCGTGGCGCCCAGCATGACCGGCAGTACAAGCCCGTACATGAAGCCGAGCTGATGACCCATGGGCGATGGCATGTGAATCACTTCATCGGACGTGAACCCATAGCGGTCAATGAAGGGAACGAGATTCGACAGCATGGTGTTGGAGGTATGCATCACGCCTTTCGGCTCGCCCGTCGTTCCGCTGGTGTAAAGAAGCTGGATGACATCGTCCGGTGCCGGTCGCTGGTCGTTGGATGATTGAGGTCCGCTGCCGGTCTCGGCGAGAAGCTCCGCGAAATCGCTGCCGCTTTCTCCGCCGACGACGAAAACATGCTCGAGATCGGGAAGCTCATCCTGAAGGCCTGCCGCCATCGCCGCATAATCGAAACCGCGAAATTGCCTGGGTACGACGAACACCTTGCTTTCAGCCAGGCGAAGCATGAAACGTAATTCGCGTTCGCGAAAAATCACCATCAGCGGATTGCTGATCGCCCCGATCTTCAGACAGGCAATATGGAGGGCGAAGAATTCCCACCAGTTGGGAAGCTGGAAGGACACGACATCGCCTCCGCCAACGCCGCGCGCCGCCAGGCCCGCGGCAAGGCGCGAGGTCAGATCATCGAGTTCCCGGTAGCTGAACCGGGCAATTTCGCCGGTATCGGACCGGAACGCGACCAGCGCCGTCTTGCCGGCATTCGAGACCAAGACCGCGTCGAGATAATCCAGGAGCGTCTTGTCCTGCCAAAGCCCGGCCTCGACCATTGCTTTTCGTCGGGTGGCCTGTTCCGTGTCGAGTTGCATGAAAATTCCTCCCTTTGCCCGCACGCTGTCGCCCACGGCTGACATCAAGTCTCCCGTAAGGCCTCACGCGCGATGATGTGCTTCATAATCTGCGCCGTTCCGTCGCCTATCTGCAAGCCGAGAACGTCGCGCAGCCGCTGTTCGAAGGGTAGTTCCCTGCTGTAGCCCGCGTGCCCATGGAGCAGCAGGCATTGCTGCACGACGTCGAAGGCGAGCTTGGGCGCCCACCATTTGCTCATGGCCGCCTCCCTTGTGTGGGGCAGACCGGCATCTTTCGCCGCCAGTGTGCGATAGCAAAGCAGGCGCGCCGCCTCGACATAGGTTTCCAGTTCGACAAGCGGAAAGGTGACGCCCTGATTGTCGCTCAGGGGACGGCCAAAGCTCTTCCTCGACGAAACGTGCCTCCACGTTTCCCTGAGCGAGACGCGCGCGACGGCTAGGCATTGCAGGCCAATCAGCGCGCGGCTGAAGTCGAATCCCTGCATGACCTGGGCAAAACCCTCGCCTTCCCCACCGAGCATCCGGTCGCTTGAGACCTCGACCGCGTCGAAAAAGATCGACCCGCGTCCGACCGCGTGTTCGCCGATATCGCTGAAACGCGTGCGCGTAATGCCAGGCGCATCGAGATCGACAAGAAAGGCGGAAATTCCGCGCGCGCCGCGCGTCTCGGCGTCTGTGCGGGCGAAGACGACGGCGCAATCCGCCTGATCGGCCATCGAGATCGAGGTCTTTTCACCGGTCAGCCTGAATGTATTCCCGTCACGAACTGCTTTCAGGCGCAACGAGGCGGCATCCGATCCGCCTTGCGGCTCCGTAAGCGCCAGTGCGACCAGCTTTTCACCCGAGCAAAGGCTGGGCAGGATGTCGGCCGCCACCTCGGGCCGGGCATGGCGGGCGATGATCGAGCCGCAGAGGGAGGCGAGAAGCTGGACATAGGCGACATTGATGTCACCTTCCGCGATCGCCTCGATAATCACGCCGCTTGTCATATGGGAGACGCCGAGGCCACCCAGTTCCTCGGGCAGTTCGACGCCGATGAGGCCCAGCGCTCCCATCTGGCGACGTATTTTCAGCGGAACCAAGCCTTGTGCTTCTATATGGCGGGAGGCGGGCGCGAGTGTCTCCGAGGCGAAGCGCCGGGCCGTTTCCCGGAAACCGGCCTGTTCGGCGGTGAGGCCGAATGGCGACGCGATGAATGGCGGGTTTGCGTTCATTTCGACATCCCCCAAAGCGAATCCAAATTCCCGGAAAGACCGCCGTCCGAAACGAAAAGTCTTCTCGGAAGGTATGATGGACCGCCAATCCGGCAGCCTCATATCCCGGCCCGATGCGACGAGATTTCGGGCAACATGGAGCAGCCGAGCTGTAAATGTCAATGCATTGATATATCGAAGGCGCCGCCACTCCTTTTCCGCTTGGAATATGGACACCAGAGGCATCCCCCCGCGCTCCAAGTTCAGCCATGCATAGAAAAGGCCCGCGCGTGGCGGGCCTTTTCGTGTACCGAAAATTATGGATGGAACTTACTGCACCGTCATGCGCATCTTGTCGCGGTTCTGTGCGTAAGTGCTCTTGTCGTAAGCCGGCTGGGCCTTGAGCTGATCCTCCGTAAATTGCGTATAGAGGTACTTGTTGCCGCTATCGTCGGCAAGAAAAGCCAGATTATCCATACCGACGGCCACCGACTTTTCACCCATTCCAAGGAAGCCTCCGACACCGATGATCACGGCATCGACCTTGCCATCCTTGTTCAGGACAACGTCATTGATTTCGCCGATATCGGCATTGTCCGCGCCATACACGGTCGTACCGATGAAATCATTGGCGCTGATGGTGGACGTGTCCACCTTGTTCAGCTTGGACCGGTCGATAGCGGCCGTGGTTGATTTGTCGGTGTCGGACGACGCGGACGTATCAGCATCGGCGCTCTTGTCAGTCGACATCGCCTGGGTGCTCGACTTGCTGTCGGTATCAGCCTCGGCGGTGTTGTCGGTCTTCGCCGCGCTGTTGTCCATAGCGGCATCGTCCGACTTGGTGGCTGGCGCGTTCATGCCTGTCGTGGTGCCAGCCGCTCCCGTTGTGGCGGGCGCCATGCCGCCGGCGCTGCTGTCCGCATCCGTGTCATTGGCTACGGCCGGCGCGGGCTTATAGGAACTGCTGTCAAAATCGGGCAGGCCCTTCAGCTCCTTCGCCGTGGTCGGCACGATAATCCACCACGCGCCCTTTCTCTGCTGCCAATCGACCTGAGAATAGTCGATCGCGACGTTTTTCTCTCCTATGCCGAGAAAGCCGCCAACGCCGACGACGACAGATACGACCTTGCCGTCTTTTCCGATCACCAGATCATTGACGTCGCCGATATTCTTTCCGTCCTTGCCCGCGCTATTGTAGACGGACTGGCCGATGATATTCGACGCCAGATGCCCATTCATCTGTGCGGCCGGCTCTGCCTTGACCTCGTCGGCCGATTTCATGCCGGGAGGGTTGGCCGGTTGGGCCGCGGTCGCAGTCGAATCTGCGGGCTTGGCCATGTCGTTTGCAGCGAGCGCGCCTGTACTCAGGAACGCCGCGATGGCGGTGGTCGCCAGAAGGGTGCGGATCATGATATGTCTCTCCTTGTGCATGTTCCATGTACGGGGCCGCACCTCGATCCAGACGTTGCAGGAAGGGTCGGGGCGCGGCCTCCACGCTTCGGAAACGCCGCGCATAGGAACTTGTTCCGCAACCTGGTCGGGCCGCTGGCATCTGAATCGTGAATCGGGGATATCTGATCGATGACGCCGGATCTTATGCGGGCAAGATAGTCGGATGCATTTTCTGGTCATTCTCAACAAGGGCGGCGGCACGCTTCGTACGCTTGACGTCGATGCTTTTCTGCGTCGCGCGCAAGCTGTGCTCGAAGCGGCGGGGCACTCTCTCGAAACCCGGCTGATCGGAGGCGAGGATGTGAATGCGGTGTTCGAGCAAGCGGTGCGCGAACCCCGTGTGGATGTTATCATGGCTGGAGGCGGCGACGGCACCATATCCGCCGCCGCGGCCAGCATGATGGGAAGCGACAAGGTGCTCGCCGTTCTACCAGCCGGCACGATGAACCTGTTTGCCAGAACGCTCGGAATACCGCTTTCACTCGACGCGGCGTTGGAGGCCCTTGCATCAGGCCGCATCCTGGCGGCGGATATCGCCAGCGCCAACGGCAAACCGTTCGTGCATCAGTTTTCGGTGGGCATGCATCCACGGATCGTGGAAATGCGCTCGCGCATGCAGTTTTATTCGCGGCTGGGAAAGATCGGCGCTTCCATCCGCGCTGCCTTCCAGACGATCCAGAATCCCGTAAAACTCAAAGTTACCCTGACAATGCCGCATACCAGGGTCATTGCGACCACTGCCGGCATATCGATATCCAATAATCTGTATGGCGAGGGCCATTTGCCCTTTTCGGACCGGCCTGATGGCGGGGTGTTGGGCGTTTATATCACCAGGGCGCGGAGCCGCGGCGATCTCTTGCTCCTGTGCCTGCAAGTCGCAATGGGCCGATGGCGCGAGAACCAGCAGGTTGAAATTCACGAGACAGCGACAGTGTCGCTCAACGTTCGTTCGCGGCGCCGTCGCCAGCGTTGCGTCATTGATGGAGAACTGTATCCACTCGCGGCCGAAACCGAGATCAAAATCCATCCGGGAGCGCTGCGCGTCCTCGTCCCGTCGATAGCCGCAGGGGAAAAGGCCCCGTCGGAGGACGAGGCGGATAGGGCCTGATCGCAGGCGTTCGTCCAGATCAGCCGCTCTGGATATGTTCGGCGGCGGGCTTGTCGGCGAGGTGCTCGCCATACATTTCCACCCCGAACCAGACAATTCCCGCCAGAATTAATCCGCAGATGAGAACGAGCAACACGTGGATGCCCGAACGGCCCTGTTTGGCTTTCTCGGCATTGATTTTCTTTTCCAACATATCTTCCTCGGTTTGGTGTCTGTCAGTCACCAATCGAGCAATGGCTGTGTTTTGATATGGTTCCCGTTTTGGCAGCAGGGAACTTTTCACCCGCCCTCATGAGAGCGGAAAATGGTCCCGACCAAACGACGGTTCAATCGGGCTATTGGCCATCCATCGGCTTTCGGGACCCGCCGCCAGCGTTTTCCTTGTAAATCTCGTAGGCCGCGACCGCCCCTAACGGGACAATCAGCCCGAAAAGGCTCGGACGGAAGCGCAGAAGCGAAGGCAGCAATGCAAGGGCCGCCGCTCCAATCATGCCGGACATCTCGGCCGCGCGCTCCTTCCTCCGGCGCCGCGCCCGCCGCGCCGCTTCGATCCCCATGTAGACGGCCACGAGCAGGATCGCCAAAAGGATGAACCCGCCGCCGAATCCAAGCGCGGCGGGGATCGCGCCGTAATGCCTCTCGGCGGCGATATAACCCGCCGCCAGCAAGAACCCGCACCCGCACCCGACAGCAAGCGCCGCGACTATATAGATAATCACAGCCCGTTTTAAGCGGCCAACCCTATCGGATATTTCGCCGCTCGCCATCGAGCCGAGCAATGACGCCAGCATCAGCGCTTACCGTCGCGCCAAGATTGCGAGGAGGAACCCCACACCCGCGGCAATTGCCAGCGATGTCGCCGGCTTTTCACGTACCGTTGCGTAGACCTGATCCTCGATATCGCGCGCGTTCGACCGTATGCCGTCGAACGCGACCTCGCCTTGCGACTTCAACTGATCGACGCCGGCAGAGGCCGCCTTTTTCATCGCCTTTACGGAAATGTTGCCTGAACTCTCGATCTGCGCAGTCAACTTCGCCACTTCAGCCCGCAGAATCTCTATCTGGGCCTCCATTTCGATCTCGGCTGCGGTACGTTTCACCTGATCGGCTGACTTGCCGGGGCCGGTAGCGGATGTAGCCATTCTGTCGTCTCCCGTAATTGAGCGAGTTCAACGCATCCGACCTTAGTAGGTTCCCCGGCCGGAACAAAGGAGGTCGATCATGCGTTCGGACCAATTAGGCCGGAATATTACATGAGCGCTGTTGCCCGCAAGAAACCCCCGATTGTTCGGTTGCCGCCAAAATCGAACATCGAGTTACTCTTGTCCAACGGGTCGCGTATCTCGCTACTCTTCATGGGGTTGATTGCCTTCATCTTCGCGTTGCGCGCCGGCCGGTTCATTCTCGAGCCGGTCACGCTCGGGATTGTCATCGGGCTGATGCTGGGACCGATTGCTTCTTATATCGAACGCAGAGGCGTCCCAGCCGCTCTTTCCGCGCTTGGCGTGGTCTTTGTATTCCTGGTCTGCCTGTGCGTCTTCGCGCTGGCGCTTGCCGCGCCGCTTTCTTTCTGGATCGGCCGCCTTCCGGATATCTGGAAAGAGCTGCAACTGCATCTTTCACAATTGAAGGAGCCGCTTGAAGCCTTCAAGCATATGCGCGACCAGTTACACAGCGCTACCGGCGGTTCGAATGTGACCGTGTCGGTCGACGACAATTCGGCGATGGAAAGCATGGCGACCCTCGCTCCGGCGGTCGTCGCCCAGATCTTGATATTCTTCGCCAGCCTTTATTTTTTCGTGGCGACCCGAAATCAGACCCGTACAGCGATATTGCGCCTTTGTTTCGATCGGCGGCTGCGCTGGCGTGTCGCCCATATCTTCCGCGATGTGGAATATCTGGTCTCTCGGTATCTGCTGTCGATCGCGGTGATCAATGTCGCCCAGGGGGTAGCGGTTACGCTTGCTCTTTGGGCGGTTGGCGTGCCTTCGCCGGCGATATGGGGCGCGCTGGCCGGGCTGCTCAATTTCGTTATCTATCTCGGCCCCGCCCTGATGGCGGTCATCTTGCTCGGCGTCGGCGTAATCACCTTCAACACGATCGGAGCGACGCTCCTCCCGGTGATCGTGTTTCTCGGGCTGCATCTCGCCGAATCCCAATTCGTGACCCCGACCGTTCTTGGCCGAACCCTGACGCTCAATCCCTTCATCATCTTTCTGGCCTTGGCGTTCTGGATCTGGATATGGGGCCCGATCGGTGGCTTCATAGCGGTTCCCGCACTTCTGATCGCCTATGCAATCGCAAGCAATATCCTTCCCGGTGTAGAGTGGGGCACCGAAAAAGGGTGACCGATCGCGTCGATCCCGGCGAATAGACCATGGTCTAAACGAGCGGCCTTACGCATTCCTCCATTCCGGTCCAGCGGGCTACCCGCTTGAGGCCTTCGGCGTCGCGTACGGCGCAGCCGCGCTCATGCCAGGCAATCAGATGTTTATTGATGAGTTTGCGGATCGTCTTGTTCGTGTGCACCAGCGACAGACCGAGCGTATCGGCCACATGTTGCTGGGTTATCGGGATTTCGAGAGGATTGGAGCCGTTCAATCCGACTGCCGAAGCGCGTTCCGCTATAAATGCGATCAGATAGGCAGCCCGTTCCAAGGCGGTGCGCCGGCCGATGCTCAGCAGGTTCTCGTCCAGCATCTGTTCTTCGCGCGAGGCCAGCCAGGTTATATCGTAGGCGAGCTCTGGATGCTTGCGGTAGAGTTCATGCAACTGGTCGCGTTCGAAAACACACAGCAGCATGGGCGACAAGGTTTCGACCGAATGGCCCATCTCTTCCATCAGGCTGCCCTGAAGTCCGATGAGGTCGCCGGGCATCACGTAGTTCAGGATCTGCCTGCGCCCATCCGCAAGGAGCTTGTAGCGAAAGCCCCAGCCTGATAGCGCGGTATAAAGGTGCGCGCTGTGATTGCCTTCGACAAGGAAGGTGGCGCCGCGATCGACGCTCAACTCGCCGGTCTTGAACCGGCTCACGAAAGCCAGTTCTTCCTTTTCGAAAGGCCGGAATATCGGTTGCTTGCGCAACGGACACTTTTCGCAAGGGTAGCGCTTTCCGGGCGATGATTCGTGGCTTGCCAAACACTTTCTCCGGCGGCGTCGCATCTCGGTACGGAGCCGATCATAGAACGTATTCTCATCACGACATACTGCGGTCCGACATGTCTTTTTTAAATGACAGGGTCTGGCGAGTCCGGCATGAAGGCGCACCATCTCGATGGAGACCAGATTGTTGGCGCCTCAGCCCCTAGCCGGATATCGCATCCTCGTCCTTGAAGACGAGTACCTGATCGCAATGGACGTGGAGCAATTATGCCGCGACCATGGCGCAAAGGAAGCCATTCTATTGCACGACCTCGATACAATCCAATCCCGGATCGAGAATATCAGTTTCGATGTCGCGGTGATCGATGTGATGCTGGGAGGGAACTCGACGCTTGAATTCGCACAGAGCCTAAGGCAGAGGAATCTGCCTTTCGTGTTCGCCACAGGCTATGCCGATGCAAGTGAGCGCTTTGCAGACTTTCCCGGCGTCCCCGTCGTAGGCAAACCCTATGGCGGTCCCGAACTGGTTGAGGCGATCGCCCAGGCAGTTCGGCAAAAAGAGCCATCAAGCGACATTTGACCCCAGCACCTGGGCGGCGATCGAATCCGGCCCGTAATCGGCTTCGCCGGAAATGCCGAGAAGTTCCTGAAGACGCATGCGCGCCCGGCTCACCCTGCTTTTTATCGTTCCGACCGCACATTCGCAGATCTCGGCGGCTTCCTCATAAGAGAAACCTGACGCTCCGATAAGGATGATCGCTTCACGCTGATCTTCCGGCAATTGCTGAAGGGCTTTTCGGAAGTCCTGCAGATCAAGGGCTCCGTCCTGGCTCGGATGAACCGCGAGCCGGCCGGTCATGATGCCGTCGCTGTCTTGGACTTCCCGCCCCCGTTTGCGCATCTGCGAATAGAATTCGTTACGCAAGATCGTGAAAAGCCACGCCTTGAGATTGGTGCCGGGCTGAAAGCTCGACTGCTTGTCCCAGGCTTTCACCAGGGTTTCCTGCACCAGATCATCGGCCTTGTCGGCATTCTGTGAAAGCGACACCGCAAAGGCGCGCAGACTGGGTATGGCACCCAGCAAATCAGTCCGGAATCCGGAAGCCATGGCTATTCCTCGCCCGATGCGGTTTCGGCTTTTTCCAGCTCGCTCAAAAGCTGTGCAAAGCGATCCGGCACCTCGTCGGAAGCCAGTTCATTATAATATTGCTGGAGTTTCCGGCCAATTTCCGAATTAGGCCCCAATATTTCCGCGCCGCTTATTTTGCGTGCGCCATTCTTCTTTGCATGTTCGAACTTGTTTTCTGAAGCCATACCCTACCCTAAACTCCCCAACGTCCCCACACGGTGGCTCCGTCGGCGCCCTTGTGGTTACCCCGATGCCGCACTAAACGCGGTTCGTCGAAAAGAGTTCCACGCGTGTGGAACTTTTTCTCGCATGACGCGTTTGCCTCCCGTCATATAAGTTGCCTAATATGCTTCGAGGGAGCCCAGAACGAATGAGTTTATCAACATCGATTGCGCCGCAACTGCCCTATCTGCGGCGTTTTTCACGTGCGGTTTCCGGCTCCCAGACGAGCGGAGATGCTCTTGTCGCGGCCGTGCTCGAGGCGATTATCGCGGACGTCAATATCTTTCCGCAAGCGTCGGGGCCTCGCGTGGCCCTTTATAAGGCGTTCACCAAATTATATTCCACTATTGCCGTCAGGGTGCCGCAGGTAACGGCGACGTCGGGTTGGGAGAAACATGTCGCGGCAAATCTTTCCGCACTGGCTCCGCGCCCCCGTCAAGCCTTTCTGCTCGTGGCTGTTGAGGGCTTCAGCGATGAGGAAGCAGCCGAAATACTGGACGTCGATTCGGTCGAATTCGCGGCGCTTCTAAAAGAGGCGAGCGTCGAGATATCCCGGCAGGTGGCCACCGATATCCTGGTTATCGAAGACGAGCCGCTGATCGCCATGGATATCGAGGAAATGGTCGAGAGCCTAGGCCACCGCGTTGTCGGGACGGCGCGGACGCGTACCGAGGCGGTGGAGTTGTTCAAGAAGACAAATCCCAAGATGGTGTTGGCGGATATTCAATTGGCCGATGGGAGTTCGGGCATAGACGCCGTCAACGACATGTTGGCTTCGGCGCCGATACCGGTAATCTTCATCACCGCGTTTCCCGAGCGCCTGCTGACCGGCGAGAGGCCCGAACCGGCGTTTCTGGTGACCAAGCCTTTCAATCCGGAAATGGTGAAGGCGCTTATCAGCCAGGCGCTTTTCTTCGACAACCAAGCTAAAGCCGCCGCCTGAGGCAGATTGTGCGATGCGGGGCGAAATTATATTCGCCCCGAATTCGCCTTTATTTGTCTTATATGCACGCTGCGAAATGGCCACCTTCCAGACGGCCATCTTCCTTGATGGAACCAAACGACGACGGGGTTCGTTCATAACCGGGCGAATGCTTGTTGTTGGGCTGTTATTAGGAGGTTGAAGATGTTGTATTGGGCTCTTGTATTTCTCATTGTAGCGGTAATTGCCGGTGCTTTGGGACTGGGAGGTATTGCCGCTTCTTCAGTCGGAACCGTTCAACTACTCTTTTTCATGCTTTTGGCCTTTTTCGCGGTTTCATTGGTAGCCGGCGTTGTTCGGCGCGGGCGTTAGAGTATTTTCGGCGAAAACAGAGTCACTTACTAATCTCTATCTCTTTGTTTCTACGCAATTCCGGACGCAAAGCCGCTCCACATTTTTTTCTGGAATTGCTTTAGGCCCCCTTCATCGGCGATCGTTTCACGAAGCTGGGAGCCGGCCCCCTCAAACGGCTCCCAAGCGCCGTCGGGTGTTGCGTTTCATACAGGCGCATGCCCGGCGGAACTTTTTTATGGATGGGAACTGGTTTCCTCTTCGCCCGTTTGTCTCCTGAATTTTGCGGGAATGTTGGCGTAGATGAGTGGCGGAAACCACGAAACAGGGCGAACGGGTCAATCGGATGCTGAAGTCGGCAAGAGTCTCGGTACGGCGTTGGCCAATGCCGGCATTTCGGTCATCTATCAGGACCTGACCGGTCGTGTGGTGTGGTCGCAAAACGGGTCGACGGTGTGGGGTGAGAAGATTGGGGAAGGGATAACCGACGAAGACTTCTTCCCCAAGGCGGAGGTAGGGCGTCTCCGCGAGGTAAAGGAGATGGTGCTGAATTCCGGCAACCCGCGAACCATCCAGATATCGATTCCTGCAGAGGAGGGCGCGCGGTGGTTCAATATCTGGATCGACGCTGACAAGTCGGAGACCGGCGTCGTGCGTGGCCTGCTGACGACCGCGGTGGACACGACCGAGCAGCGCCGGCGTGAACAAACCCTGAGAACCCTGCTGCGCGAAGTCAGCCATCGGTCGAAAAACCTGCTGTCGATAATCCAGAGCATCGCGACTCAGACGGGCCGATATTCGGGCAGCATCGACTCCTTCCTCACCCGCTTTCGCGGACGTGTTCTGTCGCTTGCGTCATCGCAGGATCTTGTGACGTCATCCAACTGGCGTGGCGCGAACCTGCATGAGCTCATTGCCGGCCAGGTGGCGCGATACTGCGAGAACTCACACCGCAATATAAGACTATCGGGCGAGAATCCGTACCTCAATCCGAATGCGGCCTTGCACATCGGGCTTGCGTTGCATGAGCTTGCGGTAAACTCGGTGAGCTATGGCGCGCTAGCGAATCCGGACGGCCAGGTCACGATATCTGCTCACCGGAAAACTGAGGGCGAAAAGCCAGATAATCTCGAACTGATCTGGTCGGAGGCGACCGAAATCGATTCCACCGTGTTGAAGGAGAAGCGTTTTGGGAGCGTGGCGCTCGAACGTGTGGTTCCGGCTTCGCTGGGAGGCAGTTCGGAAATCAAGATCGCCGTGAACCGCCTCGAGTATCGCCTGACGATTCCTCCTGACAATTTTGAGAGCGAATGAAGAGGCAGCCGTGCGCCAGCGGGAGCCATATTGGCCAAACTTGCTATTCGCAAGGTAATTTCGGGAACCATTCAGCCCCCAGGCCGTTCATAGCGGGCAAGGGAAATGGTACGACTACGCCAGAGTTCTGCCAAATTATCTTCTAAAGGTCGTTCAGAACGTAACCCGAGCGCGTTTTATGGTTTCGAACTGCGGATCGCTTCCACAGCGGTCTAAAATAACAGGTCTGCCAATGTCTGGCACGAAGGGGCATAACCCGAGGAGAACGTTATGAGAAAGATTGTTTTGGCATTGGCCGCCGCCGCGTCTTTGGCCGCTGCGGGCTGTACGACGGCGGAACAGACCGGTGTCGGTGGAGCCGCGGTTGGCGCCGCCGTAGGCGGGCTTGCTACCGGCACGACCGGTGGAGCGCTGGGTGGCGCGCTTATTGGCGGCACGGCCGGCTACCTTCTTGGCAAGGCCTCGGATCACCCGGGTTATTGCCGTTATCGGGGGCGTGATCGCTATGGCCGCCGCGTTGTCTACGAACGCCGCTGCTGATCGTCATTCATCGGAGGGAGCTCAATATATTGGGCTTCCTCCTTTCTATCGACACGTCTGACTTCTGACAGCCAGCTTACAAAATCCGGACTCAAATCCCATGATCAGATGGATCATCATTCTTCTTATCATTGCCGGCGTAGCAAGCCTTTTCGGATTTCCCGGCATCGCGGGCGCTGCCGGCGGTCTCGCCAGAATTCTGATTGTTATCGTGTTGATCGGGCTGGTGCTTCTCTTGATCTTTGGCAGCGCCATTATCGGCTGACCGGCCGGCGCGCGTTATCAAGCGGCGGCGGCGGACATCGCGCCGGGTCCCGGGATGGCGTTGGGCGGGCATTTGCCCAAGATAATCATGCCCAGCACCTCATCCTCGGTAACGTCGGTTGTCTTCGCGGTGCCGACGACTTGGCCGTTCTTCATGACGCAGACACGGTCCGCCAGATCGAAGACGTCGTGAATATCATGGCTGATGAGGAATATGCCGATCCCGTCCGCCTTGAGTTGCTTCACCAGTTCGCCGACCTGAGCCGTTTCTTCCGGGCCGAGGGCCGCGGTTGGCTCATCCATCACCAGAATGCGGGCGTCAAAAAGGATCGCCCGGGCGATGGCGACGGATTGTCTTTGCCCGCCTGACAGGGATTTGACCGGTTCCTTGAACCGTTGAAAACGCGGGTTCAGGCGTCCCATGACCTTGCGGGCCTGATTTTCCATGGCGACATCGTCCAGCGTGCCCCAGCGGGTGCGGATTTCGCGGCCGAGAAACAGATTTGCCGCCGCGTCGACATTGTCGGCCAGCGCCAGGCTCTGATAAATGGTCTCGATGCCGTATTTCTTGGCGTCGCGCGGATTGTTGATCGTGGCCAGCTCGCCGCGGACATAGATTTCACCCGCATCGCGCTTGTAGGCGCCGGACAGAACCTTGATCAGCGTCGATTTGCCCGCTCCGTTATGGCCAAGCAGCGCCATGACCTCGCCTTCATGGAGATCGACGGAAGCGGAATCAACGGCGTGCACGCCGCCGAAAGAGATCGAGATGTTTCTGAGATCGATAAGGGGAGCCGGTTGTGCGTCCATGGTTTCCTCACTGGATCCTGCGGCGGTAAACGGTATCGAGCCAAACCGCGACGACAAGGACGGCCCCGACGACAATATTCTGCAACGGAGTGTCGAGGCCAAGCAGAACCATTCCCGACTGCAGGGATTGCATGAGCACAGCGCCCAGCATCGCGCCGGCGACCGTGCCGATGCCGCCGGCCAGCGAGGTGCCGCCGATGACGGAGGCCGCGATGACGAGAAGCTCGTCCAGCGTGCCTTGCGCGTTGGTTGCCGCGTTCAGGCGGGCGATCGATATGGAGCCGCTTACGGCGGTCAGCATCCCCATCAGCATGAAGATCTTCATCGCCACCCAGCGGGTGTTGATGCCGGCCAGTTCGGCCGCTTCCGGATTGCCGCCGATGGCGAAGACGTAGCGGCCGAATCGCGTGCGCTTCGACAGGAAGGTCATGACAATGCCGGCGGCGATGGCGATCAGGACGGGAATGGCAATTCCATGTGAAATGAACAGGCCGCCATCGGGAACCGTAATGTTGTGCGCCTTCGCATAGCGGCGAACGATGCCGAGAGGCCATGGATAGGCGTTGGCGACGGCCACGGCGCCGAGAATCGCCAGGCACGTAACCGCGCCAAGGAACGATTCAGCCCAGACGGGGCGCAGGGGAAAATGAAAGCGGTTGCGCTGCCGGCGTCCGTTGACGAGCGCCAGTATGACGAGGAGGCAAGCGACGATCCCGACGATCCAACTCCAGGTCGATCCGATCGATCCCTGGGGACCGCCGCCCATCAGCTTGAAGGTATCGTCCATCGGCGCGACGGTCCTCCCACTCGTGACCCACCACGCGGCACCGCGCCAGACCAGAAGCCCGCCGAGCGTGACGATGAAGGATGGAATCTCCAGATAGGCGATGAGGAAGCCCTGAAAGGCCCCGAGGATGAGGCCGAGGACAAGGCCGACCGCGAGCGCGATGATCCAGATCGCAGGGTGCTCGAAGCCCAGCAATTTGGGCAGGAATTCGGCTTGCGTGACGCCCATGACCATGCCGACGAAGCCCAGCATCGAGCCGACGGAAAGATCAATGTTGCGGGTGACGATGACCAGAACCATGCCGGTCGCCATCACCGCGATCGACGAAGACTGAACCGAAAGATTCCATAGATTGCGTGGCGTCAGAAAAAGACCGTCCGTGAGGATGTCGAACGCGATCCAGATAAGGAACAACGCGCCGATCATGCCGAGCATGCGGGTATCGAGTTCCGTGGCCTTCAGGAAGCGGCCAAGGGGATTCAGTTCCGCTGACCGGGCGCGATCAACTGGCGCGGTTGTTTCGGACATGCACTCCTCCCCACGCTATCCGCGGCCATTCAGCGAATGCCGGACCCATAACATTAGGCAGCCGCCGCGGCTTTCGTCAAACCGCGGCGGCGGCTGTTTTCCTGAGCGATTAGTTACACACCGAAACGGTGCCGGCCTTCACGCCCTGACAGACTTCGGCCTTCGTGATCCAGCCGGCGTCGATCACGACATTGAGATTGTCCTTGGTGATCGGCACGGGCTTGAGGAAGATCGAGTTCATTTCCACATGCTTGGGTCCGCCATCGAACTTCACCACGCCCGGAATCTCCGACATCTTCTTGCCGTCCGCCAGCATCGAAGCAATCTCGGCGGCCTTCTGTCCGAGAACACGGGCATCCTTCCAGACCGACACGGTCTGCGTGCCGAGCGCGATGCGGTTCAGCGCGGCATGATCGCCGTCCTGTCCCGAAACAGGGACGGAGCCGGCCAGGCCCTGTTCGGCGAGCGCCGCGATGGCGCCGCCAGCGGTTCCGTCATTGGAAGCGACGACCGCGTCGACCTTGTTGTTGTTGGTCGTCAGGATCTGCTCCATGTTCTTCTGGGCGTTGGCCGGGAGCCAGCCGTCCGTATAGGCCTCGCCGACATTCTTGATCTTGCCGGAATCGATGGCATCCTTGAGGACTTCCATCTGGCCCGAGAACAGGAAGTCGGCATTCGGGTCGGCCGAAGACCCCTTGATGAAGGCATAATTGCCTTCCGGCTTGGCGGCAAAGACGGCGCGCGCCTGCATGCGGCCGACTTCCTTGTTGTCGAAGGTCAGGTAGAAGGCAGCAGGATTTTCGATCAGGCGATCATAGCCGACGACAGGAATGCCTTCGTCGCTGGCCTTCTGGATGGCCGGGCCGATGGCGGACGAATCCTGCGCCAGAATGATCAGGGCATCGGCGCCGCGCGAAATCAGGCTTTCGACATCGCTAAGCTGCTTCTCGGCTGAGGATTGCGCGTCGGCGGAAATGTACTTGTCGCCGTTCGCCTCGAGTTCCTTCTTGATCGCCGCCTCATCCGTCTTCCAGCGCTCTTCCTGGAAGTTCGACCAGGAAACGCCGATGGTCTTGTCCTTGGCTTGAGCGAGCGTGCCAAACGAAAGCGTTGCCACGACGCCCGCCAGCAAGGCGGTTGTAAACTTCTTCATGATTTCCTCCCTGCGCCCGTCGGGCGCGTTAATTCTGAATGCGACCGATGTTGAAGCTCTTTTTTTCGAGCCTCGAAAAAAAGAATGACTCACAAGATGATCCATGTCAATATCCTGCGGCGTACGTTGGCGGCTTTCGCCGCAGGACCAAGAGCAGAAACGGCGCGGGGAGGAATACGCGGCCATGACGGTCGGAATCCGTCACGACGATTTGCGGCGCCGCAATCGCGCCATGGTGATCTCGGCTGTTCGGCTCGCCGGAAAGCCTTCGCGCACGGAAATCGCCAGGACGACCGCTCTCAGCCATTCGACCATCTCGGCCATCGCCGCCGATTTGATCGAGGAAGGCATCCTGATTGAGACAAAAGGCGGGGAAGGTGGCCTGTCCAAGCGGGGCCGCCCGCAAGTGGCGCTTGGGCTCAATCCGGAAACCAGTTCGATTGTCGCTGTGCTGCTTTCGCTCAATTCCCTTTCCGCCACCTTGATCGATTATGCCGGCAATACGCTTGCGGAAGATCATTGGCGGCTGCCGACCATGACCATCGGCAAGGAGGAACTGGTCGCCGAGACGGTCAGGATCATCGGCGGGCTTGTCGCCCGCGGCGGCTCGTCCGGACGCGGGGTGATGCGCATCTCTTTCGCGGTTCAGGGTGTTGCCGATTCGGTTGGCGGATCGATGCTCTGGTCCCCGATTACGCCACATGAGGACATTCGGTTCGGCGAAGCGCTGCAGCAAGCGTTCGGCCTTCCGGTCACGCTGGAAAATGACTGCAACATGATGGCGGTGGCGCTTCGCTGGCGGAACCCGCGCCGTTACCGGGACAATTTCATCTCTGTCCTTTTATCGAACGGCATCGGCATGGGGCTCTTCCTGAACGGGGAACTTTTCACCGGGACGCAGTCCTCCGGCGGCGAATTCGGTCACATGATGCATATTCCCGACGGGGCTCTCTGCCGATGTGGCCGGCATGGCTGCATAGAAGCCTATGCGGGCAACTACGCGATCTGGCGCAATGCGCGGGGCATCGCGGATGCCGACGGCTTCGTCGCCGATATCGAAGATGCCGACATGCTGGCGCTGGCAGAGGCCGCGCGCGACCATGACGGCCCCGAACGCAAGGCCTACGCCAAAGCGGGCGAGGCTGTCGGGTTTGGGCTGGGAAGCCTTTTCGCGTTGATCGACCCCGCTCCGGTCGCTATCGTCGGCATCGGCGCAAGAGCGTTCGACCTCATCGAGGCGTCGATGCGCGAAGCCATCGCAAAGACCGTTGGCGGCCAGCATCAGGCGGCGATCTCCTTCGAGACGGAGCCCGATCAACTGCCGCTGATACGAGAGGGTTGTGCCATGCGCGCCCTTACATTTATCGACCAGGAAATATTCGCGGCCGGCAATCCGCCTGTCGTTTCGCCGCACGGAAAGGCTGTTGCATGAAGCGCGCGCTTGTCTTTGCCGCTGTCACGTTCCTTGGCGCCTCGGGGGGGAAACGACAAATCCGTGGGACGCGAATGTCGTCCAGAAGCATATCGATGAAGCGACGCTTGCGGGACGGCTGTCCAGGCCGATGCTGGATGCTTTGCGCGAACGGGGCGAGGCGCTTTTCACGGGTCGGTTTACTGAAGCCGACGGCGTTGGCCGGCCGTTAGCCACCCAGGCGATCATTCCCACCGGCCGCAAGCGCGCGCCAGAGATGCGCTTCAACCGGACCCATGGCACCGATTCCAACGCCTGTTCGGGCTGCCACAATGAGCCGACCACCGGCGGCGCCGGCGATTTCGTCAGCAATGTCTTTGTCTCGGAAGGCTTCGAGAGCGCCGAATTCGACAGCACGGACCCGCAATTCTCCAACGAGCGCGGCACCAATCACCTGTTCGGCGCGGGATTGATCGAGCTTCTGGCGCGCGAGATGACGACCGACCTCAAGGCGATCCGCAATGCCGCGATCGCCAAGGCGCACCGCACCGGCAAGGCAGTGGAGGCCCCGCTCACGACGAAGGGCGTGGACTTCGGCAAGATCACCGCCATGCCCGACGGGGTGGTGGATCTTTCGGCGGTCGACGGCGTCGATGACGATCTCGTTGTCAGACCGTTCAGCCAGAAGGGCGTGATGACCTCGATACGGCAGTTCACCATCAACGCCCTCAACCAGCATCACGGAATGGAAGCCGACGAACGTTTCGGGCGGCGCTGGACGGGGACGCGGGATTTTGACCGCGATGGCGTCGATGACGAAATGTCGGAAGGCGACGTTTCGGCTCTGGTCGCATGGCAGGCCGGCCTCAAGCCGCCGGTCGAAAAGACGCCTGCCGATCCGGTCTGGAAGGAAGCGGCCTCGACAGGCAAGACCCTCTTTGCATCGCTGGGCTGCGCCGAGTGCCATCGGCCTTCCCTGCCGCTGAAATCATTGGTCTTCACCGACCCGGGTCCTGAGGACATGGCTGGCACCCTACGCACCAGCGAGGTCAAGGCGCCGGCGATCTATGATCTTGCGCTTTTCGACTGGGCCAGGAAACTACCGCGCAACGACAAGGGCGAGGTGATGGTGCCGCTGTTCGGCGACCTCAAGCGCCACAAGATCGCCGATCAGCAGGTCGCCACGCTGGGCAATGAACTTCTGGCGCAGCGTTTCGTCGAACGCGACGTGTTCATGACCAATGAACTATGGGGCGTGGCGTCGACCGCGCCCTACGGCCACCGCAACGATTTGTCTTCGCTCGACGCGGTCATCCGGGCACATGGCGGGGAAGGCCGGGCCGCGCGGGACAAATACATCGCCCTCCCCGACAGGGACCGCGATGCGATCATTGCCTATCTCCGGACGCTGGTGATCGAGCCATGAACCGCCGATGCCGCTTTCTCCTTGCCGCCTTCATATTCGTCCTCACGGGGCTTGAGGGCGTGGCGATGGCGGCGAGCGACGCTGTCAAGGCACCGCCCAATGACGTGCCAAAGATGCACGAGGAGGCTTTGGCGGCCGGCATCGATCACAAATATACCGGCCCTTGGGAATTCTTCGTCGGCGGCGGGGCGGCGTCGCTCGATTGCAATGGCGACCGGTTGCCGGACCTTTTCATCGCCGGCGGAAAAAGTCAGGCGACGCTCTACGTGAACCATAGCGAGATCGGTGACAGTCTCCATTTCGTCGCCAAACCGATCGATGTCGAGCCTCGCGATCTTCTCAACGTTCTAGGCGCCTACCCCATCGATATCGACGGAGATGGATACCGCGACCTCGTTCTCCTGAGACTAGGCGAAAACATTGTTCTCAAAGGCGGGCCCGATTGCAGCTTCACCAAGGCCAATCGTCATTTCGCCTTCGATGGCGGAAAGAGCTGGACGACGTCTTTTGCCGCGACTTTCGAGGCGGGGCAGAAATTTCCGACGCTCGCCTTCGGCAATTATGTCGACCGTTCCGCGCCGGGATCTCCCTGGGGTACGTGCGCCGACAACATGCTCTATCGCCCGCAGCCGGGCGACACGCCCGACTATTCCCTCCCCAGCCCTTTGAAGCCGGGATATTGCGCCCTCTCCATGCTGTTCACCGACTGGGACAAGTCCGGCACGCCGTCGCTTCGCATCGCCAATGACCGGCAATATTATCGTGGAGGCGAGGAGCAGATGTGGCGCGTCGATCCGGGAAAGCCGGCGCGCCTCTATACGCGTGCGGATGGTTGGCGGCATCTCACCATCTGGGGCATGGGCATCGCCCAGGCCGATCTCAACGGCGACGGCTATCCGGCATACGCCATAACGTCCATGGGCGACACCAAGCTGCAGACGCTCGACCGCGACGCGGAAGAGGGGGAGCCGGTCTATCGCGATCTGGCGTTCGACAAGGGGGTGACGGCGCATCGTCCCTATGAGGGCGACGATCTGAAGCCGTCGACGGGCTGGCACGCGGAATTCGCCGACTTCAACAATGACGGTCTACTCGACCTCTATATCGCCAAGGGCAATGTCGAGCAGATGCCGGACTTTGCCTCCGTCGATCCCGACAATCTGCTTCTTGGCCAGTGGGACGGCACCTTCATCGAAGCCGGCCACCAGGCCGGCATCGATCTGCCGACCAAGGGTCGGGGAGCGATCGTCGAGGATTTCAACATGGATGGCATGCTCGACCTGCTCGTCGTCAACCGCGAGCAGCGGGCAAGTCTCTTCCGCAATCTGGGCGCGGCGACCGATTTCGGCGTGCGGCCGATGGGGAACTTCGTTTCCGTCGAGCTTTCACAGCCTGGCGCAAACGAAAACGCCGTCGGCGCCGAGATTTCGGTCCGATGGGGCACCCACACCTCGAACCACACGATCGAGGTCGGCGGCGGCCATGCCTCGGGTCACGCCGGCTTTACCCATATCGGTCTTGGCACCGCCGAGCGCGCGTCGATCCGCGTCAAATGGCCGGACGGCGAATGGAGCGCTCCCTATCGCGTCTTCGCCAATAATTTCGTGCGCATCGAACGGGGATCGGCCGCTGCGAAATACTGGTATCCGCCGGAAAGGTAGCGGGCTTCAGGTTTCCTGGATGGAATAGCCGGCTCCACGAATGGTGCGGATGACGTCGGGTGCGCGGCCATTGTTGACGGCCTTGCGCAGGCGTCCGACATGAACATCGACCGTCCGCTCGTCAATATAGATCGTTTCGCCCCAGACGTTATCGAGCAACTGGCTGCGCGAGAAGACGCGGCCCGGGCTGCGCATCATGAATTCCAGCAGGCGGAATTCGGTCGGGCCGAGCCTGATCTCGCTTTTCTTGCGGTAGACGCGATGGGTTTCCCGGTCGAGCACGATATCGCCCACCTTGAGCACGTTGGAAAGAATTTCCGGCTTGGCCCGGCGCAGCAACGCGCGCACGCGGGCCATGAATTCCGGCGTCGAGAACGGCTTGACCAGATAATCGTCAGCCCCCGTCGATAGCCCACGCACCCGGTCGCTTTCCTCGCCGCGCGCTGTCAGCATAATGATGGGAAGGCGGTCGGTTTCCGGCCGGATGCGCAAGCGGCGGCAAAGCTCGATGCCCGATATGGCAGGCAGCATCCAGTCGAGGACGAGAAGGTCGGGGACGTTTTCCTGCAGCCTGATCTCGGCTTCGTCCCCGCGCATGACGGTTTCGACCAGATAGCCCTCCGCTTCCAGATTGTAGCGGAGCAGAACGCAAAGCGGCTCTTCGTCCTCGACCACCATGATCTTGGGCGCGATCATCGGCAGAACCCTTATTCGGCCAGCGCCATCGACGTCTCGTCCTGCTTGGGACGATACGGTGAGAGCTGGAGACCAGTCAGTACATAATACGCGTTTTCAGCGATGTTGGTAACGTGGTCGCCGATGCGCTCCAGATTCTTGGCGCAGAAGAGGAGATGCGTGCAGGCGGTGATGTTTCGCGGATCCTCCATCATGTAGGTGAGGAGCTCGCGAAAGACGGCGGTGTATTGAATGTCGATCTTCTCGTCATCGGCGCGCAGTTCGCTCAGCCCGTCGGCATCGCGCATCCCGTATTTGGCGATCACGCCCTCCACCTGCCCGAGAACGAGTTCGGCCATGGCGTCGATGCTGTGCGCGAATTTGCGCGGCGCGACGGCGTCGCCGACCGCGCCGACCCGCTTGGCGATGTTTTTGGCGAGGTCGCCGATGCGTTCGAGATCGGCGGCCATACGGATGGCGCCGACCACCGCGCGCAAATCGGCGGCGACCGGCTGGCGCCGGGCGATCAAGGTTATGGCGCGCTCGTCGAGCTCGCGCTGCCTGGCGTCCATGATCGCGTCCTCCGATATGACGCGTTGCGAGCCCGCCGCGTCCGAATCGAACAGCGCATGCGTCGCCGAACCGACCATGTTCACGGCAAGGTCGCCCATGGAGCGGATCAACCCGCCGATTTGATCGAGATCATCGTCGAAGGATGAGACGGTATGTTCGGCCATGGGGTGTTTCTCCGAAAATCCTGGGCTTCCGACTGTTGATTTCAAGCATGTCAAGTCGCGAAACCGCTGCCCGGTTTCGGGAGATATGCCTCAGCCGAAGCGGCCGGTGATATAGTCCTGGGTCTTCTTGTTGGCGGGCGAGGTGAATATCTGCTCGGTCTCGCCGAATTCGACGAGTTCGCCGAGATACATGAAGGCGGTCTTGCTGGACACACGGGCCGCCTGCTGCATGTTGTGGGTCACGATGACGATCGTGTAGTCGGCTTTCAACTCGTCGATCAGTTCCTCGATCTTGGCGGTGGAAAGCGGGTCGAGCGCCGATGCCGGCTCATCTAGCAGGATGACCTCCGGCCTGACGGCCACCGTTCGCGCGATGCACAGCCGCTGCTGTTGGCCGCCTGAAAGGCTGAGGCCGCTGGCATTGAGCTTACCTTTCACCTCGTCCCACAAGGCGGCTCGACGGAGGGCTTCCTCGACGCGGTTGTCCATGTCGGCCTTGCCGATCTTTTCATAGAGACGCACACCGAACGCGATGTTTTCATAGATTGACATGGGAAATGGCGTCGGCTTCTGGAACACCATGCCGACACGCGCTCTCAGGAGGTTCAGATCTTCGGAGCGCTGGAGGATGTTCCTGCCATCGAGCAACACTTCCCCTTCCGCGCGCTGGTTTGGATAGAGGTCGTAGATGCGGTTGAGGACGCGCAGCAGCGTGGACTTGCCGCAACCCGACGGGCCGATGAAGGCGGTGACCTTGCGCTCGTCCAGCGCCAGGGTGATGCCTTTCAGCGCCATCGTGTCACCGTAGAAGAAACGCAAGTTTCTTGTCTCCAGCTTCGTGCCTTGTCCGCTGACGGGAGCCATCGCGCCGGCGGCGCCAAGCATCATGGCTGAGGAGGCGCTATCGTTCATTTCGAGGTTCCAATGTTGGACAGAAGACGGGCCACGATATTGAGGACAAGTATCGCGGTGGTGATGATCAGTGCGCCGCCCCAGGCGAGGCGCTGCCAGTCGTCGTAGGGACTCATGGCGAACTGGAAGATGACGACCGGAAGATTGGCCATCGGCTGGCCGAGGTTGGTGCTCCAGAACTGGTTGTTGAGCGCGGTGAAGAGGAGCGGAGCCGTCTCGCCGGTGACACGGGCGATGGAAAGCAGAACGCCGGTCAGGATGCCGCTGCGCGCGGCGCGGTAGACGACATGGGTCATCGTCTTCCAGCGCGGTGTGCCAAGTGCCGCGGCGGCCTCGCGCAATTCGTTGGGCACCAGTCCGAGCATATCCTGGGTCGTCCGGTTGATGACGGGCAAGGCAATCAGGCCAAGCGCGGCGGCACCGGCCCATGCCGAGAAGTGGCCGAACGGCACCACCAGGATCGTGTAGACGAACAGGCCGATGATGATCGAAGGCGCCGACAGCAGGATGTCGTTGATGAATTTGGCGGCCTCGCCAAGCCGGCTGCCACGCGAATATTCGGCGAGATAGGTTCCCGCCAGGATGCCGATCGGCGTGGCGAACAGGATGGCGACGAAGGTCATGGCCACCGATCCGAAGATGGCGTTGAGGAGACCGCCATCGGATCCGGGCGGAGGCGTGTTCTGAAGGAAAATGCGCGGCGAGATTGCCTCTCCGCCATAGATGACCAGCGTTATCAATATGGCGGCGAGGAAGAACAGGCCGACGATCGTCGCTGCGACCGAAAGGCCGAGCGCAACAACATTGCTGGTCCGGCGGCGGGCGTAGGATGCCATATCGCTCTCCTATTTCACGGCCGTGCGGATCAGCAGCCATTTGGCGACCGCGAGAACCGCGAAAGTGATGACGAAGAGGATGAGGCCGAGCGCGATAAGGCTTGAGGTGTAGATATCGCCGGTAGCCTCGTTGAATTCATTGGCGATGGCCGCCGAGATGGTGGTGGCGGGCGCCAGGAGGGAAGCCGAGATGTTGTGCGAGTTGCCGATGACGAAGGTCACGGCCATGGTTTCGCCCAGCGCGCGGCCGAGGCCCAGCATGATGCCGCCGACCAGGCCGACCCGCGAATAGGGGATGACGATCCTGCGCACGACTTCCCAGGTCGTCATCCCCATGCCGTAGGCGCTCTCGCGCAGCAGGACCGGCACGGTCTGGAAGACGTCGCGGGTGATGGAGGTGATGAAGGGCAGCACCATGATGGCGAGCACGATGCCGGCGGTCAAAAGGCCGATGCCGTAGGGTGCGCCACCGAAGAGCACGCCGATCAGCGGCACGTTGCCGAGGGTGTGGATCAGGAAGGGCTGCACGGTCGTTTGCAGGAACGGGGCGAGGATGAAGAAACCCCAGAGCCCGTAGATGATCGACGGGATGCCGGCGAGCAGTTCTATGGCGATGCCGATCGGGCGGCGCAGCGACTGCGGGCAAATCTCCGTCAGAAAAATGGCGATGCCGAAGCTTACCGGGATGCCGATCAGCATGGCGATGATGGAGGTGACGATGGTGCCGTAGATGGGGGCAAGTGCCCCGAATATCTCCTTGACCGGGCTCCAGCGCTCCGTCCAGACAAAGGATAATCCGAACTTCGCCAGCGCCGGCCATGCGCCGAGGATCAGAGACACCATCACGCCAAGCAGCATGATAACCACAAAGGCCGCCGAGCTCAGCGTCAGGAAATAAAACACGCGGTCGGCGGCGCCGGAATGGCGAACTCTTCTTTCCGCCGGGATATCGGCATCGGTGATCACGTTCATCGAGACGGCCATGAGCCCGCTACCCTAACTCGCTTGTTGGCCGGGAAGCGGGCCGAATGCCCGCTTCCCGTTCTCGTATACTCTCTTACTCGGTCTCAAGGATCGGCTTGCCGTCAGCCATGATGTTGGCCGACCAGCTCTTCTTGATCAGGGTCACAACGTTATCTGGGATGGAGACGTAGTCGAGCCCCTTGGCCGCGCTCTGGCCATTCTTGTAGGCCCAGGAGAAGAATTTGAGCGATGCGGAAGCCGCGGCGACGTTGTCGGGCTGCTTGTGGATCAGCACCCAGGTGCTGGCGGCGATCGGCCAGCTCTGGTCGCCCGGCTGGTTAGTGATGATGACGTGGAAGTTCTTGGCGCCGGCCCAGTCGGCATTGGAAGCGGCCGCGGCAAAAGTGTCGAGCGAAGGCTCCACCACCTTGCCGGCGGAGTTCATCATCTTGGCGTAGGAGAGATTGTTCTGCGCCGCATAGGCGTATTCGTCATAGCCGATGCTGCCCGCCGTCTGCTTGACGGTGTTGGCGACGCCTTCGCTGCCCTTGGCGCCGATGCCTACCGGCCATTCGACAGCCGTGTCGGAACCGATGTTTCCCTTCCAGTCAGCGGATTCCTTGCTCAAATAGTCGGTAAAGTTAAAGGTCGTTCCCGAACCATCCGAGCGATGCACCACGGCAATGGCCGAGGAGGGAAGCTTGAGATCGGGGTTGAGCTTGGCGATCGCGGCATCGTCCCACTTGGTGATCGTGCCCATGTAGATGCCAGCAAGGGTCGGGCCGTCGAGCACGAGTTCGCCCGGCTTGACACCTTCGACGTTGAAGATCGGCACGATGCCGCCCATGATCATCGGGAACTGGGTGAGGCCGTTCTTGTCCAGATCCGCATCGGACAAGGGCTTGTCGGTGGCGCCAAAGGTCACGGTCTTGGCGATCACCTGCTTGATTCCACCGCCCGAGCCGATCGACTGATAGTTGAGGCCGACGCCGGTTTCCTTCTTGTAGGTATCGGCCCATTTGGCGAATACCGGATAAATGAACGTCGAGCCGGCACCTGAAATGTCGGCGGCCTGACTGGTGGATATTGTCGCGATCGACATGGCGACGGCCGCAGCGGCCAGCGCAGTCGAACGAATGAAAGTCGTCATGGGAGCCTTCTCCTGTTCGGCATTTCGTCTGGCGCTCACTGCGCCGCGACTGCCCTTAAAGGCCGCATGTAACAGTTGGATGACAGTTTTGTGTCGCCCGGATTACGAAGGGCGGCGCGCTTTGCCGGCAAAGCAAATGCACGCGATTGCAAGATCAGCGCAGGCTCGAGAAAAGGCGCGCGTTAGCAGTTTCTTAGGGGCATGTGGCGCTGGAGTCCCCCTTTTCAGCCCTTTGGTGGAATCAATTTGGCATAAATCAGCTTCCGGCCGGCACGATGGCTAACCAGCCTCTCGTTCCGCCGGCGCGGCGTCTCCCGCCCATCGGGCGACTTTCTCCAGGAGCGCCTTGGGGCTGATCGGCTTGGAGAGATAATCGTCCATTCCCGCATCGATGCAGCGCTCGCGGTCGCCTTTCAGCGCGTGCGCGGTAACGCCGATGATGGGGACATGCTCGCCGGATACCGTCTCCAATTTGCGTATGGCGGCGGTGGCTTCCAGGCCGCTCATCTTCGGCATGGAAACGTCCATCAGGATCATGCGCGGCCGCATCTCGCTATAGGCTTCCAGTGCTCGCTCGCCATTGCCGACAAGCTCGAAGCTCATCTTCGTTTCCGCCAGAATCTGCGTGAAGACGAGCTGGTTCACCTCGTTGTCTTCCGCCACGAGAATGTCGAGCCGATAATCGCCGTCCGTGCCTGCCGGCATCCGCGGTCCGGGTTTTTCGCCCTGGCTGTCACGCGGCTTCGGCGCCGAGGCGTCGCGAAGGACCGGTTCCTCGGCCTTCGTCTTTCCGGCCAGCGCCAACCCGGTTTTCGTCTCGGCCAGCATCGCGGCGAAATCGGGGGCCCGACGTGTCTGCACCGCGGATACCAGCGTTTCAAGAAGATGCGAGGAACGCGCCGGCTTGATCAGCTGGGCATTGATCCCCAGGCCCCGGTACTGCGCGTTCGAGAGCGACTGGTCGACCGATGTCAGCATGATGATCGGCGTATCGGCGATATCGTTTGTGGCGCGGATGACGCGGCTGACTTCCGCGCCGGTCATCCCGGGCATCTGGTAGTCGAGGATGACGCAGTCGACGGCAATGCCATGCCGTGCCGCCGCATTCAGAACTTTCAGCCCCTCTTCGCCGCTTTCGGCCGCGCAGGAATCAAACGACCACGAGGCCATCTGTTCGGAGAGGATGGCGCGGTTGACCGCGTTGTCGTCAACAATGAGAATGCGCGCTCCCGTCACGTCGATGGGCGTCGGCTTGCGCCGGGGCGCGCTTTCGGCTGCCGGCAATTCCAGTGTGAACCAGAAGGTGGACCCTTTTCCCTGTTGGCTTTCGACGCCGATCTCACCGCCCATCAGCGCGACGAGTTTGGAGGTGATGGCGAGCCCGAGCCCGGTACCTTCGTGGCGTCTCGTCGAGGAGGCATCGACCTGGCTGAACTTTTCAAAGACCAGATCGATCTTTTCCTTCGGAATGCCGATGCCGGTATCGGTGACGTTGACGCGCAGCTTCCCCATGCCGTCGTCGATATGTCCGTTCACGTTGACCAGGACATGACCCGAATCGGTGAATTTCACCGCGTTGCCCATCAGATTGGTGATGATCTGCCTGATGCGTCCGACATCGCCGACAAACATTTGCGGCAGACTGGGATCGACGCGCACGATCAGCTCCAGATCCTTTTCCTTGGCGCGGGTGGAGACCAGCGTCGCCACGTCCTCTATCGCTTCGACGAGATTGAACGGCGACGGATCGAGGACGAGCTGGCCGGCGTCGATCTTGGAGAAATCGAGGATGTCGTTGATGATGGTGAGGAGCGCGTTTCCGGACTTCACGATGATGTCGGTGAAGGTTTTCTGCTTGGAGTCCAGCTCCGATTTGGCCAGCAATTCCGCCATGCCCAGCACTCCGTTCATCGGCGTGCGGATTTCGTGGCTCATGTTGGCCAGGAATTCCGATTTGGCCCGATCGGCGAGGATGGCCTTCTGCCGGGCTTCCCGGAGCTCCTGTTCGCGCTCCTTCATATCGGTGACGTCGGTTGTCGAACCGATAAGGTAAAGCGAGTTGTCGGAGGCGACCATGGCGCTCTTGCGCGCCTCCTGATAACGGATCGTGCCGTCCGGGTTTGTCGCGGTCTCCTCGAACAGATGCGGCTTGCGCGAATTCAAGACCGCGCGATCGTCGCGCATGAAAGCCTCGCCATCGGGGCCGAATATGTCGACATCCGTCTTGCCGATCGCCCGGTCGCTCGGAATACCCGTCAGATCGCACCAGCCCTGATTGACATAGATCAGCTTGAGATCGGTCTGCTTGGCGTAGATCGCGACGGGAACATTATCGATGATGCTACGGAAGAGCTCATTTTCACGCAGACTCTCATGCAGCGCCTGCTCCCGCTGCTTGAGTTCGGTGATGTCGACCCGAACGCCGACAAAGGAGCCATCCGGCGTACGCGTATCGAAGGTCTGGTACCAATGGCCGTCCGGATTGCGGCGCTCGGAGACGGCGTGCGGTACATGGTATTTTTCGACCTTCCCTCGCGCCCAGGCTTCCGGATCGACATCGTATAGCCTGTCGAGTTCGGAATCGCCGCTCTCACGGAAATAGCCCGCCGAATGGGCCAGGCGCATGGCGTGCAGGAGCGATTGACCCTCGACCCAGGTCTCCTTCAAAGCGGGCAGGGAGTCCTGCAGCTTTCGGTTGGCCAGAACAAATTTGTCGTCACGGTCGTAAATGATGACGCCGGCGGGAAGAAGTTCGAGCACGTTGGCCAGATGCTGGCGGGCTTCCTCCGCCTCGGTTTCGCGCCGTTTCATGTCGGTGATGTCGAAGATCGTGCAGGCGACGTAGTCGCGCCCGCTTTCGGTGCGAACCCGGTTTTTGCGGACGATGCGCGAACCGGTAGAACCATCGGCAACGAAGTCTTCCACGGCTTCGTAAATCTCGCCGGTTTCGAGGACGGATTTTTCGTTCTCCTCGAAACTGCGGGCCTCCTCCGGCGATACGACCGCTATGCCCTTGCTGCCGACGATGTCGGCGGGGGTGGCATCGAAAAGTGCGGCGAAGGCCTTGTTCGCCAATACGAAATCCAGGTTCTGGTCCTTGACGAAGATCGGATTGGGCACGCTGTCGATGACGGTTTCCGCGAGTTTCGCTTTTTCCAGCGCTTCGGCCAGCGCCGCCTCGCGGTCCTTCATGTCGGTGATGTCGAAATAGGAGATCAGCCGTTTGCCGCCCGACAACGCCGTCACGGAATAGATCAGCGTGCGCCCGTCGGCGCGCTTGAATTCACGCGGCGCCACGTCCCCGGCGCGAATTTCCTCGAGCCGTGACGAGGTGTACTCCTCCCACTGATCGTCGGGGACGTCATAAATGCCGGTGTGGCGGTTGAAATCCATGAGATCCTGGAAGTGACTGCCGACGCTTAGCTGTTCGGGCGTAAACTGCCAGATTTCGTAGAACGCGCGATTGATGATCTCGGCGCGGGTGTCGGCGTCAAGGACGACGACCCCCATGTTCATGGCTTCAACCGTTCGCGTCAGGTCGAATAGCAATTCCTTCGCCTGGCCGCTCGCTTCCGCGAGTTCCGTCTCGCGGATCTTCATTTGCGTGACGTCGGTGCGGATGCCCATGATGCCGCCGTCGGGGGTACGCACTTCCCTGCGCATGACCCAGCGCCCATCGGAAAACTTCAGCATCATCTCGGGGTGAGGCCCGTCCCTGCGCCTCTTGAGAGCCGCCGCGACATAGGCTTCGAAATCGTCTGTTCCGATGTCGACCATGCCATGCTTGATCGCCGTACGCAGAACGGTTTCGAAGGTCATGCCCGGGCGGATGTGATCCTCCATGCCGACATGCATATGCACATAGGCGGGATTGAACAGAACCAGCCGATCGTCGGAATCATAAAGGGCGAAGCCATCTTCCATGATGTCGAGCGCCGAGCGCAGCACCTCGGTATGCCTCGCCTTTTCAAGCGCTACGGCAAGCGCCTCTTCGCGTTCCTTTATATTGGTGATGTCGGTTCGCAGCCCGATGAACATGCCGTTGTCGAGGCGGCGGTTGCGCAGATGCACCCACCTGCCGTCATCGAGCTTTTGTTCCCGCTCGCTGTAGGGTTCCCAATATTCCTCGAGGCGCTGTTCAAGCCAGTCGGCGCGGTCGGTCGTGACGGAAGCGGATTCGGCGCCGGGCGCGTCGACGAACTGCCCGGCATCGTAGGCGCTTGCGAGCAATTCGCGCAGCGACCGCCCGGGTGCGGCGACCTTGCCGATATGCGGATAAAGCTCCGCCATGCGGGCGTTGGACAGGAGCAACTGGTCATCCTGGTTGTAGACGACGACGCCGGCGTCGAGCGATTCGAAAACGGCGGTCAGCAAATCCTGCGATTGCTTGAGCTGGCCGCGCATTTCATCCAGCGCGTCATGCGTTTCAAACAGCCTGGTGACATTGCGTCCCGCGCCTTCATATCCAGTGAAAACGCCGTTTTCGTCGAATGTCGGCTGGCCGGAGACGGACAGCCAGCGGCAATGGGGCTGGCCATTCTCCACTTCATAGGCAAATTCGCGAAACGGCCGATGCGCCTCGAGGTCTTCCATCAGCGCCTGATATTCATCCTTCAGGCGCGTTGTTTTCGGCAAGAAGTCAAACCAGGTCTTGCCGATCGCCTTCGTCGGCTTCATGCCGGTGGCGATTTCGAATCCCTGGGAGAAATATGTAAATGTATGCGTCGCGTCCGTGCGCCAGGTCCAGTCGACGCTGATGTCAAGCAGCCGGCGCGTCGCATCATCGCATCCGGCATCCTTTGGTCTCCCGAGGCCTGGGTCCCTGGTGCTTCTGGATGGTAGCGAGGCTTCCGAATTCGTCCGAAGACTGGAGGCAGTATTCGCCCGATCGCCTTTTTTTTCTTTTCCGTCCCGCAACGCCACTAGACGCGCCCCTTTCCCCGAGGTTCGTTTGCAGGCAATCTGGAGGACAAGCCTTAAGGATTAACTAAGCTTAATGGATACTCAATCGGCTTTCGGAGCAATCCGCGAGGGGGCCTCGCTTCGCGGTTAACCCACGCCGCGCAGGTCGGCGACTTTGCCGTGAAACCCAGCCGCGCCGTCTTTCGGAATCGGGACGCGTGCATCGTGGCGGCATCGCCTTGCAGGCGTCCATGGCCGGACCTGATGTGGCGGCGCACGGCCCGGATGAAGCGGCGATAGTCGGGATTGGATCGGTGGTCGTGGTCGGTCATGGGGGCTCTCCCGGTGAAAGCCCTGAACGCAGGTTGATGGGGAGATTCCGACCCTGCATACGATGGTAGTCAGGCGCGAGTCGCTCGGAATTCCTTTCGATTGGTCGCTACCCTGCCCCGTTGAGGCGGCGGGAGGCTAAGTCATTACAAATAAAGGAGAAGTGCTGGTACGCCCAAGGGGAATCGAACCCCTGTTTGCGCCGTGAGAGGGCGCCGTCCTGACCGCTAGACGATGGGCGCAGCCGAAAACGCCATATACGGCGAGAAAGGTCGAAATGCAACCGCCCCCGCCATGCGTTCAGCGGCGCTCGATCAAATCCCAGGGATTGCCGTAGAGGTCTTTGAAGACCGCAACGACGCCGTAGGCCTCATGGCGGGGTTCTTCCAGGAAGACCACACCCTTTTCCAGCATGTCGCGATGATCGCGCGCGAAATCATCGGTTTCCAGAAAAAGGAAGACGCGGCCTCCAGCCTGTCGCCCGATCGCGGTTTCCTGCTCGGCGTCGGCGGCGCGGGCGAGCAGGAGCGCCGCCGAATCTTGGCGTTCCGGCGTCACCACGACCCAGCGCTTGTCATCGCCGAGCGGCGTGTCCTCGGCGAGCCTGAAGCCGAGTTTTTGCGTGTAGAAGTCGATTGCCTCGTCATAGTCGCGGACGAGGAGGGCGACGAGGGAAAGCCGCCTCGCGATCATGGCGCCTTCACGGTGTATTGCCCGAGCGTGCGCCCCGCCTGCAGATCATAGAGCAGGAATTCGCGGCTGCCGTCCGCCCGTTCCAGATTGAGCAGCACCTGATTGCCGGAAAGGCTTTGGGAAACGATCCGCGCGCCGGCCGGCAGCGTGATCGTGCCGGAAATGGCATCAGCGCCGGAGGGGGGCTGGACCTGCGCTTGCCCGGCAGGCTTTTTGCGGGCAAGGGAAGTGCTCTTGTAGATGAAGGCGCCGATCACCACCGCGAAGGCCAGAAAGAGTATGCCGAGATTGATGACCATGAAGCGCAGCAATTTCCGGCGCACCTTCTCGACCGACGGATCGAGGGGCTTGTCTTCATCTTGGATTTTCGGTCCGGTCATGCTTCGGGGTCCCGGGGGTGAAGGATGAACCCTGATATCCAAGCCGACGGCACAAGGAAAGTGCTGACGGTCGCGCCGCCCGACGCGGGCATGCGGCTCGATCAGTGGCTGGCGAAGGCGCTGGCGCCGGATCTGTCGCGCAATCGCATCCAGTCGCTGATCCGCGAGGGCTCGGTGAGCGGCGATAGCGGGCCGGCAACGGATACGAAGCGGAAGGTCGAGGCGGGTGAAATTTTCGAGCTGTCCGTTCCGCCACCCGCGCCCGCCTTGCCCGAAGGCGAAGCCATCGCGCTGGATATTCTGTTCGAGGATGACGACCTTATCGTCATCAACAAGCCGGCGGGGCTCGTCGTGCATCCGGGAGCCGGCAACTGGACGGGCACTTTGGTCAATGCGCTGATTGCCCATTGCGGCGAGGGGCTTTCCGGCATTGGCGGCGTCAGGCGGCCGGGCATCGTGCATCGGCTCGACAAGGATACGAGCGGCGTGCTCGTCGTCGCCAAGACGGATCGCGCGCACAGGGAATTGTCCGCCGCATTCGCCGATCACGGCCGTTCCGGCGACCTGGAGCGCGCCTACCAGGCCATTATCTGGGGGACGCCCGTCCGCCGCGTCGGCTCGATAGACGCGCCGCTCGGCCGCGCCAGCCGTGACCGCACCAAGCGGGCGGTGGTGCCGGAGGGACAAACCGATTCGCGCCGCGCCGTCACCCATTACACCGTGCGCGAGCGCTTCGACGAAAGGCCGGACGCCACTGCTCTGGCTTCGCTGGTCGAATGCCGGCTGGAGACCGGGCGCACGCACCAGATCCGCGTGCATATGGCGCATATCGGGCATCCGCTCGTCGGCGACCGCGACTATGGTTCGGCATTCCGCAGCAAGGCCAATGCCTTGCAACAGCCGCTGAAGGGCATCGTTTCGGCTTTTCCCCGTCAGGCGCTGCATGCGCGCCTCCTTGCATTCCGTCACCCGACAACCCAGATAATACTTCGATTTGAGGCGCCATTGCCCGATGATATGGCCGAGCTCCTGTCCGCCTTCCGTGCGGTGGGATAATTGGGCCGCCATGCAATTTGGGATGACCTGATATGTCATTCCGATGCGGGACGTGATTTCGCCGAATTTTCACCTATATATGGATAGGCGCATCGGGCTGCTCCGGCGGACGATTCGTTAATCTGCCTGCCCTGTCCGGGAGGCATTCAACCAGAGGGAGGGCGCTTTCATGGCCCAGAGCTTACCCAGTATCGTTTCCGGCGAAGGCGGACTTTCGCGTTATCTCGAAGAGATACGCCGCTTTCCCATGCTGCAGCCGCAGGAAGAGTATATGCTCGCCAAGCGCTACAGCGAACATGAAGACACCAACGCCGCTCACAAGATGGTCACCAGCCATCTGCGGCTCGTGGCGAAGATCGCCATGGGCTATCGCGGCTACGGCCTGCCGATCGGCGAGGTCATCTCAGAAGGCAATGTCGGCCTTATGCAGGCCGTGAAGAAGTTCGAGCCGGAGCGCGGCTTCCGGCTGGCGACCTACGCCATGTGGTGGATCAAGGCCTCGATCCAGGAATACATCCTGCGCTCGTGGAGCCTGGTCAAGATGGGCACGACAGCCAACCAGAAGCGGCTGTTCTTCAATTTGCGCAAGGTCAAGGGCAAGATTCAGGCCCTCGACGAAGGCGATTTGAAGCCCGACCAGATCAGCGAGATCGCGACGCGGCTGAACGTCAGCGAAGCCGAAGTTGTTTCGATGAACCGCCGCCTTTCCGGCGACGCGTCGCTCAACGCGCCCATCCGGGCCAGCGAAGGCGAGTCCGGCGAATGGCAGGACTGGCTGGTCGACGATCACGAAAGCCAGGAAGACCTGCTCGTCCAGCAGGATGAGTTGGAAAACCGGCGCGGCATGCTCGGAGAAGCGCTGTCGGTGCTCAACGATCGCGAACGGCGCATTTTCGAGGCGCGGCGTCTTTCCGACGATCAGATGACGCTGGAGGAATTGTCCTCGGAATTCGGCATCAGCCGCGAACGCGTGCGGCAGATCGAAGTGCGGGCGTTCGAGAAGGTCCAGGACGCCGTCAAGGCGGCGGCGAAACGTCAGGCGCAATCGCTGCGGACGATCGAGGCCGACGCGCACTGACGCAATCGCGGTTGCCGGGGCCGCTTCTTGATTCGGCCCCGCTCCGCCGCCTGCGGTTCAAACAATGGGACGGCTTGCCCGCGTCAATCGTCGCTTGCCGGGCCGCTGGCGCCCGGATGCCGCTCCTGGACCAGATGCCGCAATGCGATCCTTTCGCGGCTGTCAATGCCGATCAGTTCGGCGACGCGCCACACGATATTGTCTTCCAGTTCGTGCAATTCGCCGTCGGCATAGACGATTTCCCACATGATCTTGATGAACTCGGCGCAGCCTTCGCGGCTCAGATGCCGCTTCAGCACGCTGGTGAAGCCGTAGAGGTCGATCGCCTCCTGGTCCGCTTCCTCTCCGGCCTTAATCAACCGGTCGAGTTCACGGCCGGACAAGCCGTAGGCTTCCGCCAGCAATTGCCTCAGCCGCTCTTTTTCGGCGTCCAGACGCTCGCCATCGGCGTCCATTACATGAAACATCAATGCCGCGGCGGCGACTTTGGGATCGTCCGACGAGGAGCCGGCGCGGCGCGGATGGCCGCCGGGCATATCGGTGAGGAAGGTCACAAGTCGTTCGAACATCATTGCCGCGTGGGGTTGGTTGAGGAGCGGAGGGGCGCACCGATCGGTGACGGCGCATGCCACGCAGTAGTCCTTAGACCATCAAGCGCGATCAAAACAACCTGAACCGTCCCGGCGCGGGATCTTCCGTCCTGGTTTCCTTGACCCCGGGGTCATCGGGAGGACCGGGGATCGAACCGTCCTCGTCTTTCCCTTCCCGATCAAGCGGATCGCCCGCCCCAGTCTTGCCGGCAGCCGTCTCGCCGGCAGCCGGCTGAGGCGTCGCGGGTTGCAATGGTGTCGACGCTGCGGAATCGTCCATGCCATCCTGTACGGGTTCGGGGGCTGGCGTCGGCGCGGGTTCTCGAACAGGACGGGATGCCGCGGGATCGTCCGAAGCCGTTTCCGAAGCCACTGCCGGCCGATTGATCTGCGCAATTGGTTCCAGTTCGGACCGGGCCGCGATCTGAAGATGTCCCTGCTCCGCCGGCGCCCCGTCATGCATTGGTTCGATCATCTCCGGCTCGATGATCTGGCCGAGGCGCTCGGGCGGGATGCGCCATTCGAAGGCGTCGAGCTTGCCGGTGACCGGCGAGACAGGCGCCCAGCGCTCCGACGTCACGCCATCGGCCTCCCACGACGCATCGCGCGGCGCGCGCACTGCCCGGGCCAGCCAGGCCCGCACCCGGCCCTGGTCGCCGGTTTCGGCTTCCTCGATGTCGGCGCGCAGCAGATAGACGCCTTCACGCGGCTGCTGCCGGATCGCCGCATCGGCCTGTTCGCGGGCGAGGGCAAACTCACCGGCGTCGAGCGCCGCGCGCGCCACGGCGATCGACGATTCAGGGTTGTTCTGCCTCAGCGAACGCAGCTTTTGCGCCCGCGCCAGCCGATCATGGGTCGAATCGCCCGGCCTTGCGTGGACATAGGTCTCGGCGATTTCCGGGTGCGCCGTCTTTTTCCACGCCGCTTCGAGCAGTTTCGACCCGCGTCTCAAATCGTCCTGTCGGAACAATGCCTTGGCCGCGACGACGCCGGCGGGAACCAGCTCCGGCTCGAGCCGGTGCGCCTCGAGCGCGGCATTCTTCGCCGCCAGCGGATCGGCGTCGAGAACCGCCATGGCCTTGGCCGTCAGGAGGATTGCGCGGCGGCGGTTGGCGGCCTTCTTGTCCACATGGCCGGTAGCGCGCTGCGCATCGAGCAGCTTCAGCGCTCCATCCCAGTCACCGTCTTCGGCCTTTTCCTCTAGGGTAGCGTCCGAGGCCCAGACGAGCTGCGGCGCCGCCGCGGCGGCTTCGGCGGCATAATGGCGCGCCGCCGCGCGATCGCCCAACCTTTCCGCTTCCAGATAGAGACCCCGCAGCGCCAGCGGGCGCAGTTCCGGATCTTCGAGCATGGTCTCGAATTTTTTTCGCGCAGCGGCGTGGTCTCCTTCAAGAAGCAGCGTTTGCGCTTCCAGGAGATGGATCAGCGGTTCCTGGTCGGCGCTGATGAGCTTGGCCGCCTGCTTGTTCATCTGCCGGGCCCGCCCCACATCGCCGGCGCCCGCCGCGATCATGCCGGTCGACAGCGATTGATAGCCGCGGTCGCGCCGCCGCGCCCGGAAATGCCGGGCCACCGTATAGGGGCTGTTCCAGATGCTTTTCAGCAACCACCAGACGATCATGACCGCCACGACGACGGCGACGATCGCGACCGCCGCCAACATCAGCGTTACTTCGTACTGATAGCCGCCGAAGGTGATGACAAGGTCGCCCGGACGATCGGCCAGCCAGGCGAAACCGAGACCAAGCGCGAAAACGGCGAGAAGGAAGACGAATACGCGAATCATTCAAGCCTCATCCGGTCTTCAACGCGCCAGCCAGCGCCTTTTGCGCCAGGGCGTCCGCCTTCAGGCGAGCCTGCACATCGGCCATGAATGCCGCACCCGCCGCCTTGGCCTTTTCCGGAAGGCCGCTATATTCGTCCGCCGCCCTGGCCAGATCGCCGCCCGATACGGCGGACTGGAAGCGCGCGATGCGTGCCGCCGTGCCGTCGCCCTCGACGGTGCCGACTGGACGCACCTTGACCAGCGATTTCGCGCTGGTCAGCAGCCTGTCGAAAATACCCGAACCGGCGGGAACGCTTTGCGTCGCATCCGACATGGCCTGCGCGGTCGGTCCCGCCTCGGCGGCGAGCTGGGCGCGGGTCGGCACGCCTTTCGCCGCCAGCGCGCGCAATTCTCCGATCTCCGGCGCATGGGGCGCGACGGCGGCGAATGTGTCGAGTTCCGCCGCGAAGGAGCCGCCGCGATCGATCGCCGATTTCAACGCCGAAGCGGCGATCGCAACCGTTGCTTTCGGTTCGGCGGCCTGGGCCTCGACCTTCTTGGAAAGGCCCGCGACGTTGTCTTCCAGCTTGGCCAGCTTGTCGCCATTGCCCGCGGACGTCTTGCCGATCGTATTGACCTTCTGGCCCAGCGAATCGACGGCCTGCGTCGACGGCGCGGCATTGCGGACGGCGGACAGGCCCTGTTCGACCTTGGCCAGGCGGGCTTGCATGTCCTTCATGTCGGCATCGGTTGCCGATCCGCCGGCGGAACTTGCGGATTTGGCGCTCGCTACGTCCGATTTGAGCTGGCCGAGATTGTCGCTCAAGGCGCTCACGCGCTTGTCGAGCGGCGCCAGCGCCCGCTTGATCGTCGCCGCATCGAGAGCGCCGGCGTCGAAAGAAGCCATCTTCTGTTTCATGGCATCGACATCCGCTTGGAGAGACGCAAGCGCCGTCTGATTGCCGCCCGCATCGCCGAGCGCCGGAATGAGGCCGGACCATTGCAACGCGCCCGCCAGGATGAGCGCGATGACGCCGCCGGCGACGCCCGCGAGCAGCGCCGATCCCGCGCCGCGCCGCGCCGGAGAGGGCTCCGTCTCGACGTCCGTCTCAATATCGGGTTCCGATGGTTGCGTCCGGACATCGTACGGCTCATCGGCGTCGGCGCCATCATCGACGGTATCCGCCTCCGCCGTCGCTTCTTGTCCCGTCAATTCAGGATCGTCAGACATTTCTTCCGTCAGCGGATCGGTTTTGGGCGTTTCTTGGGCGGAAGCGGCGGTCTGTTCATCCGGTTCGGACAAGCGCGAAACCTGGTCGGGGCCAAGCTCGATCGTCACCGGCTCCTTCACCGTCCTGGAATGCCGGGCTCTCGGCTCTTTTACCATCCGCTGCTCCGTTCCTTCGGATTGATCGCCCACCTTACCGGGTCCGGCGGCGCGCCGTAACCGTCTTGACCTCATACCCAAGCATCTAGCACAAATCAGCGGGGTGGAAAGCGCGTAGCACAACCCTGCGGCAAAGCTACCGGGGCAGGAGCGCCAGCATCGCCTCTTCCGTCGGCGTCGCGGCAATGCGCAGGCGGTCGGTGGCGAGACCTGACAGCGGCGCGGCGACCCGGCTCGAAATGCAGATAATGGTCGATTGCGCGATCAAAGGGTCGATGCCGGCCCGGCCCGCCAGAGCCCCAAACGCCATCGCCGCCACAGAGGAATAAACCATCGCCGCCGCAAAAGGCGGCCCGTCGAGCAAGGCGCGCAGTTCTGCGTCGCCATAGGACACGGTCACCGTGTCATAGGTTTCGACGGGCAGGGTCTCCAACCCGGCGGCATTCAGCGCATGCTCGAACCCGGGCTTGCGCACCCGCCCGCAAAGATAGGCGATCCTGTGCCCCCGATCGAGGCGGCGCGCCATCAGGGCGGCCAGCCCTTCGGCATCGCCCGGCCCAACGGTCGGCGTCTCGAGACCGGCGGCGGAAGCCGCCTCGGCGCTTCTCGCGCCGACGGCGAAGACCGGCAGCCCTGCCAACACCGACAGCAAGGTTCGATCGGCATGGCGCAGCGCATTGGCGCTGCTGACCGCGACCGCATCGAACCCGGTGGCAAAATCTTGCGGAAGCCCGTCAGACAGAGCTCGAATTTCGGTCAGCGGCAGGACGACCGGCTTGAACCCCAGCGTCTCCAACCCTTTCAGGGTGCGCGAAGCGCCCGGCTCGGGGCGAGTGACGAGGACCCTTTGAGCCACCTTGCCTCCCTAAAGCCAGCTTTCGAAAAACCGCGACCCGGCCCTTTCCCGGATTGCGGCGCCCGCCGCCCTGCCGATCGCCTCGGCGTTACCGGCAGCCCCGCCGCGCGAAATCTCATGGCATTGCGTTCCGTCCGGCGTCAGCACCATACCGTGAAAATGCAACGTCTCGCCATCGATCCGCGCCAGGCCGGCGATCGGGGTGCGGCAGGAGCCGTCGAGCACGGCCAGAAAGCCGCGCTCGCAGGCCAGCGCCTGCCCGGTCGGGTGGTGATGGATGGGTTCGACCATGCGGGCGACGCGCGCGTCGCCGATCCGGCTTTCGATGCAGATCGCACCCTGTCCAGGCGCCGGTGGAAACTTTTCCGGATCGAGCATTTCGGTTATGCGGCCGGCTAGGCCAAGCCTGTCGAGACCGGCCGTTGCGAGCAGCGTCGCATCCACCTTGCGGTCATCGAGTTTGGCCAGCCGGGTCGGCACATTGCCGCGAAAGGGCACGATCCCGATGTCGGGCCTGAGCCGCCGGATCAGGGCCTGCCGGCGCAGCGACGACGAGCCGACCACCGCCCCTTCCGGCAATCCTTCGAGCGTCGGCGCGGTGCGCCCGATGAAGGCGTCGCGCGGATCGCCTCGTTCCAGAAAGGCGACGAGCGCCAGCCCGTCGGGCAGGAAGGAGGGCATGTCCTTGGACGAATGCACGGCAATATCAATGCGTCCGTCGAGGAGCGCGTCTTCGATTTCCTGGGTGAAAAGGCCCTTGCCGCCGACTTCCGACAGCGGCCGGTCCTGAATACGGTCGCCGCTGGTGGAGAAGCTTTCAATCGAAAAGGCTTCTTCGGGCAGGCCATGCGCCGCCATCAGCCGCGCCCGCGTTTCATGCGCCTGGACCAGCGCCAATGCGCTGCCGCGCGTTCCGATCCGCATTATATCTGTCTGCATGACATTGTTTTCAGCCGCAAGCGGTCGTGATAATCCGGCGCTACCTACCGGGGAATGACGGTCCGGGCAATGCCGGGCCGGCGAGTAATGGAGACCGGGATATCGTGACGCGGGTGCTGGGAATCGAAACGAGTTGCGACGAGACCGCCGCCGCCCTGGTCTCCCTGGGGAATGACGGCGAGGCGGAGATCGTCTCGTCGATCGTGCTTAGCCAGATCGCCGAGCACGCCGTTTTCGGCGGCGTCGTGCCGGAAATCGCCGCCCGTGCCCATGTCGAGGCGCTGGACGGCGTCATCGAGGCGGCGCTGGCGAATGCCGGGGTCGAACTTTATGAAATCGACGCGATTGCCGCGACGGCCGGACCCGGCCTGATCGGCGGGTTGATCGTCGGCTTGATGACGGCGAAAGCGCTTGCCGCGGCGTCGGGCAAGACGCTGATCGCCATCAACCATCTCGAAGGCCATGCGCTGACCGCGCGGCTGACCGACGGCCTGGATTTTCCCTATCTTCTGCTGCTGGTTTCCGGTGGCCACACCCAGATCGTGCTGGTGCGCGGCGTCGGCGACTATGAGCGCTGGGCGACCACCATCGACGACGCGCTCGGCGAGGCCTTCGACAAGACGGCCAAGCTGCTTGCGCTGCCTTATCCGGGCGGCCCCAGCGTCGAAAAAGCGGCGGCGAGGGGGAACGCGGCCCGCTTCGACCTGCCGCGACCGATGAAGGGCGAGGCAAGGCCCGATTTTTCCTTCTCCGGCCTCAAGACCGCCGTCCGGCAGGCCGCCAAGGCGCTGGAACCGCTTGGCGATGCCGATATCGACGACATTTGCGCCTCCTTCCAACGGGCGGTGTCGGAAACGCTTGCCGATCGCGTCGGCCGCAGCCTCGAGCGCTTCGGCCGGGAGTTTCCGGGGATTGCGTCGCCGGCCCTCGTCGTGGCGGGCGGGGTGGCGGCGAACAGCGCGATCCGCTCCGCGCTCACGGCGCTTTGCCAGCAAAGAGGATTTCGGTTTGTCGCACCGCCGCTGGCGCTTTGCACCGACAATGCCGTGATGATCGCCTGGGCCGGGCTGGAACGCTTGCGCGCCGGGCTCGCGGCGGAGAATGCCTTCGATATGGCGCCGCGGTCCCGCTGGCCCCTCGATGCCGATGCGGCGCCGATGCTGGGTTCCGGCCGGCGGGGAGCCAAGGCATGAGCGGCGAGCACATCGCGGTGCTCGGAGGGGGCGCATGGGGAACCGCGCTGGCGCTGAACGCACTGAACGCGCGGCAACGCCCCGGTGATCTGGGCGCGTGATCCCGATTGCGTGGACGCCATCAACGGGTTGCACGAAAGTCCCCGATATCTCCCGGGCATTCGCCTCGACGAGCGCCTGTCGGCCACCAGCGACCTCAAGGCGGCGTTGGCGGACGCCGGCTGCGTGCTTCTGGTGACGCCGGCGCAGAGTTTGCGCGCTACCTGTGAAAAAGCCGCGCCGCACATCGCAACCGGCATACCGGTCGTGATTTGCGCCAAGGGCATCGAGGCCGCCACCGGCTTGCTGCCCTCGGGCATCGTCGGCCAAGTGTTGGCCGATAATCCGGTCGGAGTGCTCTCCGGTCCGAGCTTCGCGGCCGATGTCGCGCGTGGCCTGCCGACCGCCGTGACGGTGGCGGCGAACAATGCCGTGCTCGCGGCCCGGCTGGCGAGCCTTCTGTCGGCACCGAATTTTCGCTGCTATTCGAGCAGCGACCTGACCGGCGTGGAAATCGGCGGCGCGCTGAAGAACGTCATGGCCATCGCCGCCGGCGCGGCCGCCGGTGCGGGGCTCGGCGCCAGCGCCCAGGCCGCGATGGTGACGCGCGGCTTCGTCGAGTTGCGGCGCATCGGGGCAGCCTTCGGCGCAAAGCCGGAAACGCTGATGGGACTGTCCGGTCTCGGTGATCTGATCCTGACCTGCGGCTCAAGCCGGTCGCGCAATTTCGCCTACGGAATGGCGCTCGGCCGAGAGGAAAGCCTCGAAGGGCTGCCGCTCGCCGAAGGCGTCGCCACCGCCGCCATCGCCGCCGAACTGGCGCGGAAACGCGGCATCGACGCGCCGATCGTCAGCGCCGTCGCCGCCATTCTCGCCGGACGCATCACGGTGGCTGAAGTGGTCGCCTCGCTGCTTGCCCGCCCGTTGAAGAGCGAAGACGCTTGACGTTGCGGCTTGCGCACGTTCAATCCACCCTTTCAGCAGGAGACCAACATGCTTTTCGCCCTCATCTGCAACGACAAGCCGGGCCATCTCTCCGTCCGCATGGACACGCGTCCCGACCATGTCGCCTATCTCAACGATCTGAACGCCAGGGGGGCGCTGAAATTCGCCGGTCCGTTCGTCGATCCAGAAGGCAAGCCGTGCGGCACGCTTGCCGTCATCGAGGCGGCTGACCAACAGGCCGCCAATGCCATTGCCGCATCCGATCCCTACGCCAAAGCCGGCCTGTTCGAGAGCGTCGAGATACGGCCGTGGAACTGGGTATTCAACAATCCGGCGGCGGCCTGACGCGGCGACAGGCCGAAAAGGGGGAACACAGATGAAATACTGGCTGTTCAAGTCCGAGCCGGATTCCTGGTCGTGGGATCAGCAGAAAGCCAGGGGCAAGGCCGGCCAGCAATGGGACGGCGTGCGCAACTATCAGGCGCGCAACAATATGCGCGAGATGAAGATCGGCGACCTGGGATTTTTCTATCATTCCAACCATGGGCTGGACGTGGTCGGCGTCGTCGAAGTGTGCGCGCTGGCGCATCACGACACGACGACCGAGGACGAGCGCTGGGAATGCGTCGATATCCGCGCGGTGAAGGATGTGCCCAACTCCGTCACGCTCAACGACATCAAGGCCAACCCGAAGCTTGCCGACATGGTGCTGGTCAACAATTCCCGCCTCTCCGTTCAGCCGATAAAGGAGGCGGAATGGAAGGAAGTCTGCCGCATGGGCGGGCTCGATCCGGCGCCGTGACGATCCTTGACGCTTTCGGCTGACAGCGCTGACGCCTTTATCCGCGCCAATACGGTGCTGGCCGCGCCGCCGCATGTGCCGGAAATCCGGCTGCATCTCGCCGACGAGGCGCATGATCTTTGGAAGCGCACCGAGGAGGAACTCGCAGAGATCGGCCTGCCGCCGCCCTTCTGGGCCTTCGCATGGGCCGGCGGCCAGGGGCTGGCGCGCTATGTGCTCGATAATCGGGCGGTCTTTGCGGACAAATCCGTGCTTGATTTCGCTACCGGCTCCGGCCTGGTGGCGATCGCCGCGGCGCTTGCTGGCGCCGGCCATGTGCTTGCCGCCGACATCGATCCATTCAGCCATCCGGCCTGCAAGTTGAACCGCGCGGCAAACGGCGTCGATTTCTCCTTCACCGGGAAAGATCTTGTCGGGACGGACGATGGCTGGGAAATCGTGCTTGCCGGAGATGTGTTTTACGATCGCGAATTGGCCGACCGGCTGATCCCATGGTTCTCGAATTTACGCCGCAGGGGCGCGGAAATCCTGATCGGCGATCCCGGCCGGTCCTATCTGCCGAAAAGGCTTTTGCAGGAACTCGCCGTTTATGAGGTTCCGGTCAGCCGGGAACTGGAGGATTCCGAAATCAAGAAAACTACAGTCTGGCGGTTTGCCTGACGGCGCTCGCCAAATAGCCAGCCTATGCGACTACATTTATGACCGTACGCCGGGAAAGATGCGGCAGGAGACGCAGCATGACCCGCCGCTCGACCGCGACGCAGCCCTCGCTGGGCTGGAAGCCGGGCCGCGCGAGATGCAGGAAGATGGCGCTGCCGCCGTTGCGGCGGCGGGGGCGGATGTTCCAGTCGAGCACGATGCAGACATCGTAGAGATGGTCGGTGCGAAACATGGCCTCATGGCTGGCGCCGTAGGGCAGCCGCACCGGCCGGTTGTAGTTGCAGTCGCGAGGCGCGTCGCACCATCCCAGATCGTGGCGGATTGGCGTCAATTCCAGCGTGGAAGCCCGGTGGAACGGGCGTTCTGTCCGCACGAAGCCGCAAAGAACGCGAAGCCTGCCGAGCGGGGTCGCGCCGTCGCCTTCCCGTTTCAACGCGGAAATGCCGTTTTTTCCCAGGGCGCAACGAAATGCCTTGCCGTCAACGTTGATAATCCCTTGCGAGCGGTTTCCCGGTCGTGCGCGGACATTGATATTTCGGACCGGCATCCCAAATCTTTCTTCAGCCCGGGTTCATCACGTTTCCAGGAACAGGATCACGGCGGGAAACAACACATCGTGAGCCGCTTTGCAGCCATCTTCCTCGGGCATAGACGGTTCTTCCATCAGACCCTATTCTTTATTTCATAACAACGGATTGGCCCATGACATCGCGCACCATCCTTATTGTCGACGACGACGAAGACCTTCGGGCGACGCTGGTTGAACAGCTCGCGCTGTACGAGGAATTCGAGGTGCTCCAGGAATCGACCGCCGCCAAGGGCGTTCAATCGGTGCGCGGCGGCATGATCGACCTTCTGATCATGGATGTCGGCTTGCCGGACATGGACGGCCGCGAGGCGATCAAGCTCCTGCGCAAGGGCGGCTACAAGGCGCCTGTCATCATGCTGACCGGGCAGGATACCGATTCCGATACGATCCTCGGGCTGGAGGCGGGCGCCAACGACTACGTCACCAAACCCTTCCGCTTCGCCGTTCTTCTGGCGCGCATCCGCGCGCAGCTTCGCCAGCACGAGCAGAGTGAGGACGCGACCTTCACCGTCGGGCCCTACACCTTCAAGCCGAGCCAGAAGCTGCTGGTCGACCAGCGCGGCGGCAAGGTGCGACTGACCGAGAAGGAAGCCTCCATCATCAAATATCTCTACCGGGCCGACCAGAAGGTGGTGACCCGCGACGTGCTGCTGGAAGAAGTGTGGGGCTATAATTCCGGCGTCACCACGCACACGCTGGAAACGCACGTCTATCGACTGCGCCAGAAGATCGAACGTGATCCTTCCAATGCTGAAATTCTTGTGACAGAAAGCGGCGGATACAAACTCGTTCCCTGACAGCCCGTCGAGGGGATTGTTTGGCTGTCGTCGCGGTACGCAGGGTGATGCTCTTTAGTCTGGCGGCGGGAGGGAACCAAGGGGACAATCGTTGGCGCTGGATGATGACATCCGCCTTCTTTCCGGTGTGAGTATTTTCGAGAGCTTCACGCACGATCAGTTGCGATTGCTGGCTTTCGGGGCCGAGAACATGCGTCTTGCGACGGGACAGGTCCTTTATGAGGAAGGCGCGCAGGCGGACAGCGCGTTCGTCGTCGCCGAAGGATTGGTCGGCCTGTTTCGCGAGAATGCCGAAGGCGAAAGGATACTCGTCGGCTCCGCCGGTAGCGGCGCCATGCTCGGAGAACTCGCGCTGATTGCCGATACGGTGCGCCTTACCGGCGCGGTGGCGACAATGGATTCGGAGCTGATTCGTCTCAGCCGGAAGCTTTTCCACCGCATTTTGCAGGAATATCCGGAGCTTGCCGCGGCGCTGCACCAGCGCATCAGCGATGACCTGGCCACCATGGTCGCCCAGATCGAGACGCTGGCCCCCCGCTTCTCGGAATAGCTCTATTCGACGTCGAAGCGGGCGATCACCGGCACATGGTCGGAAGGCCGCTCCCAGCCACGCGCCTCGCGGATGATCTCGACACCGTCGAGCCTGCCGGCGAGATTTCCCGATGACCAGACATGGTCGAGGCGACGGCCGCGATCCGACAGCGCCCAGTCCCGCGCGCGATAACTCCACCAGGTATAGATCTTCTCCTCCGGCGGGATGTGCCGGCGCATCAGGTCGACCCAGCCGCCGCCGATGCGCATGGCTTCCAGCCCTTCCGTCTCGACCGGCGTATGGCTGACGACATTGAGCAATTGCCGGTGCGACCAGACATCCGTTGGCAACGGAGCGATGTTCAAATCACCGACAAGAACGGAACCGTGTGCAGGGCTTTCTTCCGCGCGGATGTTGTTCATTTCACGGACGAAATCCAGCTTGTGGCGGAATTTCGGGTTGATGTCGGGATCGGGTTCGTCGCCGCCGGCCGGTACATAGAAATTATGCAGAAGGATCGCGCCCGTTCCGGTCGCGATGCGGGTCGAGATATGCCGACAATCATTATTGTCGCAGAAGCGGCGTTTTTCCACGACCTCCAGCGGCCGGCGCGCGATGGTGGCGACGCCGTGATAGCCCTTCTGGCCGCTGATCGCGAGATTTTTGTAGCCGAGCGCGGCGAACGCTTCGGCGGGAAAAAGCTCGTCGATGCACTTGGTTTCCTGCAGGCACAATACGTCCGGCGCGTATTCGTTGAGGAACCGCGCCACGATGGGCATACGCAGGCGCACGGAATTGATGTTCCAGGTGGCGATGGTGAAGGTCATGAAGGGGCCCGGATTGCCGAAAGAGGCCCGGTATTGCCAGTCATGGCCGGATGAAACAAGGACCAGGCGAGGAGAAAAGCAGTCCCGCCCCGCGTAGCCTTTTCTACCTGCCCCGTTGCTTCACACCGGCTCCCTTATAGTCGATCTTGAAGAGGGACGGATCGATCTTCACGCCTTCCTCGACGTTGAAGATCATGACCGTCGTATCTTTGCCTTGGGCATCGGTGACGGTCCATTGCTTGAGCGAAAAGGTCTTTGGATCAAAAATCATCGACAGTTTCGAGTTGCCGAATACGGATCGGTCGGCCAGCTTTATGGTCGTCGCGTCAGGTTTCTGCTCGATGTCCTTCACTTCGTTTCCCGACAAATCGATCCGGTTGCCCAAAAGCAATTTCAGCGGCGTCTTGGATAGAGGATAGATGTTGTAGGTCTTCATCCTGATATTGCTGACGGCAACGGAATTGCCATCGGCGATCACCTTGAAATTGGATTTGCTGTCGTAATCGAAGCGAAGCTTTCCTGGCCGTTCGATGTAGAATTTGCCGCCGGTTTGCTGGCCACTCGGACCGAATTGCACGAATTCGCCGCTCATCGTTTTTATGTTGGCGAAGTGGTCGGCGATCTGCTGCGCGGAGGCCGTGATGGCCTGTTCGGGCGCGGCAAGCGAAGGCGTGACGGCCGCTCCGGCGCCCGTCGCCATAATCAGCGCCGCCGCCGAGGCGCGCACCACCGAAGCGAGAAAGCGGCGACTGGGACGGACGGACAAAAAAGACATCTGGGACTCCTTGCGGATAAGGCTGACTGGCGGCAAATCATGCCCGATATGTAGGTCATGGTGGCTGGAGGGCCAACAAACGCCCCGTCAATGTGGACGGAACCGGATAGGCAGCCAGTGGGGCCGAAGTTTGACCGGTCGATCGCCTGCCTGCCTCGGCGCTACAAAATGTCCTCTTCGGTCGGCACGAGGATCTCGCGCTTTCCGGCGTGGTTGGCCGGCCCGACAATGCCCTCTTTCTCCATCTTCTCGATGATGGAGGCGGCGCGGTTGTAGCCGATCCCCAGTCGCCGCTGGATATAGCTCGTCGACGCCTTGCCGTCGCGCAGCACTACCGACACCGCCTGATCGTAAGGATCGTCAGAATCCTCGAAATTGCCGCCGCCACCGCCAGACGGGCCACCACCGTCCTCATCGTTCTCATCATCATCCGCCGTGATCGCGTCGAGATATTCGGGGGCGCCCTGCAGTTTGAGATGGGCGACGATCTTTTCGACCTCGTCGTCGGAGACGAAGGGACCGTGCACGCGCTGGATGCGGCCGCCGCCGGCCATGTAGAGCATGTCGCCCATGCCGAGAAGCTGTTCGGCGCCCTGTTCGCCCAGAATGGTGCGGCTGTCGATCTTCGAGGTCACCTGGAAGGAGATGCGGGTCGGGAAGTTCGCCTTGATGGTGCCGGTGATGACGTCGACGGAGGGCCGCTGCGTCGCCATGATGACATGGATGCCGGCGGCGCGGGCCATTTGCGCCAGCCGCTGCACCGCGCCCTCGATATCCTTGCCGGCCACCATCATCAGATCGGCCATCTCGTCGATGATCACGACGATGAATGGCATCGGTTCGAGATCGAGCTCCTCTGTCTCGTAGATTGCTTCGCCGGTCTGGCGGTCGAACCCGGTCTGCACCGTGCGGGAGATATTCTCGCCCTTCTTGCTCGCCGCCGCCACGCGCTGGTTGAAGCCCTCGATGTTGCGGACCCCCAGCTTCGACATCTTGCGGTAGCGGTCCTCCATCTCGCGAACCGTCCATTTGAGCGCCACCACCGCCTTTTTCGGATCGGTGACCACTGGGGTCAGCAGATGCGGGATGCCGTCATAGATGGACAGTTCGAGCATTTTCGGGTCGATCATGATGAGGCGGCAATCTGCCGGCGTCATGCGATAGACGATCGACAGGATCATCGTGTTGATGGCGACCGATTTGCCCGAGCCGGTGGTACCGGCGACGAGCAGATGCGGCATCTTGGCGATGTCGGCGATGACCGCCTCGCCATTGATGGTCTTGCCCAGCGCCAGCGCCAGCTTCGCCTTCGTCGTTTCGAAATCCCGGCTGGCGAGAAGTTCGCGCAGATAGACCGTCTCGCGCTTGGCGTTCGGCAATTCGATGCCGATGGCGTTGCGTCCCGGCACCACGGCGACGCGGCAGGCGATGGCGCTCATCGAGCGGGCGATATCGTCGGCAAGCCCGATTACCCGTGAGGATTTGATGCCTGGCGCGGGTTCCAGTTCATAGAGCGTGACCACAGGGCCCGGGCGGACGTGGATGATCTCGCCCTTGACGCCGAAATCCTCGAGCACGCCTTCGAGCAGCCGCGCATTCTGCTGCAGCGCTTCCGGTGAAAGGCTGGGATCGCGCGCCACGCTGCGCGTCTCGGCGAGGAAATGCAGCGGCGGCATCTCAAATTCGTCGCTCGCGATCAGCGAGGTCTGCGCTTCGCGACGGATGCGCGCGCCAGGCAAGGGCCGCGCGGCGGAATTCTCGATGCGCGGTCCGGTCGTGGCTGGTCCCGATGAAGGCGCCGGCGCGTCATCGTCGAAATCCTCCCGGTCAAGATCGCCGGCGACCGGCATGGAAAGCGAATCGAATTCCGGCTCGACGCGTCCTGCGCGGGGGGCGCCGTCCCGCAGTTCCGGATCGACCAGCGGAATGCCGGCGTCCTGTTCGGCCTCGCGCCTCGTCAGCGCCGGCTCCACGTGGCCGGTGATGCGGGAACCGCGCATCCGCATGCGATGGAAGAAGGCGCGCAGCGAGAGCCACCAATGCACGACAGCGCCAAGCATCGGCATGCCGTCATCGTCCTCTTCGTCTTCGTCGAGATCTTCGTCCAGTTCCGGCAGGTGATCGGTCTTCGCCGGCTTGCGAGAGCGGGAGGGCTTGGCCTGCTGGACGTCGCGGCCGATAAGCCCGGCTCCGTAGAGCAGCAGGCAGAGTGAGGGGATGGCGAGGACCACGCCGATAGCCAGTCCGATCCAGCCTTTCGGATAACCGCCAATGATGACGGAAGGAGACTTCAGGACCATATCTCCCAATGCGCCGCCCAGGCCCGTCGGCAACGGCCAGGTTGGCGGCGCGGCGATGCAACCGGCGACACCGGCCGCCAGCAATCCGCCAAGGAGCCAGGCCCCGGCGCGGCGCGGCTTGCTGTCGATGCCGCGCGCTGTCGCCAGGAAGAAGGCCCAGGCGAGCGCCGGCACGAGGACGACGAGGGCCGCCAGTCCGAAGAACTGCATGAAGAGGTCGGAAACCACCGCGCCGGGATACCCCATGGCGTTGGCGACCAAATGATCCGTGGCGTTGGAAAAGCTCGGGTCGTCCACGTTCCAGGTCGCGAGACTTGCCACGGCGAAGGCGACTCCCCCAAGAATCACCAGCCCCAGCGTTCGGCCGACCATGCGCCGTACGAAGGCTTGAATGCCGAATCCCGTCTCGTTCAATTCAAATGGCGCCTGAACCGCTGAACGCATGCCTATTCCCCGCACGAAACCATCCACGCCGATTTAGATCGGTCGACGCGAATTCTGGTCCTAGCCTAACGAGCGGATGGTAAAGACCGCATTAACCATGGCTCGTATCCCTAACACGGCTTCGCGCAAAAAAATGCCCGGCCGAGGCCGGGCAGTCGACGGTCATCCGGGAGACGGAGCCGCAATGCGTAGGGGGGGCGGCCGCCGAAGCGGCGGCCCCTAATGTCAGGGAACCACCTCGCCGTGCTGGGAGATGTCGAGACCCTCGACCTCTTCCTGCGTGGTCGGACGCAAGCCGATCGTCGCCTTGAGAATGTAGAGGATAATCAGGGAGACGATGGCGGTCCACAGGATGGTGAAGATGATCCCGTAGGCCTGGGTGAAGATGGAGTGGTCCTTGCCGGCGGAGTTGATCGCCGCGTCGGCGAAGACACCGGTCAGCAACGCGCCGATGATGCCGCCGATGCCATGCACGCCGAAGGCGTCGAGCGAATCGTCGTAGCCGAAGACATGCTTCATCTTGACCGCCGACAGGTAGCACAGAATGCCCGCCACGATCCCAATGACGAAGGCGCCGGTCGGATTGACGAAGCCGGAGGCCGGCGTCACCGCCACGAGACCGGCGACGGCGCCCGAGATGATGCCGAGCACGCTCGGCTTCTTGGCGACCATCCATTCGGTGAACATCCAGGCCAGGCCCGCGGCAGCGGTGGCGACCTGGGTGTTCAGCATGGCGGCGCCGGCGAGACCGTCGGATGCGAGTTCCGAACCGGCATTGAAGCCGAACCAGCCGACCCACAGCAGCGAAGCGCCGATGACGGAGAGAACCAGGTTATGCGGCGCCATGTTGGTGGTGCCGTAGCCCTCGCGCTTGCCCATGACCAGTGCGCACATCAGGCCGGCGACGCCCGCATTGATGTGGACAACGGTGCCGCCGGCGAAATCAAGAACGCCCGCCGTACCGAGGAAGCCGCCACCCCAGACCCAATGGGCGATCGGGCAATAGACGAAGATGAGCCACAGCCCCATGAACCACAGCATCGCCGAAAACTTCATGCGTTCGGCGAAGGCGCCGGCAATCAGCGCCGGGGTGATGATGGCGAAGGTCATCTGGAACATCGAAAACACGAATTCCGGAATGTTACCGACTGACCAGAGCGTGTTCACGGTGATGCCGTGGTGCAAGAACCTGGAGAAGCCGCCAATATAGGCGTTCATGCCGCCGCCGTCGGTGAAGGCGAGAGAATAGCCGACGATGAACCACAGCACCGTCACCAGACAGGTGATGGCAAAACTCTGCATAACGGTGGCGAGCACGTTTTTCTTGCGCACCATGCCGCCATAGAAAAGCGCCAGTCCGGGAATGGTCATCATCAGGACGAGAGCCGTCGAGGTGAGCATCCACGCCGTATTGCCGGTATCGAGCTTGGCCGCGTCCTGAGCGAAAGCGGGCGAGACGCCCACCAATCCGACCAGCCCCGCGAGCACGCCGCTCCTCAAAGAAATATTCCGCATTACCCCAATCCTTTCCTTGGCCCTAAAGCGCGTCTGCGTCGGTTTCGCCGGTGCGGATGCGCACGGCCTGATCGATCGAATAAACGAATATCTTGCCATCGCCGATCTGGCCGGTCTTGGCGGCGGAGGTGATCGCTTCGACAGCCTTGTCGGCGATATCGGCGCTGACGGCCAATTCGATTTTTATTTTTGGAAGGAAGCTGACGGCGTATTCCGCGCCGCGGTATATTTCGGTGTGCCCCTTCTGGCGGCCATAGCCCTTGACCTCGGTCACCGTCATTCCCTGTATGCCGACAGCGGTAAGCGCCTCGCGCACCTCGTCAAGCTTGAACGGCTTGATGATAGCCATTACGATTTTCATCCGTTTCGCCCTCTCATGTTGCGGGAGGCCCGCGTTACGTGACTTCGCCGGCTCCCTGAGTCCGGTGAGTGCCAAGGGCAATTCACACCGCGTGCCAATTGGCGCAAAGCGATGCAAATGGTTGAAATTGCGGGGGGTGACCGTCAGCCGGGTGAGAGGCCGTAATGGGCTTGATCGAGTGTCTGCCTAAAAATTAGGCAAATATGAAAAATTGACTAATCACCGCGCAAGCCAGTCAGCCGAACGAGGCCTTCCTGCGCTGTGGAGGCGATGAGCACGCCATCCTGGCCATAAAGCGACCCACGCGAAAAACCGCGTGACCCGGAGCTCGAGGGACTGTCTTGCGAATAGAGCAGCCAGCCATCGAGCGGATGCTGGCGGTGAAACCACATGGAGTGGTCGAGGCTCGCCATTTGCAGGTCCGGATCGAAACCCGAGCGGCCATGCGCGAAGGTCGAGGTGTCGAGCAATGTCATATCCGACAGATAGGCGAGAACCGCCGCCTGAATGCCGCGGTCGTCTGGAACCTTGCCGGCGGCCTTGAGCCAGACATTCTGCCGGGGCGGCAGCTTGTCCCGGCTGGTATAGTGCTCGACATTGACGGGCTTGAGTTCCAGGGGCCGCTCGCGCGCCCAGAAGCGGCGAATGTTTTCGGGCACGCGGTCTCCGGCCATCTTCAGCAGTTCGCGCTGGCTTTTCAGCGCATCGGGCGGCGGCACGTCTAGCGGCATCGGTATCTGGTGATCGAGGCCCTTCTCCTCGACCTGGAACGAAGCTTCCAGCGAAAAGATCGCCCGGCCGCGCTGGATGGCGACCACCCTGCGGGTGGTGAAGCTGCGGCCGTCACGGATGCGGTCGACCTCATAGACGATCGGAAGCTCGGGGTCGCCCGGCAGCATGAAGTAGCCATGCAGGGAGTGCACAGGGCGTTCGGCCACGACCGTGCGCTGGGCGGCAATCAGCGCCTGGCCGATTACCTGACCGCCAAATACCCGCTGCCATTTCACCTTGGGACTGCGACCACGGAACAGGTTGTGTTCCAGCGTTTCGAGGTCGAGAATGGACAGCAATTCCTGCATGGCCGCCGACATCGGTTGTTCTCCTCCTCCAGCTCCATCGCCGGCCTCTTGCAGCAGCACCGGTTTCCGACAGGACAGCCGGAAAAGTCAAGGCGGGTTCGGCAGGTTCGGGCGGGTCGTTGAAAGGAATGAGGAAGATGGTGGCTCAAAAAAAGACTTCGCCGGCAGAGACGAAGCCTGGCGGCGGCAAGCGAACGAGTAGCGAGCGGCTCGACGTGCTCGTCGCCGGCGCCGGCTATGTCGGCCTGGCGACGGCGGTATCGATGTGCGCGGCGCGGCCCGGCCTCAAGGTCGCTATCGTCGACGCGGCCCCCGCCGGGGTCTGGGAAAAGGACGGCCGCGCTTCGGCGATCGCCGCGGCAGCGCGGCGCATGTTGGGACAACTCGGGGCCTGGGACGCCATCCTGCCGGAAGCCCAGCCGATCACCGAAATGATCGTTACCGATTCACGAACCTCCGACCCGGTGCGACCGGTCTTCCTCACCTTCGGCGGCGAGGTGGAGCCCGGCGAACCGTTCGCCTACATGGTTGCCAACCGCGTGCTCAACGGGGCCCTGCGCAAACGCGCCGCTGATCTCGGCATCGACCTGATCGAGGGCGTCGCGGTCGACCGTTTCGAAACCGGGCCGGCGGCCGTGACGGTCCACCTTGCCGACGGCGCCTCACTGGAAACGCGGCTGCTGGTGGCCGCCGACGGAGTCAGGTCGCGCCTGCGCGACATGGCCGGCATCAAGACCGTCAACTGGGAATACGGCCAGTCGGGCATCGTGTGCACCGTCGCGCATGAGCGCCCGCATGAGGGCCGCGCCGAAGAACATTTCTTGCCCGCCGGACCCTTCGCCACCTTGCCGCTGAAGTCCGACGAAAAAGGTGGCAACCGATCCTCCATCGTGTGGACGGAACGCACGGCGGAAGCGGAACGGCTGGTCAAGGAAGACATTTTCATTTTCGAGACCGAGTTGGAACAGCGGTTTGGACTGAAACTCGGGGAGATCCATGTCGAGGGGCAGCGCCGCGCCTGGCCGCTCGGCCTGACACTTGCCCGCGCTTTCGTGGCGCCGCGCTTCGCGCTTGCCGGCGACGCCGCGCATGGCATCCACCCCATCGCCGGCCAGGGCCTCAATCTCGGGTTCAAGGATGCCGCCGCGCTGGCGCAGACCGTGGTCGAGGCGGACCGGCTCGGCCAGGACATCGGCGCGCTAGATGTCCTGGAGCGTTATCAGGCCTGGCGGCGCTTCGACACCGTGCAAATGGGCGCCACCACCGACATCCTGAATCGCCTGTTCTCCAATGATCTCACACCGTTGCGCGCCGCCCGCGATATTGGTCTGGGACTGGTCGACCGCATGCCGGGGTTGAAGAATTTCTTCATCCGGCAGGCGTCGGGCCTCACTGGCCCGGCGCCACGGCTGCTGCGTGGCGAGGAAATCTGATCCGAATTTGAGGCAACCGCAATCGCGCCGCCGCCTCCTCGCTGGAACCTTGCATGGGATTGCCGACGCGGGCGGGCTATCGCTTGACGGTGGACGCCCGGAAAATGCTGTCGATCGCAGCCCCCAGCAACGCATTGAACTCGGCGTCGGTCTGGTGCACGGACAGACCCTCGGTCAAGGCGCGCGAGAAGCTGGCGATCATGCCCGTGTTGTGGCTAAGCTTGGCATTCGCCTCGTCGCGGGAGTAGCCGCCGGACAGGGCAACGACGCGCACGACGCGAGGATCCCCGATCAGCGGCTTGTAGAAATTCGCTTTGGTGGGCAAGGTCAGTTTCAACATGACCTGTTCGCCAGCCGGCACCTCGTCGAGATGCTTGCGGATTTCGCCGAGCAGGATTTCCTCGGCTTCCGCCTTGTCGGGAATCGAGATCGTTACTTCCGGCTCGATGATCGGGACCAGGCCATGCGCTAGGACCTGCCTGGCGACTTCGAACTGCTGGTCGACTATGGCGGCGATGCCTTTCGGGTTCGCCGCATCGATCACCGACCGTTCTTTCGTGCCGAATATTCCCTTGGCGACAGCGCGCTTCAGCATCGCATCGAGATTCGGCATCGGCTTCATCAGCCTAACGCCATCTCTCGCCTCCGCCAGACCCTGGTCGATCTTCAGGAAGGGCACCACATGGCGCTTCTCCCACAGATATTGCGCGGTTGGCGTGCCGTCGATGTCGCGGTCCATCGTCTGCTCGAACAGGATCGCACCCATTATCTTGTCGCCGGTAAACGACGGCGCCTTGACGATCCGCATGCGCATCTGATGAACAAGGTCAAACATTTCCGCTTCATTTGACCAGGCGCTCTCGTCAATGCCGTAGAGCTTGAGCGCCTTCGGCGTGGAGCCTCCCGACTGGTCGAGCGCCGCAATGAATCCGTCCTTTTTCGCGGCCTGTGCGGCCATGTCCTTGTTCATTTCATTCTCCCAGACTCGACTGATTTCCAGATTGAATACATCAAGCCGCGCCGCAGCGCCACGAGGTCGATCCGGCACGGCATGGGCGAAAGGCGGGACCGAGCCCCGCAAAGGATCATGCGCCAGATCAAAGAGTTAGACTGTTCCTCAAGCATCGGAAACAATTCGTGGCGCTCTAAGCCTTCAATATTTCGACCCCCGGCAATTCCTTGCCTTCCATCCATTCGAGGAACGCGCCGCCGGCGGTCGAGACATAGGTGAAATCGTCGGCCACGCCGGCATGGTTGAGGGCCGAAACGGTGTCGCCGCCGCCGGCGACCGAAACGAGGCGGTTTTCGGCGGTGCGCGCGGCGGCGTGCCGGGCCGCTGCCACCGTCGCCCTGTCGAAGGGCTCGATCTCGAATGCGCCGAGCGGGCCGTTCCAGACCAGCGTCGCGGCGCGATCGATCCAGGCATTGACGGCCTCGACCGTTTTGGGCCCGGCGTCGAGGATCATGGCGTCGGCGGGCACTGCGGCGACATCGACCGTCTCGCTGGCCGCGCCCGCCTTGAATTCCCTCGCCACCACCGCATCCGACGGCAAGACGACCGCGCAGCCCGATTCGGCGGCCTCGATCATGATCTGCTTCGCTGTCGCGGCGAGATCATGCTCGCACAGCGATTTGCCGACATCGGTGCCGCGCGCCGCCAGAAACGTGTTGGCCATGCCGCCGCCAATGACCAGCGCATCGACCTTGTGAACGAGATTCATCAGAAGATCGATCTTCGAGGAAATCTTGGCGCCGCCGACGATGGCGACGACCGGTTTTGCCGGTTTCCCGAGTCCGCGTTCGAGCGCCTCCAGTTCCGCCTGCATGGTGCGTCCGGCATAGGAGGGCAGCAAATGCGCGATGCCTTCCGTGGAGGCATGCGCCCGATGCGCTGCCGAGAAGGCGTCATTGACGTACATATCGCCATTTTCGGCGAGCGCTTTGGCGAAGGAAGGATCGTTCTTCTCCTCGCCCTTGTGGAAGCGCGTATTTTCCAGAAGCAGGATGTCGCCATCCGCCATCGCATCGACTGCCTTTTTGGCCGCGTCGCCAATGCAATCTTCAGCGAAATAGACGCGCCGGTCGAGCACCGCTTCGACCGCATGGGCGATCGGCTTCAGCGATAGGTCCGGGTCGGGCCCGTCCTTCGGCCGGCCGAAATGAGCCAGCAGAATGACCTTCGCGCCAGCATCGGAAAGTTCCTTGATGGTCGGCGCCACCCGTTCGATGCGCGTGGCGTCGGTGACCTTGCCGTCCTTGACGGGAACGTTCAGGTCGACGCGCAGCAGGACGCGCTTGCCGCTGAAATCACCATCGTCGAGAGTCCGGAATTCGGCCATGGATTGCTCCTCTTCGGAAATTGCCGCGACAATAGCCGCGTATTCTCCGCACGCAAGATGGCGCGGAGGGCTTCAGCGGCCATCATCGTTTGGGCCGGCGGGCGCCGAAGCCTTTTCTTCGCCTGCCCGGGCGGACCCCGTTTTGCCCAGCCAGCGGCGAAGATAGGCGCGCATGTCGCGCAGATTGAGGAAGAGCGGTATCCGGGTTTTAGGCGCTTCCGGCGCCAGCGAGATGCCAACGGAGGCGATCGCGCCCTTTTCGTCGACATCGCGCACGATGAGTTCGACCGGACCGAAGGCGACGCGGTCGGCATATTCGGCGCGACCGCCGAGCCGCGCGGTCATCAATTCCGCGATCGACTTTCCCTGATCCTCGGCCGAAAGTTCCGGGCCGTATGCGGCCTGCAATTCGCGCGCCGGACGCGAGGGGTCGATGGCGAACGCGCCGAAGAATTCGGCGTCGTCTTCGGCGACCGGTGCGGGGCTGGCGAAAAGGCGGTCGAGCAGACGCGGATAGCGCTGCGAGATAAAGAGATAGACACGATCATTGGCGCGCAGCCGGCCGGCATATTGAAACCGCATCGACTGGCCGTCGCGGACAACGAGAGAGGGACGCGCCCAGCGCGGCAGGCGCACCCCACGGGCCACCGGACTTTCAGGAACGACGCGGTAGGCGAGAAGCTCGTGATGGGCGGTGCCGGGCAGTTCCAGTTCGACCTTGTCGACCGGCCCGATGCGCGGCGGGACGACGAGACCGAGACGGCGCGCGACCGGATTGATGGTCCAACCCTGCACGAGAAGCGAAACCAGCACGACGATGAAAGCCGTATTGAAATAGAGCGTGCCGTGTTCGAGGCGAAACAGCACCGGCAGAATGGCGAGCAGGATCGACACGGCTCCCCGCAGGCCGACCCATGCGACGAAGCCGGCTTCGGCACGCTGATAGTTGAATGGCAGAAGCGATAGCCAGACCGCGACGGGGCGCGCCACGAAGATCAGGAAAAGCGCCAGCCCGACGGCCGGCAGGGCAATGGCGGTAAACTGCGACGGCGTCGCCAGAAGGCCGAGGATCAGGAACATGATGATCTGCGCCAGCCAGGTCACGCCGTCCTGGAAGCGCCGGATCGAGGCGTCGGAGCGGATATTGCTGTTGCCGGCGTAGAGACCCGCGACATAGACGGCGAGAAATCCGCTACCGCCGATAGCGCCTGTGAGCGAGAATACGAGCAGCGAAAGAGACAGCACGAAAATCGGGGTCAGTCCGCGCTCCATTTCAACGCGGTTGACCAGAGCCGTGATCATCATCCCGCCAGCCACGCCGAACAGCACGCCAAGGATCATCTGCTTGAAAAAGAGAAACAGAATGTCGAGCGACAGATCCTGAAAACCGCCGCCCGACGAGATGATCTGCACCAGAACAATGGTCAGAAAGATCGCCATCGGATCGTTCGATCCGGATTCGACCTCCAGCGTCGACCGCACGCGGTCGCGGATATTGATGCCGCCGACGCGCAGCAGGAAGAACACGGCCGCGGCGTCGGTCGAAGCAACGATGGCGCCGAGCAGCATCCCTTCGATCAGCGAAATGTGTAGGAAATAGTGCGCCGCCACGCCGACCAGCCCGGCCGTAACCAGCACGCCGAACGTCGCCACGACGATGGCCGGTCCGGCGGCCTGCCGAAATGCCTGTATGGAGGTGCCGAAACCTGAATCGAACAGGATCAGCGCCAGCGCCAAACTGCCGACGAAATAGGCGGCCGGGCCATTATCGAAATCGATTCCCAGTCCGTCCACCCCGGCGATCAGGCCGATGGCGAGAAACAGGAGCAGCAACGGTGCGCCGAAGCGGAAGGCGAGCAGGCTGGAGAACGTCGCCAGCAGCACGAGCAGCATGCTGACCAGCGTCACGATGTAGATCGCATCCATCATGGCGTCGTCCCCTCATCGCTGCGCTGCCAGCAGGGCATCGTCCCGATCAACCTGAAATCCGCTCTGTCCGATCCCGGTCGAAAGCTACCCGTCCTGCGAAGGGCAAGCCAACGCGTTTGACCTTTGGGAGGCAACGGTTGACGCGATTATTGGATGGCGACAGGCGATCGAAGGGCGTGGCCGCTGGCAAGCCACCCGCCTACCCTAGATTCCGAATCGGACAAAATAAAGTTGCGCGGTGCATGCGATGCGCTTCACGCGTCGAAATGGCACCAATGTTCGATCACGGCCCCGGCCGGCTTAGCGAACCGGCAGCGGTCGAATGCCGACACTTCCCCTTAGTTCGACGTATCGCCGGAGGCGGGCGCCTTCTCTTGCCCGATGGGCGTCTGCTGCCATGCATTGAGCGCATCCTGGAACACCTTGTCGCCCGGAACGCCCTTCTCGAGGGTGATCAGGGCGCGCCGCCCCGATTTGTAGACGATAGGAATATCGACCCAGCTTTCACGGCGCAAAAGCGTTGTGTTCGTCTCGATCTCCGCCTTCCCGTCATTGAGCGCCAACAGGAAATACCCGTCGGCGATCTTGGCCGGAATGCCGATCAACGGGCTTCCCGGCGCCTGTTCGGAATCTTTCATCGCCATTCTCAGCACGCTGTCGATGCCACCGCCCTCGAAATCGTTGGGGGTGAGAAAAATCAGTTCCACGATAAAGCTCGCCGGCAGCGTCTTGTCGCCGTTGCGCCTTATGGTCATGCGCAGCTGCAGGTTCTTGCCGGGAATGGTCGCCTCGCCCCGGATCGCGTCTTCCGGCGGCAAATCACCGCCCGGCGATTCCTTGACGAGCGACCAGACGATCGACCCGGTTTCCGCCGAACCCTGTTCGGTATTCGTCCGCTCCTCGTAGAATATCGCGCGTTGGCCGACAGGCACCTGCGCGGTATCGGTTTTCGTCTCCGACGCATTTGGCGCCGGTGTATTTGGCGTTGCGCCGGGTGATGCCGGGGTAGTCGCCGCCTGATTGGCCGCGGGAGCGGAGCCGGATGCCGGTGCAGGGGTCGCCGAAGCGACGGACGTTCCCTCGCCGACCCTGGACTCACCGCCCGCCGGGCCGGGATTGCTTTCGGTGCCGTCTGCTGCAAGCCGCTCGGTGAATTTGGGCGCAGCGGCCGGCGAGGCTGTCGAATCGATCGCGGCTTTGGGCGGATTTGCGGAAGAAGTCGACGCCGGCGGGTTTGCCACAGCGGCGGGTTTGGCCGTTGCGGCCTTCGCCGGCTCCGTGTTGCCCGCGGCTTTGTTGTCGCTCACCTGTTTCGCCGCTGCTGTCTTGGCCGGTTTCTGGCCGTTGGCTTGTGTGAATTGCGGCAGGTCGACGCCGAGGGCCGTCGAGAGTTCGGCGCGGTTGAGCCAAGCGCCATAGGCTGCGCCAGCCAGAACGATCAGCACCAGAACCGCCACCAGTGCTCCGCCGCCGCTCCGACGTTTCACATGAGGCGTGGGCGCCGTTTGTTCGAATATCCCATCGTCACGGTCGTGTTCAGAGAAGAACGGGTCCGGCTTGGGGGAAGGCGGCGGGACCGGCTGCTGTGCGCCGGGGCGTGTAAGCGGTGTAAGCGGCTCCGGATCGGCCAGCCCCTTGATCGCCAGGGTCGAGGGAGCCACCGGCCTGGCGGTCTCGCGCGGACTGGCGACGGGCGGCTTGGGCTCGCTCAGGCTGGCGAAGATCGATTCCAGTTCATCGACCGGTTCCGGCGCCTTGGCCGCGGCGGCCTTGTAGTCCGCTTCCACCTGAAGGATGGCGTCCTCAAGGGCCTTCTTCTGCCGTTCGGCGACGGCGGGCGGCGGCGCGGGGTTCATCTGGCCGAGCTTGGCGGCGATGGTGGTTCGAGCTTTATCGTAGACTTTCCTGCGGACGTCCGGGTCCGTCTCGTCGAGACCGTCGATCGTCTTCTTCAAGACTGCAACAAAATCCGCCATTCTTTCAGATACTTTCCCTATCCGCCTGTTCGGGCAAAGATGCCGAACCGTGACGTAAAACTAGTCGTGAAACGGGTCGGTCACAAGTATTGTGTCTTCCCGCTCCGGGCTGGTGGAGAGCAATGCGACCGGCGCGCCGATAAGCTCTTCTATATGGCGCACATATTTGACGGCCTGCGCTGGAAGTTCCTTCCAGCTTCGCGCGCCCCGCGTGGTTCCCTTCCAGCCTTCCAGCGTTTCATAGACCGGCTCCACACGCGCCTGGGCTCCCTGGCTTGCCGGCAGATAGTCGATGGATTGTCCGTCGAGCCTATAGCCGGTGCAGATCTTGATCTCCGCAAGCCCATCAAGGACATCGAGTTTGGTCAGCGCGATGCCGTTGATCCCGTTGACGGCGACGGCCTGGCGAACCAGCACGGCGTCGAACCAGCCGCAGCGCCGCTTGCGCCCCGTCACCGTGCCGAATTCGTGGCCCTGTTCGCCGAGGAACTGCCCGATCTCGTTCTTCTGTTCCGTCGGAAACGGTCCTTCGCCGACGCGCGTCGTATAGGCTTTGGTAATGCCCAGCACATAGCCGATGGCGCCCGGACCGAGGCCGGATCCCGGTGCTGCCTGGCCCGCGACAGTGTTGGAGGAGGTGACATAGGGATAGGTGCCGTGGTCGATGTCGAGCAGGGTTCCCTGTGCGCCCTCGAACAGGATGCGTTCACCGGCGCGCCGCTTTTCATTGAGGATTCTCCAGACCGTGTCGGCGAAGGGCAAGATGCGGCCGGCGACGGAGGCCAGCTCCTGCAAGATCGCGTCCTGGCCCACCTCGGGATGGCCAAGGCCGCGGCGCAACGCATTGTGGTGCGTCAGCAGGCGGTCGATCTTTGCCGGAAGCGTATCCAAATTCGCCAAATCCATTACCCGGATAGCGCGGCGGCCGACCTTGTCCTCATAGGCCGGGCCGATGCCCCTGCGGGTCGTGCCGATCTTCGTTCCGGAATCCGAGGCCGCGTCTTCGCGAAACCCATCCAGTTCCCGGTGCAAAGACAGGATAAGCGCCGCATTTTCGGCGATTTTCAGGCGGTCCGGCGTAACGGTGACGCCCTGCTCCTCCAATCGTGCCAACTCGGCGACAAAGGCGTGAGGGTCAAAAACGACGCCATTTCCGATTACCGAGAGCTTGCCGGGACGAACCACTCCGGAGGGAAGCAGGGAAAGCTTGTAGCTGATCCCGTCGATGACCAGCGTATGGCCGGCATTGTGACCACCCTGAAAGCGCACGACCACATCGGCGCGCTCCGACAGCCAGTCGACGATCTTGCCTTTGCCCTCGTCGCCCCATTGCGAGCCGACGACAACCACGTTTGCCATGATACATCCTTGCGATGCGCCCGATTTTTGGCGCCGGGTTGAAAAAATACACGCCTCTATAACGGCAAGTGCTTGTCCGCGCGACTTTTCTTTATGGATTCATGGCCCGCGTGAACCGGGCGGGAGCCCATTTCCGGCGGTCTCGTGGCTTCTGTGCATCGGTATCGGCGAAGAATATTCCGCCACTGGCACATTTACCCGCCCCGCCATTATGCCTATTGCGGGGTCGCCGTTACGGGCCCGAACCCGGGCCGCCGAAAGAATTACGCATGCAAAACCGCGCCTATGCCTTCCTGTTACTGACGATGCTTTTCTGGGGCGGCAACGCCGTGGCCGGCAAGTTGGCGGTCGGCCACGTTTCGCCGATGATTCTGGTGGCGATCCGTTGGCTTCTCGCCGTCATCATCCTGGGTGCGATCGGCTGGAAGCAGGTCCTGATCGACTGGCCGAAAATGCGCTCCCACCTGTTTTTGCTGGCCGTCCTTGGCGCCTGCGGGTTCACCATCTTCAACGCCTTGTTCTACACCGCGCTCAACCACACCACCGCGATAAACGTCTCGATCGAACAGGCGGGCATGCCGGTTCTGATCATCCTTATCAATTTCCTCCTGTTCCGTCTGCGTGCGAGTTGGCTGCAGATGCTCGGCGTGATCGTTACGATCGCCGGCGTCGCCCTTACCGCCTGCCATGGCGACCCGCGTCAATTGCTGGCGCTGAAGGTGAATCTCGGCGATGGCCTCATGCTGATCGCGGTGCTGCTCTACAGCGGCTATACCGTCTTCCTGCGATTCAAGCCGGATATTCACTGGAAGAGCCTGATGCTGGCGCTTTCCTTCTTCGCGCTACTCGCAGCCTTGCCCTTCGCCATATGGGAAATCGCGTCGGGCAATGTCATCTATCCCGATATCCATGGCTGGGCGATCGCCTTCTACGTCGTCCTGTTTCCTTCGACGACCGCGCAAATCCTGTTCATTCGCGGCAACGAACTGATCGGGGCCAACAGGGCGGGCCTCTTCATCAATCTGGTGCCGATCTTCGGGACGCTGCTTTCCGTGCTGATCGTCGGCGAAGATTTCGAGACCTATCACGCAGTCGCACTGATACTGGTTCTCGGCGGCATCTGGCTCGCCGAATACTCGGGAAGGAAGATGGCGGCGGCACTGAAACAAAGCCGAAATGCCGCCGCGCCGACCTCCGTTACATCACCGAAATATCGAAGCTGAGCGGCTTTGCGGAATCGATCGTCGGATGCCCGCGCACTTCTGCGAGCACTGCTTCGGGGAAGGGTTCGTCCAAGTAGAGCAGCGCGATGGCGTCGCCGCCGGGCCGATTGCGGCCAAGCTGGAAGTTGGCGATGTTGACGCCGTTCTTGCCGCAGACCGAACCGAGCAGGCCGATGATGCCGGGGGCGTCCGAATTGGTGGTGTAGAGCATGTGCTCGCCCACTTCGGCGTCGAGATTGATGCCCTTGATCTGGATGAAGCGCGGCTTGCCGTCGGAAAAGCAGGTTCCGGCGATCGAACGCGTCTGCTTCGCCGTCTTGACGGTCAGCTTGATGTAGCCATCGAACACGCCCGACTTGTCGCGCTTGACCTCCGCCAGGATGACGCCGCGCTCCTTGGCCATGATCGGCGCCGAGACCATGTTGACGTCGGCGACCTGCGGGCGGATCAGTCCGGCGAGGGCGGCGCTGATGAGCGCGCGCGTGTTCATCCCGGCTGTCGATCCGTCGAACAGGATCTCGACCTCCTGGATGGGCTCTTCCGTGACCTGGCCGACAAAGGCGCCCAATACCTCAGCAAGCTTGATGAACGGTTTCAGCCGCGGCGCTTCCTCGGCCGTGATAGAGGGCATGTTGATGGCGTTGGAGACCGCACCCCTGATGAGGTAGTCCGACATCTGCTCGGCAACCTGAAGCGCCACGTTTTCCTGGGCTTCCGACGTCGCGGCGCCAAGATGCGGCGTGCACACGACGTTGGGCAGGTGGAATAGCGGATTTTCCGTCGCCGGCTCGACCTCGAAGACATCGATGCCGGCGCCGGCGACCTTGCCCGATTTCAGCGCTTCAACGAGATCGGCTTCGACGATGAGGCCGCCACGCGCGCAATTGATGATGCGCACGCCGTCCTTCATCTTCTTGATGGCGTCGGCATTGATGATGCCGCGCGTCTTGTCGGTAAGCGGCGTGTGCAAGGTGATGAAATCGGCCCGGGCCAAAAGCTCATCGAGTTCCAGTTTCTCGACGCCTAGTTGCGAGGCGCGCTCGTCCGACAGGAACGGGTCATAGGCCACGACGTGCATCTTCAGGCCGACGCCGCGCATGGCGACGATCGAGCCGATGTTGCCGCAGCCGATGACGCCGAGCGTCTTTCCCGTGATCTCGACACCCATGAAGCGGTTCTTTTCCCACTTGCCGGCGCGCGTCGAAACATCGGCTTCCGGCAATTGGCGCGCCACGGCGAACATCAGGGCGATGGCGTGCTCGGCCGTCGTGATCGAATTGCCGAAGGGCGTATTCATCACGATGATGCCCTTGCGCGACGCGGCCGGTATATCGACGTTGTCGACGCCGATGCCGGCGCGGCCGATCACCTTGAGATTGGTCGCGGCGGCGATGAGCTTTTCGGTGACCTTGGTCGCCGAGCGGATGGCGAGGCCGTCATATTTGTCGATGACGGAGGCAAGCTTCTCCTTGTCCTTGCCGAGGTCGGGCAGATAATCGACCTCGACGCCGCGATCCTTGAAGATCTGGACGGCGGTGGGGGAAAGCTGGTCGGAAACGAGTACACGGGGCATTTTTGTGGTTCCTGTCAGGTTGCTGACCCCTCCTCCGTCGCCTTCGGCGACACCTTCTCCCACAGGGGGAGAAGGGATGGCGCCTTTCCTTCTCCCCCTGTGGGAGAAGATGGCTGAGCGGAGCGAGGTCGGATGAGGGCTAGATGCCCCTCGATTGAAGTCGAAGTTCTACGCCGCGGCCTTTAGCGTCGCCTTCTGTGCGGCGAAGGCCCAGTCGAGCCAAGGCATGAGCGCTCCGAGGTCGGCGGTCTCGACCGTCGCGCCACACCAGATGCGCAATCCGGGCGGTGCGTCACGATAAGCGCCGATATCGAAGGCGACGCCTTCCTTCTCCAGGGCAGAGACCATGCCCTTGGCAAAAGCGGCCTGGGCGTCCTTGTCGAGCGCCGCCACTTCCTCGTCCACGACTGTCAGGCAGACCGACGTGTTGGAGCGTGTTTCAGGCCGGACAGCGAGATGGCCGAGCCAGCCGGATTTATCGACAAACCGGCCGATGATCGCGGCATTGGCGTCGGCGCGCGCGATCAGGGCGTCGAGGCCGCCGATCGATTTGGCCCAGCCGAGCGTGTCGAGATAGTCTTCCACGCACAGCATGGAAGGCGTGTTGATCGTCTCGCCCTTGAAGATGCCCTCGATAAGCTTGCCGCCCTTGGTCATGCGGAAAATCTTCGGCAGCGGCCAGGCGGGTTTGTAGGTTTCCAGCCGCTCGACGGCGCGCGGCGACAGGATGATCATGCCGTGCGCGGCCTCGCCGCCCAGAACCTTCTGCCAAGAGAAGGTGACGACATCGAGCTTTGCGAAGTCGAGGCGCTGGGCAAAGGCGGCGGACGTGGCGTCGCAGATGGTCAGGCCCTTGCGGTCGGCGGGGATGAAATCGGCATTGGGAACCCGAACGCCCGAGGTTGTTCCGTTCCAGGTGAAGACAACGTCGCGGTCGAAATCGATGCTGGAGAGGTCCGGCAGTTCGCCGTAGGGCGCTTCGATGGTGCGCGCGTCGGCCAGCTTGAGCTGCTTCACCGTATCGGTGACCCATCCGGCCCCGAAACTCTCCCAGGCGACCATGTCGACGCCGCGCTCGCCGAGCAGCGACCACATGGCCATTTCGACAGCGCCGGTGTCGGATGCCGGTACGATGCCGATCCGGTAATCGGCGGGCACGTTGAGGATTTCGCGGGTCAGGTCGATCGCCTGCTCCAGCTTGGACTTGCCGATCTTGGCGCGGTGGGAGCGGCCAAGCGCGGCGTCTTTCAGCGCCTCGACCGACCAGCCGGGGCGTTTTGCGCAGGGACCTGAAGAAAAATGAGGATTTGCCGGACGGAGTCCGGGCTTCGAATGCGTCGTCATGGTTCTATCCTTCCAGATAGCGAGCCCCTCGTTGGGGAGGGGTGGCCCGCGGACGGCGATAAGGATGATGCGGCGCGGCGTCAAGAGGAAAGTTGGCGTGCCTGCCGAGACAGGAGCTCCGGCAACGAAAAACGGCGGACTTTCGCCCGCCGCCTGAAAATCTCTATCTGCCGGACTTCTACCAGAGATCGTAGCGAAGGCCGACGCGGACCTGCTGGTAGTCGATGCCCTTGTGCGTCGAATAGGCATTTGCAGCGTCGAGCGACACTGTCCTGGCATCGGGCGCGGACAGATATTGATAGCCGAGATCGACCGACAGATCCTTCGTTACCGCATAGCTCAGGCCTGCATTCAGCGTGTAGGCGAAGGAATAGTCCGGTGAACTGTAATGGGTTTCTCCGCCGCCATCGATGATCGTGGCTTTCGGGTTGCTGCGAAGAATGCCGGCGCCTGCGCCGACATAGGGCGTGACGCCCACATAGGTGCCGAGATCGGCGAAGACGTTGGCCATGCCGTACCAGGCGCTGTTCTTCACTTCGCCTGAAGCGGGTATAACAGTGTCACTGCTGGAAACCTTGTTTCCGGGCAAATAGCCCAGGTTGAGATCGGCGCGCAGCCAGTCCGTGAAATGGTAGCCGAAGCCGAGGCTTCCGGAGAACTGGTTCTCCCGATCCCGGTAACTGATCGTTGGACTGCCGAAGTCGACATTGCTGAAGGAGTGATCGAAGCTGTAGCCGACATCGCCGCGCAGATACCAGCCGGTCCCGACTTCGACCGGCACGAACTGATCGGGTTGGCTGACCACGACCGGTGGTTCGTAGTCCGCCGCGAAAGCCGGCGCTAATGATGATGTCAGGGACAACGCCGCCACCGACAGTAGAATTTTCGAAAAGCGCCTCATGGCCCAAACTCCCCAGAGCGTGGCGAGAACCGGACGCCTGTCCGATTGCCGCTTCAAGGACCATTGTTAACTATAGTGGTTAAGTGGCGGTTAAGGATAACGCCTCGTGAAGGCATTACTTTCTGGGCTTTAGCGCAGACTTCTCGAGGGTTTCCGGAGGGGCTTCAGTCATCAGACAGAAGCGTTCCAGCCAAAACGAAACCGCCCGGCCAAGGCCGGGCGGTCAGGACATAGAGGATCGCTGCGATTATTTATAGACCGGAGCCGGGGCAGGCGGCTCGTAGGCCACCGTCTGTTCGCCACAGCCATCGCCGCCGCCACTGTTTCCGCCGAAATTGTAGCGGAGACCAGCGCGGACTTCGTGGACGTTCATGCCCTTGTCGAAGCCTGGGCCGACATTGTTGGCGAACTCGAACATCTTGCCGCCCTCGACACGGGTGAAGCGATAGCCGACATCGAGGTCGATATTATGCGTCAGGCAGTAGGACGCGCCCGCCATGACGGCGTAGGCGAAGCGCCAGCTTCCCGTGCCCGGGTTTGCAACGCCATTCGTGTCCACGACATTGTCCCACTGGACATGCGCACCGCCGATGCCGGCGCCGATATAGGGCGTGATGCCATGATAGGTGCCGAGATCGGCATAGGCGTTTGCCAGCAGCACCCAGGCCGTGTAGCCGCTGTGGTTTTCCGCGGAACAGGGGCCGCCGCCAACACAGGTGGTGCCGGTGGTGAGGCCATGGAACTTGGACTTGCCCCAGTAATCGACGGTCAGGTCGGTGCGCAGATAGTGATTGATCTTGTAGCCGACGCCGCCGCCGAGCGACCAAGCGCCGCCGAGATGGCTCGTGTCGAAATCGTCGGTTCCAGGTCCCGTGCAACCACCGCCGCCGCCGCAGCCATAGGTAATATACTGACTGCCGCGCAGGCTCGACCAGTGATAATCGAGATCGCCGCGGATATACCAGTTGCCGGTCTCGGCCGGCTGATACTGAACAGGCGCGGGCGCTTCGACGACCTGCGGCTGGTAAAGATCGGCCGCGAAGGCGGGCGCCGAGACACCCATCATCAATGCGACGCCAAGCAGTATGGATTTCGTTTTCTCGAACATGGTTATCCCCTACGCGCCGACGGACCGCCCGTTCGGCAAACCTTCGGTTGAACTCGATGGGGATAATGCAACGTATTTGGTTAAAGTGCGCTTAACCGTCTTATTTAACTACAAATGACGGTTTTCGGAGCCGATCAGGCGGCGTTGCGGGTCTCGGCAATGACCCCGACAATATCGTCGACGACTTTCTCAACCAGCGATCGATCGTCGGCTTCTGCCATGACGCGGATCAACGGTTCGGTGCCGGACGGGCGGATGACCAGCCGCCCCGATTGACCAAGCCGGCTCCGCGCGTCCTCGATCACCGCCTTGACCGGCGCGGATTCGAGAGGCTTTTCGCCGGTAAAGCGAACGTTCTTGAGCAATTGCGGCACGGGTTCGAATTTACGGCAGACTTCGCTTGTCGGGCGACCGGTGCGCTTGATGCAGGCCAGAACCTGAAGCGCCGACACTAGTCCGTCCCCGGTGGTCGAGAAGTCGGACAGAATGATATGCCCCGATTGTTCGCCGCCGACATTAAAGCCGTGCTGGCGCATGTGTTCGACGACGTAGCGGTCTCCAACCTGCGTGCGCAAAAGGGTCAGGCCGGCATCGTCGAGAAAGCGTTCCAGACCGAGATTGGACATGACCGTGGCGACGATGCCGCCGCCGGCCAGCCGTCCGTTCTCGTGCCAGGATTCCGCGATCAGCGCCATGATCTGGTCGCCGTCGATGATGGCGCCGTTTTCGTCGACGATCACCATTCGGTCGGCGTCGCCATCGAGGGCGATGCCGATATCGGCGCGCACCTCGTGAACCTTCTTGCAAAGGCCGAGCGGGTTGGTCGAGCCACAATCCTTGTTGATGTTGAAACCATCCGGCTCGTCATTGATGGTGATGACCTCCGCGCCGAGTTCCCAGAGCGCCGCCGGAGCAACCTTGTAGGCCGCGCCATTGGCGCAATCGACGACAATGCGCATGCCTGAAAGGGACATGGAGCGCGGCAGGGTGCGCTTGGCGAATTCGATGTAACGGTCATGCACGCCGTCGACACGCTTGGCCCGGCCCAGCCCGTCCGCGTCGGCCAGCGTTATTTCGGCCTCGTTTTCCAAGAGAGCCTCGATGCGGGCTTCGATCTCGTCGGACAGTTTGTAGCCGTCGGGACCGAACAGCTTGATGCCATTGTCATGATAGGGGTTATGCGAGGCGGAAATCATGACACCGATATCGGCGCGCAGCGAGCGCGACAGCATGGCGACAGCCGGGGTCGGTATGGGGCCAAGCAGGAAGACATCCATTCCGGCGGCGCAAAATCCGGCAACCAGCGCATTTTCGATCATATAGCCGGAGAGGCGCGTATCCTTGCCGATAACCACGCGGTGACGATGCGCGCCGCGCTGAAAGGACATGCCCGCGGCCATGCCGACGCGCATTGCGATCGCGGGCGTCATGGGAAATGAATTGGCCCGTCCCCGAATGCCATCCGTGCCGAAATAGCGCTTGGACATTTTATCTTTATCCCCGAATCCATTGGGTTTTGGCATTGTCTGCCATGGAAGGCGTGGAACAGCGCATCAATTTATATGAGTAGATGTTACGCTTTGCTGGCTATTCCTGCCTCTTTCAATCAAGGTAAACAAGCCCTTAAGTTGATGTTACGTTAACGCGCGGGCTTTATTGGCGAAGAGCATTGGCGCCTCGCGGCATTCGCCCGAGAGATCGGGCGATATCGGCCGCGCTCCGATTGCCTCTCGAAAGCGGCGTGGCAAACCGCTATATGGCGCGGATGGCCCGCATGTACCAAACCCGCGCCTGGCAAGACCAGCTTTCTCCCTCGATGGACGAAATAGAATTTCTGGCGCTCGAGACCTACGCGCATTTGCCGGATGAATTCCGCTCGTTGACCGGCGAGATCGTCATCCAGGTCGCGGAGTTTCCGACCGAGGAAATCATGGACGATCTGGCGCTGGAAACGCCCTTCGACCTGCTTGGCCTGTTCGAGGGCCGTGGCATCGCCGAACGCTGGAACCCGCAGACCGGCGAAGGGCCGAACCGCATCACGCTCTATCGCCGCGCCATCCTCGACTACTGGACGGAGAACGAGGAAACGCTGGGCGACATCGTCGCGCATATCCTCATCCATGAAATCGGCCATCATTTCGGCCTGTCCGATGACGATATGGAAAAGATCGAGGAAGGCGTCGAGCGCATCGCGCCCTGACAGCGTGCCTTCTCAATAGTCGGCGAGACGGATCGCGGGATCGTAGTCTTCGCCCTCGACATCTTTCACGATTGCCTGCCCGCATCGCATGGCTTTCGTTGCGGCGTCGTAGGCGTAGGTCGGCGAGCCATAGATGTGCCAGCCCTTGTTCAAAGCGGCGGTCACCTTGTGGCAGAAGCTCGAATCATCCGGGCCGCTGATAAAGCGATAAAGTTTCATCCCCGTATCTCCTTCTTGGTTGCACCGTCCTTGATGGCGGCGGCCTTGGCCAGCACGCGTTCGGCCTGGTCGAGATGAAGCCGCTCGACCAGGCGGCCGTCCAGCGATATCGCGCCTTTCGCTGCATTACCCGGGCTGGCAAAAGCTTTCGATATCTCCCGCGCCTCGGCAATTTCCGCTTCGGAGGGCGAAAAGGCGGCGTTGGCCGGGCCGATCTGCGCCGGATGGATCAGGGTCTTGCCGTCGAAGCCCATGGCGCGCGCCTCGGCGCATTCATGCGCGAAGGCCTCCAGATCGCGAAAGTCGTTGCCGACGCCGTCGAGCAAATGAAGACCGCCGGCGCGGGCGGCCAGCACCATCTGCATCAGCCATGGCGTCAGGTAGCGCCGGTCGGCTGTCGGCAGGATTCCGGTCTCCTTGACGAGGTCGTTGGTCCCGGCCACCAGGCATTGCAGCCGCGCGCCGGGGTCGCGGCCGAGTTCGGCGATAGCGCCGAGATTGAGCATGGCCTTCGGCGTTTCCACCATGGCCCACAGGTGCAGCGTGTCGGGCGCATCCATCTCGTCGAGGGCGTCGTTGGCTTCCAGGATATCGCGGGGCGTATCCACCTTCGGCAAGAGAATCGCGTCCGGCTTGCAGGCGCGGGCGGCGAGCAGATCCTCCGCGCCCCATTGGCTCGACAGCGCGTTGATGCGGATGACGATCTCCCGCCGGCCGAAATCGGCTTTGCGCATGAAGCCACGCAGTCTCTCCCGCGCCGCCTCCTTCTGCTCGGGCGCGACCGAATCCTCCAGATCGATGATCGCGGCGTCGCAGTCCAGCGAAGGCAGCTTGGCGAGCGCCTTGTCATTGGCAGCGGGCACATACAGCACCGATCGGCGGAGGCGGAGGCTCGATGGCATATGCGCTTCATGGACGCTGGCGCAATGCGGCGCAAGCCCCGCCGTTCCATCGCTATTGCGATGTGGCGGCGAAGCTGGTTGTGTCGCCCCGGAAGTAATCGGATAAGACATGGCGCAGGCGGACATTGTCATCATCGGTGGGGCGATCGTCGGCTCTTCGATCGCCTATTTCCTGCGCGAGGAAGGCTTTTCCGGCTCGATCGCGCTGATCGAGCGGGATCCGCAATTCGCCCGCGCCTCGACCACGCTTTCCTGCGCCTCCATCCGCCAGCAGTTCTCTATCCCCGAGAACATCCGCCTGTCGCAGTTCACGCTCGGCCTGTTCCGCAACCTCAAGGCGACCTTCGGCGAGGACGCCGATATCGGCTTCCGCGAGAAGGGCTACCTGATCCTGGCGTCCGACGAGGGGCTGCCGGTTCTGAAGGCCAACCACGCCGTCCAGACGGCGGAGGGCGCGGACATCGCGCTGGAGGACGCGGACGCGCTAAAGCGGCGCTTCCCATGGCTGTCGGGCGAGGGCATCGCGGCCGGAGCCTACGGCGTCTCCGGCGAGGGCTGGTTCGACGCCCATGCCATGCTGGCGCTGTTCCGCAAGGCGCTGAGAAGCCGAAACATCGACATGATCGCCGGCGAGGTAAGCGCCGTCGAGCGCGGCGGACACCGCGTGAGCGCGGTGACGCTGGCCAATGGCGAGCGGCTCGAGGCCGGCACCATCGTCAACGCCGCCGGACCGAACGCCGGCCGGGTCGCGGCGATGGCTGGACTGGCCCTGCCGGTCGAGCCGCGCAAGCGCTCGGTCTTCGTGTTCGAGGCGCGCGACCGCTTCGACGACATGCCGCTGCTCGTCGACCCGTCGGGCATCTACGTGCGGCCGGAAGGCTCGGTCTATATCTGCGGAGGGGCCGAGCCGCACGACACGGATCGAGTCGCCGACCCGGCCGATTTCGAGCCCGACTGGCCGCTGTTCGAGGAGACGATCTGGCCGGTGCTGGCGAACCGCATTCCCGCCTTCGAGGCGATCAAGCCGACGCGCGCCTGGGCCGGGCACTACGACTACAACACGCTCGACCAGAACGCCGTGATCGGGCCGCATCCGGAGGTCGCCAACTTCCTGTTCGCCAACGGCTTCTCGGGCCACGGCCTGCAGCAGGCGCCGGCCGTCGGCAAGGCGCTGGCCGAGCTGGTGGTGCATGGCTCATGGCGGTCGATCGACTGTTCGGCATTCGGCTACGAGCGCGTCGCGGCGGGCCGCGCGTTCCGCGAACTCAACGTGATCTGACGGCCCTTTTCGTTACGAGTCGCGATTTCTGATCGCCACTTCCCCCTCATCCGGCCGTGAAGCGGCCGGGTGAGGCGCGTGCGTCATCGTCGCCACGCTGCCTTGCGGCCCTGGCCTTTGTCTCCTTCGACGGACTTCGGGTAACGGGAAGACCAGTTAGGACGTGTCTGGGGCGGGCGATGTTAGTTGGCGGCAGGCCAGCCGAAAAGACACGTTCCCGCCGCGCTGCGGAATTGCCCCGCGCGGCCGAGCGAACAGGTCGGTCAGCGTCAGCAGGCCGGCGAGCATGAAGCCCAGCGCCCGGAAACGCCCCGCGAGGATCGCAGCGTCCCGGCATGGTTCCGGCTCGTCGTCGTAGAACGCATCTTCCTCCGACAATGGGCCGAGCGCCATGCCGGCGAAGTGCGGCCGCACGGCGGCCTCGCCCCGGCACAGGATGCCGAGCATCTCCCGGCGGCGATGGAAGGGCAGACCGGCGGCCGTGTCGGCCAGGCCGGCGAGCGCGAACAGCAGCGCCACGATGCGCCAGAACGCATCGCGGTCTCCGTTCATGTCCCAGTCCCAGCCAAACACTCTCCGCTCCTTTCACGCGGGAGAATTATCGGGGCGGTTTGGAGGGTGTGGAGAAATCGGCCGGCGATTTCTGCTGGAACGGCGCAAATGCGGGGTTTCGAGAAAAGGTCCACTCGAATCTGTTCACGGATTCGCGGCTTGGCACCCAACCCTCCCCCTTGTCGGCGGAAGGATTGGACGAAGTGCAATCCATGAGACGGGGGTGAGGATAGAAAGGGGTGGGACTACTCTGCTGCCTTGCCGACGTTCATCCTCGATATCTCAGCGATTCGACCAGAAGCAAGAATGCCGGGCTCTGCTGCCGCCTGCTGGGATAGTACAAATGATATCCGGAGAAGGGCTCGCACCAGTCCCGGCAAATCCGAGAAGCAAAAGAGCGAACTCGCGAAAGCCATCACCAGGGATGTGACCGGCATTCTCGGTTATGGCGACGATTCCGTCTCGGTGGCGTTCGAGGAAGTCGACTCGTCCCGCTGGCGCGACGACGTCTATGTGCCGGACATCGTCAGCCAGCCGGACAAGCTCTACAAGAAGCCCGGCTACAAGATGTGAATTCGCCCGATGTGAATTCGCCCGGGGGGTTAGGTCCGATGCCCGGATCGATCTAAGAGCCGTTCCCGCAAGCACCTTTGCCCTGAGCCAACCGAGCCCCTAGCGCAGCAGCCGCTTCAGAGCGGCGGCGAACCAGTCGCGGAACGCTTCGCGCTCGGCGCCGGCGACGCCGGTCCACAGCAGGAACAGTTCGGGGCTGCCGAGCGACCACACATGGGTGGTGGCCGTTTCCACGTCGAGGCCGTCGCGCAACCCACCGATCGCCTTGAGCCGCTCGACGAAGGTGCCGAGGTTGCGGCGCCGGGCGGCATGCAGATCGAGGTAGAGCTCGCGCATCTCGTCGTCCGTCTCGGCCGCGCCGCGAATGGCGCCGAGCACCGGCGCGACCCGGCTCACCAACCCGGCAAGATCGGCGGCGAAGGCCTCGATCATCGCATCCGGGTCGGTCTGCCCGTGAACCCGGCGGCGCTCGGCCTGCTCCATCATCGGCACGCCGGGCTCGCCGCCGCGCATCGCCGCCACCACCATGGCCTGGACTATGGCCCGCTTGTTGCCGAAATGGGCATAGATCGTCTCCGGCGCGACGGCCGCCGAGCGCGCAATCGCGGTGATGGTGGTCGCCGACCAGCCCTTCTCGGTGAACAGTTCCCGGGCCGCATCGAGGATGGCCGCGCGCGTCGCCTCGGCCTGCTGCTGGCGGCGCGGGGAGGCATAGCGGCGTTTCTTGTTGACAGGGTTCATATATTGCATACAGTATCGATGTATTGAATTATGTCGAAGTGTATCGGATAAGCCGCCGACTGTGAACCGCCGTTTTCGCCGGGTGCGACGGTCTCGCCAGTGCACGACCCGGCCTCGACGAGAGGACCGCCGACATGTCCCCCCAAGCAAGCTCCGCCACCGCGCCGCAGACCTTTCCGCTGTTCAAGCTGCCGCCGCCGATGATGTTCGGCATCGCCTTCGCGCTCGGCGCGGCGCTGCAGCATTTGCTGCCCATGGCGGGACTGCCGTTCGCCGCGGCCGCCTTCGACGTCGGCGCGGCGCTGCTGGCGATCGGCGTGTGCTGCGGGGCAGGGCTCGCCATCAGCTTCCTGGCGCGCCGCACGACGCTCAATCCGTTCGGCGACCCGTCGCACCTCGTGGTGCGCGGCCCCTACCGGCTCTCGCGCAACCCGATGTACCTGACGCTGGTGATCGCCTATCTGGGCGGCACGCTGATGCTCGGCTCCGCCTGGCCTCTGCTGACGCTGCTCGGCCCGGTCGCCGTCCTGTCGCGGGTCGTCATTCCGGTCGAGGAAGCGCATATGCTGGCGACCTTCGGCGACGCCTACCGCGACTATTGCGGCCGCGTGCGCCGCTGGCTCTAGGGCCGTACCGAGGGAGCCGCGACGTCCAGGAGACCCATCATGGACACCTATCTGCTCATCAAGACCCTGCACATCCTGGCAGTCATCATCTGGCTCGGCGGCGACTTCGCATGCCTTGTGCTGTCGGTGCGCTGCGAGCGGAACGGCGACACGGCGGCGGGCATCGCGCTGCTGCCCGACATTATGTTCATCACCCGAACGCTGGTCGTGCCGAGTTCACTGGTCGCGCTGCTGTGCGGGCTGGCGATGGTTTGGATGGCGTGGGATTTCGCCCAGCTCTGGGTATGGATCGGCCTTGCCGGCCTCGCCACGGTGCTGGTCGGCGGCGTTGCATTCCTGAAGCCGCGCACCGAGCGCCTGATGGCGCTGGCTGCGACCGAAGGGCCGACTGCGGAAGTCGCGACCCGCCACGGCGCGATCCTGCGGATCGTCAAGTTCGACCATCTGATCATGTTCGTGGTCGTCGCCGACATGGTGCTGAAGCCCGGTTTCGGCGACGACGCGGTGTGGCTGGCGCTCGCGGCGCTGTTGGCGGCCGGGGCGGGGCTGATCTTCCTGACGCCGGCGCGGCCGATGCAGAGCGCCTGACCGGGCATCGGGCAGAAGGGCCAGGGCGCCCTTCCCCTTGCCCGCTCTTTCCTGTAATCCACGACCCGCATTCACTTCGGGATTTCTGGCCATGGACAAGTTCACCAAGCTCACCGGCGTCGCGGCGCCTTTGCCGATCGTCAATGTCGACACAGACATGATCATCCCCAAGGATTACCTCAAGACGATCAAGCGGACCGGGCTCGGCAAGGGGCTTTTCGCGGAAATGCGCTACAACGAGGACGGTTCGGAGAACCCCGACTTCGTGCTCAACAAGCCGGCCTACCGCAAGGCTCAGATACTGGTCGCCGGCGACAATTTCGGTTGCGGTTCGAGCCGTGAGCACGCTCCTTGGGCGCTGCTCGATTTCGGCATTCGCTGCGTCATATCGACCAGCTTCGCCGACATTTTCTACAACAATTGCTTCAAGAACGGCATCCTGCCGGTCGTGGTCAGCCCGGAAGACCTCGAAAAGTTGATGGATGACGCCTCGCGCGGCGCCAACGCCACGGTGACGGTCGATCTGGAGGCGATGGAAATCCGCGGGCCGGATGGCGGAGTGGTCACGTTCGACCTCGACGAATTCCGCCGGCACTGCATGCTGAACGGCCTCGACGATATCGGGCTGACCATGCAGAAGGGGTCGGCGATCGACAGCTTCGAGAAGAACTACGCCGAAAGCCGCCCCTGGGCGTGAGCGCTGAACATGGACGTGTCGGGCGGGCGACTATGCCAGTGCAAGCCTGAGATGTTCCGCCATGGGGAAGGAAATCGCGGTCTGTCTGTAACAGAGCATGGTTGTGCTCGATACAGAAGGTGGCGATGATGAGATCGGGCGTCTTGCGGAACGTATATCCGATTGCGCGCAATTTGCGATAGTTGGCCGCCGCCTTTGCCGCGAGATCGGCATTGAGCATCGAAGCGAAACCGAAGCGGCCCAATTGCCTTCGGATGTTTCCAGCGTGGTTGTCGTCCCTGGCGCCCTGAAGAATTTCCAAAAGTACAATATCGCCGACAATTATATCCAGCGGGTCGATATCCTCGTCCAGTTGCCGCGTTGCGGGGACCAACACTTCATTCAGCCAGTCGATCCATACTGAACTGTCGACCACGATCATCGGGTATCGCCTTCTCCCCAACCCCGTCGCGTCTCGTCGAGGTCGCCCTCCCAACCCATGCCGCGTAATTCGTTGAGCGCACGGCGCTGCCTCGCGCGTTTCAACACGAGACGCAGAGCCTCTTCCACCGTGGCATTTTTCGTCCTCTGGCCGGTCGCTTTCATCGCCTGCTCGAGAAGCACGTCGTCGATATCGATATTGGTGCACATGGCGGTGTCCTGATGTGTATGGATTGAATTGAATATTCACATTCGGCGGATCTGGCTCAAGCCAAGCGCAATGCCGGCGCTTGCGTGCGTCGCCGCCACCGTTTAGCTAGATCAGCAACCATCCATCACCGCAGGAACGCCCCATGACATCGCGCACCCTTTTTCTCTTGCCCGGCGACGGCATTGGCCCCGAGGCCATGACCGAGGTCAAGAAACTGATCTCGGTGATGAACGACCGGCTCGGATTTGCCTTTGAAACCGACGAGGGGCTGGTTGGCGGATGCGCCTATGACGCGCACGGCGCGGCGATTTCGGATGCCGACATGGAAAAGGCGATGGCGGCCGATGCGGTGCTTTTCGGCGCGGTCGGCGGACCCAAATGGGACGGCGTGGCTTATGAGGTTCGCCCGGAGGCCGGATTGTTGCGGCTGCGCAAGGATATGGAGCTTTTCGCCAATCTCAGGCCGGCGATCTGCTATCCGGCTCTGGCGGAATCCTCGTCGCTGAAGAAGGAGATCGTCGAGGGGCTCGATATCCTTATCATCCGCGAACTCACCGGCGGCGTCTATTTCGGCGAACCCAAGACAATCACCGATCTTGGCAACGGCCAGAAGCGCGCCATCGATACGCAGGTCTATGATACGTTCGAGATCGAGCGCATTTCCGGCGTCGCCTTCGAGCTGGCGCGGACGCGCAAGAACCACGTCACCTCGATGGAAAAGCGCAACGTCATGAAATCGGGCGTCTTGTGGAACGAGGTCGTGACCCAGTATCACAAAGCCAGATATTCCGACGTCAAGCTCGACCATATGCTCGCCGACGCCGGCGGCATGCAACTCGTGCGGCAGCCCAAGCAGTTCGACGTCATCGTCACCGACAATCTCTTCGGCGACATGCTGTCGGATATCGCCGCCATGCTGACCGGTTCGATCGGCATGCTTCCTTCCGCCTCGCTAGGTGCACCCGACCCAAAGACCGGGAGCCGAAAGGCGCTCTACGAGCCGGTGCACGGCTCTGCTCCGGACATCGCCGGCACGGGCGCGGCCAATCCGATCGCCATGATCGCGTCCTTCGCCATGTGCCTACGCTATTCGTTCGGCATGGTGGCGGAAGCCGACCGGCTTGAGGCAGCGATCGCCGCCGTGCTCGACGACGGTTTGCGCACCGCCGACATTTATTCCACGGGTATGAAAAAGGTCGGCACGAGCGAAATGGGCGACGCCATCACGGCCAAGTTCCTGGCTCTTTCCGAATAGGCTCGCCCGCCGAGGCGCCGGCCGCTGCCTACGATGTGATTTCCGGCGCCGGGCCCCATTTGTTGTCGTGCTTCTGGCTCGGGACGAACGAGAAGGCGAAAAGGACCGGCCCCAGCAGGGAATACCAGCCCGACAGGCCGATATCGTGCTGCCGGCGTATGGCAAGGCCAAGCGCCGGCAGGAATGTCGCCACGATGAAGGCCGCCGACAGGGTGAGCGTGATCACCGGGGCCTCGATCGCCGCCGCGGCGTTGACCAGGCCGCCATCGAGGACAAAGCCGACGCAGGCGACGATAGCGAGCGCCACCAGCCAGAACAGCGAAAAGCTCCAATATTCCTTGCGGTGCGCCCGGCCACTGAAATTGGCGTAATCGCGCGTTATGCCGTCGCGAAAATAGCGCCACAGGCCCGGCTTTCGGGATCGGGTGAATTCGGCGACGCTTACGGCATGGGTGTGGCCGCGTACGCGGGCAATCTCGCGCGCTTGTCCGCGCTCGGTGACGAACTCGACCCGCGCCGCCCTGGCCAGATTGGCCGACTGCCGCACATCGCTTCTGCTGAACGGATAGCGGCTGCCGTCATCGCCGCCGATCATGCCAAGCCCGCGACTGCTGTCGAAATGAAGAATATCTCCGCGCATGCGCATTTCCCCCGGATCTCATTTTGCGCGTTCGCCTCTCGCGGGCTTCTCGCGCAGCGCCGGTTTCCCGGCCAAATCACCTACCCTGCCGCAGTGTGTGCCAGGCCCGCTTCATGTCAAGCGGGAGGGGATTCACGATTTCGGCTGAACCCGTGCGCGCATGCGTAAAGGCCATCTTTGCGACCGGGGTGATGCACAAATTCAACAGTCTGACGCGCGAGCCGTCCGATTTGGCCTGCGATCGGTGATCTACGCCGTGCAAGCGAGGATGATTCCGAGAATCACCACGAGCAGCAAGCCTCCAATGAAGATGAAGCGTCGCAACGGCGTCTTCATCACGATGGTTCCCTGCCTCGCCTCACGGCTGGAAAATACGCGGTTTTCCGACATTCGGCGGCCTCCTTTCACGGTGGAAACATCGGCGCGCGGCCAAACGTTCCCGGCGGCAAGGCCGCCGCCATGCGAATTGACTCTTTTGGCGATGCGCGTAAAAGCAGCGCGGAAATGGAGCTTTCCATGCGCGCCCTTACGGCAATCTCTTTCGTGGACGGAATTTCCGGTGCTGCCGGGAAGGAATTTCCGCGCGTGTGCTTCACCCGATCCACGGCCAAACCGACACTGAAAACGACCGCCAAAACGGTCTGATCTCCCTGGCCTGCTCGCCTCTCTCCCGGGCCTGGCCCAAGGGTCGAGATGTTCGCGGCAGCCGGCGGATTTCATGAAACGAGCGGAGAGTACAGGAGAACACAATCATGGGTTTCAAGATTGCGGTCGTCGGCGCCACCGGCAATGTGGGCCGCGAAATGCTCAACATTCTGGAGGAACGCGGGTTCCCCGCCGACGAGGTGGTGGCGCTCGCTTCGCGCCGCTCGCTCAATTCGGAGGTCTCCTATGGCGACCGGACGCTGAAGACCAAAGTGCTCGACAATTACGATTTTTCCGACACCGATATCTGCCTGATGTCGGCCGGTGGGGCGGTGTCGAAGGAATGGTCGCCGAAGATCGGCCGGCAGGGCTGCATCGTCATCGACAATTCGTCGGCCTGGCGCACCGACCCAGACGTGCCTCTGATCGTGCCGGAAGTGAACCCGGACGCTATCGCCGGTTTCACGAAGAAGAACATCATCGCCAACCCGAATTGCTCGACGGCGCAGCTCGTCGTGGCGCTGAAGCCGCTGCATGACGCGGCGACGATCAAGCGTGTGGTCGTGGCGACCTATCAATCGGTTTCCGGCGCCGGCAAGGAGGGCATGGACGAACTCTTCACGCAGACGCGCGCCGTTTTCGTCGCCGACTCGGTCGAATCCAAGAAGTTCACCAAGCGCATCGCCTTCAACGTCATTCCGCATATCGACGTCTTCATGGAGGACGGCTCGACCAAGGAAGAATGGAAGATGGTCGCCGAGACCAAGAAGATGCTCGATCCGAAGATCAAGCTGACCGCCACTTGCGTTCGCGTGCCGGTCTTCATCGGCCATTCCGAGGCGGTGAATATCGAGTTCGAGAAGTCGATTACCGCCGATGAGGCACGTGATATCCTGCGCGACGCACCCGGCTGCCAGGTCATCGACAAGCATGAGGATGGCGGCTACATCACGCCCCTCGAATCGGCGGGCGAGGATGCGACGTTCATTTCTCGCATCCGCGAGGATCCGACGCTCGACAATGGGCTCAATCTCTGGATCGTGTCGGACAATCTCAGGAAGGGCGCGGCGCTGAACACGGTGCAGATCGCCGAACTCCTGCTGGAGCGTGGCCTGATCCAGCCGAAGAAGAAGGTCGCCTGACAGACTTCAGAAACGAAGGGCCGCCAACAGTTCTGTTGGCGGCCCGCGTACAATCTGGCCGTTCCATGGTTCAGGAAGGTTCAGGGGTCAGGAAGGCCGCTTTTCTTCTTCGAACGTCACCGCGACGTCGGAATTGGCCGACAGGCGAACCTTGTCGCCTTCCACTTCGGCGATAAGCGAGGCCGCTATGTAATGATGGTGTCCCTTGTGGGAGCCTTCGCCGCTATCCTTCTTCGTCAATTTGATGCGGCCATTTTCCATGTGGTCGACCGTGCCGACATGCACGCCGTCGGCGCCGATCACTTCCATATGTTCCTTAATGCGGCTTGTATCGGCCATCGCAATTACTCCTTTTTCTGCTTAACGGTCAGAAACGCCCGGATGTCCAAATGGATGCATCGCCGCGGCGAGTTTGGGGCCAAGGAAAAACGGCGGGCTGTTTCCAACCCGCCGCTTGACCAGGACCGATCGGAGAAGGCGCGCGATCAGCTCGCGGCGGCTTCTTCGGTCGGGGCTTCCTCGGCGGCGACAGGCTCGGCGGCCGCGGCGGCGGCATCGGCCTTGGCCTTCTCGATCAAGGCGGTGCGTTCCTGCGCCTTCTTGCCGGGCTGGGCCTTGTTCGGGTTGTTGCGCTGGCCTCGCGCTTCGGCGAGGCCGGCTTCATCGAGGAAGCGGGCGACGCGGTCGGTCGGCAGCGCGCCATGGCTCATCCAGTGCTTGATGCGCTCTTCGTTGAGCGTGACGCGTCGCCGTCCTTCGGCAGCATCGGGTTCCACGAGCCCGACCTGCTCGATGAAGCGGCCGTCGCGCGGGACTGCGCACGTCGGCGATGACGACGTGGTAGTAAGGACGCTTCTTGGAGCCCGCGCGGGCCAGACGGATTTTCAGTGCCATTTTCTATCTCCTGTGACAGCCTGATTGTTCGTCGTTCGGATGGTTGATCGGCGTTAGATCAGGTGGTTTCCTTCACGCCGTTTTCGGCGGCGATCTGCTTCGTGGTGCCGGATCACTTCGCTGATGACGAAATTCGAGGAACTTCTCGGCGAAATCCGGGTCGAGATCGGCGAATCATCGGCGAGCTGGCGCAGCCGCGCGATCTGCCGCTGCTCGCGCGCCGGATCGGCGGCGGCAGGCCGTGCGTGGCCTTGAGCGACGCCGACCGCCTTGGTGCAGCGGAAGCGCTCGGCCAGCATATGGATCAGCGCCGCGTCGAAATTGTCGATCGAGCGGCGGTAGTCCTGCCAGTTGCGCGCGCGCGTCGTTCACGTCTTCGCTCATCGATCCGCCCCTCACTTCTTCTTCGGCAGGCCCGGGAAGACCGCCGCCGAGGCCCGGAAGCTTCGGGCCGCCGAGAGCCGGGCAGTCCGCCGCTGCCCAGCCGGGCAATCCGCCCGGCAGGCCCTTGCCGAGGCCGGCGGCTTCCGCCTGCTTCTGCAGGGCTTCGAGCTGCTTCGGATCCATCTTCGACAGGTCCGGCATGCCGCCCATGCCGCCCATGCCGCCAGCCAGGCCCATCTTCTGCGCCATGCCGCCCATCATCTTGCGCATCATGCCGCCGCCCTTGCCCTTGCCGCCCATGGCCTTCATCATGTCGGCCATCTGCCGGTGCATCTTGAGAAGCTTGTTGATGTCGGCGGCGTTGGTGCCGGAGCCGGCGGCGATGCGCTTCTTGCGCGAATGCTTGAGGAGGTCGGGATTGCGCGCGCTCCTTCTTCGTCATCGACGAGATGATGGCGAGCTGGCGGTCGAAGATCTTGTCGTCGATGCCGGCGGCGGCCATCTGGTCCTTCATCTTGCCCATGCCGGGCATCATGCCCATGATGCCGCCCATGCCGCCCATCTTCTGCATCTGCGTGAGCTGATCGGCGAGATCGTTCGAGGTCGAACTTGCCGGCCTGCATCTTCTTGGCCATCGCCGCGGCCTTTTCCGCGTCGATGGTCTCGGACGCCTTCTCGACCAGCGAGACGATGTCGCCCATGCCGAGGATGCGGTCGGCGATGCGCTTGGGATGGAATTCCTCCAGCGCGTCCATCTTTTCGCCGGTGCCGATCAGCTTGATCGGCTTGCCGGTGACGGCGCGCATGGAAAGCGCCGCGCCGCCGCGGCCGTCGCCGTCCATGCGGGTCAGCACGAGGCCGGTGATGCCGACGCGCTCGTCGAAACTTTTGCGCGAGATTGACCGCGTCCTGGCCGGTCAGCGCATCGGCGACGAGCAGGATTTCGTGCGGGTCGACGCCTTCTTGATGTCGGCCATCTCGACCATCAGCGGCTCGTCGATATGGGTGCGGCCGGCGGTGTCGAGGATGACGACGTCATGGCCGCCGAGCCTGCCGGCCTGCACGGCGCGCTTGGCGATGTCGACGGGCGACTGGCCGTCGATGATCGGCAGCGTCGGCGACGCCGCGTCTGCTCGCCGAACTGCGCGCAGCTGCTCCTGCGCCGCCGGGCGGCGCGTGTCGAGCGAGGCCATCAGGACCTTCTTGCCCTGCCGCTCGGTCAGCCGCTTGGCGATCTTGGCCGATGTCGTGGTCTTGCCCGAGCCCTGCAGGCCGACCATCATGATGACGACCGGCGCGGGCGCGTTGAGGTCGATGGTCTGCGCCTTCGGCGCCGAGCATCTCGACCAGCTCGTCATGGACGATCTTGACGACCATCTGGCCGGGCTTGATCGATTTCAGCGACATCGGCGCCGACGGCCTTCTCGCGCACCCTGTCGGTGAAGGCGCGCACGACCTCGAGCGCGACGTCGGCCTCGATCAGCGCGCGGCGAACCTCGCGCAGCGCCGCCCGACACGTCCTTCTCGGACAGCGCGCCGCGGCCGGTCAGGTTGTTCAGGATCGAGCCGAGGCGGTCCTGAAGAGATTCAAACATTCAATCTTCCTCATATCCCGAACGATTGTCCGAAAGGTAATGCGTCGGCGCCAAGTGTCCAAGCGAAAGCCGGTGGCAAGGCCCAAAGCCAAAAAGCACCCGGGGGCGCATCGCGCTGCCGGGTGTTGACCTCCGGGATCGATTTATACCGCTAAGGGTCCCGGTCGGCTGCTCGGAGTATTCACTCGTCGCTGAATTGGCTGCGTCTAGACAGGAAAAGACCCGCGGAGTCAAGGTGGCGCGGTTATCTCGGCTGATCCGGGGTCGCCGTCCTTCTCTCCGCTTGGGCGATGGGGCAAGCAGAAACTACTGCCGCACGACATAGACGATGCGGCGGGTCCGTGGATCGACCAGCACGGACTGGCCGTTCACGACGACGTAGCGATATTTGTAATCGGGAATTTCATCCAGCGGCACGTTTTCCGGCAAGCCCGCTCCGACCACGACATGGCCGTTGAGATAAACGGGATTGGGACGATGCTTCATCATATAAGTGCGAACCATTTGAGGGGGTTCGGCGGCCTGAACGATGGCGGCGGCGGCCGGCTTCTCCGGGGTGGCGGCCGCCCGGGCTCCGGCGGCTCCTGTCCCGCTGGCGTCATCGTCGGTCCCGCGTGCCGTCACGCTTGCTGTGGTTGATGACCCGTCATCGTTCACGACAGGCACCTCGACATCCGACGGGCGTCTGGACAGCACAACGCGCCGGCCATGATCGCGGATGGCGAGATAGTCGGAATAAACCCAGCCCTGTCCATCACCCATGGCAACCGAACACCATCCGGAGTTTTTCAAGCAACCGGCCAGCGACGCCTGCTTGCCGGCCCCGAGCACGCCGATAATTTCGTATCGCGATCCGGGGCCGGAATGCACGTTCACGGCCGTTGTCGCGGAAACCATCATTTCGGCGCCGGCCGCGCCTGTCAGCGCGACCATTGCCACACCTGCGGCCGCGAGAAAGAGTATCTGTCGGACCATGGCTAATCTCCCTGTGGAGGCGTAACGGCAGCCCATTGGCCTCTGTTCCGGAATTTCGATCATTGTAGGTTTCGTCGTTTTACGGAATGTGAAGCTGACGGAATGTGAAGCTCCGGCACAGGTGCCCGCGACGATTGGTCGGATGACGGCGAAGCGGCAAACGGCTAGAGCAGAGTCGATTTCGGCGGGCTGGACGCCATGATGTCCCTTCGTGGGCGCCGCGCCAATCTGGAGACGCAGGCCTGCACATGTCGCGGACCATGACCATATCCTCGGAGGATGCCTCCGCCAGCGGCGGGTCGGGCTATGCTGTCTATGCCGGCATGGCGGCCCTTGGCGCGGTATTGTGGTGGGGATCGACTTTCCGCATGTCGTCCATGCCGTTCTGGGCGCCGTGGGACTTTTCGCCGCTATGGTACGGAACGGCCGTTCTTTCGGTCTATTGGTACGGCCGTGGCTTGGCGCGTACGGCGCCCGCCGACCGCCCGGCCCTCTGGCGGCCCATCCTCTATTTCGGCGGCATCGCGCTGATCTGGATCGTGCTGCAGACGCATTACGAATACATGGCGCAACACATGTTCTTCCTGAACCGCGCGCAGCATGTCGTCATGCACCATATCGGACCATTCCTGATCGCGCTGGCGTGGCCCGGCGAAATGCTGCTGCGCGGCATGCCTGAACCGGTTCGCCGACTGACCGGATGGCGGCCCCTGCGCGCCATCGTTTCCATCGTGCAACAGCCATTTCTCGCGGCTGTCCTGTTTTTCGGGCTGATCGCGCTCTGGCTGACGCCGCCGGTGCATTTTCGCGCCATGATCGACCCCAATCTCTATGTGGTCATGAACTGGTCGATGGTGGTCGACGGTCTCCTGTTCTGGTGTCTGGTGCTCGATCCGCGGCCGTCGCCGCCAGCCCAGGCATCCTTCGGCGTTCGCGCCATGTTGCCTATGCTCGTCATGTTCCCGCAGATCGTGACGGGCGCGCTGATCGCCTTTGCCGAGCACGACATCTACACGTTCTATGCCTGGTGCGGCCGCCTCTACCCCTCGATCGGAGCGGTGGACGACCAGCAATATGGCGGGCTGATCGTGTGGATACCCTCGGCCATGATGAGCGTCATCGCGCTCATCATCGTCATCAACGCCCTGCGGCGCAGCGAAGAAAGCCAACTGGCAAATGAGGATCAAGACGATGAAGACCGTGTTGTCATTTCGTCGGCCCAATGGACGGGCCGTTAAGGGGTTTTGCGCAGGCGCGGCGCTTGCCGTTCTGGCGGCGGGAGCGGCGATGCCCGCCCATGCCGCCGAGCAGGGGCTGACGCTCTCCGGCGCGTGGGTGCGCAGCCTGGTCCCGTCACGCCCGGCCGCCGGCTATGTCACGGTCAAGAACGACACGGACAAGGACCGCAAAGTCGTATCGGCGTCCTCACCCGATTGCGGCATGCTCATGCTGCATCAGTCGATGCACAAGAATGGCGTCGACAAGATGATGATGGTCGAGAGCGTCGATGTTCCGGCGCATGGGTCGGTCTCCTTCGCGCCGGGCGGCTATCATCTGATGTGCATGAAGCCGGGCGACAAGGTGAAGCCGGGCAACACGATCAAGATGACGCTTACCTTCGACGATGGCGGCGCGCTGACCGGCGATTTCCGGGTGCGTAACGCCAAGGGCGAATAAGCCAGCGGCGGCAGAAGCGGCCTGCCCCTCGCCGCCCATCCTCTCCTCGCCGGGGAGGATGGTTTCTAGACCAAGCCGCGCAGCCAGCCGAACCAGCCCGATTCCTCATTGTCTCCCAGCAGCCGGCGCAGATCGGCCTCGGCGCCCTTGACATCGGGCTTGCTGGTGCCGAGCGAGCTTATCAGCAGCCGGACCTTGCCTTGTTTGCCGAAGACATAGATGGCGGGGCTGTGGGTGACTTCGTATTTGGTCGGGTCGTCTGAGGGCTTGATCGAATACGCCACGCGATAGCGCCGCGCCAAAGCCGCCAACTGGTCGGGCGTGCCCCGCAGCCCATCGACTTCGGGCGAGAAGGCGTCGGTATACTGGTTGAGCACTTTCGGCGTATCGCGGTTCGGATCGACGGTCACGAACAGGACGCGGACTTCGCTGGCGTCGTCGCCCAGCCCCTTCAGGATCTGCGCGACATTGGCCAGCGTGGTCGGGCAGATATCGGGACAGAAGGTGTAGCCGAAATAAAGCAGCGTCACCTTGCCCTTGTAATCGGCTGCCGTGACCTCCTTGCCATCTTCTGCCCGGGTCATCGTGAAGTTCAGATCGGGCATCGCGCCGGTGATTTCCGTCTCGTGCCACGGCTCCTTGTCGTTGCAGGCCGACAGGGCGAATACGAGCGAAAGAAGCGCGAAAACCGGGACGAGAGCCCTCAGAAGGGAGGCCGTGCGCCGCTGGAATGCCGGTAACAGCCGGACGGAAACGTTTGCTTGATGATTGTTCATGGCCTGCGCAGGAATACGCTTCCCGGTGGCGAGGGCCAGTCTTCAAATTGCCGCAGCGGTGTCCGGCCGGGCCAGGCCGGCCGGCCTGTCGCCGGTGACTTTCAGCGGCGAGCGCGGATGGATGAGCAAGAGCAGCGTCAGCGCGCAGGAAACGACTCCGATCAGCGCGATCAGCGTGGCGGCGGAGCCAGTCCAGCCGATTTCCTCCAGCGGCTTGCCGCTATAGAGCGCGAATGAACTCAGGGCGCTCTCATGCGAAATCAGCAGGAAGCCGCCAAGATTATTGCCGAAATGAGCGCCCATGCCGGCGCCGAGATTGCCGGTGGCATAGACGAGCACCGTCAGGAGTGCGGCGAAACTGCCGATGCTGACGATAATGACGGCGTCCATGGCGAGCGGTGCGCCGGCGTTCCAGTGCAGGCAGGTGAACAGGGCCGCCGGCAACACCCCCCAAATCAACGGGCTGGCATACCGGTGCGCCAGTCCGCGCAGAAGATAGCCGCGAAACAGGATCTCCTCGGCCGAGGTTTGAACGAAGGTCAGGAAAAGCACCGGGATCAGGAAAAGAAACCAGGCCCCCCAGGCGATTTGCGTGCGCTCGATCTGCGGTGCGATGGCGTAGATGAGAATTTCCGACAAGAGCGAGGTGATCAGCACCGCGATCAAGCCCTTGGCGAAGCCGGACCATGAGATGCGCCTCGCCGCGCCGAACAGCGCCCGCAGCCTGTCCTTGTGCACGAAACGCATGGCGAGCCAGGCACCGAGCCAGATGCCGGAAAAGGTGAGCAGCGAGGTGAGGACGCCGAGCCGCGTGCCCATGAAGCCGCCCATCGAGCTGAAGCCGGTATGATAGGCGTCGGAGATATAAAAGCCGGAGAAGATGACGACGACCGTCACCAGAAGCCAGCAAATGACGATCAGGATCACGCCGACGATCAGGCGCGGCAGCGTGGTTATCCCATCCGCCGCGCTTCGGTACGATTTAAAGGCCGCCGTATCGAGCGCCATCGCCAAACCCTTTTTGTCCGCGTGACCGGTCTTATCGGGCACCGGATATGGGATAGCGAACGGAAATGAAGGTCTCCTTACCGTGGGAAAGGCGCGCTCGCGCCCTGGCGCTCGCCCAGGAGGTTGTCGACAAAGCGCAGCTTTTCGGCGACCGGCGGCGAGATGACGAAGGGATAGAGATCGGGCAAGCCCATGCAGCGGTTGATCGAGTTGGCCGCCTCCGACAAGGCCAACCAGCGCGCGAGCAGGAGATCGAAGGCATCGGGCTCCGGCTTCGCCTGGACTTCCGGCGGCGCATCCTGCGCGGCGGAGTTGATGCGGTCGAGCGGAATTCGATAGGTCTCGGCCATTTCCAGCGTGTCGGCGATATGAAGATAATGCGCCCAGGTCTCGGCCCAGTCCTCCCATGGATGGCTGGCGGCATAGGCGGAGATGTGGTGTGCCGACCAATCGGACGGCGCACCGTTTTGATAATGGGCTTCAAGCGCCGTCGCGTAGTCAACGCTCTCGTCGCCGAAAAGGGCGCGGAAACGCTGCAGCCATGTCGGATCGTCGCGGATCAGCCGGTCCCAGTAATAATGGCCGATTTCATGGCGGAAATGACCGAGCAGGGTCCGATAGGCCTCGCCCATTGCGGCGCGCATCTTCTCGCGTTCGGCGGAGTCCGCTTCCGCGACGTTCAACGTTATCAAGCCATTGTCATGGCCGGTCAGAATGTGTTCGCCGCCCGGCCCGGAACTTGGCATGTCGGCCAGGAAATCAAAGGCGATGCCATTTGGATCGTCGGGTCCCGTCTTCGGAGCCACGGGTAGGTTGAACGACAGCAGCGAGAAGATCATCCGGCGCTTGGCGGCTTCCACGCGCGTCCATTTTTCCCGGTTGCCATCTATCGACAGGTCGGGAATGGTCTTGTTCAGGCTGCACGCCAGGCAAAACGAGCCCGGCCCCGATTCCGCGACCCAGTTGCACGCGCATTCCGTCGAATTGACGCAGGGCGCGTTACCGTCCAGCCCCGCAAGAACGAAGCGCACCTGATGCGGCTCGTAGGCCACGGTGCTCCCGCAATTCAGGCACTGGGCATTTTCGAAATAAAGCCGGTGCGCGCAATGCGGGCATGAAAAAAGACGCATGATTTGTCCTGACCCTAATAAAGACGCGCCTCGCGCCAGCAGAGCTACACAACGGCGGCCGGCCATAGGTGTTCCGCGCGCCACATCCGACAAGGAAAATAATGCGGCGCGTCTCAAGATTAAAGCGCGGCCCTTGTTTCCGCCGAAACGTAATGACAAGAAAAAAGCAGTAAATGGACGGCGGATCGCGGGACAAACGCGAAAATGCGCTATCGTCAAGGAGAACAGCATGGCGTTTCGATTGAAAACCGGCCTGGCGGCAGCCATCATCTCTGTAGCCGGTTTGGCGTCCGGCGCGGCGCAGGCCGCACAATGCGGAAATGGCCCGGATGGCTTCGCAACCTGGTTGCAGCAGTTCAAGGCGGAAGCACAATCAAACGGCATATCGCGGCGCACGGTAGAGACCGCGCTCAATGGAGTGACCTACGACCGGCGGGTTATCCAGTACGACCGCAACCAGCATTCCTTCAAGCTGTCGCTCGCCCAGTTCATGGCACGGCGTGCACCGCCCTCCTACATCAATACGGCACGCGGCATGATGCGCTCCAATGCCGGACTGCTGTCACGTATCCAGAAGGCCTATGGCGTGCAGCCGGAGGTGCTGGTGGCCATCTGGGGCATGGAAACAGGTTTCGGCGCCAATTCTGGCCATATGGACACAATACGGTCGCTGGCGACCCTTGCCTATGATTGCAGACGCTCGCAATTCTTCACCAACGAGCTCTATGCGGCGCTCGAGATCGTCCAGCGCGGATATTTGGCTCCAAGCCAGATGCGCGGCGCCTGGGCCGGTGAGCTTGGCCAGACGCAGTTCCTGGCGACGAAATATCTGCAGTTTGCGGTGGATTTCGACCATGACGGCCGCCGCGATCTCATCCATTCCCGCGCCGACGTGCTCGCCTCGACGGCGAATTTCCTGCGCGGCCATGGTTGGCGGCCGGGCGCCGGCTATGAGCCGGGGCAGCCGAATTACGCGGTCTTTGCGTCGTGGAACAGGGCTACGGTCTATCAGCAGGCGCTGGCGCTGTTCGCCAGCAAGATCGCGCATTAATTTTCTGCTCAGTCTTCCGGCCTGGCGGCGGGATAGGGAACCGGCAACAGCACCGCCAGCCCGCCGAGCAGGAAAAGGATGATGACGGCCATGCCGAGGCGCGGTGAACCGCTTGCCGCCGTCACGGTGGCGACCGTGAAGGGCGCGACGAAACTCGTGGCGCGTCCGGCCAGCGCGTAGATGCCGAAATAGCGGCCGGCTTCGCTGCTCGAGACGCTGCGCGCCAGATAGGAACGCGAGGAGGCCTGTACGGGTCCGAAGGCGATGCCGATGAGCAGGCCGAAGGCGATATAGGCCTTTTCCGCCGGCGTGCCGAAAAGGCCTCCTGTGTCGGCGCCGGATAGCGGCAGCGCGCCGAACAGCGTATAGCCCGGGCCTGTCGAGACGATGCCGATTGTAGCAAGCGTCAGGCAGAGCAGCGAGAGAACCACGACGGTCTTCGAGCCCAGCGCGGTGTCGAGCCGGCTGGCGACCCAGCAGCCAAAGATGGCGACGACGTTGAGGATGATGCCGTAGAGGCCGATCTCTGTGATCGACCAGCCGAAGAGCAGCGCGGCAAAAGCTCCGCCAAGCGCCAAGAGCGCGTTGACGCCGTCCTGATAGATCATGCGCGCGACCAGAAAGCGGAAGATGCCGGCCCTGCCGCGCACCTCGCCGAGCGTGGAACGCAATTCGGCCAGCCCTGAACGTATCGCCGGCAGGATGGGCGCGCCCTTTTCAGCGTCGGGCGTGAACAGAAACATCGGCAGGACGAAGACCAGATACCACAGCGCTGAAAGCGGCCCGGTGGCGCGGGCGTCCTCGCCCGTGGACGGATCGAGACCGAACAGGGGATGCAGGCCGATCAGCGTCCTGCCGGTTCCGGGCGTGCCGGCCATGAACAGGACGACAAAGATCAGCACGATCATGCCGCCGAGATAGCCGAGACCCCAGGCGAGGTTGGAGATGCGGCCGATGTCGGGTTTCGCGACCAGCCGCGGCAGCATGGAATCGTTAAAGACGATCGAGAATTCGGCCGATACCGAGGCCAGCGAAAAGAAAAAGAGAATTAGCACAAGGTTCGAACCGGGCGCGGCGATCCACAGCATGGCAAGGCTGAAGATCTGGATCACCGCGAAGAAGCCGATCCAGGGCTTTCGTTGCCCCGTCTTATCGGCGATCGAGCCGAGGACAGGCGACAGGATGGCGATGACGAAGCCCGCCGCTGCAATGCCATAGCCCCAGGCAGCCTGTCCGGCGGCCGGGGTCGCGGCCATGCGGGAGACGAAATACGGGCCGAAGATGAAGGTGGTGACGACGGTGAAAAAGGGCTGCGCGGCCCAGTCGAAGAACATCCAGCCCCAGACGCCGCGCCTTGAAACCGCGCCCGGGGATGGTTTGTCCATTCGCTTCCCGCTCGCTCTACATGCCCGCCAGATCGGTCATCAGGCCGGACGCCACCGATAGCCTGGATACAGTGACGTCGCCGCCTTCGGTCAAGGCCTGCAGCCGTTCGCGGGTGCGCTGGATGCGCGCGCCGCCAGCGTCGATCCACGCCCGGACGGGATCCGGCGCCTTCTTGTGCGCGGCAAGCGCCGCGGCGCAGATGCCGCGACGCGCCTTGCCGAGCGCGTCGGTGGCGCGGGCCAGCGCTAATCCGTCGTAATAATCCGTGGTCGGGATCGCCAGTGCCGCTTCTTCGATGCGGCCGATGCGGAAAATGTCGGAGACGGTGAAGAAAGCGCGCGCCGCCGCCGCGAGATCGGCGCCGGACATGCGGGCGACATGGGCGATATCCGGCACAAGCCCGGTCACGCCGAGCAGCGCCAGTTCGGCGGCGAGGTTCTCCGGCGCGCCCGCCTCGCGCAGCGCCCGCGTTCTCTCCTCCAGCGAGGAGAGCATGAAGGCCGGCATGATGCGTGGCAATTCCGGTTCGAGGGAAGCGCGGGCTTCCTTGAGCCGGTTGATGGCGGCGGAGAGGTCGGCTTTCCTTTCATCGTTCTTGAGCAGCCAGGAGGTCACCGACTGCAGCAGATGCGCGACAATCGCGTAGAAATGCAGTTGCGCGGCGCCGTCGATCTTGTTGTCGAGTGCGTCGATCTCGCCATAGAGCCGGTTCAGATCATAGCCGTCGCGGACCAGGACGAAGGCGCGGCCGACCGCTTCGTCGGTGCGCCCGGTCATGTCCTTCAGGCTGGCGACGAAGGCCGGGCCGCCGCGGTTGATCATGTCGTTGGCGATGCGGGTCGCGATGATCTCGCGGCGCAGCCTGTGGCTGGAAATCTCGGGGCGGTATTCGGCCGACATGCGGTGCGGGAAATAGCCCATGCAGTTCGTGTTCGAGATAGGCCTCGTCCGGCAGGCCGCCGGCGACCAGATCGTCGAACAGGGTGAGCTTGGCGTAGGCGAGCAGGACGCCCAGTTCGGCGCGCGTCAGGGGCTGGCCCTTGGCCTCGCGCTCGGCCATTGCCGCCTCGTCCGGCAAAAGCTCGACCTTGCGGTCGAGCAGCCCGCGTGCTTCCAGCCCGCTGATGAAGCGGCGCTGGTAGGCCAGAGCGCTCAAGCCGCGTTTTTGCGACATCGAAAGGGCAAGCGTCTGCTGGTAATTGTTGGCGAGCACCAATGACGCGACATTGTCGGTCATGTCGACCAGAAGCGCGTTGCGCGCCGGACGCGTCAGCTTCTTCTTGCGCATGGCGGCGGCCAAGGCGATCTTGATGTTCACCTCGACGTCGGAACAATTGACGCCGGCCGAATTATCGATGGCGTCGGAATTGCAGCGCCCGCCGAGCAGGCCGTACTCGATGCGGCCGCGCTGGGTGACGCCGAGATTGGCGCCCTCGCCGATCACCTTGGCCCCGACCTCCGCGGCGGTGACACGGATGGCGTCGTTGGCGCGGTCGCCGGCATCCTGATTGGATTCCGTGGCGGCCCGCACATAGGTGCCGATGCCGCCGAACCACAACAGATCGACGCGCGCCTTGAGGATGGCGTTCATGATCTCGGTGGGCGTGGCGGTGGTCTTCTTCAGGCCGATCGCTTCGGCCGCCTCGTCCGACAATTTGATCGACTTCAGGGAGCGGGGAAAGACGCCGCCGCCTTGCGAAATCGTGCTCTTGTCGTAGTCCTGCCAGCTCGAACGCGGCAGGTCGAACATGCGGTGCCGCTCGGCGAGGGACGCCGCCATGTCGGGATCGGGATCGATGAAGATGTCGCGGTGGTCGAAGGCGGCGATCAGCCGGATCTTTTCGGAAAGCAGCATGCCGTTGCCGAAAACGTCGCCCGACATGTCACCGACGCCGACGACCGAAAACGGCTCGCTCTGGATGTCGCGGTTCATCTCGCGGAAATGGCGCTTCACCGCCTCCCACGCTCCGCGCGCGGTGATGCCCATCTTCTTGTGGTCATAACCGGCCGAGCCGCCGGAGGCGAAGGCGTCGTCGAGCCAGAAATCATGCGCCTGGCTGATGGCGTTGGCGGTATCGGAAAAGGTCGCGGTTCCCTTGTCGGCGGCGACCACGAAATAGGGGTCGTCGCCATCGTGGCGAATCATCTTGGCTGGAGGAATGACCTTGGCCCCGTTCAAATTGTCGGTGACGGAAAGCAGGCTCGAGACGAAATTGATATAGGCATGGCGGCCGGCCTCGAAGACGGCGTCGCGGTTGCCGCTGGTCGGCAATTGTTTGGGATAGAAGCCGCCCTTGGCGCCGACCGGAACGATGCAGGCGTTCTTGACCTGCTGCGCCTTGACCAGGCCGAGCACCTCGGTGCGGTAGTCCTGCGCCCGGTCGGACCAGCGCAACCCGCCGCGCGCCACCGGGCCGAAGCGCAGATGCACGCCCTCGACCTCGGGTCCGAAGACGAATATCTCGCGCCAGGGCCGAGGCTGGGGCAGTCCGTCGAGCGCCTTGGAATCAAGCTTCAGCGCCAGCGAGCGCGGTCCGCCATCCGTCACGGGCGTAAAATGATTGGTGCGCAGTGTGTTATGCACCAGATTGAGGAATCGGCGGATGATCGTGTCCTCGTCGATGTTGGGCACGCCATCCAGCGCCTCGTCGATCCTTGCCTCGATAGCCTCGCCATCCTCGTCCTTGCGCGCCGGGTCGAGCCGGCAGGCAAACAGACGGCGCAAATCCGTGACGATCCCGGCATGCCGGGCGAGAACGGCGGCGATATAATCCTGGCTCTGTGGAATGCCCGCCTGCTGCAGATAATGTCCGTAGGCGCGCAGGATCATGATGTCGGAAGAACCGAAGCCGGCGCGATGTGCCAGCGCGTTATAGCCGTCATTGTCGCTTTGGCCATGCCAGACCGACAGGAACACTTCGGCGAAAAGGGCGCCCTTGTCGGTCAGGTCGATGGTCCCGTCATGGGCGCTTTGCAGTTCCATGTCGTGGACGAAGACGAGCGGTCCGTCTGCGGTCGGGATTTCGAAGGTGCGCTCGGAGATGACGCGAAAGCCCATATTCTCGAGGATCGGGACGCGGCGCGACAAGGCTACCGGCGCGCCGTGGTGATAGATCTTGAGCGCGGCATGGGTCTCGGGCTGTTCGGCATGGCGATGGAAGTCGACGGCGATGCTGTTGTCGGCGGTGACGCCGCCGATCAGTCCCGCGTCGTGCAGCGCCTCGGACGCCGTGAACGACCCGCGATACGCTTCCGGGAAGCGCTCGGCGATCAATCGCAGGTCGAGTGGCGCGCCTTCGGCGGCGGCGGCGTCCTTGAGCGCGTCCTCCCATGTGCGCACGATGACGCGCACATCCGCCTCGAGGCTGGCAGTCGAAACGCGCGGGGTCTTGCCGCCGGCGCGGCCGATGATGAAGTGCACACGGGCGAGCCCGCCTTCGGGAAAGGCGGGATAGTAAGCCGACAGATGACCGTCGAAGGCATCCTTCAGATATTCGCCTATCCTCTGGCGAACATCGGAATCGTAATTGTCGCGCGGCACGTAGACGATCACGGAGACGAAGCGGTCGAACGGATCGATGCGCACCAGCACACGGACGCGGGGCCGGTCGCCGAGCGCCAGAATGGCTTCGGCGTTTTTCCTCAGCGATGGCACGTCGATCTGAAAGAGCTCGTCGCGCGGATAGGATTCGAGAACGTTGATGAGCGCCTTGCCGGAATGGTCGTGCGGATCGAAGCCCGCCGCGGCGATCACCGCCTTGGCCTTGGAGCGCAGATAGGGGATGCTCATGACCGAGCGCGTGTAGGCGGTCGAGGTGAACAGGCCGACGACGCGCAACTCGCCCTTGAGCTTGCCGGCGCGGTCGAAGGTCTTGATGCCGATATAATCGAGATAGATACGCCGGTGGACGACCGATTTGGTGTTGGCCTTGGTCACGATCAGCGGTTCCGGCCCGGTCAGGAAGGCGCGGATTTCCGGGGTCGTGGCGACTTCCTCCTTGCCGCGCCGCAAGACCCGCACATCGGGGTCGCCTAGAATGCCGATGCCCGGCTTGTCGGCGCGCTCCATGGCGCCGCCCTTGGCGCTCGCCGAATAGCGGTATTCGCGCATGCCGAGGAAGGTGAAATTGTCGTCGCGCAGCCATTCCAGGAAGGCAATCGCCTCGGTCACGGCGTCCTTTTTCAGGCTTGTGTCGGAATAGCGGTAGTCGGCGATGGCCTGGTCGAGCCTGGCCAGCATCGGCCGCCAGTCGCGCACGGCGGCGCGCACCTGCGCAAGGATGGTTTCCAGATCCTTGGCGACGGCGGCCGCTTGCTTGTCGTCGATCTCGGCCACATGGACATGAATGACGCTGACGCGGTCGGCGTCGCCATCATGATTGTCCTCCATGACCGCCGAAATGCCGCCCTTGCCGCGCTCGACCACCATGACGGGATGGACGACGAGTGCCGGCTCGCCGGCCTTCTCGGTGATTTCGCCAAGGATCGAATCGAAGAGGAACGGCATGTTGTCGTTGATGACGGTAATAACGGTCATGGGCCGGCCGTCGCGCTCGATGCCTTTGCCGTTGTCGACGGCGATGACGCTGGCGCCCTTACGATGTTTTTTCAGGGCGTGAAAGGCCAAGGCTGCGGCTTCGTCGAGGACGCCCTTTTCATAGGCGTCGGTGTCTTCCGCCGGCGCGTGGGCCAGAAGGATCTGCGCAAAACGCGCCGCTTCGCCGCCTGGCTTCGCAGCCGGCTTTCCCTTGCTTCCAGCTTTTGCCGTCGCCATGATTTTCTCCCTCCCGGCCAATCATTTTGCCTGTATCGTAGCAGACAAAGCGGCGTTGGCGACCCGGGATCGGACGGAACGCGTCGGGAATGTGAGAGGCGGAGGTGAAGAAGAAATGACGAAGACGACAGAAAAGGCAACGGCGCTGGATTTGAAGCCGGCGGAGGATCTGAGTGAGGCAACCAGGACCTATTTCGCTAAATGCCAGGAAAAGCTGGGCCTGGTGCCCAACGTGCTTTTGTCCTACGCCTTTGACGAGAAGAAGCTGCGCGCCTTCACCGACATGTACAATGATCTGATGCTTGGCGATTCCAGCCTCTCCAAGCTGGAACGCGAGATGATCGCGGTGGCGGTGTCGTCGGTCAATCACTGCTATTACTGCCTGACCGCGCATGGCGCGGCGGTGCGGCAACTGTCCGGCGACCCGGCGCTCGGCGAGATGATGGTGATGAATTACCGCGCTGCCGATCTGACGCCGAAACAGAAAGCCATGCTCGATTTCTCGGTGAAACTCACCGAAACGCCCGACAAAATGGAGGAAGCCGACCGCCAGGCGCTGCGGGACGCCGGATTTTCGGATCGCGACATCTGGGATATCGCCTCGGTGGCGGGGTTCTTCAACATGTCGAACCGCGTCGCCGCCGCCGTCGATATGCGACCGAACGCGGAATACCACGCCATGGCGCGGTAGGCGCGATCACAAAAGGTAGAAAACATTTTTTTGTTGCGGCCTCAACAGCCGATAATGTGAAAAGTGTCGACGACGTCACGACACAGGGACTATTCGTCGGGGAGAATGCTTCCCCTCGGCGACAGAACCGTTGCAACGGCCTCGCACAGGAGATTCAGGCATGCCATTCGATCCCAACACCTCGATGTTCATTTGCGACAATTTCATTGTCAGTCAGAACAACATCAACAACAATGGCGGCCGCATTCCCATGATCGCCGTGCCGGCGGACCAGACTTTCTATTATTGCGTCACGAAGGGGGGCAAGGCCATGGCTCTCTACGATATCCGCGAGGCGCCGCAGAACGCCTCGCGCGCGACGCCCGATACATTCATGGGTTATTGGTGCCCCTACGACATGAACCGAACAAGCTTCACGACGCTTTCGGGCTCGGCCGACTATATGTTCACAGCGACAATGGACGGCTGCAGCTTCGGCATCGGCACCCCGGCGGGCGACGGCACGGTCCTGGTCAGCCACTCGAATTCGGCTCAGGACGATACGGCCACCAGCCACAAGCCCATGATCGCGGCGCAAAAGACCAATTTGCGCAACTTGCTTGGGGGGAAGAGCAAGCTGTTCCAGCCGGGAGATTATCGTTCGAGGGGTTTCTTCAACAAGAAGGCGGATGTCAGCGCCATGACATTCGGCGTAAGGGCAGGCAAGTCCTGGCGCTTCTATTCTCACCGGTTCCGCAAGACGTATGACGGGATGGCGGTCAAGTACATCTACTACGAGACGGTGAAATTGAACTGAGACAGGCGCTGTCGGCGCGGGAGCCCTATGTGTCCGGCACCAGTCCGGCCCGTTCCAGAATGCGGTGCTGAATGAGCAATATCGTCTTGGCGTCGACGATGCGGCCATCGCTGATGGCGGCGAAGGCGTCGTCCAGGCTCATCTCGACAATCTCGATGTCCTCGCCCTCCTCAGCATGGCCGCCGCCGTGCGAGACCTTGTCGGCGGGACTGTAGCGCGCCGTGAAAAAGGTCATCTGCTCGGTGACGCTGCCGGGAATCGTATAGGCCGTGTAAAGGCGCTTCAGGTCCTGTAACCGATAGCCCATCTCTTCTTCGGCCTCGCGGCGGATGCAGGTTTCGGCATCTTCCCCGCTGTCCAGCACGCCGGCGCAGGTTTCCAGTAGGTCTTCCGCCCGGCTGGCGAGATAGACCGGCAGCCGGAACTGGCGCACCAGAAGCACCGTGCCGCGGTCCGGATCGCAGGGCAGGACGGTCGCGGCTTCGCCGCGCTCGTAGACTTCGCGCGTCTGCCGGTCCCAGCGACCGTCGCGGCGGCGAAAGTCGATCACGGTCTTCGTCAGCTTCGTCCAGCCGTCGGAGAGAAGTTCCACCGAGCGGATGCGGATGCGTTCGCCGATTTCCGCCATTGAAGCAGCTTCCTCGGGCGGCTCACGCCACCTTGGACTTTTCCGAGCGCTTGCGCTCGTTGGGGTCGAGATAGAGCTTGCGGAGCCGGATCGATTTCGGCGTCACTTCGACCAGCTCATCGTCCTGGATCCAGGCGAGCGCGCGCTCCAGCGTCATGCGCACCGGCGGTGTCAGCTTGACCGCCTCGTCCTTGCCGGCCGAGCGAATGTTGGTGAGCTGTTTGCCCTTCAGCACGTTGACTTCCAGATCGTTGTCGCGGCTGTGGATGCCGATGATCATGCCTTGGTAGACCTTGACACCCGGATCGATGACCATCGGGCCGCGATCCTCAAGGTTCCACAGTGCATAGGCCACCGCCTCGCCCTGCATGTTGGAGATCAGCACGCCGTTGTTGCGGCCGGGCAATTCGCCCTTGTATGGCTGGTAGGCGTGGAACAGCCGGTTCATGACGGCGGTGCCGCGCGTGTCGGTCAGGAGCTCGGACTGATAACCGATCAAGCCGCGCGTCGGCGCATGGAAGACCAGGCGCTGGCGGTTGCCGCCGGAGGGGCGCAGCTCGATCATTTCCGCCTTACGCTCCGACATCTTCTGGACGACGATGCCGGCATGTTCCTCGTCGACGTCGATGACGACTTCCTCGATGGGCTCCAGCAATTCCCCGTTATCGCCCTTCTGCATGACGACGCGCGGACGCGAAACGGCCAGTTCGAAGCCTTCCCGGCGCATGGTCTCGATCAGCACCGCAAGCTGCAATTCTCCGCGGCCCGAGACGAAAAATGAATCCTTGTCGGCCAATTCTTCGATCTTCAGGGCGACGTTGCCTTCCGCCTCGCGCAGCAGGCGGTCGCGGATCACGCGGCTCGTCACCTTGTCGCCCTCGGTTCCGGCAAGCGGGGAATCATTGACCAGGAAGGACATGGTGACGGTCGGCGGGTCGATCGGCTGGGCGTGCAGCGGCTCGATGACCGACGGATCGCAGAATGTGTCGGCGACGGTGCCTTTCGACAATCCGGCGATGGCGACGATGTCGCCGGCCTGGGCTTCCTCGATCGGCTGGCGCTCGAGGCCGCGGAAGGCCAGAATCTTGGAGATGCGGCCGGTTTCGACCAGCGTGCCGTCGTGATGCAACACCTTGGCCGGCTGGTTCGCCTTGAGGGTGCCCGATTCGATGCGGCCGGTAATGATGCGGCCCAGGAACGGGTTGGCCTCGAGGATGGTGCCGATCATGCGGAACGGGCCGGGATGCACGGTCGGCTCCGGCACGTGCTTGAGGACGAGGTCGAACAGCGGACCCAGCCCCTGATCCTTCGGGCCTTCCGGCTTTTCGGCGACCCAGCCATCGCGGCCCGATCCATAGAGAATCGGGAAATCGAGCTGTTCGTCGGTGGCGTCCAGCGCCGCGAACAGGTCGAAGACCTCGTTGATCACCTCAGTCTCGCGAGCGTCCGGACGGTCGATCTTGTTGATCACCACGATCGGCTTCAGGCCGACCTTGAGCGCCTTGCCGACGACGAATTTGGTCTGCGGCATCGGGCCTTCCGCGGCATCGACCAGCACGATGGCCGAATCGACCATGGACAGGATGCGCTCGACCTCTCCGCCGAAATCGGCATGGCCCGGCGTGTCGACGATGTTGATGCGGGTGCCTTGCCAGTCGACCGAGGTCGCCTTTGCTAGGATCGTGATGCCGCGCTCCTTTTCCAGATCGTTGGAATCCATTGCCCGCTCGGCGACGCGTTGATTGTCGCGGAAGGAACCAGATTGCCTCAGCAGTTGGTCAACCAGCGTAGTCTTGCCATGATCGACATGGGCGATGATCGCGATATTGCGGAGTTTCATATGTTCAGCTCGGGAGGGTTACGGGCTGCCCAATCGGATCGTCCGGGCGTGCCACGTTTCATTTGCGGCGCTCATACAGTGTTTTCCGCAGATGCGAAAGAGGCGCGGAACTTAACCGTGAGAGTATCGAATTTAACCATCCGGCCGAGACCGGCATATTTTCAGCACAATCGCGGGAACAATTTCTCAGGCCGTAACGTTTCGTGACCATGATGAGAAACACATCCAGAATTTTCGCCGCCGTCGGGATCGTCTCGGCACTCTCCGTGGCTGGAACTCGTGACCGCCATGCAGTCGAACGTGGAGGCCAGCGGCCTTCCGGCATCCACTGTCAGGCAGATTATCCAGGCCGACGCGCATTCCCCGGCGCCGGTGACGGATATACGGGACGTGCAGCCGGACCGCTTCACCACCGAATCCTGCAAGAAGGCGAACTGGCCCTACATTCCCCAGGAATGCCTGACCAGGGGTAAGCCGGCGGTCAGGATACTCAAATAGCGGATAGCAAGCGGGCGCAGTCCTGATCAGGTTAGCCCGCGTTTTTCCATCATGGCCTCCGGTGACGGCATCTTGCCGCGGAAGGCCATGTAGAGCGCCTCCGGATCGGCGGACCCGCCAGCAGCATAGATATTTTCCTTGAGCTTCGCCGCCAGCGCCGGGTCGAACGGGTTGCCGGCCTCCTCGAATGCGGAAAAGGCGTCGGCGTCCAGAACTTCCGACCACATATAGGAATAATAGCCTGCCGAGTAACCGTCGCCGGCGAAGACGTGGCCGAAATGCGGGGTGCGGTGACGCATGATGATGGCGTCGGGCATGTCGATGCTCTTCAGCGTTTCAACCTCGAATCGAAGCGGGTCTTCCGGCGCCTCGGGGCGGGCGTGATAGGCCATGTCGACAAGCGCCGAAGACGTGTATTCCACGGTAGCGAAACCGGCCCCGAAATTCCTGGCGGCCAGCATCTTGTCGACCAGCGCCTTGGGCATGGGCTTATCGGTGCGAACGTGCCGTGCATGCTTTTCCAAAATCTCCGGCACTGTCAGCCAATGCTCGTAAAGCTGCGAGGGCAGTTCGACGAAATCGCGCGAGACCGAGGTGCCGGACACCGACGGCCAGGTGACGTCGGTCAGCATGCCGTGCAGGGCATGGCCGAATTCGTGGAACAGGGTGCGCGCCTCGTCGAGCGAAAGCAGCGCCGCCTCGCCCTTGGCCGGCCTGGCGAAGTTCATGACGTTATAGATGACGGGGCTTGCCCCATCGCCCAACGTATAACCGGATTCCAGACCGCTCATCCACGCCCCGGAGCGCTTGGAGGGCCGCGCAAAATGATCGGCCAGGAAGGTCGCTCGGTATCTGCCGTCAGCGTCCCTGATCTCGAAGACGCGTACATCCGGATGCCAGGCCGCGATGCCCTTCTTCTCTTCGAAGCTTAGCCCGAAGAGCCGCGTCGCGACATCGAAACAGGCCTCGATGACGCGGTCCAGTTGCAGATAGGGCTTCAGTTCCGCCTCGTCGAAATCGAATTTCTTGGCGCGCAGCTTCTCGGCATAATAGCGCCAGTCCCATGGCGCGATCGGGTCATTCTGGCCCTCCGCTTCCGCCAGTTCTTGCAAATCCTTCTGGTCGTCGCCGGCCTTTTCGAGCGCCTTGTCCCAGACGGGCCGCAACAGGCCCATGACGGCGTCGGGTGTCTTGGCCATCGTGTCGTCGAGTTTCAGCGCGGCGTAGCTTTCATAGCCAAGCAGCCTGGCTTTTTCGGCGCGCAACGCCAGTGTCTTGCGGACGATCTCGCCATTGTCGGTGGCGCCGCCGTTCTGGCCGCGATGGGCGAAGGCATGAAACGCCTTTTCGCGCAGATCGCGCCGTTCCGAGAAGGTGAGAAAGGGTTCGACGATGGAACGTGAGAGCGTCACCGCGAATTGGCCCGCCTTATCGCGCGAGGCGGCGGCTTCTGCCATCGAATCCTTGAGAAAATCCGGCACACCGGCAAGATCGCCCTTGTCGAGAAACAACACCCAGTTCTTTTCATCGGCCAGAACGTTCTGCCCGAAGGACGCGCCGAGAGAGGCGAGTTCACTGTTGATGGCGGCGAGCCGCTTCTTGTCCGCCGAACCGAGTTTTGCCCCCGCGCGCACGAACCGCTTCCAGGTCTTTTCCAGGACCCGCGCCGTTTCCGCGTCAAGCCCGAGGCTGTCCGACTTCGCCTGAAGCGCGTCGATGCGGGCGAAGAGCCGATCGTTCATGTAGATCGCCGAATAATGCGCCGCCATTTTAGGGGCGATGTCGCGCTCGAGCGACTGGATCGTGTCGTTCGTGTTCGCGCCGGCCAGACCCCAGAAGATCGCCGAGACCTTGCCGAGTGCCTCGCCGGCAAGCTCGAAGGCGGCGAGCGTGTTTTCGACGGTCGGGGCGGCCGGGTCGGCGGCGATGGCCTCGATCTCGGCATTGTGGGCGGTCAACGCCGCATCGAACACCGCCGCGAACTCCTCCTCGCGCACCCTGCCATAGTCTGGAAGCCCGACCGGTCCGGTCCAGGCCGTCATCGGATGGGTTGCAAGATCGACGGCCGGTGCGCTTGGGGACATTGAGGGTTCTTTCCGGAGATGAATGGGGTTGAGCCCGATGTAATGACCCGTGGAAGGCTTCGCAACCGAAGAGCGGGAAGGGAGGGAAAGGAGGCCGCAGGGCCGGTCTAGCCGGTATTCCTCAGCCTTAGCCGTTCGAAGATACGAGGGATCGCGATGACCGCGATCAAAAGCGCGCCGATATAGACGCTGATGACCTGGCCCGGGATATTGTTGAGCGACATGCCGAAGGTGGCGAGGCCGAGCAGCAGCACCGCCAGAAAGACGCCGAGGATGGAACCCACGCCACCGGCGATCGAGACGCCGCCGAGGATGACCATCGTGACGATGTCGAGTTCCCAGCCGAAGGCGATATTGGAGCGCATCGAGCCGAGCCGCGCGGTCAGCAGCGCGCCGGCGAGACCCGACAGCATGCCCGAGACGACGAACAGGGTGAACCGCAGGCGATCCACCGGGACGCCGGAAAAGCGCGCCGCGATCGGGTTGGAGCCGATGGCGAAGAGCCGGCGTCCAACCGCTGTCTTGTGCAGCACGACGCCAAAGATCGCCGCCAAAATGAGGAAGATCAGGAAAGACAGCGGCACCGGCGGGATGAAGAGCCAGGAGACACTCGTCTTGGTCAGCGGAATGAAATAGTTCTGGCCAAGATTGAGGAAGCCCTGCGGATAGTGGGTCAGCGCCTGATCGCCGAGGATGACCTGCGTCAACCCGCGAAACAGCGACATGGTGCCGATGGTGACGACGATCGACGGCAGCCGGATATAGGTCACGAGCACGCCATTGAAGGCGCCGCACAGGAGGCCGATGCCGATGCCGACCGCAAACAGCGTCGCCGGGCCGCACCCCGCATCCGCCGCGTAGCCGATGCCCATGGCGGCGAGCGCGATGATCGCGGCGACCGACAGGTCAATGTCGCGCACCAGGATCAACAGCGCCATGCCGAGCGCGATGATGGCCTTTTCGGAGAAGTTCGACGTCGCATCGGCAAGATTGAAGACGTCGAGGAAATAGGGCGAGACGATCGAATTCACGACAATCGTCAGGACCAGCAAGATGACGAGGATCACCTCCCAGCGCAGCAAGGTATCCCGTACCCGGCGGGGCGGCGCGTCGAGAACGGTGTAGCGCTCCTCGGGGACGATTGGCGCGTTCATCCTTTCGCCCTTCCCAGGCGTCGTGCTTCCGGCAGGATCAGCTTGTCGGGCCGGTGCTCCGTCCGCGCATTGATGACGACGGCGGCGAGGATGACCGCGCCGGAGATCGCCATCTGCCAGAAGGGTGATATCTGCAGGACGGGGAGGGCCGTATTGACGATGCCGAGGAACAACGCGCCGAGCAGCGCGCCCGGCACCGTTCCAACGCCGCCGCCGATGGAGACGCCGCCGATGACGCAGGCCGCGATGACCGTCAGTTCGTAGCCATTGGCGATTTCGGAATAGGCCACGCCGTAGCGGGCGACCCACAGATAGCCGCACAGGCCGGAGACGGCGCCGGAGATCGAATAGGCGAGGAATTCCTGCCTGGGCTGGCTTATCCCGCAATAGCGCGCCGCCACCGGGTTGCCGCCGACGGCATAGAAGCCGCGTCCCGTGCGGCTGAAATTGAGGAAGACCCAAAACAGGATCGAGACCGTGATGGCGATCCAGATCGGGCTGGTCAGGCCGAGAAAGACATCTTTGGGAAAGGCCTGGAAGCCAACGCCCATTTCCGACGCGTTCACCTGGTCGCCGCCGGCGATGATGATGATCATGCCGCGATAGACCGCAAGCGTGCCGAGGGTCACGACGATTGGCGGTATGCCGAGCAGAGACACCAGCGCGCCGTTGATCATGCCGAGCAGCAATCCGACGCCGACGCCCGCGAGGATCATGAGGACCAGCGGTACGCCGGGATAATACTGGCTGACCAGCGCCGCGATAAAGCCCGACAGGGCGAGATTGGCGGCGACCGACAGATCGATTCCGCGCGTCAGGATGACCACCATCTGCGCCAGCGCCATCATGAACAGGACCGACGTTTCGGTGAACATCTCGCTCAGATTTTCACGCTCGACGAAGACCGGCTGATAAAGGCCGATGGCCAGGACAGCCAGGGCCAGGGCAAGGCCGAGGATGAACTCGCGCGATTTGAACAGCGCGGTCACGCGGCCTCCTTGCGCGCGCCGGTCGCGGCGCCGACGATCTGTTCGGCGCTCCATTCGCCGCGCTGGAATTCCTCGACCATGCGGCCTTCCTTCATGACGATCACGCGGTCGGCCAGTCCCATCACTTCCGGCAGTTCGGAACTGATCAACACGACGGCGAGCCCTTCGCCGGCGAGTTCGCCAATGAAGTCGTGCACGGCCGCTTTCGAGCCGATGTCGATGCCCTTGGTCGGTTCGTCGAGAACGATCACTTTCGGGCGCGTCGCCAGCCATTTGGCGATAACGACCTTCTGCTGGTTGCCGCCGGAAAGCTCGGCCAGACGCTGCTCCCAATTGGCGGCCTTGATGGAAAGCCTCCCGCCCAGCCGCCGGGTCTCGGCCTGTTCGGCGGGCCGCGACAGGAACAGTCCGCGCACATAATGGGGGAGGTTGGCGAGCGTGACATTCTCTCTGATGCCGAGCGACAGCACCGCGCCCTGATCCTGCCTGTCCTCGGGAACGTAGGAGATGCCGGCGGCGATGGCGTCGGCAGGTGAGCGGATCGACAGCTTCCTGCCCTCGAGCGTCACGCTTCCGCTGGTCGTGGGCGTGATGCCGAACAGGCCTTGCATGGCCTCCGTGCGGCCCGCGCCGACCAGACCGTAGAGTCCCAGGATCTCGCCCTGGCGCAAGTCGAAGGAGATGTCGGCATATTCGGTGGCGTTGGAAAGGCCATCGACCGAAAGCACGACGTCTCCGATCGGCACGTCGCGCTTGGGAAAGACCTGGTCGACCGGACGACCGACCATCATGCGCACCAGCTCTCCCTCGGTGACCGAGGCGATGGGCCCGTCGCCGACCTTTTCGCCATCTCGCAGGCAAACGAAGTCGTCGGCGATGCGGAAGATCTCATCGAATTTGTGGCTGATGAAGACGACGGCGCGGCCTTCCGCCTTGAGCTGCGCCACGATGCGGAACAGATCGTCGATCTCGTTGGCCGACAGCGCCGCGGTCGGCTCGTCCATAATCACCACCCGCGCGTCGTGGGACAGGGCGCGGGCGATCTCGACCAGATGCTTTTGCGCCACCGACAGCCGCTTGAGCGGAAACGTCGCGGGGATCGGTGCATCGATGCGGTTCAGGAGATCGGTCGCCCGGGCCCGCATTTCGTTCCAGTCGACGAGGCGCGAGGACGCCGTCGGCATGTGCCCCATGAAGATGTTCTCGGCGACGGAGAGTTCGTTGAACATCACCGTTTCCTGATGGATAGCGGCGATGCCAGCGGCCCACGCATCACGCGGCGAGGCAAAGGATTTCGCTTCGCCGCCGACGCGGATTTCGCCCTCGTCCGGGCGATAGATGCCGGTCAGAACCTTCACGATGGTGGATTTGCCGGCGCCGTTCTCACCGATCAGGGCGGTAACGCGTCCGGCGCTCAGCGACATGTCGATGCCGTTCAACGCGCGGAACTCCGGGAAAACTCTTGGAAACGCCGGAAAGGGTAAGGACGGGGTCTGTCATCGGATTCGCGATCGGGGGAAGATAGCACCAGCCTTGCCTTCTCCCCTTGTGGGAGAAGGTGGCCGAACGAAGCGAGGTTGCATGAGGGGTGGCAGACACATGCCTTGTTCAGTAAACCCTCATCCGTCGCCTGTTCTCGGCCTCATTCCATGGGGCCGAGGGCGACACCTTCTCCCACAAGGGGAGAAGGTAAACCGCTGGATCAGAAGATCTTGGCGAATTTCTCGACATTGGTCTTGTCGAAGACGAAGGGCTCGCCCATGACGCATTCGCCGTCCTTGCCGACGGTCGTTTCGCCCTTCTTGCCCATCGACAGCTTGGAGCCTTCGGTCGTCGGCTTGCCGCCAAGGATGTCGTACATGATGTAGGTCGAGCAATAGCCGTAATCGACCGGGTTCCAGATGGCGAAGGTATCGCAGGCGCCCTTGAGCACGTAGTCCTTCATTTCCGACGGCAGGCCGAGGCCGGTGATGTAGACCTTGCCGATCAGGCCGCCATCGACGATCGCCTTGGCGCCGGCGCGGATGCCGATGGTGGTCGGCGAGATCACGCCTTTCAGATTGGGATGCGCTTTCACCAGCCCCTGCATCTCGCGGTAGCTCTTGTCGTCCTGGTCGTCGCCATAAACCGTCGCCACCAGCGGCATGTCCTTGTATTCCGGCTTCTTCCATTCCTCCTTCATGGCCGCGATCCAGGCGTTCTGGTTGGTCATGGTGGAAGCGGCCGAGAGGATGGCGACCTCTCCCTTGTAGTTGAGCGTCTTGCCGATCATCTGCACCTGCTTGGCGCCGATGAGGTCGGTGGATGAGGCGGACAGATGGACGATGCGGCCGGCCGGCGCGATGGCGCTGTCGAAGCTCATCACCTTGATGCCGCGCTGCGCCGCCTTCTTGCCCACCGGCACGAGGGCGTTGGCGTCGTTGGCGGATACGATGATGCCGTCGACATGCTGCGCGATCTGCGCGTCGATGACGGCTATCTGGTCTTCCGCCGTGGGCTTGGCGGATGCCGTATAGATGATGTCGATGCCGCCGATCTCCTTGGCGGCATTCTTGGCGCCTTCGGCGCAGGCATCGAAATAGCTGTTGCCGAGGTTCTTGACGATCATGGCGATACGCTTGTCGGCAGCGCGCGCCCTTCCCGTCAGAATGGCCGGCGCGGCGGCGGCGAACGTCGCCCCGGCGCCAATCTTCAATACAGTGCGACGTGTGGTCTTCATGGCAAATTTCCTCCCTGCCAATCCTGCTTGTTAGTTCTGAACCGGCGTCGGCCGTTCCGGGCGAACGTATCACCAATTGCGCCGGCGGCAATATCCGGCGCGACGTTTGGCGATAATAGCCGGGACCGGGTTGTCCGCGCTCTGGCCTCAGCGATTTCTGGCGCTCCGGTGTTTATCCGATGGCCACTCTCCCCTACCTTGAAGAGAACAGACACGAACAGGAGACCCCAATGACAAATCGCCGCCTCGGCCAGACCGACATCGAAATCGCGCCACTGGTATTCGGCACCAACGTCATCGGCTGGACCGCCGACGAGAAGACGTCGTTCGAACTGCTGGACGCTTTTCTCTCGGAAGGGTTCACTGCGATCGACACCGCCGACGCCTATTCGCGCTGGGTGCCGGGAAACGACAGCGACAGCGAAAAAATCATCGGCCGCTGGCTGAAGGCGCGGGGCAACCGTTCGAAGGTACATGTCTTCACCAAGGTCGGCGCGGATATGGGCCAAGGCAAGAGAGACCTCTCGGCGAAATGGATCATCGAGGAAGTCGAGGCGTCGCTCAAACGCCTGCAGACCGACTATATCGACCTCTATCAGAGCCATTGGCCGGACCCGACCGTGGAGCAGGAGGAAACGCTTGGCGCCTATGACAAGCTGATCAAGGCGGGCAAGGTGCGCCATATCGGCGCTTCGAACTACGACGCCAAACTGCTTTCCGAGGCGCTGGACGTCTCAACGTCCAAGGGGCTGCCGCGCTACCAGACGCTGCAGAACGAGTTCAATCTCTATACGCGCGACAAATATGAGGGTGCGGTGCAGGATCTCGTGGTGAAAGAGGGTCTGAGCGCGATCCCCTACTATTCGCTCGCCGCCGGCTTCCTCACCGGAAAATACCGTTCCGAGGCCGATTTCGACAAAAGCCCGCGCGGCAAGGGCATGGCCAAATATCTGGACGCGAGAGGCAAGCGCATCCTCGCCGCCATGGACAAGGTGGTAGAAAATACGGGCGCTTCGCATGCCGAGATCGCCCTCGCCTGGATCAACGCGCAGCCAGGTATCGCCGCGCCGATCGCCTCGGCGACATCGTTCAAACAGCTGCAGAGTCTGGTGAAGGGCGCGCGGCTGATCTTGAGCGCCGCGGACGAAAAACTGCTGACGGACGCCGGGAAGTAGATTGCCGCCGCAAGACCGGCCCTACGAGCGCGGTCGGGTTTTCTGCGGATCGTAATGGGCGAAGGGAACCACCTTCGCCGGCAGTCTTTTCTGATGGCCGTCGAGCTTGCCGATCTCAACTTCCGTCCCGGTTTCGGCGTGCGCCACGTCGAGCCGCGCCAGCGCGATGTTCTTGCCGAGTATCGGCGAGCGCATGCTGGAGGTGACCACGCCTATCCGGGCTCGGCCGACATGCACGCAATCACCATGACCGACGGCGACATTGCCGTCGATGTCGAGGCCGACGAGCCTGTTTTGCGGATGTTCCTTGCGCCGGATGAGGGCGTCGCGGCCGATGAAATCGTCGGTCTTGGATTTCAACGGCACGGTGAAGCCGATGCCGGCCTCGAACGGATCGGTCTGGTCGGAGAACTCCTGGCCGGCGAAGATCAGGCCGGCTTCGATGCGCAGCATGTCGAGCGCCTGCAACCCCATGGGTTTCAATCCGTGCGGCTGGCCCGCCTCCCAAACGGCGTCGAAAACCTTCTCGGCATCGCGCGGGTGGCACCAGATTTCGTAGCCGAGTTCGCCCGTATAGCCGGTGCGCGACACCACGACGGGAATCCCCTGCGCGTCGCCGATGCGCCCAACCGCAAAGCGGAACCATTCCAGTTCCGCGAGCGCCGGCTGGGTCGGCCCCGTCCAGATGATTTCCTTGAGGATGTCGCGGCTCTTCGGTCCCTGGACGGCGATGTTGTGCATCTGGTCGGTGGAGGAGCGCACCAGAACGTTGAGGCCGAGTTTCCTAGCCGTCTCGCGCAGCCATTCGCCGCTATATTCGTCGCCGCCAATCCAGCGGAAATTATCCTGGCCGAGACGGAGCAACGTGCCGTCATCGATCATACCGCCATGCTCGTAGCACATGGCGGTATAGACCACCTGGCCGACGCCGAGCTTCTTCACGTTGCGCGTCAGCGTGTATTGCAAAAGCGCCTCGGCATCCGGGCCGGTGATTTCGAATTTGCGCAGCGCCGACAAATCCATGATCGTCGCGGCCTGCCGGCAGGCCCAGTATTCCTCGACCGGTCCCGCCTTGGCAAAGGAATTGGCCAGCCAGTAGCCCTTGTATTCGACGAAGTCGCGCGTGTGTTTGGCGAAGCTCGAATGGAATGCGGTCTCACGCGTCATTTTGGGTTCCGAATCTGGCTTTGTTCGTCTGGCGATGGCTCGCGAGAAGGTGTGCCGGCCCGAATAGGTCCGCACATGGATGTCGGTCAGGTCCCAGCCATTGGCGGGAGTGGTGTCGTCGGGGCAGGCAGACGAGACGCAGACGATGTCGGTCAAGGCGCGCATCAGCACGTAATCACCGGGCCGGGACCAAGGCTCGTCGGAAAAGAGGACGCCATTGTGGTCGATGCCGGTATTGAAGAAGAAGTTGATCGCCATCCAGCCGGCCCGCGGGTTGACGCCCTTGTCGGCCAGCGCCCGATTGAAATTGTCCGAACAATTGACGTGCCCCGGATAGCCGAGATCATCGTAATATTTGGCCGCGCAGGCGAGCGCGAAAGCGTCGTGCCGGCCGCAGGTGTCGCGTACGATTTCGACCAGCGGCTCCATGTCCTGATCGTAATATTTCGCGTGTAGCCCCGGCATCGGATAGCTCGATCCCATCAGGGTGCGCGTCGTCGTAACGTCGAGCGGATGATCCTTCCCCTGGTCGAGCTTGCGCGCGGAAAAGCACTGGAAGTCCGAACATTGCCGCCCGTCGACATCAATGATCTGGATGTAATCGCCGGCTTTTACGAAGTAGGGCTCCGCCGTGGCGGAATGGACGCGCAGATCGAGGAGCGGATCGGCAAGCGGGTCGGGCAGGGCGGAGTGTGCGGCGGGTCGGATATGGGCGCGCCTGACGATAACCGAAAGCGGGGTGACGGTGTCGTGGCCATCGACCGCCATCGGGCCGCCGGGCGCGGCGACCACCAGACCGCCATCACGCGTCACTGTAAAGCTCTGCTCGGCACCGGCCGGCGTCGCGCCGCCGAAAATCCGCAGGGCTTCGGTGTCGGCAAGGTGGACCCGTCGCCGCTCCAAGGCGCGGCGCAACGCGAGCAGGCTTTCATCGTCACCGGCAAGAAGCGCTTTCAGGCCGGCGGCGTTGCTGTTCGATTTCTCGCCGAGAATGCCGGCGTCGGGTTGGCCCGTCTTGTCCCAGGCCAGCAGCTCGCAGGCCTGGCCTCCCTCGATGTTTACGACCGTCAGCGTGTCGCCGGCTTCCAGGTCGAGAACGATCGCAACGCCTCCCGCGACCGCGTATCGCTCGACGCCCGGCGGCAGCATGATCAGGCCGGGCCGCAGGATTCGGCTGGGCTGAGGCGGGCCGGCGATGATCTCGGGATAGGCGGATGGCTGGGTCAGCATCTCAATTCAACTATCTTGCCTGTGTGTAAAATTATTTTAGCAGGAAGAATAGTCACAAGCGAACCTGGCCGCAAGGGCCGGCCCATCAGGCGGCAAGCTTGAGGCCGATGATGCCCGCCAGGATGAGCCCAATGCAGCCGAGGCGAATGGCCGTTGCCGGCTCGCCGAACAGATAGATGCCGAGCAGCGCCGTGCCAACCGTTCCGATGCCGGTCCATACCGCATAGGCCGTTCCCATGGGCAGCGCCTTCAAGGCAAGGCCGAGCAGGCCGAGGCTGATGGCGATGCTGACCAATGTCAGCACGCTCGGGACGAGCCTGGAGAACCCGTCCGTATATTTCAGGCCCGTCGCCCAGGCGATCTCGAACAGGCCGGCCAGAAACAGAAAGATCCAGTGCACGACGCAACCTCCTGCAAGGGCTCGTCCCATTGCTCCGAATATGGCCCACGCGGACCGAGGTCGTCCTCAGCCACCATGATAGAAGACGCCAAGGTGGACCTGAACCCGTATCGGTTGGGCCAGCCGATACGCTCAGATATCGAGCGTGTTGTCGCGTTCCCACTGCGTGAAGTGCGAGACGTAGGAATTCCATTCCTGCTGCTTGAGCTTGAGATAGGCGGCCGAGAATTCCTCGCCCAGCGCCGCCTTCAGCGATCTTGTCCTTGTCGAAGTCGCGCAGCGCGTCGAGCAGGTTGAGCGGCAGTTTCGGCGCGTCCTTCACCTTGTGGCCCTCGGCATACATGTCGATGTCGTAGCGCTTGCCGGGATCGGCCTTCGATGCGCACGCCGTCGAGGCCGGCCGCGATGATGACCGCCTGCAGCAGATAGGGGTTGGCGGCGCCGTCCGGCAGCCGCAGCTCGAACCGGCCGGGGCCGGGCACGCGCACCATGTGGGTGCGGTTGTTGCCGGTCCAGGTGACCGTGTTCGGCGCCCAGGTCGCGCCCGAAACGGTGCGCGGCGCGTTGATGCGCTTGTAGGAATTGACCGTCGGGTTGGTGATCGCGGCGAGCGCGGACGGCGTGCTTCATGATGCCGCCGAGGAAATTGCCGCCCTTTGCCGACAGGCCGAGCTCCATGCTTGTCGTCGGCGAAGACGTTGGTCTTGCCGGCCTTGTCCCACACCGAGATGTGCGCGTGGCAGCCGTTGCCGGTGAGACCCGGGAATGGCTTGGGCATGAAGGTCGCGCGCAGCCCGTGCTTTTCGGCGACCGACTTGACCATGAACTTGAAGAAGGAGTGCTTGTCGGCGGTGGCCAGCGCGTCGTCGAAGGCCCAGTTCATCTCGAACTGGCCGTTGGCGTCCTCATGGTCGTTCTGGTAGGGCCCCCAGCCGAGCGCCAGCATGTAGTCGCAGATCTCGGCGATCACGTCGTAGCGGCGCATCACCGCCTGCTGGTCGTAGCAGGGCTTGGCCGGCGGTGTCGTATTCGTCGGAGATCGCCTTGCCGTCCGGCGTGATCAGGAAGAATTCCGCCTCGACGCCGGTCTTGACGCGCATGCCCTCGCTCGTCGGCGTCGGCGATCATGCGCTTCAGCGTGGCGCGCGGCGCCTGCGCGACCGGCTTTGTCCTCCATGACGCAGTCGGCCGCGACCCAGGCGACTTCCGGCTTCCAGGGCAGCTGGATGACGGAATCGGCGTCGGGCACCGCCAGCATGTCGGGATGGGCCGGCGTCAGGTCGAGCCAGGTGGCGAAGCCGGCGAAGCCCGCGCCTTCCTTCTGCATGTCGCCGATCGCCTGCGCCGGCACCAGCTTGGCGCGCTGGCCGCCGAACAGGTCGGTGAAGGAGATCATGAAATATTTGACGCCGTTTTTCTTGGCGTAGGCCGCGAGATCGTTGGCCATTCCGTCGTTCCCCGGTTTTTGTTTGCTAGAACCCGTTCCTTCCGGGTATCCAGTCCGTGCCGGCCAGCGGTACGCCGGCCATGGCCGCCGCCTCGAGCGTCAGCGCGCACAGATCCTCCGGCTCGAGATTGTGCACATGGTTCTTGCCGCAGGCGCGCGCGATGGTCTGCGCCTCCAGCGTCATCACCTTGAGGTAGTTGGCAAGCCGGCGGCCAGCCGCGACCGGATCGACCCGCTTCATCGAGTTCCGGATCCTGCGTGGTGATGCCGGCCGGGTCCTTGCCCTCGTGCCAGTCGTCATAGGCGCCGGCCGTCGTGCCGAGCGCTTCGTATTCGGCTTCCCAGCGCGGATCGTTGTCGCCGAGCGCCACCAGCGCCGCCGTGCCGATCGAAACCGCGTCGGCGCCCAGCGCCAGCGCCTTGGCGACGTCGGCGCCGTTGCGGATGCCGCCCGAGACGATGAGCTGCACCTTGCGGTGCATGCCGAGATCCTGCAGCGCCTGCACCGCCGGGCGAATGCAGGCGAGCGTCGGCTGGCCGACATGCTCGATGAAGACTTCCTGCGTCGCCGCCGTGCCGCCCTGCATGCCGTCGAGCACGACGACGTCGGCGCCGGCCTTCACCGCCAGCGCGGTATCGTAATAGGGCCGCGCGCCGCCGATCTTCAGGTAGATCGGCTTTTCCCAGTCGGTGATCTCGCGCAGTTCGAGGATCTTGATCTCCAGGTCGTCCGGGCCCGGTCCAGTCGGGATGCCGGCACGCGGAGCGCTGGTCGATGCCCTTGGGCAGCGTGCGCATCTCGGCGACGCGGTCGGAAATCTTCTGGCCAAGCAGCATGCCGCCGCCGCCGGGCTTGGCGCCCTGGCCGACGACGATCTCGATGGCGTCGGCGCGGCGCAGGTCGCGCGGGTTCATGCCGTAGCGCGACGGCAGATACTGGTAGACGAGCGTCTGGGAGTGCCCGCGCTCCTCCTCCGTCATGCCGCCGTCGCCGGTGGTGGTCGAGGTGCCGGCGAGCGTCGCGCCGCGGCCCAGCGCCTCCTTGGCCGGGCCCGACAGCGATCCGAAGCTCATGCCGGCGATGGTGATCGGGATTTTCAGCTCGATCGGCTTTCTGGCGTGGCGCGTGCCGAGCACGACGTTGGTGTCGCAGCGTTCGCGATAGCCCTCCAGCGGATAGCGCGAGATCGAGGCGCCAAGAAACAGCAGGTCGTCGAAATGCGGCAGCTTGCGCTTGGCGCCGCCGCCGCGGATGTCGTAGATGCCGGTCGCCGCCGCGCGGCGGATCTCCGACAGCGTGTAGTCGTCGAAGGTCGCCGACTTGCGCGGCGTGGTCGGCGGGTTCTTATAGGTCATCGGCGCCTCAATACGCGTCGGCGTTGTCGATGTTGAAATTGTAGAGCGTGCGCGCCGAGCCGTAGCGGCGTGAATTCTTCCGGCTTCACGTCCGTCACGCCCGGCCTGCTCGAGAAGGCCGTTCAGGAGCGTCGAGATGCTCGGGCCGCATCTCCTTCTCGACGCAGTCGGCGCCGAGGCTCTTCGACCTTGCCGCGCACGAAAAGCCTGCGCTTCGTAGATGGAGTCGCCCAGCGCGTCGCCGGCATCGCCCAGCACGACCAGATTGCCGGATTGCGCCATGAAGGCCGACATGTGGCCGATATTGCCGCGCACGACGATGTCGATGCCCTTCATCGAGATGCCGCAGCGCGAGGAGGCGTTGCCCTCGATGACCAGCAGGCCGCCGCGGCCGGTGGCGCCGGCATACTGGCTGGCGTCGCCTTTCACGACGATCGGTGCCCGACATCATGTTTTCGCCGACGCCCGGGCCGGCCGAGCCATGCACGGTGATTGCCGCCTCGCTGTTCATGCCGCCGCAATAGTAGCCGACGCTGCCGCGCATATCGACGGTGATGGGCGCATCGAGGCCGGCCGCGACCGCGTGGCTGCCCTTCGGGTTGAGCACCTCCCAGGCCGTCTCGTTGGAGCCTTCCTTGATGGCATGCAGCGCGTGGTTGAGGTCGCGCAGCGCGGTCTTCGCAAGATCGAAAGTTCGCGCATGCTCAATGCTCCCAGAAATAGACTGTTGGCCGGCTCCGGCTCCCAGACCCGCGCGTCCTCGATGCCCGGCAAATTGGCCAGCGCCCGGTATTCGGAGCCGAAAGCGACGTAGCGGTCGGTCTCGGCCAGCACCGCCGGCTTGCAGGCGATCGGATCGCGCACCACGCCGAAGCCGTTCCTGGTGCCGACGACGAAGGTGAAGAAGCCGTCGAGGTCGGCCAGGCTGCCTTCCAGCGCCTCGCCGAGATTCATGCCGTGCGCGATCTTGGAGAAAGGTAGGCGGCGCCACCTCGGTGTCGTTCTCGGTCTCGAACCTCATGCCCTCGCGCATCAGTTCGCGCCGCAGATTGTTGTGGTTGGACAGCGAGCCGTTATGGACGAGGCACTGGTCCGGCCCGGTCGAGAACGGATGCGCGCCCATCGTCGTGACGGCGGATTCGGTCGCCATGCGCGTATGGCCGATGCCATGCGTGCCGGTCATCTGTCCAGCGCCGAAGCGCTCGACCACCTCTTCCGGCAGGCCGACTTCCTTGTAGATCTCGATGACCTCGCCGGCCCCCATGATGCGGACGCCCGGCCGCAGCGAAAGGATCGCCGCACGCGCCTCGTCGCGCTTGGCGCTCGATATCTCGATGACCGCGTGCGTGGATTTCACGATCATGCCGATTTCGTCACCAAGCTGGGTGCCGAGTTCCTGCGCCAGTCCGGCAAAATCGCGCTCCGGATCGGGAGACTGGATTGTTATCTTGCTGCGCTTTCCGTCACCCGCGCCATAGATGGCGATGCCGGCGCTGTCGGGACCCCGGTCGGTCAGCGACACCAGCATTTCGGACAGAAGCTCGCCGAGCTTGGGCTCCAGCGACTTGTCCTTCAGAAACAGACCTACAATGCCGCACATCGGAAAATCCTCCCGGCGTTTCAAATCAGGCTGACAGCTAGCGATGGGATCACCAGCTTTCAACTAACATGAAACTTTTTTTCATTTAAGACAATACTCATGCTGAAGAGGCGAACCGCCGGCTTACCGGCGGCCGCCTTGTCGCGGCTATATCAATAGCGGTCGATCGAGGCGCGGGTTTCATCACCGCTTCGGTCGGCCTCCATATCCGCTTCGATCTCGGCATTCTCGTGCCTTATCTGGAGGATATGCCAACCGATCCAGAAGACGAGGCCGATGATGACCATCAGCACTTCGGAGCCCTGAAAGGGGTAGATCGCGCCGACATTCTTGAGGTCGACCGCCCAACTTTCCATTCCATTGGTAGACATTTCGGTTACTCCCCTCGGGAATTTACTGGATCATGGCTTTTTCGGCGGCGCCGACTTCACGCACCGATTCCTCGAAGACGTGGTTGAGCGCAAAGTCGACGCCCTCCAGTTCCACCTTGGCGGGTACGCGCAGGAGGCCGAATCCGTTGAGGATCTTGCAGACGATCCAGGTCGGGATGAAGCCTAGGGCGAACATGAGCACGGCGCCGGCGAAATTGCCGAGCGGGTTGATGTGCGCAAAGCCTTCATAGGGCGAGGAAGGCTGTCCCCAAAGCAGGAAGCCAGCGACGACCACGCCCAGGAAGCCGCCATAGCCATGCACCGCCACGGCGCCCACCGCATCGTCGATCTTGAAGCGGCGCTCGACGAAATAGTGCAGCTTGTAGCAGATGGCCGGGACGATAGCGCCGATCAGCATTGCCTGGATGGGATGGTAGAGGTCGTTGCCGGCCGACGCGGAAATGACGCCGCAAAGTCCCATGGAGAAGGTCCAGTAGGGGTCGCCCTTGGATACGATGTATCCGCTCATCATGCCGCCCGAAAGCGACATCAGGAAGTTGAAGGTGATCGCCGACAAAGTCGTCGGTCCGAGATAGATATTGGTGGTCGCCCAGGTGTCGCCGGTGATCTGGCCGGCAATCGCGGACGGGCTGATGATCGGGAATGTTGCAGGCGGCGTAGAAGCCCCAGAAGCCCGTATAGATGAGGAACAGGCCGATGGTCACCAGCCACACATTGTGGGGCGGGATATCACGCGGCGTGCCGTCGGGCCTGAACTTGCCGATGCGCGGACCGAGCACGATGAGGAAGGCGAGCGCAGCGCCGCCGGCAAGCGCGTGGACGACGCCCGAGGCGTAGGCATCGTGATAGCCCCACAATTTGACCATCCAGCCCTGCGGGTGCCAGCCCCATGCGGCGTCGATTATCCACAACACCGATCCGACCAGAACGGCGACGATCCAGAAGGCGCCGGAGCGCGCCCGTTCGATGATCGAGCCGGAAATGATGGATGCCGTCGTGATCGAGAACAGGAGGAACGCGCCCCAGAAGACGCCGTTGAGGCGATGCCAGAGCGCCGCGTCGGCAGGCGTGACGTTGGTTTCTCCCGGATTGACGCCGGAAAGATGCGCGCCCATCAAGGCATTCCAGGGTTCGGCGAAATGGGACGTTATCAGGCCGCCCGATATGATGCCCGGACCGTTCGGAAAGGCGAAATAGATCCACCAGCCGAAGAAATAGAAGGTGACGGTGATCAAGGGGATCGCCATCGCATTCTTCATAAGTGTTTTCAGATGGTTGCGGCGGCGCGAAACGCCCACCTCATAGGTGCAGAAGCCGACATGGATGAGGAACATCATGACGATGGTCACCCAGTAGTAGAACTCGGTAAAAATGGTGGTGAGTGAGTTGAGATTCCCTTCCATTGCCAATCCCCTCGATTGCTTGGAATTATTTGCCTCTCAGTAAAACTTTTTGCACCGTAGTATTGCGCGGCTTCCCAAATATGAGTCAATATCCCTGTCGATGACCGGCGAAGTTGTGCACTGCAATATGCGTCATAATGGAATTTTAGAGGGAAGAGCGAACCCATGACCCGATCCTGGAGATTTTCGACGCTGGCCGACCGGCACAGGGCCCTGGGCTCCAATCTCGAGGACTGGAGCGGCATGGGAACGGCCTGGTCCTACGACAAGGACGCCGACGAGGAATATGTCGCGATCCGCACCAAGGCCGGGCTGATGGATGTCTCGGGGTTGAAGAAGGTCCACATCACAGGACCGCACGCCTCCCATCTGATCGATCTGGCGACCACCCGCGACGTCGAGAAGATCTATCCGGGCAAATCGGCCTATGCCTGCATGCTCAACGAGCAGGGCAAGTTCACCGACGATTGCATCCTCTACCGCATCAGCCCCAATTCCTGGATGGTGGTGCATGGATCGGGGACCGGCCATGAGGAACTGACCAAGGCGGCGATGGGCCGGGACGTGTCGATTCGTTTCGACGACAATCTGCATGATCTTTCGCTGCAGGGGCCGCTGGCGGTGGACTTTCTGCAGGATCGCGTGCCCGGCATCCGGGACCTGCCCTATTTCCATCACATGCAGACGCGGCTTTTCGATCTGCCGGTGATGATCTCGCGCACCGGCTATACGGGCGAGCGCGGCTATGAGATTTTCTGCCGGGGTCAGGATGCCGGCACGATCTGGGACCGCATTCTCGAGGAGGGCAAGCCGATGGGGATCATCCCCTGCCGCTTCACCACGCTCGATATGCTGCGGGTCGAGAGCTACCTGCTTTTCTATCCCTACGACAATTCGCAGAAATACCCGTTCGAGAACGAAGGGCCCGGCGATACGCTGTGGGAACTCGGCCTCGATTTCACGGTGAGCCCCGGCAAGACCGGATTCCGTGGAGCCGAGGAGCATTACCGCTTGAAGGGCAAGGAGCGCTTCAAGATTTTCGGCGTGCTGCTGGAGGGAAAAGCGCCGGCCGACGAGGGCGCGCCCGTCTACAAGGACGGCAAAAAGGTCGGCGTCGTGACCTGTGCGATGTATTCGCCTCTGGTAAAGAAATCGATGGGGATCGCGCGGCTCGATGTCGATTGCGCCGTTGTCGGCACGCCTCTTGAGGTGAGAAACGCAAGCGGTACGATCAAGGCGACGGCGCAGGCCTTGCCTTTCGACGACCCGAAGAAGGCCAAGCGGACCGCGAAAGGATGAGCGTGACGGAGAATTGCAGCGGGCGTGATGGATGATTGAGCCGACGATCAAGAGCCGACCGGTTTACGGGAAACTCTCACCGCAGCCGGGATCGCACCATCTTTTGATTGCCGATGCCGAGGGCGCGTCGGCCATTCTCGATCTCGCCGGCGGCGCACCGAAGGGTTTCTTCAGCGAGGCCGAGATCGTCTATATTCCGCGCGACGCCGATGGCGGGTTTTCGGAGCGGCTACAGGCGCTGGGTCCGGGCCGCTATTATGAGGGGCCGTCCATCGCCGCCACCCTGCCGAGGCTGAAGCAATCGCTGGCGACGGCCCGTATGGGGCTCAGGCTCTATCTCGCCGGGACGGAAGGTCTGATCGGCCAGGCCATGCAGGTGGCGCTGGATGCCGGCATCGACCATAGTTCGATCCAGACCGAGCATCGCGGCTCTTTGGCAAGACGCGTCCAGTGCGTGCATTGCAAGGGCATCACCGAGGATGTCACGACGCAGCCCACCGTCTGTTCGCATTGCGGGCTGCTGCTTCTGGTGCGCGACCATTATTCGCGCCGCATCGCCGCCTTTCAGGGCGTTTGCATCAATGCCGAGGACCGCAACGAAATTCCTCCGATGGAGGAGATTTTCCCATGAGCACCGGCACCACGAAACTCGACGTGGTCGTCAGCGACATCGTTCCGGTCAATGAGATCATCAAGCGGTTTCATTTCCGCCGCGCCGATGGCGCCCCCCTGCCGACCTTTTCCGGCGGCGCCCATGTCGTGGTGGAAATGCGCGACGGCGAAACCTCGCGCCTCAACCCCTACTCACTGATGAGTTCACCGCTCGACACCAGCGAATACACGATCAGCGTGCGCCGCGACGATGTCGGCCGCGGCGGATCGCTGTTCATGCATGGGAAGGTCGAGCCGGGCCACCGGATGGTCATCTCCTATCCGGTCAATCTTTTCTCGCTTGATCTGCGCGCGAAAAAGCATCTCATGCTGGCGGGCGGCATCGGCATCACGCCGTTTCTGGCGCAGACGGCGCAGCTCGCCGGCAGAGGGCGGCAATTTCGAACTGCACTACGCCTTCCGCACGGCGGCCCTCGGCGCCTATGCCGATGTGCATGGCCGAGCGCCATGGCCGGCGTGTCCATCTCTATCATGACGACCGGGGCGAGGCGATTCCACTCGACCGGCTGCTCGCGTCACAGCCGCTGGGCACGCATCTCTACGTCTGTGGACCGACCGGCATGATCGAATGGGCGCGCGGCAGGGCGGCGGCGCTTGGATGGCCGTCCGAAGCCGTGCATTTCGAGCATTTCGCCGCGCCGCAGCCGGGCATTCCCTTCGATGTGACGCTGGCCGTCAGCGGCAAGACAATCCACGTCGGCGAGCAGCAGAGCCTGCTGGAGGCGATCGAGGCGGCGGGCGTCGATCCGCCCTATCTGTGCCGGGGCGGCGTCTGCGGACAATGCGAGACGAACGTCATTTCCTGCGACGGAAAATTTCTCCACAACGACCACTGGCTGACCGAGGAGGAGCATCGCTCCGGCAAGAAGATCATGCCGTGCGTGTCGCGCTTCGAGGGCAAATCGCTGGTGCTGGAACGGTAGGGAGCTCTCGAATGGGCATCAATTTCCGCAGCGAGACGTTTCGCGACGATTTCACCTTCCGCAACAGTCCGGAGCATATCAGGCGCTTTCCGTTCCCCTTCCACGAAGACAGCTACATGTACGCGGTCAATATCGAGCCGCATGTGAAGGGGCCGGCGGGCACCGTCTTCGAAAATCTGATCGACGTGGACGAACACTATATCGCCGAGATGCAAGACCGCGCGCTGGTGCTGGCGGAGGACCCGTTGCGCTGCCAGTCGCTGCCGCACATGACGCTGGCCGGCTGGGACCTGCTCGAACTTTTGATGGAAGAGCAGGCGGCGGGCTATCCCGAGCATTTCGAACTGCACCGGGACGGCGACAATTGGCGCTGGATCAACCGTCCGCTCGGTATCGACGACACCTTCGTGTTCGGCGATCTGACGACGCTGCCCTATGCCCCGATGGAATACATCACCCGGCAGAGCCAGGGCGATTTCTGCCTGCTCGACCAGCGCGACGGCAATCTTTGGATGGATGCCGGCATCGTCTCCACCCAGGCCGACTGGTCGCTCGATTTCGACATCGGCATGAATTTCTTCGAGTGGCACGCGCCGGTGCCGCTGGCGCATGAAAAGGGCATTTTTACCCGGGCGCTGAAGTTTCTCACCAATATCCAGCAGGGCAAGCCGGCGCGGCGGCTGAACTGGACGATGACCATCAATCCGCGTCTCGACACCAGTCCGGAAAACTACCCCAAATGGGGACCGGACAAGACGACGGTGACGCCGGAGAATGTCGGCGACAAGGTGCATCTGCGGGTCGAACTGCAAAGCTTCTGGCGGCTGCCGCGCTCCAACGGACTGGTCTTCCCGATCCGCTGCTACCTCATCAAGATGGACGAGCTCGTCACCTCGCCGAAATGGGCGCGGCGTCTGCATCGCGTGTTGCGCGACCTGCCGGACGAACTGGCGAATTATAAGGGGCTGACGCGCTTTCGCCCGACCGTGGTGGAATGGCTGTCGAACTATGATGATGGCAGCCCGACCTCGCCGGGTTTTGGGCCGGACTGAGGGTACATCAGGCGTCCGTTGCTCAATTCCCCGCGCCGCGCTGCGGATAGGAGATGATCGACAGATAGCGGATGGGCCGCCGGGTCAGTTCTTCCGGCCCGTGCGGCGCGTCGGCATCGAAGAAGAGGCTGTCTCCGGGCGTCATCCGGTAAAGGTTGCCGCTGTGGCGGTACACGACCTCGCCTTCGAGCATGTAGAGGAATTCCATCCCTTCATGCTGGAAGGTCGGAAAGACATCCGAATCCTCCGACAGGGTGATTAAATACGGCTCGACCACGACGCCGCTCCCGTCGGAGCCGATATGGCCGAGCAGATTGTACTGATGGCCGGCGCGCGTGCCACGCCGCTCGACATCGACGCCTTCCCCGGCCTTGACGAAAACGGCGCTGCGTTCCTCCTCGAAGCGGCGGAAGAACGCCGTCACCGGGACGCCGAGCGCCCGCGACAAGGCCTGCAGGGTGCTCAGCGACGGCGAGGTGATGCCGTTCTCGATCTTCGACAGCATGCCGAGCGAAATGTCGGTCGCAGCCGCCAGATCGGCGACGGTGATGCCGAGCTTCTTGCGGAACGACCGCACCTCGCGCCCGATCGCCACCTCGAGCACCTTTTCACGGGTGTCGCGCAGCGCGTGCGGGTTCTGCGTGAGAGGCGGAAGAGTGGATCTCGCGTCGGCCCCGGCCTGCTTCGATTCCTGTCCCTTGGCCGCCGCCGATTTTGCCATCTTCATCACCGCCACAAGAGAAAATTTCACTGTGAGTAAAAATATTCGCTGCCCGATACAGGAGAGCCGCCGCTACCGCAAGCCTCAATTGCAAGGACGGGCCATCCCAAGGCGCCGTTGCGCGCCGCCGTCCGTTTCGGGGCAATGGAACCGGCCTCTCGGGCTTTCGGCGCCGACCTTATTGACAGGAAGGCGAGAGCATTTACTGTCCTGTCAGTGAAATTTGTTTCGTCCAAGAAAAGAGATGTGGAGGGTTGGGGATGAAAAAGCGTGTTGCCGTGATCGGAGCGGGGCCTTCCGGCCTCGCACAGCTCAGGGCCTTTCGGTCGGCGGCCGAAAAGGGCGCGCACATCCCCGAAGTGGTCTGTTTCGAAAAGCAGTCCGATTGGGGCGGCCTGTGGAACTATACCTGGCGCACCGGTCTGGACGAGCATGGCGACCCCGTGCATGGATCGATGTACCGCTATCTATGGTCGAACGGTCCCAAGGAATGCCTGGAATTCGCCGACTACAGTTTCGAGGAGCATTTCGGCCGGCCGATCGCGTCCTATCCGCCGCGAGCGGTCCTGTGGGACTATATCAAGGGCCGCGTCGAGAAGTCGGACGTCAGGAAATGGGTGCGCTTCAATTCTCCGGTACGCATGGTGACATGGTCCGACGAGAACAAAAAATTCACCGTCACCGCGCATGACCGCTCCAACGACGTCACCTATTCGGAAGAGTTCGACAATGTGATCGTCGCGTCGGGCCATTTCTCGGTGCCCAACGTCCCCTATTTCGAGGGCTTCGAAACCTTCCAGGGCCGCGTGCTACACAGCCACGACTTCCGCGACGCCACCGAATTCAAGGGCAAGGACGTGCTGGTGGTCGGGCGCAGCTATTCGGCCGAGGACATCGGTTCGCAGTGCTACAAATATGGCGCGAAGTCGATCACCGTCAGCTACCGCTCGGCGCCGATGGCCTTCAACTTTCCGGAAGGCTGGGAACAAAAGCCGCTGCTGCAGAAGGTTGTCGGCAAGACCGCTCATTTCAAGGATGGGACGACGAAAGATGTCGACGCCATCATCCTGTGCACCGGCTATCTGCACCATTTCCCGTTCCTTACCGAGGATCTTCGCCTGAAGACCGCCAACCGCATGTGGCCGCTCGATCTCTATCAGGGCGTGGTCTGGGAAAAGAACCCGGCGCTGTTTTACATCGGCATGCAGGACCAGTTCTACACGTTCAACATGTTCGACGCGCAGGCGTGGTACGCGCGCGATGTGATCATGGGACGCATCGAACTGCCCTCGGCTGCGGAAATGGAAGCGCACAGCCGGAAATGGCGCGAGCGCGAGGAAAAGCTGGAAGATGCCGAACAGATGATCTGGTTCCAGGGCGACTACACCAAGGGGCTGATCGAGGCGACGGACTATCCGGATTTCGACATCGAGGCGGTCAACCGGACCTTCATGGAATGGGAGCACCACAAGATGGAGAACATCATGGGCTTCCGAGACAATGGCTACCGCTCGCTGATGACCGGCACCATGGCGCCGAAGCACCACACGCCATGGCTGCAGGCGTTGGACGATTCCCTGGAGAGCTATCTGGCGGTCAAGAACGAGGCGGCGGAGTAGGCGCGCCGACTTCGTGAAACGTCTGTCGATCGCCCTTGGGCCAAGCCTGAAAGTCGCTCCTTTCGCCCGCATCCCGGTTCCGCGAAGATGTTGGGCCTTTACTTTCAGGCCGAATAGGTCGCGATACCGGCGTCGCGCGAAACCGAGCCGGTATACCCCAACTGATCGCGTGCGGCGGCGTCGCTGAACGTGAACTCACGTCCGATCATGCGAACCAAGGATCGAGACAGCGGCGGGTCGTTTCTGGAGCGGGTGATTGCCGCATACATCTCCACCAACCGTCCCAGGGTGAAGGCAAGCCAATAAGGGATCGACCTGACACGGGCGATGGAAATACCCTGGATTCCGGCGAGCATCGCAATGAACTCGCGAAACGTGCTCGTCTGCCGGTCCTTGATGAAATAGGCGCGACCACCGGCGCCCCGTTCCAATGCGCACTGCACCGCCTCGATGACATTATCCATGTGGCAGGTCGCGAAGGGATAGTCTCCGCGATCGAAGAACGCGAAGTTGCTGGAGGCGATCGCTTTGGGCAGCGCCTCGCTGAATGGATCGCCGGGACCCCAGATGGCGGGTGGCCGGATCGCAAGGGTGCGGAAAGCCCCCGTGTTCGCGGCGAGCACCAGCTCTTCGCCTTGCGCCTTGCTGGCGATATAGGCCGAGAAGCTGTGCGGGAAGGTCGGCGCGCGCTCATCCACGTCGTGAATTGGCGAGCCCCAGTCATCCATGATGATCCCGGCCGCGCTGATGTGGACGAAGGTCGATGCGCCGGCCTTTCGAGCCGCCGCCAGCAAAGCGCGCGTGCCCTCCACGTTAGCGCGAAAATACGGCTTGCGTGGGCCGGCGAAGCGGAAATAGGCCGCCGCGTGCACGGCAGCGTCGATGTCGGGAAGCGACAGCGCCTCGGGCTTTTGAAGATCGCCGATAACCGGGGTCGCCCCCAGGGCGCGAACCTTTTGGCTGGACGAGGCCGACCGCGCGAGCGCGAACACGTCGTGATCTTGATCCACGAACGCCCCGATCATACGCGAGCCAAGCAGCCCCGACCCGCCCGTGACGAAAATCCTCATGCGTCTTTTTCCGCTTTATCACTCTTGAAGATCGCGGTCATGGCGTAATCGCGCAGGCCTTTGATCACGCAGGCATCCGGGGCGTTTCCCCGGGCCGTCACATGGAGGATGGCGGCAGCGTGCGCCGAAGCCCAGGCGAGATCCGCCGCCGCCGCGACCGGCATTGCAAGCCGACCCTGCGCCGCGATGGCCTCCACTTTTCTCAAGTTCAGGGCGCGCGCCTGATCGGCGGCGGGAATGGTTGCGCCAAGTAACACCCGGCCAATCATCGCGGCGTAGAGCCTCGGGCGCTCGGCAGCGAAATTCACGTAATTGTCCCAGCCCTCTCGCAGGGCGGTCGACGGGTCCGGTGATTGCGCCGCCTGCCGCTTGCTCTCGAGAAACTGCCGAAAGGCTTCCGTCATAGCCGCGCTGAGAAGCCCGTCCGCGCTGCCAAAATGATGGTAGAGCGTCGGCGCCGTCACCTCCGCGATCAGGCATACCGCGCGCGTGGAAAAGTTCGCGGCACCGTCCCGCTCGAGGACTTGCAGCGCCGCATCGACCAGAGTCTTTCTTGTATCCATAGGGTCAATATAGCACTGCTATATAAAATGTCTATAGCGCCGCTATACTGCTCGAAATGTCGTTCCACGAATGGCCGCCGGCTCTTGCGGTTGCCAGCGGCGCAACCCCCGTAACCTTTTCAATCAGCACGGCATTATCCAGGCAATATCAGGCTCTACCCCAGCCGCGCCCTTGCTCTGGCGCTCCATGCGCCGAACAGCCGGTCCGCGATGATGCCGATGAAGGCGATGGCCAGGCCGGCGACGATGCCGCGGCCGGCATCGGCCTTGGAGAGCGCGATAAACACTTCCTGGCCAAGGTCGCGGGTGCCGATCATGGCGCAGATGATGATCATGGCGAGCGCCATCAGGATCGTCTGGTTGATGCCGAGCATGATCTCCGGCAGCGCCAGCGGCAGTTGCACGCGATAGAACATCTGGCGCTTCGTGCAGCCCGAAACCTTCGCCGCCTCGATCAGCGCGGGCGGCACCTGGCGCAGGCCATGATTGGTGTAGCGGATGGCCGGCACCACGGCGAAGGCAACGGTGGCGATCATCGCCGTCACGTCGCCGACGCGAAACAGCATCACCACGGGGATGATGAAGCAGAAGGAAGGCAGCACCTGAAGCGTGTCGATGATCGGCGTGACGATCTTTTCGACGCGGTCGCTGCGCGACGCCATCAGCCCCACCGGAATGCCGATGAGGCAGGCGATGACGGTCGAGATGCCGCACAGATAGACCGTCGCCATGGTCTTTTCCCAAAGGCCCGTCACCGCGCAGAACGCGGTCAGCGCCGCCACCAGAAATCCCAGCCGGCGGCCACCGAGCTGATAGCCGGCGAGGCCGAGCAGCAGGACGGTGCCGAGCCAGGGCAGGCCGACGCAAAAGTCGCGGATGGGATTGAGCAGGTAAAGGATGAGCGCGACGCGGAACGTCTCGATCGTGTCGAAGAAATTGATGGTGATCCAGTCGACGGCGGCGGTCCAGGCCGGCGCCGTGGTGAGGGTTACCGATTTGGGGAGGTTGCCAAAGGCGGGAAGGAAAAGGCTCACCAGCGTCGCCGCGACGATCGCCAGCGCGGCCAGTGTCAGGTCGGGATGGCGCGCCCAGAACGGCCCGCCGGCGTCGTGATGGACCTGTCCGCGCGCATTGCGCACCGCCATCGCCTGGCTCAGCCGGTCGAGCGCGATCGCCAGTGCGACGATCGCCATTCCGGCTTCCATGGCGCCCCCCACCTTGAGCGCCCTCAGCGCCAGAAGCACGTCGTAGCCGAGACCGCCGGCGCCGATCATCGAGGCGATGATCACCATGTTGAGCGCTAGCATGATGACCTGGTTGACGCCGATCATCAGCGTCGGCCGCGCCGAAGGCAAAAGCACCCGCCACAGTTTCTGACGCGGTGTACAGCCCGCCATTTCGCTGAAATCGCTGATCTCCGACGGTACGCGGGACAGGCCAAGCATGGTCGCGCGCACCATAGGAGGCGTCGCGAATATCGCCGTGGCGATCATCGCCGAGACCGGGCTGTTGCCGAACAGAAGCAGCATGGGAATGAGATAGGCGAAGGTCGGAATCGTCTGCATCAGGTCAAGCGAGGGCGAAACGATCAGCTTTTCCGCCCACGGCTTGCGCCAGGCCCATATGCCGACAAGCAGCCCGACGATGATGCAGACCGGCACCGCGATCGCGATCAGTCCAAGGGTCAGCATGGCGCTGGTCCATTGGCCGAAAAGCGCGATGTAGAAAAAGCAGCCGCCGACCAGCGCGCCGAGTTTCCAGCCGCCGGCCGCGCGCCCGGCCAGAAACGCGGCAATGACGATGCCGACCCATGACAGGCGCGGAAAGACGATTTCGTGGGCCCCGTGCCCGAATTTGAAATCCCGCGCAAGAAGATCGAGCGCGAAATCGAGCGGCACGCCGAGGATGGTGGTGATCGAGCGCGTCAGCCAGGAAAAATCATGCTTTATCCAGCGCATGGCCGCGCTGATCCAGTCCGCAAACGGGACGACCCAATGTTTGGGATAATTTACCGCCCAGGGCACACTGGCGCGCAGCATGTATAAAACCAGCACCGCCGCCAATGCGACGGCCCAGATCACCAGCCATTTCTGAACCGGGCGAGGGCCGGCGATCGTGGCTTCGCTGGCCAGCGTCATGACGTCGGCCGGGGCATTTCGATGCCGGCGAGAAGATCGATCACCGCTTGCGGCGTGATCTCACCCAAGGGTTTGCCAGCGCCATTCGCCACCGCGAAGGGCTTCCCGGACGCGACGATGCTGGCGGAAAAGCTGGCGATCTTGGCGTCCGGCGTCACCGTCCCGCCATGTTCGGACATCTCGCAGGGGCGCATCAGGCTTCGCGCGGACATGACCTTCGCGCGGTGAACGTCGCGGGTGAATTCGGCGACGTAGCTGGTGGCCGGATTGACGACCAGTTCCTCGGGCGTGCCGATCTGGATGACTTCGCCATCCTTCATGATGGCGATGCGGTCGGCCAGGCGGATGGCCTCGTCGAAATCATGCGTGATGAAGACCACCGTCTTGTGCAGCACATTCTGCAGCCGCATCAGTTCGTCCTGCATCTCACGCCGGATGAGCGGGTCGAGCGCGGAAAACGGTTCGTCGAGAAACCAGATCTCCGGCTTGGTGGCGAGGCTGCGCGCGATGCCGACGCGCTGTTGCTGTCCGCCCGACAATTCGCGCGGATAGAAATGCTCGCGCCCGCCGAGACTGACCAGTTCGATCATCTCGCGCGCCGTCTTGTCGCGAGTGGCGCGGTCCATCCCCTGAATGCTGAGGGGGAAGGCGACGTTCTCCAGCACGTTCAGATGCGGCAGCAGGGCGAAGTTCTGAAACACCATGCCCATGCGGTGGCGACGCAATTCGATGAGCTCAGCGTCCGAGATTTTCAGAAGGTCCTTGCCCTCGAACTCGACCACGCCATGCGAGGGTTCGATCAGCCGGGACATGCAGCGCACGAGGGTCGACTTGCCGGAGCCCGAAAGCCCCATGATGATGAAAATCTCGCCCTGACGGATTTCAAGATCGACGGAGCGCACCGCGCCGACCAGACCGGCATCGGCAAGCTGGGCGTCGCTGGCTTTGCCGTTGTTGCGTTTGATGAAGCCGGCTGCGCCGTCGCCAAACAGTTTCCATACGTTGCGGCAGGCAAGCTTGACAGGGCGAGCGTTCTCAGCCCCGCCCGCGGCTTCATAACCCATTTCAGCCACGTCTTTCATTCCCCGTCTTTTTGGCCCTGTTCCCGTCGGGCGTTTATGCAAATTGCCGCCCCGGCCGATATCTGGCCGGGGCGACGGCAGGACCTCAGCCAATCACTTCGCCCATGCCTTCCATGTGGATTCATGGCTGCCGATCCAGGCCGCGGCCACGTCCTCGATCGACTTGTTGTCGAGGTCGACTTCGCCGCTCATCTTGTTCAACTCGGCGGTGTCGATCGTGTAGTTCTTGGCCACCTGGAAGGCGACCGGCCATTTGTCCTTCATGCCCTTCCACGCATATTTCCAGATTTCGCCGTGCGGCTTGCCGCAGTCATATTTGGCGTCTGGATTCACGCCCCATTTGGGATCGGTGTAGCAGGCCGGTTCGTATTCGGGGAACTGCACCCATTCGCCCTTGTATTTGGCGGGCGCCCAGTGCGGCGAATAGATCCACAGCATGATGGGGGCCTTGCGCTTTTCGGCCGAATCCAGTTCGGCGAACATCGCCGCGTCGGTTCCAGCGTGGATGACCTCGAACGGCAATTTGAGCGCCGCTACGCGCTCGTCGTCGAAGCCTTCCCAGGTCACCGGGCCGCCGAGATAACGGCCTTTGGGCGCCGTCTCGGGCGTCGAGAAGGATTCGGCGCATTTCGGGTCCAGCAGTGCGTGCCAGTCGGGCAGGGTCGGGCATTTCGCCTTCATGTATTCCGGGAACCACCATTCCTCCTTGGCCTTTGGGCCAAGTTTGCCCAGCCTTATGGTCTGGCCGGTCGCATCTGAGGCTTTCATGGCTTCGCCGGCCGTCGTGTCCCAGAATTCCATGCCGACATCGAGGTCGCCATTGGTGAGGCCGGTGGTGAGGCTCGAAAGATAGTCGGCGGTCGGATATTCGACTGTGTAACCGAGTTTTTCGAGAATGCCGCCGAGGATCTTGGCGTTGATGTTGACGCTAGTCCAGTCGAACAGCGCGATCTTGATCGGATCGTCGGATTCGGGGGCGGCGGCCTGGGCCGATGGCGTGCTCACATACGCCGCCGACAACAACAGTGCTCCCATTGAAAAATTCGTAATCATACCTTTCAGTGACATCTGGATTCTCCTGTCAAACAGTCTGTTACGGGTAGGTTATTCCCCTGTGTTTTTCTTATGATTGGGAAATTCGGTGCAGTGCACAAGGCTTTTCGCTTGGGTGCGGGCCGGCGCGAATGCGGCAGTGGCGCGGCCGGCGGGGCATTCGTTTGCCAAATTCGCCTGAAACGACCGCCTTCGAACCGCAAGAGACAACTCTGTCGGGGACATATCCGGCCATGGGGTTATTCGGCCCGCGGAACATCAATGTTCCCCGACTTCGGGCGCGCGGGGCGCCACGCACAATCGTGCCGCCATATGGGTTCATTTTTCATGGGATGAAATTATATATACCAACATTCACATTGCGCAACGCTTAACCCGGATTGAAGGGCCGATTGTCGGACGCGCAGGATGGAGGAGATGCGCAGAGCCTTTCGGCGGGCCAAAAGCTGTGCATGTTGATGACCCAAACGGCAGGATTAGGCCAGCTACGTCTAGCGGATCCTTACGCCGCCCGCATCGATCGCTGTCACGGGATTGGACCCTGATCGGAGATCGGGAACCGTCATCTGGGGGAGGCGTGTTCTTCGCCCGTTGTCGACAACGAGGACGGCAAACAGGTTTTCGGCGAGGCGGTAAATAAAATTTTAATATAAGTAAAACAAATATTTAACAGTTAACTACTGCTTAAGAATGGCTCTATCTTAATTTTCCCGCCGCTATAAATATTCAGCCTCATGCAGGCGGATCATTTCATACCTTGAGTACGGACATCGCGCCTTGGCGCGATGCTACGACAATGAGGGTTCACTCCATCTGCAGACTGTGCCCGGCCTTCCATTGGCTGGGTCAGGGGTGATTGCCGCCAAATTCTGATGTCGCGGCAAGAGCAGTGGAATGGCGGTTGATTTAAAATGCTGATGGATCGTTCATTCGGGAACGTGTTGACGGATGGCCCCACCACGATGGTTGGCGGCATGCCCATCAGCGCAATCGATCGCCAAACGGCGGCCAAGATCATGATCCGGGCGGCGCGCGAGCGGCAGGGTAACGGCCGGCCGCTTTATTTTACCTCCGTCAACGGAGAGGCGATCGCACGGACGAGCAAGGATCGGCAACTGGCCGATTTGTTCCTGAGCGCCGATCAGATACTCGCCGATGGCCAGCCGCTGGTGCTGGCCTCCCGCTGGCTTTGCCGGACACAGCTCCCGGAGCGGGTCGCCACCACGGATCTCTTTCATGATGTCGCGCGCCTTGCCCAAAAGAGCGGCGCGACCTTCTATCTGCTGGGATCCGATGAAGAAGAGAATCTGCGCGCGGTATCGGCGGTCAGGGCGGCTTATCCCCGTCTGAGAATTGTCGGCCATTGCCACGGCTATCTGCAGGGCGAAGCGCTGCAATCCAAGCTTCGCGAAATCAATGGCCTCGCGCCGGACATTCTGTGGCTCGGCCTCGGCGTGCCCCTGGAACAGATATTCGTGCGCGACTATTCACCCAGTCTGCCGAATGTCGGCCTCATCAAGACGTCGGGTGGATTGTTCAACCATATTTCCGGCAGAAATCCTCGTGCGCCAACCTGGATGCAAAGAGCCGGATTCGAATGGTTGTGGCGCATGTTCATGGAGCCGCGCCGCCTGTTCTGGCGCTACGTCACGACCAATCCCCGCGCCGTTTATGCGCTCGTGAGATATTCGCAATGACGAGCCAACCCGAGGGAGCCATGGCCGGCGAAACCTTGGCGATAGAGACGGATATCGCCGTGATCGGGGGCGGACTGAGCGGGACGCTTGCCGCGATCACGCTGGCCCGCGCCGGCCACAGCGTCACCCTCATCGACCGCCATGCCGTCTATCCGCCCGAATTCCGTGTGGAGAAGATTGGCGGCGAACAAGTTGCAATCATGCGGCGCCTTGGCCTGCTGGATGCGCTGGAGGCGGGTGCAATCCCCTTCGACGAGATTGTCAACGCTCGCAGGGGGCGTGTTCTGGACCGAACTAAGGCGCTCCATTACGGATTTCTTTATCACGAACTGGTTGCGATCATGCGGGCGCAATTGCCCGAAAGCGTCCGCTTCGTCGTCGGTCGCGTCGACGACATCAGGACCAGCGCCGACCGGCAACATGTTTCGGTCCTCAACAAGGGCACGGTCGATGCGCGTCTGATCGTGCTGGCGACCGGCATGGGCGACCTTCTGCGCCGCACGCTCGGGATCGAACGGAATTTCATTCACCAGCAGCAATCGCTGACCTTTGGCTTCACCATCCGCCCGGCGGGCGAGACGCCGTTCCAGTACCCGGCCCTCACCTATTATGGCGAGCGGGTATCGGATGGCATCGACTATCTCAGCTTTTTTCCCGTCGCCGGCGGGACGCGCGCCAACCTCTTCACCTTCCGCGATCACCACGACCCCTGGGTCAAGGAGTTCCGCCGGGAACCAAAGGCGACATTGATTGCGACCCTGCCGGGACTGTCGAAGGTTCTCGGGGATTTCGAGATCATGGATCGCGTGCAGAACTGGCTCATGGACATTGCTGTCGCGGAGAATTGCCGCCAGGACGGCGTCGTGGTCATCGGAGACGCCTACCAAACATCCTGCCCGGCCGCCGGCACCGGCGTCAGCCGCCTGCTGACGGATGTGGAGCGTCTGTGCACGGTTCATGTCCCGGAATGGCTGCGCACGCCAGGAATGGCGGCGGCCAAGATCGCGGGTTTCTACGACGATCCGCAAAAGCATGCCGTCGACGCGCGAGCGCTTCATCTGGCGCGCTATCGCCGAAGCCTGACGGTCGAAACGGACTGGCGCTGGCGCGCGCACCGCATGATGCTTCTGTCAAGGCGGCGGCTGGTCGACGGAATGGATCGCTACATCCCTTCGCTTGCCGCCAGGCTGCGCATGTTGCGCCGGCAGGCTGCCTGACTTTACTTCTCAGGATATAACGGGCTCTTCGGAGGCCGAACCACCGGCGTTTCCCGCCTGCGAGGCTTTCGACGCGGAATCCTGTCGCGAGCCATTAAAAAGACGGCGCGCAATTGTCTTGGCGGCCGGCATTTTCTCCACCAGCAGGCTCGCGGCATAGCCGATCGGGCTGCCCGGACGGGAAATCCGCCACATCGGCGAAGGCTCTCCGCCGAAGGTGAGCTTGTAGGGTTCATCGCCAATGGTGAAATCGAGACAGCGTTCGCCGCGTTCGATGCAGTCCCGCGCGATCGCTTCGAACATCAGGCTGCCGATGGACTGGTTCTTGAAATTGTCGTGGTCGAAGCCGCCGAGAATGACCAGGAAAGATCCGTGATGCGCCAAACCGAGCGCTCCGGCGATCACACGGCCGTCGAGCCACATCGTATAGGTCCGCGCCACATCGTCGCGTCCGTCGACGGCCACTCCCAGATAGAAATCGTAATAGGACGGAACCTGCAGCAGATCGCCGACGCCGTCCTTGTTTTCGAAGCGTAACCCCCGATAGATTTTCAGCGCCTCGAAAGTCTTGCCGATCGCTTCGGGATCCAGGGAGCATTCGAAGTGCAGTTCGCCGCGCCGATGCAACTGACGGGACTTCTTGTCCAGTTCCTTGCGGTAGGAGCGCGGCAATTGCCGTTCCCGCCACTTGACGAAATCCTGGCCGAGACGCGTGGCATAGGCGTTCATGCCCATGCTCTCTCGTTGCTGGACGCCGAACAGCTTTTCAAGCTGCAGCGCGTTTTGCGACAGTTTTCCGATCCGGAGCAGATCGTAGGGTTTGGCGAGGCGGCGCACCGCGGTGACGCAATTTTCGTCTGCGAGAATCCGGGCAAACGTTTCGGCGCCCGCGACAGGCGAGACATAATCGGATACGCGCAGATCGGCGAATTCGACCACCCGCAGGGCGGAATAACGCCGCCGCACCAGCGGCAATACCATGGCCAATTCCTTGTCGGCCGACTTCCGCACCACGATGATCAGCGGCGTTGCCGCGTTGTGGACGAGAAGCTTGCCGTAAAGCGCCGAAAGCCAGGCGGGGCTTTGGAATGGCGTCGCCGCGGACGCGTCGAACAAGCCTGCATACTCCGCCGACTGAAAATCAAACGAATTTTCAACGCTTACATCGAACATTGTGCGCCGGGACCGGGTTTGCTTACGCGGCAATCGCAGCCGCCTAGGAAGGGTCTCGGACACAGGCGGGGTAGGAGTCAATTGAATGTTGGGAAGTTGGTTTACGGGTTTGGCCTATAGGGCGAACGGGGGCAGCCGTGGATTGAGCAGCTGGAAAGGCGGGGCTAACCTTTGCGGCTCCATGGCTCGAACGAGAAAATCGGATTTCGTCTAGTGTCGGCAATCGACGTCATCATTCCACAATCGGGATCCCGGTTGTGGCAGAAAATCCTGGTTGAACGGCTAGGCGCCGCCGGTCACGATGTTGGCGTCGCGCATTATCCCGCCAATGGCGAATGGCCGTTGGCGATGGAGGTGGCCGTTCGGGTCGAACGGCGGCTTTTTCGGCGAAGGGATCCCGGCCTCGTCAGCCGGACCGACATTCCTGAAGCGCCGAAATCGCGCGCGGCGGGCCTGCGGATCGATCTTTCAGGAGCCGCCGGTCCGTCGCACATCCCCACGCTCAAACTGGCATTTGACGGCGTATTTTCCGATATGGCGGTAGTGGACGCGCTTGCCCAGGGACGGTTGCCCGACATCGAGGCGGTTCTTGACGGTCAAATTATCGCTCACGCCTTGCCGATGGTCGACAAGCGCGAATCCATGGCGCTGGGGGTGGAAGATATTCTGGCGCGGGCCATCACGCTCGTGCTTTCTCTCGCGAACGGCGATGGCGATCTGGCGCCAGAGGCCGGTGGAGCGCGTCGCTGGATCCCAGGAACACGGCGCATGCCGGGGTTTGTTTCTTCCTACGCGCTCTCGGCCTTGCCACGGCTTGGCAAGGAGGCGTTGCGGCGGGCGCGTTATCGTCATGCGCATTGGCGGGTCGGCTATCGCTTCACCGACGGCCCGGGCGTGGCCGAGACGGCGGAACTGGGAAACGGATGGCGCGAGGTGCCGGACGATGGCGATCACTTCTATGCCGATCCGTTTCCTTTCGAACGGAACGGCCAGCCTTTCATCTTCGTCGAGGACTATCCGCACGCAACCGGCAAGGCCATCATTTCGGTCGTGGAGTTCGATGGAGAAGGCGTCCCGCAGAAACCGAAACCCGCGCTGGAAAAAGCCTTCCATCTTTCCTACCCGCAAATCTTCGAGCGCGATGGAGAAATCTGGATGCTGCCCGAGGCAAGCGCCAGCGGCAGGCTGACGCTTTATCGCGCGGATCGCTTTCCAGACCGATGGGCGCCCGAGGCCGAACTCCTGACGGGCGAAATCTCGGACGCGACCTTGCTCGAACACGAGGGAAGCCTTTGGCTTTTCGCGACCGATCGCGATGGCTATGGCAGCACCTCGGACACGCTGGCGCTGTATCAGGCTCCGCACCTTGCGGGCCCATGGACGCCGCATCCGCGCAACCCGATCCTGATCGACCGCCGTATGGCCCGCCCGGGCGGCGCATTTACGCGCGTGGGCCGCAAAATCTTCCTGCCCGTGCAGGACGGAACGGAAGGCTATGGCGGTGGGCTGGGACTATCCGAACTTCTGGAACTGAATGCCGACAGGGTGCGTCTTTCGCCGCCCGTCGCCATTTCCGCCACGGGCGACTGGCCCTATCCGAAAATCCACACGCTCAACCGGGCCGGCCGGCTCGAGGTCATCGACGGCATCGCCGCCATACGCAAGAATTAAATCGGCACGGCTTGTTCAGTTTTCGCCGTGGCCGGCGATCATCATCGCTTCGAGCGCCAGCCGCTCGGATTTCTTCAGCCGTTCCGATTCGGACTTGAGCTGGCCGCAGGCGGCGAGGATGTCGCGTCCGCGCGGCGTGCGGATGGGCGAGGAATAACCGGCAGCGTTGATCGTGTCGGCAAATTTCTCGATCGTCTCCCAATCGGAGCACTGGTAATTCGCGCCCGGCCAGGGGTTGAACGGGATCAGATTGATCTTCGCCGGAATGCCCTTGAGAAGCTGGACCAGCGCCTTGGCGTCGGCGAGGCTGTCGTTGATGTCCTTCAGCATCACATATTCGAAGGTGATGCGGCGCGCATTGGACAGGCCCGGATAGGCGCGGCAGGCCGCGATCAATTCCTCGAGCGGATATTTCTTGTTGATCGGCACAAGCAGATCGCGCAGATCGTTATTGGTGGCGTGCAACGAGATCGCCAGCATGACGCCGATCTCCTCGCCGGTTCGGATGATTTCGGGCACGACGCCCGAGGTCGACAGCGTGATGCGCCGCCGTGACAGCGATAATCCGTCACCATCCGAGGCGATGAGCAACGCCTTCTTGACCTCTTCGAAATTGTAGAGCGGCTCGCCCATGCCCATCATGACGATGTTGGTGATCTTGCGGCCCTCTGCCGGCACGATGGCGCCATCGGGGGTCGAGCGGTCCGGAAAGTCGCCGAGACGGTCGCGGGCCGTCATCAACTGCGTGAGGATCTCCTCGGCCGTCAAATTGCGCACCAGCTTCTGTGTGCCGGTGTGGCAAAAAGTGCAGGTCAGGGTGCAACCGACCTGCGAAGAGATGCACAGCGTGCCGCGCCCTTCCTCGGGGATATAGACCGTCTCGATCTCGACCGGACGGCCAGCGCCGCGCGGCGGGAAACGAAACAGCCATTTGCGCGTGCCGTCATTGGAAATCTGCTCTTCGACGATTTCCGGCCGCGCCAGCGTAAACCGCCCGGCGAGCGCGGCGCGCAGGTCCTTGGATATGTTGAACATGTCGGCGAAATCGGTGACGCCGCGCACATAGATCCAGTGCCAGAGCTGCTGTACCCGCATTTTCGCCTGGCGCTCGGGCACGCCGGCGGCAACCAGCGCCTCACCGAGCTCGGCGCGCGACAATCCGATCAGAGACGATTTTTCGCGTGAACGCACACGCGCTTGCGTGGCGAGCGCGTCGCGGGCGGCATTGTCGGCAAGATCGATCGAGTGGGTCATGGGTAAACAAAGCCGCCAAAGCGCGCCAAATTCATTTCGGCGCGCACATAGCACGGCAGATGGGAAGCGTCACGCGCCGCCGCAAGCGAACGCGCAACGCCTGATCTTGCCAGCGAAGCGCGGGCTTATTTGCAGCTTGAAATCGAACCCAGCGCGTCGGTGATGCCGCGCAATGAAAACGTATATTTCGTGTCGTTGCCCCGGCCGGATTTTGCCGCCACGCTCATGTCGCTTCCCGCCTTCATCGCGGCGATGAGCTGAGGCTCCTCGGCGGCGTTTTCCATCCACGCCGATTTGCCTCGCGTAAACATCGAATAAGTCTTGCTGCCAACCGTCACCAACACCTTGGATTTGTCCTGAAGATCGTATCCGGCGATGAATTGCGGTTCGTAAGTGACGTTCTGCCCCGGCTTCTGGCTGACGAAAAAGAACACGTCCCCGTGGTCGAGGGTCTTGGGCTCCTTTTCGGTCGGAACAGTCAGCACATAACAGACCTTGCCGCTCTTGGTTTGATAGGAGTAGGTGCCCCAGGCGTTATGTTGCCCGATCTTGGTAGCCGATTGCGCCATCGCCGGCGCGGCAAACGCCAGAGCGAAAAGGCATGAAATCGTGAAAAGTCGTCCAGAATGCATTGTTGCCGTTATCCCTTTGCCATGTGCAACGGTGGCCAGGATCCAACTTTCGCCAGTCCCAACTCATTCACTTTGATTTAATTTGGGTTACCAAAACGTGAATACGGCCTCATCGCCACTTCACATCCGGCAGCCCCACCGCCTTGCGGCGCGCACCCGGGCGCACGCCAATGTCCTGACCCATCGGTTGAAGAGCAGGAAAAAGGCGAGAGTTTGACTGGATCGAGGCGGAGAGCGATGGGAGGAGCGTCAATCCCGATCCGCGAGGGCCTCAAGGGCCGCGGCGCGATGCGCCGGCGTGATGTGGGATCGGACCGCCGTGATCGCCGCCGTCAGCACCGCCACATCGTCCGTGAAACCGATGCCGAAAATAAAATCCGGGATGAAATCGACCGGCAAGACAAAATAGGCGAGCGCGGCCAGGAGGATGCCACGCACACGCTTCGGCGTCCTTGTGTCGAGCGCGCAGAAATAGGCAGCCACGACCTCGTCCAGAAAAGGGATCTGCCGGGCCGCGCGCTTGACCGTGCGCCAGAACTGCTTGCGCACACGCTCTTCCCGTTCGGAATCGCGATCGCCGCCGGAGGTGATGATCTCGTTTATCCTTGCCTTGTCCATGGATGGAATGTGGCGCTTGCCTGGGCTCGCCGCAAGATCAGCCACCCGCGAAACGGTTCATTTTGCGCGCCAGATCGAAATCGAGCGGCGTCAGACCTCCCGCATCATGCGTCGACAGGGTCACGTCGACGGTCTTGTAGGCATTTGACCAATCCGGATGATGGTCGAGCTTTTCCGCAGCCAGCGCGGATCGCGTCATGAAGGCGAACGCCTCGGAGAAATTGCGAAAGACAAATCGCCGCGAGATCGATGTTCCGCCTTCGTCGAGCGCCCAGCCTTGCAGATCCCTCAGCGTCTCGTTGATCTCAGTGCGGTCGAGCTTTTCCCGTGCCATGACTTTCTCCATCCGCTTCTTCTTGACCCAAGATAGCGTGGAAGAGAGCGACGAAAAGCAGCGAGGGCAAGCGCCCTATCGTCCAAGCCGAAAAGAATCCTCCGGCTGCGCTGCATGAGACCGGGTTGTCTCGTGGGCAACAAGCGGCCATGCCTCTTCGACGATATAGGGTCCGCCCCCCACCGAATCGCGGGACGACATCAAAACGAAACGTCCCACGCGAAAGGACCCGGTACGGAAATTGCCGCGCGCGGACAGATAGCCGGCGACGTCGATCGGATGGGCGTTTCTCAGGCGCGCCAGCGTGACATGAGGCATGAATTTGCGCGGATCGGCGGGCAGGCCGAGACGCTGGCAAAGGCGTTCGATCTCACCCTGCAGCGCGTTCAGATCGGGCGAGGCCATCGCTCCGGCCCACAGCGCGTGCGGCTTTTTCGATCCGAAAGCGCCGACACCCGAAAGCGTCAATTGGAAAGAGCCGCGCCGAACCCTGTCGAGCGCGTTGGCGATCTCGTCGGCGACATGTCCTTCGACATCGCCGATGAAGCGCAGGGTCATGTGGTAGTTTTCGACATCGATCCAGCGGGCGCCCGGCAGGCCGCCGCGCAGCAGCGACAGCGAAAGGGCAGCGTCGCGTGGTATTTCGAGGGCGGTGAATAAGCGCGGCATGATAGCCCTCCTCGAATCGATTACTCCTGTTCAGCGAATCACCGTTTCTGAATCAGGGCAAGTCGTTTGTTCCATTCGGGGAAAACGCATTGTCCCCTGAATCGTTTCAGCCACAGTTGGCGACGGCGCCTGTCGCGCCTTGGTCGTCACGAACCCTTCCGTGGCTTTCCCAGCGCCTTCTCGACGAATGGCAAGGCGCGGCCGACCATCTGGTCGACGCCGGCTGCGTTGGGATGCATGCCATCGGATAGTTGCAAATCTCGATGGCCAGCGACGCCGTCGAGGAAGAACGGATAGAGCGTCAACCCGTATTTCCTCGCCAGATCCGGGTAAATCGCATCGAAGGATTTCTGGTAGGCGGGCCCGAGATTCGGCGCGGCCACCATGCCGGCAAGGAGCACCTTGATCGCCGCGCTTCCGCAGCCGTTCGATCATGGCGTCGAGGTTCTTTTTCGTGAGCGCCGGATCGACGCCGCGCAGCATGTCGTTGGCGCCGAGTTCGAGGATGACCATGTCGGCGTCGTCCGGTACCGACCAGTCGAGCCGCGCCAGGCCGTCGCTGGTCGTGTCGCCCGATACGCCGGCATTGGCGATATCGACATTGTAACCGTCCTTGCGCAGCGCGGCCTGCAGCTTGTCGGCGAAGGACAGGCCGGGGCCGAGCTGATAGCCCGCCATGAGACTGTCGCCGAAGCCGACGATCTGGTAAGGGGCGGCAAAGGCCGCGACGGACATCATCGACGCCACCAGGGCGACAGACAATGCCCGGAAAAGAGTTTTGAAAGCCGTCATCCGAAACCCATATGCCCTGTGTCAGGACCCGTTGTCGGGCCGTTGCCCTTTTCAATATAGGACAATTCACTCGTGTCAGAAGCCGTGCCCGCGACAGACCCTGTCATCGAACTTTCCGAAATATCGCTGACGCTGGGCCGTGGCGCCTCTCAGGTCCATGTCCTGAAGGGCGCCGGCATGAAGGTGGCGCGCGGCGAAAGGGTCGGCATCGTGGGGCCGTCAGGCTCGGGAAAATCGACGCTGCTGATGGTGATCGCGGGGCTGGAACGGCCCGACAGCGGGCAGGTTACGATCGCCGGGGAGGTGCTGAACGGCAAGAGCGAGGACCAATTGGCGGCCTTTCGCGGCCGCACCATCGGCATCGTGTTCCAGTCCTTCCACCTCATTCCCAACATGACGGCCCTGGAAAACGTCGCGGTGCCGCTGGAACTGGCCGGCCGTGACGATGCCTTCGCCATCGCCGAACGGGAATTGGCCGCCGTTGGCCTCAAGGACCGTATCACGCATTATCCTGGCGAACTGTCCGGCGGCGAACAGCAGCGCGTGGCCATCGCCCGGGCGCTGGCGCCGGCGCCGGCGATCCTGATCGCCGACGAACCGACCGGCAATCTCGACCAAGCCACCGGACGCCAGATCGCCGACCTTCTCTTCGCCACGGCAGAGGAGCGCGGCACCACACTGGTGCTGGTGACCCATGATTCCGGGCTGGCCGTGCGCTGCCAGCGCCAGATCGCCATGCGTTCGGGCCGCATCGAGATCCACCCCGCCGCTCGCGTTTTCCGCCTGACATGCGCCGCGTCGAAATGCTGAAAATGGCTTTCCGCTTTTCGCTGCGGGAAATGCGCGGCGGCCTGTCCGGCTTCGCCGTGTTCCTGATCTGCATCGCGCTTGGCGTGGCGGCGATCGGCGGCGTCAATTCGGTGGCGCAGGCGATCAGCGCCAGCGTCTCGGGCCAGGGGCGTGTGCTGTTGGGGGGCGATATCCGCTACGAACTCAACCAGCGTCAGGCCGACAAGGCGGAAATGGCCTATTTCAAGGGTCTGGGGGCGCTTTTTGAAAGCGCCGACATGCGCTCGATGGCGAGATTGCCCGACGGGTCGGACCAGACGCTGGTCGAGGTCAAGGCCGTGGATGCGGCCTATCCGCTCTATGGCGCGCTCGTCACCGATCCGGCGATGCCGCGCGATTCGCTTTTTGGGGAGACAAACGGCGCCTATGGAGCGGCCGCCCCCGATATCCTGTTCGCCCGGCTGCACCTGAAGCCGGGCGACCGGATCATGCTGGGCAAGGCGACGATCGAATTGAGGGCGCGGCTGGTGACCGAACCGGACGCGGTGTCGGACGGGTTCGCCTTCGCGCCAAGGCTGTTGATCTCCGGCCCGGCGCTTGATGCTTCGGGCCTCGTCCAGCCGGGCAGCCTGATCAAGAACATCTACAAGGTCCGCCTGCCTGACGCGACCAGCGACGCCCGGCTCAAAACGATCCGCGACAAGGCCGGCGAAGCGTTTCCACAAGCCGGCTGGAACATCCGCACCCGCATCAACGCGGCGCCGGCGCTGGCCTCCAATGTCGAGCGCTTCACGCAATTCCTGACCTTGGTCGGGCTGACGGCGCTGATTGTCGGCGGCGTCGGCGTCGCCAACGCGGTGCGCGCCTATCTCGACGGGAAGCGCGGCGTGATCGCCACCTTCAAGAGCCTCGGGGCGTCCGGTGGCTTCGTCTTCACCGTCTATCTCGTCCAGATCAGCCTGATCGCCGGGCTTGGCATCCTGGCCGGACTGGTGGTCGCGGCGGCCATGCCCTATGCCGCCGGCGCGGCCTTGTCGTCCGTCATTCCCGTCCCGGCGGAAGGCGGGTTCTATCCCGGCGCGCTCGGTATGGCGGCGCTGTTCGGCATTCTCGTGACGCTCGCCTTCGCCCTTTTGCCGCTCGGCCGCGCGCGCGACATCCCCGCCACCGCGCTGTTCCGCGAAATGGGCCTGGAATCGACCGGCCTGCCGCGCCGTATCTATATCGCGGCCGCCGGCGGCATCGTCATCGTGCTGGCGTTTCTTTCGGTCTGGTTCGCCAGCGACCGCCATATCGCGCTGATCTTCATCGCCGCTACGGTATTCGCCTTTGTCGTGTTGAGAAGCGTCGGCTGGCTGGTGCAGTTTGTGGCGCGCCGCAGCCCGCGCGTCCGGTCCACCGCGCTGCGGCTGGCCATCGGCAACATTCATCGGCCGGGCGCGCTGACGCCATCGGTCGTGCTGTCGCTCGGCCTCGGCCTCACCCTTCTCGCCACGCTGGCGCTCATCGATGGTAATCTTCGCCGCCAGATATCCGATAGTTTGCCGGCAAAGGCGCCGAACTTCTTCTTCGTCGATATCCAGGGCGGCAAGGTCGATGATTTTACCCGGCTCCTGGCGAAGGAAGCGCCCGGCGGCAAGGTCGAGCGCGTGCCCATGCTGCGCGGCCGCGTCATGGCGGTGAACGGCGTGCCGTCCAAGGACATCAAGGCGCCGCCTGAAGGCGCATGGGTGCTACGCGGCGACCGCGGCCTGACCTATGCCGAGGACAAGCCGGAGAACGCCACGGTCACGGAAGGCAGTTGGTGGCCGAAGGATTATTCCGGGCCGCCGCTGGTCTCGTTCTCGCAGGACGAAGCCCATGCGCTCGGCGTGAAGGTTGGCGACAGCCTGACCGTCAACGTTCTCGGGCGCAATCTGACGGCGAAAATCGCCAATCTGCGCAAGGTGGAGTGGGAGACGCTGGGCATCAATTTCGTCTTCATCTTCTCGCCCAACGCATTGGCTGGCGCTCCCCATGCGTGGATCGCCACGCTCACCACACCAAACGCGAGCGCCGCGGACGAAGCGCGCATCCTGAACGCGGTGACGCATGAATTTCCGGCGGTCACCACGATCCGCGTGAAGGACGCGCTGGATGTGGTCAATAGGCTCGTCGGTCAACTGGCGACGGCGATACGGGCTGCGGCGGGGCTTGCCCTGCTGGCCTCGGTGCTGGTGCTTTCAGGCGCGCTGGCGGCGGGCAACAGGGCACGCGTTCACGACGCCGTTGTGCTGAAGACGCTGGGCGCCACACGCCGAACGCTGATTGCCGCCTTCACGCTCGAATATCTGCTGATCGGGCTGGCGACGGCGATCTTCGCGCTGTTCGCCGGTGGCGTCGCGGGCTGGTACGTGGTGGACCGCATCATGAAGCTGCCGTCGCACTTCCTGCCGGAGGTTGCGGTCTCGACGGTCATTATCGCGCTCGTGCTGACGGTCGGCTTCGGCCTTCTGGGAACATGGCGCGTGCTCGGCCAGAAGGCGGCGCCGGTGCTGCGCAATCTATAGAGCCATGAGGGGCTCAGGCTTGTTCAGCGCGCGCCGCGTCGGGGCTTTGCCGGCCTGGTCTCGTCATCGCCAAGCTGGCGGGCTTCCGAAGCAAGCATGATGGGGATGCCATCGCGCACCGGATAGGCGAGACGCGCCAGCGTCGAAACCAGTTCGTTCCGGTCGGGATCGTATGTGAGGGGTCCGCGCGTCAACGGGCAGGCGAGAAGCTCGAGCAGCTTGATGTCGATGCTGGCGCTGCGCTTGTTGTCCGGCATGCCCGTGTTCCGCCTCTATTGCAGGCTCGAGTCGAAGTCTTCACGGTCTCGCGCCAGCGCCATTTCGGTGATGGCGATCAGCGTCTCGGCCCGGGTCTTGAGGTCCGGCGCCTCGAGCAGCGCCTGTTTTTCCGCCGCGCCATAGGGCGACATCATCGACAGCGCGTTGACCAGCGTGGCGTTCTCGGCGCGGCTGACGCTTTCCCAGTCCGCGTCGAGCTCGTTGGCCTCCAGATAGGCTCGGAACACCTTGAGCAGGGCCGGACGATCGACTTCCTCCGCGCTTTGTTCGTCGTGGAGGTCGCCGAGGAAAGGCAGGATCCGGCACTGGCGAAACGGGGTCTTGACGTGCGGTTCGGCGGCGATGCGGAAACGGCAAATGCCCTGCAGCGAGATCAGGTAGCGGCCGTCGCCTGTCTCCGTGAAGGATGCGATGCGGCCGGCGCAGCCAACTTCGCACAGCTTCGGATCGCCGTTCGGCTTGCACCCGCCATCGAGGCTCGGCTGGATCATGCCGATGATCCGGTTGCCGCCGATGGCTTCGTCGATCATCTGCAGGTAGCGCGGCTCGAAGATGTTCAAGGGCATGCGCCCGCCGGGCAGGAGCAGCGCCGTCGACAGCGGAAACACCGGTATGATCGCCGGCAGATCGCTTTCCGTCCTGTAGTGCTTGTTTCCGGCTTGCACGATTTGGCCTTTCACCCCCGTTGTCGGGAATCTGGTGCGGATCGGCGTCTTCTCAAGCGGCCGGCGGGCGCTTGCCTTTCGCCGGCGCGAAAATCACGAAAACAAAAGCGAAGACAGCTTGCGTCTGGCCGTCAACGTCGCCTCATCGCCCATACCCCAGGCTTCGAAGAACTGCAAAAGCTGGGAACGTGCGCCCGTCATCTTCCACGTCCGGTCGGCCTTCATGATGGCGAGCAAATTGTCGGCGGCTTCCTGGCGCCGGCCCATCGCGTTCTGGATCATGGCAAGATCGAAGCGAGCCTGATGGTCCTTCGGATCGGCGGCGAGCCTTTGCTGAGCTTCACCGGGTCGCCCAGTTCCTTGACCTGCCGCGCCATCGCGATCTTGGCGCGCACGGCAGCGACAACCGGCTGGTCGGCCTTGTCTTCGGCGACGCCAGCAAGAAGCTCGCGAAGCCTGATCGAGTTCGCCGGCCTCGTAGAGCAGATCGGCAAGGCCGCCGATGGCCTCGACATTGTCCGGCGCCTCGTCGAGCACGGCGGCAGTAGATTCGCCGGCGGTCGCGGCTGTCGCCATGCGCTCGGGCCTCGGCGGCGGCGGCAAGCGCCTCCTCGATGTCCGATCCCGCCTTGGCGGGGCCGCCGATCCTGGTCGATGAATTCCCGTACCTGGCTTTCGGGGACCGCGCCCATGAAGCCATCCACGGGCTGGCCGTCGCGGAAGGCGATGACGGCGGGGATCGACTGGATGCCGAGTTGCCCCGGCGATCGACGGATGGTCGTCGATGTTCATCTTGACGAGCTTTACCGCTCCGTTCGCCTCGCGCACGGCCTTTTCGAGCGCCGGCGTGAGCTGTTTGCAGGGGCCGCACCACGGCGCCCAGAAATCGACCAGAACCGGCTGGTTTCGGGATTCCTGGATCACGTCGGCGGCGAAATTCGCGGTCGTCGTGTCCTTGATGGAATCGGCTGGCGGCGCCTTGCCGAAAGCTTCGGCAAGTCCCTGCCGAGGAGCGGGAGCTGGCCGCGCCACAGGCGCGTTACCGAACTGGACGTTCGTCCTATAATTCTGTCCGCCGCCGTAAGGCGAATTGTCCTGACCGCTCATTTCCATCCCTTCCACGGCGTCGTCACTTGCCAGCTCTCATCCGCCCGCATCTGGCCTTTCGACATTGCGCCTTTGCGCTCCAATGTGGCGATCACGACGCGACTTTCAAGATACGCGGTTCGTGGCCGGTCGCCTTGAGGAAGGTCACCAGATCCCCCCGGTCTATTGATGTCGTCGCCTCGTTGGTCAGCGGATGCGCGTTGATCGTCGTCTGCACGCATCAGATGCTCGTCCAGAACGATCTGGACTCGGCCTTCGCTATCGTTGATCGCGCCGAAAACGGTGACAGCGCCGGGCACGACGCCCAGCAGTTCCAAAAGCATGTCGGGCTTGCCGAAGGAAACCCGTCCGGACGCGCCGATGACGGTGTGGATCGACTTCAAATCGACGACGGCGTCCTCCTCGACCGTGACCATGAAGAACGATCCCTTCTTGTCCTTGAGAAAGAGGTTTTTCGTATGGCCGCCGGCGATCTCGCCACGCAAAGATTGCGAATCCGCCACTGTGAAGAGCGGCGGATGGCGCACCGTGGTCACGGCGATGCCGAGTTCGTCGAGAAAGGCGAACAGATCGTCCGGCGTTTTTGGCAATGGCGTCAACCTCCGCGGATAGTGGCGGGTTTAAGATGAAGCCGCCTAATGGACAAGTCCCCGGTTCGCCGGGAAGAAAAGCCATCCGTCACGATGACGACTTCGCCCGCGCGGATTTCCCGACGGGCCGTCGGGCGCGAATTTGACGCCGCTGGCGCGCCGCACTTCGCTGTTGCAATCAGCCTTGGGTTCGGTATATAGGCCTCGCTTGCGGTGTTCGAGCCGCGCGAGCGGGTGTAGCTCAGGGGTAGAGCACAACCTTGCCAAGGTTGGGGTCGAGCGTTCGAATCGCTTCACCCGCTCCAGTTTTCTTCATCGTTCAAGGCCGCGGAGTTCCGCGGCTTTTTTCGTTTCCGGGTGATGGAAATCACTGAGCCGGAAGCCACTCGGGATTCGTGTGAATGAATCGGTCCACGGCGCTCCCATCACCATTGCATTGCGACCGCCATTGTTTTGCCTTGCGGCGCGAATTGTGATTTCTTCGCTTGCTCCGGTTCGGCATTGTCTGCCGGAAACGCGGGTCTTCCTCAGGGAGCATATCGATGGCGCCTCGCACTCCGCCAGCAGGCGAACTTTCATCGCTGCTTCGGGCGCATCCACTCTTCAGCGGCCTGCCGGAAACGCTGTTGAACCAGCTCGTTTCGGAGGGGATTCCCGGAACGGCTCTATCGGGCGCCATCCTCTTGAGACAGGGCGAGGAGAGCGACGCGGCGATCCTGCTGACAAGCGGCGACGTGGAGGTGGTGGCGGAGACGATTTCCGGTGAGATCCGGCTCGCCAGCGTCGGCGCGCCCGCGCTGCTCGGCGAGATCGGCGTCATCGCCGGATTGCCGCGCACGGCCACCATCCGCGCCCGTGGCGACGTGCGCTTCCTCCGCGTCGGCAAGGATGTCTTCAACCGGCTGGCCGACGAAAGCCCGCAGATCTTGCGGCACGTGGTCGGTCGACTCGGCGCACAGTTGAAATCCATGAACTCGGCGATCGGAGTCTATACGGATGCGTTGGCCGCGTTCGAAAACGAAGCCTTCGACCGGAGTGTGCTCGATAGCCTCAACAACCCCACGCCCGAACTCGCCAATTTCGCCGAGACGTTCAGCAGGATGGCCGAGCAGATCGCGGCCAGGCAGCGCCAGCGCGAGGAATTGGCGGCGGCGACGGCGATCCAGAGCGCCATGCTTCCCGAGCCTCTTCCCGTGGACCGCGCCGAACGGTTCGAACTGTTCGCGGCGATGCGGCCGGCGCGGGAGGTGGGCGGCGATTTCTACGACGCCTTCTTCCTCGATGCGGAGCGGCTGGTCGTGAGCATCGGCGATGTTTCGGGAAAGGGCGTGCCCGCTGCGTTGTTCATGGCGGTGTGCCAGACGACGCTGCGCCTGACATTGCGCGAATCGACATCCACGATCGGCGAGGCGGTCGAGCGCGCCAATACTCTTCTTGAGATGGAGAATTCGGCGTCCATGTTCGCGACGTTCTTCGGGGCCATCCTCGATTTAAGGGACGGCAGCCTCTCCTACTGCAATTGCGGTCACAATCCTCCGCTCGTGCAGCGGCGGGACGGGACGATCGAGGCTCTTCGGTCCGGCGGCATCGCGCTCGGCGTCATATCGCCGGCGGATTGCGAGACGGACTCGATCCTGTTGAAGGCGGGGGACAGGCTGCTTCTCTACACCGACGGTATCACGGAGGCCCACGATTCCGGCGGCCAGCTTTTCGAAGACGATCGGCTTGGCGCATCGGTAGCGGCGCGCGCGGCCGTTAGCGTGCGCGGTCTCGTCGAGGGTGTGTTCGAGGACGTCAACGCGTTCGCCGCCGCCGCGCCGCAACATGACGACCTCACATGCCTGGCGCTTTCCTATCGGGGGGCGCGGCTCGGCGGATGAAGCCGGCCGTTCCGGGCGGGTCGGAATTGGGGAAGGGGGGTTCAACCTGGGGTTTTGCAAATCTCGATGGCCGGCAATGGTTTTGATTGACGCAGCGGAACGCATGCGATTAAGCTTCAGACGCTCTGGGCGATTTGGTCGCCAGAACAGAATTTGGCCCGGAATGGGATTGTATCGCAACCTGCACGGACCGGGTCAGCGTCGGTCTGTTCCGTAGCGAAATGGGGGAGAAGCGATATGGGCGATCCAATTGGCAGCGGGCTCGCCACCGGAGGCGCTTGGACCGGCGTGGCCGGCACGAATTTCTCCGATGGCATCCATATGGAGGACTGGGGAAAGGGTGCGACGCCTTACCTCAATAGCATCAAGACAGCTGCAAGCATGACATCGACCATCGTCGGCACCGCGTCGAGTGCCGCCGGCCCCTATGGCGCGGCGGCTTCGGCCGGCCTCAATATGGTGCTCGGATCCATCTCCGACGGCATCGACGCCTATGACAGCCAGAAGACCGTGGCCGCCTTGCGAGAGCTTTACAAGCCGATCATGCGTCTTTCGAACCCGGCCAAAGAGGATCTGGGCTTCGTCCTGGAGATCGCCATCAAGAAGAAAACCCGGCACCGCGACATTGCCATTGGCCAAGCCTCGACCCTACAGCTTGGAAAGATGGGCGTCGGCTTTTACCGCATGGGCCGCGCCATTCACAAGAAACGCACCGGCACGAAGGGCGTATCAAGGGATAAAGCAGCCGACGATCTTCTCAAATATGTGAGCGGCGGCGGTCAAGCGGGGACGATCGCCAAGGAAATAGTCAAAGCAATTTCCAAGCAGAATTTCGACGACATGTTGAAGAACAGCATCAAGGAATCGCTTCGGAGCTAGGCGGATCGTTCGGCCGGAAACTTTAGTGGCGGGGCGTACAGAACGGATTCAAGACCCGACGCGAGCAGTGGTTGGGCTCGAACGATAGAAGGCGCAAGGCGGCTCAACCGCATTTGGAGGGTCTGTACCGTCGAGACGGCCTTGGTCCGATGGGAGTTCATGTTCCGATGGACTCGTCGATGCGCGGAAATTAACGTCGAAAGAAAATCGACGTTGGATAAGGGCTCCGGCAGAGTTGCCGGTTTTGTGGCAGTGCGTCGTTCGCTACGGCGCGTGGACAGGCTTGGGGGGCATGGCAAAGCTCGATCTTCAATCGCTCGTGGCAAGGCTCGGTCCCCAGTGCCGCTCGGCTCTGGAGGCCGCCGTTGGGCTCACGCTTTCGCGGACAAATTACGACGTTGAGGTCGAGCATTATCTGTCGAAGCTCGTCGAGGGCGTCGACAACGACGTCGCGGCGATCTTCGCCAGGTTCGAGGTGGAGCCCGATCGCGTCGCCGCCGACCTGACGCGCGTGCTCGATCGCTTCAAGAGAGGCAACAGCCGCACGCCGACGCTTTCGCCGAACCTGGAAAAGCTGATCCGTGAAGCCTGGATGACGGCGTCGCTGCAATTCGGCGAGACGACCGTGCGCAGTGGCCATGTCCTCATCGCCCTGCTTTCAGACGATACACGGGCTGCCGTCGCGCGCGACGCCTCGTCGCAATTCGGCAAGATCAATGTCGAGACATTGACCGCCTCCTTCGCCGACATTGTATCGGGCAGCATCGAAGAGGGCGGCGCACCGGCGGCGGGCGGCGGCGGTAGAGCGGAGGCTGCCCGGCCCAGAACGCCGGGTGGTCCCCTCGACCAATTTACGATCGACCTGACGGCGCGGGCGCGCGAAGGCAAGATCGACGCGGTGCTGGGCCGCGACGCGGAGACAAGGCAGATCGTCGACATCCTGACGCGGCGTCGGCAGAACAATCCGATCCTGACCGGAGAGGCGGGCGTCGGCAAAACGGCGGTGGTGGAAGGCTTCGCGCTCAAGATCGTCGCCGGCGACGTGCCTCCGGCGCTGCGGGATGTCGAACTGAGGACGCTCGATCTCGGGCTGCTGCAGGCCGGCGCTGGCGTCAAGGGCGAGTTCGAGAACCGGTTGAAGGGTCTCATCGACGCCGTAAAGGCCTCGCCGAAGCCGGTCATCCTGTTCATCGACGAGGCGCACACAATGATCGGTGCGGGAGGCGCGGCGGGGCAGAACGATGCGGCGAACCTCCTCAAGCCGGCGCTCGCCAGAGGCGAACTGAGAACCGTCGCGGCCACGACCTGGGCCGAATACAAGAAATATTTCGAGCGCGACCCGGCGCTCAGCCGGCGCTTCCAGGTGGTCAAGGTCGAGGAACCGGACGACGAGGCGGCGATCGCCATGATGCGTGGCATCGTTCCGGCGCTGGAGGCGCATCACGGCGTACGCATCCAGTCCGATGCGGTCGAGGAGGCCGTGCGCCTTTCGCGCCGCTACATCCCCAGCCGCCAGCTTCCCGACAAGGCCGTCAGCCTGCTCGACACCGCCAGCGGGCGGGTCGCGGTGGCCAGCCATGCCGTGCCGGCTGCGGTGGAAGATGCGCGGCGGCGTATCGAGATGATCGACATGGATCTGGGCGTCCTTGGGCGTGAGGCGCGCATCGGGACGGACCATACGGCGCGTATCGACGAACTCAAGGCATTGCGCGGGACGGCGGTCGGGGAACTGGCTGATCTGGAAGCCAAATGGGAAAAGGAGCGCGAGCAGGTTGGCCGCATCCGCGAGTTGCAGGAGCAACTGGGCAAAGAGCAGGCCGTCGCCCCGGGGGCGGGTGCGAAGGACGGCCTGAAGGATGGCGCGGACGGCGCCGGAGACACGAACCAGGAGGCGGCGGCGGACCCGGAAGCCGCGCGTGCGGAGCTGAAGAAGCGCCAAGCAGAACTCGAGTCGCTGCAGGGCGAGCATCCGCTGATGCGGGTGACGGTCGACGCGCAGGCGATCGCCGAAGTGGTCGGCAACTGGACCGGCATCCCGGTCGGGCGCATGCTGCGCGACGAGATCAAGACGGTGCTTTCGCTCAAGGACAGGCTGGCGGATCGGGTGATCGGCCAGGATCATGCGCTGGAGGCGATCGCCGAGACGATCCGCACCTCGCGCGCCAAACTGATCGACCCGCGCAAGCCCATTGGCGTTTTCCTGATGGTCGGCACGTCGGGCGTCGGCAAGACCGAGACGGCGCTGGCCGTCGCCGACCTGCTTTACGGCGGCGAGCAGAATCTGACCGTCATCAACATGTCCGAGTTCAAGGAAGAGCACAAAGTATCGACCCTGATGGGCTCGCCCCCGGGCTATGTCGGCTATGGAGAGGGCGGCGTGCTGACCGAGGCGGTGCGGCGACGGCCTTATTCGGTGATTCTGCTCGACGAGATGGAAAAAGCCCATCCGGGGGTCCAGGATGTATTCTATCAGGTGTTCGACAAGGGCATGCTGCGCGACGGCGAAGGCCGCGACATCGATTTCAAGAACACCATCATCATCGTCACGTCGAATGCCGGAACGGATTTGATCCATCGGCTGTGCGACGATCCGGCGACCCGCGTCAGCGCCGAGGAACTCAACGAGGCGCTGCGCCCCGAACTTCTCAAGACGTTCAAGCCGGCGTTCCTCGGCCGTTGCTCCATCGTGCCCTATTTCCCGCTGGCCGACGATATCATCCGCAAGATCGTCGCCCTGCAGCTCAACCGGATCCGCAAGCGCTACCTGGAAGTCTATCGCGCCAGCCTGTCCTGGGACGAGACGCTGGTAGACGAGATCGCCAGCCGGTGCACGGAGGTCGAGAGCGGGGCGCGCAATATCGAGCACATCCTGTCGCGCAGCCTGCTGCCCAGGCTGTCGGCGCATGTGCTGTCGCGGTTGGCGGATGGCGAGGAGATCGGCAGTATTTTCATTGCGATCGGTCCCAATGGAGAATTCGAATTCAATGCCGGTACGGACGACTCAAGCGTCCGCTCCGGTACTGAAGAAGGCGGCGAAGCCGGCGAGGTCAACAGCGCGGCGGCGGAGTAGCCTCGATGGGGTCAGAGGCGTTCCACCGGGGCGCGCCAGATGTTCGTTCAACAGTGTTGGGAAGGAAAAGCAATGGCAATTTATATAAAGTATGACGGTATCGACGGCGAGGTGACGCAGGACGATCACAAGAAATGGATCGAGGTTCATAGCTTCCAGTTCGGTGTGGGACGTGGAATCTCGACACCTACCGGAAACGCCGCGAATCGTGAATCCTCGCATGCGTCGGTTAGCGAAGTCGTGGTTACGAAGGTTATGGACAGCGCCTCGCCGAAGCTCTTCACCGAATCGGCGGCTGGCAAGGATGGCAAAAAGGTCGAGATCCACTTCGTTTCGACCGGCGATCCGGGCCTGACCTATGCACAGTACACGTTGGAGGATACGCTGATCTCCGGATACAGCGTGTCGAGCGGCGGTGAAAGGCCACAGGAATCAATCTCGCTCAATTTCACCAAGGTCGAGTTCAAGATGACGCCGCACGACGACAAGAACGCGCCCGGTACACCGATCACCGTCAGCTACGATCTCGCGACCGCCAAGAGCGGCTGATCTTTTGTTTAGCCTGAACGCCCGGGTATCACCTCCCGGGCGTTCTCTTTTAGGTAAGGCGCATGGCTGACCAAATCTCGCAGGCAGATCGCTGGCTGACGCTGGATACGGCGCTCGGCACGGATATGATGCTTGCGACCGAGGTGATCGGGACCGAAGCCATCTCGGAACTTTTCGAATTCAGGGTGTCGGCGCTTTCACCGCAGAAGAATATTGCCCCTGAAGACATACTGGGCAAGCCGGCGACGTTGTCGATGGCGCGGCCGAAAGATACGCCGCGTATCGTCAATGGCATCGTCACCTCGATTTCCGCCGGTAGCGTTACGCGCGGCGGCCATCGGGATTACACGCTTGTCATTTCGCCCACGCTTTGGACGCTCGGGCGCAGGTCAGATTACAAGGTCTTCCAGAAGAAGAAGGTGCCCGACATCCTGACTACGCTTCTCGATGGCGTCAAATTAAAGAACTCGCTGAAGGGACAGTATGAAGAGCGCGAGTACTGCACCCAGTTCGGCGAGACCGATCTCGCTTTCTTTCGGAGGCTGACCGCCGCCGAGGGAATCTTCTATTATTTCACGCACACCGCATCCGAGCATACCCTTGTGCTTTGCGACGCGGCGACTGGATATGGAGATATCACCCAGGATTCGATCGAGTACAGGCAGGATGCCGAGGCTACGGCGAACGCTGTTTTCGAGTTCGATATGGCGAGCCATCTGACGGAGACCAGCTGGACGCTTTCCGATTATGATTACGAGGTATCGACAGATCCCTCTTCCAAGACGACGAAAACCGCGCTGAAACCAGCCAGCGCCAAGAATTGGGACCGATTCCGATACAGCGCCGGCCCCAAGGCGAGCAGAGTCGCAGCCCTCTCGGAGGTTGCTGTCGATGCGACGGATGGCGGCTTCGAGGTGATCGAGGGCAGGGGCGGTGCGGCCAGCTTCACGCCGGGACATCGCTTCACGATCGCGAAGCACCCGGTGGACGAGGTGGTGAACAAGAAGTTCGTTCTGACTCGTGTGGTGCACGAATCGCGCGACCCGACCTATTTCACCCTGCGCACCGGGACGGAGGTGAAGCCGTATTATCGCAACAGCTTCTCGTGCATTCCGTCGGATCGGATCGCCAGGCTGCCATTGCCGGCGCCGAAGCCAGTGGTGCGTGGCCCGATGACCGCGCTCGTCGTTGGCGAGAAGGGCAGCATTTCCACCGATGAGATGGGGCGGATCAAGGTCCGCTTCTACTGGGATCGCGATGGCAAGAAGGGGAACAAGGAGTCGTGCCTCGTGCGGGTCGCCCAGTCCTTGGCGGGGCCTGGCTGGGGAGGCGTGTTCATCCCGCGAGGCGGGATGGAGGTGATGGTGCATTTTCTCGACGGCGACCCGGATCGCCCGCTGGTCACCGGGGCTGTGTACAATGTCGACAACAAGGCGCCCTGGATCACCAAGGAGGCGGCGACGAAGAGCGGTTTCTTCACGGTCAATGTGGGAGGCAACAGCAAGGACACCGCACACGAATTGTCGTTCGACGACAAGGCCGGCGAGGAAAGACTCACCATCCATGCCCAGAAGGACTTTTTGCGCGAGGTGGAGAACGACGACACGCTCGACGTTGGGAACGACCAGAAGCGCACGATCAAGAACAACCGGACGACCACGATAAGCCAAGGCAACGACGCGCTGACGATCTCGCAAGGCGATCAGACGGTGAAGGCTTCCGCCGGCAAGATCACCATCGAGGCGGCCACAAGCATCAAGCTCAAATGCGGAAGCAGCGTGGTCGAACTAACCCCGCAGGGCATCAAGGTAGATGGCCTCGCCATCACGCTGACGGGCACGGCAAAGGTCGAGGCAAAGGCGCCAATGATCCAGATATCCGCCGACGGAATGGCCACCCTGAAGGGTGGCATCGTCAACATCAATTGAAGGCAGGCGCGGTGGAGGTCCAGACGAGCCCGTTTCGCAAAGTGTCCGCCGCCAAGGCGGCCGATATTTGCCGCCGCGTGCCATTGTCGCCGGAGGCGATGGCGCTGCTTACGCCGGAGCAATCGCCGCAGGCCTTCCTCGCAGCGTTGGTGAATGCCCGGCATTTCAGCGATGCGGTGCGGTTTCTCGCCTTCTCGCTGCCGTCGCGGGAGGCGATATGGTGGGCCTGCGCGACGGCGCGTGCCGGCCAGCTTGCTCCCGCGGATGCCGAATGTCTCGAGCGCGCCGTGGCTTGGGCCTACGAACCGGACGATACCAAGCGACGCGCCTGCATGGAGGCTGCCGAGGGGTTGAATTTCGAGGGTGCGGCGGCCTATGCGGCGCTGTCGGTATTCTGGTCGGGCGGGAGCATGGCGCCGGAAGGCATGCCGGAGGCGCCACCGGACCCGTCGCTCGCCTCCGTCGGGGTCGGCGCCTCGGTTCTCCTCGCGGTTGCGGCAGGCGAACCTCTATCGGCGGATCGGCGCTTCGAGGAGGCGATCGAGCGCGGTATGGATATCGCCAATGGCGGTAACGGCAAGCTGAAGACGGAGCGGCCTCGCGGGGCACAATGAGCGTCGCGGCGTCGCGGAAACGGTTCCAGGGTTCTGGCCCTCTAGCATTGAAAGGCGAGGTCGGTTGATTCGAGCGGCGTTCTCCAGCATTGTCGATTTAAGGAGGAACCTCATGGGTTTTGGCCGCGTGCTGGTTGATGCGGCTCCGGAAGCCGGGAGAAAACTGTTCGGATGACGAGCCCACAGATTATCGACATTGCCGCTTTGCTGGCGCCGATCTCGGAGGAGGCGGCCGCGGGCAGCGACCCGCGCGGCGACAAACAGCCTGGTTCTCTCTACTACCGGGTGAAGGATGCCCGCAACGCCGCCCGTTCGGAGGAACGCGGCGCGGTCGCAACCGGCGGCGTCACGCCGGAGGAATGGAACACCGTCATCGACGCCGCGGTCGAGTTGCTGTCGACCGTAGGCAAGGATCTGGAAGTCGCCGCTTGGCTCGTCGAAGCCCTGGTCCGCACGAAAGGGTTTGCCGGACTGCGCGACGGGCTGAAAGTGATCGCTGGCATCACACAAACCTACTGGGAGACCTGTTTTCCCGAACTTGACGAAGACGGCATCGAAGGCAAGGTCACGTCGGTGGCCGGCCTCAGCGGTTCCGGCGCCATTGGCACGTTGATCCAGCCGATCCGGCTTCTGCCCATCACGCGGGGGGAACTGGCAAGCTATTCGCTGTGGAACTATGAGCAGGCGAGCGAAATCCAGAAGATCGGCGATCCCGCCCGGCGGCAGGCCCGCATCGATGCGGGCGCCGTACCGATGGATCAGTTCATGCAAAGCGTGGCGGAAACACCGGCATCCGCTTTCGCCTCGACGGTGGGGCTGATCGACGAATGCCTTGCCGCGCTGGCGGAGATGTCGACTGCTTTCGACACTGTTGCCGGCAATGATGCGCCACCCGTGACAGCGTTGCGCGAATTGCTCCAGCAAGCTGCCTCGTCCATCCGCTTCTTCGCCGCCGACAAGCTTGCGGTGGCAAGCGTCGATGAACCGACCGAGGCCGAAGAAACGCCGCAGGCCGCGGGCGACGCCGCCGGGACGGCCGCGACGGCCGCCGGGCCGCGTGTCGACGGCTATGCTTCGCGCAATGAAGCGCTTGGCGAGTTGACGCGTCTTGCCGGTTATTTCCGGAAGACGGAGCCGCAATCCCTGATATCGTACACGCTGGAAGAGGCTGTACGGCGTGCCCGGCTTACCTTGCCGGAACTCCTGACAGAGCTTTCCGACGACCCCGCCCAGGTGCAGCGCATCCTGCTGGCCGGCGGCGTCAAGAATCTTGAAGCTCCGCCCGAATAGAAAGTCCCAGGAACCGTACCGAAGCGAGGAGAATAAAATGGCAGAAAGCGTCCAACAAAAACTGAGCCGGGTGCGCAAGCCGCGCGTCCATATCACTTATGACGTGGAAACCGAAGGCGCGCAGGTGCGCAAAGAGCTTCCCTTTGTCGTCGGCGTGGTCGGCGACTTCTCAGGCAAATCCTACGAGCCGATGAAGCCGCTGCGTGACCGCAAATTCATCCAGATCGATCGCGATAATTTCGACGACGTGATGAAGCGCATGACGCCGGGGGCCGAGTTCAAGGTCGAGAACACGCTCGCCGGCGACGACACGGAAATGCCGGTGTCGCTTCGTTTCAACTCCATGGAAGATTTCGAGCCCGGCGCCGTCGTCCAGCAGGTGGAACCGCTGCGTAAGCTGCTCGCGGTGCGCAACAAGCTGCGCGATCTGATGTCCAAGGTCGATCGCTCGGAGGATCTCGAGAACCTTCTCGAGGAAGTCCTGCGCAACACCGACAAGCTTTCCGCGCTGGCGGGCGAGCTTGGATCCGAAACGCCCGAAGAAAAGGCCTGAGCCATGAGCACCGAAGCCAAGACCCAGACGGCGGCGGCCGTCACAGAGGAAGCCGCCGGCGTCAGCCTGCTCGACCAGGCGATCGACGCGACCCGCAATACCAAGCGCGACGAGATGCAGGACCTCCTGCGGACGCTTACTTCTGAAGCATTGTCGGGCACCGTCACGTTCAGCAAGAACCTGACGCAGACGTTCAACCGCGCCATCGAGGCGATCGACGAGAAGCTCTCCAAGCAGCTTTCGGCGATCATGCATCATGACGATTTCCAGAAACTGGAGGGAAGCTGGCGGGGCCTGAACCATCTCGTCAAGAATTCCGAGACCGGCGCGACGCTGAAGATTCGCATGCTGAATCTCAGCAAGAAGGATCTGCACAAGGATCTGACGAAGGCCGTCGAGTTCGACCAGAGCCAGATCTTCAAGAAGATCTACGAAACCGAGTTCGGTACTCCCGGCGGGGAACCCTACGGCGCCCTGATCGGGGATTACGAATTCGGCGCCGGCACCGAGGATCTCGAAGTGCTGCAGGGAATGTCGAATGTCGCCGCGGCGTCCTTCGCACCCTTCATCGCCGCGGCGAGCCCGGACATGTTCGGGATGGAAAGCTTCAATGAACTGTCCAAGCCGCGCGATCTCGAGAAGATCTTCGAGAGCTCCGAATACATCAAGTGGCGGAGCTTCCGCGATAGCGAGGACAGCCGCTTCGTTACGCTCGCCATGCCAAGAGTTCTGGCGCGCGTGCCGTATGGCTCGGCCGGCCGCTCGATCGAGGAATTCAAGTTCGAGGAGGCCCCGATCAGCGCCGATGGCGTCGTCAGCGCCATGACATCCGACAAGTTCAGCTGGATGAATGCCTCATATGCGCTCGGCGAGCGGCTGACCTCGGCGTTTTCGAAATACGGGTGGTGTGTCGCGGTGCGTGGAGCAGAGGGCGGCGGCAAGGTCGAGAATTTGCCGACGTTCACCTTCACCAGCGATGATGGCGACGTCGATCAGCAATGCCCGACCGAAATCGGCATTACCGATCGCAGGGAGGCGGAACTGTCGAAGCTCGGCTTCCTGCCGCTCTGCCATTACAAGGGCTCGGACTACGCCGTGTTCTTCGGCTCGCAGACCACCCAGAAGCCGAAAAAATACGACAGCCCAGACGCGACCGCCAATGCCGCGATCTCGGCCAGGCTGCCCTACATCATGGCGACGGCCCGGTTTGCCCACTACCTGAAAGTGATGGGCCGCGACAAGATCGGTTCCTTCATGGAGGCGTCCAACTGCGCGACCTGGCTGAACAACTGGATCCGCAACTACGTCAACGGAAATCCTGACGCCAGCGCCGAAATGAAGGCCCAGTATCCGCTCGCCGAAGCCAAGGTGACCGTGGCGGAGGTGCCCGGCGCGCCGGGATCCTACAACGCCGTCGCCTATCTCAGGCCATGGCTGCAAATGGAGGAGCTTACAGCCTCGATGCGGCTGGTGGCGCGCATCCCGCAGATGGGATGATCCAGGACCGGAATGGATGACGAGAGCACCATAGTGCTGGTCCGGGCGGACGCCGATGAGGCGTCCGCCTCTTCGCGTGAAGGCAAGCGTGAGGAAGGGCGACTGCGCGAACGGATCGTCTCCGCCGTATGCGGCGGGGACGAGGCGGATAGCCTCAATGTGGCCGCGTTCATCGAAGATGACGACGCCGCCTCGCTTCTGGTCCGCTGGTTCGGCGCCGGGCCGCTTCGCGCCATGCCATCACTCGACAAGCGGTCGCTGCGCACCCGCATCGATCGCGACATCGCCGATATCGACGCCCTCTTGTCAGAGCAACTCGACGCGATCCTGCATCATCGAAAGTTCAAGCAACTTGAGTCCACATGGCGCGGCGTCTCCTTCCTTCTCGACCAGATGGAAGAGGACGACAAGGTCGTTATCAAACTGCTGTCGACGACGTGGAAGGAACTGGGTCGGGATTTCGACAAGTCTAGCGAATTCGATCAAAGCGCGCTTTTCGCAAAGATCTACAGCGAAGAGTACGGCATGCCCGGCGGGCTGCCCTACGGCCTTATCCTGTGCGACCACTCCGTCCGGCATCGGCACGGCGGCGCCGATTCGAGCGACGATATCGGCACGCTTTCGAGGCTGGGGGAAGTCGCGGCCGCGGCCTTTTCACCCTGTGTCGTCGGCGCGGCGCCGGAGTTGTTCGGGGTTTCCACCTTTGCCGACCTGTCGCATGTCCAGCATATCGATGCGGGCTTCCGGCTGGCGGAATACCAGCGCTGGCGGCGGTTGCGGGAGAAAGAGGAGAGCCGCTTCCTTGGGGTCGCGCTGCCCCGAATTCTGCTGCGTGGCCTGCATGACCGGCCTGGCGAAGGGCGCGAAGGCTTTGTCTACAAGGAGCGTGCGCTTGGCATAGACGACTGGCTTTGGGGAAATGCGGTGTACGGTTTCGGCGCCGTCGTCATCCGGGCATTCCGGGAATCGGGGTGGTTCGCCGATATCCGCGGCGCGCGCGAGGGAGTGTTCGGGGCGGGCCGGGTCGACGGCCTGCCGGCACCGCTTTTTTCGTCGGGAGAGCCGGTCGCCTATCGCCGTCCGCTGGAGGTCGAATTGACCGATCGCAAGCAGCGAGTGTTGGAGGAACTTGGCTTCATCGCTCTGTGCCCCTGCGGCTACACCAAGTCGGTGGCCTTTCTCGGTGCGCAGTCGCTTAATGTTCCACCTGTCGCCGACACGGCGGAGAGCCGGAATGCAAGGCTGTCCTCAATGCTGCAATACGTGCTGTGCGTCAGCCGCTTCGCCCATTACGTCAAGGTCATCGCCCGCGACCGGGTCGGGGCGTTCACCACGGTGGCGCAGCTCGAAAGGGTCTTGAGCGAGTGGCTGCGCGGCTACATGATCGGCAATCCCGATGCCAGCGACGAGCTCAAGGTGCGCTATCCGCTGAGCGGCGGCAGCGTTCAGGTCACTGAACTGCCCGGCAAGCCCGGCTCTATGGCCTGCGTCATGCATATCCAGCCGCATTTCCAGTTCGACCGGATCGTGACCGGGATACAGTTGCGGACGGAGATACAGCCTCCGCGAAATATCTGATTGGGGCCAGACCATGGTGGACAGGAAATCCGCGAAAAGGCCTGTCGTCCTGCCGATCCTCGACAGACTTCTGCAGGGAGACAATATCGAGATCGACAGCAATTTCGACCGTGCGATACAGGTGCTGCGCGAATCCATCCGCCGCGATCTCGAGATCCTTTTCAACACGCGCCCCTATTATCGCGCGCTGCCGGACGGGCTCGACGAACTCAAATCGTCGCTCATTTCCTTCGGCCTGCCCGATCTGCAGGTCCAGAACCTGGGCGCCGCTTCGCAACAGGAGAAATGCCGCGCCAGGATCGAGGAAACGATCCGCCGCTTCGAACCCCGCTTGAGGGATGTGTCGGTGGAGATACTGGAAGCCGACCCGGAGGCGCGCGAGCGCACGTTGCGCTTCAGGATCGACGCGATAATGGATGTCGCGGAGACGGTGGAAGCGGTCATCTACGATACGTTCGTCGATCCCGTCTCGGGTGGCGTGATGTTCTCCGGCGCCCCGTCCAGGGCTTCTTAGAGCATTTTCGGCGAAAACAGAGTCGCCTACGATGCTGTGTCTCTTTGTCTTTACGCAATTTCGGACGCAAAACCGCTTCACACTTTTGCTGGAATTGCTCCAGACCTCGCAGTTGGCGTCGGGATCATGCCGGACATCAGGTAGAAGCGAATGAAACGTCCCGTGCGGCTTCGACATTCATCCGGTCGCTTGTGCCAGGATACGGTTCGTGATCATCGCCGAGTTCAAGCATATGCGAGAACAGTGCATGGCGGGCATGCGAGGGCGTCAACGTATGATCCGCGCCAGGAAGCGACCGCCTCGCGATGTTGGGCATGGCCCGCAACCGCCGCTCGCCCGGCCCGAAATGCCGTTCGATCTCCTTGAGGCTGAGATCTCCCTCCGACGAAACCACCAGGACCCGCACGCCCCGATTGGCGAGGTCCCGCATCCAGTGTTCCACCGACCCGCGCTGGAGAAGCGCCCATGATGGCGCGTTTGTAAGCGTCGTCTTGATGATCTCGAGGCCCCGGCGGATAAACTGCCGGCTGCCCTTTGACGTTATGACCTTGAACGCCGAAACGGCTCGTGGTCGGCCGGATCGCCGCGCCGGTTCCTCGGACGGCCCGCGAACCGCCTTCGCCGTCTCGTATGCTTTCCACACCGACATATCGAGGGCGTACGAACTGTTCCACGAGAAGCAGAGCGGGTTGATCATGATCAGCCGATGCACGCGCTTGTCCGCCCGCGCCGTATGAAACGCCTGAAACGCGCCCGAGCAGATACCGGAAAGACTGACACGGGCGAACCCCCGATGCTCCAGCCAGTCGATGGCGCGCCCGACATCCAGGCGCGTACGCGCATCGTAAAGGAACAGGCGTTCTTCCGCCTGCGCCTCACTCTGGCCCAGACCGGGAAGGTCGATGCGCAGCGAGGCGACGCCCTCGGCGGCAAGCATCCGCGCGGCTTCGACTGTACCCCGCGCCCATCCCACATGGGGAACGGCTCCCGAGTTCAGGAAAATGACGGCGTCCTTCGCCTTGACGCTTCCCGACGGCCGGCAAAAAACGCCGCAAATATGCGGCTTCGGTCCAATCATGAGCGGTTCTTCCTCGTAATCGGGGCCGGCAAGGACCGCGCTTGCCACAACGGGGTTGGCTTTCGCGGAGCGTGCGACGCCGGCCTTTTCGCGTACCCATTCAGAGCAACGCTCGATGACCGGCATCGGAATCTTGTTCGCCGTCGGATCGCACATCAGGCGGCCATAACCCTCGAAACTGTGGTAGGCGGTCTCGGCATTCGGTTCGGACAGTTGCGCCGCCCATGCCGGCGGAGCCGAAATCTGCCCGCTGGCCATCACCAGCATTGGCATCGAACCCACGGTGACATCCTCCCAACCGAGTGCGGCGAGATCGCCGAGCGTTTCCGTCGAAAGATGGAAACCTGCCACGGTGCGGCCGTCGAACGGATCGGCCCCAATCTCGCGCACCGGCAATATGGCGTCGATCATGCGTGAAAGCGCCGTCATCTCGCGGACATAGGCCTTGCCCGAAGCAGGCGGCGCGAGAAGGACCAGGCCGGCAACATCCTCCCGAGCCTGGATGGCGCGGGCCGCCAGCAAGGCGCCGAGCCGGAAGCCGATGACGATCACGTCGGCAACGCCCGTTTCGTGCTTGAGCTGGTCCGTCGCCCCGCCGATGCTTTCGATCCACGCCGAAACCCGGCCGGGCATCGTATGATCGCCCGAGGCATCCCCGCATCCCGGATAATCGAATTGCAGCACGGGGCAGCCATCCGCGGCGATACGATCGGCCAGCAATTTGAGGAACCGCCGGCTGCACAGATCCTCGAAGCCATGCGCGCCCGCGATGACGACGCCACGGCTTCCGCCGGCTTCGGTCAGCCAGCCAATCGTGTCGTTGAAAACGATCGGCTTCATGCCTGTCCTCCAAATCGCGACGCGAGGACGGCGCCGCCGCCAACCGAAGCGTCGATCAAATCATAATCCGCGCCGCGATCGCCATTGAGCGCCGCTACCGACCCGGCTGGCGCCGGTGCACCAGCGGGTCCGACAAGGCGGATGGCTTTTTCCGTTCCGGGCAGAAGGTGGAAATAATCTTCTTCACCGCGATAGGCCGGGTCGGCGATATGCACGTAATAGGCAGCACGGCGGCAGGTGAGCACAATGCGCCAATCGCCAACGCTGCCCTCGACCCGAGCGGAAAGTCCGACTTCGGCTTTTGCGACCATTGCCGCGGGCAGAATATGAAACGCTTCGGCAAGGATCGCGCCCGCCTCGTCCTCAAGCCGGACGACGGTGACCTCATGGGCGGCCGGGCCGAAACGATAGGCATGCGAGATATCGAAGAACGCGCCGAGAATATCGAAGGCCGACAGCGTCGTTCCACCATGCGCCTCGACACGGACAGGGCGGCTGCCGGCAATTACCGGCGTCATGCCATCCCGCAGGCAGGTCAGCCTCAACGTTCCCGTCACCGCTTCCGGCCAGTCATTCACGAGGTGTACGCCAAGACCGTTGGCGCCTTCATCCGTCAAGATCAGCCGCAACGGCCGGAAGGCTCGCTTCAGCGCATGATAGACCGATTTCGGCCGGCCCGTCGCATCGACCGCACCCCAGCCGGCGCCAATCTGCAGATCCTTCCAGAACAGCATCAGCGCGCCGGCGGTCGGCGAGGTCGGCCGCCGCCATTCGTCGATGGTGCGCTCGATCACTTCCGCCATCGCCGCGCGCGACAGATCGAGATAGCGCGCGCCATCGTCGATCCGCAGCCGACGCGCATCGACGCCGAACAGATGTTCGAGATAATGGTCGCGCACATCCTCGAAATCCCAGGAAGCGCCGATATCGCGCGGCGTCGCCGCCTTCCAGCGCGGATCGTGCATCGGGGCGACCGGCAGGTGCTCGTCCAGCGTGGATTGGTCGGGGATGTTGGCGAAGGCCAGGCACTCGCTGGCGAACCGTACCTCGGCGCGGCGCGCATCCTCGAGCGGCCGGCAATAAGCGCCGACCCCGTAATAATGCGTCGGTCCGCCATCCGCCGTAAACGGCAGGCTGCCGCCGCAGGGTGAGGATGGCACGGGAATGATGTCCGAGCGGGTCTTCTCAGCCGTGGGCCGCACGACCGTGTCGAACCATGGTGTCGGATCGATCCCGGCCGGCAGGCCCATCATCGTCGCCTGCTGGGCGATTTCGCTGCCGCCGCAAAGCACTACTAGTGACGGCGAATGTTGCAAACGACCGAGCAGCGCGCCGACTTCCTCGCCGAGCGCCGCGCACCATTCCGCATCGCGCGAGGGATAGTCGAAATTGGCGAGCATCAGATCCTGCCAGACGAGAATGCCGAGTTCGTCGCAGAGCCGGTGGAACGCATCGGTCTCGTAGACGAAGGTGCCCGCGACGCGCAGCATGTTGACGCCCGCTTCCTGCGCCAGATGGAGATCGCTGGACATGGCATGTGGCTGTGTCGGCAATCGCACCGGATCGGACGGCGTCCACACCGCGCCCCGGCAGAAGACGGGCACGCCGTTGACGACGGGCTGAAAGCCCCTTGCCATCTTCACCGCGATCCAGCGCGATGCTGCGAAATCCGACCCGTCCGAGTTCCACGGCGACACCGCCCAGATTTGCCGTGACCGTATGCAGTGTCGGCGTGCCGTGGCTGTGCGGCCACCACGCCTCGACATTCGCGATCTCCAGCCTCGCCGTCCATTCCGCGCCGTTGGGCGAAAGCTGGGCGGTGATGCCCGCGCAACTTACGGTCGCCGTCTCACCGTCCGAAAAATTCGGGCCGAGAGTCAGCGCGACATCGAGGATACCGGTCTTGCCGTCGAGATCGGCGCGCATCCTCGTTTCGAGGATCGGCTGGACCGCCGCTTCGCGGATGAGCCGGATCGGCCGCCACGGGCCCACGATATCGATATCCGGGCACCAGCCTGGCATGTGGCCGATCAGCGTCGTGCGGACCAGCCGCAAGCGCTGGTCATCGATCATGCGCGGCTTCCAGCGCGCCCTTGGACCCTTCAACCCGTCAAGATGTCGGTCGAGGCTGCGGAAGGCGATCGTCAGTGTCTCGCCGCCTGCAAGCGTGACGGCCGCTTCGCGCGGAGCGAACATCGATGTCGACGTGAAAAGCAGCAGGTCGTCGAGAAAGACTTCGGCGATCGTCGCCAGCCCCTCGAATACCAGGCGCACCGGGCCAACGGCGTCGAGCCGGCGGCGATACCAGATGTCCTTGTCATGCAGCGGCGTCGGAGCCGACCGGTTCCATCGTCCGTGCGGCTCCAGCGCACCGGCAGCGGTTCCAGGGCAATCGGCGTCGAGCCATTCGGCGGCTCCATCGATCGTCGCCGGCGACGTCCAAGCGCCCGGAGACGAGACGGCAAGTTGCCACCCGCTTTCCAACCGGTCGGCTGACCTGTCGATCGACAACGCCTCTCCCATTCAATTTCCCACTCTTCGGCGCGCTGCCGCGGCTCAGGCCGCTTCAGTTCTCAAATTCGGCGAAATCCGTGCGTCGAGCACGTTCATCGTCACCTCGTAGGCCTCGGCCATCGGCGCGAGCATTTCGGCAAGCCCCTCGAACCGCCGCCTTGCCATAGCGCGCGCCAGCTTGAACTGCATCGTCTTGGCGCTGTCGGAAATCCTGCCGGCGGCATCCTTCGCCCGGTCGAGACCGCGCACGCCGTGACCGCCAAGCCATTCGAGATGGCTTGCCAAAAGCTCGAAATTCGCCCCAACCTGGCGCAACGTGTTGAACGCATAGGTATGAAAATATTCCGGCGGGCGATCACCGAGCGCCGCCGCATGCTCGGCGAAGACATCCGCATAGAGCGCGATCGGGTTCCCCTTTGGCCGCCGCGCCAGATGATGCGACAGCAGGCATCGCGCGGTCCGTACCGGATCGGGGGCAGGCCGCGCCGCGATCGAATTTCATGAATTCCGAATAAGGAAATAGCGGCCATCCGCTCGCCGCGTCCTGCACGGGGAACAGCGCGTCGTAATCCGCCCCCTCGAGCACGAAATAGCCGGCATTGTGGAAATATTCCATGCGCCGCTTCTTTGGATCGAGCGCGTTGATGCCGATGGATGATTTGGAGTGCGCTATCCCGTAGCTGACGCCGCGCGTATCGGGCAGGTAGAACGCGTCGACCTCGACCATCGGCAACCGCCCGCGTTCGATCTGCGTCAGACGCGTGCATCGAGCCGATCGAACACCGCGAGTTCCTCGATGTCGACGCCGTAGAGCTTTTGCAGATCACCGGTCGGGAACTTGAAGAAGGTGAAGTGATCGCCCTCGAAATCCTGCGCCACGGTAAAGCCGAGCGCGGCCGCCGGCTCATGGCCGGAGGCGTGCAGGACCTCGATCAGGAGATCGACATAGCAGTTGGTCTCCGGCCAGCGCCTTTCGCCGTCGTGGAGGAAGCTTGACCGGTAGGTGGCCGCGTCGAGCCCGGGGATGACCTGCCGCATGCTCACGCCCCCCAGAGAGCGTCGCGAACCTTGGCGGGCCAGGCATCGACGTCGGGTCCGTGATGGCGAAACAGCGCCAGCGCCACCCGCTCCAGCCCAAAGCCGACGCAGCCCGAATGGCAGGCCGTGCCATCAGCGAACCGGATGCCCCAGCTCTCGCCGAAATGGTCCTGATGGTTGTTGAACGACAGGCAGGCCGTCGGGTTGTCGATGCTCGCCACCGGGATCACGAGCTCGAATTTGAGCACCTGCTCGCGCTGGCTGCTGGCCATCATCTTGCCGGCGCGGCCGAAGAACGGATCGTTGGCGACCACGACGTCGCATGGCAGGCCGAGGCTTTCGACGATCGTCTGGCCGCGCTCCATCCAGCTCTTCTGGAAGGCCTGTACCTGCTCGGTCGTGCCGATGCGGATATATTCGCGCTGGCGGAAAAGCTGCATGCGCGCCGGGTCTTTCGACGGCTCGTGCCGGAAGCAGTAGGAAGAGAGTTCGTAGAGCAGTCCCTCGGCCGGCACCGGACCCTGGCGGGCGACTGTCGGATAAAGCGGATAGCAGGCCGCCGGCGTCATGGCGACTTCGGTCGCCTTCTGCATGGTCGTCCAGTCCTCGCCCTTGCCCATCATGCCCAGCAACTGGGCGTGGTCGCGCTCGTCACCCATGAAGGAATGCACGCAGCCGGCAAGCTGCGGGAAGCTTTTCATGTAGCCAGTCTTTTCCAGCGCCGCCCGCGCCATGCCGGGCGGAAAGTGGATACGGGTCGCCTTGTCCGGGCCGCCAACCCTGAGAACGATCTTCTCGAAGTGCTCGATCACATCCTCGAAGGTGCCGGAGCGGCCATAAAGGCCGTCGACGCCGGACTCGAACAGGATGCCGTTGTCGAACAGATTGTCGAGCAGACTCTTGGCGTCGAATGTCTTGGCGTCCATCTCAGCCCCCCAGGCTGGTATCGAAGCGGCTCATCAGAAGCAGCGTCGAGCTGTTGGAAAGAATGCGATCGTTGGAGATCATCACCGCTGCCGACGTGACGTCGCGCAGATGACGGCCGACGCTGAACGGCGTGCCGTTCTTGTAGCCGAGGATGCCGGTGATCAGCATGGCGACGCGTACGATCTCGGCCGCCTTTTCGCTGCTCGCGACCTTCAAGGCGTTGATCTCGGCGGCGAATCCGATCGAAGACAGATCGTCGTCGTCCTGCTGGGCCGCCTCGAAGCGATGGATGGCGGCGACCAGATGGCCTTTCATCTCCTGCAGCTTGGCGGCGGCTTCCGACAGCCTGAGCGCGCCGGGCGGCGTCACGTTCGGCTGTTTGCGCGCCGCGGCCTTGACGAAGGTCTGGGCGCGCGCGAAGGCGTCCGCCGCGATCCCGAACCACGTCGCCGCCCAATAGATGTGGGAACTGGCCAGCATGGATTGCGCGGCGATCTCGGAGAACGGCTTCGGGAATATCTGCGCCGCGTCGCCCGACGCCGTAAGCAGGAACCCGTCGGAACAGGTGCCGCGCATGCCGAGCGTGTCCCAGACCGACTTGCGTTCCAGCGAACGGTTGCCGTCGGCCGGGATAACGACCATCACCTGATCGGAATGAGCGGCATCGGCTGCCCGCCGGGCGGTCGCCAGGATCGCGTCTGCGTTGGCGCCATAGGAGATGACGGTGGCGTCCTTGGTCAGCGAAAAGCGCCCATCGGCGGTTTCGACCGCGCAGATCGAGTTGCGCAAATTGCCTCCGATTCCCGCTTCCGACGTGGCGGAAGCGAGCAGAAGCTGTTCGTCGACAACGCGGCGCATATAGGCGCGGTGCCAGTCGCTGGTCACGCCGTGCGTGGCCAGGCTGGAAACCTGGATCTGATGCATCGCATAGACCATCGCGCTCGAACCGCATGCCTGCGCCAGTTGAACGACAAGATCCGCGACCGCGCCGGTGCTCAGGCCTTCGCCGCCCAATTCAGTCGGGATGGCGACGCCGAGCAGGCGCTCGCGCTTGAGCGCTTCCAACGTCTCCAGCGGAAACCGCCCTTCCTTGTCGACGGCGTCGACGGCTTCGGCGGCAACGATGGCGACGCGCCCCATGCGCTCGGAGGCGTTCTCCGCCACCGGAACGCTGATCTTCCCCACGACGTTCATGGGATCAGGCCGCTTCGGTGATGAGTTCGGAGACGGCCGCCGCGATGTTGGCGATCGACGCGAATGTCCGGCGGGTCAGCTTCTCCTCCGGGAACTCGATGTCGAATTCTTCCTCGATCGCCAGCATCATCTGCACGGAGGCGAAGGACGTCAGCCCGGCATCGTAGAGGTTGGCGTCGTCGGACATCGCCCCGACATCGATCGGGATCATCGGATTTTGTGCAAGAAGCGCGCGGATTCTGTCAATCATGAACTTGCCACCCTGACTATAGTTTTGATTGCCCTTCCATCGCATGGGTAGGGCGACTATGTCGTTAATGTCAGGCGCAGCTTTTTCTTATGCCTAATATTTCGTCGATATAAACATTATATTTTTAGTGATTTACGGGTTCAGGCCTGTTTTCAGAAATGTAACCCCCGCGACGGGTAGCACGTTATTGCACAGCGGAAGGAAGATACAGTGCGAGTTGCGGGAAGAGCATGACCAGGGCAAGTCCGATCAGCCCCATGATCGCATAGGGCAGGGAACCCGCCAGCACTTCCCTGATGGTATAGTCTTCACGCAGGGACTGGACGACGAACAAGTTCATCCCGACCGGCGGCGTGACGGCGCCGATTTCCATATTGATAACCAGGATGACGCCGAACCAGACCAGATCGATGTTAAGCGCCTGCAAGGCTGGCAAAAGGATCGGAACGGTCACCAGGATCGCGGCCGAAGCGTCCATGAACATGCCGAGGATGAGGTAGAGTATGTTGACCGCGATGAGGAACTGCCAGGGCGCCAGATTGAGGCTGTCGAGCCAGGACGCCAGGTCCTGCGGGACCTGAAGCAACGACAGGGTGTTTCCGAAAACGCCGGCGCCGGCGATCAACATGAGGATCATGGCGCTGGTGACGACGCTGTCGCGGGCGGCGCGCCAGAAGAGGCGAAGCGAAAGCGTCCGTGTGACGAAGGCGGTGAAGACAAGCGCGTAGGTGACGCCGACGGCCGCCGCTTCGGTTGGCGTGAAAAAGCCCAGATAGATTCCGCCGAGCACGATGAGGATCATCGCCAGACTGCCGAAGGTGCGCCACTGGATCTGGACGTCTCGTCCGTCGGGCGGCGCAACGAGGCCGCTCTTCCTTTCGCGGATGCTCTGCACGACGGTATAGGCCGCGAACAACAGCGCCAGGAGAATACCGGGCACGATGCCCGCCATGAACAGCTTGCCAACCGAGGCGCTGGTGACCAGCGAATAGAGGATGAAGGAGATGCTCGGCGGGATCAGGATGCCAAGACTGCCGGCGACCGCGACGGAACCGGCGGTCATCTTGCGGCTGTAGCCGCGCTCGAGCATCTCGGGAATGCTGATCGACCCGATCGTCGCCACAGTAGCGGTTGATGAGCCGGAGATGGCCGCGAAGATGGCGCAGGCGAAAATAGCCGCGACACCGAGCCCGCCCGGCAGACGGCCGACGAGGCGTTGGGCGAGATCGAACAAATCCCGTCCGCTGCCACCCTTCAGCATCAATTGCCCCATGAAGATGTAGAGCGGTATGGCGCTGATGACGAAGGAATTCAGGTCGCCGAAAGCGATCTGCGATAACGCCGTCAGGCCAGGTGTTACATCGATCGTCAGCATATAGCCGACGAGCCCGCTGAGCATGAGCGAGATCGCAATCGGCACGCCGAGCGTCAGGAGGAAGAACAGGGCTACGACCGTCGCCAGGAAAATCAAGTGTTACCCTCCCCCTTGGCCCCATCCGCGAACCGGCGCCGGTTGGCCGTTACTCGTGTCCGCCACCGGCGGATGGACGCAGAATCGACTTGGATATCTCGGCGATGGCCCAGAAGATCGCGCCCAGCGGCAGCGCCGCCTTGGCTATCCATACCGACCATTGGACGACGTCGATCGTCTTTTCATGGGTCTGGAAGCTCGACAGAACGTCCCACCAGCCGGAAATCGCAAACAAAACCAGGAAGCCAAGGACGATAACAACGCGCAACGCCCGAAAAACAAGGCGCAGGCGTCCGCCCACCAGCCGTTCGATGGCTATTCCCGATGTAACGTGCCGGTTGTAGCGGGCCGTCAGAACGGTGCCGGCAAAGGCGACCCAGACCAGGCTGAAGAGATCGAAATCATAGGTCCAGGAATTGTCGATGCGCACCCACCTGAGGACAATGCCGAGGACCAGCCCTGCCGTCAGGCAAAGAAGCGCCACTGTTGCCAGATGGCCGACGGCATCAGCGAGAAAATCGCCGATACGCGCCGCCACGTAGATGGGGCCGCCTTGCCGGCCGGACCCCTGCTTGCCCTCAGCGTCGGGCATGACTACTTCACCTGGCTGCCGACCGACTTGCCCATTGCATCGTTGATGTCGCTGACCAGCGTCTTGCCATCGTCGCCGGCCTGCGAGAGGTAGGTCTTGACCGACATGTCGTAGGTCGCCTTCTTCCACTCGGCCAACTCACTGTCGGTCGGGTTGTAGATCGTATCGCCGGCCTTCTTCGCAATATCGATATCGTCCTTGTATTCCTTCTCGATAGCGGTGACGGCCGCCTGTTCCGTGTCGGCGACGGCTTTCGAGATCACCTTGCGCTGATCGTCGGTCAGTCCCTTCCACCAGGTCAGGTTTACCTGCACCGGATAGACCAGCGGCACGTAGTGGATCGGCGTTATCTGCTTGCCGACCTCATACCATTTGCGCGAAACGATCGACGACAGGCCGGACGCCGCGCCGTCGAGCGTCCCGCGCTGGAGCGCCGTGTAGACCTCGCTCGAAATCGACGGCGACCGGAATGGCGCCCTGCTTCTTGAGGAAGTCGGCGTTGAGGCTGCCCTCGGATCGCATCTTCAGGCCGTCGAGATCCGCCGGCACCTTGATCGGGTGCTTGGTGTTCACATAGCTTTCGGCGTAGCCGTAAAAGCCCCAGCCGATGATCTGGACATTGTGCTTGTTGAGGATCTTGTTGATGTCCTCGCCAAGCTTGCCATGCAGCGCGGTCAGCAGCTTGCCGGCATCGTTGGCGAGAAAGGGGATCGTATCCCATTCCAGTGACGGCTCCTGGCTCGACCACCAATGCATCGCCATGATGCCCATGTTCGCCGTATTGTTGGCGAGCGCCTGCGCCATGGTCGATTCCTTGGCGAGCGACCCAGACGGATAAGACTTGATCGAGATTTTCCCGCCGCTTTCCTTCTCGATGTTCTTGGCGATGGCTTCACCCTGGTCGGCGGTGGCGGTATGGGGAGGCATGTACCACGCCAGCCGGACCGACAGATCCTCCGCCTGTGCGGAACCCGCAAACGACGCTCCCGACAGAAGCAGTGCGCCGGCGAGCCCGGCAATTGTTTTGTTGACTGATTTCATCGCTGGATTTCCTCCCAAGAAATTGCCGCTGGTCGAAGCCATTATGACGAAGGCCAACAAGCGCAAACTTTAGGTACCGCCGTATGGGGGACAAGTAAACCGGAACCGCGCGGCTTGCCTGCACGAGAAGCCCTTCGCCGATACAGCATTTCGTGGCCCTAAAGGCGCGGAAAGCGCATGGCTGCCTGGAACCGCGTTCAACGATTATGGATTGGCTTGAGCGTGATCGACTGGTGGAGCTGAGGGGAATCGAACCCCTGACCTCATCATTGCGAACGATGCGCTCTCCCGTCTGAGCTACAGCCCCGTTCCACCGGTCGGCGCATTTACGGGCGTGGGCCACACACTGTCAAGCGACGGCCGCGGCAGCGGAAAATGGACTTTTATCGTTAATTCGCGGTAAGGTTTGCTGCAAAATCGCCCGGGCTTAAGTCTTTTCGCCGCCTTTTTCCGGTTCGTGGCGACGATTCCGCCATTCATGCGCCCGGCGCGGCGCATTGCCTCTGTCGCGGCCCTTGTTCTTCACTAAAAAAATCATCATATTTCGCCACAGGCATGCTGGAGTCCCGCCAGCGGCGCCCGGCGGATACGCCCGACACCGGACGGGACAGAAGCGACAGAGGAAATTCATGGCTGATCTTCGCAACTATCAGGCGCGTGCATCGACCGCTCCCGGTCGGGCAGACGCCTCTATCGATCAGGGCCTTCGCGCCTACATGATCAAAGTGTATAATCTGATGGCGCTCGGTCTTGCCATTACGGGTCTGGCCGCGTGGGGCGCTTTCAGCTTCTCCGTTACCCCTGACGGGCAACTAACGCAGTTCGGCGTCCTGATGTTCCAGAGCGCTTTCCGCTGGGTTGTGATCTTCGCGCCGCTCGCTCTCGTCTTCTTCCTGAGTTTCAAGATCAATTCGATGAGCGTTTCGGCGGCCCAGACCACCTTCTGGGTCTATGCGGCCCTAGTCGGGCTGTCGCTGTCGATCCTCTTCCTGATCTATACGCAGACCAGCATCGTCAGGACCTTCTTCATCACCGCCGCCGCTTTCGGCGCCCTGTCGCTCTTCGGCTATACGACGAGGCGTGACCTGTCGGCGATGGGTTCGTTCCTGATCATGGGTGTGTTCGGGATCATCATCGCCTCGGTGGTCAACATCTTCCTGGCTTCGACGGCGCTGCAATTCGCCATTTCCGCGATCGGCGTGCTGGTCTTCGCCGGCCTTACCGCCTACGACACGCAGCAAATCAAGGAAATGTACTACGAGGGCGACGGCGATGTCGTGGCCGGCCGCAAGGCCATCATGGGTGCGCTGCGCCTCTATCTCGACTTCATCAACCTGTTCATGTTCCTCATGCAGTTCCTCGGCAACCGCCGCTGATCGCACGGACAGGAAAGTGTATCGGGGCGGCTTTCGGGCCGCCCTTTTCTTTTGCCGCGGCCACTGCCTATAAATGCTTGGCGGGCCCAGCAAGGTAGCGGACGGAATGCCCATACGCGCGGCGGTGAAGGCCGATCTCGACCGGATCACGGAAATCTACGGCGACGCCGTTCGCCATGGAACGTCCAGCTACGAATTGCAGCCGCCAGACCGAGCCGAAATGGAAGCGCGGTTTTCAGCGCTCGCCGATCATGGATTCCCCTATCTGGCGGCGGAAGAAGGTGGCGAGATCGTCGGCTATGCCTATGCCGGGCCGTTTCGCCCGCGCCCGGCCTACCGCTTTGTCGTGGAAGATTCCATCTATGTGGCGCCGGAGGCGAAAGGCCGCGGCGTCGGCCGGAGTCTGCTCGAAGCGCTCGTCGAGCAAGTGACGGAGCTCGGCTTCCGTCAGATCATCGCGGTCATCGGCGACGGCAGGCCCGGCAGCGCTTCGGTGCGTCTACATGAAAAGCTCGGCTTCCGGCATTCCGGACGGCTCGAGGGCTCAGGCTTCAAGCACGAACGCTGGCTCGATACGATCTTCATGCAGCTTGCCATCAACGGCGGAACCGATACGCCGCCAGACCCGGTCTCATTGCCGGAACGGAAATACCGCTCCGGAAAATAAGGCTTCGATCGATCACGCCTTGACGAGCTTGAGCGTCTTGTCGAAGACGCCGAGCACGCTCGCCAGTTCGTGGCCGCGCTTCAGGATGACGCCGCCGGCAGCGATGACGGCGAAGGCCCCCTGCTTTCGCGCCAGTTTGGGCATTTTCGCAATCTGGAAAAGCGGCACTTCGCTGGTGCGGCGAAAGACGGAAAAGACCGCCCGGTCGGAAAGATGATCTATCGCGTAATCACGCCATTCACCGGCGGCGACCATGCGGCCATAAATGCGCAATATCTGGTCAAGTTCGCGCCGATCAAAGGCCACGGGAATTTCGAGACGGCGGCGCCGGACCTCCTGAAAAGGGACCAATATCGAGGAACCTTCCCCATCCTCCATGCCATCTCCGCGATCGACCATTCACGATGCCTTCCATTGGGCTGCAACGAGATGAGGTTCGCGCGTATATGGTGGAAAATCAACCCCGGCATCCGGCGGCGCGCAATCCGTAACATACGCTCACGAACCGGGACAGGATGTCGGAATTGGTGATGGGCCGCCACATTCTCGCCGCATATAATCCAAGCTGGCGCCCCAATATCCAGCGACCTTACCCTTGTTGCCTGAGACGGTTCGGTCCGGCACCGGCTTCGTAAACCCCAAGCCCCCCGCCCACGGGGCCACCGTCGGATCGAACCAACCCGGCCTTGTAACAGGCTCGACAGAGCAACAATTCGAAAATATGACCGGTGTCAGCCAGACTGACACTGGTTTTTTTTGTCTTTGCAGCATGTCGGGGCGGCATGTCCGGACAAATTGGCCATCCCCGGCGTTGACGGAACGTTTTCGACAGACCCCTGGCAAGCAAGCCTATTCCGCTCGCCTGAGCGCGGCCTTCACGTTGAGGAGGCCGAAGCCGAAATCGGCGTCACGGCCGGGCGCGCCCAGATCGGAAGCCGATCCGGAGAGCACCGCGTCAAGGCGGCTGGCGTCGAGGCTCGGCGCGGCGTTCAGCATGTCGGCGATGGCGCCGCTGACGATCGCGGCGGAAAAGGACGTTCCGGTAACGAGATCCTGTCCGCCTTCGATTGGCGCTGGAACATTGACGCCCGGCGCCGCGATGAAGACGTAGGCGCCGCGATTGGCCTGCGGCATTACCCGGTCTTGCTCGTCGGTCGCCGTGACGGCGATGACGCCCTCATAGGCGGCGGGATAGTCGTATGGCGCGTTCGGCCCGTCATTGCCGGCAGCCGCCACCAGCACGATGCCGCGCGCCAAGGCCGCCTTGCAGGCCGTTCCCAGAAGATCATTCTTCGGGCCGGCGAAACTCATGTTCATGACGCGCACTTTCTCGCCGGCGGCCCAGTCGAGTGCGTCGAGCAAAACGCTCATGGTTGAATGTCCGTCATCGAAGGCGCGCGCCTGATAGATGCGGGCTCCCGGCGCAATGCCGTGCAGATCGCCTACTCCAGCGATGAGGCCGGCGACGGAGGTTCCGTGGCCGCGATCCCTGACGGGCGTTTCCGGCATGGAATCATGGGTCGCCGCGATAATTCCGGCGAGCACCGGATTGGTGTCGTCGGCGGCCGTGTCGATGACAGCTACACGAATGTTTGCCCCGCTCGCGGCGCTCCGGTCCAGCGAAATTCGCTGGAAGGCATAATTCACCAGCGCACCCGCCTGCTGGAGGCTGTAAATGTGGTTGGGCGCGCGCTGCACGGTGCGGCCGTCCGATCCCAATTGGGCGAGGACCGTCGTGACCGGCCTTCCGTCGGGGATGCCGAAGCGGACGATTCTCAGGCCAAGCAAATCCGATGCGCGCTGCGAACGGACTTCAAGATTGAAAGCGTTGGCGATCTGCTGGACGGCCGTGGCGTCGCCGTCCACCGTCGCCAGCACCTCATCGGGCACGAAGGAGCCGGAGATGGCCACCGGCGAGACAGTGGATTGCGGCGTGGCGGGCGCGGGGCCGGCATTGCCGGAGCCGGAAGGCGACGATGGCGGGCCGTTGCCGGTTCTGCCGCCTTGTGGCGAACGCGGGTTGGGTGTCTGAATAGGCGGATTGCCGGTTGCGACGCCTGTTGGATCGGGAAAGAGATCGATCAGAACGGGCGGCAAGAAAACCGCCCCGGAACCGCTGTCACGACCGGGCTTCGACGGCGCGCAGCGTCGACTTTCGGCCGCGCCGGGCAATGGAACCGCGCCTTGCGGGCATTTTTGGGTATCGTTGCCGCTGGTCGCGCCGCCATCGGTCTTTCCGGCATCCGCCGGGGGTGTCGCCCGCGCGGCGAAGGCCGGAGCCGAAAGCAGCATGCCCGCCAGCGCCACCACGAAGGCGGTTTGAGACCTAGTCGCCATTGGCCGGTTTCCTTCCAGGGCTGACCTTGTCGGCGAAAGGTTGGCCGGCGATCAGCCCGACGATACGATCATAATCGGCTGCGGTTTTGGCTGCGATGGCGATGCGGAAAACGCCTCCGGCCGTCGGGCCGCCAATGATCGAGGCATCGTTCGCCGACAGGAAGGCTGAAATGTCGGCCATCTTCGCGTCCGGCTTGAAGACGACCAGCGCGAGCGGTCCCTTCGACAGATCCTGATGCACGCCGGCCATCCGGTAGCCTTCTTTTTCGAACATGCCGCCGGAAACCGCCTGCAGGACAATGATGGCGATCGCCGCCGCCGCGGCGGCCCATGCCACCCCCGCAGGCAGGCCGGCGAGACGATGCCAGGCGGTCGAAAGCCATGAGGCGCCAATCTTGGCTTGGGCCGGACCGGCCTCCTGTTCCAGCGCCTTCGAAAAGCGCGACAGCGCATCGGCTGGAGGGCGGATCGCCTCGTTGGCCGCGCCGGTTTCGGAAAACTCCATTTCAGCTTCCGCGAGCGCGGCCATCGCGTCCGGCTCCGTTTCAAGCCACGCTTCGACGGCTTCGAGATCGGGGCCCGCCAGCGTGCCGTTCAGATAAAAGGGCAGCAATGCCTCGAGTTCGTCGCGGCGCGATTTCTTTTCTTGCGCGCTCATGGCCAGCCCCTGTCGTATCCCGCCGCCTTCAAGGCTTCCCCGAGCTTCTTGCGCGCATAGAACATGCGAGTCTTCACCGTCGCCTCGGGGACGGACAGAATCTCGGCGATCTCTGAAATCGCCTTGCCGTGGTAATAGGCGAGATCGATCACCGGGCGGTGCTCGTCCGGCAGCGCGTCGACGCAACGCCTAAGCGCCGCCGCCTTGTCCTCCTTCATCGCGACGACTTCGGGTGTGTCGGCCTCATCGGCAATGGAAGCAGCAGCCTCTTCGTCGAGCGGCGCCTCGCGGCGCTTGCGCAGGGTGGACAGCGCCTTGAAGCGGGCGATGCCGAGCAACCACGTCGAGACTTCCGAACGGCCCTCGAATTTCGGCGCCTGGCGCCAGAGTTCGAGAAACACTTCATTGGCGATATCGTCGGCCATGGATTCCGATCCCGTCTGGCGCGCCACGAAGCGGTAAACCCTCGCGTGATGGCGCATGAACAGAAGCCGGACGGCGGCGCGATCTCCCGCCGCGACTTTCACCACAAGCGCGTGATCCGATCGCGGATCAACAGCAGCGGTCATCGCCATCGCCCAGCTTACCGTCTCTTGGTCGCATCGCGCCCCGGGAAGGTTCATCGATATTTCCGTGTTCCAAAAATTTAGCCGATGCCGACGGGTGTGGCCAGAGCTACCCGCTCGCAAAGCGTCGAACCGATCTGGCGCGTCCATCCCGCTGAACCTTTTCGCGCTGGCCAGCGACGGACATTCCGGGAGCCGCGCTCTGCGGTGTCCAGACAAGGAGCATCCCATGTCCAGAACTATATCCTGTTTCGGGCCGGCGCGGCCGGCCGGAGCCACACGCAACCACCGTTTCAGGGATGGCGTGGACCCGCACGGGTTTCGCCTCGTTGCGTTGACCCCATCTCACAGCAAGTTTATCCTCAATCTCATTGAAGGCAGACACTCTTTCATAGGGGAGAGGGCCAGAAGCCGGATCGCGCCTTCGCGCCCCGCCGTCCCGGCGTTTTCTCCCGTAGCGAACGGGAGCAACTCGATGCGCCGTAATGCCGTAAACCCTGCTTCGGCTCTTTCAGAGGATCCGCGTTCCGGCGTTTTACGCAACGCCCTGATGGTTTTGGCGGCCGCTCTGATGCTCGTTGCCGGGCTGTGGTGGGCAACCCCCGTTCGCGCCCAGGAGATCCAGATCATCCACCCCGGCTCGATGGCGGTTTCCGGCTTTCCGGGAACCTATATCCCGAAGCTGGAGGATGGCCTGCCACCAGGCGTCGATCCGGTCGACGAGGCCTTCATCGATCCAAACCGCGCATCCTTGCGCATTTTCGACGCTTCGGCGCTTGGTGGACCATTGTCGGGCCAACTCGCCGATACGCCGCCGCCCTTCGAGGTGCTGGCCGGCCAGATAGGCCAAATCTTCGGCCTGACCTATGATGACGGCGTCCGCCACGGCCAACCGAGCGGCGTGCCCAATCTCTACGCCGCGGCGACCTCACTGCACGGCATCCAGATCGTCACGCCCGATGCGGATGGCGACGGACGCCCGGAGCGCCGGCGGCCCGGCGCACCGGGTGCGCGCTTCATGCAGGGCCAGTTTGCAGAAGAAAATGGCGGCAGCCCCGGCGCCATCTGGAAGATCGACGGGCTGACCGGCGCGCTCTCGCTGTTCACCACGATCCGCACCAATAGCGGCCCCGGAATCGGCGACATCGCCTTCGACAAGGCGCACCGCCAGTTCTTTGCTTCCGATCTCGATAGCGGCCTCATCCATCGAATCGGCGCCGATGGCAAGCTGATCGATATTTTCGATCATGGCCTCAACGGACGCCCCGCCCATGGACTCGCCCCGGTAGCCGACGATGGCGCATTGATGGATATCCATAGCGCGGCCTTCGATAGTGAAGATGCCAAGACCTGGGGCTACACTCCGGACGCACGGCGGGTCTGGGCCGTTCAGGTCCATGGCGGACGCCTCTATTATTCGGTCGGCGAGAAAGCCGAGATATGGTCCGTCGGCATCAACGAAGACGGCTCTTTCGCCGGCGATCCGCGCTGGGAGCTGACGGTCAAGGCCGACCAGGATCTCGCCGTTACCGACATCGTCTTCGACAATCGCGGCTTCATGTATCTCGCCCAACGCGGCCGGATAGACAATCGCTACGACTATAGCCGCTTCGCGGATTCTGGCGCCGGTGAAGTCCTTCGCTACAGGCTGGAAAACCCCGACAATCCGGCAACCGAAAGCGTGTGGGTGGCGACGCCGCAGGAATATGCCGTCGGCTTCCCGGAAGGCTACCGCCAGACGGACGGTGGAATCGATCTGCAATATGGCTATGATTCCAAAGGCAAGATCGACTTCAAGGCCTGTGCCGACACCATCGCCAAGACCGGAGACAGGCTGCGGGAGAGCGCGACGCTCGCCGATCGGCTCCGCGTTGGGGGTCCGCTTGCCGTGCACGGCGTTCAGCTTACCCCCACCGCGCTGGTGCGACCGCGGAACGAGCCCCCTTTCGGCTCGGCCTTTGTCGATTTCGATGGCTTCTACGAAGACCCCGCAGCCGAAGGCCATGTCGGCGATGTCGAAATATGGCATCCCTGCGAAGGCCAGGCCGGTTACACCGAACCAGATCGCGGTCGAGACGGCTATCTGTTGCCCTATCCGCCAAGGCATGAGTTGCCGCCTATCACGGTCAAGAAGACCGGCGACGATGAGTGTGAAGTCGGTGGAAGTTGCGCGTTTATCATCACCATCACCAATGATGGCGACAAATCCTTCTCCGGACCCATGCGGATCGGCGACGCCATGGAGGTCGACGGCATCGGCCGCCTCAAGGACGTCGCCATCAATTCGGTAGAGCCGCCTTTCGGCTGTGCGTCGACACCCCGGACATTGCCCTTCTCCTGCGCCGCCAATCTGTCGCTTGCGGCGGGCCAGTCGGAGGTCCACCGGGTTGTCGTGACGCTTCCGGATGCCCGCCATTCAGGCATCGGAGACGGCGAATTGCGAGGACGCAATTGCGTGGCGGTCCTGAAGCCCGGCACTCCGGTCACAGACCGGCAACTTGCCCTCAAGACTCACGATGGCGGCAGCGAAGGGCAGCAACATAGAGCCTATTCCTGTCATCCGTTCCGGATCACCCACCACAAGCCGCAATGTTCGGTCGGATTTGTCATGAACGATGCAGGACGCTGCCAATGCCCGCAAGGAACACGGTTCCGCAATGGCCGATGCGCGGGTGGCCGGAAGCCCAACAACCCGCCTCCGCCTGTGCGGCAGTGTACCTTGCTGCCTGGCCAGATCCGGACCGATGACGGGCGTTGCGTATGTCCGAAGGGCATGGAACTCGGACGCAGGGGCTGCTTCACGCCGCCGCCGGTGCAGCAATGCCGACTGCTACCAGGCCAGATCCGCACGCGGGACGGCGAATGCGTGTGCCGGCGCGGTACGGAACTCGTGCGCGGCGCTTGCCGCAGACACCGGGTGGAATGCCCGGAGGGAACGCGGATGCGGCGTGGACGCTGTGTCGATATCCCGCGCCGGCCCGTCTGCGAACGCGACGAGGTGCTGCGTTACGGTCGCTGCGTCACCATCGACCGCCGCTGTCCGCGCGGCATGGAGGGAAAGCCGCCTTACTGCCGTGAGATCGAGGAGCGTCAGCCGTCATTTGTGCCGGGCATTCTCCTCAGTCCAGGGATTCTGAACGGCATCCTGCCGGGCGGTGGACGACACGGAGGCCGGCCGTCTAGGGGTCAAAGGCTCCAATAGCCTGCCCTGGACGAAAAGAGGCCCCGCCGGGCGACCGGCGGGGTTTTTTGTGACCGTCATCCGCTACGCCGGAGCTTTCGGCTGAGGTCAACCCCCTTTGACGGCGGGCTGTACGAGGCTTGTCCAGGGTCTCGCGCCTTCCACGGCCAGCAATCCTTTCCACGTCTCACGGCAATCGCGCCGGAGAGCCCAATGCAGGAAATCGGCCATGGCCAGCGCACGCTGAATTTTTTTCGCACGGGGCTGAACCTTTTGCCGGAACGTCGCGACCCAGTGTTGTAGGGCGGCATTTCGCTGGCCCGGTAAAAACGGACAGGAGACAGACAATGTTCAATTTTCTTTCCCGCAAGATGATTACCGCGACTCTCGCCGCCACCTTGTCACTTGGCGCCGGCCTGGCCGCGACCACGGCGGATGCCCATCCGCACGGTCATCATGGCCATCACGGTCATTGGAACCACGGCTATTGGGGTGGCGGCATTCTTCCCATCGTGGTCGGCGACTATGAAAGCGATTGCTATATCGTACGCGAACGCGTCGTCGGCCGGCACGGCTACGTCCACTACCGTCGCGTCAGGGTCTGCGACTGACGCACCGGGCGTAAATGCTTTCTCTCATTCCGCCGCCCCCGGGAAGCCGGGAGCGGCGTTTTGCTTTTTCGCCTTCACGATGGGCGGACCATGCGCGTCATCGACGACGCGATCTCGCCAATGGCCTACTCCCGCTTGCGGTGGCGAGTCGTGTAGGATCGAACGTTGGCTCAGATGCTCAAAAGCATCCACTTAAAATAAAGATCAGGTCAAGGAGGTGGTGTATCTATCGGGAAATCGAGAAACGCAGCACGGGTCAATTGAAGGACGATATCCGATGGATCAGGGAACCGAAGCCGTAGAGACGGAGCCCGACTATTCCGGTGCGATCGGTCGAACGGAGGTCCGCGATGCCCTGATCGCGGCAGATCGCGTCGCGGCGCTTGCCAGCACACTTGATCTCGGCGAATCCCCGGTGGAAGGCGCTGCTCTTCCCCCGGGCTGGCATTGGATATTTTTCAATCCTTTCGTCCGTCGAAGTGAACTTGGGCCGGATGGGCACCCCAAGCGTGGCGGTTTTCTCCCCGACGTGGGATTGCCCAGGCGGATGTGGGCCGGCGGGCGTCTAAACTATCTTGCCAAGCTGCCTGTGGGCGCCAGAGCGTCCCGCAAAAGTGAGATCACGAAGGTCGCGGCAAAGAGCGGGCGCGCCGGCCGGCTCGTCTTTGTCACGATTCGGCATACCATCAGCCATGACGATGCGCTTGTGATCGAGGAAGAACAGGACATCGTTTACCGCGAGGCGGCGCAGCCTGGCACGCCAACGGCCGCGCACACGCAGGCCCCTGACAATGCCCGATGGTCGGAATGCATCACGCCGGACCCGGTCCTGCTCTTTCGCTATTCGGCGCTGACGTCGAATGGCCATCGTATTCACTATGACCGGCCCTATGCACAGGACGAGGAAGGATATTCAGGCCTGGTGGTGCACGGCCCGCTGATTTCGACGCTGCTTCAAGGCTTTGCCGAACGATGCCGCGAAGGAGCGAAACTTTCGAAATTCGAATTCAGGGCGATGGCGCCGTTATTTGTCGATCGCGGCTTCCATATCGAGGCCACCGATGCCGGCGAAGCACTCACTCTTTGGGCTCGCGGGCCCGACGGCGAGCTCGCCATGCGCGCCGAGGCCCGGTTCGGGCGTGAATGAGGGCCTCCAGTCAATGACCGGGTCAGGCAAGCATGAAGAAGCTTTTTTGGCCGCAGCTCATCTAACGGCGATGCGATCCGGCTAGATCATACCAACGGTCAATTAAAATGACCGTTGGTATGACGCGCCTGTCAGGCGGCGAGATCGCGCAGCACGTATTGCAGGATGCCGCCATTAATGAAGTAGCCCAGCTCATCGGCCGTGTCGATACGGCACAGGATCGGCACCTCCTTCACCTTGCCGTCCGCATAGGTGATTTTCGCAACCATCTTCTGGCGCGGACGGATGGTCTCCAATCCGTCGATCTCGACCGTTTCGTCTCCGGTCAGCCCAAGCGAATGCCAGCTCGTTCCTTCATCGAGCACGAAGGGAACCACCCCCATGCCCACCAGATTGGAGCGGTGGATGCGTTCGAAGGACTGGGCAATGACGGCGCGCACGCCGAGCAGATTGGTGCCCTTTGCCGCCCAGTCGCGTGACGAGCCATTGCCGTATTCGACGCCGGCGAAGATCACCAGTGGAACGCCTTCCTGCCGATAGAGCATGGCGGCGTCGTAGATCGGCATTTCCTCCTTGGACGGATAGTGGATCGTATAGCCGCCTTCGCGGCCGTTCTCGCCCAGCATGTGGTTGCGGATGCGGATATTGGCGAAGGTGCCGCGCATCATCACTTCATGGTTGCCGCGCCGCGTGCCGTACTGGTTGAAGTCGGCAACGCCGACGCCGTGCTCGGTCAGGTACTCGCCGGCCGGTGAAGCCGCCTTGATGGAGCCGGCCGGTGAAATATGGTCGGTCGTGATCTTGTCGCCGAACAGGCCAAGAATGCGCGCGCCCTTGATGTCGCCGACCTTGCCGGCCTTCTTGCCCATCCCCTCGAAATAGGGCGGGTTCTGCACATAGGTCGAATCGTCGTCCCAGGTATAGGTCTGGCCGCTCGGCGCCTGCACGTTCTGCCAGTTCTCGTCGCCCTTGAAGACATCGGCATATTTGCGCGAGAACAGCTCGCGCGTGACGTTTTTCGTGATGAAATCCTGGATTTCCGTGGTCGAAGGCCAGATGTCCTTCAGGAAGATCGGCTTGCCGTCCTTGTCCTCGCCAAGCGGTTCGGTCGTCAGGTCCATGGTGACGGAGCCGGCGAGCGCGAAGGCGACAACGAGTGGCGGCGAGGCCAGATAGTTGGCCTGCACGTCGGGCGACACGCGCCCCTCGAAATTGCGGTTGCCCGAAAGCACGGCCGCCGCGATCACGCCCTTGTCGTTGATGGTCTTGGAAATCGGCGCCGCCAGCGGGCCGGAATTCCCGATGCAGGTCGTGCAGCCGAAGCCGACAAGATTGAAGCCGATCTGGTCGAGTTCCTTCTGCAGGCCGGATTTGTCGAGATATTCCGCCACCACCTGGCTGCCGGGGGCAAGCGAGGTCTTGACCCATGGCTTCTGCTTGAGACCGAGCCTGTTGGCGTTGCGCGCCAAGAGCCCGGCGCCGATCAGCACGCTCGGGTTAGAGGTGTTGGTGCACGAGGTGATCGCGGCGATCACCACGTCGCCATGGCCGATATCGTATTCCGAGCCTTCGACCGCGTAGCGCTTGGAGATTTCGGCGGCCTTCTTGTATTCGGTCTCCATCGCCCCTGCGAAGCCAGCCGGTATATCCTGCAGCGACACGCGCCCTTCCGGCCGCTTCGGTCCGGCCATGGAGGGAACGACTTCGCCAAGATCGAGCGCCAGCGCGTCGGTGAAGACAGGTTCAACGCCATTGTCGTCGCCTCGCCACAGGCCCTGCGCCTGGCAATAGGCCTCGACAAGCGCGATGCGCTCTTCCGTGCGGCCGGACGTTGTCATGTATTTGATGGTTTCCGCGTCGATCGGGAAATACCCGCAGGTCGCGCCATATTCGGGCGACATGTTGCCGATCGTGGCGCGGTCTGCCAGCGTCATGGAAGAAAGCCCGGGACCGAAGAATTCGACGAACTTCCCGACCACGCCTTTCTTGCGCAGCATCTGCGTGACTGTGAGCACCAGGTCGGTCGCCGTGACACCTTCCTTCAGCTTGCCGGTCAGGCGGAACCCGATGACCTCCGGCAGGAGCATGGAGACCGGCTGCCCAAGCATGGCGGCCTCCGCCTCGATGCCGCCGACGCCCCAGCCTAGGACGCCGAGGCCGTTGACCATGGTCGTATGCGAATCCGTGCCGACGCAGGTGTCGGGATAGGCCACCGTTTCGCCGTCGATCTCGGCCGACCACACCGCCTGCGCCAGATATTCGAGGTTGACCTGGTGGCAGATGCCGGTGCCGGGCGGCACGACGCGGAAGTTGTGGAAGGCCTGCTGGCCCCATTTGAGGAAGCGGTAGCGCTCGCCATTACGCTCGTATTCCTTCTCGACATTGTGCGCGAAGGCCCGCGGCGTACCGAACTCGTCGACGATGACGGAATGGTCGATGACGAGATCGACCGGCACCAGCGGATTGATCTTTTGCGGATCACCGCCGAGCGAGACCATGGCATCGCGCATCGCCGCCAGATCGACGACGGCGGGAACCCCGGTGAAATCCTGCATCAGAACGCGCGCCGGCCGATAGGCGATCTCATATCCGGCCGATCCCTTGTCGGCCAGCCAGCCGGCGACGGCCTCGATATCCTTCTTGGTGACCGACCTCCCGTCCTCGTTGCGCAGCAGGTTCTCGAGCAGCACCTTCATCGAAAAAGGAAGCCGCGAAATGCCGGCCAGGCCGTTCTTCTCCGCTTCCGTCAGGCTGAAATAAACATAATCCTTGTCGCCCACCTTGAGCGTTTTGCGTGATTTGAAACTGTCGAGTGAATGTGTCACGAGCGATCCCTGACTGTCGGTGGCCGATCGGAAACGGACGCCAGTCGCATGGTATCACGCGCAAAGGTGCGGGTACGGTCATTTCCGCTGTCCGCTTCCAAGCTCCCGGGCCGTTAAAGGCGGCTCGCGCGCTGGTCCGGCGCAAATTGAGGTTCACGCCGACCGCTGGCGTGATTGCTTCGGATATAGAGAATTTCGTAGAGGAGTCCAACGGACTTATGGATACAAGGGACGAAAATATCACGGGGCGGCGATGAGTTGATGCCGGAGAAAGTAAAAGGGATGCGGCTGGTCGCCGACAAGCTTGGCGGCGAACGCGGCGGCGAGAGCATTTTCTCGAACATCGATTTCGCCCTCGGCGCGGGAAGAGCCTTGATCGTCACCGGCCCGAACGGATCGGGCAAGTCGACGCTTCTGCGCGTCATAGCCGGCCTGCTGCCAGTGGCCGCCGGAACGGTTCGGCTCGAGGGTGGTGGCGAAGAATGGCCGGACGTCGCGGCGGCCTGTCACTATCTCGGCCATGAAAACGCATTGAAGACGGCGCTGACCGTGGCTGAGAATTTGCGCTTCTGGCGCGAATTCAACGGCCGGCCACACCTGGAGATCGGCGAGGCGCTGGCCATGGTCGGCCTCGATTCGGTCGCTGACCTGCCGTTCGGATACCTGTCGACCGGACAGCGCCGCCGCATCGCAATTGCCAGGCTCATCGTGTCGTATCGGCCGCTTTGGCTGCTCGACGAGCCGACAGCCGGACTGGACAAGGCGGCGGAACGGCAATTCGCGGAACTGATGCGGACGCACCTTGAGGATGGCGGCCATCTCGTCGCGGCAACGCATGTGGCATTGGGGCTCGAGGGGGCGCTGGAGCTTACGATGGGACCGGCTTGATGCTGGCCCTCTTCGTCCAGGACCTGAAGATCGGCATCCGTGCCGGCGGCGGCGCGCTGGTCGGCGTGCTGTTCTTTCTGGCGGTCGTCGCCGTCGTGCCGTTCGGCGTCGGCCCCGATCTGCATCTTCTGGCGCGCATCGGGCCGGCGATATTGTGGATCGGAGCGCTACTGGCCAGCCTGCTCGGGCTTGAGCGCCTGTTCCAGGCCGACCGCGAGGACGGAACGCTCGATCTCCTCATGCTGTCGGACCACCACCATGTGCCGGCGCTGACCGTTCTGGTCAAATGCCTGGCGCACTGGACCGCAAGCGTCTTGCCGCTGGTGATTGCCTCGCCCCTGCTCGGCCTCTTCATGAACATGGAAGCCACGGGCATCGCAGCGACGACGCTGACGCTGCTGGTCGGTACGCCGGCGATCACCTTTATAGGCGCGGTCGGGGCGGCGGTCGCCGTTGCCCTGCCGCGCGGCGGCCTGCTGGTGTCGGTATTGATCCTGCCGCTGACGGTGCCGGTGCTGATCTTCGGCGTGTCGGCAAGCTATGCGGCCGTAAACGATCCGCAGCCCTTTTTGCCACCCTTCCTGATCTTACTGGCCCTGACGCTGTTCTTCGCCGTCATCGGCCCGCTGGCGGCCGCCCTGGCGCTCAGGCACGCGACCGATTGATGGCCCTATCTACGACGTCAGATGGCCGAAGATATTGACGATTTCCTCATATACCGGCCGCTTGAACGGCACGACCAGATGCGGCAGGTCCCGCATCGGCTTCCACGCCCATTCGTCGAACTCGGCTTCGTGACCGCCGGGCGGCGGGTTGATGGCGATCTCCCTGTCGTCTCCGCCGAAGCGAAAGGCGAACCATTTCTGGGTCTGCCCGCGATAGCGCCCCTTGAAGGCGATTCCGACCAGATGCGCGGGAAGGTCGTACTCGATCCAGCGCGGCGCTTCCTCGAGCAATGTGAAGGTGCGCATACCGGTTTCTTCATAGAGTTCTCGACCGGCGGCGGCGAGCGGCTCCTCGCCCTTGTCGATGCCGCCTTGCGGCATCTGCCAAAGCTGCGTCGTATCGGCGATCTCGCTACCCTCCTCGACGATGCGCTTGCCCATCCACACCAGCCCCTCGCGGTTGAGGACCATCATGCCGGCGCAGGGCCGATAGGGCAGGGTCTCGGGGTCGACAGGCTTTCTCTGCTTGGCCAATGCCCTACCCCTTTTCCGGATCGTTCATGACGGCCGTGACCGGTACGATCTCGATGCCGCGCTTCTTGGCTTCGTTCACCCAACTCGCGACCGTTTCGACCGTAACGTCGAACGCCGACCCCGTCCCGATGGCAAAGCCCTTGGCGCGCGCGGTGGCTTCGAGCTGGTCGAGCTTCTTCAGGATATCGCCGCGATCACGCGAGGTATCGATGGTCGCGTCGCTGGCGGCGAAGGGAACACCGTCCTTCTGCGCCAGTTCGGGAGCGACGCTGCGTGCCGAGGATCCATCGTCGAGATACAGCAAGCCGCGCGTGCCGAGGTCCTTCATTACCGGCTCCAGGGCGGTATCGTTGGCCAGGAAGCGACCGCCCATATAATTCATGATCCCGGTATAGTTGGTGATGCGCGACAAGGCCCAGTGCAGCGATTTCAGGTTTTCCGCCGGCGAGGCCTCGACGGTCAGCGTGTTGCGGCCCGGATTGATGTTCGGATAGTCGTAGGGCTCGAAGGGTACCTGCATGAGGATTTCGTGACCGCTCTGGCGGGCGTCGCGCATCCAGCGCATCAGGCTGTTGCCTTGCGGCGCGAAGGCGAGCGTCACCTCGCCGGGCAGCTTGGCGATGGCGTTCTGCGTCCCAGTTTGCGACAGGCCCAGACCGCCGATCACGATGGCGACACGCGCGCCCCGCGTTCCCGACCAGGGACGGGCATAGACGTCGACCGGCCGCCTGCCGTCGATCGAGCGGATCGGCAACGGTCCCATCTCGGATTGCTCGATTAGGGCGCGATCGGGAAGATGAGCGACGCGAAGATCCTGGCCCAGTGCGGAGGGGTCGCGAATGATGATGGCGCCATTGGAGGGAGCATTATCGGGGTTGACGTGAATGATGTGCGGACCACCGCTCCCTGACGTCGTGCCGCCGGGGCTGACCGGACTGGTATTTGCCGCTTCCTTTGCCATGGAAGGCGCCGCCGGTTTGGCCTGTTCCGGCGTGGTTACGACAATCTCGGGCGGCTTGTGGAAAGGTCTCGGTCGCAGAGCGATGGCGCCCGACAGGCCGACGATGCCCAGGCAGACGATGACCGCCGCCATTCCGCCACCCGATAGCGGAAAGTTCCGGCGCCGGCCGCCTTCTTTTGCATCCAGCCCGAGGGGGCGTTCGATTTCCTTGCTCATTGCTGGAAGTCAGGATGTCCGGACGGAAAGGTGGTGCAACGCTTGATGCAATCTTGGAGGGGTTTGCTGCAGTCCTGGAGGGGAAAGGAAGCGCCGGCACATGGAAAGACCGGCCGGCACCCGTCGGCGCCGGCCGGTTCTGGTCTCACTGGTTCAGCGCCGCCTTGTTCGGGTTCGGCGGAAAGGATGGATCCGTCTTTTCTCCGCGCAGCAATTCCAGCGCGTAGTTGAGCTGCTTGTCGTCCTTTTCCTCCGGCGGAACATAGGCTGCCGAGCCGGAACCCTTGGCGCTTTCGTCAACGCCCTTGATGTGGCCGCGCAATTCGGATTCGCCACGCGTCACGTCACGTCCCAGCAACTCCGGCGGCAATGGCTGATCGACCTTGATATCCGGGGTGATGCCCTTGCCCTGGATCGATTTGCCCGACGGCGTGTAGTAGAGCGCCGTCGTCAACCGCAGGGCGCCGTTGTTTTCCGGCAGCGGAATGATGGTCTGGACCGAGCCCTTTCCGAAAGACTGCGTGCCGACGACGGTCGCCCGACGCTGGTCCTGCAGGGCTCCCGCGACGATCTCCGAGGCGCTGGCCGATCCGCCATTGACCAGCACGATCAGTGGCTTTCCGTCGATCATGTCGCCGGGATGGGCGTCGAAGCGCGAAACGTCCTTTGGATCGCGCCCGCGGGTCGAAACGATTTCGCCATGATCCAGGAACGTGTCGGAAACGCTCACCGCCTGGTCGAGCAGGCCGCCCGGATTGAGGCGAAGATCCAGAACGTAGCCCTTGAGCTTGTCTTCGGGCACCTGCTTCTTGATCTGCTCGATGGCGTTGCGCAAATCGTCATAGGTCTTTTCAGTGAAGGACGTGATCTTCATGTATCCAACGTCCTTTTCGACGTGGAACTTCACCGCCTTGACCTTGATGATGCCGCGAACGACCGTGATGGTGAGCGGCTTGTCGGCGCCCTTGCGCAGGATGGTCAGCTTGATCGGCGAATCGACCGGGCCGCGCATTTTCTCCACGGCGTCCTGAAGCGTCAGGCCGCGAACATCGTCGCCGTCGATCTTGGAGATGAAGTCGCCTGCGAGAACGCCGGCGTGCGCGGCCGGCGTGTCGTCGATGGGGGTGATGACCTTGACGAGGCCGTCTTCCATCGTCACCTCGATGCCGAGCCCGCCGAACTCGCCCTTGGTCTGGACCTGCATGTCCTTGGCGGCTTCGGCGTTCATATAGGAGGAATGCGGATCGAGCGACGCGAGCATGCCGTTGACGGCGTTTTCAATCAGCGATTTTTCATCGGGTGGCGTCACGTACTGGGCGCGGACGCGTTCGAAGATGTCGCCGAAGAGCGCCAGTTGCTTGTATGTCTCGGAGCTGGCCGCGTTGGCCACCGAATTGGGCGCGCCATAGACCAGGCTCATGGCGGAGGCGCCAATCAACGCTCCAGCGCATAGAAGCGACAATTTACGAATCATTCCCAGTCCTTCCAGAAATTCGTTCCGCCCACCACGGGGCCGGATCGACGGGTTTTCCATTCTTGCGGAACTCGATGTAGAGTTCCGGGCCGATATTCTCGCTTCCGAGCGCCACGGTGCTGGCGATCCGGGCCTCTCCCATCAATCCAACCGGCTCTCCCGCCAGGATGGATTGACCGATCGATACGCTGATTCTGTCCATCCCCGCCATAACGACATGATAGCCGTCGCCAGCATCAAGTATCAAGAGTTGGCCATACGAGCGAAACGGGCCCGCATATAACACATTCCCATCCGCCGGTGTGGTAACGATCGCGCCAGATTGTGTTATAACCATGTCGCCCTGCATGGTCCCGCCGGTGCCGTCCTCGTCCCCAAAATGCTTCTCGATGCGGCCCGCGACCGGGATTTGCATATGCCCCATCAGGGCAGAAAACGCCGTCGCCGCCAGCCGGTGCCCTTCCGGCGCGGGTTGATTGGCGCGCTCGGCTTCCTCCTTGCGCCGCTCCTCGGCGGCCTGGCGCGCGCTGTCGATCTGGGATTCGAGACCCGCGATCAGTTCCTTCATACTCCCCGCCTTTTTGGCGAGTTCGGCGGCCTTGCTCCTCTCGTCGGCCAGACTGGCTTCGGATTGCTGTTGTAATTTGTCTTTTTCATCGAGCAGCAGGCTCAGCCGCTTTTTCTCTTCCGTCTGGTCCTCCACCTTGGCGACAAGACGCTGGCGTTCGGCGTCAATGGATTTGGCGACGCGGGACAGTTCCTTCAGATCGCCGACCAGCACCTGGGTTTCGGCGCGAAGATCGGGAACCACCGCGCCCAGCAGAATGGCGCTGCGGACCGACGAGAGCGCGTCGTCGGGCGTCACCAAAAGGGCAGGCGGCGGGTTGAGCCCCATTCGCTCCAGCGCCCCCAGCACTTCCGACAATACCCCGCGCCGCGCCGCAAGCGATTTGCGGATGTCCGTCTCCTGGCCGCGGAGGCTGCCGAGCTTGGCGCCAATATCCTCGATATCCTGGCTGAGCTTGCGCTCTGTCTTGGCCGCCTGGATCAAGGCGGCGGTGATGGTGGCGTGGTCCTTTTTTATGCCGGCGATCTCGGATGTCAGGGCGGAAAGTTTCTGGTCCGACAGCGTCATCTCATGGGCAATTTGCTCATATTCGGCCTGGCTTCGCGCATGCTGGACTTCAAGCTGGCTCGCCGCGTCTTTGGCCGCAGCAGGGGCGGGCGCCGCGGCGACAACGGATGCCGCGGGGAGATGAAGGACAAGCGCAAGCAGCGCCGCGGCCAGCGCAACCGGTGCTCTCCCTGCCATTCTCTTGATCATGTGTTCCCGCGGATACGACCCGAAGCCAGACTCTACGAAGCCGGTCGTTAACGAACGATAAACCATGTCGCCGCTGTTGTTGGCAGGAAAGATTACCGCAACCAGCGCAATGGTCCCCAACCGTGCCGAACTTTAACAGCTTGTTCTGAATTTGACCCTACGATTGGTGCGCGAAACGGGGTGGACGAGGGGCGGTGCAGGGCGTTTTCATTTCATTGCTCAACCCGGTTCTGGCGTTGATATTCGCGGGATTGTTCCTGACGCTGTGGCTGCAGCAGAAGCAGACGCGGCGCTTTTCCGTGCTTCTGTTCTCGGTCGGCTATTTCACCTATGCGATTTCCTTCACGCTGCAGTTTTTGCCATGGCCCTTTGGCCAAGCCGGCAATGCGCTGCTTTCCGATCTCTTCATGACATGCTCGTTCGTGGCGATCATCCACGGGATCCTGCGCCGCAGGGACCGACCCACGCCGTTCCTGGCGCTCGGCGTCATAGCGGCCGGTGGCTTCACCGCGCTCGCGTGGTTCGTCTTCGGGCAGCCGGACATGACCGGCCGCATCTATGCAATCAACTTCTGCTTTGGCGCGATGATGATCCTGGCATCCGCCAAAATTCGCAGGTTCGAAAACAGGATGCCGATCGAGAATGTGCTTCTGGCCGTCACTTCGATGATCGGAATCTACACCTTCGTTCGCACGGTGGGCGTTTCGATCGCGGAAGGGCACCTGATCACCCGGGCCCAGTATGTCGGATCGTTCACCTGGCTCATGCTGAATTTTTCGGCGGCGTTTTTTGCCCTGGTTTTCGCCCTGACGCTGCTTTCAATGGTCGTTCTCGACAGGATACAGGATTTGCGCCTGGAATCCACGACCGATCTGTTGTCGGGCCTTAGGAACCGGCGCGGCTTCGAGATGCAGGCGCGCCGCATGGTGGACCATGCGGATCGATTGGGGGTGCCGACCGTCCTGCTGATCTGCGATCTGGATCATTTCAAGACGGTCAACGACCGGTTCGGCCATGTCTGCGGCGACGCCGTCATCGCCGCCTTCGCCAATTGTCTTGGCGGCGCGGCCGGTAGCGCCCATCTGGCCGCGCGGATTGGAGGCGAGGAATTCGCCGTGGTCTTGACGGGAGCCAATCTGAAGACGGGACGTCTCTTCGCGGAGGCCGTCCGCACCGCCTGCTCGACGCTGGCCGTCGATGGATTGCCTGATGATTATTCGGTTACTGCGAGCTTCGGCCTCGCCGAAACACGCGCCGGCGAGGATCTGACGTCACTCATGCGGCGCGCCGACGCTGCGCTCTACGACGCCAAGCGCCGCGGCCGCGACCGGGTGCGCAGCGCCGCCAACAGTTCCCGCGACGGCGCTCAAGCCGACGGAGGCTCCGACGCCGCACTCCTTCGATGGCCCGCCACGGGCTGACCGGGGATCGCCAAAAGCGGCTCAATCGCAGTTTCTGGCCGGAACCGGCACGACATTGTCGGGCAAACCGTACATATAGCTGCGACCATGCAGCAGGACCGCGCATTCGCCGCGATGACGATAGTAATAGTGGCCCGGAGCACGCTGAAGGTGCACGACGCGCGGCCCTTCGCTGTCTTCGGCGCTTGCCAGCCGATCCGCCAGATAGCCCTTGCCAACCACAATCCGCTTGTAGCCCGAGGGAGCATAGAGGACGAGGTTACCGAAGGAATCGGCGAAGGCATGCTCCTTGTAAAGGCCGCCCGCGGCGGCGGGCGCGGCCATGGCCAGCGCGGCGGCGTAGCCGAGGAACAGCCCGAATCTTTGGATGCGGCGATGGCCGGGTGACGATTTCATATGCATGGCGCGTCCTTTCATGGAGCGCCGTCCGTCCAGCCGGATACACAAGGGACGCTCCAATGGTTTGCTAGAGGTCGCGGCCTCCTCGATTCGAAACTTAAACCTTTATTAACCTTTGTCACGCGAGGCGGGATTTCGTTCCGGCGCAATTCGTAAAACATGGTTAACGCGACGGCTCCGGGCTCATCATTCGCCACCGCCATTGATCTCGCGCCGACGATGCGGTTAGACCGGTGAAAGCGAATCGCGGGAATGGCCTGGGGGGTTGATGTCTGGTCGAAAAGATGGCGCGCGACCAAAGGCCTGCGTGCTTTGTCACCCGGCGCATCCGGTCCGATGAGACGGAACGGCTTCCGCCGCGCGGCGTCCCGCAGGATTGTTCTGGCGCTGGTGCCCATTGCCGCGCTTTCGGCCTGCGTGGCCGCGAAACAGACGGCGGGAAGCACCTCGACCGCCGGCCTCATTCAGCCGCGATACGCCACCTATCGCTGCGACGGCGATGGCGAGATCGATCTGGAAAATTTTCACACCTCCGTCCATGTCGTGGATTCGCGCGGCGTCGATGTGGAACTTCCGGCCTCGCCGCCGAACCAGACCGCGCGCTATGGCCAGCCGGGTTACGCCCTGGTCCTAGAGAAGAACGGCGCGTTGTGGATGGTCAGCGGCAAACGTCCGGTGAACTGCAAGGGTTAGGTTGTTGCAGATCGATCGGCAGGGCCGTGTATCGCGGCAATTGGAGAGCGGCTCCCGCCGCCTCAATCGATTAAGCCGTAAGGGACGGGATCAAAACGGGTATTTGTCTTTGACGCAATGCAACAAGCGTTCTAGAACCATCCCCTGCCAAGCATGGTTCCTGAAGATTTGCGCATTGGCGCGCATCTGGCCGAACGGCCCGGACCATACCCGAGACGGGGGTTGAGATGAGCAAGGAAACGGCGCTGGGCGCTCGCCCGTTGTCGCCACATCTTCAGATATACCGGTTGATTCCGACGATGGTGATGTCCATCCTGCATCGCATTACCGGCGGAGCGCTTTATTTCGGTACGTTGCTCCTCGCTTGGTGGCTGATCGCGGCGGCCACGTCGCAACATGCGTTCGAGATCGCAAGCTGGTTTTTCGGTTCGTGGATCGGCCAGCTTATCCTGCTGGGCTATACGTGGGCGTTACTACACCATCTGCTCGGCGGCGTGCGCCATCTCATCTGGGACACCGGGACCTGGATGGAGAAGGAGACGTCCACCCGGCTGGCCTGGGCAACCATCATCGGGTCGGTCGTGCTGACGATACTGGTATGGGTGGCCGGATACGCGGTGCGGGGGGCCTTCTAGCAATGGCGCAAATGCAGACACCCACACGGCGCGTCCGCGGCCTTGGCGCGGCGCGGGAAGGCACCGGAGCCTTCTGGGCCATTCGCGTCACCGCGGTGGCGCTCATCGTGCTTGCGCTCTATTTCATTGGGCTCGTCATTTCGCTCAACGGCGCCGATTACGCGACGGTTCACGCCGTTCTGTCCCGCCCCTTCGTGGCGCTGATGCTGGCGCTATTCGTTCTAGTCGGCCTGGCGCATACGCGCATCGGCATGCGGGAGATCATCGAGGACTATGTCCATGCCGAAGGCGTCAAGCTGGCGCTTCTCATACTCAGCATCTTTTTCTGCGTGGCCGTTGGCGCGGCCGCGATATTCGCGCTTCTCAAACTGACGCTCGGAGGCTGACGACCGCAAATGGCTAAGGCTTCCAAAAAAGAGGCGCCCGCCGGCGGCGCGAGTTCGTATACCTTTGTCGATCACGCCTTCGACGTGGTGGTGGTCGGGGCCGGCGGTGCGGGGCTGCGCGCCACGCTCGGCATGGCCGAACAGGGTTTACGCACGGCCTGCATCACCAAGGTCTTCCCGACGCGGTCGCACACCGTGGCCGCACAGGGCGGTATCGCGGCTTCGCTGCAGAACATGGGTCCGGACAGCTGGCAGTGGCATCTCTACGACACCATCAAGGGTTCGGACTGGCTCGGCGATGTCGACGCCATGGAGTATTTGGTGCGCGAAGCCCCCAAGGCCGTCTACGAACTCGATCATTACGGGGTGCCCTTCAGCCGCACCGAGGAAGGCAAGATCTACCAGCGGCCATTCGGCGGCCACATGATGAATTTCGGCGACGGACCGCCGGTACAGCGCACCTGCGCCGCCGCCGACCGCACCGGCCACGCCATCCTGCACACGCTTTACGGCCAGGCGGTAAAGCACAACGCGCAGTTCTTCATCGAATATTTCGCGCTCGATTTGATCATGAGCGATGACGGCGTGTGTACCGGCGTTGTTGCCTGGAATCTTGATGACGGCACGATCCATCGTTTTTCGGCCAAGATGGTGGTGCTGGCGACGGGCGGCTATGGCCGCGCCTATTTCTCCGCGACCTCGGCCCATACCTGTACCGGCGACGGCAACGGCATGGTGGCGCGCGCCGGCCTGCCGCTGCAGGACATGGAGTTCGTTCAGTTTCATCCGACCGGCATCTATGGCGCCGGCTGCCTGATTACCGAAGGTGCGCGTGGCGAAGGCGGTTATCTGGTCAATTCGGAGGGCGAGCGTTTCATGGAACGCTATGCGCCGAGCGCCAAGGATCTGGCGTCGCGCGACGTGGTTTCACGCTGCATGACGCTGGAAATCCGCGAGGGACGCGGCGTCGGCAAGCAGAAAGACCACATCTTCCTGCATCTCGACCACCTCGACCCGGCCGTCCTGCATGAGCGGCTGCCGGGCATTTCGGAATCGGCGCGCATCTTCGCCGGCGTCGACCTGACCAAGGATCCGATCCCGGTGCTGCCGACGGTGCATTATAACATGGGCGGCATCCCGACCAATTACTGGGGCGAGGCGCTCAATCCGACGAAGGCCGATCCTGATCGCGTGCAGCCGGGCCTGATGGCGGTCGGCGAGGCCGCTTGCGCCTCCGTCCATGGAGCCAACCGGCTCGGTTCCAACTCGCTGATCGATCTCGTCGTCTTCGGCCGCGCCGCCGCTATCCGCGCCGGCAAAATCATCGATCGCGACGCGCCGATCCAGGCACCGAACGAAGCCTGCGTCGACAAGATCATGGCCCGCTTCGACAAGTTGCGCCATGCGGATGGTGAGCATCCGACGGCCCAATTGCGCGAAAAGATGCAGCGCACCATGCAGGAGGACGCGGCGGTGTTCCGCACCGAGGAGACGCTGGCGCAGGGCTGCAAGCGCATCTCCGCGATCTGGGACGAGCTGTCGGACATCAAGGTCACGGATCGCTCGATGATATGGAATTCGGATCTGGTCGAAACGCTCGAGCTGGAAAATCTGTTGGCAAACGCCATCACCACCGTTTACGGCGCCGAGGCGCGCAAGGAGAGCCGTGGGGCGCACGCGCGCGAGGATTTCGAAGCGCGCGACGACAAGAACTGGCGCAAGCACACGCTGGCCTGGGTGGACGAAAAGGGCAAGGTGAAGCTTTCCTACCGCCCGGTGCACACGGAGCCGCAGCTCAAGGAAGCCGACGGTGGCATCAGCCTCGCCAAGATCGCCCCCAAGACGCGGGTCTATTGATGGCCCCGACAGGTGGATGGAGGAAATGAAACGAAGCCCCGAATTGCGGAAGGTCGGTCGCGGTCACGGAATACCCGTGCAATGCGGGGCCTCCATGGTCAGAATACCAGGATAGGGGGTATTCAGCGCAATCACCATGCTGATCGTTTCGAACAAATACAGGCTGGCAACAGTGCTAGTACCGAAATGCGCTTCGACGACGGTCATATCTTTTTTTGCGCAACTGCACGATTTGCCTGCGGGAAAACGTGATCGCGAGATCACGGACACCATTCCCCGCTCACCGGATCGCATTGACCGCACGACGGATATCGTCACTTTGGAATCACTGCGCCTGGTCGAGGCGCGTCAGGAATTCGACGATTATGCGTGGTTTTCGGTCGTCCGCGATCCCTATGGCCGGCTGCTGTCGAACTATCACAACAAGATCAACCGGTTCTGCGCTAATTTCCGGAAGGATCTCTATTATCAGTACAAACTGGTGCAGGCCGCAAAAGGGCCGAAAGCATGGCGCGATGTGCGTCTGGCCATGCCCTATCTGTGCGCCCGTGTCAGCTACCGCGAATTTGTAGGCACCCTTGGCAGGAATGGTGTCGACTGGGACCGGCATTACATGAAGCAGTCCGATCTCCTCAGGTTGGACGAAGTGAAATATACGCGGCTTCTGCGTTTGGAGTCGTTTCAGGATGGAATGATCGCTCTTTTGAGCCAAGCGGGCCTGCCGCAAAACAGGATCGAGGGGCTTGGCAGTCTGGGGCGGCTCAACGCCTCGCAGCGCGAGGCGATGGACGGCGCCCCAGAGGAGATGGCCGAAAGGCCCGCGATCCACGATCTATACCGGGATGATTTCGAACGGCTGGGCTATGCGGCATAGACGAACCGGCCGGGGCTATTCATCCTCTTTCATCTCCGGGCAGTCTGCGCGTCCGGGTCTGCAAAGCGATATGTGAGGAATTATCATGGTCGCACTAACGCTTCCGAAGAACTCCAAGATGCGCACGGGCAAGACCTGGCCGAAGCCGCAAGGCGCGACCAATCTGCGCGAGTACAAGGTGTATCGCTGGTCGCCCGACGATGGCGAGAACCCGCGTATCGACACCTATTTCATCGATATGGACGATTGTGGCCCGATGATCCTGGATGGCCTGCTCTACATCAAGAACAAGATCGACCCGACATTGACCCTGCGCCGCTCTTGCCGCGAAGGGATCTGCGGCTCCTGCGCCATGAACATCGACGGCACCAACACGCTGGCCTGCACCAAGGGCGCGGACGAAGTGACGGGCGTTGTAAAGATTTATCCCTTGCCGCACATGCCGGTGGTCAAGGATCTCGTGCCGGACCTGACCGTGCCCTACGCGCAGCTTACCTCGATCGAGCCCTATCTGAAGACGGTCTCGCCGCCGCCGGAGAAGGAATGGCTGCAAAGTCATGAAGACCGGGCCAAGCTCGACGGACTCTACGAGTGTATCCTGTGCTTCTGCTGCCAGACCTCATGTCCGAGCTACTGGTGGAACGGCGAACGGTATCTCGGCCCCGCGGTGCTGTTGCAGGCCTATCGCTGGCTGATCGACTCCAGGGATGAGGCCACAGGCGAGCGGCTGGACAATCTGGAAGATCCGTTCCGCCTCTACCATTGCCGCACGATCATGAACTGCACCCAGGCCTGCCCGAAGGGCCTTAACCCCGCCAAAGCCATCGCCGAAATCAAGAAGATGATGGTCGAACGGCGCGTCTAGCCCCGTCCATGGTCGCCTTTTCCTTCGCCCGTCCTCCGGCTCCGCCGTGCGGGTGGGTGGCAATGAACGGCGCCCAGACCTGCCCGAAGCGGTCACGCAGGCGTGTTGCGGCGTGACTTGAAACCTTCGCCGGCGCTGGTACGTCTATTCGCAGGATCGTCTGGAGATTTCGCATCATGCTTCGCACCTTGACCGCCGCGCTCTTTCTCGCCTCCGCGGCCGCCTTATCCGTTCCAGCGCCGGCTTCGGCGGAGACGCAGACGGCGATTTTCGCCGGCGGCTGCTTCTGGTGCGTCGAATCCGATTTCGACCATGTTCAAGGCGTGGTCTCGACGACCTCCGGCTATACGGGCGGTCATGTGAAAGACCCGAGCTATGAGCAGGTGGTCACCGAAACGACGGGCCATCGGGAATCGGAAAAGATCGAGTTCGACACGTCGAAGACCAGCTACGCCAAGCTGCTCGACGTTTATTTCCATTCCACCGACCCGACCGATGGCGGCGGCCAGTTCTGCGACCGCGGCGAAAGCTATACGCCAGCGATCTTCGTGGAAAACGCGGAACAGAAGAAGGAAGCCGAGGCCGCCAAAGCGGACGCCGCGAAGGAACTCGGCAAGCCGATTGCCACCAAGATACTTCCCGCGTCGGAATTCTATCCTGCCGAGGACTATCACCAGAATTATTACAAGAAGAATCCCCTGCACTATAAATATTACCGCTATGGCTGCGGGCGCGATGCGCGCGTCAAGCAATTATGGGGCAAGGAACCCCATCGCGGCATAAACGAGTAGGAAAACCGCCGGGGGCTCAGCGCAGCCCCGGCGTTTTCGCAAGCCTCAGCCCAAAGTCGCCTCGAGTGATACCTTGATGGCGCCGAGCGCCTTGGAGACGGGGCAACTCGCCTTGGCCTTCTCCGCCAGCTCCTTGAATTTCGCCGCCTCGATGCCGGGTACGACGCCCTTGAGCGTGATCTTGCTTTCGGTGATCTCGAAACCGCCGCCGGCAGCTTCTCCATAGGTCACGACCGCCGTAGCATCGAGCTGGTCGGCCGGCGTGCCGTTTTCAGCAAGGAAATGCGAAAGCTGCATGGCGAAGCAGCCGGCATGGGCTGCGGCGATCAGTTCCTCCGGGTTCGTGCCCGACTTGCCGCTCTCGTCCTGAAAACGGCCCTTGAAGGAATAGGGTACCTTGGCGAGCGCGCCGCTCTGTGTCTCGAGCGTGCCGGAGCCTTCGGCAAGCGTGCCTTTCCAGATGGCGTTGGCGTGACGGTGCATACTGTTCTCCTTGTTATCGGGTTCGGATTGCTCTGCGTGTCAGATAGGGCTCGTCGCCGACTTTGCCATCGTACTTTCGGGTATCGATAGCGTTATGTCGGCTTGCCACGGCTGGGATGGACCAGATGGCGCAATTGAACCATTGCCATGGGATGCGACAGGCTCGAGGCATCCGTCTCCAGCATCAGTTCGTCGGCCCCGCGCTTGACGCTTCTCGCCAGGATCTCGAAAACCGATGCGACCGTCGATTGCAGCGCCCTGGCGTCGTCGAGATCGGCAAGGCGGCGCGCCAGGAAGAGCGCGGCGGTCAGGTCGCCGAGGCCGTTGGGCGGCCGCTCGATGACGCGATGTTCTGCAAGCAGCGCCCGCGTCCCCGTCAGGAGCAGGTTTCCGATGCTGCCGCTCATCATCGCCGGCACAGACGTGACGAGCATGGCCGGCGGACCGAGATCGAGCGCGGCGGCGACCACATCGGCGATACCTGCGAGGGAAGCTCCCGCCAGCCATTCCAGCTCATAGCGATTGGGCGTGGCGATATCAGCGAGTGGCAGAAGATGGTCGCGGATGGCGGCCGCCGTTTCCGCCGGCACATAGAGGCCGCCCGAATCGCCGATCACCGGATCGCAAACGTAAAGCGCGGCGCGGTTCCTTTCCTTTACCGCGCGGATCAATCCCGCGACGGCCTGCGCCTGCGACGGATCGCCGAGATAACCGGAAAGGACGGCCGCTACCTCGCCAAGCCATGGCGAGGTGGCGAGATCCCGAATCAGCTCGTCGAATTGTAGCGGATCGGCAACGATACGCGTGGCGCGGCCGTGACCCGGATGCCATGGCAGCACCACGGTGGGCACGGCCCAGACCGGGTGGCCCAGCGTTTCCAGCACGAAGACGGCGGCGCGGTTGCCGACGGAGCCGCGCACCACATGGCTGGAGATGACGATGACCGCGCGCGGACCATCCGCCGATTGACCGGACATGCGCTCCTATCCGCCGCGCGTAAGGAAGAAAAACAGCCAGATGGACAGCGCCACAAAGGCGGCGAGGCTGAGAATGCGCCCGACCCTCGTGCCCCACACTTCCGCCGCGTCCTGCTGATCGGCGTCGCTTCCGGCCATGTGGTCGCGCGCGCGGCCAATCATGGACGAAGCGCCCCGTTCGGTTTCACGTCTTACGCGCCAGAGGATGTCCCTGGACTCGTCTCCGCCGTCGTTTTTGCCGCTTTTCATGCCTGCAACCCCATGATGCTGGAAGCCTAGCAGCGTTGACGCGTCAATACGAGCCGCGAGGCCGCACCCGCCAAGCCAAGTCCCGCGACACCTCGGTGGACAATTTACAACTGATCCCCTTATTTCCTTGGGCGTCAAATATGGTATCTGTCGGGATGCCGATTGACCATTAGAGGGTACGTCATGTTCGCCCAGCGCCTCCGGTGCTTTCCCACACCGCGCCTTCTGCCGGCGCTGCTCATGCTCATCGTCGCCCTGCCACTGTTGTCGGGCTGTGGCATCAACACGATCCCGACGCAGGAGGAACAGGCCAAGGCCGCCTGGAGCGAAGTGCTCAACCAGTACCAGCGGCGCGCCGACCTCATCCCCAACCTGGTTGAGACGGTGAAGGGCTACGCTGCCCAGGAGAAGGACGTGCTGACGTCGGTCGTGGAAGCGCGCGCCAAGGCCACGCAGACACAGGTCAACGTCAACACGCCGACCAACCCGGAACAGTTCAAGGCTTTTCAGGCCAATCAAGCCGGTTTGACCGGGGCATTGTCACGGCTGCTGGCTGTCGTCGAAAATTATCCCGACCTCAAATCCAACCAGAATTTCCTGGCGCTGCAAGCGCAGCTCGAGGGAACGGAAAACCGCATCGCCGTCGCCCGCCGCGATTATATCGAGGCCATCCGCGTCTATAACACATCGCTCAGGACCTTCCCGACGGTGCTTTGGGCGAAGTTCTGGTACACCCACGCCAAGCCGTTCGAGAATTTCACGATCGCGGAAGACAAGATGCAGACGCCGAAGGTGGACTTCGGCAAGAAAAGCTGAGCCGTAACCTTGGATCTTTTCGGCATTGCCCGGCGCCAGCCGGTTCGTTCGGCCTTCGCGACCTTTGCCGCCGCCTTCCTGCTCGTCGCCGCGCTCGCCAGCCCGGTATTGGCGGCCGCCGCGCCGCTGCCAGCACTGACGGGACGCGTCGTCGACGATGCCGGCATGATCGATGCCGCCACGCGGGCCGATATCGAGCAAAAGCTGGCGGCGTACGAAAAGAAATCTTCCGACCAGATCGTCGTCGCTACTATCGACAGCCTTGGCGGCGAAGCGATCGAACCTTACGCCAATCGCCTTTTCCGCACATGGAAGCTCGGGCAGGTCGGCGAAAACAACGGCGTGCTGCTCCTTGTCGCCAAGAACGACCACAAGATGCGGATCGAAGTCGGCTACGGCCTGGAAGGCGCGCTGACGGATCTGCACTCCAGCCTCATCATCCAGAGCATGGTTCCGGCTTTCCGCAAGGGGGATTTTTCCGGCGGCATCTCGCACGCCGTCGACGACATCATCTCGGTGCTCTCGGGAAACGGGGCGGAACTGGAAGCCCGGGCCAAGCGCAACGAGAAGGTGGATGGAGGCTTCAATTGGCCCGTTCTTCTCTTCTTTGCCGTGTGGGGCACGATGTTTTTCGGCGGCTTCGGCGCGGTGCTGCTGGCGCGGCTGTTTGGCCAGAAGATCGGCCCGCACCGCTACCGTTGGCTTGGTCGGACATTCACCTTTAATCAGGGCTCATCCGGTGGTGGCTTCTATGGCGGCGGCGGAGGCGGAGGCTTTTCCGGCGGCGGCGGGTTTTCTGGTGGCGGCGGGTCGTCGGGCGGCGGCGGCGCTTCCGGCGGCTGGTAGGGGGACGGAATGGCAAGAAAGTCCATGACCCCCGAGGAGCATTCCCGTGTCGCCCAGGCGGTGCGGCAGGCGGAGGCGAGGACGTCCGGCGAAATATTCTGCGTACTGGCGCGGGCAAGCGACAGCTATTTCTTCCCGGCCGCCTGTTTTGTCGGGATGGCCATCCTTGTCGTCGGGCTGATAGTCGCCATCCTGCTCGATCACTGGTGGTACACGATCGATCTGCAGGTTTTTCTAGGGCTCCAGCTTCTCGGGATAGCGGCGGCGCTGCTCGTTCTGGGGCTCTTTCCATCCTTGCGCGTGCTTTACGTGCCGCTCTCGCTGCGCCGCCGGCGGGCGCATGACAATGCGGTGCGGCAGTTCCTTTCCCACAATATCCATCTTACCGCCGCCCGGACGGGGGTGCTGTTGTTCCTGTCGATGGAAGAACGCTACGCCGAAATCATCGCCGACAGCGGCATCAACGCGCATGTGTCCCAGGAAAGCTGGAACCATGTTGTCGACCTGCTTGTCTCGCATGTCCGCCAGGACCGCCTGGCCGATGGATTTTGCGCCGCTATCGGGGAGGCGGGCGAGCTTCTGGCACGCCATTTTCCGCGTGAAACAGACGACCGGAACGAACTCGACGACCGTCTCGTCGAAATCTGATCCCACCGCAAAAAAAGCGTTGATAAGGAGGCCTCTTTTCCCCTGTCACGGGTTGCGGTAATTCGATGCCGCCGTCTATGGTTAAGGAACCATGAAGACGCTCACCATCGACATTCGCAAGGCGGAACCGGCAGATGCCGAAGCGATAGCCGAGGTGCATCTCGAAGCCTGGCGCGGGGCCTATTCGGGCATCATCCCGCATCGGGCGCTGGGCGCCATGATCGGCCGGCGCGGCAGCGAGTGGTGGGCCAATGCCGTGCGCCGCGCAGCGACAATCCTGGTCCTCGACATTGGCGGCACCGTCGCCGGCTATGCGACGCTCGGGCGCAATCGTTCGCGCGACCTGCCGCAGCAGGGCGAGATCTACGAGCTCTACATAAAGCCGGAATATCAGGGGATCGGGTTCGGCGGCAGGCTGTTCGCGGCCGCCCGCCAGAAGCTGTCGTCGCACGGGCTGAAGGGCATGGTCGTATGGGCGATCGAGGAGAATGCCGGCGCGCTCGCCTTTTATACCAATGCGGGCGGTCGCGACGCCGCGGAAGGCGTTGAAATCTTCGACCAGAAAGCGCTGCGCAAGGTCGCCTTCATCTGGGATTGAGCCTCTTCAGGCTTCGAAACCCCCGCCCATATTGCCCATTTTGCGAATGAGGGTTATCCGTGCGCTCCAAAAGGAGCGAGAGTTCATGCGCATCGACGCCATTTCTATCGGCAAGAATCCGCCCGAAGACGTCAACGTCATCATCGAAGTGCCGGTCGGCGGCCAGCCGATCAAATACGAGATGGACAAGGAAGCCGGTACGCTCGTGGTCGACCGCTTTCTTCATACGCCGATGACCTATCCGGGGAATTACGGCTTCGTGCCGCATACGCTGTGCGGCGACGGCGACCCGATCGATGTGCTGGTATGCAACACGCGCGAACTCGTGCCCGGCTGCGTGATCAATGTGCGGCCGATCGGCGTCCTCATCATGGAAGACCAGTCCGGCGACGACGAAAAGATCCTCGCCGTGCCGTCGCTGCACCTGACCCGACGCTACGAAAAGGTGCATGAATATACCGACCTGCCGGAAATCACGCTGGAGCAGGTCCAGCATTTCTTCCAGCACTACAAGGATCTCGAACCCGGCAAGTGGGTCAAGATCGGCGGCTGGCGCGATGCCGCCACCGCACGGCGCATGATCGTGGAATCGATCGAGCGGGCGAAGACGAACGGCTGACCGGCCAAACCGACGCTAAAGATAGTTCGTTCCGATCTCGTCCGCGAAACGGTCCGGCGGGCCTTCCCATACGATACGCGCATGTTCGAGCACATAGACGCGGTCCGCATGGGGCAGAGCGAAGGTTACGTTCTGCTCGCCGAGCAGAACGGTGATCGGCGTCGTCTGCCGCAGTTTTTCCAGCGCCTTGGAAATCTGTTCCAGGATAACCGGCGCCAGGCCCAGCGTCGGTTCGTCGAGGATCAAGAGGTCCGGATTCATCATCAGCGAACGGGCGATGGTCAGCATCTGCTGCTCGCCGCCGGAAAGCGTGCCCGCGGACTGTTTCTGTCGTGACTCAAGGATGGGAAACAGCTCGAACAGCCATTCTATGCGCGCGCGCGCCTCCGCATCCCCCAGATGCTGGCCGCCCATGTCGAGATTTTCACGCACGGTCATTTCGGTGAACAGGTCGCGGCCTTCGGACGATTGCACGATGCCGTTGCGGGCGATGGAAGCGGGCGTCCGGCCGCGCAACGGCTTGCCTTCGCGGCGGATTTCGCCGGAATAGGGCAGCATGCCCGATATGGCGTTGAAGAGCGTCGTCTTGCCGGCGCCGTTCAATCCGACAACGGATACGAATTCGCCCTGATGGACGTGGATCGAGACATTTTCCAGAGCCTGCGCCTTGCCATAGAAGACATCGAGATTTTCGACCTGGAGGAACGGCGTCGTGGTGTCGTCAAAGGAGGATTCCTTGCGCGCCGCCGTCGTCAGTTCGCCGCCGAGATAGACGCGCCGGACGGTCTCGTCGTTCATCACTTCCTCGACCGAGCCCTCGGCGATGCGCTCGCCCACATACATCGCGAAGATGCGGTCGGCGAGGGCCGAGATGCTCTTGACGTTGTGGTCTACCAGCATCACCGCGTGCCCATTATCGCGCAGTTCCATGATGAGTTCCGAGAACGCCTCCGTGTCCCTGGAGGTCAGGCCGGCAAACGGTTCGTCGACCAGCACGACCTTCGGGTTGCGTGCAATGGCTTTGGCGACCTCCATCTTGCGCAGATCGGCAAATGGCAGGGTCGAAGGCAGGCGGTCGAGAACATCCGTCAGCCCCACATGTTTGGCAATATCCCGGGCCTTTTCCTCGATTTCCGCGCTGTGGAAAAGGTGCGTAAGGCTGTCGCGCAGGAGCGCCAGGGTGATGTTCTCCAGCACGGTCTGGCGCTGCAGCGGCCGCGAATGCTGGAAGACCATGCCCACGCCGAGACGGGCGATCTTGTGCGACGGCCAGCCGGCGACCTCCGTGCCGTCGATCCGCACCGAGCCGGAATTCGGCCTCTCGATGCCCACGATGGCCTTCATCGCGGTCGATTTTCCCGATCCGTTCGGGCCGATCAGGCCAAGGATCTCGCCCGATTTGACCGAAAAGCTGATATCGTTGACGGCCACGAGCCCGCCGAACCGTTTGGTCAGGCCGGTAACCTCCAATGTGGCCTGGCTGGATTTGCTCATGCCTGCTCTCCCGAACGCGTGAAGCGAGACAATATGCCGAGGAACCCGCCTGGAAACAGGAGCACGACCACCAAAGCGACCGACGAAACGATGAAGGTCGAAAGATCGCCAAGCGGCCGAAGAGCCTCGTTCGCCCCGATCAGGAAGACCGCGCCAAGCACGCCGCCGAGGATGGTGCGGCGGCCGCCGAGAACCGCCGCGATGATGATCTGCACGCCCACCGTGACGTCGACGAACGTGCCGACGGAAGCGACACCATAATAAAAGACCATCAGCGCCCCGGTCAGTCCCGAAAAGAAGGCGCTGACGATGAACGCCGCCAGCTTGTGCTTGGTCACGTTGAAGCCGAGCGCGCCGGTCTGGACGGGATCCTGGCCGCTGGCCTGCAAGATGAGGCCGACGGGTGAGCGCGACAGGAAATAGAGGATGGCGCCGGACACGGTCATGAAGCCGAGCGCCAGCCAGTAGTTGATGTTGCCATCGAACGTAATGAGGTCGGGAACCGTCAATCCGATCTCGCCGCCGGTAAGATGCGCGGCGACGACAACGAAATTCTGCAGGATCAGCACGGCCACCAGCGTGGTAAGCCCGAAATAGGGACCGCGCACGCGCAGCGCCGGCAGCGCCAACACGACGCCCGCCAGAATGGCAGCCGCCGTACCGGCAAGCAGGCAAACCGGGATCGGCGGCTGATATAGGCTGTCCAGTATGCCGGCCGTGTAGGCGCCGACCCCGATGAGGAAGGTCGGCCCGAAATTCACTTCGCCCGCGAAGCCGAAGAGAAGATCCCAGGACATCGCGAAGACGCCGAAATAATAGGCGACTGTCAAAAGGCCGAGAATGTAGCCGGATACATAGAGGGGAAGCGTCGCGGCCAGAAGAACGACGATAGCCGAGATCAGCAGGACATGGAGCGTGGAAAAACGTTTCATGGGCGTCACCGGCGTCCGAGCAGGCCGCGCGGCCTGAGATACATCACCACCACGAGCAGCAGGAGCGCCGGGATGGTGCGATAGGCCGGCGAAATCAGATAGGCCGTCACGGTCTCGAGATAACCGACCGCATAGGCGGCCACGAGCGAGCCTGGGACGCTGCCCAGCCCGCCGAGCACGACGATGGAAAAGGCGCTCGCGGTCAGCGGCCCGGCGCTATAGGACGAGACGCCGAGAAACATGCCGAGCAAGACGCCGGCGATGCCGGCAAGCAGGCCGTAGATCGCCCAGACCGCGATATAGACCGACGACAATTCGACCCCGAGCAGGGTCACGCCGCGCGGGTTCATGGAGGCGGCGAGCACCGATTTTCCCGCCTTGGTGCGGTTGACGAGCAGCCACAGGATGCCGATCACCAGCCAACAGACGATGGCGGTGAATATCTCGTTCGCGGGGGTGCGCACGCCGGCGATATGGACGACGCCCTCCACCACCGGCAACACCGACTTGGCGTTGTTGGTGAAAAAATAGGCGATCAGTTCCTGGATCATGATGCCCCACAGCAAGGTCGCGGTGAGGATGAAGATTTCTTTTTCCTCTTCACGGATGCGGGTCGATTGCTGCAGCGGCCGAACCACCACAAAATAGGTAAGCAGCGCCATGAGGAGGCCGATGACGACGCCGAAGCTCGCCCCGAGATAGGAGCCTACCCCCACTTCGCCGCTAATGGCCCAGGCGGCGACCGCCGCGGCGACCATCAGCGCGCCGTGTGAGAGATTGAGGACGCCCGATACGCCGAAGATCAGCGTGAACCCGGTCGCGCCAAGCGCGTAGAGCGAACTGATCGCGAAGCCATCGATCAGAATCTGCCAAAAAAGCATCAGTCAGCCTCCATCCCCCGACGTAGGGGTGCGGTCACATCAAAATCGCGGATAGGATGACGAAGGGCCCCCGGACATGCCGGGGGCCCTCGATGACTGCCGTCACTGGCTGGCGGCGCCAACCTTGATGAAGGACGGGAATTTGAGCTTGCCGTTGGCGAGGCTGTCGGGCCAAAGATTGACCTGCTTGCCATCCTGCCATTGCAGCATCAGCCCGGTTATGAGGCCTTTGCCGGTCTTCAGGCCATGGACATGGGGATCGCCCTTGCCCTTGAACTGGATGCGGCCGATCGTGCCGACATAGTCGGTCTTCTCCATGGCCGTGACCAGCTTGTCGCTGTCGGTCGAGCCGGCGCGCTTGATGGCGTCGGCGATATAGTAGACCTCGTCATAGGAGGTATAGCCGGCATAGGAAGGGTCGTTGCCGAACTTGTCGTGAAACGCCTTCACGAAGGGCAGCGTCTTCGGGGTCGTCGCCACGCCCGGACCCGACACCGCCTGGAAAAGCACGCCATTGGCGGCGCCGTTGGTATCCTTCCAGAACGTCGAGTTGGTCGCCTGCGAGGCGATGCCGAACATGGGGATCGGAACCTGCTGGCTCTTCCACTGCACCGTCGGTTGCGTGCCGACATGCGAGATGCCGGTGATGATCACGTCGGGCTTCTCGCCTTCGATCTTGTTGAAGATCGGCGTGAAATCCGTCGTGTCGGGCGAGAAGCGGATGTGGTCCACCACCTTCAATCCGATCTCAGGCAGGCATTTGGCGTAGCCGGCGTCAAGCGGCGTCGTCCACGCGGCATCCTCGCTCATGATGACGGCGGTCTTCATCTTGAGACCCTTGACGAGAATGTCCTTGCCGGCTGCGCAAACGAGTTCGGAGAGCGAACCGGAGGTCAGATAGCCATGGAAGACATATTTCTCGTGGTCGTAATCCTTCGCGATGTTCTCGGTGATCACGTCCGAAGCGGCGCCGGGCGTCACCATCACCGTCTTCAGGCGGGCCGACCAAGGCTCGAGGGCAAGGACCACCTCGCTGATATAGCTGGCGATCACGGCGCTGACATGATCCTGATTGACGGCGCGCTGGAAGGCGCGAACCGCCTCGGCGGCCGAGGAGTGATCGTCATAAGAAACGATCTCGATCTTGCGGCCGTCGACTCCACCCTTGGCGTTGATTTCCTCGGCGGCCAGTTGCGCCGCCTGCGGGATCGACGATCCTGCGACAGCCTGGGCCTCGGCGATGACGCCGATCTTGATCGGTCCCTTGTCCGCCGCCTGAGCACTCGATGCCGACAGCGCCAACATTGCCACGCCGGCGCAAAGCGCACCGCCATGAATAAGTTTATCCCATAGTCTCATTTTGATCTCCTCCCAGAGTTCCATGCTGCGTTGATCCATCAGCACTCGCCCCGACTTTAAGGATATAGACCGAGACCACAAGGCAAAATTATAGGCTGCCGGCACGCGCCACCGCACGGGCATTTCGGCAGCCGGATAAGGAAGGGCGTCTGCCTGATGGTGGAACGCAGGACGCGCGCCGGAGAGGAGTCGGCCAGATCTCGCTACGCATCTGTTAACGAACCTTGCCCCCAATAGGGGTTTGACCATGCACGCTTGCCGTCCTCGCCGATAATGATGACGCGCATCCACGGGCTTCCTTCCAGTCCCTTCAACGGCAGGGAGGCGTAGCAAAGGCCCTGTTCGAAAACATAGCTGTGCTGATAGCCGGCTCCGGCAATGAGGATCCCGCGCGCCGGACTGCATTCGACATAAAGGTTCTCGCCACGCACCTCTATCAGGCGGATGCGAGGGCCTTGAGTCGAATAGAAATCACCTGCCTTGAGGGCGGTCAGGATGGCTTCAGGAGCATTTTCGGCGGCCTTAACTTCGACCCAGCCGCCGCCAAAATCCGGCGATTTGAAATGCGCGTCGTCGCAGGCATAGGTCAGGAGCTGATGCCCCTTGTCGGCCAGGCCGTCGAGCATGTAGGCGCCATCGCCCTTGTCGTGCATGACCTGACAGCCATGATTGTAGATCTCGACTGCATGCGAAAACTCCACCAGCGTCTCGGCGTCATCCAGGGACAATTGATACCATGCCGGATGGGCGATGCCGACAAACGCTCCGGCCGCATGGGCGCGCCGAGCGAGAGCGGGCCCGTCCTCATCGGCGGCGGGTGGCGAAAACTCGAAAGGCAGGCCAACAGCGACCAGATGCCAGAGCGCGCTCAACTCGGTGCGCGGTGCGTGCAATTCGGCCCCGATAAGGGTGGTGAAGCCATCGGTGCGGAACGATCGCGTATCGGTGATCGGATAGCCGAAGGATTCCAGAAAATGATCGGTGATCGTCAGGAAATCGTAGCCGGCCGCGCGATAGCGTTTGATGACCTCTTCGGTGGGCAACGCTCCGTCCGACCGATCGGTATGGGTATGCAGATTGCCGCGCAGAAAGCGGCCCGGTTTGTCGAACGGCGCAAAAATCGTCATGGGATTTCTTCTTGAAATTCGGATTGGATCTGGCGCTCGAAAAGGGAGGCAACGAATTCGCCGCCTCCCCAACTTCCAGCGGCATTCAGAGTCAGGAACTCATCCTAGTTCATAAGGCTGAGGGCCGTCGCGTCGACATAGGGCTTCATCAGCTTGTCGGCGTTGGCCTGCGCGTCCTTGACAGCCTGCTCGGGCGTCGTCTTGCCGGACAGAATCGCCTGAACCTGGTCTTCAAGCGCCTTGCGCACGCCAACGGTGTTGTAGGTGGCGAACCACGGGCCGGCATAGGCAAGCTGGTCGAGCGCCACCTTGGCGTCCGGATGATCGGCGATGAAGCTCTTCATCTCCGGCAGATCGTAGGCGTGCCGGTTGGGTGCGAAATAGCCGGTGAAGCGGCTCCAGCGGCCAGCGATCTCGGGGCTGGTGAGCCACTTGACCAGTTCCCAGCCGGCCTTCTGCTGATCGGAGGAAAGACCTTTCGGCATCATCAACGACGCGCCGCCGATCGGCACCGAATTGCGCATGTTGCGTGGCACGAAGGCGACCTTGTAGGGCTCCTTCATGTTTTCGCGGACGAAACTCAAGGCGCCGGTGGAGAGGATCGTCATGCCAAGCTGGCCGGCGAAGAAGGCGCTGGAGACGGCCTTTGCATCGGTCACGCCGGCGGGCATCACCTTGTATTTGTTTACCATGTCGTCGAGGAGCTTGATCGCGCCAAGCATGGTAGGCGTGTCGTAATAGATCTCGCCGCCGTAATTCTTGTTGTAGTATTGGCCGCCATTCGACATGTCGAGCGCGCTCGTGATCCAGCCGCAATAGTCATAGGTGCCGGGCATCATGAAACCCCATTGCTTGACGGTATCGCCGTCGCGCTTGGTAAGTTTCTTGGCGTCCTCGACCCATTCGGCCCAAGTGACGGGCGGATGGTCGATCCCCGCTTCCTGGAACAGCTTGGTGTTGTAATAAAGGAGCGGCGTCGAGTTCTGGAACGGCACGCCGTAAACCTTGCCGTCGATGAGCGCGTTGCCGTGCAGCGCCGGCCAGAAATTGTCCATGAACTGGTCAGGCGTCTGGCCGTCGGCCTTGATCATGGCGTCATAAGGCTCGACCTCTTTGTTGATGACGTATTCGAGGATGAAATTGGCGCTCATGATGACGGCGGCGGGCGGCTTGCCGGCCTTGATGGCGGCGCGTGTCTTCAAATTCGTTTCGTCGTAGGAACCCGTGTAAACGGGAGTTACATGGACATCGGGATGGCTCTTGTTGAACTCGCCGATCAGGCTTTCCATCTTGTTGGAGAGCTTGCCCTGCACGGGAACGGGGAAAAACATCTGGATGTCGGTAGCAGCGGCGGCATGGGAAAGTCCCGCGCCGAGCGGCGAAGGCGCTTGCCGTCGCCAGTTTCATTATTTTGTTCATCGGTATTCTCCTTATTTGATGCCTGTGAAAACGAAGCTCGACACGAACCGACGCTGAAACAGCACAAACGCGACGAGGAGCGGGCCGGCGACGAACAGCGTGCCGGCAGCGATGACGCCCCATTGCGAACCGCTCTCCGCGCCCTGCGTAAAACTCGCGAGGCCAACGGTGAGAACCCGGGTCGAGGGCGAAGAAGTGGCCATCAGTGGCCAGAGGAACTCGTTCCAGTGGGTGGTCACCGAAACGATGGCGAAGGCGATAAAGCCGGGCCGGGCAAGCGGCACGAGAATCCGCCAGATGATCTGCGCGCGGCTGGCCCCGTCGACGAGCGCCGCCTCCTCGAAATCGCGCGGGATCGTCTTGAAGGTCTGGCGCATCAGGAAGACGCCGAAGGCCGAAGCAAAGTAGGGCGCCATGACCCCGACAAGCGTGTCGTAGAGGCCGATTTTCGACAGCGTCACCATGTTGGGGACGATGAGGATCGTCGGCACCAGCATGAGCTGGAGCAGAAAAAGGTAGAAGACGATCTGCCGTCCGGGGAACTCGATCCGGGCGAAGGCGTAGCCGGCGCAGGTGATCGTCACCAGTTGAACCGCGAGAATGCCGCCACACAGGACAATGGTGTTGAAATACCAGAGCGGGAAATGCCCCGATGTCCACGCGCCGATGAAATTGACAAGGCTCGGATGCGCCGGCGGCCACAGCGAGGCGAGGTCGCTACCCCCGCCCGTATCGGGGCGCAGGGACGCCACCAGCATCCAGGCGAAAGGCATGATCCATATCGCCGCCGACGCCGCCAGCAGGATGGTGGCGGTATAAGGGGCCGAGCGTAGGTCCTTCGAGGCTCCGCTCATCCGCTCAGCCCTCGTAATGGATGCCGTGCTCGAGCGTGCGCAGCGAGACGACGGAGATGGCGAGGAGCGCGGAGACGGTGACGACGGTCGCGGCGGCGGCAAGCCCGATGTCGTAGTTCTCGTGTGCCTGCTGATAGATATAAAACAGCAGGAGGTTGGTTGAGTTGCTCGGCCCCCCGGACGTCAACAGCACCACATGGTCGACATTGGTGAGCACCTGAACCAGCGCTATCACGATGACGAATGCGAAAGTCGGCCTGAGCAGCGGCAAGGTGATGCGCCAGAAGCGCTGGAACGCGCTGGCGCCCTCGACCCGCGCGGCTTCGTGGAGGTCGCCGGGAATCGCCTGCAGACCCGCCAGGAAGAACAGCATGTAGTAGCCGGCGTTCTTCCATACCGTGATGCCCATCAGCGAATAGAGCGCGATGTCGGGATTGCCGATCCAGTTGGTAGCGCCCATCCCCAGATAGGCCAGATAGTGATCGAGCAGCCCGAAACGCGGCTGAAACACGAAGCTGAAGAGCGCGGCGGCTGCCACAAGCGGAATAAGGACCGGGAAGACGAAGATCGTGCGCAGAAGGGACGAGAATCGAGTGGATTCGGATAAACCGACGGCGAAAAGCAGCGCGAGCATGACGCTCGGTCCGACGGTGCCGGCGGCATAGAGGATGTTGTTGACGGCGGCCCTGGCAAAACCGGGATCGGCGAAAAGTCGGCTAAAATTGTCGAAGCCCGCATGGGAGGCTCCGCCGAAGCTCTCGACAGTCAGCGACTGCAGGGCAACCTGCGCAACCGGCCAGTAGGTAAAAAGCGCGAGGAACACAAGCGACGGCGCGAGCAGGAGCGCCGCCAGGCGCATCTTCCTGGCGCGGTCGCTCCGGTTGCCTGAAAAGGTGGTGGCGGAGATGTCGAGCCCCGCCATCGCGATATCGGTCATGTTCCGCTGCCCTGTTGCCGGGCTTGATAGCGGCGGGGAATGACAGTCCGATGTTGTTTGGATGACGGGCCGGTGACAGTGGATAAGTCTTCATCGCGCTGTCATCGACGCGGCCTAAACACCGTAAATCAACGCGGCTGGAACAGTTGGAAGCGATGGCGGATGTAAGATTACGGGAATTGAACAAGCGCTTCGGAGCGACGCCGGTGCTGCGCGGCATAACGACTTCCATCTCCGACGGGTCGTTCATGGTGATCGTCGGGCCTTCCGGCTGCGGGAAATCAACCCTGCTTCGATCGCTTGCCGGCCTGGAGCAACTCGATTCCGGAGAAATCACGATCGGCGCCCGCAACGTGGCCGATCTCGACCCCGGTGACCGGAACATCGCCATGGTCTTTCAGAACTACGCGCTTTATCCGCATCTGACCGTCGCCGAGAATATCGGCTTCGGCCTCTCCGTGCGGCGCGTGCCCAAAAAGGAAATCCGTGAGCGCGTCGGCAGGACGGCGGAGATCTTGCAGATCGCCGACCTTCTCGACCGCAGGCCGCGTCAGCTTTCGGGCGGACAGCGCCAACGCGTCGCCATGGGACGCGCCATCGTACGCGAGCCGGCGGTGTTCCTGTTCGACGAGCCGCTTTCCAATCTTGACGCCAAGCTTCGCGTCGCCATGCGCACGGAGATCAAGAGGCTGCATCGCGATCTCGCCGCGACCAGCATCTACGTCACGCATGACCAGGTCGAGGCCATGACGCTCGGCGACCGGCTCGTCGTGATGAACAAGGGGGTCATCGAACAGGAGGGTGCGCCGCTCGACATCTACATGCGTCCGGCAACATCGTTTGTGGCCGCCTTCATCGGATCGCCGCCGATGAATCTTCTGGAAGCCCGCATCGGGACGAAAGGCATTGAAATCGATGGCTGCGAACCTATCGACCTGCCGCTGGCGACCAATGTCCCCGAGCGTGTCCGGTTCGGCGTGCGTCCCGAGCATCTGCTGCCATGCGGCGACGCCAACGCGCAGATACGCCTTTTCGCCGATATCGTCGAACCGCAGGGGTCCGAAACGATCATCCACGGAACGTTGGGCGACAAGGCCATCGTCGCCCGGCTGGACGGGCTTGCGTCCGTCCGCCCCGGCGAGACGATCCCCATGCGCTTCACGCCTCAATCGGCGCATTTCTTCGATATCGAAACCGATCGCCGGATCAACTGACGAAAAACATCAAAGCCCGCCGGTTGAAGCGGCATCGCGCCGAGATGCGCGACACCGCGATTAGCGCAATTTCCTACTCGTTAGCCGGCAAATTCCATATCAGGATTTGAAGAAAGTCAAAAGATCGGCGTTGATCGTTTCGGCCTGGGTCGTCGGCATGCCGTGCGGGAAATCCTTGTAGGTCTTTAGCGTGCCGTTTTTCAAAAGCTTCGCCGACAGCGGACCGGAATCGGCATAGGGCACGATCTGGTCGTCCTCGCTGTGCATGACCAGAACCGGCACAGTGACCTTTTTCAGGTCATCAGTGAAATCGGTCTGCGAAAACGCGACGATGCCGTCATAATGGGCCTTGATACCGCCCATCATCCCCTGACGCCACCAGTTGCGGATAGCGCCTTCGATTACCTTCGCTCCAGGCCGGTTGAAACCGTAAAACGGTCCCGTGGGCAGGTCGAGATAGAATTGCGCCCGATTGGCGGCAAGCTGGGCCTGGAAACCGTCGAACACCTCCTTCGGCAAGCCGCCCGGATTGGCATCCGTCTTGACCATGATCGGCGGCACAGCACTGATCAGCGCGCATTTGGCGACGCGGTCCTGATGCCGCGCAGCATAATGCACCACCTCGCCGCCGCCGGTGGAGTGGCCCACATGAATGGCGTCCTTGAGGTCGAGATGCTTGGTGACGGCGGCGAGATCGGCGGCATAATGGTCCATGTCGTGGCCGTCGGCGACCTGTGAAGAGCGCCCATGGCCGCGACGGTCATGGGCGATGACCCTGTAGCCGTGATTGAGGAAGAACATCATCTGCGCGTCCCAGTCGTCGGACGACAGCGGCCATCCGTGGCTGAAGACGATCGGCTGACCGGATCCCCAATCCTTGTAGAAGATATCCACGCCATCGGATGTGGTGATAAAACTCATGCAACATTCTCCTTGAAGGATTGTCGGGGTGGGAGGACTGTTTCACTTCGTTATGAAGTCAACGATGAGACCGGTCGTCGCTTTCGGATTTTCCTCCATGATCCAGTGGCCGGAATCCGGCACGACGCCGCCTTTGACGTTCATCGCGACCTGATCGAGGTCGTCCTTCATCTGGAGCCCGTAGGATTTCTCCGCGCCGAGTGCCAGGATCGGCATCGTCAGCTTGCCCTTTGCGAGCATGGCGCGGTTGTCGACGCCGTCCTGCGGGAACGCCTTGAACTGCTCGAAGGCGTCGTGCATTCCATGCGGCTTGCCATAGAGCGTGGCATAATGTCGGCGCGTCTGCTCGTCGATGCGCTCGGGGTGGGCGGACAATTCATTGTAGAAGCGGTCGAGGAAGATGCGCTCGCGCCCCGCGACCAGGCGCTCTTCGTCCGGGCCGTAGAAATTGAAATGCCAGGTCTTGGGATTGGAAAGCTGGTCCTGCCAGATTTGCCCGATGCCGGGCAACGGCGCGTCGATCACCACCCATTTAGTGATGCGGTCGGGATATTGCGCCGCCAGCGCGTAGCCGACCATGTTGCCGATGTCGTGGGAGACGAGATCGGCCTTATCGATCTTCAAGGCGTCCATCACGCCGGCGATATCGACGGCCTCGTTCTTCTTGGTGTAGCCGGCATCGGGATGCGCGGAGAGGCCCATGCCGCGCAAATCCGGCACGATCACCGTGTGATCCCTGGCCAGTATCGCCGCGACCGGCGACCACATGTCGCCCGTATCGCCAAAGCCGTGCAACAGAACCACCGCCGGTCCCTTGCCGCCGACGCGCACATGCAGCGTCGTGCCATTGGTCGAAATATCGCGGGTATGAAAGCTGGGCGGGTAGGGCTCTATCCTGGCCCAGGCTGCCGATCCCGAAAGGACAAGGAGAAACGCGATAAGAGCTGATACACGAACACGAAGCATGCCAATTCACCCCTCTTGCCGAGCCTCTCGTCGGATGCGGGACTATGGCACTATCGCTGCGCCTCCACCATAAGCCGAACGGCTGATGGAGCAGATTTATTCGGGGCATCGGGAGCGGATCGTGATGCGGGATGCATGGCCAATTTCCGGATCAGGATTTCCGTCGAGCGACTACCGGCCCAGTTTTTCCGGCGCGCCGTCGAGATGGCGAACCTTGCGCAAAGCCGGGAACAGCCATGCCCACAGACCGGCGACCGCCACGGCTCCGACGCCGCCGACCACGACCGCCGGCACCGTGCCGATGAAGGCGGCCATCGTGCCGGCGCGGAATTCACCGACTTCGTTGGAGGCGCCGACAAACACCATGTTGACCGCATTGACGCGGCCGCGCAGCCTGTCGGGCGTCCAGAGCTGGATCAGCGTTTCGCGCACATAGACGCTGATCATGTCGGCCGCGCCGATCAGGGCAAGCGCCAGGATGGAGAGCCAGACGATCGTGGAAACGCCGAAGGCCACCGTGAACAGTCCGAACAGGGCGACGCAGACGAACATGATGACGCCGGCGCGGTCGCGCACCGGATGGCCGGCGAGCCAGACCGCCACCAGAAGGGAGCCGACCCCGGGCGCGGAACGCAGCAGGCCGAGACCCCAGGGTCCGAGGTCGAGAATATCGCGCGCATAGACGGGCAGCAGCGCCACCGCTCCGCCCAGAAGCACGGCGAAAAGATCGAGCGAGATGGCGCCGAGCACGATCTTCTCGCTCCAGATGTAGCGGAAGCCCGCGAAAAGCATTTCCAGCGAGGGCTTTTCCCTGCCGCTCTGCTGCGCCGGCCTGGGAATGGAAAAGGCCAGCATCCCGCCGGCCGCCATGAGGATCGCGGCGCTGGCGAAGGCGGCCACCGGCGAGACGCCGTAAAGCAGACCGCCGGCGGTCGGCCCGCCAATCGTGGCGACCTGCCAGGCGGAAGAGTTCCAGGCGACGGCATTGGCGAAATCCTCGGGCGGCACGAGATTGGCCACGAGTGAAGAGGACGCCGGCGAGAAAAACGCGCGCGCTACGCCGAAGACGGCCAGCACGGCGAATATTCCGGACGCCGTTTCAACGCCGCCCAGCGTCAGCGCAAGCAGCGCCAGTGCGCAAATCGCTTCGAGCAGCGCGGCGAGCCCCATGATGAGCCGCCGGCCGAAACGGTCAGCCGCGACGCCGGTTACCAGGAAAAGCAGAAGCGAAGGCATGAACTGGACAATGCCGACAAGTCCCAGATCGAACGGATCGCGCGTCAGGTCGTACATTTGCCAGCCAACCGCCACGGAGACGATCTGCGTGGAGAAAGTGGTCAGCAGGCGGGCGGCCCAGAAGCGCAGATAGGCCTGATGGCGGAAGGCGGCGTAGCGTTCCGCGCGGGTCTGGGAGGAGGAACGATCCATGAAGCTTTCGGAAACGGTCGCGTGCTGTGCGGCCTCGGAATGTCCGCGATATTCAAGCGAAGCTATTCCAGAAAAGCGAAAAGCACAGATAATTCTTCAGCCGACGCCTTTATTTCCGCAGTGGCGGCGCGGCGGCGGTCAGGTCGACATTTCCTTGGCCGAGTTTTCATCCAACGCCGACAAGGCTTCCTCCAGCGCCTGTCGGGTGTATTCCACGGCGCCTTCATCCAGTACCTCCAGATCGAGGAACAGGTTCAGTCCCTTCGTCCGCTCGCTGATCACCTTCGGCCGGCTCGAGGCATCGGCGGTTACTTCATCGACGATGTAGGGGATGACGTCCCGGCTGATGCCCTTCATCGAGATGGGATCGAGCGGCCGGGCGCGGACCAGGTTGGAAACAAGGGCATATGTCTCGTAACTGAGAACGATCTTGCCAGGCTCGCTGATGGATTGCAGCCGTGCGGCGAGGTTCGCCTCGGCGCCTATGATCGTATAGTCCATGCGCTGGGAACTGCCGAAATTGCCGACATTGCAATAGCCGGTGTTGATCCCCATCCGCGCGCGGAACGGCGTTTCGATGCCGCGTGTTCGCCACCGATCGTCGAGCTGGACCAGCTTGCGTTGCATGTCCGTGGCCATCAGCAGACAGGCTTTCGCATCCTCCTCCGCCCCCTTCGTTTCCGGGTCGCCAAAGAATACCAGGAGTGCGTCGCCAATGAATTTGTCGACCGTGCCGCCATGCGCCAGTGCGATATTCGACATCTCGGTGAGATATTCATTGAGCAGTCCGGTGAGTTCCTCCGGCTGCATGCGTTCGGCGGTCGCCGTGAAATCCTTGATGTCGGAGAAGAAGATGGTCAGCTTCTTGCGCTCGGTGGCGATTTTTACGTCCTTCTTGCCACTGAAGATGCTTTTATAGATCTGGGGCGAGAGGTATTTCGATATCTTCTGCGAAATTCCGGCGAGAAATTCGTTGGCGCTTTCGAGCTTCTGATTCAGCGCGTTGATCAGGTTCGATCGCCGCTTCTCCATCCAGATGAAGAAGCCGCCAAGAAGAGCCGCCGCCAGCATATAAAGCAGGATAGTATTTGAACGCGAAGACGTTCGAATTGATCGCCTGACGCACTGATATGGACTGAATCCCTCCGACATCGCCGACCTTCCAGTCGCGCTTGGGGCTGTCGGGATCGGCGTTGTGGCAACTGACGCAACCCTGCGCCATGATGATGGGCGTCGCCATCTGCACGGTGCGGTCGAAAATCGAGCCCGACACTTTCTCGAGCTTTGCGGCCTTTTTCTCGCGAAACGTCGCCAAGGCCGATTTTTCGAAACTGTCCAGCTCACCCTGCCCGCGCCCGGCGAAGGGATAATCGGAGACGAACCTGTATTGCATGGTGCCGTCCCGGCTGCTGATGAGATGTCCGAGTTCGATGGAGAATGTCGCCGGGATCGGCACTCCGCCAGCCACGTCGTGGAACTTGTCGGTGACGGTTATCGGGCCGCCTCGCGCCGCCTGGATTCGGGCGACGACATCGTTTGCATAGAAATCGCGTACGTCGTTTGTTGCATGGCTGAGATCATTGGCTTGCTGGCGGAGGACCTGCTCGGAGAGGCTGCGCAGATCAAGCCAAAGAGCCAGTGGCAGACCGAGCAACAGAAGAACGACGATAACGATCGTCAACGGAAACATCATTCGCTGGTTGCGCGCGGTGACCGGCGCCAGATCCGTGGACATATTCCTTGCCCCATTCCGTTCGCTAGAGGTTCCCCAGGCAGTGTAGACGAATTGACTCAGCTATTCGTTTACGGATTTCTCTCAGACGTACAGGATCGCCGCGATCGCCAGATAGGTCAGTTGATGCAGCAACTGGTCGAGGCCGATCATGCGCCAGAAGAACGCGTTCTGCGTCCCGCCGGCGCGGCGCATGATCTGCTCCTTGCCCCAGTCGATGTGGTAATGCACCAGGAATTCGCCGACGACGATAGCGGCCAGCATTCCGGGCGGCGTCGCCATGACGAGAAGGACAAATCCCGTCCCTACGGCGTGGAGACCGGAATGCAGGATGCCGCCCGGGTGGCCGTAAATTCCCTTGTTCTTCAACTGATAGGGAGTCTGCAGGATGAAATCGAAAACAAAATGCTTCATTTGCAGCAAGAGCAGCAGAAGCACGGCGGAATCATTCACGGTAGCCCCCTTCGGTACCGAATGACGATAGTCGGCGGCCGGCCAAGCCGCAATGCGTAAGCCGTCACTTGGTTTCGGCCACGAAGACGCCGTCCCAGTCCGGCGGCGGCGGCGCCTCGGCGAATATGGAGAGACGGTCGGCATAGACCCGGTAGAGGCCGTTCATGGATTCTGGCGCCAGGGCTGAAACGGTCATCAACGCCTCCGATGCGCCCGCCATATCGCCGCCCTGATAGGCGTCGAGCAAAATCTGGTGCGCTTGCCGAAAGTCGCGAAATGCCTTGCTTTCGGCATGTTCGGCATCGCCGAGCAGCGCGAAGATCCTGATCGGATGCTCGCGCCCGACCACCTTGACGCGGTCGGCTTCGAGGAAGGCCAGGTCGGGTGCGGCGGCGCGCGTCTGCTCCGTGACCAGGATATCGACGCCATACTGCTTGGTGAGGCCCTCGATGCGCGAGGCAAGATTGACGCTGTCGCCGATCGCCGAATAGCTGAAACGCTGTGCGGAGCCGAGATTGCCGACGCAGCAATTGCCCGAATGCAGGCCTATTCCGATCCTGAGATCCATTCCGCGCGTGCGGTTGAGTTGCAGCAAGGATTCGCGCATGGCGAGTGCGGCCAGGCAGCCTTTCCGGCGATGGTCGGGGATGTCGAGCGGCGCGTTCCAGAACGCCATAATCGCATCGCCGATATATTTGTCGATCGTCGCCTCCGCCTTGAGCAGCACGTCGGTGGCCGGCGTCAGGAAGCCGTTGAGCAGACTTGTCAGTTCGGACGGGTCGAGCTTTTCCGAAAGCGACGTAAAGCCACGAATGTCGGAAAAAAGCACGGTCAGGTCGCGTACCTCGCCGCCAAGCTTGAGTTCATGCGGGTTGTCGGCGAGCCGTCCGACCAGCGTCGGCGACAGATAGCGGCCGAAGGCGGACTGGATGAAGCGCCTTTCGCGATTGGCCAGAAGCAAGAGAACCGGGGTCGTCACCGCGAAGACAAGGGCGACGGTAATGGCGGGCAGGATCGGGTCGACCAGCAGGCGCCAGTAGCTGAAGGCGGCCCACGACAGTGCGATCGTGATGGCGATGCCTATCAAGGCGGCGACGCCGTTGACCACCGCGCCGAAACGCCATTCGACGAGAAGCAGAATAAGCCCAAGGAGGACAGCGAGCGAAATCTCCGCCCCGCGCGTCCAGTCCGGCCGCGTCAGGAAACTTTGCCCAAGGATCTGGTCGATGATTTCCGCATGCACTCTCACCCCGGGCATCGCCTCGTGAAAAGGCGTGGCGACCAGGTCGCGAAGGCCGACCGCGCTGGTGCCGACAAGCACGATATGGCCGGCGATCTGCTCTTGGAGGCCCCTTGCTTTGGCCTGGTCGAGAATGTCGGCGGCCGGGATGGTCCGCATTCGCGGCAAGCCGGAATAATAGATGCGGAACGATCCGTCCGGACCGGTCGGCATGGTGAAGTCGCCGTCCTTGAGAGCGGTCATCGCCGGACGCCCGGTATTGGCTTCGCCGCTGGCGCCGGTGCTGCGGATGATGAAGCTGCCGGCATTCTGCGCGACCCTCAAAGTTTCGATCGAGAGCGCCGGGTAAATGTTACCGCCCGCCCGCGCCAGCAGCGGCAGCGACCGGACCACGCCATCGCCGCTCAACGGAAACGAGAAGAACCCGATGCCCTTGGCCGCCTGGCTCAACTCGGGAAGGTTGGCGACGCCGCCGCTGAAGGCGGGAAGATAGTCCTTCGGGTTTTCGCCGCCGAACGCGAAGCCGGCTTTCGGCGGCGGCAAGGCGTTCCTGTTTTCGTTGCTGATGGCAATGCCCGCCACGACGCTGTTGCGCGAGAAGGACGCGGCCAGCGCCGCGTCATTGTCCAGTTGTGTGTCGCCAGCCGGCAATTCGATCCGCGCGCCGCGGCTCCGGAGCGCGGCGATGGCGCGTGACGGCGATGTCCGGTCGGGCTCGGGAAACACCATGTCGAAACCGACCGCCGCCGCGCCCATCTGGCCGAGACGGTCGACCAGCTCGGCGAGTGTCGTGCGCGGCCATGGCCACTGCCCGATCGTGGCGAGCGAAGCCTCGTCGATGTCGACGACAACGATCGGCGCCTGCGTTTGCTGGCGCGGTTTCAGGCGCTGGTAGCTGTCGAACACCAGTTCGCTGAGATGGCCGGATGCAGCGGGGCTCGAAATGACCGCGCCGATTGTGAGAACGAGAACGGCCAGGCCGACGCCCCAGACGATCAGGGCCTTGCGCCGTTCCGCTCCGGCGGATGTTTTATCGCGCCGCTTTGACAAAGCTAGACGCCCGATTGCAGCGCGGACAACAAACAGCGCGACACCTGTATCGAAGGTAGCGGGCGATTTTGCATTATCTTCCCGCCCCCCAATTTCTCCTAAGTCATCTGGATCAGCCAGTCTAAGTCGGGCGGATATGGGATAGCTTCCCTACCCTTTGAACCCACCGCTTCCACTTGCGAAATCAGTCGCAAGTATAATATGAGCAGAACTCGAATGTCCTAGTCCGATTGTAATCTCCGCTGCCCTGCTGCTGGATCGATTCGTCGGGCGGTGTACCCGGCGCCGGGAAGCCGCCGAGGGAAGGCATCAATCCGGCGTTGGAGTTCGATTGCGGCAGTGTGCTTTGCTGAACGAGCGCGTTAGTGGGCAAACGGTTGGCCCCGCCGTGCTGGCCGCTCCTGCCGCCAATCATCCCCTGCAGCACCTTGAGCCACTCCTTCGGCGTGCGCCGCACATGCGGCTCGCCGTCGGAGCCGAAGAAGATCGAGTAGCCGTTTGCGTAAAGACGGGCCGCCTTTTGTCCGTGGCGCCAGAGCTGAATTGAATTGCCGTAAATGAGGTCGATGTGCGGGGGAATGCCGGGTGGGGGGTCGAAGACGAGATTGGCGATGCCGCCACGTATGCCGACCGTCCCAACCGGCGTATTGAGTCCGACGCCTCCCGGTGTCTTTGACGTTTTGCCGCCAATGAAGCGGAAGACGCCCTTGCCAAGCGAAGCAGTAATCTTGGCCGTGCCCCTGTCGGGATTGTAGACAAAGGAATCGATCGTCAATTGAGAATTCGGACCGACCGTAAAGCTCGTGCCGTCGACAAGAAGAATTTGGAGCAGCCCGCCCGCATCGGTATCGATGCGTTCGTTGTGGACGACCTTTTCGCCGATAGAGAGCGTTCGCGGCTTGCTACTGGGAGGCGTACCCCTTGCCGCTGGATTGACGGCCGCCGTGACGCCCACTTCCTGCGCGACGGCCGGCATCGCGGCGACCGAAAAAACGCCGACCGCGGCGAAGAGCAGTGCGATGGACGAGCGCATCAGAAACTCCTCGCGATGGCGACCGATACCCCCACGCCATGGAAGGAATAGAGGCCGTAGTTCGAATCGAAATCGCGGTAGCTGACCCCCGTCTGCATTGCCCATTTATCGGCGAAGGGCACGGTCAGGCCGCCATAGATGAATTTTTCGGTGTCGCGTTCCTTCGCGCTAGTGAACGCAGCCGGATCGGCCTCATCGAACCTGCGCCGCAGCATGCCACCCGAAACCGTAGCGGTCCAGCGGCCCGGCAGCAGGCTCGCGAGCGGCGAATCGAAGGCGTAGTTGAACCCCACAGAGGCGCCGGCCTCCCAAAAGCTTCGGTAATCGGCGTCCGCGAACTGACGCGCGGCGTTGAGCAGTCCAAACACGGAAAACCGATCATTGAAGGAATGCTGGAAATAGGCCGATGTGTCGTATCGGTTGCCGCTGCGATCGGCCGCACTCGGGCGCAAATCGGAATCGTCATAGTCGAGATACCGGTATTCGAACCGGAGTTCTCCCCGATTCTTGGCGTCGAACACCTCGCCGAGCTTGGCTCCCGCGCCGATCGAACGCTGATAGGTCGCGCCGTCCAGCGCAACGCCGCCGAGAATACCGTAGATGGAAAGATCGGCGTTCGGGATGCCAAACCGGCCGAGACTGAAATCGGGGCCGAAGGTAAGCTCGGCGAGCAGCGTGTTGTTTCGGTGCAGGTCGGAATAGAAGGAGCCGTAAGTCAAAAGGTTGACATCGAACGCATCGCCCTGGCTCGGCAGCATATAGTGATAGTGGAACTGTCCGGTAACGAAGGCATTGCTGTCGGCTTTAGATCGGATGGCCGGATCGACATAGTACGGGTAGGGGTAGCCTGGAAGAAAGAACGAACCGTTGCTCAATCCGTCATTGGCGTTGGTCTGGTAGCGCACGCCCATGGCGACGCTTCCGTGGAAGCTGCTCGTTTCCGTTTTTTCGCCGATTGCCCCCAAATAGAGACTTGCCTGATCCCTTACATCCGGGGGTACTTCGGTGAGTTGCAGCACGCCGTCGAAATAGCCGCGCGCCGTCTCGTAGGAGCCGAGCCTGAAATAGAGCGCCCCGAGTTCCAGCTTCAGCCGCGCCAGATCCGGCGCGAAAATAAGCATCCGTTCGAGCGTCGAGATCGCGCCTTCAATATCGCCTGCCTCCGACGATAGCGTCGCATACTCGAACGCCAATTCAATGTTGGCCGGTTGCGCCATCATTTGCGTAAACAGCACGCCGCGCCGCGCGTTGATCCCGGAGATGCTTCCATGCCCCGCCTGTGGCGGAACGTTGGGATCCGCTATCGCCGACTGTGCTGCCGCGCTCCCCGTCGCCAGCATGCCGGCGGACGAGGCAAGCGCGGCGGCCAGCAGGGCGGGCCAGGCCGCGGCCACCCAGTTAGAGGGTCGGATGACGGGTCGGGCGATCCGTCTCATCTTCGGTGACAGTCTTGGAGGAAGGGCATCGACCATGCCGCAATGCGGGACGATTCGTAGATCAAGGAGGCCCCCCGTCAATCCGCGCCGCTTCTGCCCTCCCCGGGGAGCAGTGCCGATTAGATGTCTTTTCGAAACAATTGCCGCGACCAACTCTATGAGAATCGCCGCCAAAGCGCAAACGCGTTTTCCGCCGACGCAAGATAGCGCCAGCGGGAAAGGCCGGCGGGCAGAACGGTCTCAGCCCGCCAATGCCGCGTCGACGCTGGGATAGACCGGAAACAACCGCAAGAAGCCGCTCATTTCGAAGGCGAGCCTTATACGGCTGTTGAGTCCCGCCAAGGCCAAGCGCCCGTCATTGCGACGAATTTTCTTCGCCGACGACAGGAACACGGAAAGGCCGGTGCTGCTGATATATTCGAGCCCCGCCATGTCGACGACGATCGTGATGTCGCCCCTGTCGATGACGGCGCTCATATGCCTGTCGAACTGCGAGGACGTGGCGCTGTCCATTCGACCGATGGGCGAAACGATCAGAAAGCTTCCGCGGCGGCTCTCGGTGATCTCCATTCGATTTCAACCTCGCTGCTGTCTCGCGCAATGGTGTCAGGTACGGGTTGACGCGCAAACCGCAGTAAGTGGTAATTGGCACAAAAGGCCGGTCCGAGGCAATTGCCGCTGCGGACTGAATGAGGCGGGGGAACCGTATGTCTGACGCGCCGACGGAGGATGCGCTCGCCCGCTCGATTAACGCGGGTCTACTGCCGCAGGCCTTCCCGTTCCGGCGGGAGGTCGAATTTGCCGCGACGCGGCATGGCTCGATCGGGCGCGTCAGCTTCTACGATAGCTGGTGGCGGGACGGTGATACGGTCTGCTTCTGCGTCGCCAGCCTGCCGTCCGGTGGCGTCTCTGGCGCATTGGAAGCCGCGTCGCTCAAACATCTCCTGCGCGCCGCTCTGGAAGAATCTCCCGTCCCACGCATGGCATTGGCCTCCTGCCGGCGTCACGTCGGCGTGGAAACGGCAGCGGCGGTCGCCGTCCTCGACCTGGAATCCGGCCTGGTCAGGACCGCGTCCCTGGGCAGCGGCGGCGTCATCGGCGGGGATGGCGGCGACCGAACGATCCTTGGTTCCGGCGCGGATTTGTGGATCGTCGCGGGCCCGATGGCCCGGGAGACGGCGGCCCGGGAGAGGATGCCGGGAGTAAGGGCCGGCCTTTCCGCCGCCGAAATCGTCGAAGCGGCCGGCGCCGGCCTCCTGCCGGGCGCGGCGTTCGGATTGATCCGGTACAAGGGCCCGGGCCGGCGATCCAGCGGTTCCGCCACGGAGACGATCTCGATCACCAACGAAAACGGCCGGATCGCCGAGGCGATAGAGCGTATGGAGAAGTTCCGCGCGTTGAACGGCATCGACGAGCGCGCCTTCGCCGGCTTCGATCTCGCATTGGACGAGATACTGACAAATCTCGTCAGTTACGCCTTCCGCGACGGTGCCCGCCACCGGATCGATGTCAAACTCGATTTTTCGGGAAAACGGTTTTCGATCGAGGTGCGCGACGACGGCATCGCCTTCAATCCGCTCGACATTCCGCCGCCGAACCTCGAGGGCGAACTCGGCGAGCGTGATGTCGGAGGCCTTGGAATGCACTTTGTCCGCAATATTGCCGATGAGATCACCTACCGCCGCGAGGCAAACTGGAATATATTGCGCCTGTCAAAGAAGATTGGCGGTTCGTAAGCAGCGGGGAGGCGGCACATGAATGCGGCGCGCATCGGCGACATCATTCTTCAGGATGCGCCGCATTGTCATGCGCCGATCCATCCGGCCGCGCCCGTGCCGACACCTTCGCCGCACCCGGCCATGCCGTTGACGATCGTCAAGGGCGAACCGACGGTGCTGGTCGGCAAGATGCCTGCGGCGCGGATGATGGACACGTCGCAGCCCTGCCTGCTGGCGGCCTGCGTTCCCGGCGGGCCGGGCAACATCGTCAAAGGATCCGCGACAGTCCTGATCGGCAAGATGCCGGCCGCGCGGGTGAACGACCCCACCATTCATCCGAGTTGCGTGGCCCCCATTCCCAGTCCCACGGGCAAGATCCTGCCGCCGGGCTGTCCGACGGTCATCATCGGCGGATAGAGCGGGGTCGGACGCGGAAATGGCCGCCGATCTGCTGTGCAGGACCGCTCGGCCGGGATATGTTTCCGCCTGCGCGCGTCTCCTTTCATGGCGTTGCCATTTCAGGCGCCATTTCCTTCACATTCAGGAGCCCATGACCTAGCGTGTCCAGACAGCGGTAGCGTTCAGGGGCAGGGTCGGGAAGAAGCATGTTTATCGGGCATTTCAAGTCGCTTCGGCCGATCTGTCCGAATTGCCGTGCGCAACGGCAAGAGGCCATGGCGTTGCGGCTATCGATCGTCGAAGAACAGCATGGAGACGACATCGTCTCCGGAATCCTCGGCTGCGACGCCTGCGGCGCGGAATATCCCGTGATCGACGGATTGCCAATCCTGGTGCCGGACGTCCGCCGCTACCTGCAGGACAATCTGTACTACCTGCTTGCCCGCACCGATCTGACGCCGGCGGTGGAGAGCCTGATCGGCGACGCCAGCGGCCCCGGGAGCATGTTCGATTCAGCGCGTCAGCATTTGTCCTCCTATGTCTGGGACCATTGGGGCGAATTCGACCCCGAGGAACCCGAGAACGATGACGGCGCACATCCGGGCGCGATTGCCCGGGCGCTCGACGCCGCGCTGGCCATGGCCGGGGACGATCTGCCGCCAGGTCCTATCCTCGATATCGGCTGCGGCGCCGGGCGCACCGTCCACGAAATCGCAAAACGCCATGAGCGCCCCGTTGTCGGTATCGATCTAGGAGCCTCACTGGCGCGCACGGCGCGCCGTGCGGTGGTTGGCGGGAAGGTCGATTACGGCCGCCGGCGGATCGGCCTGACCTACGACCGGCGTCGCTTCAGTGTCCCGCCATCACCGGCGGGAAGAGCGGATATCTGGATTTGCGACGCCCTCTCCCTCCCGTTCGGCGACGAAACCTTCGCGCTGATCGTCGGCATGAACGTGCTCGACTGCCTGGGCAGCCCCCGCGACGGCCTCCTGGAAATGGACCGTATTCTCGCCGGGTGCGGAGAGGTGGTGCTGACGGTGCCTTTTGACTGGAGCGCCGCAGTCACGCCGGTCGAGAACTGGATCGGCGGGCATTCGCAACGCGGCCCGCACCGGGGGTCCGGCGAAACGATCCTCGACCATCTGTTGACGGATGGACCATTGGCCGCCGGACGCCTGCGTCGCAAACCGTGCACAATCGAGATTCCATGGCACGTTCGCCTTCACGAACGGGCCTGCATGCACTATCACACTTACGGGGTTGCCGCGCGGCGCGGCTGAGCCACGGACCCGTGCCTGAAAGTCACGTGTGAAGGGTGGAAGGGGGCTCCCTTTGAAACTGACGCTTTCCTTGCAGACGTCTTCGACTTCGGCGGGCCCAGGGGCCGAGCCGGGGTTTGAACGCGTATTGGAGGAAGGCTCGATGACGATCGGGCGCGCGGGTGACGCCACCTGGACCATCCCAGATCCGACCCGGATCGTTTCGAAGAAACATTGCCGCATCGACGCGACGCCTGACGGGTTCACCATCACCGACATCTCGACGAACGGCGCCTTCCTCAACGAGAAACCCATCGGCCGTGAGACAACCCGCAAGCTCGCGCATGGCGACCTCGTCCGTATGGGAAGCATCGTCATCGCGGTAAGGATCGAAGAGAAGGCAGCGGAGGCCGTGCTTTTGTCGGACGGGCCGTTCGGCGAAATGGAGGCATCGGCCGCCGCGAATCCAGCGGCAAGCCCGCCACCCCTGGCCGGCGGCAGTCCGTTGGTTGGCGGGGCGATCGCCGAAGACTGGTGGAAGGAAGCGCCGCCGGATGCAGGCGAGGGCAGGCCGGCGGCAGCCGGGCCATTACCCGACGCCATCGTCATCACTCTCGTCGGGTCCTTCCCGGGCCTCGACGTCGCCACGCTCGCCCAGGGAATAGACGCGGCGGGGGCCGTCATCGGCGATAAGGAATGGCGGGCTTTCCACGACCGGCTTCGGTCGTATCTGCGAGAAAGATATCCGGAGAACGCGTAGGCCGTATTGAGACGGCGACGGTATGGGTAGGTGTTTGGTATGGTGCGCATTCTCCGGCTGTTGATGATCGTCTTTCTGGCGTTGGCGCTCGCTTCGTGCGGTATCCTCGGCAAGAAGAAGCCGCCGGCAAAGGAAATCGAGATCAAGCCCGCACCACAGAACGCGGGCCTCGATTTCCTGGTCACCGCGTCGCCCCTGGTCAACCCGCAGCCGGACGGGCAGCCTTCCCCTGCGGTGGTGCGCGTATATCTCCTGTCCGGCGACACCGCTTTTGCAAACGCCAGCTTCCGGCAATTATGGGAGAGCGACGCCAAGACGCTGGGTCCGACGATGCTCGGCAAGGCGGAACTCATCGTCCAGCCGGGCAGCGTCGCTCATGTCAAGGCGCCCATGGCGGAGGGAACCGTTCTGATCGCGGTGGTTGTCGGATTCCGCGACTTTCAAGACGCGAAGTGGCGTGCGATGGTGCCTTTGCAGGGCGAAAAGACGCTGAAATTGAAGGCGGAGCTGGATTCGCTTTCGGTGAAGCTCGGTCCGCAGGACTGACATACGGTCGGGCCGGGAAAAGACAACGGGGAAGAGGCGATTCATGCCTGTCGACAGCAAGGTGATCTGGTCCGAGGGAATGTTCATCCGGGCCCAGCACTTCCAGCAGGAAGCGCGCCACCTGGAAGGGATGGCCCGCCATCTCTTCCACGGACTTCGCGGCTATGGCTGGGGCCTGTCCGAATTGAAGCTCAACCGCGACCTTCTTTCGATCGGGAAGTTCGCGGTCGAACGCGCCTCCGGCATCTTTCCGGACGGCACGCCGTTCGAATGGCCGGACGACGTCGACGAGGAGGCCATGCGGCCGCTTGATCTCGACGAAAGCGCGCGCAACCAGATCATCTACCTGACCCTGCCGTCGAGCCGTCCCGGCGGGATGGAGGTGGCCCATGGCGGGGCCGATGCGGTCACGCGCTACATCGCGCATGATTTTACCGTCGTCAATTCGGCCGCGGCGGAGGAGACCGCTTCGACCATCACCATAGGCAAACTCCGTATTCGCTGCGCCTCGCAGGGCAGCGAGCGCGGCGGCCTGCTTGGCCTCGGCGTCGCCCGCATCGGCGAGGTTCGTTCCGACAAGACCATCATCCTCGACGAGACTTTCGTTCCGCCGCTGCTCGACATGCGGGTATCGCAGGTGGTGAGCGGATATGTCACCGAGATCGTCGGGCTGCTCAACCATCGCGGCGAGGCTATCGGCTCGCGGCTGACCGCCGGCAGCGAAGGCACCTCCGGCGAACTGTCGGACACGCTGATGCTGCAAGGGGTCAACCGCTGGCAACCCGTCTTCGCGCATCTCTCGACGGCGTCCATGGTTCATCCGGAAACCGTCTACGTCAACATGGTCTCGCTCGCCGGCGAACTGGCGACCTTCGCGCGCGCCAATCACCGGCCGGCGACGTTCCCCGCCTACGACCATGACGATTTGCAGGCGACTTTCGCGCCCGTGATGACCTCGCTGAGGCAGGCGCTCAGCGCCGTCCTCGATCGCGGCGCGCTAACCATCCCGCTTGTCCAGCACCGCTATGGCATCCGCGTCGCCGAGGCGCCCGACCGGTCGATCTATTCGAAATATACGCTCATTCTCGTCGCGCGGGCCGACATGCCGGCCGAAACGCTGGCGAAGCGGCTTGTCGGCCAGGCCAAGATCGGGCCGGTCGAACAGATCCGCGAACTGGTCAACGCCGCCCTGCCGGGCATCCGCCTGCGCGGCCTGACATCGGCGCCGCGGCAGATCCCGTATCACACGGGCAAGGCCTATTTCGAACTCGACAGGACAAGCCCTGTCTGGAAGCAGATCGCTTCCTCCAGCGCGCTGGCGATCCATGTTGCCGGGGATTTCCCCGGCATCGACCTTGAACTGTGGGCCGTCAAGGATTGATGGGAGGAGCCCGATGACCGATCCGTTCTTCGATCCACCCGATGCCGACGATACGATCCGGCGGCCCCTGCCTCAGGCACGGCGGACGTCGCGCCCAAGTAGTGAAAGCCTGTTCTCCGACGACGGCTTCGATGATCACGCCGATGAAGTTTTCGGCCCGGGCATGGCCGCTCCCCGTGGCCGTCGCTCCGAAAATTTCGACGATCTTGCCGGAAGCGATGACGGCTTTTCCGATGATTTCGGCGCCAATTCCTACATGAAATCCGGCAAGGAGGCGGCGATCGAGAAGGCCTTCGATCTCGCCGCCGTCAATCCGCTCGTCAGTGCCGCCGCGCCTCTCCTGTGGCTGGCGGGGAGGCTGAACGAGAGCGCCCCGCCCGAAGATGTCGAGCGCTTCCGCCAGCGTATCCTGGCCGAGATCAAACAGTTCGAGACGGCGGCCATGGCGCGCGACGTTCCGCCCCGACTGGTGCGCATGACGCGCTATGCGATCGCAGCGACCCTCGACGACATCATCCTCAATACCGAATGGGGCGGCCAGGCCGTGTGGGCCGGCCGCAGTCTCGTCAGTTCGCTTTACAACGAGACCTGGGGCGGCGAGCGCTTCTATGAGTTGCTCGGCCAGATGCGACGGCAGCCCGACGAGAATATCGACGGCCTCGAATTCATGGCGATCTGCCTCTCGGTCGGCTTTTCCGGCAAGTACCGCGTCATGGAAGGCGGCCAGGGACGGCTGAGCCGCCTGCGCCATGAGCTCTACCGCATCATCCGCCGCGTTCGCGGCCCCTACGATCGCGAACTGTCGCCGCCCTGGGAGCCGATCGCCGCACCGCATGTCGCGCCGAAATCGGCCCGTGGCGCATGGATCATCGCCATCGTGGCGTTGCTTCTCGCCTCCATCCTGTGGGCGCTGTCGAGCTTGGACCTGCGCCAGCGGGTCGACCAGGCCGTCCAGCAGATCGATGCGCTGGCGCCCGCGGTTCCCGTTATCGTCAAGGCGCCGGCAATTCCCAACATCCCCGAGCCGGTGAAGCCCAAGACGCAGACGCAGATGGAACGCCTTCAGGGTTTCCTCGCCGACGACATCGCTGCCAAACGCGTCGAACTTGCGAAAGAGGGCGACAAGATCGGCATCCGCATGCTGAACGCGTCCTTCCCCTCAGGTGGCGTCGATCTCGCCTCGTCGAGTGACCCGCTCGTCGGCCGCATTGCCGCCGCGCTCAACCATGAGAAGGGTCCGATTATCGTCTCGGGCAACACCGACAACGTCGCCGTGCCCTACGGCAGCAAGCTCGGCGACAACATGGCCATCTCGAAGGCCCGCGCCAATTCCGCCGCCGAAGTCCTGAAGAAAGGACTCGACGATCCCTCGCGCGTCACCACCGTCGGTCGCGGATCGAACGATCCGATCGCCTCCAATTCGACCGCCGAGGGCCGCGAAAGGAACCGGCGGGTCGAGTTCCTGATCGATGCGGAGGCGGTCAACTGAGATGTCGGTGCGGGCAAACATCGTCACCGTGCTCGGGCTGGTGGTGGCTCTCGCGGCCAGTTGGCTGATATGGCGCGATGCTCGAATGACGCCGCCTGATCTCCATTTCGCCGTCGGCCTCGTCCCGCTGGTCGTCTGGGGCTTCCTGCCGGTCATGCTCGCCTGGTCGGCGCGGCGGCGCGAGGCGCGCGGCGACACCGGACGGGCGATGGCGGTCCGCGACCGCAAGCGCGCCGTTTTGGCGCTTTTCAAAAGCCGTGGGCTGCGCGGATATCGCAGCCGCTATCGCGTGCCTCTCTTCGTCGTTCTGGGTCCCGGCGGCTCCGGCAAGTCGAGCATCCTCAAACGCTCCGGCTTCGATCTCGGCAACGGCGTCCGCATCGGCAATTCGGTCTGGTGGGTGGGCGACAAGGCCATCTTCGTCGAGGCGCAACTCGGCGCCGGGCACGAGACGGTCATCGATCTTGCCGCGCTCTTGTCGGCGGTCCGCCCTAATCTGCCGCTGAACGGCATCCTTCTGGTGCTGGCGCCGGCCGATCTGGCGCTGACCGACAGCATCGAATATGAGACGCTGACCCAGGCGACGACGGAATCCATCCGCGAGATCGAAAGGCGGGCGCGCCGCCGCTATCCCGTTTATCTGATGCTGTCGAAGATCGATCTCGTTCCGGGATTTCGCGAGTTCTTCGACCGCCACGAGCCGCAGGAGCGGCAGCAGGCCTGGGGCTTTGGAATGCCTTTCGCGGGTCTGGCCAATCCGCTGAGCGGGGAAGCCGGCGCCGAGGCCATCACCGATGGCTTTCGCGGCATTCTGGCGGCGCTCCGGCTGCGCCTGATCGAGTGGCTGTCGCGGGAAGGCGATCCGGTCCGATCCGGCCGCATCGAGAGCTTCGGCGCGCAGATCGCGACCATACCCGACACGGTCCGGCCGATGATCGAGGCGCTGCTTCCCGAAAGCCGGTCGGAATGGAAGGGGGCCGCCCTGCGCGGCGTGTTCCTGACAAGCGCGCGGCAGGAAGCGCTGGCCATAGACCCGCTTCTGCCGGAGATGTCGTTGCGCTTCGCCATGCCGCGTTCGGGCACCGTGCCGCCGGATCTGGGAATGGACGAGGAGGAGCACGGCTTCTTCGTCGCCGGGGCGCTGCGCAAGGGCGTCGTCCAGGAGGCCGGACTGGCGCTGAAGGAATCGCCTTATCGCCTGCGCCTGGGTCTGCAATGGCTGGCGGCGGCCTGCATCGTGGCCTTGTCGGTCGGCTTCCTGGTCTTCATGAGCGGCATCCATGACCGCCAGATCGACTGGCCGAGGCAGGCCTCCGCCGCCGCGGCCACGGTCGCGCCGATCGCCAGTCCTTCGCAGACCGGCAAGACGACCGTAGTGCTCGACGATCTGAAGAAGCTTGACGATCTCGACCGGCGGATCGAGGCGGCGCCAGACGAACGCTTCTCCCTGCCCGGATTTTCGGCGAGGCCGAAGCTGAAGGACGCCCTTGCCCGCGCCCGGCAAACGATGTTGCGTAACGCGCTCGCGCCGCATCTGTCGGCCCTTCTGGAAAACCAGCTCGTCGACATGGATACGGATACGGCGACATTGCAGGCGCTGATCCATCTCGCCGGCCAGCCCGCGACCGCTGACGATGCGGAACTGCGTGGCTGGCTGCAGAACTCGGCCCGGACCATTCCGGAGGAATTGCGCGCCAGTTTCGTCAAGAACGGGCTGGCTGCCATCAAGGCGGCGGGCGGCATGACCGCCGGCGCGCGCTATATCGATGCCGCGCGCCACATCGTCGCCTACAAGGAAAGCCTGTCGTGAAAATGGGGGGCATGATCGGCGCCGCGTTCGAGCGCGCCCTTCGGCCGTTCGGCATCGTGACGATCGTGGCGGTGCTCCTGGCGCTTTTCTTCTTCTTCGTGGGACCCCTGCTGGCGGTCGGCGAGATGCGGCCGCTGGCGCCGGCTTCGGTGCGCCTCGCCATCCTGCTCGTCATCGCCATTGCCTGGGGCATCGCCGCGCTTCTGATGCGCGGCAGCCGTGGCCCGGGTGGCGATGACGCGGAGGACGCTGAACGGCGCGAGCAAAGCGAAAGGAAGTCGGCGGCGCAGCGCGAGCAGGCGACGGCCAACGCGCAATTCGCTCTCTTCGCCGAGAATGCGCGGCGCGCCCGTCGGGCGCTCGGCGAAACGCGATGGCTGCATCCGCTTGGACGCCGCGCTTCGCCGCCGCGTTATCTGGTGATCGGAGCCCGAGGCAGCGGCAAGACGACGCTGCTTCGCAACGCCGGCCTGTCGATCGCCGACGAGGGCGTTCCACCCGCCGAAGGCCCGCCCGCCGATCTCGTCCTTTCCGAGCACGGCGTGTTCATGGAACTTGCCAGCCCCTATCTCCAGCAGTCCGATGATGCGCAGAAGACGGTGTGGCGGCGCATGCTGACCTATATTCGCCGGTGGCGACCGACCCAGCCCCTGAGCGGCATCATCGTGACGCTCGATGCCGGCGCGCTGGCGGCAACCCCCCCGGACGCGGCCGAGGCGCTCGGAACATTGCTGCGCAAGCGCCTCGACGAGGCCGCCGACCAGCTGCGCGCTCGCTCGCCGGTCTATCTCGTCCTCACCAAGCTCGACCTTCTTGTCGGCTTCGAGGAATTTTTCGATTCGCTGAATATGGACGAGCGCGACGCGCGGCTCGGCTTCCCGGTATGGTCGCCCAACGAGGCGGCCGGCGTCGCCACGCCTTCCGAACGTTTTTCGACGGCCTTCGACGACATGCTGGACCGGCTCACCGGCCAGCAGCTTCGCCGACTGCAGGAGGAGACCGACGAAAGGTTGCGTCTCAGGATCTTCGAATTCCCGAGCCAGCTCGCGCTCCTGAAGTCACGCCTGACGCCGCTGGTCGATCAGATAGTCGCGCCGAGCCGCTTTGGCGCTGCGCCGCCGCTGCGGGGCGTCTTCTTCGCCAGCGCCTTGCAGACGGGGCAATCCCGCGACGCGTTGCAGGGTCCGATGGCGCCGGTCTTCGCCTTCCGGCCGGACGCTGTGACCCTTCGCGACCGGCGCGCCGCGCTCCACTCCCGGCCCTTTTTCCTGCGCGGCCTGCAGCAGACCGTGCTTGCCGAAGCCTCCATGGCGGGCTTCTCGCGCAGCGCCGCCGCCGCCAGGCGCGTGCGGTCGATTTCCCTCAATCTCCTCGTGGTGCTGGTTGTCGTCGCGTGCGCGGTGCTGTGGTGGCTGAGTTTCAGCGACGGGCGCGCCTATACGGCTCGCCTTTCCGAGAAGATCGAGACGGCGCGCGCCTCGCTTGCCCAGATCGACGCCAAGGGCGAGGCGACGCCCGATTTCGCAAAGGCGACGACGGCGCTCGACAATCTGGCGGCGCTCGGGAAGGAGAAGCCCGACTGGCTGACGCTCGGGCTCTATTCGAGCGCGCCTGCGACGGCATCGGCCGAAAAGACCTATGACCTCGGCCTCAGGAATCTGTTCCTGCCCTACGTCCTTTCCTATGCCCATGCGGCTCTCGATGCGCCGGCGCCCGATGTCGTCAACCGCTTCCGGCTCCTGAAATACTATCTGATGCTCGGCGGTGTCCGGCCGGTCGATCCCGCCGTCGCCGCCGGCGTCGCGCCCGGCTTCGCCGCTGCCATGGCGCCGGACGACGGCGACCAGACAGCGCGCATGCGCGCCCATCTGGTGGCGCTCGCCTCGGTCGATCTGAGCAAGCAGCCGATCGACATGGCGCTGGTCGACCGCGCCAGGGGACGCATCGGCGACGCCGGGCTGGCCAAGCTGGGCTACGACATGATGGAAAACCGGCCGGACGTCGCCGCGCTGCCGCCATGGCGGCCCGTCGACCATATGGGGACCGAAGGACCGCAGGCGCTTTCCCGGGTCAGTGGCACGAGCCTGTGGAACGGCATCCCCGGCCTCTACACGATCGACGGGTACCGGTCGTGGATGATGCCGCATTCGCAGGAGATCGCCAACGCCATCGCCGACGATTTGTGGGTGATGGGCCACAACGGGAACAAGCTCGACATCCGCCAGCAGGCGGGGCGCATCCGCGAAGGCATGCTCGAACTCTATGCCGTCGGCTACAACCGCGAATGGGACAGCCTTCTCGCCGATTTGACCATCGCGCCGACCACGGATGCAGGCCAGGCCGCCAAGCTGCTATCCATCCTGATCGGCGCGCCATCGCCGGTCGACGAGGTTCTGAAGGGCGTTGCCGAGCAGACCAATCTGGCGGGCGACGCGCTCGGGGTCGGTCGCCTCATGGCCGCGAGCGAGTTGGCCAGCCGCGTACCGCTCTATCCGGCCACGCCGCGCAAGGTCGCCAATGTCGAAAGCCGCGTCACCGAGCATTTCGCCCAATTGGCCGCCGCTGTCGGAGGCGGCGGTGCACCGGCGGACAAGAGCAAACCCGCTGCTCCCGCCCCGCTCGATGTCGTTCTCGACGCCATGAAGCCGCTCTACAGCGACTTGAACCTGATCGCCACCGGCGGCGACATTTTGAAACTCGGCAACAAGCCACAGGACACGCTCGACCAGATCGACGAAATGACCAAGAAGCTGCCCGACCAGCTTCGGCCTTTCTTCCAGCGCGTCGTCTTCCGCATGGCCGCGGTGACCGGAGCAGGGGCGCGCATGCGCTTGGCCGATATCTGGAGTTCCACGGTCCTGCCCGCATGCCGCGCCGCTGTCTCCGGCCACTATCCGTTCGATGCGAAGAGTAAACTCGATGTCTCGCCTGAGGATTTCGCCGCGATCTTCGGTCCGAAGGGGGCTATCGCGTCGTTCCGCGACGGCTATCTGAAGCCCTTCATCGACACCACGGCGAGCCCGTGGAAATGGCGTAGCGGCGGCACGATCGGACTTGGCCTAGACGACGCGGTGCTTTCGTCGTTCGAGCGCGCCTCGGCCATATCCGCCGCCTATTTTGATGCCTCCGGCAAGGCCGGGGTCAATTTCGCCGTCGCGCTGATGGGGCTGGACGGCGCCGCCAACGCGGCCCAGTTCGAGCATAACGGCCAGACGGATCTCTACGACCACGGACCTGCCGCGCCGCCCTCTTCGGTCGCATGGCCGACGCCGCCGAAGGATAGCGAGGTTGCCTTGTCGGTGACGCCGGAAATTACCGGCCAGAAGAACATCGTTCTGTGGCAGGGGCCATGGGCCTTGTTCCATCTGCTTGACGCCGGCCAGGCGGCGGACGCCGGCAACAAGGAGCCCGGCGCTGCGACCCTTCGTTTCAACATCGGCAAGCGGTGGGTGAAATTGCAATTCGCGACTCCTTCGGCGCGGGCCTTGATCAAGGGCGATCTGCCGCGTGGTTTCGATTGTCCGCAACTGACCGGGAAAGAGGTGGCGGAGAAATGACCGACGATATCCTTGGCCACTACAACCGCGAACTCCTGAATATCCGCCGCGCCGCCGCGCAGTTCGCCGCCGAGAACCCGCGTATCGCGAGCCGGCTCCGGCTGTCGGAGGACGCGGTCGAGGATCCGCATGTCGGCCGCCTGATCGAATCCTTCGCCTTTCTGACGGCGCGCATCCGCCAGCGTCTCGACGATGACTTCACCGAACTCGCAAACGCCATGCTGGAGGTCCTCTATCCACACTATGCACGGCCATTTCCGTCCATGGCGATCCTGCAGATGGAGCCTGCCGCGGAGGTTGCCGAGGCAGCCACGATCCGGCGCGGCACACTCGTCGACACGGAGCCGGTTGGTGGAGAGAGCTGCCGCTTCTCCACGGCTTTCGACGTGACGATGCATCCCGTCCGCGTCGCGGGCGCGGCGCTGTCGGGCCGGCCCCTCCGGGCGCCCGAATTCGAGACGGCGGCGGACGCCTCGAACTGCCTTCGAACTCACGCTCGAAACGTCGCTTGCCGATGGCGGCTTCTCGGACGTTTCGCCGGCGTCGCTGCGTTTCTTCCTGCGCGGCCAGCCGCAACTCGTCTATCCTCTCTACGAGATGCTGCTCAACGATGTCGTGGCGGTCGCCTTCGCCGCCGGCGCCAACGATCCCGAACCGGTGATCGTCGAGGGCACGGCTTTCAAGCCGGGAGGCTTCGACGGCAATGAGGGTATGCTGCCCTACCCCGATACGTCTCACGCCGCCTATCGGCTGCTGACGGAATATTTCGCCTTTCCGGAAAAATTCCTGTTCGTCGACCTGGCCTTCCCGGATCGCAGGCGGCTTATCAACAAAGGCCGCACGCTCGACGTCTTCGTCTATCTCAGGCGGTCGCGCGCCAATATCGAACGGACCGTCACGGCGTCCGCTTTCGCTCTCAACTGTACGCCGGTTGTGAACCTCTTCCCGCAGGCGGCCGAGCCGATCGCTCTCGATCATACGACGGCGGAATATACGGTCGAGCCGGATAATCGCCGGTCGGGAGCGCTGGAGATCTACTCCATCGAAAAGGTCGTCGCCTCCGACGGTGACGGCAACGCCCGCGACCTCCTGCCTGTCTATGGAACCACCCATGCGCGGCGCAGCCACGATGGACGCGGCGCGCGCTCTGCCTGGTGGATGGCCAATCGCCGCCCCGGAGCAGACGCGGCCGCGTCGGAACGCATAGCGCTCTCGATCTTCGATTCCGATTTCAGCCCTTCGACCCCGGCCGATACGGTGCTTTCCGTCGACACGCTTTGCTTCAACGGGAATCTCCCCGAACGGCTGCCCTTCGGCGGAGGGCGACCGGAGCTGCGGCTGGTGGAGCCGGCGACCGGAATTGAAGCCATGCGGCTGATAACGGCTCCCACTCCCGTTGCCCGTCCCAACTACGGAGAAGGTGCGAGATGGCGGCTCATTTCGCATCTTTCTCTCAACCATCTGTCCATCGTCGCCGATGGCGGACTCGATGTCCTCAAGGAAATCCTTCTCCTCTACGACATCCGCGATTCGGACGAGACGCGCTCTCTCCTCGACGGCATCGTCGGACTGTCCTCGCGGCCGGGAACGGCGCGGCTGCTTGTGACGGGCGCCACGGCCTTCTGCCGGGGCATCGACGTGACGGCCACCTTCGATGAGGCATATTTCTCCGGCAACGGTATCTATCTAGCGGCCAGCGTCCTGGAGCGCTTCTTTGGCATGTACGCCAGCATCAATTCCTTCGCCCGCCTGACCGCGAGGATCAAGGGGCAAACCGGAGTTCTGAAAACATGGCCCGCGCGCGGCGGCGACCGCATACTTCTCTGAAGTCCGACATCTTCGATCGTCCCCAGGCCTACGAACTCTTCCAGGCCATGCGGATCGTCGAACTGATCTCGGCCGAGCAGAATGCCGCATCCGACCTGCCCGTCCCGGAGTCGGCGGGGCGGGGCGTCGATTGGAGGCGATCCACGATGCGGATTCGCGCGGGAGTGCCGCTCGGCTTCGCGGCGACCGAAATCCTCTCGATCCGGCGACCGAAGGGAAGCAATCCGATCGAGCTGACCCAAACCGTTTTTGGACTGACGGGAACGTCCGGCGCCTTGCCCCACGCTTTTAGCGAGCTTGTCCATCTGAGCGTCCGCGAACGCAATCCGGGCCTGCGCGATTTCCTCGATCTGTTCAACAACCGCCTGAGCGGGCTCTATTTCGAAGCCTGGGCGAAACATCGCCTGACGGTTGAGCTGGAACGTAGCGCCCGCCTGGAACTGCCGCATCCGATCGACGCCTCGCTGAGAGCCGTGATCGGCTTCGGGCTGCCTTCGATGCTGGGTCGCACGGCCAGCGACGACGACATGCTCGTGCATTATGGCGGGCTGCTTTCGCGCACCGCGCGCTCCGCACAGGCGGTGGAGCAATTGCTGCGCGGCGCCACTAACCTTCCGATCCGCGTCGAGCAGTTTTACGGGCGCTGGCTGCCGATCGCGGAAAGCGACCGCACCCGGCTGCCGTCCTCGAGCCGTCCGAAAGGGGCCTTCTGCCGGCTGGGCGACGACATGGTGGTTGGCGAACGCATCCATGACGTGCAGTCCACCGTCCGGCTTATCGTCGGGCCGGTCGGCTACGCCGATTTCCGCGCGCTGCTGCCGGATGGCACTGGCTCGCGCGGCTTCGGCGATCTCGCCGCCGTCGCGCTCGGGCCGGAAATGTCGTTCCGGCTCTCGATCGAATTACTGCCGGACGAACTTCCTTCGCTGCGTCTCGAAAGGGAAGACCATCCCGAAACCGGGAACCGGCTTGGATGGAACACCTGGCTGCATGCGGACGGGCCGCGCAAAAGGCAAGCCAGTGTCGATATAGAACCGCCCGCGCATCTGCGCTGAGCATGATCCGGAAGAGTGGGGCACCGTTTTTCCGAAAAGGTCCTGCTCAAACAGAGATAAAGGCAAGATGCTATTCAACCCGACCGTATCATGCTCCAGCCGGCCGGCTAGGAGGAATCGATGAGCAACTGGACGGACGGATATATTTCCGACATCGAATATCTCGACGGATGGTATGCCGAGCAGATGCCGGCGCATCTGGATATCGCCTGCATGCTGCGTGCGACCGAGCCGCCGATGGCGGCGGGCGCGCCCTTCCGCTATTGCGAACTCGGCTGCGGCGCCGGCAAATCGGTGGCGATGATCGCGGCCACCCGGGCCGATGCGGACGTCTGGGGCATTGACTTCAATCCGGCCCATATCGCGCGTGGCCGCCATCTGGCGCAGCAGGCGCGCCTGGACAATCTCCATTTGGAGGACTGGACCTTCGCCAGCCTGGCCGGAACGCATGGGCGAGAACTTCCGCGATTCCACTACATCGCCATGCATGGCGTCTGGTCCTGGATCAGCCCCCAGAACCAGCGGCATATCGTCGATTTCATTGACAGCCATCTGGAACCGGGAGGCATGGTTTACGTCACCTACAACGCCCTTCCCGGATGGAACAGCATCGCCCCGGTGCAACGAGTGATCCGCTCGCTGGCGTCGCTGGTGGACGGACGCAGCGACGAGCGCGTTGCCGCCGCGCTCGGGATGGCCCGACGCATGGCCAACGCCGGCGCGGGCGTCCTGCCGAAGGAGCATCTCGATCGGCTGGAGGAGATGTGCCGGAAGGAGGACATCGCCTATGTCGCGCATGAGTATCTCAACGAATATTGGCAGCCCTGCTACCAGATGGACGTCGCCACCGCGCTGGCCGAGGCAAGGCTGACCTTCGCCGCCTCCGCCAATATTTTCGACAATTACCCCGACATCTGCGTCACGAAAGAGCAACGCGAACTCGTCGACAGCCTGCCGCTTGGCCTTCAGGAAACCATGCGCGACTTCTTCATGGAACGCACGTTCCGGCGCGATATCTTTGTCCGTGGCGCCCGCGGCATGCCTGAGCGGCGTCTCGAGGGCAGGCTGCGCGACATCCGGCTGACCGCGACCGTCCAGCAAGCGGCGTTGACCCGCGACATCAAGGTGCCGCTTGGCGAGGCCGCGCTCGGAGAAGCATTCTACGAGCCGGCGCTGAAGATGATCGCCGATGGCGCCCCGACGCTTGCCGATATCTTCGCCAAGGTCGATCCCGCGACATCCACCGCGACAGCGCGCGAGGCCATCGGCATGCTTGTCGGCTCGAAGCAGGCCATGCCCGTCGTGAACGCGGACCTCCCGGAAGCGGCACGCGAAAGGGTGCGGCGCTACAATGCCGCCCAGATCCGTCTTTCATCCGACAAGGGGAAGGCGCACATCTCTCTGGCTAGCGCTGCGATCGGATCGGCGATTACCGTGCGCCTTGTCGAGATGCTGGTCTATGTGGCCCTGGCCGACGGCGTGCCAGCGGAGACCGGGCCGGTCGTAGAGGATTGCCTGAACCGGCTGCGGCGCGCGGGCGACAGTCTGGCCAAGGATGGAAAGACGATCGACGATCCGGCCGAGACAAGAGCGGCGCTGGAGAAGGACGTGCCGGAGATTCTGACAATGGCGCTCCCCATGTGGCGGCGTATCGGCGCGATCTGAGCGGCGATGCCGACGGGCCGCTTCACCGGCGAGACGCTTCGGCAAAGCCGAAGAACGTTCGACATCCTCGACGCAATCGACCACGACGGCAGGCCGGCGGTTATCAAGCGGGCGCACGACCCGTCGGGACTCTCGGGGCTGGACGGGCGGCGGCTCGAGCGCGAGGCGCGTCTCGGCCGCATGCTGGGGCATGCGGGATTGGCCACTGTCCTAGACTACGGGATTGACTGGATCGCCTTCGAGCGGCTGGAGCGTTCGCTCCTCGACGCGCCGGCGGGAATCGCGCCTTTTACGGCGCTGAAGGACATTGCCGAAACGCTGGCGCATCTGCATGCGCGCGGCGTTGTTCACCGCGATTTGAAACCTTCCCACATCCTGTTCCGCGGCAAGCGCGCCGTTCTGATCGACCTTGGCGTCGCCGGCCTGATCGGTGGCACCGACAGTCTCGACACAGGCGAGATCGTCGGATCGCCGGCCTGGATGGCCCCCGAGCAGATGCTGGGCGCCGCGCCGGCGCCAAGCGCCGACATCTGGTCGTTCTGCGCGATCGCGCACCGGCTGCTAAACAGCCGCCCGCTCTATTCGGGCACGGCGGAGGCCGTGCTTGATACACGGCGCGCCAATCCCGGAGCGACCCCCGACTTTTCATCGCTTGCCGATGACAGCCTCGCCGCGATGCTCGATGCCGGCTTCGCCGATCCCGAAGAAAGGCCCTCGGCGCGCGCCCTCGCCGCGGCGCTGTCGGAAGCAGGTTTCGGCGCGCCGGACGCGTGAGTGGGCGCTTCATCATGGCAGGAGCCGAAAAGCGGCCCCATTTTTGGGTCCGATGCTTTATGCCGCCTGCCCGGTCAGTTTGCCGGCCAACGCCTCCATGCGCTCGGCAAGGCTGGTCAGGGCGCCGGTAAGGGCGGCGTCGTTCTTGTCCGCCTTGGTCAGCGCGTCGTCGCGGGTCTTGCGCAGCGTGCCGACCTCGCTTTCCATTCCCTTGACGCGCTTTTGCAGTTCGGCGAACTCGTCCATGACCATAATTCCAGCCATCACGGTCAGCCGCTGGTCGCCGATTTCACCGAAGGAATCCTTCAAATGCGCGACGTAGCGGTCGAAACGCTCGGCAAGATCGGTCAGATGTTCCTCCTGTCCCTCGTCGCAGGCCATGCGATAGGCTTTGCCGTCGATCGTCACCGTAACCTGAGCCAAATCGGCCTCCTACCTGTCGAGAACGGCGCGGATCGTCTCCATCGCCGTCACCAGCCTGCGCGAAACTTCCTTGTTGGCGTCTTCCAGCCGCTCGGCGCGCGCCTCGGAACTGTCGAGTTCCTGCGCCAGTTTGGCGCGGTCGGCGTTCATGCGCTGAACTTCGGCCTCTACTTCGGCCAATTCCAGTTCATGTTCGAATCTGGCCGCGGCGGCTCCTTCAAGCGTTTCGATCGCCTTGCCCAGACGGCTGATCGCCTCTCTAAGCGTGGTTTCCGCTGTCATGGTTTCACTCTAAGCCTCGCCGGGCACCAAATCGTGCGCATTGCGAACATGTTATGGCGAAAAGATTAGGCGGCGGATGAATGTTGCGTCAATAAAGCCGCGCGGCTTTCCCCCGGAATCACCTGCAAACGGCTTGCAGCAGGCTTCCAATGCCCCAATTTATTGACTTGGCGAAGCCACCTGCTAAATGTCGCCAGCCATTTCAGGCGCTCCGGCAGCCTGCATTCGCCGCATCAAACCAGTAGGCATTCCCATGACCTCACGCGAAAAACACGACCGGATGGCCAACGCGATCCGCTTCCTGTCCATGGACGCCGTCGAAAAAGCCAATTCCGGCCATCCCGGCCTGCCGATGGGCTGCGCCGACATTGCGACGGTGCTGTTTACGAGGTTCCTGAAATACGACCCCAAGAATCCGCATTGGCCCGACCGGGACCGGTTTATTCTGTCGGCGGGCCACGGCTCCATGCTGCTTTATTCGCTTCTCTACCTGACCGGGTATGAGGACATGACCATCAAGGACATCGAGAATTTCCGGCAGCTCGGCTCCAAGACCGCCGGACACCCGGAATACGGTCATGCCGAGGGCATCGAGACAACGACGGGTCCGCTCGGCCAGGGCGTCGGCAATTCGGTCGGCTTCGCGCTCGGCGAGCGCATCATGAACGCTGCCTTCGGCGACGATCTGGTGAACCATTTCACCTACGTTCTGTGCGGCGACGGCTGTCTTATGGAAGGCATTTCGCAGGAGGCGATCGCGCTTGCGGGACACCTTAAGCTCAACAAGCTGATCGTCTTCTGGGACAACAACAACATCTCGATCGACGGTCCGGTGTCGCTCGCCGACAACACCGACCAGGTCGCCCGCTTCCAGGCGTCGGGCTGGAACGCCAGCCATATCGACGGCACCGATCCGGAAGCGATCGCCTATGCCATCGAGGCGGCGCACCATTCGCAAAAGCCGACCATGATTGCCTGCAAGACGACCATCGGCTTCGGCGCGCCGACCAAGGCCGGCACCAACAAGGCGCACGGTTCGCCGCTGGGCGCGGAGGAAATAGCCGGCGCGCGCAAATTTTTCGGCTGGGACGCCAAGCCCTTCGACATACCCTCCGACATCCTCGACGCATGGCGCGAGGCCGGCAAGCGCTCGGTCGATGATCGCGAGGCCTGGGAGAAACGGCTGGCGGATAGCGGCAAGAAGGCCGAATTCGAACGGCGGGTGAAGGGCAAGCTGCCCTCCGGCTTCGACAAGGCCATCACCGATTACAAAAAGAAGCTGTCGGCCGACAAGCCCAAGGTCGCCACGCGCAAATCCTCCGAAATGGCGCTTGAAGTCATCAATGGCGTGGTGCCTGAAACCATCGGCGGCTCGGCCGATCTGACAGGCTCCAACAACACCAAGACCAGCCAGACGCAGAACATAACCGCCGACGATTACGGCCAGCGCTATGTGCATTACGGCATCCGCGAGCATGGCATGGTCGCGGCCATGAACGGCCTTTCGCTGCATGGCGGCATCATTCCCTATGGCGGCACGTTCCTGTGCTTTTCCGATTATTGCCGCCCGGCGATCCGACTGTCAGCGCTGATGGGCATCCGCAATATTTTCGTCATGACCCATGATTCCATCGGGCTTGGCGAAGACGGCCCGACGCACCAGCCGGTCGAGCAGGTCGCGGCGTTGCGCGCCATTCCCAACCATGTCGTCTACCGTCCCGCCGACGCCGTCGAGACCGCCGAATGCTGGCAGTTGGCGCTCGAATCGGAGAAGAACTCCTCGACGCTGGCGCTGACCCGCCAGAATCTGCCGACGGTCAGGACCGAGCACACCGCAGAGAACCTATGCGCCAAGGGCGCCTATGAACTTGCCGCCGCGAGCGGCGAGGCGGAAGTGACCATCTTCGCCACCGGTTCGGAGGTGGAGATCGCACTCGACGCCCGCGAAAAGCTCGAGGCCAAGGGGCACAAGACGCGCGTCGTCTCGGTGCCGTCCTTCGAATTGTTCGAAGAGCAGAGCGAAGCCTATCAGGACGCGACGATCGGCGAGGCGCCGGTCAAGGTGGCGATTGAGGCGGCGATCCGCATGGGTTGGGATCGCTTCATCGGCACGGACGGCTTGTTCATCGGCATGCACGGATTTGGCGCCAGCGGCAAGATCGAGGATCTCTATCCGCATTTCGGCATCACCGCCGATGCGGCGGTCAAGTCGGTCGTGGAACGTCTCGGTGGCGGCGGTGGCAAGGGCAAGGCCGCCGATGCAACGCCGAAGAAATCGCCGGCGCGTCCGCCAAAATAACGGCGCGCGAGGTCGCGCCGCGCTTTAGAGGAAAAGTCCGCCGGGTGGCGAGCATCTGGATTATTCCGGCTGACGCCGTTATGAGACGCTCGAACGATTTTCCGGCTCCAGGAGAAGAAAATGACCGTCAGAGTAGCCATCAATGGATTTGGCCGTATTGGCCGCAATGTGCTGCGCGCCATCATCGAATCGGGCCGCACCGACATCGAAGTGGTCGCGCTCAACGATCTGGGACCGGTGGAAACCAACGCGCATCTCGTTCGCTATGACAGCGTGCATGGCCGCTTCCCCGGCGAGGTAAAGGTCAAGGGCGACACAATCGACGTCGGCCGCGGGCCGATGAAGGTGCACGCCGTTCGCAACCCGGCCGAACTGCCGTGGAAAGCGGAAGGTGTCGACATCGCGCTCGAATGCACCGGGCTTTTCACGGCTCGCGACAAGGCGGCGATGCATCTGGAAGCGGGCGCCAAGCGCGTGCTCATCTCGGCTCCCGGCGAGGGCGCGGATCTGACCGTGGTCTTCGGCGTCAATGACGACAAGATCACCGGGGACCACAAGGTGATCTCCAACGCCTCGTGCACGACCAACTGCCTCGCACCGGTCGCGATGGTGCTCGATGACGCGTTCGGCATCGAGAAGGGCTTCATGACGACGGTGCATTCCTACACCGGCGACCAGCCGACCCTCGATACGATGCACAAGGATCTTTATCGCGCCCGCGCCGCGGCGCTGTCCATGATTCCGACATCGACCGGGGCGGCCAAGGCGGTGGGGCTGGTCCTGCCCGGGCTGAAGGGCAAGCTCGACGGCGTCGCCATCCGAGTGCCGACGCCCAATGTCTCGGTGATCGACCTCAAAATCGTGACGAAGAAGACAACAACGGTCGAGGAGGTCAACGCCGCGCTGAAGAAGGCGGCGGACGGCAGGCTGAAGCACATTCTCGCCTATACGCATGAACCGCTGGTCTCGTCCGATCTCAACCACGACCCGGCTTCATCGACCTTCGCCTTCGATCAGACCAAGGTGATGGATGGCAATCTCGTGCGCGTGATGTCGTGGTACGACAATGAATGGGGTTTTTCCAACCGCATGGCCGATACGGCAGTCGCCTTCGGCAAGACGATTTGATGGCTGGTTCCGGGTCGCGTTGCGGCCCGGAATATCGGCGCGTGTCAGTGGCCGTGGCTGACCAGCACGTCGAGCGCGAAGATGGCGAAGGCGACGACGGCCAGTTTCCAGAAATCGCTGCGGCGCCGGAGACCCGGCAGGCCGATCGGCTTGATGATCTGGATCGCCATCATCAGGATGATGACGATTGCGATGACTTTTGACATATAATTCCTGCTTGTGGGCCAGTTCGCGAAACCGGCGTCGGCGAATTCCTGACCAACGCGGCCATCATGGCTCCCCAATGCCCGGATCGAGCCGCGCTGTCAAAGAGGCGGCTCCTTACCGGCTTGACCGATAGTTAGATGGACGCGGTGGCCGCCGATTGGCTATGAGGGGGACAAACGTCGCCACGACGCAGGATGATCGCTTGGGAGGTGAGGATGGCTTCGCGCTATCATGAGGTTTACGAGGGCTGGAAACGCGATCCGGAAGGCTTCTGGGCGGACGCCGCCAGGGCCATCGACTGGGTGTCGCCGCCGGCGAAGATCTTCGACAAGGACGCCGGGGTTTACGGCATCTGGTATCCGGACGCCACCTGCAACACTTGCTACAATTGCGTCGACCGGCATGTCGATGGCGGCCGCGCCGAGCAGGCGGCGCTGATCTATGACAGTCCGATCACCGGCCGGCAAAGGACCTTCACCTATGCCGATGTGAAGACCGAGGTCTCGGCGCTTGCCGCCGTGCTTCAGGATCATGGCGTCGCGAAGGGCGATCGCGTCATCATCTACATGCCGATGGTGCCCGAAGCGGTCTTCGCGATGCTCGCCTGCGCCCGTATCGGCGCCATCCACTCGGTCGTGTTCGGCGGTTTCGCCGCGAACGAACTGGCGACCCGCATCGACGACGCCAAGCCAAAACTCATCATTTCGGCATCCTGCGGTCTGGAGCCGGGGCGGGTGGTCGCCTACAAGCCACTCCTCGACCGCGCCATCGAGCTTTCGGCGCACAAGCCCGACACCTGCGTTATCCTGCAGCGCGAGGAAGAGGTTTGCGACCTGATCGAGGGCCGCGACATCGACTACGCCGAGAGCGTCGCGAAAACGCGTGGCCGCGATGTGCCCTGCGTCACCGTCGCGTCGACCGACCCGCTTTACGTGCTCTACACATCGGGCACGACGGGCCAGCCCAAGGGTGTGGTGCGCGACAATGGCGGGCACATGGTGGCGCTCGCCTGGACCATGCGGAACGAGTTCGGCGTCGAGCCGGGCGAGGTGTTCTGGGCGGCGTCGGACGTCGGCTGGGTCGTCGGCCATTCCTATATCGCCTATGCGCCGCTCCTCCATGGCGCGACGTCCATTCTTTTCGAGGGCAAGCCGGTCGGTACGCCAGACGCCGGCACCTTCTGGCGCATCATCTCCGAGCATGGGGTGGTGGCGATGTTCACCGCGCCGACCGCCTTTCGCGCCATCAAGAAGGAGGATCCGCAGGGCGAATTCGTCGGTAGATATGATTTGTCGAAATTCCGCACGCTGTTTCTCGCCGGCGAGCGGGCCGATCCCGAAACGATCAAATGGGCCGAGCAGAAGCTCGGGGTGCCGGTGGTCGATCATTGGTGGCAGACGGAAACCGGCTATCCGGTCTCGCAGAACCCGGTCGGCCTCGGCATCCTGCCGGTGAAATACGGCTCGCCGGGGGTTGCGATGCCCGGCTACGACGTGCGTGTCCTGGACGATGCCGGCCATCCGGTCGCGGCCGACGTGCTCGGCAACGTCGTCATCAAGCTGCCGCTACCTCCCGGCTGCCTGCCGACGCTGTGGCATGCCGACCAGCGCTTCCGCGACGCCTATCTGAGGGAGTTCCCGGGCTACTACAAAACCGCCGACGCGGGCTTCATCGACAGTGAAGGCTACCTCTTCATCATGTCGCGCACCGACGACATCATCAACGTCGCCGGCCACCGCCTTTCGACCGGCGCCATGGAGGAAGTGGTCGCCGAGCATCCCGACGTCGCCGAATGCGCCGTGGTTGGCGTGGCCGATGCCATGAAGGGCCAAATTCCGTGCGGCTTCATCGTGCTTAATTCCGGCGTCGCCCGAGATGCCGGCACGATCGAAAGCGAGGTTGTCCGCCTGGTGCGCGAACGTATCGGCCCGGTCGCGGCGTTCAAGGTGGTGGTCGCCGTCAAGCGCCTGCCCAAGACGCGCTCCGGAAAGATCCTGCGTGGCACCATGCAGAAGATCGCCGACAAGGAGGAGTGGGCGATGCCGGCGACGATCGACGACCCCCTCATCCTCGACGAGATCACGGCAGCGCTGGCCGATCGGGGCATCGGCATCTGAGCCAACCGCGAGGTTGACCGCCCGGCAGGATCGGGCCTATGCGGGTGCCAACAAATGCATTCGGCAAGGCAGGAGCGGACATGGCACTCGACGGCAAGATCGCGATCGTAACGGGCGGCGCGGGCGGTATTGGCTACGCGGTCGCGGAACGCTTCCTCAGGGAGGGCGCCAAGGTCGTCATCGCCGATTTCGATGCCGACAAGGGGAGCAAGGCGGCGCAAGCGCTCGGTTCGAACAATGCTGTGCGGTTCGTCAGGACCGATGTGGGCAGCGCTGCTGAAATCGGGAAGATGGTCGATGAAGCCGTTTCCGCTTTCGGCGAGATCGATATCCTGGTCAGCAATGCCGGCATCGTCCATGGCGCCGATTTTCTCGACATCGACGAAGCCGACTTCGACCGCGTGCTCCGCGTCAATCTGAAGGGCGTCTTCCTGTCGGGGCAGGCAGTGGCGCGGCGCATGGCCCAAAGGGTCAAGGATGGCGGCCCGGCCGGGACGATCATCAACATGTCGTCGGTGAATGCCGTCTTCGCCATCCCCAACCAGGTGCCCTATTCGGTGTCGAAGGGCGGTGTCAGCCAATTGACCAAGGTGATGGCGCTGTCGCTGGCTTCCTACGGTATCCGGGTGAACGCCATCGGCCCCGGCTCCATCATGACCGATATCCTGAAGGCGGTGGCCAATGACACGGCGGCGATGGACAGGATCATGATGCGCACGCCGCTCGGGCGCATCGGAGATCCGTCCGAAATCGCCTCGATCGCTGCCTTCCTTGCTTCGGACGATTCCAGCTATATCACCGGCCAGACCATCTACGCCGATGGCGGCCGGCTACCGCTGAACTACACGGTGCCGATCAAGAACGGCTAGAATTCCTGCTGACCAACTCCTGACAGAAAGCTGTCAGGACGGCTATGCGATGATCCTCTCGTTCGATGAAGCGAGAGGAGATTTGACCATGAACCCGTTCAGTTTTGGCCCCATCGCGGCGATTGCCCGCTACACTGCTGGCCTGCGCGCCCTGCGCGACGACATTCGTACGGAACGTATCCTGAATTCCCTGCCTGCCAACGTCCGCAAGGATATTGGCTGGCCGGAGGTTCGTGGCGGCCGGCGGACGTGGCGGTGAGCCGGCGGGGTCGGCGGTGAAAAGCGTGAAACGGCCAGCCCATTCCAACAGGCTCCTGACATATTGTTGTCAGGAGCCTCATGCCATGATCCTGTCAGGATTGGTGGCGCGGACGTGGCAAGCAAAGCGCCCGCACCACCGCTCCACACCGTCCAACCGATCGATGGGTTTCGCATGCGCCGCGCCGACCGACTGTTCCAGATCGTCCAGCACCTGCGCGGAGGCCGGCTCGTCACGGCGCGCATGCTCGGCGAGCGGCTGGAAGTTTCCGATCGCACGATCTACCGCGACATCGCCGACCTTCAATCGACAGGCGTGCCGATCGATGGCGAGGCCGGCGTCGGCTACATCATGCGCGAAGGCTTCGACCTTCCTCCGCTGATGTTCACGCGGGATGAAATCGTCGCCCTCGTCGCCGGCGCCCGGATGGTCCGGGCCTTCGGCGGAGCCTCGATGGCGCGAGCCGCGGAGGAAGCGCTGGTCAAGATCGGCGCGGTCCTGCCCGAGAGTGAAAAATCGCGAATCGCCCAAACCAGCATCTTCGCGCCCGACTATGTCGTGTCGGATATCGACCGAGCTTCCATCGACATCTTGGAGCGGGCGGTGGAAAAGCGCGATGTCATGAAGTTCGACTACCGCGACGAGGCCGGACGGCAGACAGCGCGGGATGTGCGCCCGCTCGGCCTGTGGTTCTGGGGCAAGGTGTGGACGCTGGTCGCCTGGTGCGAAATGCGCGACGACTTTCGCGCGTTCCGAATCGACCGCATCGTCGGCCTGGCGCCGTGCGGCCGGACTTTCCGGCCGGAGCGCGGCAAGACGCTTACCGACTTCTATCGCACCGTTGAGGTGTGGGAGCGTTCGCCGCCGGCCGACAAGACCGGATAGAGCCTAATTGCGTCGGCCCTCCTTCGAGGCGAGCATCGAGGGAGGGCCGGCGGCAAACCTATTCCTCGCCTTCTTCCGGCGTCTTCGATTTCAGTGACGAGAGTTTCGCGAAGACCGCATCGGCGTCGAGTTCCCTCTCGTCCTCCGGCGTCTTCTCGTCGGCGGCCGACAATTTCTCGGTGAGCGCGGCTGGAAGCAGCGTGTCGCCCGTCGGCGCCGCTGGCTGCTGTCCGCGCGAAGCGCGCTGCACTTCCAGATCGAGATCGATCTGCGAGCACAGGCCGAGCGTCACCGGATCGAGCGGCTGCAGGTTCGACGAATTCCAGTGCGTGCGGTCGCGGATCTGGTCGATGGTCGATTTGGTGGTGCCGACGAGCCGTGAGATCTGCGCGTCCTTCAATTCCGGATGGTTGCGAACCAGCCACAATATGGCGTTGGGACGATCCTGGCGCTTGGAAAGCGGCGTATAGCGCGGCCCCTTGCGCTTCGATTCGGGCACACGGACCTTCGGATCGAGCAGCTTGAGCTTGTGGTTCGGGTCGGCTTCGCCGGCAGCGATTTCCTCGCGGCTGAGCTGTCCGTTGGTGATCGGGTCGGTGCCCTTGATGCCCTGCGCGGCTTCGCCGTCGGCAATGGCGTGCACCTCGAGGGGGTGCAGCCTGCAGAACTCGGCGATCTGTTCGAAGGTCAACGCCGTATTGTCGACGAGCCAGACAGCCGTCGCCTTGGGCATGAGAAGTTGGTTGGCCATTCCTAAAATATCCTCTCGTTCGCCCGCGTCCCTTGCGCGGGCGGTGGGCTTAGCCACCATGTGGGGAAATCACGGGGGATATAAAGGTATTCGCTGCTTTTCGCAATGCGACAGCGGGTTAAAGCGCACCAACTTCCGATGTTTTCTCGCCGACAGCGGACTTACCCCACATCGAGCACGATCTTGCCGATATGCCGGCTATCCTCGATACGCTCATGCGCCCGCCATGCTTCCTTCAGCGGGAAGATCATGTCCATGACCGGTGCGACGCGGCGGGTCGCCAGCAGTGGCCATACCTTGCGCTCGAGTTCGGCGGCGATATGCGCCTTGAATTCCACCGGGCGCGGCCTCAGCGTCGAGCCGGTATGGGTCAGCCGCTTGACCATCAGCTTCGAAAAATCGGCGGTTGCCTTGGGTCCGTTGAGGAAGGCGATCTGGACGATGCGGCCATCGACGGCGGCGGCCTCGTAGTTGCGGTTGACATAATCGCCGCCGACCATGTCGAGGATGACGTCGACGCCTTTGCCGCCGGTCGCCTCCTTCACGACCGCGACGAAATCTTCCTCCTTGTAGTTGATGGCCCGGTCGGCGCCGATCGTCAGGCAGGCGTCACATTTGTCCGCCGAGCCGGCGGTAGCGAAGGCATGGGCGCCGAAGGCCGACGCAAGCTGGATGGCCGTCGTGCCGATGCCCGACGATCCGCCATGGACGAGAAAATTCTCGCCCTCCTTCAGTGCGCCACGTTGGAAGACATTGTGCCAGACGGTGAAGAAGGTCTCCGGCAGCGCCGCCGCCTCGGTGAAGGTGAAGCCGGCGGGCAGGGGCAGGGCGTTGCTGCCATGCACGGCGACATATTCGGCGTAGCCGCCGCCCGCCGTCAGCGCCACGACTTCATCGCCAACCCGCCAGCGTTCCGCGCCCTCCCCAAGGGCCGCCACTTCTCCGGACACTTCGAGGCCGGGCAAGTCGGAGGCGCCGGGCGGCGGCGGATAAGCCCCCTGTCGCTGCAGCACGTCCGGCCGATTGACGCCGGCGGCACGCACCCGGATCAGTATCTGGCCGGGACCCGGCTGCGGCAGATCCCGCTTTTCCGGCTTCAGTACCAGCGGACCCCCAGGCTGGGTGATGGCGATGGCGGTCATCTTGGGGGGCAGGGTTTTGGCCATTTGTGTTCAACTCCTCGAATTGTCGCGGCGACGGCGCGTCACCGCGTTTGCATCGGGAGCCCATCCGCCATTAAGGTCGGCCTTTATGTAGTCGATCCGGCTGGACAAGCAAAGCAAGGGAAGGACGTTGGATGAGCATCTTCGACGAGGAAGCCCCGCGCAAAATCAGGGTTCATGAGATCGGCCAGGACCTTTCTCTTCTGTCGGTTGGCGAGCTTTCCGAGCGGATCGGGCAATTGAGGCATGAAATCCTGCGTCTGGAGGCCGAATTGGCCGCCAAGGGCGCGACCAAGACGGCCGCCGAAGCCCTCTTCCGCCGAGGATAGAGCACGCATGTCGCTGCAAGACGCGCGGCAGCCTCAAAAGGGACACATCTTTCGACGCATGCGGTGCGCAACATTCCCGGATTCGCCATGATCGCCTCGCTCGGCCCCATATTCGCGCTCCTGCGCGGCACCGCTTTTCTTCTCCTCGGTTCGGGGCTGCTCAGCCTTCTGCTGCCGCTGCGCGGCCAGGCCGAGGGTTTCTCCACCGTGGCGCTTGGACTGCTCGGCACGGCCTGGGCGAGCGGTTTCGTAGGCGGCTGCTTCATGGCGCCACGGCTGGTGCGCAATGTCGGCCATGTCCGGGCCTTCGGCACTTTCGCCGCGATCGGCGCCATCGTCGCGCTGCTGACCGGCATCTACATTAATGCCTATGCGTGGATCGTGTTGCGCATCTTCACCGGCTTCATAATGGCCGGTTCGTTCATGGTCATCGAAAGCTGGCTGAACGAGCGCGCCACCAACGAAAATCGCGGCACGGTCTTCGCCGTCTACATGATGGTGACTTACGCCGCGATCATGGCCGGGCAGATGATCGTCGCCGGCGGGGACGTGAATTCGGCGGCGTTGTTCATGGTCACCGGCATCTTCTTCTGCCTGTCGCTGATCCCCACCGCGATCTCGACCCAGGCGACGCCCCAGCCGCTGAAGGAAGTGTCGCTCGATCTGAAGAAGCTTTACGCCAATTCGCCGGTGGCGCTGGTGGGCTGCCTGCTGATCGGCATCGCCAATGGCGCCTGGGGTACGCTGGGCGCGGTCTTCGGTGCGCGGATCGGCATTCCGACGTATGAAATCGCCTTCATGATGAGCCTGGTCGTCATCGCCGGAGCCCTGATGCAGCTTCCGGCGGGCCGGCTGTCCGACCGGATCGACAGACGCTTCGTCATGGCCGCCGCGGCGCTGGCTGCGGCGGCCATCGGCGTCGTGATTTTTGTCGTTCAGCCACGCAACGGGACCGTAATCCTTGTCCTGACCGCCTGCTACGGGGCTCTCGCCTATATCCTCTATTCGCTGGCGGTCGCCCACGCCAACGACCACGCCAGCGCCCAGGACTTCGTCAAAGTCTCCAGCGGGCTGCTTCTGCTTTACGGGTTCGGCACGGCGATCGGGCCTTTGCTAGGCGCGGGCCTCATGTCGTTCATGCGGCCGGAAAGCCTGTTTTTGGCGACCGCGCTCCCGCATGCCGCCTTGGCCGGATACACCGTGCTGCGCATCCGCCGCCGCGCTCCCATCCCGGTCGAGGACAGGGAAGCCTTCAAGACATTGCCGGCCGAACGCGCAGCGACGCCGCAATCGGCGCATCTCGATCCACGCGGCGACACCAGCGAACCGGAGCCTGATGCCGACGAAAAAGCGGCCGCTGCCTGACGGGCGACGACCGCTCTATACTATTCGCCTTGGGCGTCAGTTCATCGTCGGAATGGAGAAGTCGGCGCCCTCTTTGATGCCCGACGGCCAGCGTGACGTGATGGTCTTGGTCTTGGTGTAGAAGCGGAACGCGTCCGGACCGTGCTGATTCAAATCGCCGAAGGCGGAGCCCTTCCAGCCGCCGAAGGTATAATAGGCGATCGGAACGGGGATCGGCACGTTGACGCCTATCATGCCGACCTGAACGCGGCTGGCGAAGTCGCGGGCCGCGTCGCCGTCGCGCGTGAAGATGGCGACGCCGTTGCCGTATTCATGTTCGTTGGGCAGCTTCAACGCGTCTTCGTAATTCCTGGCGCGAATGACCGACAGGACCGGCCCAAAGATCTCTTCCTTGTAGATGCGCATGTCGGCGGTGACGTTGTCGAACAGGCAGCCGCCCATATAGTAACCGTTCTCGTAGCCCTGCATGGTGAAGCCGCGCCCGTCGACGACGAGCTTGGCGCCTTCCTTGACGCCGATATCGACATAGTTCTTGACGCGGTCGAGCGCCTGCCTGGTCACCAGCGGTCCGAAATCGGCGCCGGCGTCCGTGGAGGGACCGACCTTGAGGCTTTCGACGCGCGGAATCAGCTTTTCCATCAGACGGTTGGCGGTATCCTCGCCGACCGGGACGGCGACTGAGATCGCCATGCAGCGCTCGCCCGCAGAGCCGTAGCCGGCGCCGATCAAGGCGTCGACGGTCTGGTCCATGTCAGCGTCAGGCATGATGATCATGTGGTTCTTGGCGCCGCCGAAGCATTGCGCGCGCTTGCCGTTGGCGGAAGCGCGGCTGTAGATGTACTCGGCGATCGGCGTCGAGCCGACGAAGCCCACCGCCTTGATGTCGGGATGGTCGAGGATCGCGTCCACGACCTCCTTGTCGCCGTTGACGACATTGAGGATGCCCGCCGGCAGACCGGCCTCGAGGAACAGTTCGGCGATCCGCATCGGCACGCCGGGGTCGCGTTCGGAAGGCTTGAGGATGAAGGCGTTGCCGGCCGCCAGCGCCGGACCGATCTTCCAGAGCGGGATCATGGCGGGAAAGTTGAAAGGGGTGATGCCGGCGACGACGCCGAGCGGCTGGCGCATCGAATAGGTGTCGATGCCGGGGCCGACGCCGTCCGTGTATTCACCCTTCATCATATGCGGCGCGCCGAGGCAAACCTCGATCACGTCGAGTCCGCGCTGGATGTCGCCGCGCGCGTCGGGTATCGTCTTGCCGTGTTCGCGGGAAAGCAGTTCCGCCAGTTCGTCGAAATCGCGCTGCACGAGTTCGATGAACTTCATCAGGATGCGCACCCGCCGCTGCGGATTCATCGCGGCCCATTCCGGCTGCGCCGCCTTGGCGTTTTCGACCGCCGCGGCGAGTTCGTCCTTCGACGCCAGATCCACCTTGCCGCGAACGCTGCCGTCCATCGGCTGCATGATATCGGCGGTGCGACCCGATTTTCCGGCGACGTGCTTGCCGCCAATGAAATGTCCGGTGCTTTCCATGATCTTCTCCCTGTGAATTGTTGGCGCCATTGTCCCGCTTTGCAGGCGCGTTTGCAACGCGCCCAAAGCCGCATCCGGTGTGCATTAATTAAATAGCAGTGCTGTCCGCTCTTTAGTTTTTGCAATCAGCGCGATAGTCTTTCTCAAAAGGGCGGCGAAATGAACTGGGACGATGTCCGGATTTTCCTCAGTGTGGCGCGGTCCGGGCAGATTCTCGGCGCGGCGCGGCGACTGGGGCTCAATCACGCCACGGTCTCGCGCCGGGTGGCGTCGCTGGAGGAGGCGCTCAAGGCGAAGCTTTTCCGGCGGCTCACCACCGGATCGGAGTTGACCGCCGCGGGAGAACGCCTGCTTGCCGTCGCCGAGCATATGGAAGCCGAGATGATCGCGGCCCGCGCGGAACTGGCCGGGGAAGGCGATGAAGTGTCGGGAATTGTGCGTATCGGCGCGCCGGACGGATTTGGGGTCGCTTTCCTGGCGCCTCGGCTGGGGGCACTGACGGCGCGATATCGCGATCTGGTGATACAACTCGTGCCGGTGCCGCGCCTTTTCGCTGTCGCGCCGCGAAGCCGACATCGCCATCACGGTCGAGCGCCCCACAGAGGGGAGGCTCGTCGCCGGCAAGCTGGTCGACTACACGCTCGGGCTCTACGCCTCCCGCGCCTATGTCGAGGAAATGGGCCTGCCCCAACGGCGAACCGATCTCCCCCGGCATCGGCTGGTCGGCTACGTGCCCGACCTGACGATCAGCCCGTCGCTCGACTATGCGTCGGAATTCACACCCGACTGGAATGCCGGATTCGAGGTCTCTTCCGCGCTCGGCCAAGTGGAAGCGGTGCGGTCGGGCGCCGGTATCGGCATCCTCCACACCTTCATCGCGCGGTCGCACCCCGACCTCGTGCCCGTCGAGGCGTTGCCGCCAATCCGGCGCGCCTATTGGCTGGTCTACCATGAATCGGTCAGGCCGTTGCGGCGTATCCAGGCCGTTGCCGGCTATATCGGCGAGATCGTGCAGCAAGAGCACGCGCTTTTTATCTGATGGACGGCTTCACGCCTCGCCGGAAAGGTCGCGCCGGGCTTTTTCCAGTTCCTCCGCATAGCGGCGCAGAAGATGGCCTTCCGTCAAAAGCCCGACGACGGTGCGGTCATAGCGGTCGTCGACCACCGCCAGTTCTTCGCTTCCGGCCGCGGTGAATTTTTCAGCCGCCACCTTAACGTTCATGGAGGGGACGAGCACCGTGTCCTTGAACTTGGCCACGTCGCGGACGGTCACGCCCTGATCGGCGTTAGCATCCGTCATTTCGGCATGGACGTCGGCGACGATCAGGATGCCGGCATAATGCTGGTCGGCATCGACGGCGATGACGCGTTGCGCGGATCCCAGCGGAAAAGCCTTGCGGAATTCCGCTATCGGCGTGTCGGCGTCCACGGTGCGAACGTCGGCGCGCATCATCGAACCGACGGTCAAGCGAGCGCATCCAGCCGATATCGTGGGCGCTGCGGATGGTCTCGCCGCGCAGGTGCAGCCGCCAGGTCGAGAAGGAATAGCCAAAACCTTCGCGCACGATCATCGCCGAAAGGATGGATGCCGCCAGAACCACGCCGGTCAAGGTGAGGTCGCCCGTCGATTCGAGCGCCAGGAAGGTCATCGTCAGCGGCCCGCCGACAACGCCCACGGCGAGGGACGTCATGCCGATGACCGCCGCGACGCCGGGGTCGATGCCCGTCTGCGGCGAAAGGATCGCCATCGCCGCCGCGAACAGTTTCCCAAGCAGCACGCCGAGAAAAAGCGACGCAAAGAAGAGACCGCCGCGAAAACCCGATCCGAGCGAGATCGCGGAGGCGGAAAGCTTCATCAGGAACACGCCGGCGACCACCTTCAGGCCGTAGTTCATCCCCAATTGCAGTTCGAAAGCGCCGTGACCGGAGGACAGGACCTGCGGTGTTCCCAGCGCCAGAAGGCCAACCAGACAGCCACCGATCGCGGGGCGCAGGGCGGCGTCGATGGAAAGGCTGGTGAATGCCCGCTCCACCAGGGTCACGAACTGCATGACCGCGATGGAGACGGCGCCGCCGATCAGGCCGAGCAGCAGATAGGGCAGATATTGATGCGGCGTCATATGCGCGACGGCGCCCACATGGATGGGGAACCGGGAGGCGCCAAGGAGGCCGGCCGTGACGGATGCGGACAGGGCAGCGGCCAGCACCGGCGCCACGTTAACGACGGTATAGACGCCGATGATCAGTTCGAAGCCGTAGAACGCTCCGGTCAGGGGGGCAGCAAAAGCCGCCGCGATTGCGCCGGCCGCGCCGCAGCCGACCAGCATGCGCACATCGTTGCGGCGCAGTTTGAGCGCGCGGCCGATGCGCGAGGCGACGCCCGAGCCAAGTTGGGTGTATCCGGCCTCCAGGCCCACGGATGCGCCGAAGCCGCTGGAAACGATGGTCTGCACAACGATGATGATCGTGTCGGTTATCGACAACCGGCCGCCATGCAGGGCGTTGGCCTCGATCGGGTCGACCGGCGTGCGGAATTTGCGATAGCGGAGATAGGCGATGCTGACACCGAGAATCACACCGCCGAGCATCGGAACGAAGGCGTGACGCGGATCGAACAGCGCGAACATGCTCGACAGCCGCGCGCCCTTGGGAAGGCCAAACAGATACCAGTGCATCTCCTGCACGATCCAACTCATGGCCGCGACAAGCGCGCCCGATATGACGCCGACACCGCACGCCAGGAGAACGATGAACAGGCCGGGAGCCTTGAAAGTGGAGATGACGCGTTTCGCAGCGGCCAGCATTTGCGGCCGCGTTACGAAGCTCAGACTCTCGATTGCCACGGGAAGGACGTCCTGACGGTATTTGAGGTGGTCGGCGCGACGGCCGGCTGCCTTTGATCTGCCTGGCGCCGTCTTGAACGGCGCGCAGGCTCTCGCTCGGACCTAATAGCGGCTTTTTATTGACATTTTACGACCAGAAGCCGCCCCCGGATATGGCCCGTTGGCCGAGCCGTGGGTTGCGCGATGATGGCGATCTTGGCTACGAAGGTGTCGGCGAACAAATCGGAGGCTGAAGGTGGCGCGAAATCTTTTCCTCTTTCGGGATGCGAGAACGAACCTCCATTGACGGATTTGCCAACCGACATCACCGAACGCGTCAACGCGCTGCCCGTGTGGGGCAGCCTTGTCCAGCCGGTCCCGATGAAGGGCGGCTTGAGCAACGAAAGCTATACGGTCGAGGACCGTGGCGGCAAATTCGTTGTCCGCTTCGGCATGGATTTTCCCTTCCATCATGTCTCCCGCGAACGCGAATTGATGGCTGCCAGGGCGGCTCACGAGGCCGGCTTCGCGCCCGAAATCGTTTACGCCGAACCGGGCGTGGTGGTGTCTCGTTTCATCGACGGGCGCACCTATGGCCCGGAAGACGTACGCGGCGATATAGGCCGTATCGCGGAGACCATGCGGCGTTTCCATCTTGAAATGCCTCGCCATGTCAGCGGCCCCGGCTTTATCTTCTGGGTGTTCCATGTCATCCGCGATTACGCCCGCATCCTGGAAAAGGGCGGCAGCCGGATGGCCATGCGGCTTGGCGAATTCGTCACCCTCGCCGAAGAACTGGAGAGCGTTCAGGATCCGCTGCCGATCGTCTTCGGCCACGGCGATCTTTTGCCGGCGAATTTCATCGACGACGGCAAGAGGCTGTGGCTGATCGACTTCGAATATGCGGGCTTCTCCACCGCCATGTTCGATCTGGCCGGCGTCGCCTCCAACGCCGGCTTTTCCACGGCGCAGTCGGAAACGCTTCTGGAGAGCTATTTTGGCGGTTCCGCGACGCCGATCACTCAGGCGCAGCCATGCCGCAATGCAATGTGCTTCCCTTCTGCGCGAAGCGATGTGGAGCATGGTGTCGGAACTCTATCTGAAGGCTCCCGGCGCCGATTATGCGTCCTATACCGCAAGCAATCTCGCCGCGCTCGACGCCGCGCTGGATGAGTATCGCCGCCAATTTGGAAAGGCCTCGACATGACCCTGCCCACGCATGCCCAGATCATCGTGATCGGCGGCGGCATCATCGGCTGTTCCACCGCCTATCATCTGGCGCGCGACCACAAAGCGGATGTGGTGCTCCTTGAACAAGGCAAGCTGACCTCGGGCTCCACATGGCACGCAGCGGGTCTGGTCGGGCAGTTGCGCTCGTCGGCGTCGATCACCCAGGTGCTCAAATATTCCGTCGATCTCTATAAGCGGCTCGATGCGGAGACCGGGCTGGCGACCGGCTGGAAGATGACCGGATGCCTGCGGCTCGCCTGCAACGAGGACCGCTGGACCGAATACAAGCGGCTTGCGACGACGGCGCGCAGCTTCGGCATGGACATGCAGCTGCTTTCCCCCTCGGAGGTGAAGGCGATGTGGCCGCTGCTTGAAACCGGCGACCTTGTCGGGGCTAGCTGGCTGCCGACCGACGGGCAGGCCAGTCCCTCCGACATCACGCAATCGCTGGCAAAGGGCGCGCGCATGCACGGCGCGAAACTCTTCGAGGATGTGCGGGTCACCGGGTTTGGCATGGATGGCGACCGCGTCACCTCCGTCGTCACCGACCAGGGGACCATCGCCTGCGAAAAAGTCGTCAATTGCGGCGGCCAATGGGCGCGCCAGATCGGCGCCATGGCCGGCATCAATGTGCCTTTGCAGCCGGTCAAACATCAGTATGTCATTACTGAGAAGATCGATGGCGTCACGCCGGACCTGGCCACCATCCGCGATCCCGACCGGCGCACCTACTTCAAGGAAGAAGTCGGCGGGCTGGTCTTCGGCGGCTACGAACCCGACCCGATCGCCTGGACGCAAGGCGATGTTCCCGGCGATTGGGAATTCCGTCTCTTCGACGACGATTGGGATCATTTCGAACAGCACATGACCCATGCGATGGCGCGGGTGCCGGCGCTCGCCCATGCCGGAATCAAGCAGATGATCAACGGGCCGGAAAGCTTTACGCCGGACGGCAATTTCATTCTCGGCCGCGCACCGGAATGCGCCAATATGTATGTCGGGGCCGGCTTCAACGCCTTCGGCATCGCGTCGGGCGGCGGTGCCGGTTGGGTGCTGGCTGAATGGGCCGTGAAGGGTGAAGCGCCGCTCGATCTCTGGGTCGTCGATATCCGCCGTTTTTCCGACCTGCACCGAGACCGGCAATGGGTGTCGGACCGGACGCTCGAAGCGTATGGCAAGCACTACACGGTCGGATTTCCGCACGAGGAATATGAAAGCGGGCGGCCGCGCATCGTCTCGCCGCTCTACGAGCGGCTGAAGCAACACCGCGCCGTTTTCGGCTCCAAGCTCGGCTGGGAGCGGCCGAACTGGTTCGCGCCTGCTGGCATGGAGGCGCGCGACATCTATTCCATGGGCCGCCAGAACTGGTTCGACGCGGTCGGCGACGAGCATCGGCTGGTGCGCGAGAAGGTCGGGATCTTCGATCAATCCTCCTTCGCCAAGTTCGAGATGACCGGTCGCGATGCCGCAGGCGCGCTGGAAAATATCTGCGCTAATCGCGTGGCGCGCGAACCGGGCCGGCTCACCTATACGCAGATGCTGAACAGCCGCGGCGGCATCGAATGTGATTTGACCGTGGCGCGGCTGGCCGACGATCATTTCTACATCGTCACCGGCACCGGCTTCCGCACGCATGACAGCGCCTGGATCAGGGACCACATTCCAGCCGAGGCGGATGCAAAATTGTCCGACGTGACCGAGGAATGGGGCACTTTGTCCTTGATGAGTCCGCGCGCCCGCGACGTGCTTGCCGCCGTCACCGGGGACGACGTCGTCTCCAATTCTGCTTTTCCGTTCGGCCATATGCGGCTTCTTGCGATCGCCGGACACGAGATCCGCGCCCTGCGTGTGACCTATGTGGGGGAACTCGGCTGGGAGTTGCATGTGCCGCTGGCCGCGACCGGCGACGTGTTCGACGCGCTGATGATGGCGGGCCGTCCGCACGGTATCGCGCCGGTCGGCTACCGGGCGCTGGAATCGCTGCGGCTGGAGAAGGGCTATCGCGCCTGGGGCGCCGACATTACCCCCAACGACACGCCTTTCGAGGCGGGGCTCGGATGGGCGGTGAAGCTGAAGAGCGGGTTGCCCTTCATCGGGCGCCAGGCGGCGGAACGCGCCGCCAACAGCCCGCTCAGGAAAAAGCTCGCCGGGTTCACCGTCGACGATCCCGACATCGTGCTGGCGGGGCGCGAGACCATCTTGCGCGATGGAAAGTTTGCCGGCTACCTAACCAGCGGCGGCTTCGGCTATAGCGTCGGCAAGCCGATCGGCTATGGATATGTGCGCAATGCCGACGGGGTGAATGACGACTATCTCAGAGCCGGCACATACGAACTGGTGGTTGCCAACGAACCCGTTCCCGCCTCCATCCATCTCGGCCCGCTCGTCGACCCACGGAACGAGCGCGTCAAGGGATAGAAGAGCTATTCGGCGTCGGGCTGCCTGTCGGGCATGGCATCCGCGAACGCCTGTAGCGCCTGCGCCGCCTCGAAGATTGCCATCACGGTCGGGTAAGGCGTCATATCGAAGGCGAAGCGCTTGGCGTTGAGGATCTGGGGCACCATGCAGATGTCGGCCAGGGTCGGCTGGTCGCCGTGACAGAATGAGCCTGTCGCGGCCTCCGAAGCCAGCCGCGTTTCGAGCGCGTCGAAACCATCCTTTAGCCAGCGATGATACCAGGCGGTGCGCGCGGTTTTGTCCAGCTCGAGCTCGTTTTCCAGATATTTCAGCACGCGCAGATTGTTGAGTGGGTGCATATCGGACGAAACGATCGCGGCCAGGGAGCGCACGCGTGCCCGCGCCGCCGGCGTATCAGGCAGGATGCGCGGCGTTTCCGGATAGGCTTCTTCCAGATATTCGATGATGGCGACCGACTGGGCGATTTTCGCGTCGCCATCGATCAGCGCCGGCACGAACCCCTGGGGATTCAATGCCAGATAATCGAGCGTGCGCTGTTCACCCTTCACCAGATGGTGCGGATGCTGCCGGTAGGGCAGTCCCTTGAGATTGAGCGCGATGCGCACCCGGTGCGAGGCGCTCGAGCGAAAATAATCGTGCAGGACCAGCATCGCTCTGAATGTCTCTATTCAGCCGGCCCGATCGTCAGCTTGACGGGTTCCAGTCCGTCGATCGAGCCTTCGAGCACGTCGCCGGCAACCACCGCCCCAACGCCGGCGGGCGTGCCCGTGAAGATCAGATCGCCGGGCATGAGATGATAGTAGCGCGAGAGATGCGAGATCAGTTCATCGATCTTCCAGACGAGTTCATCGAGCGTCGAATCCTGGCGTACCGCTCCATTGACGGAGAGCGCGATGCGCTTGCCATCCAGAGAACCGAAATCGGCGGCACGTGTGATCGGGGCGACCACGGCGCTGTTTTCGAACGCCTTGCCGAAATCCCACGGGCGCCGCTTGTCCTTGCCGGCCTGCTGGAGGTCCCGCCGTGTCATGTCGAGCCCGCAGGCATATCCATAGACGACGTCCTGCGCCTTCTCCGCTCCGATCCGGAAGGCGGGCTCGCCAATCGCCACGACCAGTTCCATTTCGTGATGCAGATCCTCGGTGCCGGGCGCGTAAGGCACCGTCGCGCCGCTATGCGCCATGCCGATCGTCGGTTTCAGGAAGTAGAAGGGCGCTTCGCGGTCGACCTCGTTTCCCATCTCCTTGGCATGCTCGACATAGTTGCGGCCGACGCAGAAAATGCGCGCCACCGGGAAAAGCCGCCTCTCGCCGACGACCCGCAGGGTTGGCTGCGGCTGCGCGGGAAAGAGATAGTCGTTTGTCGTGCCGTTGGTCATCGAAGCGCCTCGTTGAATGATATGGAGGTCTTTTCACAGGCACGGCGTTTGCCGTCAACTCCGTCGATTTTCGATCGGCGCGGCCGGCCGTTCGTTCACCATGGTAACTCTGGCCAGCCAGCGGCATGCGGGCAGGTCCTGGCAAGATTTCAGCCCGCCAGGCGCGTTCCCAACGTTCGCAGATTGGCTTTCATTTTGACTTCGTATCCCAGACTGGAGGGGCAGGAACGAATGCACACGATTGCAGGCGATGGGTCCGCGCAAATTTTTCGGACCGGTTTCACTAATCGAACCCGCGCCTTAGCTTTGGCGCGGTCGGTCCTCCCCGCTGAGAGCCGAATATTTCGTTTGACATTCGTTATGAGTTCGAAAGAATGCGATCTAGCTTTCGCTATGGCAAAAATGCTGCAGTGCGAAAGCTTTTGGGGGATTGTGTGAACTCGGCCTCGATCCATGATATCTTCGTCATTGGCGGCGGCATCAACGGATGCGGCATAGCCCGCGACGCCGTCGGGCGAGGTTTCTCGGTTTTTCTCGCCGAGATGAACGATCTGGCCAGCGGCACATCTTCCCGTTCCACCAAGCTCATCCATGGCGGGCTGCGCTATCTGGAATTCTATGAGTTCCGCCTCGTCCGGGAAGCGCTGATGGAGCGTGAGACACTGTGGAAGAATGCGCCACACATCATCTGGCCAATGCGCTTCGTCCTGCCCTATCAGAAAGGGCTTCGCCCGGCCTGGCTGCTGCGGCTCGGTCTTTTCCTCTACGATCATATCGGCGGCAGAAAGCTGCTGCCGGCAACCCGCACGCTGGACATGACCCGGGACCCGGCGGGAAAGCCTCTGAAGAAGCTGTTTCAGAAAGCCTTCGAATATTCGGATTGCTGGGTCAACGATGCGCGTCTCGTCGCGCTGGTGGCGCGCGACGCCGCGGATCGCGGCGCCGTCATCCGCACCAGGACGAAGGTTGTCGGCGCGCGTCGTGAGAACGACCGCTGGAAGGTTTCGCTGGAAGATATACGCACCGGCAGATCGGAAACCGTCGAAGCGAGGCTTCTGGTCAACGCGGCCGGCCCCTGGGTGGACGAAGTTCTGACGGAGACGGTCGGGCGGAAGGACGCGCACAATGTAAGACTAGTCCAGGGCAGCCATATCGTCATCGCGCGGAAATTCGAGGATCCGCGCGCCTATTTCTTCCAGAACAAGGACGGGCGGATCATCTTCGCCATTCCCTACGAGGAAGATTTTACGCTGATCGGCACGACCGATCAGGACTATAGGGGCGATCCTCGGGACGTGAAGATAAGCAGCACGGAGATCGACTATCTCTGTTCGGCGGCAAGCGAGTATTTCGCCGAGCCGGTTTCGCGCGGCGACATCGTGTGGACCTACTCCGGCGTTCGGCCGCTTTTCGACGACGGCGCCTCCAAGGCGCAGGAGGCGACTCGCGACTATGTCATCAAGGCGAACGCTAAGGACGGCGAGGCGCCGCTCATCAACAGTTTCGGCGGCAAAATAACCACCTTCCGGAAATTGTCGGAATCGGTGCTAGAGAAAATCGAGGAGCATCTCGGCCAACGCGGCAAGGCCTGGACGGCGAACGCGAAGCTGCCGGGCGGCGACTTCGCCCCGACGGGTTTCGACGGCGAGGTGTCACGGCTCAAGGCGGATTATCCCTTTCTGGATCGTTCCCATGCCCGCCGCTTGATGCGTCTTTATGGCACCAAGGCGCGTGCCATTCTCGGGTTAGCCAAATCCGAGGATGATCTAGGCCGTTGCTTCGGCTCTGATCTTTACGAGGCGGAAATCCATTATCTCATGCGGGAAGAGTGGGCTGTCACAGCGGACGACGTGTTGTGGCGGCGTACAAAGCGGGGGCTGAAACTTTCCGAAGACCAGGCTGTGGCTCTGGCAGAGTTTATGCGTGACGAGGAAGGCCGGAGGATAAAAGCCGCGGCGGAGTAATGGCTAGCTAGCCCGGGAGGGGACGATGCTGGAACTGAGGAATGTCTCGAAACTTGTCGGCGATGTGAAGCACATCGCTGATGTGTCGTTGACGCTTGAGCATGGCACGCTCAACGTTCTGCTTGGCCCCACGCTTTCAGGCAAGACCAGCCTCATGCGTATTATGGCGGGGCTCGATGTTCCCAATTCGGGTTCGGTCTGGTTCAACGGCGCCGATGTAACCGGTGTGCCGGTGCGCAAGCGCAACATCGCCATGGTCTATCAGCAATTCATCAACTATCCGGCGCTGACGGTCTATGAAAACATCGCCTCGCCGCTGCGCGTCGCCGGCGTCGACAAGGGCAAGATCGACGTCGAGGTCAGGCGCGCCGCCGATCTGTTGCGGCTCGGCCCATTTCTCGAAAGAACGCCGCTCAATCTTTCGGGCGGCCAGCAGCAGCGTACAGCGCTCGCCCGCGCCATCGTCAAGAACGCTGACCTCGTCCTTCTCGACGAACCGCTGGCCAACCTCGATTACAAGTTGCGCGAGGAGTTGCGCGAGGAATTGCCGAAGATTTTCGCCGAAGCCGGGACGATCTTCGTTTACGCGACGACCGAGCCTTCGGAGGCGCTGCTTCTGGGCGGCAATACGGCCACCCTGGCGGAAGGACGGGTCACGCAGTTCGGCCCGACAATCGAAATTTTTCGCCATCCGGTAGACCTGATTACGGCGCGGACCTTTGCCGATCCGCCGCTCAACACGATCGTTCTTCGAAAGAAGGGGCAGCATTTTCTGCTGGATGGCGGAGTCGACCTCCCGGTGCCCGCCTCCCATTCGGGCATTGCCGACGGGATCTATACGATCGGTTTCCAACCCCACCATCTGTCCATCAAGCCCCAGACGGAGGAGGCGGTTCCTCTTCCCGCCAAGGTCCTAGTCACCGAGATCACGGGATCGGAAAGCTTCGTCCATCTGAATTTCGCCGATGCGCGATGGGTCATGCTGGCTGCGGGTATTCACGTTCTGGCGCCCGACCATGCCATCAACGTCTATATCGACCCTCGCTACATTATGGTTTTCGACGACCTCGGCCGCTCGGTAGCTCCGAGCCAGAAAATGGCGGCGTAGAGATGGCGCGTATCGATCTCGAACATATTCGCCAATCCTACATGGCCGAACCAAGGTCGGAGGACGATTATGCCCTCAAGGAAGTGCATCACTCCTTCGCCGACGGCGGGGCCTATGCACTGCTTGGCCCATCCGGATGCGGCAAGACCACCTTGCTGAACATCATCTCCGGGCTTCTCCGGCCTTCAGAGGGCCGGATCCTGTTCAATGGAAGGGATGTCAGCGGGTTGTCGACCCAGGAACGCAACATCGCCCAGGTGTTCCAGTTTCCTGTCGTCTACGACACCATGACGGTCTACGAGAATTTGGCCTTCCCATTGCGCAACCGGGCCGTGCCGCCGGCCGAAATCGACCGCAAAGTCCGCGAGATCATCGACATGATCGACCTGGGCGACTGGACGGATCGCAAGGCGCGCGGCCTGACCGCCGACCAGAAGCAGAAGATTTCGCTGGGGCGCGGCCTCGTCCGCGCCGACGTCAACGCCATCCTTTTCGACGAGCCTCTGACCGTCATCGATCCGCACATGAAATGGATGCTGCGCTCGCAACTCAAGCTGCTCCACAAGCGCTTCGGTTATACGATGATCTACGTCACGCACGACCAGACGGAGGCCCTCACCTTCGCCGACACGGTCGCGGTCATGTATGACGGACAGATCGTCCAGATCGGCTCGCCCGCCGAATTGTTCGAGCGCCCGAGCCATACCTTCGTCGGCTATTTCATCGGATCGCCGGGCATGAATGTGCTGCCGGTTTCCGTCGAGGGGAACATGGCCAGCCTCGGCGATCGGATGATCAAGCTGCCGGGCCTTCCCAGCCGCGGCGAGGCCGCCGTAACCGAACTGGGCATCCGTCCCGAATATGTCCGTCTTGGCCGCGAAGGCATGCGGGTTTCAATCGCCAAGGTCGAGGATATCGGCCGCCACAAGATCGTTCACGCGATGCTTGACGACCGGCAGATCGCCGCCGTGATACCGGAAGAGACGGAAGTTCCCGCCGACCCGCATGTCAGTTTCGACCCGGCCGGCATCAATCTCTATGCCGATTCCTGGCGCGTCGATATGGGGGGCTGACCGGTGGATAAGACGTGGAACAACAAAGCCTGGTTCATGGTACTGCCGGTGCTGGTGCTCGTCGCCTTCTCGGCCGTGATCCCGCTGATGACGGTGGTCAATTATTCGGTACAGGACACGTTCGGAAACAACCAGTTCTTCTGGGCCGGCATTTCATGGTTCCAGCAGATCCTCGGCTCGGCGCGGTTCTGGAACGCCATGGGCCGGAACTTGATCTTCTCTTTCATCATCCTTGCGATCGAGGTTCCGCTTGGAATTTTCATCGCGCTGAACATGCCCCGCAAGGGCTGGGGCGTTCCCGTCTGCCTGGTGCTGATGGCGTTGCCGCTACTGGTTCCGTGGAACGTAGTGGGCACGATCTGGCAGGTTTTCGGGCGCAACGATATCGGACTGCTCGGCTATTACGTCCATGCGCTCGGCATCGACTACAATTATGTTCGCGATCCTTTTGACGCATGGGTGACGGTTGTCATCATGGACGTCTGGCACTGGACCAGCCTGGTCGTACTCTTGAGCTATGCCGGCCTCGTCTCCATACCGGATGCGTTCTACCAGGCGGCCAAGATCGACGGCGCCTCACGCTGGGCGGTGTTCCGCTATATCCAATTGCCAAAGATGAATCGCGTGCTTCTGATCGCGGTTCTGCTGCGCTTCATGGATTCCTTCATGATCTACACCGAGCCCTTCGTCGTGACGGGCGGCGGTCCGGGAAACACGACCACGTTCCTCTCCATCGATCTCGTCAAGATGGCGCTCGGGCAGTTCGATCTGGGGCCGGCAGCGGCCATGTCGCTCATCTACTTCCTGATCATCCTGCTCCTGTCGTGGGTTTTCTACACGGTCATGACCAATCGCGAGGCGGGAAACTGATGGCTTCCGTTAAGGACAGAACAGGCGAGGGCGAAAGCGGAATGATGCGTGAAGAGGCCACTACCAGGCACGCGGCGGACAGGGCCTCCTCAGAGGTGATCGAGCGCCGGATGAAGAAGCGGGGCGAGGAATCGCGCTGGTGGTGGCTGGTTCCCGTGCTCTACATCGTCTTCCTGCTGCTGCCGATCTACTGGCTCATCAATATGAGCTTCAAGACGAACGAGGAGATCGTTTCCTCGCTGACGCTCTATCCGCACCATCCGACGCTGCACAATTACGCGATCATCTTCACCGACCGCTCCTGGTATTCCGGCTACATCAACTCGATCAGCTATGTGGTGATGAACATGGTCATCTCGGTCGCGGCGGCGCTGCCGGCGGCCTACGCTTTCTCCCGCTACCGCTTCCTCGGCGACAAGCATCTGTTCTTCTGGCTTCTCACCAACCGCATGGCGCCGCCGGCGGTCTTCGCGCTGCCCTTCTTCCAGCTCTATTCGGCGTTCGGCTTGATCGACACCTATTGGGCTGTGGCGCTGGCGCATTGCCTGTTCAACGTGCCGCTGGCGGTGTGGATTCTGGAAGGCTTCATGTCGGGCGTGCCCAAGGAAATCGACGAGACGGCCTATATCGACGGATACTCGTTCCCGCGCTTTTTCTTCAAGATATTCGTGCCGCTGATCGCCAGCGGCATCGGGGTGGCCTGCTTCTTCTGCTTCATGTTCTCGTGGGTCGAACTTCTCATCGCCCGCACCCTGACAACCACCGACGCCAAGCCCATTGCCGCGGTGATGACCCGCACCGTATCGGCGGCCGGCATGGATTGGGGGCTGCTCGCCGCCGCCGGCGCGCTGACGCTGATCCCTGGCGCGCTCGTCATCTACTTCGTGCGCAACTACATCGCCAAGGGCTTCGCCCTGGGGAGGGTTTGACGATGAATTTCGACTTCTCCTGGATGGCGTGGACCTGGCCAACTGCGGCTTTCTTCATCGTCATCGCGCTGTTGCTGTTCGGCATGGGCGCTTGGGAATACGTTTCGCCGGGCGGCAATCCGCGTATCGGTATCCTGCGCTTCGAGACGACACGCGGCGACCGTCTTTTCGTCTCGCTGCTTGGCAGCGCCTTCATCAATCTCGCTTGGCTTGGCCTCATAGGGCCGAACCTGTGGTGGGCTCTCGCCCTGTCGGTGGTCTACGCGATCGGCGTTTTCCGCTTTGTCTAGGGAGGGAACTGTTGGAGCAGCCACATCGGGTGGCGGTTTCAAGACTTACTCGAACGTTCAACAGGGAGGACTGAAATGCGACGGCAATTTTTAGCATCCACGACCGCACTTGTCGTGCTGATGGCCGCGGGCAATGCCTGGGCCGGAATGGACGAAGCGAAGCAGTTCCTGGATCAGGAGATCGGGGACGTCTCGACGCTCTCCCGTGCCGACCAGGAAAAGCAGATGCAATGGTTCATCGACGCTGCCAAGCCTTACAAAGGGATGGAAATCAAGGTCGTCTCGGAATCGCTGAACACGCACGCCTTTGAATCGAAAGTGCTTGCGCCATGGTTCCAGAAGATCACCGGCATCAAGGTGGTGCACGACGTGATCCAGGAGGGCGATCTGGTCGAGAAGATCCAGACCCAGATGCAGACCGGCCAGAACCTCTATGACGGTTGGGTCAACGATTCCGACCTGATCGGAACGCATTGGCGCTATCAGGATGCGCGCAACCTTACCGACTGGATGGCCGGTGACGCCAAGGATGTCACCGATCCGATGCTCGACATCAAGGATTTCATCGGCACTTCCTTCACCACCGCACCAGACGGCAAGCTCTATCAGCTTCCCGACCAGCAGTTCGCCAACCTCTACTGGTTCCGCTATGACTGGTTCACCGACCCCAAGAACAAGGCCGATTTCAAAGCGAAGTACGGCTACGACCTTGGTGTTCCGGTCAACTGGTCCGCCTATGAGGACATCGCACAGTTCTTTACCGGCCGCGAAGAGGACGGCAAGAAGGTCTTCGGCCATATGGACTACGGCAAGAAGGATCCGTCGCTCGGCTGGCGTTTCACCGACGCGTGGCTGTCGATGGCGGGCAATGGCGACAAGGGCCTTCCAAACGGAAAGCCGGTGGACGAATGGGGTATCCGCGTCAATGACAAGTCCCAGCCGACGGGCTCCTGCGTGGCGCGCGGCGGCGATACCAATGGCCCGGCGGCCGTCTATTCAATCCGCAAATATCTCGAATGGCTGAAGGCTTACGCTCCGCCGGAAGCCCAAGGCATGACCTTCTCCGAATCGGGACCGGTTCCGGCGCAGGGCAACATCGCCCAGCAGATATTCTGGTACACGGCCTTCACCGCGGACATGGCCAAGCCCGGCCTCCCGGTGGTGAATGACGACGGAACGCCGAAATGGCGGGTCGCACCGTCGCCGCACGGTTCTTACTGGCAGAAGGGCATGAAGCTCGGCTATCAGGACGTCGGATCATGGACGTTCCTCAAATCCACACCGGACGACCGCGCCAAGGCGGCGTGGCTCTATGCCCAGTTCGTTGTCTCCAAGACCGTCGACGTAAAGAAGAGCCAGGTTGGTCTTACCTTCATCCGTGACTTTACCATTCACGACAAGAGCTTTACGGAAAGGGCGCCCAAACTCGGTGGCCTGATCGAGTTCTACCGTTCGCCGGCGCGCGTGCAATGGACGCCGACGGGCACCAATGTTCCCGACTATCCGAAGCTGGCGCAGCTTTGGTGGCAGAACATCGGTGACGCGGCCTCTGGGGCCAAGACGCCGCAAGAGGCCATGGACGCGCTTTGCGCCGCCCAGGAAAGCGTCATGAGCCGGCTTCAGAGAGCGGGTGTCCAGGGAGATATCGGGCCCAAGCTCAATGACGAGCATGACCTGAAATACTGGAACGACTATGCGAAGGCGCATGGCTCGCTGGCGCCACAGCTCAAGCTCGACAATGAAAAGGAAAAGCCGGAAACCATCGGCTATGATGAACTCGTCAAGAGCTGGAACGAATAGAAGGCTCGCTTGAGTTCAAGACAAAGGAAAGGGGAGGCGGTTTTCCGCCTCCCCTTTCTGATTGAACGACCAACGTTTCCTTCAGCGGCCGCCGCTGACGTCGAGGATCGCGCCCTCGACATAGGAGGCCTCGTCGGACAGCAGCCAGATCACCGCGTTGGCGATCTCGTCCGCGGTGCCGGGGCGTCCGGCGGGGATGGCGTCGGCAAATTTCCAGGCGCGGTCGGGGTCGCCGCCAGAGGCATGGATCTCGGTTTCGATCATTCCAGGCCGAATTGCGTTGACGCGTATGCCCTCGCGGGCCACTTCGCGTGCAAGCCCGATCGTCATCGTGTCGATGGCGCCCTTCGACGCGGCATAGTCCACATAAAGGCCCACGCCCCCGAGCCTTGCGGCGGCGGAAGACATGTTGACGATGGCGCCGCCCTCGCCGCCGTGGCGGGTAGACATGCATTTGATCGCCTCGCGCGCACACAGTAATGAGCCGAGCACGTTGATGCGCAGGAGCCGTTCGATCCGCGCCGCGCTCATCTCGTCGACACGCGCCACGACATCGACGACGCCGGCATTGTTGACCAGGGCGTCGAGCCTGCCGAAACGCTTGTCGACGGCCTCGAACATCGCCATCACTTCGGCTTCGACTCCTACATCTCCGCCGATAGCGAAAGCTTCGCCGCCACCTGCTTCGATCTCGGCAACGACCTTACGGGCCGCTTCTTCGTTCGACGCGAAGTTGACGGCAACGCGGTAGCCTGCCTTTGCCGCCATGCGCGATACGGCAGCGCCGATGCCGCGCGAACCGCCCGTCACCAGAACCGTTTTCATCAAAGGTCGAGCACCAACCGCTCGGGGTCTTCCAGACTGTCCTTGACGCGGACGAGGAAGGTCACGGCTTCCTTGCCGTCGACGATGCGGTGATCATAGGACAGGGCCAAATACATCATCGGACGAATGACGACTTGGCCGCCAACCGCCATTGGTCGTTCCTGGATCTTGTGCATCCCCAAAATGCCCGACTGAGGCGCGTTGAGGATCGGTGTCGACATCAGCGAGCCGTAGACGCCGCCATTGGAGATGGTGAAGGTGCCGCCCTGCATGTCGGCGACCGAGAGCTTGCCGTCCCGCGCGGCAGTGCCGAGACGGCCGATCTCCTTCTCGATCTCGGCGATACCCATCTGGTCGGCATCGCGAACCACCGGAACGACCAGTCCACGGTCGGTACCCACGGCGACGCCGATATGGCAGTAATTCTTGTAGATGATGTCGGTGCCGTCGATCTCGGCGTTGACGTTGGGGATTTCCTTCAGTGCGTGGCAGACGGCCTTGGTGAAGAAGCCCATGAAGCCGAGCTTTACGCCATGCTTCTTCTCGAACAGCTCCTTGTATTTCGACCGAAGCGTCATGACCGCGGTCATGTCCACCTCGTTGAAGGTGGTGAGCATCGCGGCTGTCGCCTGCGCGTCCTTCAGGCGCCGCGCGATGGTCTGGCGAAGCCTGGTCATGCGGACGCGTTCCTCGCGGCCCTGATCGTCATCGGAGGATGGGGCGCGCGCCGCCTTCGGCGCTTCGGCGGGCTGTGACGCCGCGCCCTTCGACAACGCTTCCAGCACGTCCGCTTTCAATATCTGTCCGCGCTTGCCCGATCCCGACACCTGGTCGGCGGAGAGATTTTTCTCGGCCATCATCTTGGCGGCGGACGGAGCGGGCGGCATGTCGCGTTCCTCGACCGGCTCCTGGCCGGCCACCTTGCCCGCCTTGGCGGCGGCTTCGCCAGTGGAGCCGGCAGCCGATCCGCCGGCGGCCTGGGCGACCGCTTCGGGCTTCTCCTCGGACTTGGCCGGAGCCTTTTTTTCCTCGGCCTTCGCCGGTTCCTTCTTGGCGGGCGCGGCCTTGCCGCCTTCCGCGATCGAGCCCAGGAGCGCGCCCACCTCGACGGTTTCGCCTTCCTTGACCGTGATCTCGGAGAGCGTCCCGGCCGAAGGGGCGGGGACTTCGATGGTCACCTTGTCGGTCTCGAGCTCGACCAGCGGCTCGTCGATGGCGATGGGGTCGCCTGCCGCCTTGAACCATTTGCCGATCGTCGCCTCGGTGACGGATTCACCAAGAGTGGGAACGCGGATTTCGGTAGCCATCTTTGTTGTCCGTTGCCTTTGATTTTGAGCTTCAGCCGAGCGCGTCTTCGAGGAAAGCCTCGAGTTGCGCCAGATGTTTCGACATCAGTCCGGTGGCCGGGGAGGCGGCCGCCGGCCGGCCCGTATAGCGCACGCGTTGATGCTTGGCGTCGATATGGGCAAGCACCCACTCCAGATACGGATCGATGAACGACCAAGCGCCCATGTTCTTGGGCTCTTCCTGGCACCAGACCATCTCGGCGCCGCGAAAGCGCGACAGTTCATTGATCAGCGCCTTGGCCGGGAAGGGATAGAGCTGTTCGACGCGCAGCAGGTAGATGTCGTTGATGCCACGCTTCTCGCGCTCTTCGTAGAGGTCGTAATAGACCTTGCCGGAGCACAGTACGACGCGCCTGATCTTGGAATCCCGGACGAGCTTGACCTCCTGGTCGGGTAGCATCTGCGCGTCGTCCCACAAAAGCCGGTGGAACGAGCTTTCGCCCGAAAGTTCGGCCAGCGTGGAGACCGCCCGCTTGTGACGCAACAGCGATTTCGGCGTCATCAGGATAAGCGGCTTGCGGAAGTCGCGCTTCACCTGCCGGCGCAGGATGTGGAAATAGTTTGCCGGCGTGGTACAGTAGGCGACCTGCATGTTGTCTTCGGCGCAAAGCTGCAGGAAGCGCTCGAGACGCGCGGAGGAATGTTCGGGACCCTGGCCCTCGTAGCCATGAGGCAGCAGGCACACGAGGCCCGACATGCGCAGCCATTTGCGCTCGCCGGACGAAATGAACTGATCGAACACGACCTGCGCGCCATTGGCGAAATCGCCGAACTGCGCTTCCCAAAGGGTCAGAGCGCGCGGTTCGGCAAGCGAGAAGCCGTATTCGAAGCCGAGCACGGCTTCTTCCGAGAGCATCGAATTGACGACCTCGTAATTGGCCTGTGCCGGTCCGAGATTGTTGAGCGGCACATAGCGCCGTTCGTCCTGCTGGTCATAGAGAACCGAGTGGCGTTGCGAAAAGGTGCCGCGCTCCGAATCCTGGCCGGAAAGCCGGATCGGATTGCCTTCCATCAAGATCGATCCGAACGCCAGCGCCTCGCCGGTCGACCAGTCGATGCCTTCGCCCGTTTCGATCATCTTGCCGCGATTGTCCATGAAGCGCTGGATCGTCTTGTGCGCCTCAAAACCCTTGGGCACCTCGCTCAGCTTGCGGCCAAGTTCCTTGAGCGTCTTGGCCGGCACCGAGGTCTTGCCGCGACGCTGCTCGTCCTCGTTATCGGCCTTGCGCAACCCCGACCACGCCCCATCCAGCCAGTCGGCCTTGTTGGGCTTGTAGGCCTGTCCGGTTTCCCATTCGGATTCGAGATGGGAGCGCCAGTCGGCCTTCAATGCGTCCAGTTCCTCCTGGTCGATGAGCTTTTCGGAGATGAGCTTTTCGCCGTAGAGCTCAACGGCTGTCTTGTGGGTGCGGATGTTGCGGTACATGAGCGGCTGGGTGAAGGACGGCTCGTCGCCTTCATTGTGGCCGAAGCGCCGATAGCAGAACATGTCCACGACCACCGGCTTGTGGAAGATCATGCGAAATTCCGTCGCCACCTTGGCGGCATAGACCACCGCTTCGGGATCATCGCCGTTGACGTGAAAGATCGGCGCCTCGATCATCTTGGCGACATCGGACGGATAGGGCGAGGAGCGTGAAAAGCGTGGATCGGTGGTGAAGCCGATCTGGTTGTTGACGATGACGTGCAGCGTTCCGCCAACGCGGTGTCCGCGCAGGCCGGAAAGCCCCAGAATCTCGGCCACGACGCCTTGCCCGGCAAAGGCGGCGTCGCCGTGCAGGAGGAGCGGAAGAACCTTGGCCCGCTCTTCCAGCGGCACGGTTTCCTCGCGCTTGCGCCCGAAGATGATGTCCTGCTTGGCGCGCGCCTTGCCCATCACGACGGGATTGACGATCTCCAGATGCGAAGGATTGGCCGTCAAGGACATATGCACCTTGTTGCCGTCGAACTCGCGGTCCGACGAGGCGCCGAGATGGTATTTGACGTCGCCGGAGCCTTCGACATCGTCTGGCGCGACCGATCCACCCTTGAATTCATGGAAAATAGCCCGGTGCGGCTTGCCCATGACCTGGGAGAGGACGTTCAGACGGCCGCGATGCGACATTCCAAGCACGATTTCCTTCATGCCCATGGAGCCGCCGCGCTTGACGATCTGTTCGAGGGCGGGAATCAGCGATTCCGCGCCATCAAGGCCGAAACGCTTGGTGCCCTTGTACTTGACGTCGATGAACTGCTCGAAGCCTTCCGCCTCGACCAGCTTCTGCAGGATCGCCTTCTTGCCTTCATTGGTGAAGGCGATGCCCTTGTCGGGACCCTCGATGCGCTCCTGGATCCACGCCTTCTCCTCGGGATTGGAGATATGCATGAACTCGACGCCGAGCGTCGAGCAGTAGGTCCGCTTGAGGATATCGAGCATTTCGCGGATGGTGCCGAATTCGAGGCCGAGAACGTTGTCGAGGAAGATCGGCCGGTCGTAATCGGCTTCGGTGAAGCCGTAATTCTCCGGCGACAGTTCGTTGTAGTCCTCGAGCGGCTTGGCGATGCCGAGCGGGTCGAGATTGGCGTGCAGATGGCCGCGCATGCGGTAGGCGCGGATCATCATGATGGCGCGCACGGAATCGCGCGTCTGCTGATGGATTTCGGTGTCGCCGAAGCCCGGCGCCCGCTTCGGCGGCCTTGGCCTTGACCTTGCGTTCGAGATGCTTTTCGACGAGGCCCCAATCGCCGTCGAGCGCCGAGACCAGTTCGCCATTGGCGACAATCGGCCAGCCGGGCTTCTTCCACGACGCGCCTTCGGCGTTCTTGCGGACATCCGCCGCGTCATCCTTCAGCGAGCCGAAGAAATCGCGCCATTCGGCATTCACCGAATTGGGATCGCTTTCGTATCTGGCCTGGAGGTCCTCGACATAGGCGGCGTTGCCGCCATAGAGGAACGAGGTGAGGGAAAACTGGTCGTTGGCCTGATCTTGGCGTGCCATCTTGTCTATCGGAGCTCCGCTCCGTCTCCTTGTTCGCGGCAGTGGGTCCTGGCCAGTCGGCAATCGGAATGAGACTGAACCTACTGCCAACAGCCTGCTGCCGACTGCCTAAGCCTTGATCGCTTCCACCAGCGTCTTGCCTAATTGCGCCGGCGACGGCGAAACCCGGATGCCGGCTGCTTCCATCGCCGCGATCTTGTCTTCCGCGCCGCCCTTGCCGCCGGAGATGACCGCGCCGGCATGGCCCATGGTGCGTCCGGCCGGAGCGGTGCGGCCGGCGATGAAGCCCGCCATCGGCTTCCTGCGGCCCTTCTTGGCCTCGTCGCTGATGAACTGCGCGGCGTCTTCCTCGGCCGAACCGCCGATCTCGCCGATCATGATGATCGACTTGGTCGTCCTCGTCGGCCAAGAACATTTCCAGCACGTCGATGAACTCCGTGCCCTTGACCGGGTCGCCGCCGATGCCGACCGCCGTGGTCTGGCCGAGGCCTTCATTCGTCGTCTGGAACACTGCTTCATAGGTAAGCGTTCCCGAGCGCGAAACAACGCCCACCGAGCCCTTCTTGAAGATGTTGCCGGGCATGATGCCGATCTTGCATTCGTCGGGCGTCAGCACGCCGGGGCAGTTCGGTCCGATCAGCCGCGACTTCGACTTGTCGAGCTTGGCCTTGACCTTGACCATGTCCATCACCGGGATGCCCTCGGTGATGCAGACGATGAGCGGGATTTCCGCCTCGATGGCCTCGATGATCGCCGCGGCGGCGCCGGCCGGCGGCACATAGATGACGGAGGCGTTGGCGCCGGTCTGCGTCCTTGCCCTCCGCAAGCGAGGCGAAGATCGGCAACTCGACCGTCTCGCCGTTCACCGTGCCCTGCCATTTCTGGCCGCCCTTGTTCGGGTGGATGCCGCCGACCATCTGCGTGCCGTGATAGGCGAGCGCCTGCTCGGTGTGGAAGGAGCCGGTCTTGCCGGTCAGGCCCTGGACCAGGACTTTCGTGTTCTTGTCGACGAGAATGGACATGTGCTTCAGTTTCCCTTCACCGCCTTGACGATCTTCTGGGCGGCGTCGTCGAGATCGTCGGCCGCGATGACGTTCAGGCCGCTCTCGTTGATGATCTTCTTGCCGAGTTCGACATTGGTGCCTTCGAGGCGCACGACCAGCGGCACCTTCAGCCCGACTTCCTTGACCGCCGCGACCACGCCCTCGGCGATGACATCGCATTTCATGATGCCGCCGAAGATGTTGACCAGGATGCCCTTCACGGTCGGATCGGCGGTGATGATCTTGAAGGCCGCCGTCACCTTCTCCTTCGTCGCGCCGCCGCCGACATCGAGGAAGTTGGCCGGCTCCTCGCCATAGAGCTTGATGATGTCCATCGTCGCCATGGCGAGGCCGGCGCCGTTGACCATGCAGCCGATATTGCCGTCGAGCGCGACATAGGCGAGGTCGTATTTCGACGCCTCGATCTCCTTGGCGTCCTCTTCCGTCTTGTCGCGCAGTTCGACGATGTCGTGATGGCGGAACAGCGCGTTGTTGTCGAACGACACCTTGGCGTCGAGCACGCGCAGATGGCCGTCCTTCATGACGATCAGCGGGTTGACCTCCAGCAGGCTCATGTCCTTCTCGACGAACGCCTTGTAGAGGATCGGGAAACAGCTTTTCGCCGTCCTTGGCCGCGTCGCCGTCGAGCTTCGAGCGCGTTGTTGAGCTTGGCCGCAGTCGCCACGCCGTCACGCCCTTTTCCGGGTCGATCGCCACGGTGATGATCTTTTCCGGCGTGTCGTGCGCCACGGCCTCGATGTCCATGCCGCCTTCGGTCGAGACGACGAAGGCGACCCGGCCGACCGTGCGGTCGACGAGGATCGAGAGATAGAGTTCGCGGTCGATGTCGGCGCCGTCCTCGATATAGAGGCGGTTGACCTGCTTGCCGGCCGGGCCGGTCTGCTTGGTCACCAGCGTGTTGCCGAGCATTTCGTTGGCGTTGGCGACGACTTCCTCGACCGACTTCGCCAGCCGGACGCCGCCCTTGGCGTCGGGGCCGAGTTCCTTGAACTTGCCCTTGCCGCGCCCGCCGGCGTGGATCTGGCTCTTCACCACATAGAGCGGCCCGGGCAGCTTCTTGGCCGCCGCCTCGGCCTCGCTCGGCCTTGAAGACGGGCACGCCCTCGGCGACCGGCGCGCCGAACCCCTTGCAGGAGCGCTTGGCCTGGTATTCATGAATGTTCATCGGCGCCTCGCGGCTTCCTATCACTCTTGTTCAGGTTCGGGGCGATGCTCGACGCAGGCTTCGCACAGCCCCTGCACCGACGGCGACCGACTTGTCGAACATCTTCTGCTCGGTCTTGTTGAGGTCGATCTCGATGACGCGCTCGACGCCGCCGGCGCCGATCACCGTCGGCACGCCGACATACATGTCCTTGACGCCATACTGGCCCGACAGATGCGCCGCGCAGGGCAGCACGCGCTTCTTGTCCTTGAGATAGGCCTCGGCCATCGCGATCGCCGAGGCGGCCGGCGCGTAATAGGCCGAGCCGGACTTCAGCAGGCCGACGATCTCGGCGCCGCCGTCGCGGGTGCGCTGGACGATCTCTTCGAGCCTCTCCTTGGTGGTCCAGCCCATCTTGACCAGATCGGGCAGCGGAATGCCGGCGACCGTCGAATAGCGCGTCAGCGGCACCATCGTGTCGCCATGGCCGCCGAGCACGAAGGCGGTGACGTCCTCGACCGAGACCTTGAACTCGTCGGCGAGGAAATAGCGGAAGCGCGCCGAGTCGAGCACGCCGGCCATGCCGACGACATGGTTCTTGGGCAGGCCGGAGAATTTCTGCAGCGCCCAGACCATCGCGTCGAGCGGGTTGGTGATGCAGATGACGAAGGCGTTGGGCGCGTATTTCTTGATGCCGGCGCCGACCTGCTCCATCACCTTGAGGTTGATGCCGAGCAGATCGTCGCGGCTCATGCCCGGCTTGCGCGGCACGCCGGCGGTGACGATGCAGACATCGGCGCCCTCGATCGCCGCATAGGCGTTGGCGCCGGTGAAGCTTGGCGTCGAAGCCCTCGACCGGCGAGGATTGCGGCGATGTCGAGCGCCTTGCCCTGCGGGATGCCTTCGGCGATGTCGAACAGGACGACGTCGCCGAGTTCCTTGAGGCCGATCAGATGGGCGAGCGTGCCGCCGATCATGCCCGAACCGATGAGGGCGATCTTGTTGCGTGCCATGTTGGTGATTTCCCTTTCGCGATACTGCCGTTTATCCCGTAGCCGCCAAGGGCGGTGGAACAGCCTTGTTACCGCCATGCCGACGGGCTGGGTGAGCGCCCGGAGACGGCATCGCGAGGGGCGGGAAACCCGCCCTTTTCAGGAAATGCACATAGCCCTCGCGGCGGCTTAACTCAACCGGAAATTTCGATGCCAATATTTTCAATCGGTTAAAGCTTACGGGACTTACGTAAACGTCAATATTTTCGCACAGAGTTCTAGGCTTTCGCGGGCTCCGAGTTGCTGTGGCCGGCTTCGCGCCATTCCTTGCTTTGCATTTCGATCAGCCGCGAGGCGGTGCGTTCGAACTCGAACGCCTCGGTTCCCTTCTTGCCCGCATAAAGCTTGTCGGGCGTGGCGGCGGCGCTGATCACTAGGCGGACGTGGCGATCGTAGAGCGTGTCGATGAGCAGGATGAAGCGCTTGGTCTCGTTGCGCTGCTCCTCCATCAGAACCGGAACATGGTCGATGAATATCGTGGCGAAGCGGTCGGCGATAGCGAGATAATCGCGCGCGCCAAGCGGTTTTTCGCAGAGATCGGCGAAGGCGAACCGCGCCGCGTTGCGCGCGGCTCTGGGCGCATTCAGCGTCCGTCCCTTGACGGTGAGTTCCACTGGCGCCTCTTCCGTTCCGTTGACGGCGACCTTCCATGCTTCATCCATGCGCCGATCCGTCTCCGCGCCAAGCGGCGTCAGATATACCGGCAGACGATTGATCTTCTCCTGCCGGTAGTCGACGCCCGAGTCGAGCCTCATGACGCGCGCATGCTCTTCGAGAATATCGATGAACGGCAGAAACAATTGCCGGTTCAGCCCGTCGCGGTAGAGATCGTCGGGAGCGACGTTTGAGGTCGCCACGAGCACGACGCCCTTGGCGAACAGGGAGGAAAACAGCCGCGACAGGATCATCGCGTCCGCAATGTCGGTCACGCTGAACTCGTCGAAGCAGAGGACGCGCGCCTCCGTGGCGATGGCGGCCGCAACGGCCTGTATGGGATCGTCGCCCTTCGCCTCGCCTCGCTTGACCGCCCGGCGGTGCGCATCGATCCGGTCGTGCACATCGGCCATGAAATCGTTGAAATGAGCGCGGCGCTTGCGGCGCGCGGGAACACGCTCGAAGAACATGTCCATCAGCATCGTCTTCCCGGTGCCGACGCTTCCGTGGATGTAGAGGCCCATGACCGGCTTGTTTTGATCACGTTGCCTTGCAAACATCCAGCCGAGCGCGCTCGACTTGGAGGCAAGCCGTTTGGCGGCGATCTCCTCGATCAGCCGGTCAAGCGCGGCCGCCACTTTTTCCTGAGCGGGATCGCCGCGTATCTCGCCGGTCTCGGCCAGATGGCGATAGCGGCGTACGAGAGAGGGCAGCGCGGGTGAGGCGTCGCGCATGGACATAGCGCCAGGGTTCCGGGTTTCGTCTGGGCCCTGTCGCTATGTCAGCATCGGCTCACTGGCTGAGAGCTAGGGATATTCCCTGGCCGTTGGATGTCTGCCCGTCGAACTTCCGCGCTCCCGAAGAGTACAGCGCGGCGATCTGGGACCCGTTTTGATCGTAAAGCACCAGTTGCTTGCCCTTGATGTCCCAGCCCTTCACATTTGCGACCGATCCGGGGCATCTAAGCGGGGCGGCGCGATAGGTCGATCCGAATTTCGTCAGACCCATGGCGATCTTGCAATCCTGGCCGGCGACCGACGCCGTCCACACGCCGGACATGCTTTCCTTCGATATGTCGGGCGCGTTTTCGGCCATCTGCTGATCCATGGGCTGCGTCGCCGCGCCGGGTGCGGTCGGGAACTGGTCCGGGCCGGAAGCCGCGCCGGGCGGGGGCAACTGGCTTTGCGAAATCTGGCCCGATGGCGCGGAAGGCAGGGGCTGGGGCGCGGGCTCCGGCGTGTCGAGCCTGTTGAAGCGCTGACTCTGGCAACCCGCGGCGGCGAGCGCCACGAATGCCAACACGAACAGGCCAGTTCTCGTAACAGTCATTCCAAATCTCCGTCGCGCCGATCTCTATCCGCGCCGTCGTCCTTAATGCCTAAATTATGGCGTTCGCGAGGAATATCTCAACCGCTTATGGTTAAAATACTGTTGCTGCAACGGCTTCCCGGGTTTTCATTCGCCTGTCTGCCGCAAGACGCCCGCGTTTAACTCGACCATGTGGCATTCGTGCAATGCAAAGGGGAGGGACAATGTTCCGCCGCGACATCGGGCGGACGGCCCTGCTTGCCCAATCCCAATCGCCTTGTATGTTCTCCCAAGAGTTCAGGCCAATCGATTTTCAGGAGGCTGCCCACGGGGCGGAGAATGGCGGCCAATCCATATTATTCCGGTCCGGCGAGCGATCATTTCGACGGAACGGTCTTTTTCAACCCGGGCGGCATCACGCCGGGCTCGTTGCTCAGCCTGCTCAAGTGGCAATTGGGCGGTGGGCGCGCCAGATGGCCTGCTTCCTGGCCAAGCCCCTTCTCGCCGGCGAAACCAGCCGATCGGATCGACGGGAGCGGGTTGCGTGTCACCATTATCGGGCATGCGACGCTGCTGGTGCAGACAGCCGGCCTCAATTTTCTCACCGATCCGGTGTGGTCGGCGCGCGCCTCGCCCTTTTCCTTCGCTGGCCCGCACCGCGTAAATCCCCCCGGCATCCAATTCGACGCCCTGCCGCCCATTGATGTCGTGCTCCTGAGCCACAATCATTACGACCATCTCGACATCGCAACGCTTGCGCGGTTGAAGGCCGCGCACGACCCGCTGGTGATAACGCCGCTCGGCAACGACACGATCGTCAAGCGGGGTGTGCCCGGCATGCGCGTGGTTACCGGCGACTGGGGCGACCGCGTCGAAATCGAGGAAAAGGCGGTGGTTCATTTCGAACCCGCCCATCACTGGTCGGCGCGCGGGATGCGCGACCGGCGCATGGCGCTGTGGGCCGCTTTCGTTGTCGAAACACCGGCGGGCAAAATCTATCACATCGGCGACACAGGGTTTCACGACGGGCTCAATTACCGGGCCGCTGCCGACAAGCATGGCGGCTTCCGTCTCGCCATCCTGCCGATCGGGGCTTATGAGCCGCGCTGGTTCATGAAGGCCCAGCACCAGAATCCCGAGGAAGCCGTCGAGGGGATGCGGCTTGCCAACGCCGCCTTTGCCGCCGGGCATCATTGGGGAACGTTTCAATTGACCAACGAGCCGGTCGAGGAACCCCGGCAGCAGCTCCAAGAGGCGCTGAGCGCATCGAATATCGCGCTCGACCGGTTCCGCGCGATGCAGCCGGGCGAGGTTTGGGACGTGCCCAAGGCGCCATTGACGGCGGCAAATCGTTGACATGGACGCCGATGGACACAATTGTGCTTGCACGCTATTGGCGGGACACAAAAAAATCAAAACTCACCAGGGAGAAGCATGATGTCGAACCGTAAGATCAACCTGGCGTGCGCGTTGCTCGCCGCCACGGCGCTGAGCGCCATGTCCGGCGCAGCGTGGGCGAAGGACATCGTTCTGGGCGCATCCGTTCAGTTGACGGGGCCATCGGCCAACACGGGCCGCTATTACAAGGACGCCTACGAGTTCGCGGTCGACAAGATCAACGAGGCCGGCGGCATCGATGTCGGCGGTGAAAAGCACAAGCTGGCGCTGAAGATCTACGACAACCAGTCGGACGTGAATTTGAGCGTGCGCCAGTACACGCAGCTCGTCTCGCAAGACAAGGTCGATCTTCTGCTCGGACCCTTCGCTTCCAACTTTGCGCTCGCCGATTCGGCGGTATCGGAGAAATACCAGATTCCGATGGTCGAGGGCGGCGGCGCTTCGGATCAGATCTTTTCGAGAAAGTTCAAATACATCTTCGGCACGCTCGCGCCCGCCAGCAATTATTTCGGTTCGACCGTGAAGATGCTGAAGGAACTCGACCCGGCGCCGAAATCGGTTGCGCTGTTATACGCCGATGACGCATTCGACGTATCGGTCGCGAAAGGCACGCGTTCGCTGCTCAAGGACGCGGGACTGACGACGTCCATGGACGAGAAATACAGTTCCAACGCCAGCGATTTCAATTCGCTGCTGTCGCAGTTGAAGAGCAACAATTCCGACGCCGTTCTGGTCGCCGGGCATGAGACGGAAATCCTCAACTTCATCCGCCAGGCCAAAAGCCTCGCCGTCGCTCCGAAGATGTATTCCTTCACCGTCGGCGTGCCGAGCGCGGATTTCCGCAAGGCGCTGGGCAAAGACGCCAACTATGCCTTCGGCATGACGGCCTGGCTGCCGACCGCCGACAAGAAGGACAAATGGTTTGGCGACGCGGCGCAGTTCGCGGAAGCCTACAAGGCGAAATATGGCTATGAGCCGGATTATCATGCCGCTTCCGGCGCCGCCGATGTCGAGGCGGTCGCCCAGGCCATCATGGATGCCGGTGGCACCGATCATGCCAAGGTGCGCGACGCGCTCGCCAAGCTGAAGCTCGACAGCCTCTATGGCACCGTCGCGTTTGGCGATAACGGCCAGATCGACTTGCCCCAGACCGTCATTCAGGTTCAGGACGGCAAGGTGGAAGCGGTCTACGGCGCCAACGGTTTCGCGACCAAGCCGAAATATCCGATGCCGGCTTGGGACAAGCGCTGATTTCGGTCGGCGCGACCCATAGAGGGAGGGGGACGGCGTGGATCTGCTAGCGCAAATCCTGATCAACGGCGTCCTTCTGGGCGGGCTCTACGCCATCATGGCGCTGGGGCTCGCTCTGGTCTGGGGCGTGCTCAACATCGTCAATCTGGCGCATGGCGCCTTCATCATGCTGGGCGCCTATCTTTCCTGGCATCTCTACAGATATCTCGGCATCGATCCATTCCTCGGCCTGCCGATTACCGCGATCGTCATGTTCGCCTTCGGCTACGCGATCCAGCGTGGCCTGCTCAACCTCGTCGTACGCGCGCCGATGTTCAACACGCTGCTCATCACCTTCGGGCTGGAGGTCGTGCTGACCTATCTGGCGCAAATCGCCTTTTCGGCCGATTTCCGCACCATCAATCCCTCCTATTCCGGCAGTTCGATCGCGCTCGGCCCGGTCGTCGTTCCGACGGTCCGGCTGATGGCTTTCGGCGTCGCCATCGTGCTGACCGTGGGCATGTGGGTATTCCTTCTACGCACCCGGCTCGGCCGCTCGATCCGCGCCACGGCGCAGAACCTCGTGGCGGCCAGACTCTACGGCGTCGAGCCGCGCCATCTCTACGCCATGACCTTCGGCATCGGCATCGGGCTGGCTGGCGTCGCCGGCGGCCTCTACGGCACGGTCTCGCAGATCAACCCCTATATCGGCGCGACGCTGACGGCGAAATGCTTCGCCATTTCCATCATTGGGGGCCTCGACAATCCGCTCGGGGTGATCGTCGGCGGCTTGGTGCTCGGCATCATTGAATCGCTCGCCGTGCTCTACATCGGCGCGACCTTCGCCGACGTGGCCAGCTTCGGCGTGCTCGTGCTTGTGCTGATCGTTCGCCCGAGCGGACTTCTGGGGAGGACGGCATGACCGCCGCGCGTATCGCCCTCGCCATTGCCGTAGTGGCCGTTCTCGCGGCCGTGCCATGGTTCGGATCCGACGTGATCGTCCAGTTCGGCATCTCGACGCTGCTTCTGGCCGTGCTGGCGCAGGGTTGGAACATCATCGGCGGTTACACCGGCTACGCCTCCTTCGGCAACTCGACCTTCTTCGGCTTCGGTGCCTATGGCGTCGCCATCGCCATGGTGCAATGGAACATGCCGTTCTGGGTCGGCCTGTTGCTCGGCGCCGCGATGGCGGTCGCCTTCGCCATCCTGCTCGGCCTGCCGGTGCTGCGGCTTAAAGGCCATTATTTCGCCATCGCCACGCTGGCGCTGGCGCAGGTGGTGGCGGCGATCGTTTCCAACATCCCCCTTTTCGGCGAGAATATCGGGCTGGTGCTGCCGCCGCTCAACAATGACGCGATGTTCTACGAACTGGCGCTCGGGCTTCTGGTCGCGGCCACGCTCACCGTCTTCTGGCTGACGCGCAGCCGCTTCGGCTTCGGGTTGATCGCCATTCGCGAGAACGAGGAGGGCGCCGCCGTCATGGGCGTCAACACCACGCTCTACAAGGTGCTGGCCTTTGCCCTGTCGGGTCTGTTCTCGGCGCTTGCGGGCGGCATTCAGGCCTACTGGATCACCTTCCTCGATCCCGCCAGCGCCTTCGACATCAGCCTCAATGTCAAGATGATCATCATGGCCGTGTTCGGCGGTCCCGGAACGATTTTGGGACCGATCGTCGGCGCTTTCGTGCTGTCCGCGATATCCGAAGTGCTGTCGAGCGAGGTGACGAGCGTCGCCGGCCTGTTCTTCGGCGTGGTCGTGGTCGCCGCCGTCGTGCTCATGCCGCGCGGCCTGGCCGATATGGTGCGGCGTTTCCGCGCCTCGGGATGGCGTTATTTCTCCGAGAACATCCGGGCGCATCGCATATGAGCGCGCTTCTGCAGATCGAGAATGTGACACGGCGCTTTGCCGGCCTCATCGCCGTCAACGACGTCTCCTTCGATATCAACAAGGGCGAAATCCTTGGCGTCATCGGCCCCAACGGGGCGGGTAAGACCACTCTCGTCAGCCTGATCAGCGGCACGCTTGCGCCGACCTCCGGCGAAATCCTCTTCGAGGGGGATGCAATCAAGTCGCTTCCGGCGTTCCGGCGAGCGCGGCTCGGCATCGGGCGAACATTCCAGATCATGCGGCCGTTTCCGGGCCTTTCGGTGCTGGACAATGTCGCCGTCGGCGCGTTGTTCGGGCGCGGCGAGGACCAGGCCGGGCTGGCTTCCGCCCGCGAGAAGGCACGCAATTATCTGGATTTCGTCGGGCTGGGCAAATTCGTCGACCAGCGGGCCGATGAGCTCGGCGGACCGGGCCGCAAGCGGCTGGAACTCGCCAAGGCGCTGGCCATGCAACCCAAGCTGCTGCTCTGCGACGAAGTCATGGCCGGGCTCAACCACGTCGAAATCGACGAGGTGATCGAGGTCATCCGCAAGGTGCGCGACGAAGGCATCACCATCCTCGTCATCGAGCACGTCATCAAGGCGATCAAGAGCCTGTCGGACCGGCTTCTGGTGCTGCATCACGGCGAGAAGATCGCCGATGGCGCGCCCGACGAGGTGCTCTCCAACAGCACCGTCGTCGAAGCCTATCTGGGCAAGAGGCGCGCATGAGCATGGCGGAAAATACCGAAGAAGTTTTGCTCAAGGTTTCGGGCCTCGGCGCTGGCTATGGCGGGATGCCGGTGCTGCGCGACGTATCGCTGGAAGTACGGCGCGCCGAGATCGTGGCGCTGGTCGGCGGCAACGGCGCCGGCAAGACGACGTTGCTCCGTGCCCTGTCGCGGGTCATCGGCTGCACCGGCGACATCGACTTCGCCGGCAACGATCTTGTGCCGCTGACCCCGGACGAGACCTTTGGATCCGGGCTTGTCCAGGTGCCGGAGGGACGGCAGCTTTTCGACCGCATGACGGTCGAGGACAATCTCTTGATGGGCGCGCACCGCCGCGCCGACAAGAGCGCGGTGGCGCATGACATGGAGCGCATGTACGGGCTCTTTCCACGGTTGGGGGAGCGCAAGAAGCAGCTCGCCGGCTCGATGTCGGGCGGCGAGCAGCAGATGTGCGCCATGGCGCGGGGCCTGATGGCGAAGCCGGTCCTCTTGATGATCGACGAGATGAGCCTCGGACTCGCGCCGGTCGTGGTCGAGCAGTTGATGGGCGTGCTGGCGACGATCCGCGACGAGGGCGTTACGGTCTTGCTGGTCGAGCAGGACGTGCATCTGGCGCTGTCGGGGGCCGATCGGGGCTACGTCATGGAGATGGGCCAGATCGTGCATGAAGGCCCGGCAAAGCAGCTGATCGACGATCCGGAAGTTCGCCGCGCCTATCTGGGAATGTAATATCCAAGGAACCCGCAGGCGGCGCGGTTCGTTTCTCCGCGACTTGAATGTCAGAGGGGATTTTCGCCATGATCAAATGGATTATCATTCTTTTCGTCGTTGCCATCATTGCCGGCGCGCTCGGATTTCGCGGTGTGGCCGGCGCGGCGTCGAAGCTTGCGTTCATTCTGATCGCGGTCGGCCTGGCCGTCGTGGCGGTCGTGCTCCTGCTTTTTGCCTGGGCCGGCGGCGGCGCGATCTAGCCGAACTCTGGCAATTGCGGAAACTTTCCGCCATATAGGCGAAAACCTGTATGGAACCGCCTGACGCATGGCCAACCGCGTACAATTCGCCAAGATGAACGGGCTCGGCAACGAAATCATCGTTGCCGACATGCGCGGGCGTGCGGATCGCGTCACGCCGGCCGCCGCGATTGCCCTCAACGGCGACCCGGCGACGACATTCGACCAGATCATGGCGATCCACGATCCGCGCACCGGCGGCACGGAAAGCTATGTCGCCATCCTTAATTCAGACGGCACGCCGGCGCAGGCCTGCGGCAACGGCATGCGGTGCGTCGTGCAGGCCCTGTCGGCCGAGACGGGGCGCAAGGACTTCGTCTTCGAGACGGTCGCCGGCATCCTCGACGCGCACGAGCATGAGGACGGGTCGATATCGGTCGACATGGGCAAGCCGCGCTTCGGCTGGCAGGACATTCCGCTGGCGGAGGAGTTCCGCGACACGCGCATGATCGAGTTGCAGGTCGGCCCGATCGATGCGCCGGTGCTGCACTCGCCGTCCGTCGTCTCGATGGGCAACCCGCATGCGATCTTCTGGGTGGACAATGATGTCTGGTCCTATGCGCTCGACCGTTTCGGCCCGCTGCTCGAGAACCATCCGATCTTCCCCGAACGCGCCAACATCTCGATCGCCCAGGTGACGGCGCGCGACGCCATCACCATTCGCACATGGGAGCGCGGTGCGGGGCTGACCAAGGCCTGCGGCTCGGCGGCATGCGCCACGGCGGTGTGCGCCGCACGCACGCGCCGGACGGGCCGGGCGGTGACCGTGACGGTGCCGGGCGGCCCGCTCAAGATCGAATGGCTCGAAAACGACCATGTGGTGATGACCGGACCGGCGGAATGGGAATTTTCCGGGAATTTCGATCCGGCGACTGGCCAATGGGCGCGCGACGAGACGGCAGTCGCGTGATGGGTGTCGACGTCGTCACCTTCGGCTGCCGGCTGAACACCTACGAATCCGAGGTGGTGCGGCGCGAGGCGAGCAAGGCCGGGCTCGATGCGCTGGCGGGCGGCGCGGTGATCTTCAACACCTGCGCGGTGACCGGCGAGGCCGTGCGACAAGCAAAGCAGGCGATCCGCAAGGCGCGGCGCGAGCGGCCCGATGCGCGCATCATCGTCACCGGCTGCGCGGCGCAGACCGATCCCGCCGGCTTCGTGGCGATGGAAGAGATCGACCTCGTTCTCGGCAACGAGGAAAAGCTTGCCGCGCATCACTATCGCGCGCTGCCCGATTTCGGCGTCAACGATACCGAAAAGGCCCGCGTCAACGACATCATGAGCGTTACCGAAACGGCGGCGCATATGGTCGACGCGATCGAAGGCCGGGCGCGCGCCTTTGTGCAGGTGCAGAACGGCTGCGACCATCGCTGCACCTTCTGCATCATTCCCTTTGGGCGCGGCAATTCGCGCTCCGTGCCGATGGGTGCGGTGGTCGAGCAGGTGAAGCGGCTCGCCGGCAATGGCTATGCCGAGATCGTTCTGACCGGCGTCGACATGACAAGCTACGGCGCCGACCTGCCCGGCAGGCCGCGTCTTGGACGGCTGGTGAAGACCATTCTGGGCCAGGTTCCCGATGTACGGCGGCTGCGCCTTTCCTCGATCGATTCTATCGAAGCCGACGAGGACCTGATGGAGGCGATCGCCACCGACAAGCGGCTGATGCCGCATCTGCATTTGTCGCTGCAGTCGGGCGACGACATGATCCTGAAGCGCATGAAGCGTCGCCACAGCCGCGAGAATTCGATACGTTTCTGCAAGGATGTGCGAAAGATGCGGCCCGATATCGTCTTCGGCGCCGATATCATCGCCGGGTTTCCCGACCGAAACCGAGGCGATGTTCGAGAACTCGCTGGCGATCGTCGAGGAGTGCTGCCTCACGCATCTCCATGTCTTTCCGTTCTCGCCACGCGAGGGCACTCCCGCCGCGCGCATGCCGCAGCTTGATCGGCGGATCGTCAAGGAGCGCGCCGCACGGCTGAGGCAGGCGGGCGACGCCGCATACGCAAAGCATCTAGCGGCCCTGGCCGGCACGCGGCAATCCATTCTGGTGGAACGCGAGGGCCTTGGCCGCACGGAAGGCTTTACCCTGGCCGAAATCGGCCGCGGCGCTCCCGGCGAAATCGTCGAGGCGACGATCTCCGGGCATGACGGTACGCGGCTGATGGCCCGACCGATCGAAGCGCGGGCCGCCTGATCGATGGCTTTCGGTTTCATCAAGAAGGTCTTCTCCTTCGGCAGGAAGGAAGTCGAGGAACGGCCGGCGGAAGATGCGCCGCTGCCGCCGCTCAATCTCGACGCGCTGGAGCGGCTGAAACCCGACACGGAAGCGAAGGCCGAGCAACCGGCTCGGGCGCCCGAGGAATCAGGGCAGCAACCGGTTTCGGCTCCGAAGCAAGCAAAGCTTGCCGAGCCGGCAGCTTCGCCGTTGCCGGAACCGGCCGCGCCCGAACCTGAGCCTTCGGCTCCAGCACCAACGCCGGAACCGGCTGCCCCCGAATCCGAGCCCGTACCGGAGGTTCCTCCACAACAACTGCCGGAGCCAACTCCCGAGCCGGCTCCCGAGATTCCCGCTGCTCCCCAACCGACCCCGGCCGTGGAACCGCCGCCCGCGCCGGAAATTCCAGCGCAGCCCCGCGAGCCGGAACCAGAACCGCTTCCTGAAGCGCCCGAGCCCACAGAGCCGACGCCTCCCGAACAACCGTCGCCCGAAATTCCGCCGGCTCAGCCGGAAATCCTTCCCGAGCCACCTGCCGAGGCGCCGGCGGAGCCGGCGCCTGTCGAAGAGCCCACGCCGGCCTCACCCGTGGTTGAGCCAGCTCCGACTGCGCCAGTCGAAGAACCAGCGCCGACCGCGCCTGTGGAAATACCTGCGCCGACAGTGCCGGCCGGCAGGGTTACCGTGTCGAAAACGGTCGAACAAAAGACCGAGCCGAAAGCAGCCCCCGAGCCAGCCGCGCCGCGCCAGAGCTGGTTCCAGCGCATGCGCGCCGGGCTGTCGCGCTCCTCGCGTGAACTGTCGGGCAACATCGCCGGCGTCTTTACCAAGCGCAAGCTCGACGAGGACACGCTGCAGGATCTGGAGGACGTGCTGATCCGTGCCGATCTCGGCATGGAGACCGCCATTCGCGTCACCGACGCGCTGTCTTCCGGGCGCTATGGGCGCGACGTTTCCGATGGCGAAGTGCGCGCCATCATGGCGGCCGAGATGGAGAAGGTGCTGGCGCCGGTGGCGTTGCCACTCGAGCTCGACCTGTCGCACAAGCCGCATGTCATTCTCGTCGTCGGCGTCAACGGCACCGGCAAGACCACGACCATCGGCAAGCTCGCCGCCAAGCTCACCGCGGGCGGCCTCTCCGTCATGCTGGCCGCCGGCGACACATTCCGGGCCGCGGCGATCGAGCAGTTGAAGATATGGGGCGAGCGAACGAATTCGCCGGTGATTGCCTCGAAGCTTGGCGCGGACGCAGCCGGCCTCGCCTACGATGCCTTCGAGAAGGCGAAGGAGGCGGGGAGCGACGTGCTCATCATCGATACCGCCGGCCGGCTGCAGAACAAGGCCGAGCTGATGTCGGAACTGGAAAAGATCGTGCGCGTGCTTGGCAAGCTCGATCCCGAAGCGCCGCACACCGTGTTGCAGACGGTCGACGCCACGACCGGCCAGAACGCGCTCAATCAGGTCGAGATCTTCCGCAACGTCGCCGGCGTTAATGGCCTGGTGCTGACCAAGCTCGACGGTACGGCGCGCGGCGGCATCCTCGTCGCCATCGCCGCCAAGCACAAGCTGCCGGTCTATTTCATCGGGGTGGGCGAACAGGTCGATGATCTCGAGCCTTTCTCGGCAAGGGAATTCGCCCAGGCCATCGCGGGAACGGGCTGACTGGCGAAATTCCGGCAAATCGGCCATTGTTCTGGCCTTCGCCACAATCATCGGTTAGGCGCGGCGGAATACCCGGTTTTCAAACTCTCAGGCACGGCATTTCATGGCTGAACCCATCATCGAACGCGCACCGGATGATCCGCGGCGCAAGAAGATCAATCCCGGTCTGAAATTCCTGCTGGAAATGGGCCCGTTGGTCGTCTTCTTCTTCGTCACCTACAAGGGCGACTGGCTGGCGACGCTGTTTCCGGTGCTCGGCGATCTCGGTCGGCCGATCTTCATCGCCACCGCGATTTTCATGGTGACCACCATTCTGGCGCTTGCGGTTTCTTGGGCATTGACCCGGACATTGCCGCTGATGCCGCTGGTTTCGGGCATCGTGGTCGTCTTCTTCGGCGGGCTGACGCTGTGGCTGCACAACGACACGTTTATCAAGATGAAGCCGACGCTCGTCTATGCGTTGTTCGGCGGGCTATTGCTGGGCGGCCTGCTCTTCGGCAAGGCGCTGCTCGGCTATGTCTTCGACCAGGCCTTCCAGCTCGACGAGGAAGGCTGGCGCAAGCTCACCTTCCGCTGGGGGCTGTTTTTTCTGGGCTGTGCGGTGCTCAACGAGATTGTCTGGCGTACGCTGGCCGGCATGTATCCGCCCGAGCTTGCCGACAAATACTGGGCCGGATTCAAGCTTTTCGGCTTCACGGGCCTCACTTTTCTTTTCATGCTCTCGCAAATGCCGCTCATTTCGCGGCACTCGCCCGAAGAAACGGACGACAAGCCGGAGAATTCCTGATGCTGTTCCTGAAAAGCCGCGAGGAACTGCGTGGCCACTATCGCGCCGCCAGCGAGGGTTCGTTGCGCAAGGAGATGAAGTCGCTCGATCGCCACGCGCGCGCTTTTCTCGAAAAGAGCCCTTTTGTGGTGATCGGCACCTCCGACAGGAAAGGGCATGGCGACGTGACGCCGAAAGGCGACCGGCCGGGCTTCGTTGTCGTGCTCGACGAGCGGACCATCGCAATCCCCGACCGGCCGGGCAACAACCGTCTGGACACGCTGGAAAATCTGCTGGTCGATCCGACGATCGGGCTTTTGTTTCTCATTCCCGGGATGGATGAGACATTGCGCATCAACGGCACGGCGCGGATCACCGTCGACGACGATTTGAGGGAGCGGCTTGCCGTTGACGGTAAGCTGCCGACCAGCGTCATTGTCGTATCGATCGGGTCGGTCTACATGCACTGCGCCAAGGCCTTCATGCGCTCGGCGCTGTGGAAGCCGGCGAGTTGGCCTAACCGTAAGGAAATGCCGACGCTTGGGCAGATCTTGAAGGATCAGCTTGCGCTCGCGGAGGTCCCGACCGCTATCGATCAGTCGCTTGACCAAGGCTACCAGAAATCGATGTGGTAGGTGCGGCCGACAGGTCGCCGTTCACTCTGATGGGGAAATCCAGTGGTAAGGTTTGCTTAACCAGCCATGCACAAGGCTCAATGCTGCGTTGCAGCGCGATATGTTGCATCGCAAAAGAATCATGCCATCTTTGTCAGGCACCCAGGGAGGACAATCCGGCGATCGCTGATGGCGACGCCAGACCTGGAGACCTCTGATGATTTTGTCGAACCTCGTTTCAAGCACCAGAACGCGCCTCGCCAAGCGCCGGCGCTACAATGAACTCGTCACGGAAATCCTGTCCCTGTCCGACAGGGATCTGGCCGACATGAACGGTAATCGTACCGACATGCTCCGCCACATCCGCCAGGACGTCTACGGCTGAAGCTTCAAAGCCACTCGATCCAGCGGCCGTGATAATCGCAATGTGCGAGATGGCGGGTGGCTCCATCGGGCCATGATGTAAGCGTAAGCGTTGCGTGGCGTGACTGGCGATCGAGCGGCTCCATGCGGAGCCAGGCGAGGGGTGAGAGATCCGTTGCCTGATGTCCGGCATCATGCAAGGCCGTCTCAATGGCGCTCCGTGTCGTGTCAGGCATGTACTGCCACATGATCGAGTGAAAAAGCACGAAAGCCTGGCTGGGAGATCTTCCGGCCAGGCCTTCGCCTACGAAGTCCGCCGCGCCCGCCGTTTCGACCCGGTTGGGAAAGGCTTGTGCGACACTCATAGCCGCATCGAGCCGCGCGAGCCGCGCCGTCTGATCGGCCCAGATATAGGAACGCAGCCTTGAACGGCTCGCCGGAAGCGTGAGGTCGACCGGAGCGATGTCGCAGCCGATCCGCGAAACGATCGAGAGCGCTCCATCAAGGGGCGGCGCGCTACCCCTCACATCCGGCGCAAGCCGCACGGGTGAACCGGGATCCCCCCATTGCTTCTCCCCGTACCGATAGTGGAAGCGGTCGAAATTCAGGTTGAGCCCGGCGCTGGAGCCGATTTCGCGGAGCGCCAGCGGCAGGCCGGTTTCCCTCGCGATTGTCAAAAAGCCCGGCAACAGCATGGCCGAACGTGCGATCTCATTGGTTTGCGGTGGCGAATCGAGAACGGCCAGCAGCTTCGTGTCATGCGTTCCGATCGCGCCGGCAATTGCCCTTGCCAGCGCCGCGTCGCCGACATCGTTGGGCGGGTAGACAGCCGCCAGATCAGGATCGTCGCCACCCAGCACCAGCCCGTGCAGCCCGCCGCACAGACGCAGCGAGAGGGCGTCGGCGGCGGCGTCGCCCGGCCAGCCAAGCACGCGTCCGCCTGTCCCGGTGCTCGTATCCAGAATGCCTATCAAGGCCCGGCACAACCGCGCCGTGAACGGCGACCCCAGCGCGTCACAGGCCTTGGCCTGAGCCTCAAAATGACGGGACAGAAGATCGTTCATCGAAACCCCCGCAAATGGAGCGACCATCGCCCGCCGTCGGTCTTCCGGCCATGATCATCCGGATCAGGCCTTAATTTGTAGCGGAAACCGCCTTTTCGATCCGGGGCATCAATTCGTCCGCGATCGACTGTTGCGTGAATGGCCCGACATGCTTGTAGAGGATCTTCCCGTCCCTGCCGACGAGATAGGTTTCCGGAACGCCATAGACGCCCCAGTTTATCGCGGTGCTCCCGTTTGGATCGACGCCGATCGCCGAAAACGGATTCCCCATATCGCCGAGAAAGCGAAGGGCATTCTTCGGCTTGTCCTTGTAGTTAAACCCGACCAGCCGGAAGCGCGCATCGCCCTTCAGCGTCATCAGAAAAGGCTGTTCCTCACGACAGGGCGCGCACCATGAGGCCCAGACATTGACCAGCGTCACCTTGCCCTTGAAATCGGCGGACGAAAGCCCCGGCAGACCGCTATCGGCAAGCGGCGGTAAATCGGTTGTCGGGGCCTCGTGTCCGATCAGGGCCGAGGGCACGAACGAACTGTCCTTGCCCGACATGAGTTGCACGAGGAACACGCCGACGAGCCCGGCGAAGACGACCAGGGGCAGGATCACGAGCCAGACGCGTGGCTTCAGCCGCTCCTGCGGTTGCGCGGACATGCTCAAGGTTCACGCGATGAACGGCGGCGGATGCCGCTCGATTCTAGTCCGGCGATATCGCGGCGGCGCGCTCTGCCGTCCGCGAGAATCCAAATGATAAGCGCGGCGATTACGATCGCTGAAATGCCATAGGCCGCGCCAACGAAATATGGATGGTCCATTTCACCGTCCATCCGCGCGGCGCGCGGCCAGGCGGCGCATCGTGATGACACGGCGGCGCAGAATCTCCGTGCGCATGGCCATCATATGGAGCGTGAGGAAGAGCAGGGTAAATCCCACCGCCATAATCATCAGCGGCCACAGCATGCTCGACGCGATGGTCGGCCCGTCGAGGCGGAAGATCGATTCCCCCTGATGCAGCGTGTTCCACCAATCGACCGAGAACTTGATGATCGGGATGTTGATGAAGCCGACCAGGGTCAAGACCGCTGTCACGCGCGCCGATTTTTGCGGATCGTCCAGTGCCCGGGTCAGCGCGATGAGGCCCAGATACATGAGAAAGAGCACGAAGACCGAGGTCAGCCGCGCATCCCAGACCCACCAGGTTCCCCACATGGGCTTGCCCCAGATCGAGCCGGTGACGAGCGCCAGGAGCGTGAAGGCCGCGCCGATGGGCGCCGCCGCCTTGAGCGCCACGTCGGCGAGCGGATGCCGCCACACAAGCGTGCCGAGCGCCGCCACCGCCATCAGCGTGTAGCAAAGCATGGCGATCCACGCGAAGGGCACGTGGATATACATGATGCGAACCGTCGTGCCCTGCTGGTAATCCGCCGGCGCATTGAAGCTCATCCAGAGCCCGACGGCGAGAATGAGCGCCGACAGCCCAGCCATCCACGGCGTCAGCCGATCGGCAAGCGCCATGAAACGCGTCGGGTTCGCCAGATCGCTCCAGCGCCTCACGGGTAGGGCTGCGTCACTCATGGACATTTACATAAACCCGGGGGAGGCCAACGGCAATTCGCCAGCCCCTGTCCTTCTGTCGCATGGACGCCCACGCGTCGCTATTTGTCCCGTGCATGCCCGAAACAAAAAAGCAGGCGCAAGGCCTGCTTCTCCGATGCCCTCTAGACAGTTGGGCTCAGCCCGGGATCATCGCGCCTTCCAGCGTGACGAGCTGATGCAGGAATTCCTCGAGCTTGGTGCGATGCACAGGATCCGTGGTTTCGCTCGCGGCCTGGCGCGTTTCTTCCATGCGGCGCGTCAGGTCGGCGCGGTCGAAGTCCTTCTCGTGCACCGAGAATTCGGCCAGAAGGGTGCAGGAATCGGGCAGGATGTCGGCAAAGCCGCCATAGACGACGTAGCGGTTGGTTTCGCCGGACGCCGTTTTCACCACGATCATGCCCGGCCGCATGGTCGCCATGACCGGGGCGTGATGCGCCATGACAGTCATTTCGCCTTCCGTGCCCGGAACGACGACGGATTCCACGTCCTCGGAAACGAGCAACCGCTCGGGCGAGACCAGTTCGAATTTGAAACTATCAGCCATGTTCGCCTCCGGCAGTCGAAAATCGGCAGTCGGCAATCGCGCCGTCCGTCATTTTCCCGACTGCCTAACTCCCTATTGCCCTCTGCCGCCTATCAGGCCGCTTCAGCGGCCAGCTTCTGCGCCTTCTCGACGGCTTCCTCGATGGTGCCGACCATGTAGAAGGCGGCTTCGGGAAGATGGTCGTATTCGCCGTTGCACAGGCCCTTGAAGCCCTTGATCGTGTCGGCGAGATCGACCAGCTTGCCCGGCGCGCCGGTGAACACTTCGGCCACGAAGAAGGGCTGCGAGAGGAAACGCTCGACCTTGCGGGCGCGCGCCACCGTCAGCTTGTCGTCTTCGGAAAGCTCGTCCATGCCCAGAATGGCGATGATGTCCTGCAGCGACTTGTAGCGCTGGAGGGTGGACTGTACGAGGCGCGCCACTTCGTAGTGCTCTTCGCCGACAACCATCGGGTCGAGCATGCGCGAGGTGGAGTCGAGCGGATCGACGGCCGGATAGATGCCCTTTTCGGCGATCGAGCGCGACAAAGTCGTGGTCGCGTCAAGATGCGCGAAGGAAGTCGCCGGCGCCGGGTCGGTCAGATCGTCGGCAGGCACATAAATCGCCTGCACGGAGGTGATCGAACCCTTGGTGGTGGTGGTGATGCGTTCCTGCAACGCGCCCATGTCGGTGGCGAGCGTCGGCTGATAGCCCACCGCCGAGGGAATACGGCCGAGCAGCGCCGAAACTTCCGAACCCGCCTGGGTGAAGCGGAAGATGTTGTCGACGAAGAACAGCACGTCCTGGCCCTGGTCGCGGAAATATTCGGCCACCGTCAGGCCGGTAAGGCCGACGCGCGCGCGCGCGCCGGGCGGCTCGTTCATCTGGCCGTAGACGAGTGCGGCCTTCGAGCCTTCGCCGCCGCCCTTCTTGTTGACGCCCGATTCGATGAACTCATGATAGAGGTCATTGCCCTCGCGGGTGCGCTCGCCGACGCCGGCGAACACGGAATAGCCGCCATGCGCCTTGGCGATGTTGTTGATGAGTTCCTGGATCAGCACCGTCTTGCCGACGCCGGCGCCGCCGAACAGGCCGATCTTGCCGCCCTTGGCGTATGGCGCGAGAAGGTCGACGACCTTGATGCCGGTGACGAGGATCTCGGCCTCGGTCGACTGGTCGATATATTCGGGCGCCGGCGCGTGGATGGGGCGCATTTCTACCGCTTTGACCGGGCCGGCTTCATCGACCGGCTCGCCGATGACGTTGATGATGCGGCCGAGCATGCCCGGACCGACCGGAACCGTGATGGGCTGGCCGGTGTCGGAGACGGGCTGGCCGCGCGTCAGGCCTTCGGTCGTGTCCATGGCGATGGCGCGAACCGTGTTCTCGCCCAGATGCTGCGCCACTTCCAGAACCAGCCGGTTGCCGCCATTGTCGGTTTCCAACGCGTTCAGAATCGCCGGCAGATGGCCTTCCTCGAATTTCACGTCGACGACGGCGCCGATGACCTGATGGATGGCGCCGGTCGCCACCGCTGCGGATTTCTTCGCCGGAGCGGCTGATTTGGCGGCAGCCGTCTTCGTTGGAGCCGCCTTTGCCGGCGCTGCCTTCTTGGCGGCCGGAGCCTTCGTTGCGGCGGCCTTCGGGGCGGCCTTCGGGGTCGCTGCTTTTGCCATTGTCCTAACCTCTTCCTCGTCCGTCTAGAGCGCTTCGGCGCCCGAAATGATTTCGATCAGTTCCTTGGTGATCTGCGCCTGGCGCTGGCGGTTGTAGGTGATCGACAGCTTGTCGATCATCTCGCCGGCGTTGCGCGTGGCATTGTCCATCGCCGTCATCTTGGCGCCCATCTCGCCCGCCGCGTTCTCGAGCAGCGCGTGGAAAATCTGCACCGCGATGTTGCGCGGAATAAGCTCGCCGAGAATCTCGTTGGCGTCCGGCTCGTAATCATACACCGCGCTGTCGGCTTCTTCCTCGCCTTCCGGCGCGGCCTCGACGGCAAGCGGGATAATCTGCTGGGCGGTCGGCACCTGGGAGATGACCGACTTGAACTGCGAGTAAAACAGCGTGCAGACGTCGAACTGCCCGTCGTTGAAAAGCGCGATGACTTTTTGCGCGACCGTGTCCGCGTTGGCGAAGCCAAGCTGCTTGACCTCACGCAGATCGACGCGGTCGATGATGAGCGCGCTGTAATCGCGGCGAAGGATATCGAAGCCCTTCTTGCCGACGCAAAGGATCTTCACCTTCTTGCCTTCGGCCAGAAGCTTGCGCACATGCTCGCGTGCAAGCCTTGCGATCTGGCTGTTGAAGCCGCCGCACAGCCCGCGTTCGGCCGTGCACACGACCAGCAGGTGAGTGTCGTCCTTGCCTGTGCCCGTCATGAGCGCCGGCACGTCATCGCCGGGATTGACCGTGCGGGTGATGTTGGACATCACCGACGCCATCCGCTGCGAGAACGGGCGCGCCGCTTCCGCCGCTTCCTGGGCGCGACGAAGCTTCGCCGCGGCGACCATCTGCATCGCCTTGGTGATCTTCTGCGTCGCCTTGACCGAAGCGATACGGTTGCGCAGATCCTTTAGTGACGCCATGCCTCAGACCCGTCCCTGCGTCAGGCGAAGTTCTTGGCGAAGGCGTCGATCTGCGCCTTGAGCTTTTCGCGGAGATCGTCGCTGATCGCCTTTTCCTTGCGGATGGCGTCCAGCACGTCCTTGCCCTCCGAGCGCATATGGGCCAGCAGGCCCTGCTCGAAACGGTTGACATCCCTGACCGCCAGCTTGTCGAGATAGCCGTTGACGCCGGCGAAGATCACCGCAACCTGCTCCTCCGTCTTCAGCGGCGAGAATTGCGGCTGCTTCAGGAGTTCGGTCAGGCGCGCGCCGCGATTGAGAAGGCGCTGCGTGGAAGCGTCGAGGTCTGAGCCGAACTGCGCGAAGGCCGCCATCTCGCGATACTGCGCCAGTTCGCCCTTGATGGAGCCGGCAACCTGCTTCATTGCCTTGATCTGGGCCGAGGAGCCGACGCGCGACACGGAAAGACCGACGTTCACGGCGGGACGGATGCCCTGGAAGAACAGGTTGGTTTCCAGGAAGATCTGGCCGTCGGTGATCGAGATGACGTTGGTCGGGATGTAGGCCGACACGTCGTTGGCCTGCGTCTCGATGATCGGCAGCGCCGTCAGCGAACCATTGCCATTATCGTCATTGAGCTTGGCGGCGCGCTCCAGCAGGCGCGAATGCAGGTAGAAAACGTCGCCGGGGTAGGCTTCGCGGCCTGGCGGACGGCGCAACAGCAGCGACATCTGGCGGTAGGCGACGGCCTGCTTGGAAAGATCGTCATAGCCGATCAGCGCATGCATGCCGTTGTCGCGGAAATATTCGCCCATGGCGCAGCCCGAAAACGGCGCCAGGAACTGCATCGGGGCGGCGTCAGAGGCGGTCGCCGCGATGATGATCGAGTAATCCAGCGCGCCGCGCTCTTCCAGCACTTTCACGAACTGGGCGACGGTGGAGCGCTTCTGGCCGACGGCGACATAGACGCAGTACAGCTTTTCCGAATCGGGGCCGGTCTGGTGGATCGTCTTCTGATTGAGGATCGTATCGAGCAGAATGGCGGTCTTGCCGGTCTGGCGGTCGCCGATGATCAGCTCGCGCTGGCCGCGGCCGACGGGGATCAACGCGTCGATCGCCTTGAGGCCCGTCGACATTGGCTCGTTCACCGATTTGCGCGGAATGATGCCTGGCGCCTTGACGTCGACGCGGCGGCGCTCCTTGGCCTTGATCGGGCCCTTGCCGTCGATCGGGTTGCCGAGCGCATCGACCACGCGGCCGAGAAGCTCCGGTCCGACCGGCACGTCGACGATGGCGCCGGTGCGCTTGACGGTGTCGCCTTCCTTGATGTCGCGGTCGGCGCCGAAGATAACCACGCCGACATTGTCGGCTTCGAGGTTGAGCGCCATGCCGCGAATGCCGCCGGGGAACTCGACCATCTCGCCGGCCTGGACATTGTCGAGGCCATAGACGCGGGCGATACCGTCACCGACGGACAGCACCTGGCCGACTTCCGTGACTTCGGCTTCCTTGCCGAAATTCTTGATCTGATCTTTCAGAATTGCGGAAATTTCCGCGGCGCGGATATCCATCAGCCGACCTCTTTAAGTGCGAGCTTGAGCGAAGCGAGTTTGGTTTTAAGCGAAGTATCGATCTGGCGCGAGCCGATCTTGACGATCATGCCTCCCAAAAGAGAGGGGTCGACCGAAACGTTTATGGCGACGTCCTTGCCGGCGACGGCTTTCAGCGCCGCCTTGAGTTCGCCTTCCTGGGCAGTGGTCAGCTTGTGGGCCGAGACCACCTCGCCGGCGATCTCGCCGCGGGCTTCGGCGGCGAATTGCCGGAAGGCGCGGATCATGCCCGGTACGGCGAAAAGCCGGCGGTTCCTGGCGACGACACGCAGGAAATTGCCGACCAGGCCGGTGATCTTCGCCTTGTCGGCGATGGCCGAGATGGCGTGGAACTGATCCTCGGCCGAAAAGACGGGGCTGGTGATCAGCCGCTTCATGTCGTCGCTGCCGTCGAGCAGCGCCTCGAAGCGGCCGAGGTCGGCCTCTACCTTGGCCACGGACTTTTCCTGCTGCGCAAGCTCGAAAAGCGAGCTCGCGTAGCGCTCTGCGACACCTGAGATTGGCGAACCGGATTGTGCCACGGACGGGTTTTTCTCTCGGCTGGCTGTCAGGATTTCGCACGCCTGCGGTAATTCGCGGCCAAATCACTGACTTTGTTGATATTTCCCGACCGTATGGATGAGCATATCGCATCCCCCGATCGACTGTCGCCTGCCGTCTAGCACAGGCCTTTCCGACTCGCAACACCGTGCCGTCGCGCGCTTTCGGTAAGGATTGTCGCAGCAAGCCCATTCGCGCGCCGCGCCGAAAAGTCAGGCGACGAAGCCGAAAGCGAAGAGCAAGGGCAGGACCGCGAGAGCGATCTCGACGATGAACAGGATGAAATTGTATATGGTGGGGCGGCCGTCCGACAGGATCGAAACGAGCCGGCCGAAGGCGGTGAACGCCCAGGAGAAGCCAAGCGCCATATAGAGCAAGGGCTGGGCGAGAAGAATACAACTCAGTCCGACGCCAAGATAGAATCCGGCCATGGTTCCGCGGACCTCGGCCAGCGCCTCCGGGTGCTCCGGCGTGGTTTGCAGGCGCACCAGACGCAATGAAATCCGCGGGGCGAAAAGCAAGAGAACGCCAAAGAAAATCGTGATCGCGGCGATGATCCACGCCAGCCACTCGCCAGGGCTCAACGGCCACGGAAACGTCAAATCCATATGGACCCCACCTTGGAAATATGCCGGCTTTTGCCTCGCCTGTGGCGAGCCATAGCATAGGCCGCCATGGCTTCACAAAAAACTCTGTGGATCGATGTCGACCTGAACCCTGACCGAGCCGCGCGCCCTGGGGCCAGCCAGGAGCGTTGTCCGAACAAAGGCCTGGATGTCCACACCGCGCGCGCCCTGCACGAGCACACGGAACCGGTGGCGGCCGGCGATCAAAGAAAGCGGCGCTTCGGCGGGACCGAAAACATCGATGCCGTGCGCCGCCGGCGCGGCCCTCCGCAAACCCCGGGCATGCAATTCGGCCTCCTGCCGCGTCGACGCGCTGACGATGATGCCGGCCAGCCTGCCGAATGGCGGCAGCCCGGCCAGATTTCTTTCGTTGATCTCGCGCTCATAGAACGCTTCCGCGTCACCCGAGACGATGGCCTGCATGACTGGATGCTGCGGCTGGTAGGTCTGCAGCAGGCCGTGGCTCTTCTTGCCGGTGCGTCCGGCGCGGCCGGTCACCTGGCTCAGGAGCTGGAAGGTGCGCTCGGCAGCGCGTGGATCGCCATTGGCGAGGCCGAGATCCGAATCGACGACGCCGACCAGCGTCATGTCCGGAAAGTGATGGCCCTTGGCGACGAGCTGGGTGCCGATGACGATATCGGCCTCGCCCTTGGCGATCGCCTCCAGTTCGAGCCGCAGCCTTTTCACGCCACCCATGAGGTCGGAGGAGAGCACGATCGTCCGGGCGTCGGGAAAATGCCCGTCGACTTCCTCGGCGATGCGCTCGATGCCCGGCCCGCAGGCGACGAGATGGTCGAGCGTGCCGCATGCGGGGCAGGCTTCCGGCCGCGCCTCGGCATGCCCGCAATGATGGCAGACGAGTTGGCCGCGAAAGCGATGTTCGACCAGCCAGCTTGAACAATCCGGGCACTGGAAGCGATGGCCACAGACCCGGCAGAGCGTCAGCGGGGCATAGCCCCGGCGGTTGAGAAACAGCAGCGACTGCTCGCCGCGCTGGAGGGTCTTGCCCATGGCCTCCAGCAGGACCGGCGAGAGGAAGCCGCCGCGCGCCGGGGGCGAGCGCCGCATGTCGATGGCGCGGATGTCGGGCATCGCCGCTTCGCCGAAACGGGCCGGCAGCAGCAGGCGTTCATAGCGGCCCTGATCGGCGTTGACGCGGCTTTCGATGGAGGGCGTGGCCGAGGCCAGGACGACAGGAAAATCGCCGATTCGGCCGCGCACGACCGCCATGTCGCGGGCATTGTAGAAAACGCGATCCTCCTGCTTGTAGGCGGGGTCGTGTTCCTCGTCGACGACGATCAGGCCGAGATCGCTGAAAGGCAGGAACAACGCCGAGCGCGCGCCGGCGACGACCCGCACGCCGCCCTCCGCTACCTGCCGCCAGACCCGCTCACGGGCGCGTGGAGCGAGGTCGGAATGCCATTCGGCGGGCTTGGCGCCGAACCGGTCCTGGAAGCGCTCGAGAAATTGCTGGGTGAGGGCGATTTCGGGCACGAGCACCAGCGCCTGCCGGCCCTTTTCGAGCGCCGCCGCGACCGCTTCCAGATAGACTTCGGTCTTGCCGGAGCCGGTGACGCCATCGATCAATGTGACCGAAAATCCACCCCTGGCGGCTTTGCCGCGCAGTGCGTCCGCCGCCGCGACCTGATCGGGTGTAAGTTCGGGTGTGGCATAGGAAGGGTCGGGAGCCGCGACGATCGGGCGCGGCGGCAACAGCACGGGTTCGAAGATGCCCTGGGCGCGCAATCCGTCGATGACCGTCGAGGAAACGCCGGCGGCATGCGCCAGCCCCGAGCGCGTCCAGGCGAAGCCGTCGGCGGCATGTTCGAGCACGCGCCGGCGCGCGTCGGTCATCCGGTCGGGCAGGGCGCCGGTGCCGCGCAGGCCTTCCATCGGCGGTTCCGGATCGAAAGCGGCGGGGACGCGCAGCACCATGCGCGCCACCATTCCCGCCGGCGACAGCGTATAGGCGGAAATCCAGTCGATGAAACGGCGCATCGCCTCTGGCACCGGCGGGCAGTCGAATATTTGCGATATCGGGCGCAGTTTTTTCGGGTCTATGCCGCCGCAATCCCCGTCCCACACGATGCCGGCCACCTGGCGCGGTCCAAGCGGAACGCGCACGATGGAGCCCGGCCGGACACGCATCCCGGCGGGCACCGAATAGGAATAGGGCTCGGCCGCCGGGACCGGAACCGATACGGGAACAACCGCCCTGTCGCGCGAATCTTCGCTCATGGCGCGTGACCTTGCCCGGACTTTGCTCTAAATCAAGGCCAACGTAGCGGCAGGCAACGCCGCGCCATGTACCATGAAGGAGACGGCCATGAAATTTTTCGTCGATACAGCCGATATCAAGGACATCAAGGAGCTCAACGATCTCGGTCTTCTGGATGGCGTCACCACCAATCCTTCGCTGATCATGAAATCCGGCGGCAAGATCGCCGAGGTCACCAAGCAGATCTGCGATATCGTCAAGGGACCGGTTTCGGCCGAGGTCACGGCCACGGAATATTCGGAAATGATGAAGCAGGCGAAGGTGCTGGGCAAGATCGCCGACAACATCGCCATCAAGGTGCCGCTCACCTTCGACGGGCTGAAGGCCTGCCGCGACATTCGTTCGGACGGTCGCCTGGTCAACGTCACGCTTTGCTTCTCGGCGACGCAGGCGCTGCTTGCCGCCAAGGCCGGGGCGAGCTTCATCTCGCCCTTCGTCGGACGTATCGACGACATGGCCGCCGACGGCATGGAGCTGATCTCGGAGATACGCGCCATCTACGACAATTACGATTACAAGACGGAAATCCTCGTCGCATCCGTACGCACGGTAAACCATGTCAAGCAGGCGGCCATCATCGGCGCCGATGTCTGCACCGTACCGCCGGCGACGCTCAAGGCGCTGATCAAGCATCCGCTGACCGACAAGGGGCTCGAGGCCTTCCTGGCGGACTGGAAGAAGACCGGGCAGGAGATCGCCTGAGCGGCCGATGAAGGAGGATGAAGCATCGGCCACCGCGCGGGAGGTTCTCGACGCGCTTTCGGCCGGACGGCAGGTCGCCCCATTTTCCGAACGGCATCCCGGCTTTTCGGCGCGGGATGCCTATGCGGTGACCGCTGCTCTGCGCCATTTTCGCACGCAGAGCGGCGCTGCGCAGATCGGGCGCAAGATCGGCTTCACCAACCGGAATATCTGGCCGGAATACAATATCCACGAGCCGATCTGGGGCGATGTCTACGACAGCACCGCCAGCGAATTGCCGGCCGACGGGGTCATGCGCGTTTCCCACTTGCCGCAAGCAAAAATCGAGCCGGAAATCGTGCTCGGGCTTGCCGCCGACCTGCATGCCGGCATGGATGAGCAGGCAATTCTCGGATCGATCGGCTGGGTGGCGCATGGCTTCGAGATCGTGCAGTCGATCTATCCCGACTGGCGGTTCGCCATCGCCGATTGCATCGCCAATTGCGGCATGCACGCTGCCTTGTATGTCGGGCCGAGGCGGGCAATCCACGCTAGCGAGCACCGGGCTTTCGTGGACGCCTTGACGAATTTCACCATCACGCTTCACCGCAATGGCGAGGCGATGGACACGGGAAGAGGATCCAATGTTCTGGGTGGTCCGCTGAGCGCGCTCCGGCATCTGGTGGAGGTGCTCGATCGCGACGATTTCAACCCGCCTGTGAAGGCCGGTGAATTCGTGACGACCGGAACGCTGACGCGGGCCTTTCCCGTTGCCGCGGGGGAACAATGGTCGACAACGCTTTCGGGTATCGATTTGCCCGGACTATCGGCGGCTACAACCTGACGGAATCGAGTGTCTCTGCCGGTCCTGTCGCGGTAAACACCGCGTCCAGGTCGGTGGCGAGATCATGAACGGCATGGTGCTGCAGGCGGGCCGCGACCTCGTTGGAATCGCCGTCGAGCTGGTCCGCCGCAATCGGTTTGCCGATGCGGATCTGGTAGGATCGGCCGGTCTTGTTGAGCAGTTCGTGGAAGATCGTCATGTCGCGCAATTCGGTCGAATATTTCGACAAAAGATAGAAAAGGCCCGAATTACGGGCCGACATCCGTGCCGGAACGATTGGATAATTGTACCGCCGCGCCAGCGAGACGACCGAATTCTGCCACGGCCGCTCGGTCAATTCCCCCTCGTTCCAGAAGGCGATGCGGCCCGACGGAAACAGGACGATCGCCCTTTTCGACGCGAAGGCGCGCGCCGTCATTTCCAGCGTATCCCGGCTCTTGGCGTGCGATTTTTCGCCCTGCCGCCATTCGACCGGGATGATCAGGTCGCGGAAGCCCGGCGCCACCCTGATCGCATCGCGATTGGCGAAGATCGACATGTCGGGGCGGACATCCTTGAGCAAATCGAACACCGCGATGCCATCGGCGATCCCGGTCGGGTGGCTTGGCGCCAGGATAAAGCCGCCCGAGCGGGGGATATTCGCAAGGCCTTCGACCGTGATATCGAGCGAAAGAAGGGCGCTCAGACGGGCAAAGGCATCGCGCCCGGACATGGCTTCTATCTCATCGGCCAACGAGACCGCCTGCCGGTAATCGAAGACGCGGTAGATGAGCGGCCGCACCATGGGCCAGACGAACGACCGGGAAAGGTGGGTGGCGCGTTCTTCGATCAACTGATCGATAATGTGCGGTTCCAGTGCCGAAGCGCCCTCTCCGAGATCGGAACCTACAAGAGCACCGGCGAAGGAAGATGGCGTCGTACGGAAGTTCATTCGCAACCCGCTTGGTTCAGAACTGTCTGGCCGGAATCTGTGACGACGCAATGACACTCAACGCATAATTCCGAACCCCCGGGGAAGGTTCCGGCAATCGGGAAACTATTTCCCGCCCACCCGTGTCAGATCCTGCGCGATCGACAGGCGAAGCAGCTGGGCCAGTTCTCCCGCGGCGCGCTTCTGGGCATCGTTTTCCGCCCGCTGCGCCGCGTATTGCTGCCGTGGAACATCGATTGAGGAGGTGATGCTCCTGGTTCCCTTGGCGACGACCTTGTTGCTGGCCGCGTCGGTTATGACATAATGGGCCGTCAGCGTCATGACGGCTGCGCTGGGCACGTTGACCGAATCAACATCCGCCGCCGGTGTGACCGCGGTCGTCAATTGCCAACTCGCCACGTTAAGCGTGAGGTCGTAGCGCGGCGCCTTTGCTTCGCCGGCGCCGCCGCCAAGCAGGAAGATGAGTTCGTTGCGCACTTCCTGCGCGTAGCGGGTCGTAACGGGCTTGATCTCGATCGATGCAAGGTCCGCCGCAATCCCGGATTGCTCGCCTTGCGCCGTCGGGGCGTCTTTCATGTAAAGCGGTTTTACCGTGCAAGACGAGACGGCGGTGGCGAGCAGACCCAAAAGCAGGAGGGCAGCCGGATTCTTCCGATCACGCAACGACATTGACGATCCTTTGAGGAACCACGATTACCTTGCGTGGCGGCTTACCTTCAAGCGCCTTCTTGACGAAATCGAGGTCGAGCGCAGCCCGTTCGACTGCACCTTGATCCGCGTCGCGCGCGATTGTCAAATCACCGCGCTTCTTGCCGTTTATCTGTACCGGGAGCGTGATTTCGTCGTCGATGACAAGAGCGGGATCGAACGACGGCCATGGGCGCTCGGCGACAAGTCCTTCGCCGGCAAGTTCGGCCCAACATTCCTCGGCCAGATGCGGCATCATCGGGGCGATCATCACCACCAGCATTTCCATGGCCTCGCGAAGCGCAGCCCGCATCGACGCTTCGTCCCGCAGACCGTCCGCCATCGATCCCTGCAGCGTGTTGGCCAGCTTGTAGATGCTCGCCACCGCCGTATTGAAAGCCAGCCTTTCGATCGAATCGCCGACGGCTTTGACCGCCCGGTGGACAGCCTTGGAAATATCCCCGGCCTCTCCGTCGAAAGCCGACGCCGCCTGAACCCCTGCCAGCGATGGCGCTGCTTCCGAAACCAGGCGCCAGACGCGTTGCACGAAGCGGAAGGCGCCCTCGACGCTGGCTTCCGTCCAGATCACGTCGCGGTCCGGCGGCGAATCCGACAGCATGAACCAGCGCGCCGTATCGGCGCCGTAACTGGCGATGATGTCGTCGGGATCGACCACGTTCTTCTTCGATTTCGACATCTTCTCGATGGCGCCGATCGACAGTTCCTCGCCCGACGACATCAGCGTGGCAGTGCGCTTGCCGTCGGTCTCCTCGACCCTGACCTTGGCCGGTTCGATCCATTGCGCGGTCGGGCCGGACCCTTGGCGGTAGGTTTCGTGGACCACCATGCCTTGCGTGAACAGGCCCTCGAAGGGCTCCTCGACCACATTGACGTGGCCGGTCGCCTTCATCGCCCGCACGAAGAAGCGGGAATAGAGCAGATGCAGGATCGCATGCTCGATGCCGCCGATATACTGGTTGACCGGCAGCCAGCCGGTCGGCCCGTCGACATAGGCGAGCGTCGTTGGGGCCTTGCTGTTCCACGGATCGGTGAAGCGGGCGAAATACCAGGACGAATCGACGAAGGTATCCATCGTGTCGGTGTCGCGGCGCGCCGGCTTGCCGCATTTCGGGCAGGCGACGTTCTTCCAGGTCGGATGGTGTTCCAGCGGATTGCCCGGCTTGTCGAAGCTCACGTCGGCGGGCAGTTCGACCGGAAGCTGCGCATCGGGAACCGGAACCGCCCCGCAGTCGTCGCAATGGATGACAGGGATCGGGCAGCCCCAATAGCGCTGGCGCGAGATCAGCCAGTCGCGTAGCCGGAACTGCACCTTGCGCTCGGCCATGGGCCGGTTGCCCGCCGAAATTCCCGACAGCCTTGTCGCCACCTCCTCGAACGCCTCCTTCGGCTTCATGCCGTCGAGGAAGCGGGAATGGATCATGACGCCGTCATCGATATAGGCCTCTTCGGTGACGCGGAACGTGTCGGCATCGCCGCCTTCCGGCATCACCACCGGCACCACCGGAAGGCCGTATTTATTGGCGAAATCGAGATCGCGCTGATCGCCGGACGGGCAGCCGAAGATGGCGCCCGTGCCATATTCCATGAGGACGAAATTGGCGACATAGACGGGCAGGGTCCATGACGGATCGAACGGGTGCACTACTTTTATACCGGTGTCGAAGCCCTTCTTCTCCGCGGTTTCGAGCGCGGCAGCCGACGTGCCAGCGTGGCGGATCTCATCCAGGAAGGCCGCCAGCGCCGGGTTTTTTTCCGCCGCTTTTTTTGCCAGCGGATGATCGGCGGCCACGGCCATGAAGGACGCCCCGAAGATGGTGTCAGGTCGCGTCGTATAGACTTCGAGTTCGCTTTCTCCGTCCGGCGCCGTGCCGGGCGCAATCGGCCAGCGGATCAGCAACCCTTCCGAGCGGCCGATCCAGTTGCGCTGCATGACGCGAACTTTTTCGGGCCAGCGGTCGAGCGTATCGAGGCTGTCGAGAAGCTCCTGCGCCATCGAGGTGATCTTGAAGAACCATTGCGTCAGGTCGCGCTGCTCCACCTCGGCCCCGGAACGCCAGCCGCGTCCGTCGATCACCTGTTCATTGGCGAGCACGGTCATGTCGACCGGGTCCCAGTTGACCTTGGCGGATTTGCGCTCGACCAGTCCGGCGCGCCAGAAATCGAGGAACATCTTCTGCTGGTGCTTGTAGTAGCTCGGATCGCAGGTGGCGAATTCGCGCGACCAGTCGAGCGACAGGCCCATCGTCTTCAACTGCGCCTTCATCGAAGCGATGTTGGCGTAGGTCCATTCGCGCGGATTGATCTTGTTGTCGCGCGCGGCATTTTCCGCCGGCAGGCCGAACGCGTCCCAGCCCATCGGGTGCAGCACGTTGCAGCCCATGGCGCGGCGGAAGCGCGCCACCACGTCGCCCATGGCGTAGTTGCGCACATGGCCCATATGGATGCGGCCCGACGGATAGGGGAACATCTCCAGCACGTAGTGCTTGGGCCTCGGATCGTCGTTTGGCGTTTCGAAGAGTTTGGCGTCGTCCCAGGCCTTCTGCCATTTGGGTTCGGACGCGCGCGGATTGTATCGTTCGGTTGCCATGACCAGTAATTCGCTTAAAAGGCGGGCTGCGGAAGCGGCCGGACACTCGGGAAATTCGGCCCGGACCTTCACCATGCTTTGCGCGAAGCGTCAACCGCGCTCGGCGATGGACCAACGGCAAGGCAGGCTGACATGAACGATTCGGTGGCCCGGTTGAGGGCCGTGCAGGACAAGATCGCCGATGCCGAGATGGAGGCTGGACGGACTGCCGGGTCAGCCACGCTCGTCGCCGTTTCCAAGACGTTTTCCGCCGATGATATCAGACCGGTCCTGCAGGCCGGCCAGCGCGCGTTCGGCGAAAACCGCGTGCAGGAAGCGGAGGGCAAGTGGCCGGACCTCAAGGCGGAATTTTCCGGGGTCGAACTGCATCTGATCGGGCCGCTGCAATCCAACAAGGTCAAGGAGGCCGTGGCGCTTTTCGACGTGATCGAGACGGTCGACCGCGAGAAGATCGCCGCCGGGCTCGCCGCCGAGATGAAGAAGCAGGGACGTCTTCTGAAGCTCTACGTTCAGGTCAACACGGGCTCGGAGCCGCAGAAGGCCGGCATCGATCCGCGCGAGACCGTTGATTTCGTCGGGCGGTGCCGCGCCGTTCATGGGCTCGCAATCGAGGGGTTGATGTGCATCCCGCCGATCGACGAGAATCCGGGCCCACATTTCGCGCTGCTGGAAAAGCTGGCGCGGGAGGCGGGGCTTGAGAGGCTCTCGATGGGGATGTCCGCCGACTACGAGATCGCCATCGCGTTCGGCGCCACCAGCGTGCGTGTCGGCTCGGCGATTTTCGGGAAGCGCTGATCCAAGCGGCGCGATTCCGGCGATCGTTGCTAAATCGCTCTCTCGCCCTAACTTGTGCGTTGCACCACCGAAGGGACAATACAATGAAATACAATCAGCTTGGCCGCACCGGCCTGTTCGTCTCCGAAATCTGCCTGGGGACCATGACCTTCGGCGAGGCCGGCGAGAACGGCCACTGGGGCTCGATCGCCAGCGTCGACCAGGACGGCGCCGACAAGATCGTAAAGCGCTCGCTCGACGCCGGGGTGAATTTCATCGACACGGCCAATGTCTATTCGTTCGGGGAATCGGAAATCATCCTCGGGCAATCGCTCAAGAACCTCGGCGTCAAGCGCAAGGATGTCATCGTCGCCACGAAATTTCACGGCCAGATGGGTACCGGCCCGAACGATCGCGGCGGTTCGCGCGGCCATATCATGGACCAGGTGGAAGCGAGCCTGGAACGGCTGCAAACCGACCATATCGACCTCTACCAGATCCACGGCACCGATCCGGTCACGCCGATCGAGGAAACGATGCGGGCGCTGGACGATCTCGTCGCCAAGGGCATGGTCCGCTATGTCGGCGTGTCGAACTGGGCGGCGTGGCGTATCGAAAAGGCGCTGGGTATTTCGGAGCGGCGCGGCTTCGCCCGCTTCGAAACTCTCCAGGCCTACTATTCCATCGCGGGACGCGACCTTGAGCGTGAGGTCGTGCCGATGCTGGAGGAGGAAAAGCTCGGGCTGATGGTGTGGTCGCCGCTTGCCGGCGGCCTGCTGTCGGGCAAATACGGTCCCGGCGCGCCGGGCAATGGCGAGGGCCGCCGCGCCAATTTCGATTTTCCTCCGGTCGACAAGGACCGTGCCTGGGCCTGCGTCGCCGTCATGCGCGAGGTCGCGGCCAAGCATGATGTCGGTGTCGCCACGGTGGCGCTCGCCTACGTGTTGGCGAAGCCCTTCGTCATGAGCGTGCTGATCGGCGCCAGCCGCATGGACCAGCTCGACCAGAATCTCGCCGCCACGAAGCTGACGCTGGACGAGGACGATCTGGCCAAGCTCGATGAGGTCAGCGCTCTACCGCCCGAATACCCCCGCTGGATGATTGATCGCCAAGCCTCCGGGCGGCGGCCGGTGCCATTCGAGCCCAAGAGCTGAATTCAGGGCCGGCTCGTGGTGGTCGATCTTCGGCGCCTGCGACCTGCTCAGTGCAGGACGAACTCACCGTTGACGTTGCGCCATTCGTTGGGCGCGATCAGCCGCTGGTGCGTGTAGGTGACCGAGTGCAACGGCCCTTCGAGCTTGCTCTTCCAGAATTCGATGAACTTGAAAAGCACCGGAAACTTCGGCGCGATGTCGTATTCCTGCCAGATGTAGGTCTGCAGAAAATGCGGGTGATCCGGCATGTGATAGAGGATTTCAGCCGTCGTCAGGCCGTAGCCCTTGAGCATCAGTTCCATTTCGGCGCGCATGGCGTGTGCCCCGTCCCGTTGGTCCTCCACGCGATGATTGTGCCGGCCAGATGGTTAACGATCCATTAGACAATGGCCGTATAGCAGCATGCATTCATCAAGCAGATCAGAGGCTTGGCAGCCAGATTGCGCGAGTGCTGACAAGGTGCTCGCCGGCATCGCAGCCTTCGAGACATTCAAATCGAATGTCTAATGTTGTGGCGCGTGGCGGAATGTTAATAATGCGGCGAACAGCAACCGGCTGCTTGACGACGGCCGGAGACGATTGGAGGAAGCCATGTCCGAAGCCAAAACCCACCGCGTCAAGGCGGCGTGGAAGAAGCGCGCGCTGATCGACAACGATACCTATCTCAAATGGTACGCCGACAGCGTCAAGAATCCGGATCGCTTCTGGGGGAAGCACGGCAAGCGGATCGACTGGTTCAAGCCTTACAGCAAGGTGAGCAACGCTTCCTTCTCCGGCAAGGTGTCGATCAAATGGTTCGAAGACGGCGTCACCAACGTCTCCTACAATTGCATCGACCGGCATTTGAAGAAGCGCGGCGACCAGGTGGCGATCATCTGGGAGGGCGACAACCCGTATGACGACAAGAAGATCACCTATAACGAGCTTTACGCCCATGTCTGCCGCTTCGCCAATGTGCTGAAGAAGCACGGCGTCAAGAAGGGCGACCGTATTACCATCTACATGCCGATGATCCCCGAAGCTGCCTACGCGATGCTGGCCTGCACGCGCATCGGCGCGATCCATTCGATCGTCTTCGGCGGCTTCTCTCCCGACGCGCTGGCCGGTCGCATCGACGATTGCAAATCCACCTTCGTCATTACCGCCGACGAGGGACTGCGCGCCGGCAAGACGATTCCGCTCAAGGAGAACACCGACAAGGCCGTCGAGATCGCGGCGCGCGCCGGCACCAAGGTCAAGAACGTGCTCGTCGTGCGCCGCACTGGCGCCAAAATCGGCTGGGTCGAAGGGCGGGACCTCTGGTACCATGAGGAGATCGCCTCGGTGAAAGCCGAATGCGCGCCAGAGAAGATGAAGGCGGAGGACCCACTCTTCATCCTCTACACGTCCGGCTCGACGGGCAAGCCGAAGGGCGTGCTGCACACGACCGGCGGCTATCTGGTCTACGTCTCGATGACGCATCAATACGTCTTCGACTACCATGACGGCGATATCTACTGGTGCACCGCCGATGTCGGCTGGGTCACCGGGCACAGCTATATCGTCTACGGCCCGCTCGCCAATGGCGCCACGACCCTGATGTTCGAGGGCGTGCCGAATTATCCGAGCGCGGCGCGCCTGTGGGAGGTCGTCGACAAGCACCAGGTCAACATCTTCTACACTGCTCCCACCGCCATTCGCGCGCTGATGGGCGCCGGCGATAGCCATGTGACGAAGACGTCGCGCAAGTCGCTCAAGGTCTTGGGCTCGGTCGGCGAGCCGATCAACCCGGAAGCGTGGGAATGGTATTTCAACGTGGTCGGGGAGAAGAACTGCCCGATCGTCGACACCTGGTGGCAGACCGAGACCGGCGGCATCATGATCACGCCGCTGCCCGGCGCCACCGATCTCAAGGCCGGTTCGGCGACGCGGCCGTTCTTCGGCATCCAGCCGCAACTGGTGGATGGCGAGGGCAAGGTGCTCGAGGGCGCCACCGACGGCAATCTGTGCATCACCCATTCCTGGCCGGGGCAGATGCGCACGGTCTATGGCGACCACGAGCGCTTCATCCAGACCTACTTCTCGACCTACAAGGGCAAGTATTTTACCGGCGACGGCTGCCGGCGGGACAAGGACGGCTACTACTGGATCACCGGACGGGTCGACGACGTCATCAACGTGTCGGGCCACCGCATGGGGACGGCGGAGGTCGAGTCGGCGCTGGTCAGCCATGACAAGGTGTCGGAGGCGGCTGTCGTCGGCTACCCGCACGACATCAAGGGGCAGGGCATCTACAGCTATGTGACGCTGATGGCCGGGATCAGCGGGTCGGATGAATTGCGAAAGGAACTGGTCGCCCATGTGCGAAAGGAGATCGGGCCGATCGCCTCGCCCGACAAGATCCAGTTCGCGCCGGGCCTGCCCAAGACGCGCTCGGGCAAGATCATGCGGCGCATCCTGCGCAAGATCGCCGAAGACGATTTCGGCTCGCTCGGCGATATTTCGACACTGGCCGAACCCGCCGTCGTCGATGACCTTGTGACAAACCGGCAGAACAAGAAAAAATGATTGTGGCGGCGGCATCTTGCGCACGCCGCTTTTAGCCTCCACATTGCTTCTCGTGTTCAACGAATCGAAAGGAGGTGATCCGATGTCGAGTGATTTCTGCCTAAGCGTGGCCTCAGCGGATTGCCTTATCGGGGAGCAGCCTTCCCGTTAGGCGCTATGCGCGGCCGATGACTTCAGGGTCTTAGGCAAGGTCGCGCCACGCAAGAAAACACGAGGCCGTCCTCAATGAGGACGGCCTTTTGTTTTGCCCCTGCCCGAACCTATTGCGTCAGCGCGACGAGTTCCTGGTTGCGTATAATGTCCTGGAAAGCCTGGTTGAGCTCGTCACCCGTCGCGACATCGAAGAAATGCTTCGTGGTTGGCGTGTCGTCGGACGCGCAGTTCCTGAGAAGGCCCTTGGCTTCGTTGCGTTCGGTCGCGCTCATGTTCTTGTCGTCGAGATCGAAGCCGATCGTAAAAACCTGGATCCCGGCCGACTTCATGTTGGAGCAGATGGTTTCGGCGTTGTTGCGCGCGACATCGCCTTGCGAATTGTTGTTGTTGCCTCTGACGCCGGCATAGGCGGTGTTGAACTGCCCGTCTGTCATAAGGATCGCCACTTTTGCCAGTTTGCTCGGCTGGGCATTCGCCGGGCCGTCGCCGAGGCCGGCGTCCTGGATGGCGGCGCGCCATTGCGACGACAGCATGTAGTATGTCCACTGGACCGCGATGGCGCCCCCTGTGTATCCGTTGGCCTTGAACGCCTTGATGGAATCAAGCAGAAAATCCTCGTCGGTCGTCAGGGGGATGAGTTTCGCATCCGGGCATTTGTTCATGCCGGAGCCGCTCAGCCGGTTGTCGCGGTTGACCAGCGCGTAATATTCCTTGCCGGACTTGTCGGTACGCATGGTGTCGGGCCCGTCGGGGCTATAATCGGCATTGCCGTAAGCGTCCTTGCGCTCCGTCGCGCAGGAATCGGAATTCGGATAGGCGGCCGCGACGATGGATGTGTAGGTGGCGAAGGGGGGAAGCTGTTTGCTGCCGGTCTTCGAGACCAGGAGGGAACTGCCCGCCACCGGCGGCAGGTCGGACGAGGTCGCGGTCTCGGCGTAGACGTTCTTCGACAGGGCCCCGATATTGACGCCTGAAGCGTAGGGAACAAGCGCGACGCGGACCCGCGGGTTCTTGGGGTTCTGATTGTCCAGCATCGTCTTCACCGCATTGGCGGCCGCGGTCTGGAGGTCGCCGATCTTGTCGGTCTTGCCGGACTTGGCCATGGAGCCGGTGAGGTCCAGCATCATGGCGACCTCGACCTGCTTGTCGGAATAGAGCGCCGCGGACGCGACAGAGATCTTCTGATTGTCCTCGGCGCCGAAAAGCGGAAAAAGTAGCTTGATGTTGACGCTGGCCGTTGCCGACACCGTCCCGCTGGCCTGGTCGACGTCGAGTTTGTCGAGAGAGATATTATCGGCAGAAGCGAAGCCAGTACCGCCATTGGCCTGCAGAAATGCCATGATGGTCTTGCGCGCGTCCGTCTGGGGTATTGCGCCGGTGGTCAGGTCGCGCGCCGTGGAGGTCACCGCCGAATCGAGGGCGTTGAGAAGGTTGGAGCGCGTCAGCAACATCTGGACCGTATTGACGCCGAAACCGGCCGACAGCAAAATCACCGCGCTGACCGCCGCCGTGGCGATGGCGAAATTGCCACGCCGATCGGTGATGAACCTCGCTACGCTGTTTTTCCTGCCCACACCTGAAAAGCCGCTACGCATTTTTCCTGGTCTCCGTTCGCTGGCGAGACGCCGCTGAATGGACCAGTGCAGGAACCCTGCCGAGGACAGGTCAGGGTGATTAAATTGAATAGGATGTGCCGTAAGCCATTGTTTTTATTGACGCGTGGCGTGTGGGACGGTTAATTGCCGGTTAAGGGATCTGAAACCGCCGGGGAATCTTTACCGACGGTCAACCATCCGCATAGGGTCGTCGGGCAACCCCGTCCCATAACGGCACGGCGGGAATTCCCGGCGTGCCGGAACAGGTCATCCGCAATAGGCTGTCCGACGACCGCCGGCATAGGGTTTGACGAGCGCGCGCGAAAGCATCGCGGGCGCGATCGCGCCGCCATCGCCGATGGTCACGTCGGCAAGCACGCGGCCGTAATATTTGCCGCCGCCGATGTTGGAGATGGTGACGGGTTGCCGTGCCAGCAATCCGGCCAGCGCATCGCGGGCCCGCGCCGCCGCCTGCCGTTCCGCCGTGCAATGGCTGTGAAGTTCCGGCGCGTCGATGCCACGGATCCGGATGCTGACGCGCACCGTTTCGCCCGGCCATACATGGGCGTCCGCCACGAACGTATCGCCGTCGATAACGCGCAAAACAGTGGCCAAGACAGGACCAGGCACCTCGTCCCTCGAGCGAGCAGGGGTCAGAAAAACCAGCAGGGAGGTTGCGCAGGCCAGCATCGCCACGACGGCGAATGGCGCCCGGCCCGATTCAATTCCGATCATGAACGGAATTTATTCCTAACTCGTGGATTTGGCAATAGCCGGCGCAGAGTTGATCAAAAGTCGCTGGCGCGGCCCTTCACTTCCCAATCGCCATAGCGGGCGGGATCCTTTCCGCCACGCCCACCGATTTCGGCCGGGCCGGCGGCTTCACGGGCGCGATAGGCGGCCCGTCTCGCCTCGGCCTCGGCCAGCGCGCGTCCGGCCGCCGTCGAAAGGTCCCGTGCCGGAGCGTCCCCGGTCGGCGCAGCGACGCCAGCGGCATCGCCGGATGCTGTTTGGAGGTCTTTGGCTGGCATTTGCTTCACCGTCATTATTGAAACCCGTGTATAGCCCATCATATAGGAAGAAAATCCGGCGACATCGAGCCGTGATATCCGGTTTTGCGGAGCCTGAAATGAACATGGTTCGAACCGCCGCGTTGCTCGCCGTCATGACGGCGCTGTTCATGGGCGTCGGATTTCTGATCGGCGGCGCCGGCGGCATGGTGATCGCCTTCGTCATCGCCGCCTGCATGAATGCTTTCGGCTACTGGAATGCCGACAAGATGGTGCTTTCCATGCACCATGCGGTCGAGATCGACGAGCGGGCCGCACCGGAATATTACGCGGTTGTCCGCGATCTGGCGCGGCGCGCCGATTTGCCGATGCCGAAGGTCTATCTCATCGACAATCCCCAGCCCAACGCCTTCGCCACCGGTCGCAATCCGCAAAACGCCGCCGTCACCGCCACCACCGGATTGCTTCAGAGATTGAGCCGGGAGGAATTGTCCGGCGTTATGGCCCACGAACTGGCGCATGTGGAGCATCGCGACACGCTGACCATGACGATCACGGCGACGCTGGCGGGCGCGATTTCCATGCTCGGCAATTTCGCGTTTTTCTTCGGCGGTTCGCGCAACAACAATCCGTTCGGCTTCATCGGTGTACTGGCGGCCATGATCGTGGCGCCGCTTGCCGCCATGATGGTGCAGATGGCGGTCAGCCGAACGCGGGAATACTCTGCGGATCGGCGCGGCGCCGAAATCTGCGGCAATCCGCTGTGGCTCGCCTCGGCGCTGGGCAAGATCGCGAGCGGCGCCCGGCAGATCGCCAATCCGGTGGCGGAGCGCAATCCCGCCACGGCGCATTTGTTCATCATCAACCCGCTATCGGGTGAACGGATGGACAATCTGTTTTCAACTCATCCAAGCACCGAAAACCGGATCGCCGCCCTTGAAAAAATGGCGGGTGGCCGCGCCGCTGCGAGCGCGCGGCGAACCATGGCGGAAATCGCGCCGGAGATCGCGGCATCTTCCGGGCCGTGGGGCCGGCCCCGCGCCAGCACGTCCCGCGACAATCCCTGGAGGCGCAATCCGACAGGCCCCCGGACGCCTTCCGGAGGCCCGTCATCGTGAAGCCCGGCCTCGGGCGCGAACATCGCAGCGGAACGAAGGGCCTCACCAGACAATCCGAAGTCGGGAGCGCCGCGCCGCGCCCCGGTCTAGCGGCGCGAAAGATCGCGGCCCGGCTTCTTTCGGCGATCGTCGATGCACACAGTTCGCTCGACGGGCTGACAGATCCCGGAAACGGACATCCCCAATTCCGCAACCTCGAGCCGCGCGATCAGGCGCTGGTGCGCGCCATCCTTTCGACGGCGCTGCGCTTCCGCGTCACCATCCAGAAATTGATTGAGCGGCAGCTGGACAGAGCGTTGCCGGCCAACGCGCATTCGCTTTCGCACATCCTGCATGTGGCAGCGGCCCAGATCCTCTTTCTCGACGTGCCCGACAGCGCCGCCGTCGATCTGGCGGTAAGCCACGCCAAGGGCGATCCGCGAACGGCCCGGTTCGGCGGGCTGGTGAACGGCGTGCTGCGCTCACTTGTCCGGGCCAAGGAGCAGGCGTTGCCGGAGATGCTCTCCGCGACGGTTGACGCGCCGGACTGGCTGCGGGAGCGTCTCCAATCCGCCTACGGGGCCGAGACGGCCAGCGCTATTCTCACGGCTCACCGCGCCGAGTTGGCGATGGATTTTACGGTCAAGGAAAATGCGGGGGAATGGGCGGAAAGGCTCGGAGGCGTCGTCTTGCCCATTGGCACGGTGCGGGTCGAAAAGCTCGCCGCTTCCGTGCCGGATCTTCCGGGCTACGCCGAGGGTGCATGGTGGGTGCAGGATGCCGCCGCAAGCCTTCCGGCGCGGCTCTTCGGCGATGTCGCCGGACAGCGCCTCGCCGATCTTTGCGCCGCGCCCGGCGGCAAGACGGCGCAACTGGCGATGGCGGGCGCCATGGTCACGGCGGTGGACATTTCCGCCAACCGGCTGAAACGCCTTTCGTCCAATCTCGACCGCCTGGGGCTGACAGCCCAACTCGTCACCGCCGATATCCTCGAATATCGGCCCGATGCGCCATTCGACGCGATCCTTCTCGATGCGCCATGTTCGTCGACGGGAACCATACGCCGCCATCCCGATGTGCCGTGGACCAAGACGCCGGAGGATGTGGAAAAGCTGGCGGCGGTGCAGCGCCGGCTGCTGGATCATGCCATCGGTTTGCTACGACCCGGCGGACGCATCGTCTTTTCCAATTGCTCGCTCGACCCGGAGGAGGGCGAAAACCTCATCAACCGTTTCCTCGCCGAAACGGACGGGGTCGTGCTGGATCCCATCGTGGCGGGCGAATTCGCCGGCCTGGATTCGTTCATCACTGCGCGCGGGACATTGCGCACGACGCCAGGCGACATGCAGGCGGAAACGCCGGCGGCCTCCGGGATGGACGGCTTTTTCGCCGCTCGCCTGCACCGCGTGGGATAAGCGGTTCGCGCATCGGCACAGCCGCCCGCGGCTTCGGACGAGCCGCCGGGAATGTCCGAGAGGTCTTTCGCGGCGAACCGATTCCCTCTAGCCGTGAAAAGCTTTAGAATCACCGCTCGGTTGGGACGGCGCTCGGACAGACGAGGAAGGCGGCATTTGACGGAAGCGAGGGGGTACGCCCCGCGCCTTTGGGAGCTTATGGGACGAGCGCTTTGGCGGCGTGCGCGCCGGCGTCTGCGCTCCGGCCCGGCCTACCGCTGGCGCTATACGGGCCGCACACCCGAGCGTATCCTTATCGCACCGCCCGATTTGCGTCTCGCCGATCCGCAAATCGCCAGCGATATTTATCATGGCCGATTTCCCTTCGCCGGCCATGTCGTGGAAACGAGCGGCCAGTCGCCGTTTCAGATGCGTGTCGCCAACCGCGCCTGGGTAAAGGATCTGCACGGCTTCCGCTGGCTGCGCCACATGCATGAATCGGGCACGGATCTGGCCGCCGCCAATGCGCGCGCGCTGGTGATGGAATGGATAGGATCCCATGGCCGCCGGATCTCCGGCATCGCATGGGACCCCGTGGTGACCTCCCGGCGCATCATTGCGTGGCTGCAGCATTCCGCGATCGTGATGCAGGGCGCGGAGTATCCCTTCTACCGCTCCTTCCTCAAATCGCTGGCGGTGCAGATCCGCTATATGCGAAGCATGGCGCCGGAAATGCTGGACGGTGAAGACAGGCTAAGAGCCCAAATCGCGCTGGCTTTCGCCGCCCTGTCGCTGCCGGCCCCGGCCTCCGCGCTGCGTGGCGCCAGCCGCAATCTGGCCGTCGAACTCGAGCGGCAGATATTGCCCGACGGCGGCCACGTATCGCGCAATCCGGCGGCTATCCTGGAATTGCTGGCCGATCTCCTGCCGCTGCGCCAGACCTACGCCAATCAGGCCGAGGCGCCGCCTTTCGCGCTGATGGGCGCGATCGACCGCATGCTGCCGGCGCTACGCTTTTTTCGGCATCAGGATGGCGGCCTTGCCCACTTCAATGGCGTCGGTGTCACCATTCATGACCGCATCGCCGCCATATTGCGCCATGACGATACGGCCGGCGCGCCGCTGCTGCATGCCCCGCACTCCGGCTACGAACGCCTCGTCGCGGCCGGCGTTACGGTGATCGCCGATACGGGGCCGCTGCCGCCGCTCGAAATTTCGGGAAACGCGCATGCCGGATGCCTGTCCTTCGAACTGTCTTCCGGCCGCCAGCAAATCATCGTCAACGCCGGCGTGGACGCGTTTGGCGCCGCGGATTTCAGGGCGCTGGCGCGGGCGACGGCGGCGCATTCGACCGCCACCCTGAACGACAGTTCCTCGTGCCGGTTCAACCCTTCGCCTCGCCTCGCCAGTCTGCTTCGCACGACGCTTGTCGATGGGCCCAGACAGGTGATCTGCGAGCGTATCGATGCCGGCGGTGCCCAGGGCTTCGTTGCCAGCCATGATGGATATGCCTCCCGCTTCGGCCTCTTTCACGAGCGGCGGCTTGTGTTATCGCGCGATGGCGTGACGCTCGACGGGACGGACAGATTTTTTACCGCGCGCGGGAACGCACCCGCCGACAATGGCCGTGATACCGTCGCGCTGCGCTTTCATCTTCACCCGGACACGCAGCTTTATCGTAGCGATTCCGGCCAACTCGTCATCGGCAGCGCGCGCGGCGGGCAATGGAGTTTTGCCAGTGACGACGTCCTGCCGGACGTGGAAGAATCCATCTTCTTCGCCGGGCTGGCCGGCCCTCAACGCAGCCGCCAGATCGTTCTCAATTTCAAGGGATCCGACTTTCCCGAGATTTCCTGGCGCCTGACCCGGGCTTCGGGCGGATAAGGCACCATCGCCGGTTTGATTTCGCGGGGCGGCGTGATAGTCCGCGCGCATCGTTTCCGTGGAGAAATCGCAGCAATGGCCGTTGCCTCGAAAAACATTCCGGCGCCGGATATGGTCCCCGTCCGCCGGGCCCTTCTCTCGGTCTCCGACAAAACCGGCCTTGCCGAATTCGCGCGCCGGCTCGCGGGCCTCGGCGTCGAACTCATCTCCACCGGCGGCACGGCCAAAGCCATTACCGACGCCGGCATCGCCGTAAAGGACGTATCGGACATCACCGGTTTTCCGGAGATCATGGACGGCCGCGTCAAGACGCTTCATCCCACGGTGCATGGCGGGCTTCTGGGCGTTCGCGACGACCCGGAGCACGAGGCCGCCATGAAGGCGCACGGCATCGAGCCGATCGATCTGGTGGTCATCAATCTCTACCCATTCGAACAGGTCCGGTATTCGGGGGCGGATTATGGCTCGACCGTCGAAAACATCGATATCGGCGGCCCGGCGATGGTGCGGGCGGCGGCCAAGAACCACGCCTATGTCGCGGTGGTCACCGATCCGTCCGACTATGACGCGGTGCTGAACGCGCTCGACCTGAACATCGGCAGCCTGTCCTATGAATTCCGCCAGAAACTGGCCGCCAAGGCGTTCGGGCGCACGGCCGCCTACGATGCGGCCATCTCCAACTGGTTCGCCGAAGCGCTCGATATCGAACATCCAAGCTGGCGCGCTTTCGGCGGCCGCCTTGAAAACGTCATGCGCTATGGCGAAAATCCGCATCAGCAGGCGGCCTTCTACGTCACCGGCGAAAAACGCCCCGGCGTGGCGACGGCGCGTCAGCTACAGGGCAAGCAGCTTTCCTACAACAACATCAACGACACCGACGCCGCGTTCGAACTGGTCGCCGAATTCGACGCCGGGCGCAGCGCCGCTGTCGCCATCATCAAACATGCCAATCCGTGTGGCGTGGCGGAAGCCGATACGCTGGCCGAAGCCTATCGAAGCGCGCTTTCCTGCGATCCGGTATCGGCCTTTGGCGGCATCGTCGCGCTCAACCGGACGCTCGACGCGGAGGCGGCGAGCGAAATCGTCAAGCTTTTCACCGAAGTGATCATCGCGCCGGACGCCACCGACGAGGCGAAGGCGATCGTCGCGTCGAAGAAGAACCTTCGTATGCTGGTCGCCGGCGGCCTGCCCGATCCGCGCGCCGTCGGCATGATGGCCAAAACCGTCGCCGGCGGATTGCTGGTGCAGTCCCGCGACAATGGCAATGTCGACGATCTCGACCTGAAGATCGTCACCAGGCGTGCGCCCACCGCTGGGGAAATGGCCGATTTGAAGTTCGCCTTCCGCGTCGCCAAACACGTCAAGTCGAATGCCATCGTCTATGCCAAAGACCGGGCGACCGTCGGCATCGGCGCCGGCCAGATGAGCCGGGTGGATTCTTCCAGGATCGCCGCCGCGAAGGCGATCGAAGCGGCCAAGTTGGCCGGCTGGAGCGAGCCCAAGACAAAGGGAAGCGTGGTCGCCTCCGACGCCTTCTTCCCGTTCGCCGATGGCCTGCTCGCGGCTGCCGAAGCCGGCGCCACGGCGGTCATCCAGCCCGGCGGTTCGATGCGCGACGAGGATGTCATCGCCGCCGCGGACGCGCATGGCCTGGCGATGGTGCTGACTGGAATGCGCCATTTCCGGCACTGAACCGTCAGGCGCAAGCCAATCCGTGGCGTTACCCGGCGACTTCCTTGTCGCCATTCGCCGCGATAAAGGCATGGATATAGGCGAAAGAAGGCAAGAGCCGGTTTTCCGGCAGCTTGAGCCCGGCGACGGAGCCCATCCCGGCGGCGAAATGGTTGCAGTTGAAGACTTCCATGTGCCAGAGCGGCGGATGGGCAAGCGCCGAGCGCACCTTGCCCAGCAGGCGCTGGTATTGCGCCGCCGTCAACGAAACCCTGTAGGCCGCTCCCGGCGCGTAGTCGCAGTCGCGGCTGCTCGGCAGAACTTCTCCGGGCACCGGCACGATGGCGCCGCCGTAAAGCCCGAGGATGCTACCCGACGGAAACAGGCCGATATATTGCCGTGTCATCGGATTGCCGTTGGCGTCGAGCTTGCCGAAAACATCGTACATGTGGCCCGAGACGATGGCGTAGGAAAAGCGGTAGCGGAATTCGATGTAATAGGGGTCGCCCTTGCGCACCCGGCTCGCCGTCAATTTGGCGCTGTTGCCAAGCGGCTTGCCGAATTTGGAACAGGTGAGCTCAGGAAACTCGACCTTTGGCGTGCTCGCCGTTTTCACGGAAGCGTCAACCTGGTCCGCTTGCGCGCCGGGGAACGTCGTCGACTGGCAACTGGCCAGGGAGAGGGCTGCGAGAGCCGACACGATTATCTTGAAGATGAGACGCACGATTCTTGCCCGCCCGAATAATATCAACCGCGCCTATGAAACGATGAAGTGTGCAATCGTCAATAGATATAGGGAATGATACGCCATGTCCGCGTCCGATAGACGCGATATTCGTCGCCGAAAGCGTCTTCCATCATCCGCTCTTCCGGCCCGATGCGAAGGGCAAAGAGCAGCCCGAAGCCGACGAGCCCGGCAGCGCCGGCAAACCAGTTTGGCAACAGCAGAGCCTGGGCGAGGGCCATCAGCCAGAAGGCCGAATACATCGGATGGCGCAGCGTACGGTAGATGCCGTCTGTCACCAGAGCATGACCTTCCTTCAGTTGCAGGGAGACCGACCACATCTTGCCCAAGGCCCTGTGCGTCAGCCTGAACAGGATGATCGCGCCGACGGCCGCCACCACCCCCAGTGCGAGCAATAAGGGTTCAGCCGGATAGGAAGCGAAACGCGGCCAGCCGGTCGCCACGTAGATGCCCGGCACGATGCCCAATCCAAGGGTGGATACGGCCAGGCGCGCGCGTTCCCGAATGTCCCTGGAATCGCGTCTCAGCTTGATGCGCTTCGCGCGCCGTTCGAACGGACGGCGCAACACGTACCAGGTTGCGACAAGCAAGACCCACAGGCATTTGCCGGCGAAAACGAGGCTCATGGTCGCAAAGGTTGGGCGGTGCTGGGTTTCGTCCATTTTTTCAGCCCACTGACGGCAATGTCGGCAAAGGGCTGAGGTCCGCACAGAATAGCATGGAACGAGTAGGCACTCCATTTTTCCACTGCGTAGACAAACTGGCGGTGGACGCGAAAGAAATTGTATTTGATGGCGCGATAGGTCTTTTCCGAGAGCTGGTTTCGGAAGCGAACGTGCAGGATATGAGGCCCGGCTCCCTTGTGAAGTCCGAGTGCGTTTTGCGGGTCGCTGCCATAAAAATTGATCGGATCGGTGAGTGACTGGACATCGATCCAGTCGATCCGGCCGGAAATCACCGCCGCGACCGCCTGCCTGAGCTTTTCGGCCCGTGGATGTAACGCCACTTTAAGCAGGCTTGAACCAACGGTCAGCAGCCCTGTCTGCGGCATCTCGCCGGTCGAGCGCTGAACCGAATCCAGCGCCATGACGGCAGTTATTGCGCCGAAACTATGCGCCGCCAGCACCACTTCCTCGACATTTTTTGCCCCGATGCGAGACCGAATGTCGGCAGCGACGCCTGCGATGCGCTCACTGATCTCCGGCCGCGATCCGCGCGCGATGTCGCGCGCGCAAGTCCAGTCGTCCATCATGAGCAGGAAGTGCATTCTGGCCGAGGCGAACCACAGCAAGGCCAGGAAGACGACCACGCCCGCCACCCATCGGAATTCCCACCCGCCAGGGAGGAAATGGCCGGCCGCGAGCGCGAGAAGGGCCGCGGCGAGGAACGTGACGACAGGGAACAGGAAAAACAGCCCGTAGCGCCAGCTTGTCGCGACGAATTTGAAGAATGTGCCGGTGAAGAAAAAATCCAGAAGCGCGGCCAGACCGGTCAGCGTGCGCAGGAGGGGACCCCGTTCCGAATAGGCCTCGTTCAAATCGCCGAGACCGTAAACGACGATATCGGTCGCCGTATGCCAGCCCTCACCGGAAGCATCGACGCTGAACGCACCCGCGCCGATGTCCTGCCGGGTGAAATCCGGCGCGCCAATGGCGATCTCCATGCCATAAACGGGCGCGTTCTTTTTGGCTTCACGGATGAATTGGGCGCAATGCGCCTCGACCGGCATCGTTTCGAAGCCTGGAAAGACCAGTGCGAGTTGGCGGGCGACACTCATGCGGTCTCGATTCAACTGTCTTTGTGGCGGCTCCGCGCGGCCAGCGTCCTGAGCCTCAGTGCGTTAAGGCGGATGAAGCCTTCGGCATCCTTCTGGTCGTAGGCGCCACGGTCGTCCTCGAAGGTGACCAGAGCATCCGAATAAAGCGATTTCGGCGATTTGCGGCCGGTGACGATGACATTGCCCTTGTAAAGCTTCAGACGAACCGTGCCCTCAACGTCTTCCTGGCTCTTGTCGATCAGCGCCTGCAGCATTTCGCGCTCGGGCGAAAACCAGAAACCGTTATAGATCATCTCGGCGTAGCGCGGCATCAACTCGTCCTTGAGGTGGGCGGCGCCCCGGTCGAGCGTGATGGATTCCATGGCGCGGTGCGCGGCAAGCAGGATCGTGCCGCCCGGCGTCTCGTAGACGCCGCGCGACTTCATTCCGACGAAACGGTTTTCGACGAGATCGAGCCGGCCGATGCCATTGTCGCGACCAAGGTCGTTGAGGGCGGCGAGCAGCGTGGCCGGCGACATCGACTTGCCGTTGAGAGCCACGGCGTCGCCGGTCTTGAAGTCGATCATGATTTCCGTGACCGTGTCGGGAGCATCCATCGGCGAAAGGGTGCGCTGGTGAACGAATTCCGGCGGCTCGCTCCACGGATCCTCGAGCACCTTGCCCTCGGATGAGGAATGCAGAAGGTTGGCGTCGACCGAGAACGGCGCCTCGCCCTTCTTGTCCTTCGGAACGGGGATCTGGTGCTGTTCAGCGAAATTGATGAGGTCGGTGCGCGACTTGAAGGACCAGTCGCGCCATGGCGCGATAACCTTGATGTCGGGGTTGAGCGCATAGGCTGAAAGCTCGAAACGCACCTGGTCGTTGCCCTTGCCGGTTGCGCCATGGGCGATGGCGTCTGCGCCGGTTTCCTTCGCGATGTCGACCAGATGCTTGGAGATCAGCGGGCGGGCAATCGAGGTGCCGAGCAGGTAGACGCCTTCATATACGGCGTTGGCGCGGAACATCGGAAAGACGAAGTCCTTGACGAATTCCTCGCGCACATCCATGACGCGAATATCCTTGATGCCGAGCATCTCGGCCTTCTTGCGCGCCGGCTCCAGTTCGCCGCCCTGGCCGAGATCGGCGGTGAAGGTCACGACTTCCGCGCCGAGTTCCGTCTGCAGCCATTTCAGGATGATCGAGGTATCGAGGCCGCCCGAATAGGCGAGAACGACCTTCTTCACGTCTTTCCACTTGGACATTTCGACTCCGTCTTGGGCGCTCGCTTGCCGCACCTCTTTTCGGTTGCGCTTTTAGCAGGAAAGAAGGGACGGGCAAGGGCGGGAAATGGGTGGCGTCCACCGATCGCGCCCGCTATTTACGAATTCGACTTTCAAAGGGCATTCACGATGACCTTCATTCCCGATTTTACCACGATCGCGCAATTCGCCCTTGCGACATGCCTCATCGCCATCACGCCTGGACCGGACATGACGCTGTTTGTCGGACGCGCCCTGTCGCAGGGCAGGGCGGCCGGTCTCGCCTGCATGGCGGGAGCCATGTGTGGGATCGTCATCCACACGACCATGGTGGCGCTTGGCTTGTCGGCGCTGATCCTCGCCTCGCCGTCGGCATTTGTTGCTTTGAAGATAGTTGGCGCGATCTATCTCGTCTGGCTGGCGTGGAAAGCGATCCGTCACGGCTCGGCCTTCAAGGTCGAAAAGGTCGCCGCGCCCGGGCAGTCGCTGTTGCGCAACTGGGCGACCGGCGTCGGCATCAACCTGATGAACCCGAAGATCATCCTTTTCTTCATGACATTTCTGCCGCAATTCGTTTCCGCGCATGACGCACAGGCGCCCGGCAAGCTGATTTTCCTCGGCCTGCTTTTCATTTCCCTGTCGCTGCCGATCACGACGGCGATGGTGCTGGCGGCGGACGCCTTCTCGTCATTGCTGAAGAAAAGCCCGCGCGTGACGCGCGTTACAGACTATCTTTTCGCGGGGGTATTTTCGGCTTTCGCGCTGAAGATCATCACGGCGAAGGCCCATTGATCGTCGACTCCGCGTGAACGTCCATCGCGCGCGCTTCACCGCCATTTGAATGCAAGCCCCTGTTTGTTGAGCCCCGCGGCCGCCGCTTCGTGCGACAATGCGCGAAAATCGGAGGTTGAAATGATCAACAGGGCCTTGTTCGGAGCCGCGGCGGCGGCAATTCTCGCATGCACGTTTCCGGCGATCGCCGGGGCGCGCCATGTCGTCGAGCTGTTTACCAGTCAGGGCTGCTCGTCCTGTCCACCCGCCGATCGCGTTCTTCAGGGTCTGGCTTCACGCCCGGGCGTGATCGCGCTGGGCTTCCACGTCGACTACTGGGACAGCCTCGGCTGGAAGGATACGCTGGATTCGTCCGCCAATACGACGCGTCAGCAAGCCTATGCCAGCCATTTCGGAAGCAACCAGGTGTACACGCCGCAAGCGGTGGTCGATGGCGAGGCCGATGCCGTCGGGTCGAACAGCGGGGCAATCGCCGGCCTGATGAAGAATGCGCTGCCCGTCGACGTGGCGATCAACGGGAAGACCGTCTCGGTCGGCTCGGGATCGGGGTCGGCGACCCTGTGGCGTGTCGACTACACGCGTCACGCATCGGTAAAGATCGCGCGCGGCGAGAATCGTGGCAGCACCATCGCCTACGTCAATGCGGTGCGGGGCATGACCCGGCTTGGAGCGTGGAGCGGCAAGGAAGAACAGTACAGCCTCGGATCGTGTGGCGGCGCGGCCGGCGCCGATGCTTGCGCGGTTCTGCTTCAGTCGGGCAGCGGAACGGGCAGGATTCTGGGAGCCGCCGGCGGCTGACGGAGGCGCGCCATGCGACAGGTGCATGGCGCGTCAGTCCCTCGCATGGATCTTTTTGCCGATGGTTGCCGGCTCTTTGGCTACGGGCGGACGAGCAGGTTTTCATAGCCGCTGCACATCGCCATGGGCGAATAGCGGGTTTCGAGGTTGCGGCCGGCGGCGCCCAATTGGCGGGCAAGGTCGGGCTTGTCCATCAACCGGGCCAGCGCACTTGCGATGGTCGAGGCATCGGGACGTTCGGCAAAGAGCGCTGCCGGTTCGCCACTTTCCGTGCACAATACCTCGCGCAGGACGGGCAGCCCATTGGCGATCACGGGAAGCCCGGCGATCGCTGCCTCGGCGACGGCAAGACCAAAGGTTTCGTTGAGTGATGGAAACACATAGGCGTCGCCGGCGGCCAGGAATTCGAAAATCCGCGCCGGCGGCACTTCGCCGACGAAATGCAACCGGTCGGATACATTGCGCTCCTTGGCGAACGATGCCAGCGCCTCTCTCTCAGGCCCAACGCCGCCAAGCGCGATATGCAGGTTCGGCAGTTCGGAAAGCGCGCCAACCAGCGCGACATGGTTCTTCAGCCGGGTCAGGCGGCCGGTGGAGAGCGCTAGCCAGGCATCCGCCGGAAGCCCGAAGGCTTTGCGCGCCGCCGCCTTTTCATAATGCGCCATCGGAGCGGGTACGCCGTGGTCTATGCGCCGGATCCGCCGCTTGTAGGCGGAGGGATAAGAGGCGAACTGGGCTTCCGTCCATGCCGTATTGACGACGCTGACCTGATAGAGGCCAAGCATGCCCATCAGCTTGTCGATGCGCGTCAACACCCCCAACGTCCCATGCGTATGAGGCGCTCCGCTCTGGTTGGCGATAATGTGGCGCGCCCCGGACAACCGGCCGGCGAGCGTGCCGAAGACATTGCCATAGTGCTGGTAGGAGATCACCGCGTCGGGCCGCGCCTTGCGCATATAGCGGATGAGGCCGATCACCGCCCTTACCTGGCCGCCCAGCCCGCGCGGACGTTCCCTCAACACGAAGTCCACGTCGGGATCGCGATCGTAGGCGTCGGTCTTGCGGTACATGAACACCGTGCGCACGTCATGTCCGCGCACCCTCAACCCCTCGCCGACCATGTCCGACACGCGCTGGGCGCCGGCTGCTTCGGCTTGGGTCTGGACCTGAACGATCTTCATGATGCGCTTCGCGGCACGAATTGAGACCACCGCGGGCTCTTGCCACGAAAGAGACCGATGATGGACGAGTTGATGCCGATGGAACGTGAGGCGATCACGACGCCGATAATGTTCCAGGTGGTGACGGTTGCCGCGGTTCCCAGCGCCGATCCGATCGGGCCGAACAGCCAGGTGATGAGCGCGGTGACGCCCAGGCCGACGATATTCACGACGACCAGCAATTTGAGCAGCGAATGCTGCAGGCCGGTGAGCTGCATCAGCACTTCCATCGGGCCGCACGCCGCCGCCACCGTCGCGCCGACCCCGAAGATGACGAGAACGGCGTGCATGGTCGGCGTGGCGTAGGCGGGATCGAATATTCGCAGGATGAATTCGCCGAATATCCAGAAGGACGCCAGGATCACCAGCGCGACGGCGAACGCGCCAAGGGCCGTGAGGCTCGTCGCGCGTTGCACATGCTGCTTGTCGCCGGCATAGAACGCGCCTGAAATTTCCGGGGCAAGGGCCTGGTTCAGTCCGGTAAGGGCCAGCACGACCAGGCGCGCCGTGCGATCGGCGACGAAGACGGCGCCGGCGACTTCCGGGCCAAGGATGCCGGCCACCAGCAATGTGCTGACCTGTCCCAATGCCGGTGGCAGCGACGTCGCGCCCCAAAGGCCTAGCGTCACCGTCTTGAACTCTTGCCGCTGCTCGGCCGACAGAGGATTGCGCTCGGCGTGAAAAGTGTCGCGCAGCAGGGTGAAGGATTGCGGCAGCACCGACGCCAGCAGCACGCCGGCGGTGATCAGCGTCGCCGCGATTGCGGTTGTTTCGGTGTGGGTAAAATGCATGGCCAGCACGATCGCGATGGTGACAGCGCGCCAGATGACGTCGCGCGGCAGCAGGCCGGATATCAGCGCGCCCTTGGCGCGAAAGGCGCCCGAGGCGAATTCGGACCAGGCGAGCGCGAAGGAGAGAATGGCCGCCGAAAGGCACAGCGGAAGCCATTCCGGCGTGCGCTCGCTGGCAAAGGGCGCGAAAGCGATCGCGATGACGATGAGGCTGGTTATGGCGGCCCCTCCGAAGGATACAATGATGGCGCGCGCCATCAATCCTTGTGCCGAAGCCAGATCCTTGCCGGAATATTGCGGCCAGAAGCGCAGCACCGTGCTTTGCTGGCCAACGGTGGCGAAGAAAGACACCAGGCTGGCGCCGGCATAGGTCGCACTATAGAGGCCGAACTGGCGCTCGTCGGTGATCATCGCGATCACCACGAACATGAGAAACGACAGGCCGGCGCTGGCCAGCTTGATCACTCCGGCAATCGCTCCGCTTCTCGCAAGGCCGGCGATCGACATGCGCATGACCGCTTCCGGTACAAGCCGCTGCCGAACGATTTTCTCGTCGTCGTTCATTCACATCTAGCCAAAATGGGGTCCATTTCCAATCAGAAACGGGTCGCGCTTCATCGCTGGTCGGGCGCGCGGCGTTACTGATAGTCCAGACAGGCACGCCCGCGCTACAACGAACGTCTCCCATGGTTACCGCCCCGGCGAACGGCTTGCGCACCGCCCGATGACGATCGGCAGCACCATCAGAGTGCATTTCAATTAAAGGTTGCTGACCGCGGCGGGTGGAGTCTTCGGTTACGGAACCTGATCCCAAGGTAACCTTAACGGACGGCTAACGTTGATCGCCCATACTGGGACGGTAGAATAAGCGTACGCGTAGGGTTCGAGTAGGAAATTTTCCATGAGCCAGGTTGTGGCAGAGGACAGAGGGCTTCCGCCCCTGTTCGACATTGGCGCGGTCCTGAAGACGCTTTGGGATCGCCGCCTTCTGATCCTGGGGATCACCGGCGCGGCCTTGCTGGCAGCGGTGCTTTATATCTCCGTGACCAAGCCGATCTATACGGCGACATCGTCCATCCTCGTCGATCCGCGCGATTCCCGCGCTACCAATTTCAACAATGTGCTGCCGGGGATCGGCGCCGACAGCGCGGCGATCGCCAGCCAGGTCTCGGTGATCGATTCAACGGATCTGCTGCGCGGGGTCTTCGATGCCGAGCATCTTCGCGACGACCCGGAATTTTTGGCCGGCGGTCTGCTTTCTTCCCTTCTTTCGACCTTCAAAACCAGCAAGAAGAAAACGGACGACGCGATATTCGACAGCTTTCGGCGTCATGTATCGGTCGATCGGGAAGGCCTGACCTATGTGATCGATATCGCCTTCACGTCACACGACCCCAACAAGGCGGCGCGGATCTCCAAGGCGATCGTCAGCCGCTACAAGGCGAGCCTCGAGGGCGAAAAGGAATCCGCCAACAGCGAGGTGAACGGCTTCCTCACCGGCAAGATCGGCGGGCTCCAGAAAGCGGTCAGCGACGCCGAGCGCGACGTCCAGGACTTCAAATTCCAGCACCACATATTCGATGCGGGTTCAGGCGGCACGCTGCAGTCGCAGATCGACCAGCTCAGCACCCAGCTCGGCACCGCGCAGGATCAGGCGGATCAGGCGCAAAGCAAATACGATCAGGCGGCGAGCGCGGGAACCGGCCCCGAGGGCTTGACCAAGCTTTCCGAAATCGTGAACTCCAACACGACCGACAAGCTGCGCGACGAATACAACCAGCAGGCGGCCGCGCTGGCCAACGCAGAGAGCGCCTTCGGGCCAAAGCACCCGACGATCATCCGCCTGCAGGCGCAACTGGGCAAGATCCGCGGCCTGATGGCCAGGGAAGCCGGGCGTATCGTCCGCGAACTCAAGGCCAACCGCGACATCGCCGTTCGCAACGTCAAGAAGCTGCAGGCCAAGCTTGGCGCGTTGCGCGACAAGTCGAACCAGTCTGACCTGGCCCAGGTTCAGTTGCGGCAGCTTCAGCGCAGCGCCGATGCGGCGCGCGCCGTGCTCGACGATTTCCTCAAGCGTTCGCAGGAAACGGAGCATTTGCAGGGCATGCAGATATCGCAGGTGCGCGTGATCAGCGACGCGGCGCCGCCAATTCAGCCAAGCTGGCCCAAGCCTCGCCTTCTTTTGCCGACCAGCGTCATTCTCGGCTTAATCCTTGGCTGTGCGCTGGCTCTGGCGCTGGGGGGGAAGCGCGCGGCGGGCGAAAGATTGCCGGCGCTCCTGGGAACGGAACCCCGGCGGAAAAGCCCCGCCAGGCTTTCCTATACGCATGCCGATCCGGTTGAGCCGCAAGATCAAGGCCTGACCAATCTGGGGACGTACAATCTTCCGGCGGCGACGGACGATTCGGTGCGGAATTGCGTAAGAGCGATCCGGCAGGAGATGTCTCGGCTCGAAGATACGGCGTTCCTGCTCTCGGTGCAGCAGCTTCTGGTGCGCATTACCGACCGGCTCGATGAGACGGGCAGGCCTTTCAATATTCTTCTCACCTCGATCGGGGAGGGTATCGAAAGCAGCGCGGCCGCCACGCTGATCGGAATTGGCCTTCAGCACGTTGACCAAAAAGTCCTGGTCGTGGAAATGGCCGGCCAGTCCACCAACGGGCATGATGTGAATCGTCCATCCGCGCGGCGGCAGACCGGGCCGTTCACCGATCCGGCCAGCGGGTTGCAGACCGTGTTCGTGAGCGCCGAATCCGTCGATGCCGGCGGGAAGTCCGGCGCGCTGGACGAGATCATGGCCGAGTCGGGAAAGGAATTCGATTTCGTGCTGGTCATCGGCCAGCCATTGAGCCATCCGGCTTTCAGCGCCGCCCTGCTCGCCGATACCGATCTGGTCATCTTCGCCCTCAACTCGGAAGACTGGATGGCCGGCGCCGCGTCCTGGCTGCGCGACCGGCTGTCGGAGAGCGTGCTCGAGAGAAGCGCTACCGTGGTGATCGATCGTGGGCCGGACGGGCCCGACGAATTTTCGGCGGAGCCTGCCGTTTTCAGGGCCCGAGACCGGCGCAAGACGGCCATCGCTCACGGCTGAAGCGGTTTCCAAAAAATGTCCAGCCCTACACAATCCGCTTCCTCATCGGTAATGACGCGTCGCCATGCCACAGCGCTCATCCTGGGTCTCGTCGCTGCCGCCGGCGGTTCTGTTCCCGGCTTCGCGGCGACGGCGCAACGGCCTTCCGTGCCCACGCGCGGCTTCAACCTTCCCGGTTGGGTCGATCGCGAGCCGGGGTCGAGGCCTGCACACTCCGTTCTCGAAAAGCTGCACCGGCTGGGGTTCAGAACGATCCGCCTGCCGGTCGCCGCCGATACCATTGTCGGGCGGGATGCGCGGAGCGGAACGGACATGCTGCGCCAGATCCACGCCGCGGTGGCCGAGCTCAACGGCATCGGCTTCGGGGTTATCGTCGACCTCCATCCAGATGGGGAATTCATGGAAGCGTTGCGCAACGATCCGCAAGCCGGCGGATTGGAAGCCGCCGCCGCCTGGAACTTGCTGGCCGACATGATCGCCGATTTGCCACCGGCCTCCGTTTATGCCGAACTCCTGAACGAACCGCCGCTCGACCAGACTGTCTGGCTGGATCTGCGCGGACGGCTGGCTGAAACCGTGCGGGCGAAGTGTCCCGACCACACCATTGTATGGGGTCCGGCCCGTTATCAGGGTATCTGGGAAATCGCCGACACGCCGCCCCTGGCGGACAGGAACTCCATCGCCGCGGTGCATTACTACACGCCGATGGGGTTCACCCATCAATGCGAGAATTGGGACAATTCGCCTGTCGGACGGCTCAAGGGACTGCCCTTCCCGGCCAAGCGGGGCGCACCGCAGGTGAAGAAGCTCGTCGCCGAACTCACGCAGGCTGGAGACGAGCGCGCGCTCGACTTTTTGAACGGCGAATTCAAGCATCCATGGAACGTTGCCCATATCTCTGCGGACTTCGCCCAGATCGGCGATTGGTCGAAAAAGCATGATTGCCCCGTCATACTCGACGAGTTCGGGGCGCTCGGATTCTGTTCCGATCCGGCCAGCCGAGCCAATTGGGTGCGGGCTGTCCGCCAGGCCGCCGAGGCCAATGGCGTCGGCTGGACGTATTGGGAATTCGACCACGGTTTCGGCTTCATCGAGAACCGGCAAAGCACGGAGGGTTTCGATCTTTCGATGATCGACGCCCTGCTGGCCTAGGGCAGGCCATGGCGATCGCCCTCACGCCGGATATGGAAGGCGGGGCCGATCTCCGCCGCCTTCCGCAGTCGGGCGCGGAGGCGGGAATGCACCTCTTCGTGGCGGTGCTGCTGGTCATCGCATCGATATCGAGCTTCGCCGTGTCGACGGTGTTCGGTGTCGCGGCCACCTTCGTCCTCACGCTGGTGATCGCGACGGTTCTTCCCGCCAGCATACCGGTCGTCCTGATCACGTCGTTCATGTATCAGAATATGGTCGTGGCGTGGTTCACGCCCTACGTTCCCGACAACACGGCTTTCGACGCGCTGCGCGGCGCCAATTTCGTCATCCTCATGGCGGCCTATGGCGCATTTCTCGCGGCTTCCCTGCAATACCGATTGCGCGCCCTGCCTCGATTGAGGCCGTGGCTGCTGGCGGGAATAGCGCTCGCGGGGCTGATCGGCTTTTATCTTTTGCTGGGGGCGGCACGCGGCAACGCCAAGGACGCCATCGTCTATTTCCGCAACACCATAACGCCGCTCGCCTGCTTTCACATCGCGCTGGTGGCGGCGAGCCTCTACCGCATCGATCTGCGCAAGAGCCTGCTCTGGCTCGGCGCGGGGGCGGTCGTCTATGGCTATTGCGAGCTTATCTTCACGCTGGATTTTCTCGGGCTATTCAATGGCGACCTCTATATCGAGCGCGACATCAGGCGGCAGATCGAGAATGGCGTGTGGGAAAAGACGCTGCACGAAACCGGCTTCGTCCTGCGCGGCCTGCAGGACATCATGACCACGACCTTTTTCAACACGCCGATATTCGCCGATATCTTGCCGCCGGTCTTCCGCATCGGCGGACCCAATTTCCATCCCATCAGCTATGCCTACGCGCTCAGCGTCATTTCGATCTGGCTGCTGTTCAGGGGGCGCTGGCTGCTGCCGCTGGCGGCGTTGCCCCTGCTTCTGGTGATCGGCTCGAAGGGCGCGATGTTCATGGTGCTCATCGCGCTGTGGGTTCGGGTCATGCAAAGGCCGCTCGGCATCGGTCCGACGTTGCTCAGCGCACTTGCCGCCTCCGTCATCTGGATCGCGGCGGCGATCGCCTATGGCGCCACGCATGGCGATTACCATGTGCTCGGCTTTCTCGCGGGCCTGCGCGATTTTCTGCATAATCCGCTCGGCCAGGGTCTCGGTTTCGGCGGCAACCTCTCGAGCACCAGCGAGCACGTCAACTGGGAGAGAGCCCAGGCCACGGGGGCGACCTCCGTTCCCGTGGAAAGCGCCGTCGGCGTGATGCTCTACCAGATGGGAATCGGCAGCTTTGCGTTCTTCGGTTTTCTGGTCGCGCTCGCGATGACGGCCCGCCGGCTCATCCAGACGACGGGCGAAGCCGATTTCTGGTTCGCCTTCGTGGCGATCAGCACCCTTCTTGCAAATGCGGTGCTGCAGGAAGAGGCATTCTATTCGCCGCTGTCACTCGGTTTTTGCCTGCTCATCACGGGCGTGGCGCTGGGTACACATTTTCGAGAGACCCGTCCCTTGGCCGGTCCCGGACGTGGGCAGGCGCGTCCGTTTCATGATACAAGGAGCGAGGCGGCATGAGGCGTGCCGCGAAAGGGAGGACCATCCATGGAAGCCGCGGCCGGTTCGACTGAAATCCATCTCATTGCGTGGAGCGTGATCTTGCTCCTCGTTCATATCGTCGCCCAGACCCTGTTCTATTCCAGGGATTGCGGTGCTGGTTACGCGTTGACCAACCGCGAAGACGGCAAACCGGTCTCTCCCGTCACCGACAGGTTGACCAGGGGCCTCAGAAATTTTCTGGAAACCTACGGCGCGTTCGTGGCGCTCGCCCTGGCGCTTACGGTGACCGGCAAGACTGGTGGACTCGGCGCGGCGGGCGCGCTCATCTGGTTTTGGGCGCGAGTGGTCTACGTTCCGGTCTTCGCGGCGGGCATCCCGGTGGCACGCACGGGAGTCTGGGCGGTTTCCATCGTCGGCCTTGTCCTGATGCTGATCCGGCTGATGGGCTGAGTCCCGCGCTGACGAAGGACGACGACGGGCCGGTGGGGGAGCGCCGCCAGGGACCGGGGCTTAGAACTTTTCATCATCTTTTCGCATTGCAGGGTTGCCATGCGCGGCTGCCTCGGCGATTTAACTTCGCCAGGCGAACCCCTATCTGAGCATGATCCGGCTTTGTCGGCCGGGCGGGATTGGAAAAGATGACTTATGACGTTGTGATTATCGGCACCGGACCGGCCGGGTATGTCTGCGCCATCAAATGCGCGCAGCTTGGCCTGAAGACGGCGGTGGTCGAAAAGGAAGAGACATTCGGCGGAACCTGCCTGAACATCGGTTGCATTCCCTCCAAGGCCCTGCTCCACGCTTCCGAGATGTTCGCCGAGGCCGAACATTCCTTGCCGACGCTCGGCGTCAATGTCGGAAAGCCCAAGCTCGACCTGAAAGCCATGCTGGCGCACAAGGACGCGACGGTTGAGGCCAACGTCAAGGGCGTCGAATTCCTGTTCAAGAAGAACAAGATCGATGCTTTCAGGGGGATCGGGAAGATCGTTTCCGCCGGCAAGGTCGCGGTCACCGGCGACGACGGCGGGCAGACGGAAGTCGAAGCGAAAAACATCGTCATCGCAACCGGGTCGGATGTCGCGGGCATTCCCGGCGTCGAGGTGAAATTTGATGAGAAGGTGATCGTGTCTTCGACCGGCGCGCTCGACTTCACCAAGCTGCCGGCGTCCATGGTCGTCGTCGGCGGCGGCGTTATCGGCCTTGAACTCGGCTCGGTGTGGGCGCGGCTCGGCACCAAGGTGACGGTGGTCGAGTATCTCGACACCATCCTTGGCGGCATGGATGGCGAGGTGGCGCGGCAGTTCCAGCGTATGCTGGCAAAGCAGGGGCTCGAGTTCAAGCTCGGCGCCAAGGTTACTGGTGTCGAGAAAAACACGAAGGGCGCCAGCGTCACCTTCGAGCCGGCAAAGGGCGGCGAGGCCGAGACAATCGAGGCGGACGTCGTGCTGGTCGCCACCGGCCGCAAACCGTACGCGGCGAAGCTGGGGCTCGACGAAGCCGGCGTGGCCCTGGACGATCGGGGCCGGATCGCCGTCGACAGCCACTACCAGACCAATGTGCCGGGCATCTATGCGATCGGGGACGTCATCGCCGGGCCGATGCTCGCCCATAAAGGCGAGGACGAGGGCGTGGCGGTGGCCGAACTTCTGGCCGGACAGGCCGGTCATGTAAACTACGACGTCATTCCGAGCGTGGTCTACACCAGCCCCGAAGTCGCTTCGGTCGGCAAGACCGAGGAAGAACTGAAAAAGGCCGGCGTCGACTACAAGGTGGGCAAGTTCCCGTTCACGGCCAATGGCCGCGCCCGCGCAATGCTGCATACGGACGGGTTCGTCAAGATTCTCGCCGACAAGGCGACCGACCGGGTGCTTGGTGTCCATATCGTCGGCTTCGGCGCCGGCGAGATGATCCACGAGGCGGCGGTGCTGATGGAGTTCGGGGGCTCTTCAGAAGATCTGGCGCGCACCTGTCACGCGCATCCGACGATGTCGGAGGCGGTCAGGGAAGCGGCGCTCGCCACTTTCTTGAAGCCGATCCATATCTGACTTCAAGCCGATCCATATCTGACGATCCAAACGGACATAACCCCGGCCCCTTGCACGACGGAGACGTGCTCGAACGGGTTTGGGCCGGGCTTTTGCGGCAACGAACTGTCTACTGTGCCGGGGCAGCCGGCTTGGGGGCCGCGGGCGCCGCAGGGGCCGGCTTTGCCGGAGCAGTTTCGGCCGGCTTGGCAGCCGGGGCGGCGCCGCTGTCGACCGGAGCCGAGGTCGTCGTCGCGGTGCCCGCCGGCCCGCTGCCACCGATACGGCCGCCGGTATAGAAGAAATAGCCTGCGGCCAGGATCACCACGATGATGACCGCAACGACCCATCCTCCGTTTCCGCCGCCGCTGGTGACCACGGTTGTCCGCTCCACGGGCGGCTCACGACCGGGCGGCGGGTTCTGCAACGGATCCTGATTGACCATGAAACCTCTCCTTGTGAACTGCCTGAAAACGCGGCATTCACGGGATTGGTTCCAGATTGGCCTTAACGCCCCGCCGATGGCTGGAAAAAATCCAGTCCGGGTTATTCCCTACCCGTAGACGGTCAGGCTATTGCTTGACGGGATTTGCTGGTTTGGCCGGCGTCCTGATGTCCGGCTCGGCAAGCTTTTCGGCTGCCGCGCCGGTTGCTTTCGACATCGGCGGCGTCGCAATGCTGGCGACGGTCATGCTGTCGGTCGTGGCCGTGCCGGCCGATGCGGACGTGTTGTGGAAATCACACGCACTGGCTGCCGCAATAGAGAAACCAAGGCTGGCGGCGGCGACAAGAAAAATTTTCATGCGCTTCATCCTCGTTGTGTCGACGGAGGAAATATAGCAGGCCGGCCCGGCGCGGCCAAATCACGCTTTATGTGAATTGCAGGGATCGAAAGGGCGCGGAAAGCGGAGTCACTTTGCGCCTTGCAGCGCGGGCGGCCCCTCGTATTTTGCGGCTTACAGCGACGCGTACATCGCCACAGCGATGAAGGAGAGCAGAAAAAGGGCATTGGCGGCCAACATCGCCTTGAAGGCGATGTCGCTGGTGCGGTCGGCGACGGCTACGGGCTTTTCCATGCAGGCAACGCTAGGCGGAAAAAGCGGCCAAACCGTTAACGCAGCGGCGAGGATTTTCGCGATGAAGAAGATTCCCGATTTCAAGCGCGGGGATGCGCGGCCTCATACACTTCAAGCAGGCGGGCGGTATCGACGCCGGTGTAGATCTGGGTCGTCGACAGGCTGGCGTGGCCGAGGAGTTCCTGGATGGTGCGCAAATCGCCGCCACGGCCAAGCAGATGCGTGGCGAAGGAATGGCGCAGGGCGTGCGGCGTGGCGGTATCGGGAAGGTTCAGCGCCGAGCGCATCTTCTTCATCTCGCGCTGGATGATCGCCGGCTGCAACGGCCCGCCGCGCGCGCCGCGAAACAGCAGCCCCTTTGGGTCAAGATTGTAGGGGCAGAGCCGGCGATATTCGGCGACGGCCTGCAGCACGACGGGAAGCACCGGCACGAGCCGTGTCTTGCCGCCCTTGCCGGTGACGCGCAGGGCGGAGGTTGCGGCGTTGGCGAGATCGGATACCGTCAGGTCAAGCGCCTCGGATATGCGCAGGCCGGAGCCGTAGAGAAGGCTCAACACCGCCGCGTTGCGCGCGGCGATCCATGGTTCCTCGGCCAATTGCCCGCCGGCGCCGACGACGCGCCGCGCATCGTCGGCGGTCAATGGCTTGGGCAGCGATTTCGGCTGGCGGGGCGCGCGCAGGGCTGTCGCCCCGGCGGCGCTCGCCAGCCCGTTGCGTTCGAGCCAGCGCAAGAACGAGCGGATGCCCGCAAGCCCGCGCCCCAGCGTACGCGCGCCAGCGCCGCCGGTGCGGCGGAACGCCAGGAAAGCGCGAAGATCGGCCGGGCGCAGGGATTTCACGTCGGCAAGCCCGGACGGTTCGCCGAGATGGCCGGTAAGGAATTGCAGGAACTGGCGCGTGTCGCGCTCATAGGCCTCGACCGTCAGCGCCGAAAGCCGCCGTTCGCGCGCCAGCATCTTCAGCCAGTTCTGTCGTGCGTCCTGCAGGTCGGGCTTCGCGGCAACGAGGAATTCTTGCATTATGGCGTGCAATCCGGTTCTACAGCGTCGAACTGTGATCCTTCCGGGTTAGCGCCCGGTGAATCTTTTGCGCGAGGAAAATTGCCAAAGCTTGAGAACCCCGTCCAGATGGCCGTCATCGGCGCGCCGCATGGCATTCGTGGCGAGGTCCGCATGAAGGCCTTTACGGGCGATCCGGAAGCGCTCGGGGATTACGGGCCGCTCCAGGACAAAGACGGCCGTGTCTTCGAGATCAGCGCGATACGGCCGGCGAAAGAGGTCGCGGTCGTGCGCCTCAAGGGCGTGACGACACGGGAACAGGCTGAGGCGCTGACCGGCGTGGCGCTTTTCATCGACCGTTCGGCTTTGCCCGCCGATCTGGACGAAGGCGAATTCTATCATGCCGATCTGGTCGGCCTGGCGGTCGAGGACGATGCCGGCGCTTCGGTCGGGACGATCATCGCGATCCACGATTTCGGCGCCGGCGACATGCTGGAGGTGGCGCGGAAAGCGCGGCCATCGGTCATGATCCCCTTCACGGAAGCGGCCGTGCCCGACATTGATGTCGCGGCTGGCATCGTGCGCGTCGACCGTGTCGCCGCCGGCCTTGTCGAGGAGGCCAGCGCGGACGATCCGCAGTGGCGGGGGCGACGCGGCGAAGCGCGCCGCGAAGAGGCTAAGGGCAGGGGATGATGATCTTTCGCGCCACCGTGCTGACACTCTATCCAGAGATGTTTCCCGGCCCCCTCGGCATTTCGCTTGCCGGCAAGGCGCTGGCGGCGAGCGCCTGGTCGCTGGACACGGTTCAGATCAGGAATTTCGCCACAGACCGCCATCGCACGGTCGACGATACGCCGGCCGGCGGCGGCGCGGGCATGGTGATGCGCGCCGACATCCTGGCCAAGGCCATCGATCACGCCTCGCCGGAAGGGGATCTGAGGCCGCGCCTTCTGATGAGCCCGCGTGGCGCGCCGCTGACGCAGGCAAGGGTGCGCGACCTGGCCGCCGGGCCGGGGGCCGTTATCATCTGCGGCCGTTTCGAGGGCGTCGACCAGCGGGTCATCGAGGAGCGCGGTCTCGAGGAGGTGTCGATCGGGGACTATATTCTTTCCGGCGGTGAGCCGGCGGCGCTGGTGCTTCTCGACGCGGTGGTGCGCCTGCTGCCGGGCGTCATGGGCAACGAGATCTCCGGCGAGGAGGAGAGCTTCGAGAACGGGCTGCTCGAACATCCGCACTACACGCGGCCCGCCGAGTGGGAGGGCCGACCGATTCCGGAAGTCCTCGTTTCCGGCAATCACGCGAAGATCGCGGCATGGCGGCGGCGGCAATCCGAGAAACTGACAGCCGAGCGCCGCCCGGATCTTCTGGAAGAGAACGCTCAGCCCTTGGAGAAATAATAGAAGGCGAGGAACAGGCCGATGGCGATGACGAAGATGCGCACGGCCAGTTGCGGCACCCGCTTGGCGCTCCATACGCCGGCATAGCCGCCCAACGCCACCGCCGGCACCATGATGATGGCGGGCAGCCAGGCGACGACGCCGCCGGAGGCGAAAACCACAATCGCCACCGCGGCAATGACGATGGCCAGCATGTTCTTGAGCGCATTCAGCCGATGATAGTCGCCGCCTTCCGTCAGGCCGAGCGTCGCCAGCATCATGATGCCCATGCCGGCGCCGAAAAAGCCGCCATAGACGGAGGTGATGAACTGGACGATGGCGCCGGCGACGGGCCTGCCTTCCTGCGTGGCGCCGTCCTTCGGTTTCAGCCACGGCCCGGCGGCGAACAGCGCGGTCGCACCAAGCAGAAGCCATGGCACGATGGCGCGGAAGGACGGGTTGTCGAGCGCCAGCAGGATGAGCGAACCCGCAAGCGACCCGATGACCGAGACGATGGCCAGAACCAGCGCGCCACGCCACATCTTCTTTATGTCCGCCCAATAGGCGAGGGTAGAGGTGATATAGCCGGGAAACTGTGCAATGGAGGAGGTGGCGTTGGCGGAGATCGGCGGGATGCCGATCAGGGTCAGCGCACCAAAGGTGATGAAGGTGCCGCCGCCCGCGACGGCGTTGATGCCGCCCGACAGGAAGCCGGCCACGAAAAGCATAAGGGCTGAAAGAGGGGTCATTTTTCCGGGAATGGGTTTCTGTGGCGGGTATTGTCCGAAAACGTCTAACCCATGCGAGTGAAAACAGGAAATCGGTTTTGTCGCATGGAAGAGCAATTCGACGGGACAAACAGCCAAAATCATACGCCCGGCATCTCGACACGCCCAAGAAATCCGTGTATGTCGCCCGCGATTTCCTCAGAATAACCTGACCGTCTAGGCGGCCATGACCGGTGTATCCGGCATGAAACGAATTGAGGCTATGCCATGGATATTTTACGCCAGATCGAGGCCGAACAAGTCGCCAAGATCGCAGAGAAACGCACGCTTCCCGAATTCCAGGCGGGCGACACCGTCCGCGTTCAGGTCCGCGTGACAGAAGGTACGCGAACCCGAATCCAGGCCTATGAGGGCGTGTGCATCGCGCGCTCCGGTTCGGGCTTCCAGGAAAATTTCACCGTCCGCAAGATTTCCTACGGCGAAGGCGTCGAGCGCGTTTTCCCCGTCTATTCGCCGCTTGTCGAAGGTGTCGAGATCGTTCGCCGCGGCAAGGTGCGCCGCGCCAAGCTCTATTACCTGCGCGACCGGCGCGGCAAGTCGGCCCGCATCACCGAAAACACCGGCGTGCGCGCCCGCAAGCTCAATGATGCCGAGCGCGAGGCGCTGAACGCCGAAAAGGCGCGCATCGAAGCCGAGAAGGTTGCCGCGGCCCAGGCCCTTGCCGCCGAAAAGGCTGCCGAGGACGCCGCCAAGGCGAAGGCCGAGCAGGAAGCCAACGAGGCCAAGGTGGAAGAAGCCGCCGCCGAATAATTCTCCCGTTATCGTCGGGGGACGAGAGGGGCGTGGGAGAAATCCCGCGCCTTTTTCGGTTTTGGCGGGCTGTTGCCGTATTCCATAAATATTTAAGCGGTCTGGGATAGATTTTGCACCGATCATGATGACGGATGGGGGCAAGGATGCCGGGAACCGTGCGAATGACGACTAAAAAACGAAGCGCCCTGGGCGATGTCTATGGCGCGTCGACGCCGGACGAGCTTCATGACGCCTATGCGGCATGGGCCAACGAATACGATCGCGAAACGGCCGAACTGGGCTATGGCCTGCCCTTCATGATCGCCGCCTGGGTGGCGCGCTATGTCAGGCGCGGCGCCGAACCTCTTCTCGACGCGGGCTGCGGCACCGGCATGAGCGGTCCCTATCTGAGAGCGCTCGGCTATGACGATATCGAAGGCCTCGACATGTCGGCGGAGATGCTGGGCATCGCCCGCGCCCGCAAGGTCTATCGCGCCCTGAAGCAGGCCGATCTGGGCGGCCCCTTGCCGTGGGCGGACGGTTATTTTGCCGCGTTTCTGTCGACCGGCGTGTTTACGGAAGGCCATGCGCCGGCCTCGAGCCTCGATGAGCTGGTGCGCATCACCAAGAAACGCGGGCATGCCATCTTCACCGTCCGTGACACGGTGCTGGAGACGGGCGGTTTTCGCCAGAAGTTCGGCGAACTGGAATCGCGGCGGCGCTGGCGGCTGATCGAGGAAAGTCCGCCCTTCCGCGCCTTCGCGGTCGCCGAACCGGAAGTGCAGGTGCAGGCCTTCGTCTTCGAGGTGCTGTAGGCGACCTGCAAGATAGGGTTTCGTTCCGACCGGTGTTGACGAGGGCATGCGTTTCAATTGCCGAAAGGGCAAAAGATTGGTATGAGCGCGGCCATGGAAGAGCTTTTCGGCGATCCGGCCTACAAGGGCTTCGTGCTGCAGGACCACAAGCGCCTGCCAAGCCGCTTTTCCGCGCGGGTCTCGGGTGCGCTGACCAGCCGACTTCGGTGATCCCGCCGGCCGGTTTTCGGGCCACGCTTCCTTACGCAGCCTTTCCATTCAGCCACGGACAAGAACCATGAGCGCACCGCGCACCCTCTACGACAAGATATTCGACGACCATTTGGTCGACCGCCAGGACGACGGCACCTGCCTGCTCTATATCGACCGCCATCTCGTGCATGAAGTGACCAGCCCGCAAGCCTTCGAGGGCTTGCGCATGACCGGACGCACCGTGCGCCACCCGGAGAAGACGCTGGCCGTGGTCGACCACAATGTTTCCGACCTCGCCCGACCGCAAGAACGGCATCAAGAACGAGGAAAGCCGTATCCAGGTCGAGGCGCTGGCCAAGAACGCCGCCGATTTCGGCATTGAATATTTCAACGAGGTCGATCTCGGCAAGGCATCGTCCATATCATCGGGCCGGAGCAGGGGTTCACGCTGCCGGGGATGACCATCGTCTGCGGCGATAGCCATACTTCGACGCATGGCGCGTTCGGCGCGCTGGCGCATGGCATCGGCACGTCCGAGGTCGAGCATGTGCTCGCCACCCAGACGCTGATCCAGAACAAGGCCAAGAACATGCTGGTGCAGGTGGACGGGCAGCTTCCGCCCGGCGTCACCGCCAAGGACATCATCCTCTCCATCATCGGCGAGATCGGCACGGCCGGCGGCACCGGCTACGTCATCGAATATGCCGGCGAGGCGATCCGCGCGCTTTCAATGGAAGGCCGCATGACGGTGTGCAACATGTCGATCGAAGGCGGCGCGCGCGCCGGCCTGATCGCGCCGGACGAGACCACCTTCGCCTATGTGAAGGACAAGCCGCGCGCGCCGAAGGGCGAGGCGTGGGAGAAGGCGCTGGCCTACTGGCAGACGCTGCGCTCCGACGAGGGCGCGCATTTCGACCGGGTGGTGAAGCTCGACGCGGCCAACCTGCCGCCGATCGTCACCTGGGGCTCCTCGCCGGAGGACGTGGTCGCCGTGACCGGCGCGGTTCCAGATCCCGACACCATCGCCGACGAGAACAAGCGCAGCTCCAAAAAGCGCGCGCTCGACTATATGGGCCTCAAGCCGGGCACGAAGATCACCGACATCACCCTCGACCGCGTCTTCATCGGCTCGTGCACCAATGGCCGCATCGAGGATTTGCGCGCCGTGGCCAAGGTCGTGGAAGGCAAGAAGGTGGCGGCGAGCGTCGACGCCATGATCGTGCCGGGCTCGGGGCTGGTCAAGGAACAGGCCGAGGCCGAGGGGCTGGACAAGATCTTCATCGCCGCCGGCTTCGACTGGCGCGAGCCGGGCTGTTCGATGTGCCTCGCCATGAACGAGGACCGGCTGAAGCCGCAGCGAACGCTGCGCCTCGACGTCGAACCGCAATTTCGAGGGACGGCAGGGGTTCAAGGGCCGCACCCATCTCGTCTCGCCGGCCATGGCGGCGGCGGCGGCGATTGCCGGGCATTTCGTCGATATCAGGGAATGGAAATAAATCAGCCGCAGGATCGAGGGCTCAACCCTCGATCTCCTCGCGCAGCATTTCGAGTTCCAGCCACTCCTCTTCCATGGCCGAAAGGTCGCTGCGCGCCTTGTCGAGCGTGGCGCTTGTCGCGGCGAAGGTTTTCGGATCGCGGCGGTAGAGGTCGGGATCGGCAAGCTTCGCCTCGGCCTTGCCGATCTCGGCGGACGCCTGCTCCATGCGCTTGGGCAGGGTCTCCAAGGCGAATTTCTGCTTGTAGGAGAGCTTTTTCGCCGGCGACGCCGCAGCGGGTTTCGATGCGGAAGCCGGCTTGGCTTCGCCTCCCGAACGTTTGACCGAGCCCCGGTCTTCGAGCTTCTTGCCGCCGCGCTGCGCCAGCATGTCGGAATAGCCGCCCGCATATTCGGTCCAGCGGCCGTCGCCATTCCGGCGCGATCGTGCTGGTCACCGTACGGTCGAGGAAGTCGCGGTCATGGCTGACCAGGATGACGGTGCCGGCGAAACCCGCGACCAGTTCCTGCAGCAGGTCCAGCGTCTCCATGTCGAGATCGTTGGTCGGTTCGTCGAGCACGAGAAGGTTCGACGGCTGCGACAGCACCCGCGCCAGGATGAGCCGCGCCCGTTCGCCGCCCGACAAGTTCGCGCACCGGCGTGCGCGCCTGTTCCGGCTTGAACAGGAAATCCTTCATCCACGAGACGACGTGGCGCTCCTCGCCATTGACGATGACCGTCTCGCCGCGCCCGTCGGTCAGATAATGCGCCAGCGTTTCCTTCGGATTGACGGCTTCGCGCTTCTGGTCGAGCATGGCGATCTCGAGGTTGGCACCAAGGCGTACGCTGCCGGTATCGGGCGCAAGTTCGCCGGTCAGCATCTTGAGCAGCGTCGTCTTGCCGGCGCCGTTCGGCCCGACCAGTGCCGATGCGGTCGCCGCGCTGGATGCGGGTGGAGAAATCGCGCACGATGTCGCGTCCGTCGAAACTCTTGCCGATGTTCCTGGCCTCGATCACCAGCTTGCCCGATTCGGCGGCGTCGCTGGCGGCCATGTTGGCCAGGCCCTCGGCGCCGCGATGCGTGCGGAATTCCTGGCGCATGCGTCTGCAGGTCGCCGAGCCTGCGCATGTTGCGCTTGCGCCGGGCGGTGACGCCATAGCGCAGCCAGTGCTCCTCGCGCACGATCTGCCGGCCGAGCTTGTGCTGGTCGCGTTCTTCTTCTTCCAGCACCTGGTCGCGCCATTCTTCGAAATGGGCGAACCCCTTGTCGAGGCGCATCGTGCGGCCCCGGTCGAGCCAGACGGTGGCGCGGCTGACGCGCTCCAGAAAACGCCGGTCGTGCGAGATGACGACGAGGGCGCGAAGACGAGCGCGCCAGTTCCTCTTCCAGCCATTCGATCGTCGACAGGTCGAGATGGTTGGTCGGCTCGTCGAGCAGCAGGATATCGGGCTCGGGGCGCCAGCACGCGCGCCAGCGATGCGCGACGGGCCTCGCCGCCCGAAAGCGTCGCGGGGCTTTCCTCGCCGGTCAGGCCGAGATGATCGAGCAGATAGGTCACGCGGTGCGGATCGTCTGCCGGCCCGAGCCCTGCCTCGACATAGGCGTGGACGGTGTCGAAACCCTCCATGTCCGGCGTCTGCGGCAGGTAGCGCACGGTGGCCGTCGGCTGCCTGAAGATTTCGCCTTCCTGCGGCTCGATCATGCCGGCGGCGATCTTGAGCAGCGTCGATTTCCCCGAGCCGTTGCGCCCGATAAGTGCGATGCGGTCGCCAGCCATCGCGGAAAGCGAGGCGCGCTCAAGCAGTGGGGTGCCGCCGAAGGTCAGTCCGATATCGGTGAGTTGAAGAAGAGGAGGCGCCATGGGGTGCTTCTGAGGGATGCCTATGCGTGGGAAAAATCGGGCTGGAGATGAAGCCGCTTCATGTGGCGTTGAAATGCGCAAGAAGCAAGGCGCGCCCCTCGCGAAGGGTCACCGCGAGGCTGCTTTCCACGACGTTGGAGAGCGTCAGCGACGAGCCCAACGGTACGACGACGTCGTCGAGCGGCCATTGCGCTCCCGTCACCGTCAGGCCGCAAAGCTCGGAAAACCCGAGGATAGAGAACATCGTGCCGGGCGGATAGTCGTACTCGCTCACACCATGGGGCAGGGCGCTGCCTTCCTGCGCTCCGCTGCTCAGAAGCGCTGGTGTGCCACGCTCGAACATTCTGACGGCGAAGGACAGATGCAGAAACGCGTGGTCGGCGCGCGGTCCGCCGAAGGCTCCGGCAAGCAACAGCGAAGTCGCACCACGGCTCACCGCTTCGTCCACCGCGATCTCGCCATCGGTCATGTCTTTTTCCGGCGGAAAGACCATGCGTTCGATGTCGGCGTGGCCCTCGATCATGTTGGCATCGCTGGAATCGAAATCGCCGACCCATAGCTCGGGGACGACTTCCAGCGTTGTGGCATGGCGGATGCCGGAATCCGCCGCGATGACGCGGCTGCCCTCGATCTGGCGCATCAGGCGCGGCGTTCGCGCCAGCTCGCCGCCGAGAAGGATGGTGAAATGGCTCATGGGCTGCGCCATATCACGCGTTCCTGTTCGCCGAAAGCGCCGTGTCTTTGCGAGATCGCGGCTCCTGCTTGCCCTTGATCGCGCCCCGTCCTATGTCTCGTCTTGCTCTAACGGGGTGCCGGCGAAATTGCGACCGGCTGAGAGGCGAACGACCGCCAACCCGCTGAACCTGATCCGGCTTGTACCGGCGGAGGGATTAGACGCTTCGTTTCAGGCGCCTCATTCCCACAAGACCAAGGAGGCGCTCATGCGCGGTATCGTTCTTTCCATTCTTGCGACGCTCGCCCTGCCGCTGGGCATCATGCCCGCCGCGGCGAAAGACACGCTGACGGTCTATACCTATGAGAGCTTCACCGCCGATTGGGGGCCCGGGCCGATCGTCAAGAAGGCCTTCGAGGCTCAATGTGCCTGCACGCTCGATTTCGTTTCCGTCGCCGACGGGGTGGCGCTTCTCAACCGGCTGAAGCTCGAAGGGAAATCCACCAAGGCGGACATCGTGCTCGGGCTCGATACCAACATCACGACGGAGGCCAAGGCGACAGGGCTGTTCGTACCCCACGGAACGTTGGCCAATGCCGTCAGCGTGCCGGGCGGCTGGAGCGACGATATTTTCATCCCCTATGATTACGGCTATTTCGCCGTGGTCTACGACACGCAACAGATCAAGAACCCACCGAAAAGCATGAAGGATCTGGTCGACGGCGACAAGGAGCAGAAGATCGCCATCGAGGATCCGCGCACCTCGACACCCGGATTGGGTCTGTTGCTCTGGATGAAGAAAATCTATGGCGACAAGGCCGCCGATGCCTGGGCGAAGCTGAAGGATCGCGTGCTGACGGTGACGCCCGGCTGGAGCGAAGCCTACGGCCTCTTGACCAAGGGCGAGGCGCCTATGGTGCTCTCCTACACAACCTCCCCCGCCTATCACATGATCGAGGAGAAATCGGACCGCTACCAGGCCGCCGCCTTCGAGGAAGGGCAATACATGCAGATCGAGGTGGCCGGAATGACAAGAAAAGGCGCGGCCAATCCGCTGGCCGCCAAATTCCTCGATTTCATGACCGGCCCGACCTTCCAGGACGCCATTCCTGAGACAAACTGGATGTATCCGGCGGCCAATACGGACAAGCCGCTCGATCCCGCCTTCGACAAGCTGGTGAAGCCGACGAGGGCGCTGATCTATTCGAGCGACGAAGTGGCCAGAAACCGCAAAGCCTGGGTCGACGAATGGCTGTCGGCAATGAGCAAATAGATTTGGCGGCGCGCGATCGCCGCATTGCCGGCGGAATACTGGCGCTGGCGACGATCCTGCTTGTGGCCGGCGGTGCACTGGCTGGCCTTGTCCTGGCCGCAGGCGACAACTGGAGCGGCGCGGTCTCGGCCTTCGACGGCTATCTCTTCCGCATCGCCCGCTTCACGCTTTTTCAGGCCGCGCTTTCCACTATCCTGTCGGTCGGGCCGGCGATCTTCGTGGCGCGGGCCTTTTCGCGACAACAGGCGTTTTTCGGCCGTGGGATAATGCTGCGGCTGTTCGCCGTGCCGCTGGCGCTCCCGGCCATTGTCGCGGCGCTCGGGGTGCTGTCCCTTTACGGGCGTGCCGGTCTTTTCGCGGAGTTGCTTTCCGTCGGGCGTGGCAGCCCATGGCCGGGTGTCTATGGCCTCTCCGGCATCCTGATCGCCCACGTCTTCTTCAACCTGCCACTGGCCACGCGTTTGTTCCTCCAAGCGCTCGATACGGTGCCAGCCGACCAGTGGCGGCTTGCCGCCCAGCTCGGCATGAACGCGCGATCGACCTTCCGCTTTCTCGAATGGCCGGCGATGCGGGCGAGCCTGCCGGGCACGGCGGGTCTCGTCTTCATGCTGTGCGTCACCTCCTTCACCATCGTGCTCATGCTTGGTGGCGGACCGCGCGCCACCACGCTGGAAGTCGGCATCTATCAGGCGCTGCGCTTCGATTTCGATCCGGCGAGGGCCGTCGCCCTGACGCTGCTGCAGATCACGATCACCACGGTCATTTTCCTGGCGCTCGCGCGGTTCAGCGGCATTTATTCCGCAACTGGCAACCTGTCGGTCGCCCGACGCCGCTTCCTGTCGGCAGGAAAGGCCGAAAGCGTGATGAACATATTCGTCCTTTCGGTTGCCTTCCTGTTCGTCGCCGGGCCAATGGCGGCGATCGTGATCGCCGGGTTGGGTTCGGATCTGGCGGGCCTTGTGATGGAGCCATCGGTGCAGCGTGCGGCGGCGACGAGCCTGGCCCTGGCCGTGCCGGCGGCACTCCTGTCGGTCCTGCTGTCGCTCGCCCTCGTCGCATGCCATCGCGCCATCGAATATGCTCGACGCGGGCGGTCGTCTTCCTTGCTGGAGTGGGCATCGGGCAGCGGCGCCAGCCTCGTCCTCGTCCTGCCACCCGTCGTGATTGGAGCGGGGTGGTTCGTTCTGCTTCTGCGTTTCGGCGACGTCCATGCCTTTGCCCCCATCATGGTCGTGACGGTAAATGCGTTGATGGCGATGCCGTTCGCCATTCGCGTCATCCGCCCGGCGCATGACGCGGCGAGCGCCCGTCACGAGAGGCTGTGCGCATCGCTCGGGATATCAGGATGGAGCCGATTTCGCCTGATCGACGGGCCGGTGCTGCGGCGTCCCCTGCTGACGGGCTTTGCCTTCGCCATGGCGCTTTCGCTCGGGGATCTCGGCGTCATTGCGCTTTTCGGCAGCGACTCGGTACAGACCCTGCCCTATCTTCTTCTCCAGCGCATGGGCAGCTACCGCACCGAAGATGCCGCCGGGCTGGCGCTGTTGCTCGGGATATTGTGCCTCGCTTTGATAACAATGGCGGATCGCTTCGGAAGGAATTCCGCGTGAAAGATTTTGGGCAGGATGCGGCGATCACGCTCGAAAAGGTCACATTTCGCTACGCGGAAATGCGAATGGCGTTCGATCTCGCATTCCCGGCTCGCTCCGCTGTTGCCATCATGGGTCCAAGCGGTGCTGGGAAATCGACCTTGCTGAATTTGATCGCAGGATTTGAAGAGCCTGTGACGGGTCGAATTCTGTTCGGCGGCAAAGATTTCACCGGCAGCCCACCCGCCGCCCGTCCGGTCTCGATGATCTTTCAGGAAAACAATTTGTTTTCGCATCTCGACGTCGCGGCGAATGTCGGTCTGGGCCGCTCGCCGTCGCTCAGCCTTACCGCCGACGATCGGGCCGCCGTCGCCGACGCACTGGCCCACACCGGGCTCTCCGGCAAGGAGACGCGCCGGCCTGCCGAACTCTCCGGAGGCGAGCGGCAACGCGTCGCCCTGGCGCGCATTCTTGTTCGGGAGCGTCCGGTGCTTTTGCTTGACGAGCCCTTCGCTTCCCTCGATTCGGCGTTGCGGGCGGAAATGGTCGACCTGGTTGGCGAACTGTATTCCCGTTCACATATGACCGTCCTGATGGTCACCCATGATGCTGAAGATGCCAGGCGAATTGCCGACAGGGTGCTGCTTATCGAGGATGGTTGCGTAGTGGGGTATGATAGCCCTGAAAAAATAATCGGGTTGGGTAGGGCCTCTCCGCTGGCGCCCGGCAATTCGGGTCCCGATAATGCGGGGATTGAAAAGGATATGCCCCGTCTTGCCCGCAAGCCGTCATAATTTGCAAGCAAAGCCGGGGTTCCGGTTGACCGTGCTTTCCTGTAACGGAAGCGCAATCGGGGATGTCTTCAGTTTTCGGCAAGTGGGCAAGTCGATACTGGTGAGGAAGGAAACCGTTCTGTACCATTGCGCCACCATCCTCGCGGCCGCGCGGCGTGCGGCTGAAAATCTGCTTCAGGTGATGCGACCATCTTTCATGTTTGGCCTGATGCTGGCCGTCTCAGGCTGCCAGGGCCTGAGCAGCGGTATGTATGACAGTTCCATCAAGCCTTCCGCCCACCCGGTCACTGTCGACAATGTAACGCGCGGCAACAAGCTGGCGGCGATCGCGCGTGCGCAAAATCCGCGCATTCTCGGCACCTATGGTGGAGAATACTCCAATCCCAAGCTGGAACGGATGGTGGCGAAGGTTGTTGGCAAGCTTACAATCGTTTCAGACAACCCGAGTCAGACCTACCGCATCACGATCCTCAATTCGCCGAACGTAAACGCATTCGCATTGCCCGGCGGCTATCTCTACGTGACGCGCGGATTGTTGGCGCTGGCGAATGATTCAGCGGAGCTGGCGGCGGTTATCGCTCATGAGATGGGCCACGTTACGGCCAATCACGGCTTGCAGAGGCAAAAGCTGGAGGCGGAAGAACAATTGGCGTCCAATGTGGTCACCGACGTGCTCGGCAACGACCAAAGCGCCAGGGCGGCTCTTATCCGCGGGAAGCTGAAGCTTGCGCAGTTTTCGCGAAATCAGGAACTGCAAGCGGACGCGATCGGCATCAACTCTATCGGCAAGGCCGGGTTCGATCCCTACGCCGCGGCGCGCTTCCTGCAGGCGATGCAATCCTATTCCGATTTCCGCAGCATTTCGGGAGCGACCGACACCAGCCTCGACTTTCTGGCCACGCATCCAAGCACGCCGCAGCGTGTCGCGCTCGCGGTGGAACACGCCAAGGTTTTCGGACCTCCGGGTACCGGTGAGCGGGACCGCGACGCCTTTCTGCGCGGGATCGATGGGATGCTGTTCGGCGACAAGCCCGCGGAGGGCTATGTGCGCGGTCATACCTTTCTTCACCCGGGGCTCGGCATAACGTTTACCGTTCCGAACGGCTTCGTCATCGACAATTCCGCGGCGGCGGTCACCGCGTCCGGACCCGGCGATGTCGCGGTGCGATTTGACGGCGTTTCTGTCGGCAAGAGTACTTCACTCGACGATTATATCCGCAGCGGCTGGGTTACCGGCCTCGATCCATCGACGGTGCACACAACTACAATCAACGGCAACGAGGCGGCAACGGCGACCGCAATGTCGGAAGGCTGGAAGTTCGACGTAACCGTCATTCGCGCCGGTGGCCAGGTCTATCGGCTGCTTACCGCCGCGCCTCTTGCAAGCAATGCACTGGAAAAGGTCGCTGGCTATGTCTCCGGCAGTTTCCGGGAGCTTACCCCGAGCGAGAGAGCTTCGCTGAAGCCCCTCAAGATCAAAATTGTGACGGTGGAGCCAGGCCAGAACATCGCCACGATGGCGACCGCGATGCGAGGCGTCGATCGGAAGCTCGATCTTTTCCGGTTGCTGAACGGCTTGGGGCCCGGCGCCGATGTGTCGGTCGGGGACAAGGTCAAGATCGTGACCGATCAGTAAGGTCCCCCTACCGGATCCCTGTTACATCGAGATCAATTCCGGATTTTCCTTCACCAACGCGGTCCTGAGCTTTTCCAGGGCGCGGTTTTCGATCTGCCGGACACGCTCCTTGGAAATGCCGAGACGCTGACCCAGCGCTTCCAGAGTGGCGCCTTCCTCCCTCAGCCGGCGCTCCCTGATGATGCGCAATTCGCGCTCGTTCAGGGCGTCCAGGGCATTATTGAGCCAACCTGAACGGCGTTCGACGTCGATGGCATCGCCCACCACTTCGTCCGGCAGGGGATCGTCCGAAACGAGAAAATCCATGCGATCGGCAGCGCCATTGCCCTCTTCCGTAATGGGCATGTTGAGTGACGTGTCCGGTCCGGACAGACGGGAATCCATCATGGCCACATCCGATTCCGATACGCCGATGGCCTGGGAAATTTCGCGGTAGATCGAGGCGCTTGAAAGCGTTTCGGAGCCTTGGGCCAGACGAGCCCTTAGGCGCCGCAGATTGAAGAACAGCGCCTTTTGGGCGGAACTCGTGCCGCCGCGGACGATCGACCAGTTGCGGAGGATGTAGTCCTGGATCGAGGCTCTGATCCACCACGTCGCATAGGTCGAAAACCGGACTTCGCGTTCAGGCTCGAAGCGCGCGGCGGCTTCGAGAAGTCCGACATGGCCCTCCTGGATCAGGTCGCTCATCGACAATCCGAAATAGCGGAATTTCGCCGCCATGGAGATGACCAGCCGCATATGAGCCGTCGTGATCTGGTGCAATGCCTGCTGGTCGTGCTTTTCTTTCCATCGCACGGCGAGATCATGCTCCTCGCCGCGCTCGAGATAGGGGGCGCGCATCGCAGCGCGGACGTGAAGTCCTCTTCGCCGTATCTTCGTTCATGCCGAGCTCCTTGACCTCATGGCTGCAGCGCCTAAGACGGCCTCCGATGAGACGGAAACAGTGCCGGTGTACGAACGGTGAAACGCGCGACAGCGCAAACGCGTCACAGGGCCGGAAGACAGTGTTTTTAACGCGTTATGCGGCGCGTTGTTCCATGACAAAAAGTTGAAGAGCCATCGATTTCATGCCGCAAATTATGACGCAGAAACGGTCATTTTGACCGTGAAATTGCTCCCTGCTCGCAAAATGCACGCAAAAAAAACCCGGCGACGGAGCCGGGTTTTTCAACTCAAGAAACGCTGCGCTTATGGAAGTTTAAGCCGCTTCTTCCTGCTCGGCTTCCTCATTGTCGGCCTTGGCGCCACGGCGCGGGCCCTTGTTGAGGTTGACCTCGATGAGACGAACGGCCTCCGTCTCCGACATCGTGGTTCACGGCGGCGATTTCGCGCGCCATGCGGTCGAGCGCGGCCTCGTAGAGCTGGCGCTCCGAATAGGACTGCTCGGGCTGGTTCTCGGCGCGGTAGAGGTCGCGCACCACTTCTGCGATCGAGATCAGGTCGCCGGAATTGATCTTGGCATCATATTCCTGCGCGCGGCGCGACCACATGGTGCGCTTGACGCGCGCGCGACCCTGCACGACCTTCAATGCGCGATCGACGTAATCGGTTTCGGACAGCTTGCGCATGCCGATCGACGTCGCCTTGGCGACCGGCACCTTGAGGCGCATCTTGTCCTTCTGGAAGTCGATGACGAAGAGCTCCAGCTTGTGGCCCGCAACTTCCTGCTCGTCGATGGACGACGATCTGTCCGACGCCATGCGCCGGATAGACGATGAACTCGCCGGTCTTGAAACCGTGACGCTGTTGCTGACTTTTTCTGCTGGGTTGCCATACGCCCTAAACTCCTGTTCTGGTGCCGGCCGGGAGCCGGCTTTGCGGATCGGCCTATGACAGGCCCGCCATGCGCCGTGCAACCGGAATGCGGTATCCGCGCGCATGCGGCCGCGCAATCTGACACGAACAGCTCGCTGCCCTGGCCCAGATTACCCTGGTCCGGATATCGGAATTGCACCTTTCGATGATTAGTGCGCTTGCGCCTTGGATCGATAAGCGTCGGGCGACACCGGCATATTGTCCATTATGTAACATAAAAAGCGCGAGAGAATCAACAATTTGCTGCGCACGTCGAACCGGCGCGCTGCAGCAGCCCAAATTGTCATCGCGCAATAGGCGCGCAGGCCATGGGATGCATCAGGACCAGGCCAGGGCCGCCGCGCGGGGCCAAGTCAGTCGCCTTCGCCGGGCTCGGCGGAGAAAAATTTCTCGAACTTGTCCGCGACGCCGTCGAATTCCTTGGCATCGGCCGGCGGCTCCTTCTTGGCGGTGATGTTGGGCCATTTCTCAGCGTATTCGGTGTTGATTTCAAGCCATTTGTCGAGGCCCGGCTCGGTGTCGGGCTTGATGGCGTCGGCCGGGCATTCCGGCTCGCACACGCCGCAGTCGATGCACTCGTCGGGATGGATGACGAGCATGTTCTCGCCTTCGTAGAAGCAGTCGACCGGGCAGACCTCGATGCAGTCCATGTATTTGCATTTGATGCAATTGTCGGTCACGACGTAGGTCATCGGTCGCTCCGGGCTTCTCATGCCAGGCGATTTGAGCGGCTGAGGTAGCCGCTTTGAAAGGCGCTTGCAAGGTCGGCATTTGCGCATGGGCGCGCCGCTTTGAACGCCATCTGACGACCGGCTTTTGGAAATGCGCTTCGGGAAAGCAGGTGCACGCAGCGTGGCCAAGGCACGATCATGGTTGTCGTCCGTTATTGATCTCGTTCAGCCGATCCAGCGCGCGCCTGTCCTTCTTGGTCGGGCGTCCGGCGCCGGGCCTCGCGCCGCAGGTTCACCGGGTCGGGTTGCGGCTTCGGGGTCATATCCTCGTAGAGCGTTCGCGCTTCCTCGGCGGGACCACGCCTGACGCCAGACGACAGAATCTTGTAGACCAGCACGCCGCCGGTCGAGAGTGACGTCAGCACGTCCCCCGGCTTCACCAGTGAGAAGCCTGCTCGATCTTGTCGCGATTGACCCGGACACGGCCGGCGATGGCGAGCTTAGCCGCCAGCGAGCGCGACTTCGCCACCCGCGCGAAGAACAGCCATTTGTCGATGCGCTGGCGGTCGCCGCCGTTCATGTTCGGCGGCGTCTACTTCTTGAGCTGGTCGCGCAGGGCGGCGAGCTTGGCGAAGGGGGAATCCGGATCGAACCGCGCCGGGCGTTCCTCGCGCGGCTTTTGCTGGCAGGATGCTTGTCCTTGTAGCCGCCCTTGCTCCGGTCGTCGCGCGGGGGCGATTGCCATCGCCTTCCGGCTTGCCGTTGGACTTCCGCTCGAAGCGCCGACGACCGGCATTGCCGGCATCGGCGCGGACTCCATCCCAGGCTCCTGCGTGCCGGGAACGGCCTGCGCCTTGTTACCTGCCCTGCCGACGCCCGGCCGGCTTGCCACGTCCTGGCGCCGTTCCGGTGGCGCGGCCGATGGTCGAGCGCGCCGGGCGCCAGAGCAGGATAGGCTTGCGTCGCTCCGCTTCTTCTTCTCCGCTTGGGCCTCTTCGGATGAAAGCGAAGGCTCTGGTAAAGTGGGCGGGATCGGACCCTTCCTTCGCGGCGGTGGCCGGCGAGTGGCTTCCCCCTGCGATTCGGACGGAGCCGCATCGCTTTCCGCCGTGACTGCGTCAGCGGTGGCAAGTACCGCCGCGATCGACGGCTCGCCGGCGTCCGAAACGGCAGGGGGCTCCTGCGTTGAAAGCGCGGTCTCCGGCGACACCGCTTCCACCGGACGGAACCGTGATCGGTCCCCACTGCTTTCTTGCGTGGCGGTCTCGCCTTCAGCCGGTTCGGTGGCTTCGGTCGATGTACCCGCATCCGCCTCCACGACGGCTGCGGTTGTGGTCGCCGTGGCTTTCGCCTCTGCGTCCTTTCGCCTGGCTTCCGCTTCTTTCGCGGCCGCCACTTCCGCCGCCGCGCGATCCATTGCCTCCAGCTTCGACGCTACCTCGTCGGCCGGCCTCGGCGTCGGCGCGGTAGCCGAGCCCCTTCAGGATCTCCTCCATGTCCTCGGCCTTGGCGCCAAGGATCGACATCATCGCCGGTGTCACGAGAAGGCGTTGCCGTCGAAGGCGCCATCGGGCCGGACGCCGGTGCCGGATTTCCACGTCAGCGCCGGGACGGATCAGGTCGGCCAGCCGCTCGAGGATGTCGACGCGCACGGCGCGCCGGCCGAGGATGCGGAAGCCCGGCAAGCCGGTAGAAGGCGGGGTCGAAGTTCGGATCGGTGGCAACGGAGGTACGGCCGGCCGCGAGCAATTGCACGACGTCGCCGAAGCCGGCTTTGTCCTTGCCGTCGTTCTTCAGCGCCCACAAGAAGCGTCAGCAGGCTCGCCGGGCCGGGCTTGATCAGCGCCGGCACGAAAATGTGGTAGGCGCCGAAGCGGACGCCGAGACGGCGCAGGCGCGCCGCGCGCCTCCTGGTCGAGCGCCTTGATGTCGTCGGCAACGTCGCGGCGGTTCAGCAGGCCGAAATTCTCGACCAGCCGGAAGGCGATGCCACGCGCCATGCCGGTAGAGCTGGTCGGCGCCGGCAGATCGACAAGCGGCTTGAGCAGGGTCTCGATCTGGAAATTGACGAAGCGCTCGGCGCGCGCCGCGACCTTGTCGCGGGCCGGTCCGGTAAGCTGCTCGTCGGCGAGCAGGACGAGCCGCGGCTTCAGCGGATCTTCGCTCGGCGACCAGCGTGCGCGACCGGCGCACCTATCCAGCGCAGCATGCCGTCGGAGCCAAGCGCGAGATCGCCGTTGGCGCAGGCCGCAAAACGCTCGGCGCGTGCATCGAATTCAAGCGCCAGCGCCTTTTGCGCGGCCGCCTTGACGGCCTTGGCGTCTTCCCCCTCGGCGCTCTGGTCGGCGGTGAACCGAAAGCCCTGCAATTCGCCGACATGGTGGCCTTCCACCAGGACGGCCCCGGACGGACTGATTTCTGCTTCAGGCATGCTGTTTTCCCTGCAGGCGCCTCATGAGCACGGAAGTCCTGCGGTCTACGAAGCGTTTCGTCAATCTTTCATGCAGCGCATCGGACAGACGGTCCTCGATCTCCCGCGTTTTTTCCTGCCAGTGTGTCGGATCGGCAAGCCAGCCGGCCCGGTTGGAGACGAAACGTCCATGTACGGATATGAGCGATGCGGCGCCGACAGCGTGTCGATGTCGCCTTCCGTGGAGTACGATCGCGCCACCTGGTCGGCGAGATAATCCTCGTCGACATGGCCCTTGCGCGACGATAGTCGAAATAGATGGAGCCGATGAGATCGGAGTGCTGCGCCGGCGCGATCTTGCGATAGTCGGGCAAGGCAGCAGGCTTCCCAAAGCAGGGCAACACGCTCACGGCCGTCGGCCAACTCGCGAATTTCGGTTTCCCGCGACAAATGCTCAAGCGCGCGCTGGTCGACCGCCGGCAGCGCCTTCGTCAGTCCCTCGACCTGCGGCGGCGTCTCGATCGATTGCCTTCAGAGCGTCGAGGCTGCGAGAAATCGAAGGCGCTCGGTGCGCCACTGCAGCACCTTCACGGGATCGAAATCGTGGCTCTCGATCCTCTCGACCAGCTCGTCGGAGAGCGGGTCGACCTGGCCGGTGACGCCGAAGGTGCCGTCGCGCAGGTGCCGCCCGGCGCGGCCGGCGATCTGGCCGAGTTCGGCCGCCGACAGATCGCGGAACTGGTAGCCGTCGAATTTGCGGTTCTGCGCGAAGGCGACATGGTCGACGTCGAGGTTGAGCCCCATGCCGATGGCGTCGGTGGCGACCAGATAATCGACATCGCCGGACTGGTAGAGCGCCACCTGTGCGTTGCGCGTGCGCGGGCTGAGCGCGCCCATGACCACCGCCACGCCGCCGCGCTGGCGGCGGATCAATTCGGCAATGGCATAGACCTCGTCGGCGGAAAAGGCGACGATCGCCGAGCGGCGCGGCAGCCGCGTGATCTTCTTCTGTCCAGCATAGGCGAGATGCGACATGCGCGGGCGTGTCACCACCGAAACGCCTCTCAGCAGACGCTCCAGGATGCCGCGCATCGTGGCCGCGCCGAGTAGCAAGGTCTCCTGGCGGCCGCGCAGATGGAGGATGCGGTCGGTGAAGATATGGCCGCGTTCGAGGTCGCCTGCGAGTTGCACCTCGTCGATGGCGACGAAGGCGGCATCGGTCTCGCGCGGCATCGCCTCGACCGTGCATACCGAATAGCGCGCCCCGGGCGGCACGATCTTTTCCTCGCCGGTGATGCAGCGCGACATGCGCTCGCCCCGACCTTCTCGACGACGCGGGCATAGACCTCGCGCGCAAGCAGGCGCAGCGGCAGCCCGATCAAGCCGGACTGGTGCGCGACCATCCGTTCGATCGCGAGATGGGTCTTGCCGGTGTTCGTCGGCCCGAGGATGGCGGTGACGTCGCGGCCGGATGGAACCGAGCGGCTTTCGTTCATGCTTTGGAAATTCATCGCGGCAATGGCGGCCTTTCCGGCCGGAGTTGCGGTTTGTGTGCCTGCCTGTTGAGGCGTGTCAAACACATATAGGACAGCGTGCCGGTTGCGAAAGCGGCAATCGCCGGATTACCGGTTGGCCGGATTGGGGATTGCCCCGAATTAACGGTTGGAACGAGTTTGGAACGAATCGGCGACGAATCAGTGACTCGCGTCCGTTCCTTGTTCGTTCACCGCAACATATAGCGAAACTGGACCGTCGCCCGTCCACATGCTGAATCACGTTTTTCGACGGGACAGCCATTCGCGACGCAAAGGTTAATTTACCCCGGAGGGCAAAGACAGGCTCAAGACCACGTGCAGCTAAATGCAGGATTTTGTTCATGAAACCTTATGAGAGGTTAACCTGTTCAACGGCCGGTGGCGCGTTTGCGTTAACGAATGGACCATAGGCGGAACAAAGCGGCGACGAATCACTGATCGGGCAATGTTCCGGCTACGTTCACCGCTACATCTGGTGTTATCCACAGCCTGTCCACCGAGGATCTCACAGGACGATCCACAGCGCTGTCCAACGAGCGGCTCCAGCGTTAATCCTTGTGTGCCGGAGCGGAACGCCGCCCCTCTCAGGATAACGGTCCTCAAATCGTCCAGCCTTGCAGCCATGCATGCCGCGGGAGGTCAGGTGAAGTACTGACCGCCATTGGCCGTTATGGTCGAACCGGTTATAAGCCCGGCATCGTCGGAGGCGAGAAACACGACGCAGCGGGCGATCTCGGAGGCCTCTCCCAGCCGGCCGACCGGAATCTGTGCGATGATCTGCTCGCGCACCTTTTCCGGCACCGCCATGACCATGTCGGTTGCAATATAGCCCGGACAGACAGCGTTGACGGTGATGCCGGCGCGCGCGCCTTCCTGCGCCAAGGCCTTCGTGAAGCCGAGGTCGCCCGCCTTGGAGGCCGAATAGTTGGCCTGCGCGAACTGCCCTTTCTGGCCGTTGATGGAGGATATCGTGATGACGCGTCCGAACTTGCGTTCGCGCATGCCGTTCCAGAGCGGGTGCGTCATGTTGAAGGCGCCATTGAGGTTGGTTTCGATGACCTCGCTCCATTGCTGGCGCGTCATCTTGTGAAAGGGCGCGTCGCGGGTGATGCCGGCATTGTTGACCAGCACATCGACGGGGCCGAGCTCGGCCTCGACCTGCTTGATCCCGGCGGCACAGGCATCATAGTCCGCCACCGACCATTTATGGACGGGAATGCCTGTCTCCGTCCTGAATTTTTGCGCCGCCTCGTCGTTACCGGCATAGTTGGCGGCGACCTTGTAGCCGGCGTCCCTCAGCGCGATAGAAATAGCCGCGCCGATGCCACGCGTTCCGCCCGTGACAAGTGCTACTCTTGACATGGTTGTCCCTCCCGTTGGTCTGAAGGCAGACCGTCAATCGGCAGATCGGCAGTCGTCCTTGGCTATGCTTTTTCTGACTGCCGATTGCCTATTGCCTGCTGCCTCTCCTTATCAATTCATCGCTTCCACGCACATGGCGACGCCCATACCGCCGCCGATGCACAGCGTGGCGAGACCCTTCTTCGCGCCACGCCGGCGCATCTCGAAAACCAGCGTATTGAAGATGCGCGTGCCCGACGCGCCGATCGGATGGCCGATGGCGATGGCGCCGCCATTGACATTGACGAGGTCGGTGTTCCAGCCGAGATCCTTGTTGACCGCGCAGGCCTGCGCGGCGAACGCCTCGTTGGCCTCGACGAGATCGAGGTTGTCGGCCTTCCAGCCTGCCTTTTCCAGGGCCTTGCGCGAAGCCGGTATCGGGCCGGTCCCCATGATCTTGGGATCGACGCCGGCGGTCGCCCACGAAACGATCCGCACCAGCGGGGTGATACCCCGGCGCGCGGCTTCCTCTTCGCTCATCAAAACGACGGCCGCCGCACCGTCATTGATGCCCGAAGCGTTCGCCGCCGTGACGGTGCCTTCCTTGTCGAAGGCCGGACGCAGTTTCTGCATGGCGTCGAGCGTCGCGCCGTGGCGGATATACTCGTCCTGATCGACGACGATGTCGCCCTTGCGGGTCTTCACCGTAAAGGGGACGATCTCGTCCTTGAACCTTCCTGCCTTCTGCGCGGCTTCCGCCTTGTTCTGGGAAGCGACCGCGAATGTGTCCTGGTCGTCGCGGGTGATCTGGAACTGGCGGGCGACGTTCTCGGCCGTCATGCCCATGTGATAGCCATTGAAAGCGTCCCACAGACCGTCCTTGATCATCGTGTCGACCATCTTGTAATCGCCCATCTTCACGCCCTGGCGCAGATGGGCGCAATGCGGCGACATCGACATCGATTCCTGACCGCCCGCGACAATGATCCTGGCGTCGCCGGTGGCGATCTGCTGCATGCCGATGGCGATGGTCCTGAGCCCCGAACCGCAGACCTGGTTGAGACCCCAGGCCGTGGTCTCCTTGGGAAGACCCGCCAGCATGGACGCCTGGCGCGCCGCGTTCTGGCCCTCTCCGGCGGTCAGCACCTGACCGAGGATGACCTCGTCGACTTCCTTGCCGTCGACGCCGGCGCGCTCGAGCGCGCCCTTGATCGCGGTGGCGCCCAATTCATGGGCCGGCGTAGTGGCGAAAGCGCCGTTGAAGGATCCGACTGCCGTGCGTGCGGCGCTGGCAACGACGATTGAACTCGAAGCGGACATTTTTCTTCTCCAGACTTGATCAGGCGAGTGATTGACCATTCATGTAGCCATGTTTCTTGCCGTTTCCATGACCCGAGTCAAACGGGACGGACGGCTCCGCGGAGGAGTGGAGCCGGGGTGGCGCGGGCTGTTGCGGCGCGGAATCCCCTTTATGCTGCATCCATGCTGCGCAGCAATTTTTCATGTTGCGCGCCGGTTCAATATTTCCGCACTGCACAAACCGCTTGGAATCGCGCGGCTTTTGCGCATATCCTGACGCAGGCGCAATCTATTCCGTGGGCGGCACCGCCGCTGCGGATTTCCCGGGAGGATAGTGATGCCCGCAAAAGATGATCCGGTGGTCATCAAGAAATATGCCAACCGGCGGCTCTATAATACGGGCACCAGCACCTATGTGACGCTCGAAGATTTGGCGGAAATGGTCAAGCGCGGCGAGGAGTTCAACGTACAGGACGCCAAGACCGGGGAGGACATCACGCACCCGGTGCTGACCCAGATTATCTTCGAACTGGAAAACAAGGACGGCCAGAACATGCTGCCGGTCTCTTTCCTGCGTCAGCTCATCTCCTTTTACGGCGACCAGATGCAGATGATCGTGCCGAGCTTCCTCGAGCAATCCATGACCGCCTTCGCCAAGGAGCAGGAGCGCTTCCGCGAGCAGATGAAGTCGACGATCGGCCAGACGCCCATGGATATGATGAAGGTTCCGGCGACAATGAAGGCGTTCGAGGAGCAAACCAAGCGCAACATGGAGATGTTTCAGAACGCCATGCGCTTGTTCACGCCGTTTCCCGCCGGCTCCGGCGTTGGCGCGCCCAATTCGGGCGCCCAAGGGGCAGGAAAGGAAAAGCCCGAGAAGTCAGGCGACCTGCAGGAACTCAAGGAGCAGATCGCCGCCATGCAGCGCAAGCTGGATTCGATCGGCGAATAATCGCCGGCGATAGATACCGGCAATCATCACCAGCCGAGCGCGAGCCCGTCCTTGCGCGGGTCGGAACCGCCAATAAGGAATCCGGTTTCGCGATCGATCGCGATCATCTGGCCGCCACCCAGAGGCGATTCCACAGGGCGAATGCTGTGTCCCAGCGATTGAAGGGCGGTGCGCAGATCGGCCCGGATGCCGGTTTCCACCTCGATCACGCCGTCTGCGCCCCAGAACAGGCGCGGATGGTCGATTGCGGCTTGCGGGTCCATGCCATGGTCGGCGTAATTGGAAAAGACGTGGGCGTGCCCCATCGGCTGGTAGGCGCCGCCCATCACGCCGAATGAAACCGCCGGCTTTTCATCCTTGAAGGCCATGGCGGGAATGATCGTATGCATCGGCCGTTTGCCCGGTCCGATCTCGTTGGGATGGCCCTCTTCCAGCGTAAAGCAGGCGCCACGATTTTGCAGGGTGATGCCCGAGCGGGGCGTCACGACCTTCGAGCCGAACGCACCGTAAAGTGAATTGATGAAGGATATTGCGCGCTGGTCGCGGTCAACGACGGTCAGGTACACCGTATCAGCATCGGGGCCTTCGGGCACCACGATCGCCGGATTGCGTCGGCGCGGATCGACCTGCGCCGCCAGTTGGCGCGTGAAATCGGCCGACAACAGCCGCTCGACTTCGACGCCCTTCATCGCCGGATCGGCGACGTAGCGGTCGCGAACGGCATAGGCAAGGCGTCCCGCTTCGATCTCCATATGCCAGCGCTCGACGCTTTCCGGCGGCAGGCTGCCGGCGCCAAGATCGGAGAGGATGTTGAGCAGGATGAGCGCGGTGATCCCCTGTCCATTGGGCGGCAGTTCGAAAACCTCGTGGCCGGCATAGCGGGTGGATATGGGCTCGATCCAGTCGGCGGTCGTCGCGGCAAGGTCTTCCTCGGAAAGGAAGCCGCCCTTCGCCTTTACGGTCTGGGCAATTTCGCGTGCGATCTCGCCGGTATAGAAGGCCTCCGCGCCGCCCCTGGCAATCTTCTTCAGGGTTGCCCCGAGAGCGGGTGAACGATAGCGCGCGCCGGCAATCGGGGCCTTGCCGCCGATCAGGGCGTGCAGGCTGGCGCCTTCGTCCCTGGCCAGATCCTCCGTCTGCATGGCCCAGTCGCGCGCCACGCGTGGATGCACGGCAAACCCATCCTCGGCATAGCGGATCGCATCCGTGAAGAGGCGATCGAAGCCGAGCGTGCCGAAACGCTGCGAGAGCATCTGCCACGCGCGAAGCGCTCCCGGCGTGGTGATGGAATGCACGCCGGTTCGTGGGACGCTGTCGAAATGCGCGCAATACCATTCGCCCGTCGCCAGGGCCGGGGCGCGACCGGAGCCGTTCAATCCGTGCAGGGAACCGTCCGGTTCGGCGAGGATGACAAAGCAATCGCCGCCGATGCCGGTCATGGCCGGTTCGACGACGCATAGCGTCGTCGCCGCCGCAATCGCGGCATCGACGGCGTTGCCGCCTTCGCGCAGGATTGAAAGCGCGGTCATGGTCGCCAACGGATGCGAGGTGGCCGCCATGCCGCTTTCGGCATAGACCGGCGAACGGCCCGGCAGATCGAATACGCGCAACGATCCCGTCCTAATGGAAATTGACGTCGCGGCCGGCCGCGCGGATCGAAACAGTAAATCCGGCAAGCACGTCGACTAGCGAAATCGCCATGATGATGAAGAAAACCGACTTTTCCGCGCCGGGCACCAGCAGGAACTCGACAAGGAAGGCGACGAAGAGAACGGTCGACAGCAAATGGTCGACGATCGAAGCATTCGAAGTGCCGGTCGATTTGATGATTTCAACGAAGAGCAGGATCAGCGCGACCAGGATCAGGAGATCGCCGAGCGTCATGCTCCAGACGCCCCCCGAGAGCATGGCGGTGGAGAATATTTCCTGATGCCACGGATCGCCGCTGCCGCCGACGATGCCGATCAGGGCGAGATTATAGAGAATGAAGGGTATGATGAGGAGCGGGATTTGTCGCACGATGGGCGGCCTCCGGCGGGGAACGTCCGTCCTGTAGAGGGCGCTAGCCGCTCCACGTCAAGCATTTTGATCGGCCGAACGAAAAAGACCGGCATGAAGCCGGTCTTCGCGAACGATGATCTGGGCTGGAAAGCTCAGCTTTCCTTGGGCTCCAGAACCTGCCGGCCGCGATACATGCCGGTTTTCAGGTCGATGTGGTGCGGGCGGCGCATTTCGCCGGAATTCTTGTCTTCGACATAGGTGGGCGCCTTAAGCGCATCCGCCGAACGGCGCATGCCGCGCTTAGACGGGGAAGTCTTTCGTTTCGGTACGGCCATAATCGTGCTCCGCTTGTCGTAAAAGCCGCGCTGCCGCCCCTCGCCGAGGAACGCCGGTAGCGTGACCTTGAGAATGAAAGTTGCGTGCCTATACACGCCCGCCGGGTTCTTGGCCAGCGCCGATGTCAAAAAAAAGCGGCGCTTCGAAGCCTATTGAAGACATTTGACGTAATCGCCGGCGCGCGCGGCGCGGCGGCCGATCAGCGCCGCCAGCCGTCGCAGGCCAAGATCGGGATGCGCGGGATGGCGATGTTCGGGATTGGGCAAGGTTACAGCCAGAAGCGCGCCCTGGCGGGCGGTCAGATTGCCGGCCGAGCGTTTGAAGTGATATTGGGCCGCAAATTCCGCGCCGTAGATGCCGGGTCCCCATTCGACGATGTTGAGGTAGATTTCCATGATGCGGCGTTTCGAAAGGATGGCGTCGAAATAAAGCGCCAGCGGCGCCTCCAGGCCCTTTCGCACGAACGAGCGGCCCTGCCAGAGGAAAAGATTCTTTACTGACTGCATGGTGATCGTCGAGGCGCCGCGCGTCTCTTCGCCGGCCAGCGCGTCATCGACCACTTCCCGCATTTCTCCCCAGTCGATGCCGTCGTGGCGGCAGAACTGGCCGTCCTCCGACATCATAACGGCGTTGACGAGATGCGGCGAGATCGATGCCAGCGGCACCCAGCGCCGGTCATATGATTTGCCGGTGACGAGGTCCTTCAGCATCAGCGTCGAGACGGGATGCACCCCGGGAATGGCGTAGACGAGCGTCAGGCAGGCTGGAAATCGCGGCGAGGACCACCAACAGGATGAGCATGCGCCGCAGCCATATCCATGGGCCCCGTTGCGCTCGCCATCCTCGCCGGCGCGTTCCTTTCCTGTAGCCTGCCATGCGCGGCTTTTGCTTCCCCTTGAATTGTCCGGCTGGCGCGCGGCCCGACATTTGCCTTCCGACATAAAGGCCATTGACGCGTCGCGCAACGCCGGCGCGGCGACCCCTTGACCTCATTCGCGTTTGTCGCCATCCGTCATTTCCATGAGCGAGTTTTCGGCCGTTCCATTCGAAGTGTCCCTGGTCCGGCGCGCGGCCATGGTCGAGCATCTGCTTCAGCGACTGCTGGCTGACCGGCCTCGCGGCGCGGAAATCATGCGTCCGGCCCGATTGATGCAGGCGATGCGCCATGGCGCGTTGAACGGCGGCAAGCGGTTGCGTCCTTTTCTGGTGGTGGAGAGCGCTGCACTGTTCTCGGTCGAGGGAGATGCGGTCCTGCGGGTCGCGGCGGCGCTCGAATGCGTGCACTGCTATTCGCTGGTGCATGACGATCTGCCGGCGATGGACGATGATGATCTGAGGCGCGGCGTACCCACGGTGCACAAGGCGTTCGACGAGGCAACCGCCATTCTTGCCGGCGACAGCCTGCTGACCGAGGCCTTCGCCATTCTCGCCGATGCCGAAACGGACCTTCCCGCCGCGACGAAGGTCGAGTTGATCGGTACGCTTGCGGTGGCCGCCGGGGCAGGCGGCATGGCGGGCGGTCAGGCGCTCGATCTCGATGCGGAGCACACGCCACCGGACGAGCAGGGCATCGTGACACTGCAGGCGATGAAGACCGGCGCACTGATACGATTCGCAACCGAGGCGGGAGCGATCATCGCACAAGCAAGCGGCGAAGACCGCGAAAGGCTGGCCAATTTCGGCTCGGCGATCGGACTGGCCTTTCAGCTTGCCGACGACCTTCTGGACCTCACCTCCGATACGCAGACGATGGGCAAGGCGACCGGCAAGGATGTGGGCAGAGGCAAGGCGACGCTCGTCACGCTGCATGGCGCCGACTGGGCGAGAAAGCAACTCGCCGGGCTGGTCGAACAGGCCAACGCGCTGCTCGAGCCCTATGGCCCAGCCGCCGACACGCTCAGGCAAGCCGCCTTGTTCGTTGCCGACCGCCGCAACTGAGACGTGCCTCCGGGTTGTCCGCGCTATCGGTTGCGCAGCACGACGCAGGCGCCGCCGGCCTGCCGCAATGCACGGCAAATTCCGTCAGCGGTCTTGCGGTCATCGGCGCCGATGCGCACCGCGTAAATGCCGCGCCTGCCGATCGGGGTACGCACCCGGCTGACGACCGGATCATAGGACGCCAGGAGTTTCGGCAGGCGGGAACGGACACGGTCCCAGTGGCGCAGCGCCGCCGAGCGGCGAAAATTTCCGGCAACCTGGATGCCCCATGGCTTGGTGTGAATGCGTGACATGGGAATGGTCGAGGATCTGGCGACGGGAAGGTCGCGGCACGCCTGATCGAAACCTCGGGCGGCCTCTAGCGGCCTGATTTTCGCCCGATGCGACGGATCGGAGAAATTGTCGACCGGTTCACCCAGAATATCGAGCACGTAGTCCTCGGTTTCCAATGGCAGGAAACCGCCGGATGCAAGCCAGCGCGATACGCGGCTTTCGCCGGCATTGTAAGCTGCTGCTGCCAGTCCAAGATTGCCGAAGGACTGCTTCAATTGGGCCAGATAGGCGGCGGATGCCGGGATCGCCTGGGCGATATCGAAGGAATCGGCAAGGCCGCGCAACTTTGCCGTTCCCGGCATGAATTGGGCGATGCCTTCGGCGCCCGCCGGCGATACAGCGTTCGGATCGAAGCGGCTTTCCTTCCAGATCAACCGGGCGAAGAAATCACGCGGGATCGATTGACCATCCGCCTGCGTGGCGATGATGGCGCAGATACGGTCGATGCCGTCATTCTGCTTGGAGATGGACTTTTCGGCGGCGACGGCTTGCGCCGTGAGTAGGGCGAGCGACAGGGCGAAGATGGCGCTGGCGATCAGCCCCAATCGGCTCAGCGGTAGGCGGCGCGACTTATTCCGCCGCCTCGGTATGGCCATGTCCGAACCGTTGCTCGATATAGGTGGCGACCATGCGCTGGAATTCCTCCGCGATAGCCGGTCCACGCAACGTCGCCGCTTTGCGCCCCTCGATGAAGACCGGCGCGGTCGGCGTTTCGCCGGTGCCGGGAAGCGAGATGCCGATATCGGCGTGCTTGGATTCGCCCGGACCGTTGACAATGCATCCCATGACGGCAACCTTGAGTTCCTCGACGCCGGGATATTTCTCGCGCCATACCGGCATGTTGACGCGCAGATCGGTCTCGATCTTCTGCGCCAGTTCCTGGAACACGGTCGACGTTGTCCGGCCGCAGCCGGGACAGGCCGCAACGACCGGCAGAAACTGCCGGAAGCCCATCGTCTGCAGAAGTTCCTGCGCGACCTGTACCTCACGGGTGCGGTCGCCGCCGGGCTCTGGGGTGAGCGAGATGCGGATCGTGTCGCCGATGCCCTGCTGCAGCAAGATGCCCATCGCCGCCGAGGAAGCGACAATGCCCTTCGAGCCCATGCCGGCTTCGGTCAGGCCGAGATGCAGCGCATGGTCGGAGCGCTTCGCCAACTCGGCATAAACCGCAATCAGATCCTGAACCTGACTGACCTTGGCCGAGAGGATGATCCTGTCGCGCGCGAGCCCGATTTCCTCGGCAAGTTCGGCCGATAGAAGCGCCGATTGCACGATCGCCTCGCGGGTGACCTGCTGCGCGGTGAGCGGCGAGCCGTTGTTCTGGTTGTCGTCCATCAGCCGTGTCAGCAGGTCCTGGTCGAGCGAGCCCCAGTTGACGCCGATGCGCACCGGCTTGCCATGGCGGATGGCCATCTCGACAATGGCGCCGAACTGGCGATCGCGCTTTTCCTTGAAGCCGACATTGCCGGGATTGATGCGGTATTTCGCCAGCGCCTCGGCGCAGGCGGGATGATCGGCGAGCAGTTTGTGGCCGATATAGTGAAAATCGCCGATCAGCGGGACGTGAATGCCGAGACGGACCAAGCGGTCGCGGATGCGCGGCACGGCAGCGGCGCTCTCGTCGCGGTCGACGGTGATGCGCACCAGTTCCGACCCGGCGCGATGCAGCGCCGCGACCTGGGCCACCGTGCCATCGACGTCCGCCGTGTCGGTGTTGGTCATGGACTGCACAACGACCGGCGCGTCGCCGCCGACCATGACGCCGCCCACATCGACACCGACCGAGCGTCGGCGCGTCATGGGTGAGGCGAGAGTGGCTGTCATTTCCATCTTCCAATGCAAGATCGCGGTTCTGACGTGGCCGAGGGCGCCTGTCCTGTCAACTCTTCGCCAAGACGATGCCCGTCACATTATCGAGACGATCGATGGCGCCGCATGTTGACGCCTTGATGACCGCGGGACTAATTCCTCGTTGTTGCAATGCGTCAATCTAGTCATCCGGGAAGGAAGAGGCAATGAACGCCAGGAAGACTGCCATCGTCACAGGCTCGAATTCCGGTATCGGTCTGGCGATTGCCGAGGCGCTGGCCGCCGATGGCTGCAACATCGTCCTCAACTCCTTTACCGACAGGCCCGAGGATCATGCGCTGGCGGAGGAATTGGCGGGCAGACACTCAGTCGATGCCGCCTATATCAAGGCGGACATGTCGAAGCCCGGCGAATGCCGTGCGCTGATCGAGATGGCCGCCGCGAAGTTCGGTTCGACCGATATCCTGGTCAACAATGCCGGTATCCAGCATGTCGCGCCGGTGACGGAATTCCCGCCCGAGAAATGGGATGCGATCATCGCCATCAACCTGTCCTCGGCCTTTCATACCAGCGCCGCGGCGCTGCCCTCGATGCAGGAAAGAGGTTGGGGGCGGATCGTCAACATCGCCTCGGCGCACGGCCTGCGCGCGTCGCCCAACAAATCGGCCTATGTCGCGGCCAAGCACGGCATTGTCGGGCTGACCAAGACGGTGGCGCTGGAAATGGCCGGCAGCGGCGTTACCGCCAATGCCGTCTGCCCCGGTTTCGTGCTGACGCCATTGGTCGAGACGCAGATCGGCGACCGCATGAAGGAACATCCCGGAATGGATCGCGAAGCGGTCGTCCGCGACATCATCCTCGAAAAACAGCCGTCAAAGCAGTTCGCGACGGTCGAGCAGATCGCCGGAACGGTCGTTTTCCTGTGCTCGGATACGGCCGCGCAGATTACCGGAACCACCATCTCCGTCGATGGCGGCTGGACGGCGTCTTGATTTCGGTTTGATTTCGCCCGGAAGGATTTCGGCTCAGGCGCGAAGCGCCAGCGCTATAACGCGGACGAGACCGCAGGCCGCCTTCTTCTGTGCGTCGTAGTCGTCGAGCCGGGTCTTCATGCCCTCCAGCCCGTCGATCAGCATGTTGGCCATCCCTTGCGGGCACAGGCCGGCGGCGGGAAGATCGACGCCGTTTCGCGCCGCTTCGTCGCGAATGGCGTCGGCAAAGAGGGCGGCCAGTTCGCTACACCAGTTCTCGATAAGATCGCCGGCGAGGCTGGTCTTCATGTCGAGCAATTCGGCGCCATGCGGCGATTTGGTAATCTCGCAGAGCGTGGCGAATATGGCGGCGTTGATCGCGCCCCCCAACCTTGCCGTGAAGTCTCCTTTGCCCGCCAGTTCCTGGCGCGCGGCTTCGAGGGAGCGACCCATCACCGTCGTGGCGATTTCGCGGAAGATCTCCGCCTTGTTCTTGAACAACAGGTAGAGCGCCGGCCGGGACATTTCGGCGGCCTTGGCGATGTCGTCCATCGTCGTGCGCGAATAGCCGTATGCGAGCGCTGTTTTCAGCCCGGCGTCGAGGATGCGGGCGCGCTTCGGATCGACGGTAATTTCAGTGACCTGGTTCACGACAAGAACTCTCGCGCTTTCCCTATCTTGACAAAATTACAAAATTTGTCAATTTGTTCAGGATCGGTGTTGGTAGTGTAGTTACGAATGCTGCCCGGAGGCAATGGATCTGGGCCTGACGGAGCGGAACGCTGAACCGGCTGAGAAGTTGCGAGGCGTTGGCTCGGAGACGTTTCGTGTTTGCCGAGGTGATCATGCAAGTTGGTGGTCAAGTGTGACAGGAGTGTCGCACCGGCGGCTTTTGTGCAGTGCAATATTGGTGTAAGAGACCACGCCTGTTTGAGCGCTGTCAGGATTGAATGAGTTTTAGGGCTTCCCCATATTCGCGGCTTATCGGTGCGGAGGGGCGGTCGTTGGACGATCGGCACACGGATAGCTGAATGCGAAAGATACCATTTCACAAGCTTGCGGCCTTTGTCGTGCTGGCCGCATCCGCCGCCTGGGTCCTGACCGGACAGATGTCGTCTGTCGGCAGCGCTTCGCAGGAGGCACCTGACAAGACGCCAAAGGCGGAACAGCCGGTGGCGGCAGTACGAACGGTTGGGCGTCCTCGACGCGCCGAGAGTCATGCATGCGCGCGCCATCCGCATCGCCGGCCAGACCGAAGCCGACAAGCGCGCGGTGCTGGCGACCCGCGTTCTCGGCGTCATCCATGACCTGCCGGTGAAGAAGGGCCAGCGCGTGAAAGAGGGGAATCTCATCCTTTCGCTGGACAATGCCGACAAGGTCGCGGCGGTAACCATGGCCAAGCAGGTCGTATCGCAGCGGCAGGCGGAAATGGACGCCGCCGAGCGCCTCGCCAAGACCGGGAACATGGCGAAGCTTTCGCTGGACAGCGCCCGTTCGGCGCTTTCCACCGCCCAATCGCAGCTCCAGGCAGCGCGTGCGGAGGAAGACAAGACCGAAGTTCATGCGCCTTTTGACGGTGTCATCGACCAGGTTCCGGTGCAGCAGGGAAGCGCCGTGCAAGCCGGCGCCGAGGTAGCGACGATCCTTTCGCTCGATCCGATCATCGCCGCCGGCGAGGTTAGTGAGCGGGACCTCGATTATATTCGCCTCGGTGACGAGGCCGATATCCGGCTCGTCGATGGACGTATCGTCAAGGGCACCATCCGGTATATCAGCCGCGAGGCGTCTGCGATGACACGGACGTTCCGTGTCGAAGTGGCGGTGCCGAACCCGGATTTCAAGATTCCGGCCGGCATGACGACCGAAATCACGCTGCGGGCCGAGCCGGTCAGCGCGACGGTATTGCCGCGTTCGGTCGTCACTTTGAGCGCCAAGGGTGATCTCGGTATCCGCGCGGTCGGCCCGGATGACAAGGTGGCCTTCTATCCAATCGACATCGTCGACGACATGCCGCACGCCCTTGTGCTCGGCGGCATACCGAAGGAAGCGCGCGTCATCGTCGCCGGACAGGATCTCGTGACCGAAGGCGAGAAAGTGCATCCCGTTGAAGCGGATGCCGACACGCTCAAGAAGCTGACCGGCGAAGCTTCCGGCGACGGTTCGGACTAGGGCCTGAGCATGAATATCGTCGATCTGGCCATACGCAATGCTCGGCTAACGCTTTCCGTCCTCGTTTTCTTCATCGTTGCGGGGGCGCTTGCCTATCGGACGATCCCGAAAGAGGCGGAGCCTGACGTTCAGATTCCGATCATCTATGTCAATGTTCCCTATCAGGGCATCTCGCCGGAGGATGCGGAACGGCTGATCCTGCGTCCGCTCGAGACGCAGATGAAGAACCTGAAAAACCTGAAGGAATTGCGCGCCTCGGCCTATCAGGGCGGCGGTTACGTGCTGGCCGAGTTCCAGCCGGGAACCGACATTGCCGTTTCGCTGGAAGACGTGCGCGCCAAGGTGCAGAACGCCAAGGCCGACATCCCGCAGGATGCCGACGAACCGATCATATCGGAAGTCAATCTGTCGGAGTTCCCGGTGCTCGTGGTGACGCTGTCGGGCGACATCCCCGAACGCGTCATGACGGCTGCGGCGCGCGAGCTGCGCGACCGCATCAAGGAAGACGTGCCGGGTGTTCTAGACGCCAATCTGCAGGGCGCGCGCGACGATCTGGTCGAGGTCATCATCGATCCGGTCAAGCTGTCCTCCTACAATCTTCGGCTCGATCAATTGATCCAGGGCATTGCCGGCAGCAACAGCCTGGTCGCGGCGGGCCAGATCAGCGGGCAGGAGGGCAGCTACGCCGTCAAGGTTCCCTCACTGATCGAGACGGCGGAGGATGTCGCCAATCTGCCGGTGGTCGCGGGGCCGAACGCGGTGGTCAAGGCGCAGGATATCGCGACCATCCGATCGACCTACAAGGATGCGGAGACCATCACCCGGCTCAACGGCAAGCCGGCCATCGCCATCGAGGTCTCGAAGCGCACCGGGGCCAATCTCATCGAAACCATCGATGCGGTGAAGAAGGTGGCCGAAGCCTATGGCAAGCACCTGCCCCAAGGCGCCATCTTCTCCTACAGTCAGGACAAGTCGACGACGATCCGCCAGCTTCTGGGCGATCTGCAAAACAGCGTCTTGACGGCGGTGATCCTGGTTTTCATCGTCATCCTCTACGCCTTGTCGGGACGCGCCTCGCTGCTGATCGGCATGGCCATCCCGTCGTCTTTCCTGCTCGGCATCCTCCTGCTTTCTCTGTTCGGGCTGACCGTCAACATCGTGGTGCTGTTCAGCTTGATTCTGGCCGTCGGCATGCTGGTGGACGACGCCATCATCGTCACCGAGTTCGCCGAACGCCGCATGGCGGAAGGGATGGACAAGCGGGACGCCTATGCGCTCGCGGCAAAGCGCATGGCCGGTCCGGTGATTGCGGCGACCATGACGCGCGTGGCGGCGTTCTCGCCGCTTTTGTTCTGGCCGGGCATCGTCGGCGAATTCATGAAATACATGCCGATCACGCTGATCGTGACCCTGTCGGCATCCATGCTCTACGCACTTGTCTTTACACCGACGCTTGGCGCCATGTTCGGCAAGCCACATCCGGAAAGCGGGCACCAGGGCGACGGCTGGTACATGGCGGTCGTCAGGCGCGCGGTGAAGCATCCTTTCATCGTCCTGACCATGGGCATGGCGCTTCTGGTCGCGGTGCCGGTCGTCTATTTCCACGAAGGCAAGGGCGTCGAGTTCTTTCCCAATGTCGAGCCGGATTACGGCCTGCTCTACGTGCATGCGCGCGGCAACCTCTCGCTCGAGGAAAAGGACGCGATCGTCAGCAAGGCGGAAAAGCGCATTCTCGGCTGGCCCGGAATCAAGACGGTCTATACGCGCGTCGGCAAGGCGACCGGCAGCGCCAACGACGTGGCGGAGGACGTGATCGGCGTCATCCAGTACGAATTCATCGACTGGCGGGAGCGCAAGCCGGCTAACGCCATCCTGGCCGAATTGCGCACCGCGATGAAGGGCATCCCGGGCGCCGAGGTGGAGGTGCAGGTTCCGGCCGCGGGACCGCCGACCGGCAAGGCGATCCAGGTCCGGCTGTCCGCACAGGATCCCGCCGGCATCAACGACCAGGCGAAGAAGGTCGCGGCGATGCTGGCCAAGATTCCGGATGTCGTCGACATCGACAACGGCCTGTCGCCTCCCGGCATCGACTGGGAAATCAATGTCGATCGTGGCAAGGCCGCCCAGTACGGCGTCAGCCCGGCCGCGGTCGGAAGCGCCGTGCAACTGGTTACCGACGGGCTGAAGCTCTCCGAATACCGGCCGGCGGACGCTGATGATTCCGTCGATATCAGGCTGAGGCTGCCGGAGAACCGGCGCACGCTTTCGACGCTCGACGAAATGCGCATCCAGACGGCCGAGGGCGCGGTGCCGATCTCCAACTTCGTGAACCGGGCGGCGGCGCGCAAGATCGGCATCCTGAACCGTATCGACGGCCAGCGAACCGTCACCGTCCAGGCGAATGTGCGCGAAGGCGTACAGGTCGCCGATGTGCAAAAGAAGGTGACGGACAATCTCGCCAAGATGGATCTCGGCAACGTGCACTGGAAACTCGCCGGCTCGGACGAGGAGCGTGACAAGGCGAGCGCCTTCCTCGGCAAGGCCTTCGGGGCGGCGATGTTCCTCATCTTCATCGTGCTTCTGGCGCAGTTCAACAAGTTCACCAGCGTGTTTCTGGTGCTGTCGGCCGTCGTCATGTCGACGATCGGCGTGTTCCTTGGGCTTATCATCATGGGCCAGCCTTTCGGCGTCGTCATGACGGGCATCGGTGTCATCGCGCTGGCGGGCGTGGTGGTGAACAACAACATCGTTCTGATCGACACCTACGACCGGTTGCGCGAGGAGGGCTGGGAGAAGCTGGATGCGATCCTGCAGACCTGCCGCGAACGCGCGCGCCCCGTCGTGCTGACGGCCATCACCGCCATTCTCGGGGTGTTGCCGATCGCCTTCGGCGTCAATCTCGAAATGCTGAACCACGAGACGACCTTCGGCGCGCCCTCGACGCAATGGTGGATTTCGCTGTCCTCGGCCATCGTCTTCGGCCTCGCCTTCTCGACGGTGCTGACACTGATCGTGACGCCTTCGGCGCTGATGGTTTTCACGAGCGGTTCGAAGCGCAAAAAGCGGCGCGGGTTCTTCGCCCGCCTGTTCCGGCGCAAGCAGCCGGAGGCCGAAGCGCGTCCCGACGATGGTCCGGTGCCGGTGATCGGCGACGAGCACGATATGGCGTTTCCAAAAGCCGCCGAATAGAGAATTTGACTGGTCCTGCCGGGTTCGACGGCGCTGCGGTTCGCGCGCCCGGGAGAGCCGGTCGGGAACTGCGGCGGGCTGTCGCGCATTGTAGTCGCGTTAAATCTTGTTTTTTGGAAGGGGATTTGCCGTGACGCTCACAACCGTTCTTATCATTGTCCTGATTCTCATTCTTCTCGGCTCGGTTCCGAGTTGGCCGTATTCCCGTGGTTGGGGTTACGGGCCCTCCGGCATTGTCGGCGTGGTATTGGTGATCCTCGTCATTCTGGTGCTCTTGGGACGGATCTGACGCGGTTTCGCCGCCCAAAGGCGGCGAAACACTCGATCTTGGAAAATATCCCGGCTCGCCGCGCTCACGCGGCGAGTTTCATTTTGTTTGAATTTTCGGGAAGTATCCCGAGATCGGCGACGGCTCTGGCGATCGCCTGCCTGAGCGGCGTGTAGGGCACGTCTCCGATGATGGAGGCCAGCCTGCCGGGCGCGAGCCTGTGCTCCTGAAAGCGCAGATAGGACATCGACAGGATGGCTTTCCACATCGGCACGAAGGGGCTGCCGAGACGCAGGAGCCACCACGGCATCGAAGAGAGTTCGAGGCATTCGCCAAGAACGCTCTGCGCCGCCGCCTTCATCTCCAGGTCGGTGACGGCGTGGTTGGCGAAATTGAGGTTCTCATAGGCTCCAAGCTTGCCCGAATTGTCGGCCAATCCCACGAACGCCGCCGCAAAGTCCGGAAGATAGGCCCATTCGTGGATCAGGGTTACCTTGCCGGGCGCGGTATAGACGCCATCGGTGAATTTCGACGCCACGACCAGGTCGAACCAGGAACCGGTGCCCTTGCCGCCGAAGAAGTCGCCGGCCCGCAAGACCACGGTGCGGACATGACCGGCCTCGGCCTCGTGGCGAAAGAGGTCTTCCATGGCGACGCGGATGCGGCCCTTCCCGGTGGTCGGGCGCTGCGGGGTGTCCTCGGTCAGGATCGCCGGGATCGGCGAACCGAAATTGTAGACCGTGCCGGGAAACAGGTGCAGCGCATGGTTGGCAGCGCAGGCGGCCATGACGTTTTCCGCCATCGGCAGGCAGGTGCTCCAGTCCGAGTAGACCGGGTTCAGGCCGTTGAAGACGATATCGGCGCCTTCGGTGGCGTTGATGAGGGACGACCGGTCGAGCGCATCGGCGGCGACGCCGCGTGCGCCGGTCAGTTCCGCCGGCAATGCGCCATCGCGGGTGACGCCGCGCACATCGTAACCGGCATCGAGGAAGGACTTGGCGGCGGCGCGGCCAACTCTGCCGCGGGCGCCCAGGATGGCGATCTTTGTCATTGGAATTCTCCGTGCTTGTGTTGATGCACCGAATATCGTCCATTCGCACACGAATGTTAATTGACCTAAAATGCTGCCGTGATATTCAATTATGAATAGATGAGCGAATTCGACTGGAATCTGATCAAGAGCTTCGTGGCTGTGGCGCGCACCGGCAGCTTGTCAGCGGCGTCGCGTCAGTTGGGGGCAAGCCAGCCGACCCTTGGGCGCCATATCGCCGAACTGGAGCGGGCGACCGGGCTCACGCTCTTTCGCCGTGGCCGCGGCGGCTATGAACTGACCGATGAGGGGATGGCGCTGCTTGGACGCGCCGAGGACGTGGCGGACCGGGTAAACGCGTTCTCTCGCAGCGTCGTGGGGGCGTCGACGGAGACGGTTTCGGGAATGGTGCGGATCGCGGCCAGCGAAGTGGTCGCCGCCCTTGTCCTGCCGCCAATGATGGCACGGTTCGGGCAAGCGGAGCCGGGTATCGAAATCGAAATCGCGGCGAGCAACCAGGTCGAGAATTTGCTGCGGCGCGATGCCGATGTGGCCATCCGCATGGTCCAACCGACGCAGCAGGATCTGATCGCGCGCAAGGTAACGGACGTGCCGCTTTGCGCCTGCGCGGCGACAGCTTATCTGGAGCGGCGCGGAAGGCCCGGGTCGCTGAGGGATCTCCCAGAGCACGATCTGATCGGCTTCGACAGAAACCCCGACATCCTCAACGCGTTTGCCAGCTTCGGACTGGCCATCGACCGGCATGCCTTCCGCTTACGCGCCGACAATCAGATCGTGCTGTGGGAAGCCGTTCGCGCCGGCAACGGCATCGGCTTTGCCCAGCGCAGGCTGGTGGAACGCGATCCGTCGATGGAGATCGTCCTGCCCGAGCTTTCCATCCCGCCGCTGCCGGTTTGGCTCGCCATGCATCGCGACGTGCGTACGGCGGCGCGCATAAGGCGGGTCGTCGATTTCCTGTTCGTGGAGTTGAAGCGCTACGCCGCCGGCTGAGCGCCGGGCCTATCGGCCGCGCTCGCCAGCCCCGCCATCAGGAAAACCACGACCAGCAAAGCCGAGACGCCGATGAAGGCGGGCGAGAATCCGACATGCTGGCCGATGAAGCCTATGATCGAGGGAGCGAGAAGAATGCCCGAATACCCCATGACGGTGACGGTGCTCAGACCGACGCCGGCGGAAAGGCCCGGCTGGTTGCCGGCGGCGGAAAACGCGATGGGCACCATATTGGCGATGCCGAAACCGGAAAAAGCGAAGGCGGCGACGGCGATCCATGCATTTGGGGCAAGGCCTCCCGCAAGCATGCCGGCCGCAGCGATCAGCGCCGAGACGCGCAGGGTCGCCACCGCGCCGAAACGGTTGCGCACCGCATCGCCGGCAAAGCGCATAACCGCCATGGCTCCGGAAAAGGCGGCGAAGGCGAAGCCGGCCGTGGCTATGCCCGCCCCCAGTTCCTGTTTCAGATAGAGCGCCGCCCAGTCGAGCACCGAGCCCTCCGGGATCATCGAGAAAAGCGCCATCAGACCGACCAGATAGATCGCCGGATTGCGCGGCAGGGCGAGCCGGAATTTCTGGCGGATCGCTGGCCGGGATTCGGTGATCAGGCCGCGCGCGGCGATGACGAAGACGACAAGGGCCAGTACCGTCACGGTCGTGGCATGTAGCAGCGCCCCGCCATCCTTGATGAGGAATCCACCGAGAGCGCCTCCGGCAAAGCCGCCGAGGCTCCAGAAGCCGTGTGAGGACGACATTACCGCGCGGCCCAGCCGCCGCTCGACTTCGACGGCATTGGCGTTCATCGCCACATCCATGCCGCCGACGAATGCGCCGAACAGGAACAGGGCCACCGCCGCCAGCGGTACGTTGGGCGCCAGAACGATGAGGAGCAGGCCGAACACGGCGACCGCGCCGAATATCTGGATCACCCGGCGCGATCCATGACGTCCGATCAATGTCCCGCACCAGGGCATGGCGCAGATCGCGCCCAGCCCGAACAGGAGGATCAGCAGGCCGAGCGTGAACTCCGTGATGCCTTGGCGCACGAGAAATCCCGGGATCTGGGGCGCCCAACTGCCGATGAGAAAGCCGTTGACAAGGAAGATCGCGGCGGCAGACCAGCGGCCGCGCCTTGTCGCGGCGATCGAATTGGAGGCGTCCATGCGGTGATCCAAGCTACTGAATGGAAGCAAATCTAAATCGATTTAGCCGGCGATCAAGGACAAGCGCTGAATTCGCGTTGGGCCAATGAGGCCTGCCCCCTCTCTACGGAGGAGGCGATCATCCGTAGACGATGAGCAGATCCTTGGCGTCGATCTGGTCGCCGGTGCGCACCAGCACTTCGGCAATCGTGCCGTCGCGCTCGGCGTGCAAAGCGGTTTCCATCTTCATCGCCTCGATCGACACAAGGACGTCGCCAGCGGTGACACTCTGGCCGGCGGTGATGGAAACAGTCGAAATAACGCCGGGCATGGGAGCGCCAACATGGGCGTCGTTGCCGGGCTCCGCCTTGCGTCGCTCGCGCGCCGCCGAAGCGCCGTGGATACGATCCGGCACCTTGACGCGGCGCGGCTGGCCATTGAGTTCGAAAAAGACAGTCGCCATGCCCTTCTCGTCGACGTCCCCAAGCGCCAGGCAGCGGATGACCAGCGTCTTTCCCTTCTCGATCTCGACAAAAATCTCGTCTTCCTGCTGCATTCCGTAGAAATAGACAGGCGTCGGCAGGACGCTGACGGGGCCGTATTCTTCCTGCGCGGCGCTGAAATCGGAAAACACCTTGGGATACATCAGCCAGGAGGCGAATTCGAATTCGCTGATCGGATGCTCCAGTTCGGCCTCGATCTCGGCGCGTTTTCCCTTGAGGTCGGCGTCGGCCAGCAAGGATCCTGGGCGCACGGTGATCGGGGCTTCGTTCTTCAGCGCCTTCTTTTGCAGAGCCTTTGGCCAGCCTCCGATTTCTCCCGGCGAGGAAGGTGGCTGGCCGAGATCGCCGTGCAGCATGGCGACAACCGAATCGGGAAAGGCGATATCCCTGGTCGGGCTTTCGACATCGGCGACGCTCAAATCCTGGCTGACCATCATCAGCGCCATGTCGCCCACGACCTTGGAGGAGGGGGTGACCTTGACGATGTCCCCGAACATCAGATTGACGTCGTGATAGGCCTGCGCCACTTCGTGCCAGCGCGTCTCCAGACCAAGCGAGCGGGCCTGTTCCTTGAGGTTGGTGAATTGGCCGCCGGGCATTTCATGCAGATAGACCTCGGAGGCCGGCCCCTTCAGGTCGCTCTCGAAGGCGGCGTACTGGTTGCGCACTGCCTCCCAGTAGAAGGAGATTTTCCGGATCCATTCGGGGTCGAGGCCTGGATCGCGCTCGCTGCCCTTCAGGGCTTCGACGATCGAGCCGAGGCAGGGCTGCGAGGTATTGCCCGAAAGCGCGTCCATGGCCGCGTCCACGGCATCCACCCCGGCATCGACGGCGGCAAGCACGGTGGCGCCGGCGATGCCCGACGTGTCATGCGTATGGAAATGGATGGGCAAGTCGGTTTCTTCGCGCAACGCCTTGAACAGAACCGTCGCGGCGGCGGGCTTCAAAAGGCCGGCCATGTCCTTGAGCGCGATGATATGCGCGCCGGCGGCCTCCAGTTCCTTGGCCAGCGCGACATAATATTTGAGATCGTATTTGGCGCGCGCCGGATCGAGGATGTCACCGGTGTAGCAGATCGCCGCCTCGCACAGCTTGTTCTCCTCGCGCACCGCATCCATGGAGACGCGCATGTTCTCGACCCAGTTGAGGCAGTCGAAGACGCGGAAGAGATCGATGCCGCCGGCGGCCGCCTGCCTGACGAAATGCCGGACGACATTGTCGGGATAGTTGGTGTAGCCGACGCCGTTGGCGCCGCGCAGCAGCATCTGCAGGAGGAGGTTGGGGGCGCCGTCGCGCACGAGCGACAAACGTTCCCATGGGTCCTCCGTCAGGAAACGCATGGCGACGTCGAAGGTCGCGCCGCCCCAGCATTCCAGGGAAAGGAGTTGGGGTAGGGCGCGGGCATAGGTTCCGGCGATGCGCGCAATATCGTGGGTCCGCATGCGTGTGGCGAGCAGCGACTGATGGCCATCGCGCATGGTGGTGTCGGTGACGAGGACGCGCTTTTCGCCGCGCATCCATGCGGCGAATTTGTCGGGTCCGAGAGTGTCGAGGCGCTGTTTGGTCCCGTCCGGCACCTGCATGTCGAGATAGGGAACAGCGGGTGGAGCGGCGTCATCCTTCGGCTTTGGCCGCCCGCGTGTTTCGGGGTGCCCGTTGACCGTGACATCGGCAAGATAGTGCAACAGCTTGGTGGCGCGATCCTGCCGCTTCACATGGGTGAAGAGTTCCGGCGTCTCGTCGATGAAACGGGTCGTGTAGTCGTTGGCGCGAAATTTCGGATGGCTGATGATGGCTTCGAGGAAGGTCAGATTGGTGGCAACGCCACGGATGCGGAATTCGCGCAAGGCCCGGTCCATGCGCGCGATCGCTTCTCGCGCGGTGGGCGCCCAGGCGGTCACCTTCTCGAGCAGCGGATCGTAATAGCGGGTGATGACGGCGCCCGAATAGGCGGTGCCGCCATCGAGGCGTATGCCGAAGCCGGTGGCCCCGCGATAGGCGGTGATGCGGCCATAATCCGGTATGAAGTTCTGTTCCGGATCCTCGGTTGTGATGCGGCACTGCAAAGCGTTGCCGTTCAGCCGGATTTCGCCTTGGGGGGGCACGCCGGATTCGGGCGTGCCGATCGCATACCCGTCAAGGATGTGGATCTGGGCCTTGACGATGTCGATGCCGGTCACCTCCTCGGTCACGGTATGCTCGACCTGAATGCGCGGATTGACCTCGATGAAGTAGAATTTGCCGGTATCGGCATCCATCAGGAACTCGACGGTGCCGGCGCCGATATAGGCGGTTTCCCTGGCGAGCTTCAGTGCATAGCCGGAAAGTTCATGGCGTTGAGCATCGTCCAGATAGGGTGCCGGGGCGCGTTCCACCACCTTCTGATTGCGGCGCTGGATGGAGCAGTCACGCTCGAATAGATGCACGGCGTTGCCGTGGGTGTCGCCGAGCACCTGCACTTCGACATGGCGCGCGCGCTCGACCAGCTTCTCCAGATAGACTTCGTCCTTTCCGAAGGCGGCCATGGCTTCGCGTTTGCCTTCCGTCACTTCGCGGGCGAGGTCGGCGGCCGAGCGGATGACGCGCATGCCGCGTCCGCCACCGCCCCAGGACGCCTTCAGCATGACCGGATAGCCGACCTCCTCGGCCATGCGGGCGATTTCCTTCGGGTCCTCGGGCAGGGGGACCGTGGCCGGCACGACGGGCACGCCAATCTCAATGGCGAGATTGCGCGCGGCGACCTTGTTGCCCAGACGGCGCATCGTATCGGCCGTCGGCCCGATAAAGATCAGGCCGCTCTTGGCGCATGCCTCGGCGAATTCGGGGCTTTCCGAAAGAAGACCATAGCCGGGATGAATGGCGTCGGCTTCCGAAAGCTTGGCCACGCGGATGATCTCCGGAATCGACAGATAACTCTCGATCGGCCCAAGATCGTGATCGAGATGCGGACCGCGTCCGACCTGGTAGGATTCATCCGCCTTGAAGCGGTGCAGGGAGTATTTGTCTTCCTCGGCCCAGATCGCGACTGTCTTCAGCCCCAATTCGTTGGCGGCGCGAAAGACGCGGATGGCTATTTCGGAACGATTGGCGACAAGAATCTTGGTGATCGGCAAGGCTTGGTCTCCCGCGAAATTCATCGGCGTCGGTCGGCAGCGTAATGATTAGCGCGCGGAATGCTGCGGCGCAACATGACAACCAAACGGCCCGGCATGAAACCATGCCGGGCCGTCCACGATTTTGACCGAGCGATGTCGGCTAATCAGTTCGTGTAGTAATCGTACTTGCCGTCATGCCACTTGTACATGACATAGCCAGGCAGGGTGACGTCGCCGTGATCGTTGAACTTCAGGTCGCCGAGCACGGTCTTGAACGATCCGCTGTTCAGCGCCTTGACCACCGGATCAAATTTGACCGACTTGGCGTTGTTCGCGGCCTGAGCCCATGCCTGGATCGCCGCGTAGGTGTAAAGCGCGTAACCTTCGGCGGTCTTGCCGGCGGCCAGCAGTTCGTCGACGACCGGCTTGGCTTCCGGGTTTTTGCGCGGATCAGGCGAGAAGGTCATCAGCGTGCCCTCGCCGTCCTTGCCGGTGATCGCCCAGTATTCGTCGGTCACCAAAGCGTCGCCGGACATCAGGACAGTGTCCATGTTCTGCTGCTTCATCTGGCGGTCGATAAGGCCGGCCTCGGTGTGGTAACCACCGATATAAAGCACCTGGATGCCGTTCTGCTTCAGCTTGGAAACGAGCGCCGAATAGTCTTTTTCACCGGCGGTGTAGGACTCCACCATCGTCGCCTTGCCGCCAAGTTTCTCGAATTCCGCCTGGGTGGCGTCGGCGAGACCCTTGCCGTAGGCGGTCTTGTCGTTGATGAAGGCGATCTTCTTGTCCTTGAAGTGGTCCATCAGGAACTTGCCTGCGACCGCGCCCTGCTGGTCGTCACGTCCGCAGGTGCGGAACACGCCGGGACCGGGACGCTCATCGGTGAATTTAGGATTGGTCGAGGCCGGCGAAATCATGACGATGTTCTCGTCGGAATAGACCGCGGAAGCAGGGATCGACGAGCCCGAGCAGAAATGCCCGGCGACGAACACCACGCCTTCGCCGCCAAACTGGTTGGCTACGGCCACGGCTTGCTTGGGATCGCATGCGTCGTCGCCGACCTCAAGCTTGAGCATCTGGCCATTGACGCCGCCCGCCTTGTTGATATCCGCGACAGCCTGTTCGGCGCCGCCCTTCATCTGCTGCCCGAAGGAAGCATACTGACCGGTCATCGGACCCGCCGTCGCGATCAAGATGTCGGCCCATGCCGAACCGCTCATCGCAAAGGTGAGGGCGACGCCCGCCAAAAGTACCTTTTTCATAGTGACTCCCTTTAAAAACACCCCAGAGGTTTTCATCGGCCGCCCGGAAAAGGTGTTTGATGTTCCCGGTCTGCCAGCGCGGGTCTGTCGTCCCGCTTGATCGACATGAAAGCCCAATTCAGCAATGAAATAAAGGCTATTTGCCGATTAATAGTGAATTGGGTCAGCTTTTGCGCGTCCAGCCGACGGCGCCGCTGCGTTGATATTCGAAACTGTATTGCGTCGCCATTTGTTTGGCGCGCGTTGCATGGCGACCCGCGAACGCCATGATGAGGAGAACGACGAGGTCGACGATATAATAGTGGAGGCTAAGCAGCGTGCCCTTGAAAAGGGCATAATGGATGAACCGGCACGCGGCGGTCAAAAGCACCATGAAGAAGATCAACTGCGCATCACTGTTCCAGGAACGCGCCACCGCCCGGCCGGCGAGATAGGCCGCTCCGCCCGCCAATATCACGGTCACGAAGAGAAACTCCCAGAACGTGACTTCCCACAACAATCCGTTGTCTTTTGCCATGATCGTCGGTCCTAATGCCGGCCGCCTTCGAGATAGGCGGCCCTTACTTCTTCGCGTTTCAGGAGTTCGGCGCCGGTTCCGCTCATCGTGATGGAGCCATTCACCATGACGTGGCCACGATGCGCCAGCTTGAGCGCGTGGAACGCGTTCTGCTCGACGAGGAAGACGGTGAGGCCTTCATTCTGGTTCAGTTCGCGGATGGCCTCGAAAATCTGCTTGACGATCAGCGGTGCCAGTCCGAGCGACGGTTCGTCCAGCAAAAGCAGCGTCGGCCGGCTCATCAGCGCGCGCCCGATCGCCAGCATCTGCTGCTCTCCGCCAGAGAGCGTTCCTCCGCGCTGGTTGGCGCGTTCCTTGAGGCGCGGGAACAGGACGAAGACCTTGCGAACATCGTCGTCGAAATAATCCGGCGAGACGTAGGATGCGCCCATCTGCAGGTTTTCCATCACCGTCATGCGCGAAAAGATGCGGCGTCCCTCCGGGGACTGGGCGATGCCAAGCCGCATGATCTCATGCGTGGGCATGTTGGTGATGTCCTGCCCGGCGTAGAGAATTTGGCCGGCGCGGGCGCGCGGATCGCCGCAGATGGTCATCATGAGCGTCGATTTGCCGGCGCCATTGGCGCCGATCATGGTGACGATCTCGCCGCGGTTGACGTCGACGTCGACACCGCGCAGCGCGACGATCTGGCCGTAATAGGTCTGTACGCCGCGAATGGAAAGAAGCAATTCGCTCATCGCTTGGCATGCCCGCTTGTCGGTGTCGAACCGGAAGTTCCCGGCGTTTTCGTCGCGCCCGGGATCGATCCGATATCCCCCTTTACCTCCTCGACATCGATTTCCTCATCGTCGTCGACGCCGAGATAGGCGGCGATGACCTTGGGGTCGTTGCGGACGAAGTCAGCGCCGCCGTCGGAAATCTTGACGCCATAGTCGAGCACGACGATGTGGTCCGATATTTCCATGACGACGCCCATGTCGTGCTCGATGAGCAGGACCGAGGTTCCGTGTTCGTCGCGGATGAATTTCAAAAGCTCGTTGAGTTCCGACGATTCGTGCGGGTTGAGGCCGGCGGCCGGCTCGTCGAAACATAGAAGCTGGGGGTCCGTGCACATGGCGCGGACAATCTCCAGGCGGCGCTGGGCGCCGTAGGGGAGATCGCCGGCGGGATCGTCGGCGCGGTCGACAAGCCCGATCCGCTCGAGCCAGTAGACCGCCTTGTCGATGGAGGCTGCCTCGGCCTTCTTGTAGCCGGGGAGGCCGAATATGCCGCCGATCGTGTAGCTGGAGGCCAGCATCAGCGGATTGTGCTGGGCGACGAGCAGGTTTTCGAGCACCGTCATGCCACCGAAAAGGCGGATATTCTGGAAGGTGCGCGCGACTTTGGCCTTTTGCGAAATTTCGTGGTCCGGCATGCGCTCCAGAAGAAATATCGAGCCTTCGGGCGTCTCCGCCCATCTTTTGCCGCCCCGGGTCACGGCATCGACGGATTCGCTGGTGGCGCCACGGCCATGGCGCATGGCGATGCGGCCCTCGGTCGGCTTGTAGAACCCGGTGACGCAGTTGAACACCGTCGTCTTGCCGGCCCCGTTCGGGCCGATCAGCGCGGTGATATCGCCCCGTCCAACATTGAAGGAAAGATCTCCCACCGCGACGAGGCCGCCAAAGCGCATGGTCAGATGTTCGACGGTCAATACCGGGTCGTCTTCCCATCTGCGGATATGGCTTCCCGCGGAACTGTTTTGCGCGGCGTCCATCAGTGGCCCTCGCCCTGTGCGATCAGATCGGCGCTGATTTTCTTTCTCTCCTTGAGAACGGCGGATGGGGTACGGGTGGAAATGAGACCGCGCGGCTTCCAGATCATGATGACAACCATCGCCAGCCCGAAGATGAGCATGCGATACTGAACCGGGTCGAAGCCGCTGCCGAAGATGGATTTCAGGAAGTCGAGATTGCGCAGCATCTCGGTGCCGCCGATCATGACGATCGCCGCGATCACGACGCCCAGTTGCGATCCCAACCCGCCAAGAACGACGATGGCCAGAATGATGGCCGATTCCAGGAAGGTGAAGCTTTCCGGCGAAATGAAGCCCTGCCTCGTTGCGAAGAACGATCCGGCGAAGCCGCCGAACATGGCGCCCATCGCAAAGGCCGTCAGCTTGGTGTTGCGCGTATTGATGCCGAGCGAACGGCAGGCGATTTCGTCTTCGCGCAGGGCCTCCCATGCCCGCCCGATCGGCAATTTGCGTAGCCTTATCGTTATGACGTTGGTGATCAGCGCTAGGACCAGGATGATGTAATAGAGAAAGATGAAGCGCTGTATCGGGTCGTAGGGGATGCCGAGATAGGCGTTGATGGTATCCTTGCCATGGCCGAGCGCCATGCCGAACACGGTCGGCTTGGGAATGCCCGAAATGCCGTCCGGACCGTTGGTGACGCTGTACCAGTTCAAAAGCACGACGCGCACGATCTCACCGAAGGCGAGGGTGACGATGGCCAGATAATCACCGCGCAGGCGCAAGACCGGAAAGCCGAGGATCACCCCCCATGTGGCGGCGAGGATGCCGGCCAGCGGCAGCGCCGTCCAGAATCCGAAATTGAAATAATGGGCGAGCAGCGCGAAGGAATAGGCGCCGACGGCGTAGAAGGCGACGTAGCCAAGATCGAGAAGGCCCGCCAATCCAACCACGATGTTCAGGCCCCATCCCAGCATGACATAGGTCAGGATGAGGATGGACAGATCGATGAACTGACGGTCGCGTTGGGGAAACAGGATCGTAAAGAAGAACGGCAGGATAACCGCGAAGGCAAACAGCGCCCAGGTCAGCCATTTGCCGAGCGACGGCAATGCCCTGCCGATGACGCCGGGCTCCGAGCGAATCCTGCGCCGTATGGGCCGCTTGGCCTTGAAAAAGAACAGGTTGAGGAGAAGCCGCGCGCCGAAGACAATCACGATTGCCGTGATCCAGGCGCCCCACCGGGTGGTGACGTCGAGGCCGCCTGGGGCGATTTCGGTGCGCAGGCCGATGAAGAAGAAGCCAAGCACGCCGGCGAGAATCCCGGCCAGCGCCGCATCCTTCAGTGATTCGTAAAGCGTGTTCGGTTCGATTGCGGGCTGCGCAGATCGCATCTCAGCCCGTTCTTCCCTCTTGATTTGCGCGCCGGCGGGTTCGATGTCCGATGTCGGCACTTCCGAATCCCTGGAAGCCATCAGACCTTCTCCACTTCGGGTTTGCCGAGCAGGCCGGATGGCAGGAAGATCAGCACGATGGCGAGGATCGAGAATGCCGCGACATCCTTGTATTCCACCGTGAAATAGGCCGACCAGAACACCTCGATAAGGCCGATGAGGATACCGCCGAGCATGGCGCCCGGAAGCGATCCGATGCCGCCGAGAACCGCCGCGGTAAACGCCTTAACGCCGGCGAGAAAGCCAATGTAGAAATCGATGACGCCGTAGAGCAGCAGGAACATGATGCCGGCCACGGCGGCCAGCGCCGCGCCCATGACGAAGGTGAGGGAAATCGTCCGGTCGACATTGACGCCAAGCAGCGAGGCCATCTTTGTGTCCTGTTCGCAGGCGCGCTGGGCGCGACCGAGGGGCGTCTTGGCGATCAGCAACGAGAACCCGGCCATCAGGACGAAAGTAGTCACTATGATGATGATCTGCATGTAGGACAGTTCAACGTTTATGCCGTTGCCGTGGGTGCCGGAAAAAATCGTTATGCCGCCCGTGATTTGCGGCGGAAGCGGCTTGACGCGCGCGCCCTGCGCGACCTGGACGAAATTTTCCAGCACGATGGACATGCCGATGGCGGTGATCAACGGCGCCAACCGGAACGAACCGCGCAATGGCCGATAGGCAAGCCGCTCCACCGTCCAGCCCCATGCCGAGGTGAACAGCATCGACACGATCAGGACGATGAGCAGGACCACGGGAAGGAAAACAAAACCGAAGACAGTAGTGAGGACGAGGAAGGTCGCAAGCGCGATGAAGGCGCCGACCATGAAGATGTCGCCATGAGCGAAGTTGATCATTCCGATGATGCCGTAGACCATCGTGTAGCCGATGGCGATCAACCCATAAATTGATCCCAGTGTCAGCCCGTTGATAAGCTGCTGGACAAAATAATGCATGTCTTACCCGGCTCCCCTGGAATGTCGCCGACCCGGCGCATCCCTTCTTGTCTTTCCCCTAGTCGTACCGCTTCGATCCGGGATTGCAACGGCATTTTTTTGCCAATGCGCCTATTTTTCCAGCCGGACGCTCATTCCCGGACACCTTTTCTGGCCGATCAAACCCGCGCAACAACCGGCATGCAGCGCTCGCCCGCGCGTCATGTCGTTGGTGAATTTATCGAAATATTTCGGAAAATGCCGAGGAATATACAGCTCTTCTTCCGAAGAAGCGCATATTGTTGCGAATGAACGCCGTCTCAATTCCGAAAGGGAATTCAGTAAAACCCGATGGATCACGTCACCACGAAGCCGTGGGCGAAAGGGTCGCGGTCGTCGATGAAAATGGTGTTGAGGCCCGTCATGCGCGCCCAGCCGCCGATGGAGGGAACGATGGCGGGTGTGCCGGCCACGCTTGTTTCGGTCTCGACGCGGCCCTTGAAAAGCGAGCCGATGATCAATTCATGGACGAACGGATCGCCGGCCTTCAGCGCGCCCTGGGCGTGGAGCTGCGCCATGCGCGCCGAGGTGCCGGTGCCGCAGGGCGAACGGTCGATCGCCTTGTCGCCGTAGAAGACGGCGTTGCGCGCGTCGGCCTCGTGATTGCGCGGCTTGCCTGTCCACAATATGTGGGAAAGCCGGTTGATGTCGGACTGCTCGGGGTGCACGAAGGCATAGGCCTCATTCAGCCGTTGGCGTAAAACCGGGCTCCATGCGACGAGATCGCCGACCGAATGATCGGCCATGTCGCGGTAATTCTCCTGTGGCTCGACGATGGCGTAGAAGTTGCCGCCATAGGCGACATCCACCACGATCGGCCCCAGCGTCGGGCATTCGACCTCAAGCCCTTCCGCATAAAGGAAGGATGGCACGTTGGTGATGCGGACCTCCTCGACATACGGGCCTTCCTGCCGGTATTCGGCGACCACGAGGCCGGCTGGCGTATCGAGACGCAATATGCCGGGTTTTTTGGGGTTCACCAGACCGTTCTCGATCGCCATGGTGACGGTTCCGATCGTGCCGTGGCCGCACATGGGCAGGCAGCCAGAGGTCTCGATGAACAGGATGGCGATATCGCAATCCTCACGCGTCGGAGGGTAGAGAATCGAGCCCGACATGATGTCGTGGCCTCGCGGCTCGAACATCAGGCCGGTGCGGATCCAGTCATATTCAGCCATGAAATGCGCGCGGCGATCCAGCATCGTGGCGCCTTGAAGCTGTGGCGCGCCGCCCGCCACCAGACGCACGGGGTTGCCACAGGTGTGGCCGTCTATGCAGAAAAAGGAATGGCGCGCCACGGGGAGACTTTCAAAAACGTGTTGGCCGAAAGGGTGAGAGATCGATCTGCGCAGCCTCACCCGAAACGAGGTCGCGGATCAAGCGGCCTGTCGCCGCGGCCTGGGTCAAGCCGAGATGGCCGTGGCCGAAAGCGTAGAAGACACTGGGCGAACCGCTGGAGCGGCCGATCACCGGCAGGGAATCCGGCAGGGACGGGCGGTAGCCCATCCATTCCCTTCCGCCTTCTGTCTTCAGGCCCGGAAGGAAGCGCCGCGCCTTTTCCAGCATCGCTTTCGATCGCGCGAAATTCGGCGGCAGGTCGAGGCCGCCGAATTCGACCGCGCCGCCGACGCGCAGGCCGGTGTCGAGCGGTGTGATGACGAAGCCGTGGCCGCCAAAGATGAGCTGGCGCCTGACGTCGAAGGCGCTGGCGGGAAGGGTCGTGTTATAGCCGCGCTCCGTATCGAGCGGGATGCGGTCGCCGAAACGCCGCGCCCAGAGATGGGACCACGCACCGGCGGCGACGACCAGCGTTGGGGCGGAAAAGACGCCGCCGCCTTCCAGTTGAAGCGATTTGCCTTCGCTGCCGATCTCAATCCCTGTAACCCGCGCGGGCACGAATTTTGCGCCCAGCCGTTCCACATGAGCCCAGATCGCCTTGCCGAAAAGCATGGGATCGGCGACCGTCTTCCAGTCGGGCACGAAGGTTCCGCGTATGAATTGGCGCGACAGGCCGGGCTGGAGTTCGGCCAGATTTTTTCCCGTGACGTGCCGGAATGAAATGCCGAAACGCTCGCGCGCCGCCCAGCCGGGCAGCGACGCCTGAAACTCTGCCTCCGATTCGTAAAGTTCCAGCGAGCCGTCTTCGTGCAGCATCGAACGCGCGCCGGAACGATCGATCAGTGCCATCCATTCGGCCCGCGTCAGGCTCATCATCGCGGCTTGCGCGGCGACGGCCTTCTCCTGTCCGTGCAGTCCGGCGCGCCAGAAACGGTAAAGCCAGGGTGCGAGCTTCGGCAGATAGGACGGGCGGATGGAAAGGGGGCCGAGCGGGTCCACGAGCCATTTCGGCAGGTTGCGCATCATGCCCTTGTGCGCCATGGGCAGGACATCGGAAAATGCGAAAGCGGCGGCGTTGCCCGAACTGGTCTCCTCGCAAATACCGGTGCGGTCGATCACGGTGACCGCATGGCCGGCCTCGGCCAGATAGGCGGCCACGCAGATGCCGACGATGCCGGCTCCGAGAACCACAATTCCAGTTTGGTCGGCATCGGTCATTTCACGGCTCTAAATCTATATTAGCGGGGCCGGCCCCGCCGCATCAAAACTTCGGCAGGTGAGGCCTCGTCGCCAGCGCATCCTTCACGATCTTCTCGACACGGGCCCGCTCGGCTCCGGCAAGCGGCTGGCGCGGCATGCGTACCCGGTCGTTGGAGCCAATGGCGTGAATTTCCGCCAGTTTGATGTTCTGCACCAGATAGGTGGAGACGTCGAGATCGAGCAAGGGGCGGAACCAGCGGTAGAGAGTCAGTGCTTCCGCCGCTCTTCCCGCCTTGACCAGGCGATAGACGGCGACGGTTTCGGCCGGAAACGCGGTGACAAGGCCGGCGACCCAGCCGACCGCGCCGACCGACAAGGCCTCGAAGGCGAGGTTGTCGACGCCGGTGAACAGGTCGAAACGGTCGCCGAAGCGGTTGATCATGTTGATCGACCGGCGGATGTCGTCGCTGGATTCCTTGATGGCGACGAAAAGATCGTCGCCGGCCAGTTCCTCCATGATGTCGACGGTGACATCGACCCGATAGGCCACGCGGTTGGAATAGATCATCACCGGAAGCCCACCCGCCGACGCCACTGCCTTCAGCGTATCGGCGGTCTCGCGCGGATTGGTGTGGTAGATCGGGCTTGGCACGATCATCAGCCCGTCGGCGCCCGCCTTCGCGGCCCGCCTGGCCAGCGCCACGGCGTCGCGCGTGGCGGCTTCGTTGATGGTAAGCAGCGCCGGCTTACCGCCCGTCGATTGCTTCATGGTCTTGAAGACGGCCAGTTTCTCGTCGTGCGAGAGCATGGGGCCTTCGCCAAGCGAACCGCAGGCGATGAGCCCGTCGCAGCCCGCGTCCATGAGAAGGGCGAAGCAGCGCTCCATTTCAGCGTGGTCGAGTTCGTCGGCCGAAGTGAATTTGGTAGTGACAGCGGGAAAGACGCCAGACCACATAATTTTGAATCTCCTCTGATATATCTGTGATATATTTAAAGTGGCACGATGTTGTCAAGGGCTGCGTCAACACGATATATCAAGCATATATCAGGAGAAACACGCGTGAACGCTGACCCAGACATCGCTGCATTCGAGCCGGCCGCCGCCAAGGCCTATCAGGTCCTTGAGCGCATGATCGTTACGCTCGAACTGGCGCCCGGAACCGTGACCACCGAGGGCGGGTTGATCGAAAGGGTTGGCCTTGGACGAACGCCTGTGCGCGAGGCGGTTCAGCGCCTGGCGTGGGAAGGGCTGCTGGAGATAAGGCCGCGCGCGGGTCTTGCCGTCGCTTCCCTTCATGCCGGAGACTGGTTGAAGGTGCTTGACGCACGGCGCGGCGTGGAAGCGGTTCTGGCGCGATCGGCGGCGCGCTTCATCACCGCGGGCGGCGCGGAGAAATTCCAGGAGGCCGCCCTGAGCATGGAAAGCGCGGTCCTCAATGGCGACACGATCGGGTTCCTGGCGGCGGACAAGGCGCTCGACGAGGCCATGGCGGCGGCGGCCGATAATGATTTCGCCGCAAGATTGGCCGCGCCGTTGCAGACGCATAGCCGCCGCTTCTGGTTCCGCTATCAGGCCGACACGGGGCTGGCCGAGTCCGCCTCGCATCATGTCGATATCATACGCGCCGTGCTCGACCGCGATGAAGACGGCGCGGGCCGCGAAGCGGAGCGACTGATCGCGCTGTTGCGGGTTCATGCCGAAGCGGCCGCGAGACGGTAAGGTTACTCGCCGGATCCCGATGGATAGGCCCCTGTCAGCGAACGAGTTGGCGTGGCGCTCTTGTCATTAGGTAAGCCATAGCTTACAAAAAAGCATGACGAAGCCGGATGCTTTTGCCGCGATCGGGGATTCGAGCCGCCGCCACATCCTCGAAGAGCTGCGGCGCGGCCCCAAAACCGTGACAGAGCTCGCGGGCGGTTTGCCCATCTCCCGCCCAGCGGTTTCCCAACATCTGAAAATTCTTCTCGATGCCGGCCTGGTTACGGCGCGCGCGTCCGGTACGAAACGGATCTATGCCGTCGATGATTCGGGCCTCATGCGGCTGAATGTGTGGCTCGACCAGTTCTGGAATGCCTGAGCGTCAGCAGTTCCTGCACGCCTCGATCCCGCCGATGGCGGAGGCCGCCATCGGGCTGTCGCAACTTTATACCGCTATCAGATGGGTTTATTCAGTGTCGCGTCTGCACTTTCAGCTTTTCGATCTCGTCTTTCAAAGCCAGCTTGCGTCGCTTCAGTGTCGCTATTTGCAGGTCGTCGGTTGAGGGGTGGTTTAGGGCGTCGTCAATTTCACGCTCGATATCGCCGTGTTTTCTCTGCAGTTCCGCAAGATGGGAAGCGAGAGCCATGATTGTTCTCCTATTCCGGTTTCCTCGTTGGCACGTCCATCCAATCGCCGCGGGGCCATTGCATGTGACGGCCAGATGACAGTGTGCCACCAGAATATGGCGAAGTCGAACACCCGGTGGTAGGATTTTCGAGAAATTTGAAATGTGCTATAGGCCCGCGCCGGGACGTGTCGTTTTACCGGTTCCGCCGGAAGGAATTTGGATAGATGTCGGAACAGGAACAGGCCGGGGTTCGCCTTGAATTCGCGCGCTTGAAGCAGGAACACGCCGATTTCGACGCCGCCATCAACGCCATGATCGCCATGGGGTGCGACGCCTTGCAGATCCAGCGCATGAAAAAGAAGAAACTAGCGCTGAAGGACCGCTTGCAGGATCTTGAGGACAAGGTCATCCCCGACATCATCGCCTGAAGAAGCGATCGAATGCTGCGGCTACGGGGTTATCCTTCAATTCCGTGTGCCGATAGTCGATACCTTCTGGACCCTTCTCCCGGCACTTGCCCGCTTATACCACATTTCGCGGTTGGCACCCCAACCCACCGATTCGATGTCAGGCCGCTTCATGTTCACCTTCGCGCGCGACAATGGACGCTTCCTTGCGCATAACGCCCGCTGGCTCGGCGGCGGCTTTTTGCTGACCATGTTCTCGTCCTTCGGCCAGACCTTCTTCATCGGCCTGTCGGGCAACGGAATCCGTGAAACCTTTCACCTATCCGGCGGTGGCTTCGGCGGCGTCTACATGCTGGCGACGCTTGCCAGCGCCATGACGCTCCCCTGGCTTGGACGGACGCTCGACCTGATGCCCGGCTGGAAGGTCGCGCGTTTCACGATTCCGGCGCTGGCGGCCGCCTGTCTCCTCATCGCCGTCGCCCCCAACGTCGCCGTTCTCACGCTCTCCTTCTATCTCCTTCGTCTCTTCGGGCAGGGCATGATGACGGAGATCGCCTTCACCGAGATCGGCCGCTGGTTCGTCGCCAATCGCGGCCGCGCCATGGCGTTGATCGCGCCCGGCCAGCAGGCCGGCTCGGCGATCCTGCCGGCGATCGTGGTCCTTATAACCGAGGCCAGTGGAGACTGGCACACGGCCTGGTACGCCTCCGCGGCCGTTCTCGTCCTGATCGGACTGCCGCTGATCCTCGGCCTCATGAGCGTGGAGCGCGTGCCGCAATCGCATGAGGCGAAGACACGCGATCTGCGGACCGCGCGGAACTGGACGCGCGCGGAAGTGATCCGCGACCCGATCCTCTATCTGCTGTTGGCGGGGACCCTGGTTCCGGCCTTCGTCGGCACCTCCATCTTTTTCCATCAGGGCTACCTCATCGAACTGCGCCACTACGATCCGCTGGCCTTTGCGGCCTCCTTCACCGTCATGTCCGTCACCACGATCTTCTTCGGCCTTGTCTGCGGTTACCTGATCGACCGCTTCGGTTCGCTTAGCCTCATGCCCTATTTCCTGCTGCCGATGGCCGTCGCTTCCGCGCTGCTGGGACTGGTGACACCGGAATGGGGCATCTACGCCTTCATGTTTCTGATGGGCATCAGTAATGGATTTACCTCGACGCTGCTCGGCGCGCTGTGGCCGGAGGTTTATGGCGTCGCAAATCTCGGCGGCATCCGCGCCATCACCGTCTCTGCCATGGTCCTGTCCTCGGCGCTCGGGCCGGGCATCACCGGCGCGCTGATCGATTTCGGCGTGCCGCTGCCGACGCAGATGCTCTGGATGGCCGGATGGTGCCTGCTCGCCTCGCTGGCGCTGGCGCTGGCCGCCATCAAAGTAGGGCAACGGGAGGCAAGCGCGCTCCGGTAAGGCCGCTTGCTTGCGGCATTTCCTCATTTCCTCTATGCGGCAAGTCTGCAACGTAGAAGGGTTTCGACATGCCGCGCGCCGATGTCGCCATCATCATGGGCAGCCAGTCGGACTGGCCGACCATGCGCCACGCCGCCGAGACGCTCGAAACGCTCGGCATCGGCTTCGATACGCGCATCGTTTCCGCGCATCGCACGCCCGAGCGGCTCTATGATTTCGCGCGCGGCGCCAGGCAGGCGGGCTTCAAAATCATCATCGCCGGAGCCGGCGGCGCGGCGCATCTGCCGGGCATGACGGCCTCGCTGACGCCACTGCCGGTTTTAGGCGTGCCGATCGAATCAAAGGCCTTTCAGGACAGGATTCCCTGCTTTCCATCGTGCAGATGCCGGCCGGCGTTCCTGTGGGCACACTCGCGATCGGACGTTCCGGCGCGGTCAACGCGGCGTTGCTGGCGGCTGCGGTGCTTGCGCTTTCCGATAGCGCGCTCGCCGAACGGCTGGATGCCTGCCGCGCCCGGCAGACCGGAGCGGTGGCGGATGCGTCCGGCGGACAACGCGTGAGCGATATGCTGGCGCCCGGCTCGACGATCGGCATCATCGGCGGCGGCCAATTGGGGCGCATGCTGGCGATGGCCGCGGCGCGTCTCGGCTACAGGACCATCGTGCTGGAACCACAGCCGGACTGTCCGGCGGCGCAGGTGGCGAACCGGCAGATCGAAGCGGCCTATGACGATGCCGCCGCGCTTGACGAACTGGCCGAAGCCGCCGATGTCGTGACCTATGAATTCGAAAACGTGCCCATCGAGGCGGCCAACCGGCTCGCCTCGAAACTGCCGGTCTATCCACCGCCGCGCGCGCTGGAAATCTCGCAGGATCGGTTGACCGAGAAGCGCTTCCTCAACGCGCATGGAATATCCACAGCCGGGTTCCAGCCTGTGGATAATGACGGGGATATCGCGACGGCGCTGCAGGCTTTCGGGGGGCAGGGCGTCCTGAAAAACAAGACGCTTCGGCTATGACGGCAAGGGCCAGCGGGTCTTTCGCGGCGGCGATGCCGCAAGCGTTGAGGGGATCCATGCTGCGATGGGCACCGTTCCGCTCATCCTCGAGGAATTCATTCCCTTCGATCTGGAAGTCTCGGTGATCGCGGCGCGCGGCCGCGACGGTGAAATGTCGGCATATGAGGCGGCGCGCAATGTCCATCGCGACGGCATCCTGCACCGTTCAACACTACCGGCCGGCGTGCCCGACGCGGTGAGCGAGGCGGCGCGGCAGGCCAGTTTCACGCTTCTGGAGGCGCTGGACTATGTCGGAATCATCGGCGTTGAGTTTTTCGTCACGGCGGACTGGCAAGGTGCTCGCCAATGAATTTGCGCCGCGCGTGCACAATTCAGGGCACTGGACGGAGGCGGCCTGCGCGGTCTCGCAGTTCGAACAGCATATCCGCGCCATCGCCGGACTGCCTCTCGGTGATACAGTGCGGCATTCCGACTGCGTCATGGAAAATCTGATCGGCGACGATGTCGATCGCGTGCCGGCACTGCTTGAGGAGCCGGATTTGGTGCTGCACCTCTACGGCAAGGCGGAGACGCGGCCGGGCCGCAAGATGGGGCATTTTACCCGTATCAGCAGAAAGAGCTGATTCCGCCCGTCACCCCGGCGTCACCGGGCAACTGAGATCACCTTCCTGGCAATGCAGATAGTGGTCCAATTGCTTGATGCGGTCGTCGGTCATCCCTTGCAGGCATTGCGACACCAGCATCGGATAGATGGATCCGTCGCTACTGGCTCCGACCGAAAATTTGCACTCGGCGTCGCGAAAGGCCACCCAGGCGCGCTGAGATGTCTGCAATAACTTGCGGGAATCCGCATCGTCCGAAAGGCGCTTCATGATCTGGCCATAGGCTGCGTTGAGCTTATTGTCGGACGCTGAATATCCGGCGGCCGCGCAGAGGTTAAGACCCATCTGGCTCTCGTCCTTGGGGTCGCACTGCGCAGCGTGAGCGGAGGCGGACGCCAGGAGAAACGGCACACAAAGAATGATGATTTTGTTTCGCACTAGGTTTTCCTTTGCTCGTTTTACGGGTATCTTACAGCATATTCCTGCTATGATTGCAATTCTGTGGATGGCCGGATTTGGTTGACACGTGCCCGGGCTTTCGTCTATGAGCACCTCGAATTACGGCGCGCCTTCGGGCGCGTCTTTGGTTTCAGGCCTGCAGGGCCAAACTGATCGGCTAGGAAAATGAAGATCAAGAACTCGCTCAAGGCGCTCAAGGCCCGTCACCGCGACAACCGCATGGTTCGCCGCAAGGGCCGGATCTACATCATCAACAAGACCGCGCCGCGCTACAAGGCGCGCCAGGGCTGATCGCCGCCGTCGGCTCACGCCGATGTCATTTCGACGCTCTTGTTTTTAATTGACGTGGGGCCGCGCGGGGTTAGATTCCCAAAAATGCGCGGCTTTTTGGCTTTCCTGTTCATCGGCTTGCTTTGCCTTCCGGCTTTCGCCACCGATTCCATCGTGACGGGACCGACGCCGCCCGCCAAGTCTCCGGCGGTTGAGGCGCCAGCGGCCAAAGCGCCGCCGACAAAAGCCCCGCAACCTCGCCGGATAATCGGGCAACCTCACCGGATAATAAAGCCGATGAATCCGATCAGGCGAAGCGTCTCGACACGCTGTTTGCGGAACTGAAACGCGAACGCAACGAAAGGGCGGCGGAAGGCATCTCCCGGAAAATCTGGCAGGCATGGCTCGATTCGGGCAGCGCCACCATCGATCTCATGATGCAATGGTCGAACGATGCCATCCAGGCCAAGAAATTTCCCGTCGCGCTCGATTTCCTCGACCAGATCATCGCGCTCGATCCGGGCTATGCGGAAGGCTGGAATCGCCGCGCCACAGTGCACTTCATGATGGGCGATTATACCATGTCGATGGCCGATATAGACAAGACGCTGCAACTGGAGCCGCGCCATTTCGGCGCCATGGCCGGAATGGCGGAGATCCTGAAAAGCACAGGGCATAAGAAAATGGCGCTCAAGGCCTATGAACGCGTGCTGACAATCTATCCCATGATGCGCAGCGCGCAGAGCGCTGTGGAATCGCTGACCGAAGAACTGGCCGGCGAAGGCATTTGACCGCTTCGCCTCCTGCTCTTTCGCCCATGCCGTATCCTTTGGCACAGGGTTTCCGGACATGACGACGGTCACCGTGGCGGCGGTGATCCTTGTCCTGCTTTTTCTGATCCTGTTTGCTGTGACGCGCATCGGGGCATGGGTGATCGCACGTCGTTATCCGCCTGCCGGTACGTTCACGCGTGTCAACGGTGCGCGCGTTCATTTCGTTCATGTCGCCGCGCCCGAAACCGCCGACCTGCCGCCCATCGTCTTCGTCCATGGCGCGAGCGCCAATCTGAACGACCAGATGATCCCCCTTCGCCCTTTGCTGGAAGGCCGCGCCGAGTTGCTGTTTCTCGACCGGCCCGGACATGGCTGGTCGGAGCGCGGCACCGGCAATGAAACGCCCGACGGGCAGGCGGACAGCATCGCGGCGCTGATGGAGCGTCTCGGGATCGAAAACGCCATCATCGTTGGCCACTCCTTCGGCGGGGCCGTGGCAGCGGCGTTTGCGCTGCGCCATGCCGAAAAGACACGCGGGCTGCTTTTCCTGTCGGCCGCGACGCATCCATGGCCTGGTGGCGCGACGTCCTGGTATTATTCGCTGACGGCGCTGCCGGTCATTGGCTGGCTGTTTTCCGAAACACTGGCGTTGCCCGGCGGCGTACTGCGCCTGAATGCTGCGACGGCCTGCGTCTTCGCGCCCAACGCGGTTCCGGACGGCTATACCGAAAAGGCGGCGATCCCGCTGGTGCTGCGACCGAACGCGTTCCACGCCAATGCCATCGACGTCGCCGGCCTCTACGATCACGTGAAAAAGCAGGCGTTACGCTACCCTGAGATCAGTGCGCCGACGGTGGTCGTGTCCGGTGACATGGATACCGTCGTGGCGGAGCATATCCACTCGACGGGGTTGGCGCGCGACATCGAAGGTGCGGAACTCGTCTGGGTGCGCAATCTGGGCCATAAATCAGACTGGATCGCTGCCGATCTCGCTGTCAGCGCCATCGAGAAGCTTGGCGGGAAAGATGTCGATCTGCAGGCGGCGGCAAGCCGTGTCGAGGCGCGCATCGCGGCCGACGCGCATGGACCGATCGATCGCTGCATGGATACGAAACCGAAGGCGCTTCGCGCGGCGACTGTGCGCGGCGACTAAAGTCCGCCGAGACCGTCGGAACCGATATAGGCGATACGCAGCATGTTGGTGGCGCCCGGCGTCCGCAGCGGTACGCCCGCCGTGACGATCACCCGATCGCCGGGCTTGCCGAAATGTTCCTCGAAAGTGATGCGGCAGGCACGGTCGACCATGTCGTCGAGATCGGTGGCATCGGGAGTCACCACGCAATGCGGTGCCCCAAACGAGCGACAGACGCCGTGCCGTTTCCACCACCGGCGAAAGGGCGATGATCGGTACATGCGGGCGCTCGCGGGCGGCGCGCAGGCCGGTGGTCCCCGATGCCGTGTAGGTGATGATCGCGGAAAGCTTCAGCGTTTCGGCGATCTGGCGGGCGGCGGCGGAAATCGCGTCCGCGCCAGTCGCTTCGGGCTCCGAGCGCTGGGCATTGATGATGCCGGGATAGGTCGGATCGCGTTCCACCTGCTCGGCGATGGCATTCATCATCGACACGGCCTCGACCGGATACTGGCCGGCAGCCGATTCGGCTGACAGCATGATGGCGTCGGCGCCCTCATAAACGGCTGTTGCCACATCAGATACCTCGGCGCGCGTCGGCACCGGGGCGGAAATCATCGATTCCAGCATTTGCGTGGCGACGACCACCGGCTTGCCGGCGCGGCGGGCGGCGCGGGTAATCTGCTTCTGGATGCCGGGCACCGATTCGATCGGCATTTCGACGCCGAGGTCGCCGCGCGCCACCATCAGCGCGTCGGAAAGCTCGATGATCTCCGCCAGCCGCGTCACGGCCTGCGGCTTTTCGATCTTGGACAGCAACGCGGCGCGGCCGCGTGCGATCTTGCGCGCTTCCGCCAGATCTTCCGGGCGCTGGATGAAGGATAGCGCGATCCAGTCGACGCCCGTGGCCAGCACGGCGTCGAGATCCTTGCGGTCCTTATCGGTCAGCGCGCCGACCGGCAGCGTCGTGTCGGGAACGCTGACGCCCTTGCGGTCGGAAATGTGGTCGCCGGAGACGACGCGGCAGCGGATCGAGACATCATCGCTTTCCTCGGCGACAAGATGCAGGCGGCCGTCATCGATCAGGAGGCGATGTCCGGGCTCGACGGCGTCGCAGGATCTCGGGATGGGGCAGATAGACCCGCGTCGCGTCGCCCGGTTCGGGATTGGTCGTCGAGCGTGAAGGTCTGGCCGACCTCGAGCGTCTCCTTGCCGCGGATGAACTTGCCGACGCGCAGTTTCGGGCCCTGAAGATCGGCGAGGATGCCGATCGGCCGGCCGACCTCTTTCTCCACCGCGCGGATGCGTCCGACCAGAGTCCGCATCAGACGATGGTCGGTATGGCTCATATTGATGCGGAAAACATCGGCGCCGGCTTCGAAGAGCTTGCTGGATCATGGCCTCATCGGACGAGGCGGGTCCGAGCGTGGCGAGTATCTTGACCTTGCGGCTGCGTCTCATGGGTGTCTTCGATCCTGTGACGGGAGCGGCGCCATCCGCTTCGGGCTGGTCGGTCAGTTGGACCATCCAGCTCGCCTGTTTGCCTGTATCATATTCCTTGAATCCGGCGCGCTGAAACCCCCGGGCGAAGCAATCATTGACGCCGGCGATCTTGAACTCCTTGTCGGCGACGCACATGTTGATCGGCCCGTCCCAGCGGCCGCCGCGATCGGCGTCTTCAGCGTAGAGATAGTAGTACCGCGAGGAGAGCGGACCCTCGATCAATGTCTTGCAGCTCGATCCCTCGATATGCCACCAGCCCTTCCGTGATCCAGCCTGCCTTGGCCCGATAGCCGATGGCGACGCCGACGAGATTCTGCGTCGCGTTGCAGACGCGAAAATCGGCCAGCGCGGAACCGGTGAACGCTCCGCTGAAAACACCGCAAACGACAGCGAGAACGGCGAGGCGCCCAATGCGGGTTTTCCGCTTCGCTTTTGCGAAACCCGATTCCATGCCGCTTGCCTGTGAAAGCCCCATTTCCGAGACGCCCCTTTTCGAAGATCGCCCGGCCCGTGTCAACGCGCCGGGCGCCATCCGCTGAACAGTTCGCATTTAATTGCCGCCATTTGCGATTTTGGCGAAAAGATTGTCGAAACCACGGCATTGCGCGCCGGCCGGCTTCGTGGAAAGACCATGGCCTTCCTCCATTTCGCGCTGGCCAAACGAATGACGCGTTCGTCTCAATTCTCACCTTTTCAACTCATCGAGGGCAACCGCGCCGGGGGGATGATCCTTCTCGGCGACCATGCCGGGCGTGACGTGCCGGAAGAATATGCCAGCCTGGGCCTGCCCCCGGCGGAACTCGAACGGCACATCGCCTATGACATCGGCGTCGAGGGGGTGACGCGGCGGCTGGCCGCGCTGACCGGCGCTCCCGCGATCATGGCGCGCTTCTCGCGGCTGCTCATCGATCCGAACCGGGGAGAGGATGACCCGACGCTGATCCGCCAGCTTTATGACGGAACCATCGTGCCGGGAAACTATCCGATGTCGTCCCAGGAACGGGAACGCCGGCTCGGCGATTTCTACCGGCCCTATCATGACGCGGTCGCCGCGCTGGTTCGCTCGGTGGCTGACGAATCCGCAACCGCGCCTGTGATCTTCTCGATCCATTCCTTTACGCGGCGGATGCAGGGTCTTTGAGCGCCCGTGGCATGTCGGCATATTGTGGGATAGCGACGGCCGCGCCGTGCAACCGCTGCTTTCCATGCTGCGGGACGAGCCCGGCCTCGTCGTCGGCGACAACGAGCCTTATGACGGGGCCTTGCGCGGCGACACGATGTTCAAGCATGCCATCGTCAACGGTTTTGCCCACGCGCTGATCGAAATCCGCCAGGATTTGATTTCGGATGAACGGGGCCAGCATGAATGGGCCGGGCGGCTGGCGCCGATGCTTGAAGCCCTCAATGCACGACCCGATATGCATCGGGTAGAACAGTTCGGGTCGCGCACCGGTCCGCTATAGAAATCCGCCATTGAAGGATGCCGCCATGACCGATCTCAGCCAGCAACAGCAGCTCGAATTCGAGGCGGCGGCGTTCCGGACCCTGCTTGCTCATCTGCGGGAGCGCTCGGACGTGCAGAACATCGACCTGATGAATCTGGCCGGCTTTTGCCGCAACTGCCTGTCGAACTGGTATCGCGACGCGGCGGCCAAGGCCGGCGTGGAACTCTCCAAGGAAGCGTCACGCGAGATCATTTACGGCATGCCCTATGCCGAATGGCAGGCAAAACATCAGACCGAGGCGAACGACGCCAAAAAGGCGGCTTTCGAAGCCAACCGGCCAAAGGATTGAGGCCGGCGCATAGGCCGCATCGGCGCTTCCCGATAACAACATGATGGTCCTGCCCTTGACCGCTTGGGCCGCGTCGGGCATCGAAGCCGCCGCTTCCTTGCCGTGGCTTGCCGAGTCGCGGCCCATTTTCCACGGAGATCAGCATGGCCGACGAAATCACCGAAAGCAGTCAGACCGTAGCCGCCGGCCAGCTCAAGGCTTTCATCGAACGTATCGAGCGGCTTGAAGAAGAAAAGCAGTCCCTCGCCGACGATATCAAGGAAGTCTATGCGGAGATGAAGGGCACCGGCTTCGATACCAAGGCGGTACGGACGATCATTCGCCTGCGCAAGAAGGACCAGGCAGAGCGGCAGGAGGAAGAGGCCATTCTCGACCTTTACAAGACGGCGCTCGGAATGGTGTGATCCAAGGTCGGATTTCCGGCTGCACGGGGAGGGTAGCTTGATGTTTCCCAGCAATCAGGACATCGCCGATCTGGTTGCCTGGCGGCGCAAGCTGCACGAATCCCCCGAGCTTTCCGGCGAGGAAGCCGGGACCGCTCTCGAGGTTCGGGCGTTTCTGTCGCCGACTGGCCCCGACCAGATCATTGCCGGGCTTGGTGGCCATGGAGTCGCGTTCGTCTATGAGGGAGCGGAGCCTGGTCCCACGGTGCTTTTCCGCGCCGAACTGGACGCGCTCCCGATCGAGGAGCTTGGCGAGGTCCCCCACCGGTCGCGAACATCCGGCACGGCGCATCTGTGCGGCCATGACGGCCATATGGCGACATTGGCCGCGTTGGGTCGAGGTTTTGGGCGACAACGCCCGGCGAGCGGGCGCGCAGTCCTGATGTTCCAGCCGGCGGAGGAAACCGGGCAGGGCGCGGCGGCGGTAATCGCGGATCCACGCTATGGCCAACGCATCGCGCCGGACTACGCCTTCTCGCTGCATAATTGGCCCGGCATTGCGCTTGGCCATGTCGCGCTCACGCAAGGACCGGTGAACTGCGCCTCGCGCGGCATGCGAATCGTGCTCGACGGCAAGACGGCGCACGCCTCGATGCCTGAAACGGGCATCTCTCCGATGAACGCCGTCGCCCGGCTGATGCCGGCCCTGACGGCACTGAGCGCCGGCGATGTCCAGTCTCCCGATTTCTCCCTGGTAACGGTCACCCACGCGTCCATGGGAGCGGCCGCCTTCGGGGTGGCGCCGGCACGCGCAGAAATCTGGGCGACGCTGCGCACGCTGGTCGACGAGCGCATGGAGGCCCTTGTCGGCGCGGCGGAAACGCTCGTGCGGGAGGCGGCCGAAGCCGAAGACCTCGCAGCTGAAATTTCCTACCATGACATCTTCCAGCACTGCGAAAACAACGCGGAGGCGGTGGAGCATCTGCAGCGGGCGATGCAGGCCGAAAATATTCCCTACGATGCTTCCGGTCTGCCGATGCGGCCGTCAGAAGATTTCGGCCTGTTCGGCGACGCCGCCAAATCGGCCATGTTCTTCCTCGGATCGGGCAGGGATTACCCCGCCCTGCACAATCCCGATTATGATTTTCCCGACGATTTGATCCCGATCGGCGCCAGGATATTCATGCGCACGGCGCGCGACCTGCTTGGATAGTCCGCAGCCATTGATCGCCTGAGCCGGATTTCGGCCTCTTTCCTAAAAGAAGAGCCAGCCGATCAGCAGATAGGTCGGTATCAGGACGCAGACCGACCACAGCATGTAGCCGAAGAAATGCGGCATGCGCACGCCGCGATCCCGCGCGATGGCGTAAACCATGAAATTGGGTGCGTTGCCGATATAGGAATTGGCGCCCATGAAGACCGCGCCACACGAGATGGCCGCAAGGACGGAAGCGCCCTGGGTCATCAATTCGTGGGCGTTGCCGCCGGCTAGGTCGAAGAAGACCAGATAGGTCGGCGCGTTGTCGAGGAATGAGGAAAGCGCGCCGGTCAGCCAGAAATAGGCGAGCGGGTTGGCCGTTCCGTCGGTATGCGTCACCAGCGCCACGAGCGGCGCCAGCGCGCCATGGGACCCGGCATGGAGCATGGCCGTCACCGGAACCAGGCAGACGAAGATCGCCGCGAACAGCTTCGCCACTTCGAGGATCGGGCCCCAGGCGAAGCCGTTGGCGCGGCGGTATTCCTTGCGGGTAAGCGCCAGCGACAGCAACGCCATCGCCAGCATGAGGATATCGCGCACGACGTTCTGAAGCTGGATTTCGACGCCGTGGAAAGCGAACGAAATTCCCGGATGCCACCAGGCGGACAGAAGGATGGCGCCGATGATTCCTGCCAGCAATGGAAGGTTGCACAGCCCGCGCAGGCGGACTTTCGAGTCGGGCGTAGGATCCTTGATCTTGGGCAGGCCTTGCTCGCGGGCATGGAAATACCAGTCCACGGCAAGGAACACGGCGAGGACGATGGCGAGCACGCTCGCCGTTTCCTCGAGCAGATGCCTTGTCGTCCAGAAGAAATCGACGCCGCGCAGGAAGCCGACGAAAAGCGGCGGGTCGCCAAGCGGCGTTAGCGAGCCGCCGACATTGGAAACGAGGAAGATGAAGAAGACGATGACATGGGCATTGAAAGGCCGATTATCGTTGGCGCGGATCAGCGGCCGGATCATGATCATCGACGCTCCGGTGGTGCCCACCAGAGAGGCGAGCAGCGCGCCTATCAGGAGCAGGCCGGCGTTCATTAGCGGCGTGCCGTGGATGTTGCCGGCCACGAGCATGCCGCCGGCGATCGTGAACAGGGCGAAGAGCAGGATGATGAAGGGCAGATATTCGAGCAGGATCGTGTGCAAGGCGGCGGTGACCGTCAGGGACGGGCCCGCCCATAGACAGAGCGGCACAATGGCGAGCGCGGACCACAGAAGGGCGAACTTGCCGTAATGGTGTTCCCAGAAATCGGCGTAGAGCACGGGGCCGGTTGCGATCGACAAGAGCAGGCCGGCGAAGGGAAGCACCCAAAGCAAGGACATGTGCTGGCCCGGCAGGTCGCCGACGCCGGCGGCGCTGGCGGGTGCGGAGGCCCAAACAAGCAAAGTGACGGCGCCGAAGGCAATGGCGCCATTTCCAGAAAATCGCATCGAGAGTTCCCCGTTGGGGGCTCCTTAGACCATGATGTTCCCAGCCGGAAAAGGCTTGTTTTGCCACCCGCCGCCGATCCGCTGAAAAGAGGCGGCCGTCGGGCTGCCCTGTTGCGGCCTAATGCTTGCGTGACAGTTCGCGTGTCGCGCTTTCCAGTCCGGCGAGCGTCAGCGGATACATGCGCTCGGCGAAGATGTCGCGGATCATCCCGACGGAGTGGGTGTAGCTCCAGTGCTTCTGCCGGATCGGGTTGATCCAGATCGCGTTCGGCCACTGGTTGAGGGCGCGCTGCAGCCAGACGATGCCGGCCTCAGCGTTCCAGTGCTCGACCGAGCCGCCGGGATGGGCAATCTCATAGGGGCTCATCGCCGCGTCGCCGACGAAGATCGCCTTGTAGTCATGGCCGTATTTGTGCAGCACATCCCAGGTCGGGATCACCTCCGTGTGTCGCCGCCGGTTGTCCTTCCACACGCCCTCGTAAAGGCAATTGTGGAAGTAAAAGAATTCGAGCTGGCGGAATTCGGCGCGCGCGGCGGAAAAAAGTTCGGCGACGATGCGGATATGATCGTCCATCGAGCCGCCGACATCCAGAAACATCAGGAGCTTGACGGCGTTGCGCCGCTCCGGCCGCACCTGGACGTCGAGATAGCCGTGTTCGGCGGTGGCATGGATGGTGCCGGGCAGGTCCAGTTCCTCCTCCGCGCCCTCCCGCACCCAGCGGCGCAGACGCTTCAACGCGACCTTGATGTTTCGGGTGCCGAGCTCGACGCTGTCGTCGAAATTCCTGAACTCGCGCTTGTCCCAGACCTTTACCGCGCGGCGGTTGCGGCTTTCGTGCTGGCCGATCCTGACCCCTTCGGGGTTGTAGCCATAGGCGCCGAAGGGCGAAGTGCCGGCCGTGCCGATCCATTTCGACCCACCCTGGTGGCGGCCCGTCTGTTCCTCCAGCCGCTCTTTCAGCGTTTCCATCAACTTGTCGAACCCGCCGAGCGCCTCGACGAGTTTCTTTTCCTCCTCCGAGAGGTGCTTCTCGGCAAGCTTGCGGAGCCATTCCTCGGGCAGGTTGGCCACATCGACGCCGCCTTCACCTGAAATGGCCTCGACGCCGCGAAAAACATGCGCGAAGACCTGGTCGAAGCGGTCGATGTGGCGCTCGTCCTTCACCAGAGCCGTGCGCGCCAGATAATAGAAGCTCTCGACGTCGTAATCGACCAGATGGGCATCCATGCCTTCGAGCAGGGCCAGATATTCGCGCAGCGATACCGGGACCTTCGCCGCCTTCAATTCGAGGAAGAAGGGAATGAACATTTTTCTTCTGCCTTGATCCGCTGCCTGCAAGCCATCCGGAAACGCGGAGCCTGCGATGGATGAGACACGTCTAAACAATTGGTCGAAAGCCCGGCGGAATCGCAGAAGCCCGCCTTGCCCGATTGTAAACGCATGTTACATTGCCGGCCATCCACCTCACCGGCACGTTCGTTGCCGGTCATAATAACAATAGGACATAAAGGGAGAAACTTCATGAAATCAATCAATTTGGCTGGGGTATGCGTCGCCGCGCTGCTGCTTGGCGCGGGCGCGGCATCGGCCGACGGCATCTCGGATGGCGTGGTCAAGATCGGCGTTCTGGGCGATATGTCCGGCGTCTATTCCACCGGCTTCAGCGGCACCGGCGCTGTCGATGCGGTGAAGATGGCCGTCAAGGATTTCGGCGGTACGGTGCTCGGCAAACCGATCCAGGTGATCTCCGCCGACCATCAGAACAAGGCCGACGTGGCGTCGACCACGGCGCGCGAATGGATCGACGAGGATCATGTCGATCTGATCACCGACCTGACCAATTCCGCCGTTGCGCTGGCGGTGCAGAAAGTCGCGTCGGACAAGCACACCATCACCATGTCGACGGGCGCGGCGAGCAGCGATCTGACCGGCAAGGCCTGTACGAAATACGGCATCCACTACGGCTATGATACGAATGCGCTGCCGGTCGGAACAGCGACCGCCATCGTCAAGAACGGCGGCAAGAGCTGGTATTTCATCACCGCCGACTACGCCTTCGGCCATGCGCTCGAGGCGAACACCACGTCGGTCGTCAAGAGCCTCGGCGGCAACGTGGTCGGGCACTCGCTCGTACCGCTCGCCACCCCGGACTTCTCCTCCTACCTGTTGCAGGCGCAATCTTCGGGGGCGCAGGTGGTCGCGTTGGCCAATGCCGGCGGCGATACCGTCAACTCCATCAAGCAGGCGCATGAATTCGGCCTGACCGATGCCGGTCAGCAGCTTGCCGGCATGCTGGTGCTGATTTCCGATGTGAAGAGCCTCGGCCTCGATGTCGCCAAGGGGCTGAACTTCACCGTTGGCTGGTACTGGAACCAGGACGATAAGTCGCGCGAGTGGACGAAGCGCTATATGGCTGCGTCCAACAACGCGGCGCCGACATTCGTCCATGCCGCCGATTATTCACTCACGATGGCCTATCTGCAGGCGATCAAGGCGGCTGGCACCGACGATGCGGACGCGGTCCGCGAACAGCTTGGCAAGATGAAGATCGACGATTTCTTCGCCAAGGGCGGCCAGATCCGCAAGGACGGCCTGCTGGTCCACGATATGTATCTCTTGAAGGTCAAGGACAAGGCGACGGACAATCCCTGGGACGTGGCCGATGTCGTCTCGACGATTCCGGGAGACCAGGCTTATCCGTCTCTCGCAAAGGGCGGTTGCGCGATGGCGCAATAAGATGAGGATGCGGCCGCTTCGGCGGCCGCATTTTTACCTATCCGGGAGTTTTTTCGGGTGACCCTGAAGGCGCGGATGCGCTACCGGGTCCGCAGGCAAGTCAGGGGCCAGGCATCGTATGTCCGACTTCATCCTTGAGGCGCGCAACCTGACCAAGGAGTTCGGTGGCTTTGCCGCGGTTCGCGATGTCAATTTGCAGATCGAGCGCGGGAAAATCCATGCGATGATCGGGCCGAACGGCGCCGGCAAGACGACGGTCTTCAATCTGCTGACAAAATTCCTGTCGCCAACGGCCGGCGCGATCGTTTTCGACGGCAAGGACATAACGAGATTGAAGCCGGCCGAGATCGCCAATCTCGGCATCATTCGCTCCTTCCAGATATCGGCGGTGTTTCCGCATCTGACCGCGTTGGAAAATGTGCGCGTCGCTCTGCAGCGGCGGCTCGGCATTTCCTATCATTTCTGGCGCTCGGTGCGTGTTCTGGAAGAAATGCACGATGAGGCTCGCGGCCATCTCGAGGCGGTCGGTCTGGCGGATTTCGCCGACACGCCTGCGGTTTCGCTCTCCTACGGCCGCAAGCGGGCGCTGGAAATCGCCACGACGCTGGCGCTCGACCCAGCCCTGATGCTGCTTGACGAGCCGACGCAGGGCATGGGCGCCGAAGATGTCGGGCGCGTCACCGATCTGATAAAGGAAGTTTCCGCCGGCCGGACGGTGCTGATGGTAGAGCACAATCTCGGCGTGGTTTCGACGCTTGCCGACACCATCACCGTGCTCAATCGCGGCGAGGTCCTGGCGCGCGGCGGGTATGAAGAGGTGTCGCGAAATCCGGCCGTGATGGAGGCCTATATGGGGACGAGCGCGGAGTCTCCAGATGAATGATATCGGACGCACCGGCGCGACGGGGCAAACGCTGCTGGCGGTTCGCGATCTCAACGCCTTCTACGGCGAGTCGCATGTGCTCCACGGCATCGACCTCGATTTGAACGAGGGCGAGGTGGTGACGCTGTTGGGGCGCAACGGCGCCGGCCGCACGACGACGCTGCGCGCCATGCTCGGACTGGTCGATCGGCGAAGCGGTTCGGTCACCGTGCGCGGCCGCGAGATCATCGACATGCCGACCCACCGTATCGCCCACATAGGATTGCTCGGCTATTGCCCCGAGGAGCGCGGCATCTTCGCAAATCTGAGCGTCGAGGAAAATCTGATGCTGCCGCCGCCACTGGGCCAGGGCGGCATGAGCGTGGCGGAAATCTACGAGATGTTTCCTAATCTCAAGGAGGTACGCCGACGGGCGGGAATGCGCATTTCCGGCGGTGAGCAGCAAATGCTGGCGATCGCGCGCATCCTGCGAACGGGCGCGCGCGTGCTGCTTCTCGACGAAATCACGGAAGGACTTCGCGCCGGTCATCGTCAAGACGCTCGGACGCATGATTGGCGACCTCAAGGCGCGGGGGTTCACCATCGTGCTGGTCGAACAGAATTTCCGCTTCGCCGCGCCGCTCGCCGACCGCCATTACGTCATCGAACATGGCAAGGTCATCGACCGTATCGACGCGGCGGAACTGGACAACAACACGGAGCGGCTGAACCGCTACCTCAGCGTCTGACAGGATGAAGCCGCGGGATGAGCAATACGTGAAAAATCGGCCGGTCACCGGGAAGTCATCGACCATGAGCATCATGATGAAACTGATCCTGGCCCAAGGCATGCTGGGGCTCAACAACGGCGTCTTCTACGCCATGCTCAGCCTTGGCCTCGCCGTCATCTTCGGGCTGCTCAACGTGGTCAATTTCGCGCATGGGGCGCTCTACATGCTCGGCGCCTTCGTGGCGCTCATCCTCTACACCTATCTCGGCCACTGGATCGGCCTCGACGCGCTGCATATCGGTTTCTGGCCGGCGCTGGTCCTCACGCCGATCCTGGTGGGATGTTTCGGCATGCTTATCGAGCGGACCATGCTGCGATGGCTCTACAAATTCGATCCGATCTACAGCCTGCTGCTCACCTTCGGCATTGCGCTCGTGCTGCAGGGCGTGTTCTCCAATTATTTCAACATCTCCGGCACCCCCTATCCCGGCCAGCCGGCATCGCTGCGCGGCGTCGTCAATCTCGGCTTCATGGTGTTTCCGAAATACCGGCTGTTCGTGATCGTCTTCTCAATCGCCGTGTGTGCCATTACCTGGTTCGTCATCGAGCGCACGCGGCTGGGTTCGACGCTGCGCGCCGGAGTGGAAAACCCGGAACTGGTGCAGGCCTTCGGCATCAATGTGCCGCGCATGGTGACGCTGACCTTCGGCTTCGGCACAGGGCTGGCCGGTCTGGCGGGCGTGCTTGCCGCCCCGATCTATTCGGTCAGTCCGCTGATGGGGGCGGACATTATCATCATCGTCTTCGCCGTGGTGGTCATCGGCGGTATGGGGTCGATCCTGGGGGCCATCACGGCCGGGCTTTCGCTCGGCCTGATCGAAGGTGTGACCAAGGTGTTTTACGCGCCGGCCTCCAATACGGTCATCTTCTTCCTGATGGTGATCGTGCTGCTTGTCCGGCCCGCCGGCCTGTTCGGGCGGCAGAACTGATGGAAACGCAAGCCGCCTTCGTCGACAGCCCGGCGCGCGGAGCAAGCGCATGAACCGGATTTTCTGGGCCATACTGATCGTGTTCGTGGCGACGGCGCCGGCCTACATCTACCCCGTCTTCGCCATGCAGCTTCTGTGCTTCGCGCTGTTTGCCTGCGCCTTCAATCTGCTGCTCGGCTATACCGGGCTGCTGTCCTTCGGCCACGCGGCCTTCTTCGGCGGCGCAGCCTATATCGCCGGGCACGCCATCAAGGTTTGGGGTTTCCCGCCGCTGCCGGGAATCCTTCTGGCGACCGCCTTCGCGGCGGCGCTCGGCCTTGTCATCGGCGCCCTGGCGATCCGCAGGCAAGGCATCTATTTCGCCATGATCACGCTGGCGCTGGCGCAGATCGTATACTTCTTCGGCCTGCAAATGCCGTTCACGGGCGGCGAGAACGGGTTGCAGGGCGTGCCACGTGGCGATCTTCTCGGGTTCATCGATCTCGACCGGCCGCTCGCCATGTATTACTTCGTCGCCGCGATCTTCATGGTCGGTTTTCTCATCATCTACCGCACCATCCATTCACCGTTCGGCCAGGTGCTGAAGGCGATCCGAGAGAACGAGCCACGCGCGCTGTCGCTTGGCTACAATGTCAACCGCTTCAAGTTGATCGCCTTCGTGCTTTCGGCCGCGCTCTCGGGCCTTGCCGGGGCCACCAAGGCCGTCGTCTTCCAGTTCGCCTCGCTGACGGATTTGCATTGGCAAACGTCGGGCGAGGTGATCCTGATGACACTGCTGGGCGGCCTTGGGACGATTTTCGGGCCGGTCGTCGGCGCGGTGACGGTGGTCGCCCTGCAACATGAACTCTCCACGATCGGCTCGTGGGTCCAGGTCGTGATCGGGCTGATCTTCATCGCCTGCGTGCTGGCGTTCCGGCGCGGCATCGTTGGCGAACTGGCGCGGCTGTTGAAGGCGCCGTCGCTATAAAAGATCGCGTTCCGTCGGCAGTTACGTCGGCCTTTGGTATTTGATGAACGGCGTCAGCGTCCCGATCCGGTCATAAAGCGTGCGGGCGGTGTGATTGAATTCCTGGGTCATCCAGTAGACCGCCGGGCAACCAGCTTCGTCCGCCCTGGCATAGACCGCCTCGATCAAGGCGCGGCCAATGCCCTTGCCGCGAATTTCCGGATCGGCATAGAGATCCTGCAAATAGCAGACATTCTCGATCTTCCAGCCGTGGCGCTGGAACATGTAATGGACGAGGCCGACTGGTCTGCCATCGATCAGCGCGAGCAAGCCTTTCGGCTCGAATTCGCCATTGATGAACAACCGTTTCCACGTATTGGCATAGATGTCGTCCGGCAAAGCCGTCTTGTAGAACGTGAGGTAGTCCGTCCACAGCCGCCGCCACTCGGCATGATCGTCCTGTTCCAGCGGGCGAACGGTAAGGTCGGTCATGACGCTACCCCTGCCGCCGCGCCATGAAGGCCAGCCGTTCGAAGAGATGCACGTCCTGCTCGTTCTTGAGCAGCGCCCCATGCAGCTTGGGTAGCGCGTTCTTCGGGTCGGCGCGCAGATCCTCCGGCGCGATGTCGTCGGCAACGAGCAGCCGGATCCAGTCGAGCGCCTCGGAGGTGGAGGGTTTCTTCTTCAGCCCTGGCACCTCGCGGACCTCGTAGAACTGGGTGAGGGCGGCGCGCACCAGATTCTGCTTGATGCCTGGATAATGCACATCGACGATGCGGTGCAGCGTCTCGACATCGGGAAAGCGGATATAATGGAAGAAGCAGCGGCGCAGGAACGCGTCTGGCAGTTCCTTCTCGTTGTTGGAGGTGATGATGACGATCGGCCGGTTGGTGGCCCGGACCGTCTCCCCGGTTTCATAGACGTAGAACTCCATGCGATCGAGTTCCTGCAACAGATCGTTGGGGAACTCGATGTCGGCCTTGTCGATCTCGTCGATCAGAAGCACGACCTTGCGATCCGCCGAAAAAGCCTCCCACAGCTTGCCGCGCTTGATGTAATTGCGGATTTCGTTGAAGCGCTCGTCGCCGAGCTGGCTGTCGCGCAGGCGGGATACCGCGTCATATTCGTAGAGACCCTGCTGCGCCTTCGTGGTCGATTTGATGTGCCATTCGATCAGGTCAAGGCCGAGCGCCGCGGCGACCTGGCGCGCCAGTTCGGTCTTGCCGGTGCCGGGCTCGCCCTTGACGAGAAGCGGCCGCTCCAGCGCGATCGACGCATTGACGGCGACCATCAGATCCTTCTCGGCGATGTAGGCCGACGTTCCTTCAAAGCGCATAAGCGGACTGTCCAAGTTCGGTTTCGATTTCGCGCGAACCGTAAGGACGCGCGCGGCGCGACGCAAGACCGAACCAAGGTCCGTGGGTCGTGAAACTGCCGGCCTTCTTTTGCGTGTCTACCGGACACCACGAATTGGGAAAGCGTGCCCATGCCCCTCACAAGATCGAACGAGAAGCGCCTGTTGCAGGCGGTCGTGATCATACTGGCCCTCATTCCGGTCGCTACGGGAATAGCTGGCATAGCCCTCGGCCCGGCCTTTCTTGGTGTCAAGGCGCCCTGGCCGGTCGATCTGGACAGCCATTTCCGCTTCCTTTCCGGAACGTTCCTCGCGGTCGGCATCGGCTGGTATTCCTGCGTGCCGGAGATCGAGCGCAATACTGGCCGCTTCCGGTTGATGGCGGCGATCACCTTTACGGGAGGACTGGCGCGGTGTTGTCGTTGGTGCTGGCGGGCGTCCCGTCACCAGGGCATCGCGGCGGGCTGATCATGGAACTGGTGGTCGTTCCGCTGCTCGTCCTGTGGCAGGCGCGGTTGAGCAGGGCGGCGAACCGCCGACAGTGAAACGACGCGCAATAAAAGATAGCCGCCCGCGCTTCGAGGGAAACGCGGGCGGCCGTCCGTCCGCCGCAGAAAGCCCAAGCGGCTTCGGGAACCCGTGAGACGTTCCGCCGCTAAAGGCCTTGGACCGCCGGGAACGAGAGTGGCTGAAGCAACGGTTGCGGGCGGGCAAAGTTTCACGACGCCAAAGATGTTTCGCGGCTCTTCAAGCCGAAATGCGCTCCGCGCTCCATCTCGCAGCGAATCTCGCGACGCTGCACTGGCGCGGCGGTTTGGCGAGCGCTATATCTGGCGTCGGCGTTCTGCGCTTCTCGACAGGAGTAACATTCCCCGGGGCCTTATTGATCCCAAGGGAGCTGTCCCTGGCCGGACTCGTGGGTTCGGACACACGGCGCCCACCTACTTTGTAGGCACCCGGGATCAACATCTCCATCGGTCGTCGTGGATCGCCACTTTTTGAAAAGCCGATTTTGGGTGGATTTTGTCGTCGCGTCGCCTTGTGGGGCGCCGCTGAACGGAAAGTTCGCTCCTGCAAAGCGTCGCCTCCAAACCTCCCTCCAAATCTGGCCCGTTCCACCGTAGCGCCATGACCTTCCCCAGGAATATCAAACATGAAATGCGCCGCGAGGCGCTGGCGAGGCGAGACGCGCTTCCCGTGGATCGGCGCATCGAAGCGGCGCTTCGCATGGCGGAAAGCGCGGGCGAGATCGGGGCGGAGCCAGGTGGTGTCGTATCCGGTTTTTGGCCGATCCGCTCCGAGGTCGACGTGCGGCCGCTGATGTTCGCCTTGCGCGAAGGCGGGGCGCGGCTGGCCCTGCCGGCGATCCTCGACCGCGAGACCATCGTCTTCCGCGAGCTGATACGCGGCGCGCCACTCATCGACATGGGCTTCGGCACGGTGGGGCCAGGCGAGGAGGCCGAGATCCTCGATCCAGCCCTGATGCTGGCGCCGCTCGCCGCCTTCGACGCGCGCGGCCACCGCATCGGTTATGGCGGGGGTTTCTATGATCGCGCCATCGCGCGGCTGCATGCCAAGGGTATGAGGCCCCGCCTGATCGGCGTCGCCTTCGATTGCCAGCAGGTGTCGATGGTGCCGGACGAGTCGCATGATGTTCGGCTCGACGCCGTCCTCACCGAAAGCGGGTTGCGCCACTTCAGAGCCGGCTGATAGAGGAAGGCATTTGTTTTCAAGGCATGCACTTTCCTCGAAAAGTCATGCGACTGTTCCGGAAAGCGCCAATGCGGCTTCTCTTTTTGGGTGACATGGTCGGCAAGTCCGGGCGCACGGCCGTCTGGGAACAACTGCCCGGCCTGATCGCCGATTTCAAACTCGACTTCGCCATCGTCAACGGCGAAAACGCGGCCGGCGGTTTCGGCATCACCGAAGAGATATTTCGTCACACGCTGGAAGCCGGGGCCGATGTGGTGACAACCGGCAATCATGTGTGGAACCAGCGCGAGGCGCTGAGCTTTGCGCCGCGCGAGGAGCGCTTTCTGCGGCCCGCCAACTTTCCCAAGGGGACGCCCGGCCATGGCACGGGTGTCTTTGTGGCGAAAAACGGCGCGCGGGTGATGGTATCCAACATCATGGGCCGCGTCTTCATGCAGCCGGAGCTCGACGACCCGTTTCAGGCGGCCGAGCGCGAACTCGAATCCTGCCCGCTTGGCGAACAGGCGGATGCCGTTATTATCGACTTCCATGCCGAAGCGACATCGGAGAAAATGTGCTTCGCGCATTTCGTCGATGGCCGCGCCAGCCTGGTTGTCGGCACGCACACGCATCAGCCGACGGCGGATCATCAGATCCTGAACGGCGGCACGGGCTACATGTCGGACGCCGGCATGTGCGGCGACTACGATTCGTCGATCGGCATGAACTGGGACGAACCGCTCAACCGCTTCCTTTCCAAGGTGCCGAAAGGTCGCTTCGAAGCGGCAAGCGGCCCGGCGACGATCTGCGGCCTCGGCATGGAAATATCCGACCGCACCGGTCTGGCGGAAAAGATCGCGCCGCTCAGGCTTGGGCCGCGGCTGGAGGAGACGATGCCGGCGTTCTGGAAATGAGGATCGGCATTGGGCATCAGGCAGTAGGCAGTTGGGCATTCGTAATAAGCATGCAGGTGCGCTCTTGACTTGTTTGCTGCCGATTGCCGATTGCCCCACCCTCGGTTGACGCCCGGCTCCCGCCTTCCTACCTGTGCGCGGACCTCTTGCGGAGACTTGCCGGCTCATGGCCCTGCTGGACCAGATTACGCCCCACCTCTCCTTCGTTTCCGATCCGAGCGGCTGGGCAGCGCTGGCGACCCTTGTCGTCATGGAGATCGTGCTCGGCATCGACAATCTGATCTTCATTTCGATCCTGACCAACAAATTGCCGGCGGCTCAGCAGAAGAAGGCGCGGCGGCTCGGCATCAGCGCCGCACTTGTCCTGCGGCTGGCGCTGCTTTTCACCATCTCGATCATCGTGCAATTGACGGCGCCGATCTTCACGGCGTTCGGCCATGGCTTCTCGTGGCGTGACGTCATCCTGGTCGCCGGCGGCCTTTTCCTGGTGTGGAAGGCGACGCGTGAAATCCATCACGCGGTCGATCCGGTCACGCATGAGGAAAAAGGCAGCGACCTTACCGGCAAGGTGTCAATGTCGATCGGCGCGGCGATCTTCCAGATATTGCTGCTCGACATCGTGTTTTCGATCGATTCCATCATCACCGCTGTCGGCATGACGGACCAGATCGGCATCATGTTCATCGCCGTCATCTGCGCCGTACTGGCGATGCTGGTGGCCGCCGAGCCCCTGTCCAGATTCATCGCGGCCAACCCGACCATCGTCATGCTGGCGCTCGGCTTCCTGTTGATGATCGGCATGACGCTGATCGCCGACGGTTTCGGCTATCATGTTCCCAAGGGTTACATCTACGCCGCCATGGCGTTCTCGGCGCTGGTGGAGGCGCTCAACATGCTGGCAAGGCGGCGCGGGAAGGGGCAGTCACACTGATCCCTGCGGATCCGGACGTTCGACCTGCCCGATCATTTCCCGCCAATGGCTGACAAGGGCGGCAAGCCTGTCCGGCGGATCCTCCGGATAGTTCAGCTCGTCCGCGCCAATGGCGATGAAAGCTTGCCTCGAGCGCGTCCAGATATGACCGGCGGGGACGAGCCATGCGGTATCGTCGAGCGTTCCGGCCTTGATGTTGAAACGGCCTCCCGGTTCGTCACGGCCGTGGAAGAGCCGCGTCCCGCAATTCGCGCAGAATTCGCAGAGAAATCGTCCGCCCGAACGGGTGGCGCGGCTGAAGGATTTTACCCGACCCTCGACATGGACGTCGGCAGCGTTAACCCTCAGCGATTCTCCGAAGGCGGATGAGGATTGTTTCTGGCACTCTGTGCAATGGCAGAGATAGAAAGTGACCGGCGCGCCTTCGAGGCGGTATCGCACCTGGCCGCACTGACAACCTCCCGAAAGGGGAAGCGGCGGCATTCTGATCTTCTGAACCACAGGGTCTCCTTCTGGACCTTTGACGGCGGTTTGACTATAAGGCCGCCATTCCCGACATACCGCATTTGAAGACAGGGGCGCCATGGCTGGCCATTCACAGTTCAAGAACATCATGCACCGCAAGGGCCGCCAAGACGCGGTCAAGGCCAAGATGTTTTCCAAGCTCGCGCGCGAAATCACCGTCGCCGCCAAGATGGGGACGCCCGATCCGGACATGAATCCGCGCCTCAGGCTGGCCGTGCAGGCTGCCAAGGCGCAGTCCATGCCCAAGGACAACATCCAGCGCGCCATCAACAAGGCCTCGGTCGGCGACGCGGAGAACTATGATGAGGTGCGCTATGAAGGCTACGGGCCGGGCGGCGTCGCGCTGATCGTCGAGGCGCTGACCGACAACCGCAACCGCACGGCTTCCAATGTGCGCGCGGCCTTCACCAAGGCCGGCGGGGCATTGGGCGAGACCAATTCGGTGTCCTTCATGTGGGACCGGGTCGGAGAGATCGTCTATCCGGCGAGCGCCGGCGATGCCGAGAAGGTGCTGGAAGCAGGCATCGAGGCCGGCGCGGAGGATGTGCAGTCCGACGAGGAGAATGGACACACCATCATCTGCGCCTTCGAGGATATCGGCGACGTTGCAAAGGCGCTGGAAGAGGCGCTGGGCGAGGCCGAATCGGTGAAAACCATCTGGCGGCCGCAGAACAACATTCCCGTCGACGAGGAGCGCGCCGAGTCCATCCTCAAGCTCATTTCGGTGCTCGACGACGATGATGACGTGCAGAACGTCTATGCCAATTTCGAGGTCGACGAGGAAACCATGGCGAAGCTCAGCGCGGCGTGAGCGATCGCCGCGTCAGCATCCTTTATTGCACCCAATGCGGATGGCTCCTGCGCGCCGGCTGGATGGCGCAGGAACTGCTCTCGACCTTCGGGGCCGATCTGGCCGAGGTAGCACTCATTCCGGGTACGGGCGGTGTGTTCGAAATCACATGCGCCGGCGAGATCATTTGGGAACGCAAGCGCGATGGTGGATTTCCCGACATCAAGACGCTGAAGCAGCGCGTTCGAGATGCCATCGACCCTGAACGCGACCTTGGCCATATCGACCGGCCCGGCTGACCGGGACATGGGGACGGAAGCTGCTAATTCTGCTTCGGCGCCTGCTGCGGGATCTGCCCCGGTTTGATCACCGGCATCTGCCCGGCGTCGGGCGCCGGCTTGACCAAGGCACCGTCATTCACTTTCGGGGGCGTCAGGACTCCGCCGCAATTGCCCAGCTTCTGCGTCAGGGACCCGCTTTTCGTGTCGGTGTCCGGCTTGTCCTTGTCTGTCTGCGCCCGGCATTTCTGGTTGCCATCCATGTTGTCGGGAGCGGCCTGTTGGTCCTGCTGGGCGGGGTTCGTCGCTTCCGCGGACATGGCCGGCATGGCCACGACCGCCATTGAAGCGGCAGCCGCAATCCCGAAGAGGCTGTTACGGATATTCTGGCACATGAGAGTCATCGAAGCGTCTCCTTTTCGGCTCCGTTGACAGACCAATGGTCTTTCCCGCCATTGGTTCCGCCGTACCTGCGGGTGCGCAGGGCAATAAAAAAACCCGCCACGGGGGCGGGTTTTCCTGAAACGCATGAAGCGTTGGCTTACATGCCGAGGCCTTCGTACCGCTTCTTGAACTTCGAAAGGCGGCCGCCACGGTCGAGCAGCGTCTGCGCGCCGCCGGTCCACGCCGGGTGCGTGGTCGGATCGATGTCGAGATGCATCGTATCGCCTTCCTTGCCCCAGGTCGAACGGGTCTCGTATTCGGTGCCATCGGTCATGATGACTTTGATGGTGTGATAATCGGGATGCGTATCGGCTTTCATCGTCGTTGTCCGGGTCTCGGGGCCGTCGCCACGGCAATGCCTGCGGCGATGTCGCCCAGTGTGAAAACTTGAAGCCGCGGCCATTGGGGGCTACGGCTTTCTGAACAGTCGGCGCTGCCTATACATCAGCCGATACCCAAGCACAAGATCGAGCCTACCGATTCAACCGTTCTCATGAAAGCTCAGACCGATATGGTGGATGTCCAATCCGATGCGACGGAGAGACGCCGCCGTTCCTTGAAGCCCTTGAGGCGGATCGCGCCATATCTCGCGCGCTACAAGGGCAAGGTGTGCGGCGCCCTGTTTTTCCTGACACTCGCCGCAGTGACGACGCTTTCGGTTCCCCTCGCCGTGCGCCGCATGATCGACAAAGGCTTCACGCACTCGGATTCCTCCTTTATCGCCGAATATTTCGTGGCGCTGATTGCGATCGCCGCCATTCTGGCGCTGGCTTCCGCCGGCCGCTACTATTTCGTGATCACGCTGGGCGAACGGGTGGTCGCCGATCTGAGGAGCGATGTTTTCGCGCATGTAACCCGGCTTTCGGCGTCATTTTTCGATACCGCGCAGTCGGGCGAGATCGTCTCGCGGCTGACCGCCGACACCACGCAGATCAAATCGGCCGTCGGGCCCACCGCATCGGTCGCCTTGCGCAACATCATCCTCAGCATCGGTGCGCTGATCATGATGGTCTATACAAGCCCCAAGCTGTCGGCGCTGGTGATCGTCGCCATTCCGGTCATCGTCGTGCCGCTTATTGCGTTCGGTCGCTCGGTGCGGCGCAAGTCGCGTGAGGCGCAGGATATGCTGGCCCAGGCAACCGCCTATGCCAGCGAGCAGATCGGGGCGATGCGCACGCTGCAGGCCTTCACCAACGAGACAATGGCCAGCAACCGCTTCGGCAAAGCCGTCGAGGGCGCCTTCAACGCGGCGCAATCCTCCATCCTGGCGCGCGCCTTCCTGACCTTCCTCGCCATCTTCATGATCTTCGCCTCGGTAGTGGCGGTGTTGTGGTTCGGGTCGAGCGACGTGCTTTCGGGCGCCATGACGGCGGGTACGCTCAGCCAGTTCCTCATTTATTCCGTGCTGGCGGCAAGCGCGCTGGGCTCCCTTTCGGAAGTCTGGGGCGATCTCAGCCTGGCGTCGGGGGCCGCCGAGCGGCTGACCGAGATATTGGCGGAAGAGCCGACCATCGCCGCGCCGGCGAAACCGACGCCGATGCCGGCGGATGCGGCCGGAACGGTGGCATTCGAGAAGGTTTCGTTCGCCTATCCCACCCGCACCTCACAGGCAGCCGTCAACGGCATTTCGCTGATGGCCAATCCCGGCGAGACGGTGGCCATCGTCGGACCCTCGGGAGCGGGCAAGAGCACCGTCTTCTCGCTGATCCTGCGCTTCTACGATCCGGTCTCCGGGGCGGTGAGGATCGACGGCGTCGATCTTGCCAAGACCGATCCGCGCGAGGCGCGGGCGCGCATCGCCATCGTGCCGCAGGAGGTGACGATCTTCGCCGCGACTGTGCGTGAGAATATTGGCTTTGGACGCCCCAACGCCTCCGACGCCGAGATCGAGGCGGCGGCGAAAGACGCGCTCGCCGACGAATTCATTCGGGCCATGGAGCACGGCTACGACACCCAGGTCGGCGAACGCGGCATCACGCTTTCGGGCGGACAACGCCAGCGCATCGCGATCGCGCGGGCGATCCTGCGAGACGCGCCGATCCTGTTGCTCGACGAAGCGACCTCGGCGCTCGACGCGGAGAGCGAAACCCTGGTGCAGACGGCATTGGAGCGTCTTATGCAAGGGCGCACGACGCTGGTCATCGCGCATCGTCTCGCGACCGTGCTCAAGGCCGACCGTATCCTCGTCATGGACCAGGGCCGCATTGTCGAAGAGGGCACGCATCAGAGCCTCGTGCGCAAGGGCGGCATCTATGCGCGGCTGGCCAAGCTTCAGTTCGATAGCGGTGCGGACGCCTTCCAGCGCGCGGCGGGTTGACCAGCTAGCGGAACGAATTTGACATTTGAGCCCCGGTTGAAAAAAGGCTCGCGCTCAGATGTTCAATTCAAACCTCCACTGGATCAGGCGGGGCTCCAGTCGGCGAGAAGCATGACATGGCCGAATGATTTGGCTCTCGCTACGTCTCTGGCGTCTGCCGTCACAAAGGTCGCGGCGCGCTCAATCGCGATCGCGTGGTAGATGGAATCCTGCAGTTGCGAATGGCCTTGGGACGGCGATTTCGATCGCGCGATCTGCTCGGCCTTGAGCAGTTCGGATGCCGAGGGCTCCACCAGACGAAAGCCAGCCCGGCGCATTTTGCCGATCAATTCGATGGGAACCGAGAACGGGATCTCATCGTGCAGCGCCACCGAGAGTATCTCATACCGCGCAATCTCGGGCGACAGAAGTGGTATTCGGTGATCCGCGCAATGCGTGACGAGCGACCTGGCTATCCTGCTATCCGGTTCGTCGTGAAAAAGCTTGACGAGCACGGAAGCGTCCAGGACGAGCATCTCAATCTTTCAGGCCGTGCCGTTCGGCGAGATGATCGTCCCTTTCGCAGCGTAGCCTGCGCAGTAACTCGACGCTGTCTTCTCCGCGTTTGGACTTGCCTTGCAGACTATCAAGGAACTGCTTGAATTCAGCGGCGGCCTCCCGCCGCAGCGCCTCGGCAATAGCCGCTTCCACGAAGCGCGATCTTCCGTTCTTGGTGATTTTCGCGTCGAGTTCTTCCTTGACGGCGCGATCAAGTGAAAACGTCGCTCGTTCCTTTGGTCCTGAGATGCCCATTATCGCGCTCCATTTTCATACATTATAGTATGAGGAAACCGCAGAGACAAACCGTCTGCAGGGGGGGTTCGTGTTCGGTGTGTGCCGACCTGCCGGTGCTACGACGTTGTTTCCGCGCCCTCGGCAAACCGCCGCGCGACGCCTTTCATCAAGAAAAGGTGACGCCATCGCGAACATATCCCGGTTCATCCGCCGATAAATCCGCGCTACCACATGTCGGGCGCAGCCAAGCCGCGGGGAAAACATGATCGCAAAGGTTCTCGTTATTCTGGTCATCCTGATCGAACTTTATCTCGTCGTGATGGAGATGTTTCTCTGGAGAACGCTTGGACGCCGGACATTCGCTCTGTCTGAAGCGTTCGCGGCGGGCAGCCGGGTGATGGCCGGCAATCTCGGCCTTTACAATCTGTTCCTGATCATCGGGTTGCTGTGGGGCCTGAGCTTCGGGACAAGCGGCGAACTGACGCGAATGTTCTTCCTGGCATTTATCACGCTCGCCGGCATTTTCGGCGGCGCGACAATCGGCTGGCGGGTCTTCTTGATTCAGGGCCTGCCTGGCCTGCTGGCGCTTCTCGCCACATGGTATCGCATCTGAAGAAAACCCGGCTCCGCCAGAGAACCCCGGCGATCGGCCTCGCCCGGCCCGCATTCACCTTCGCAAGGACCAGCGGCCCTTCCGGCCGCAACCATCGTTATCTTTCCGTCAGCTTCAGCTCGATACGGCGGTTCTTGGCGCGGGCTTCGTCGGTGTCTTCGGGATCGAGCGGCTGATATTGTGCGAAGCCGGCGGCGACCAACCGGTTGGCGGGCACGCCGTTGGCGATCAGGAACTTCACCACGGACGTCGCGCGGGCGGTTGAAAGTTCCCAATTGTCGCGGAAGCGCCCATTGCCTGAAAGCGGAATGTCGTCGGTATGGCCATCGACGCGCAGAACCCAGGGAATTTCCGGCGGGATTTCCTTCTGTAGTTCGATGATCGCGTCGGCGAGCTTCTTCATCTCACCCTTGCCAGCGTCGTTGATGTCGCTTGAGCCGGACGGGAACAGCACTTCGGACTGAAAGACGAAACGGTCGCCAACGATGCGGATATTCTTGCGATCGGCGAGGATTTCTCGCAGCCGGCCGAAAAAATCGGAACGATAGCGATTCAATTCCTGCACCCGGCGAGCCAGCGCCACGTTGAGGCGGCGGCCGAGATCGGCAATCTTGGTGTTGGATTCCTTGTCTCGCGTTTCCGACGCATCGAGCGCGTCTTCCAGCGCGGCGATCTGCGTGCGCAACGCCGAGATCTGCTGGTTCAACAGTTCGACCTGCGACATGGCGCGCTGGCTCAACTGCTTCTGGTTGTCGAGCTCGCCGGCCAGGCTGCTGATCTTGGCGCTGGCGGCGGCCGATGACCCCGATCCGCGCGCCAGCAATTGCTCGAGCCGCGATTTCTCGGCCTGGGCCGCCGAAAGCGAAGCCTGGAGATTGCTGAGTTGGTCCTGTGCGTCCTGGGTGTTGGATTTTTCCAGCGCCAGCAATTGCGTGAGTTCATTGATCTGCGAATTCAGCCGGTTGAGAACCGCGTCCTTGCCAGTGATTTCGCGGCTGAGCAGGAATTGCGCCAGCACGAACACGGAAAGCAGGAACATGATCATCAGGAGAAGCGTCGACAGGGCGTCGACGAATCCCGGCCAATAATCGATGGTGCGCGTCGTGCGTCCGCGAGCCAGCGCCATTGCTCTAGCCGACCTCGCGTTTCTTGATGGCGTCGGCGAGCTTGTCGAGCGTGGCGCGAATCTGTTTCTGCTCGTTGGACTGGGCCTCGACCCAATCACGCATCATCTGCTGCTCGGAACGCATGTTCTTGACGAGGCCGGAAATGCCGTCCGCCAGGTTGGCCATGGCGGAAGCGACGCGCTGGTTCGATCCCCCCGTTTCCTGCACGGCGCGCAGGCGCTCGGAAAGCGCGCGGATTTCCTCGGCGGAGCCGTGCTTGCCGGCGTCGGCGACCGTGGCCGGCGTTATGTCCGAACTCAGATCGGTGACCGAAGATAGCCAGTTCTCAAGTTCGACATAAAACCGGTTTTGCGCGCGGCCAGCCTGCAGGTCGAGGAAGCCGAGGATCAGCGAGCCGGAAAGACCAAGCAGCGAAGAAGAGAACGCCGTGTTCATGCCGGCTAGCGGGGCGGCCAGCCCGGCCTTGAGAGCGTCCAGAGCATCGCTCGAACTTCCCGATCCCGGGTCGAGCGACTGGATGGTGCTGCCGATCGAAGCGATGGTCTGCAAGAGGCCCCAGAACGTTCCGAGCAGGCCCAGAAAGACGAGCAGGCCAATAAGATAGCGCGCGATATCGCGGCTTTCATCGAGGCGTGTGGCCAACGAATCGAGAATCGAGCGAAGCGAACTCGTCGATAACGCCATGGTGGAGGAACGCGACAGGAGCACCTTCATCGGCGCCAGCAGAACCGGATTGCCGGCTTCGGATCCGGCGCGAAAGGAATTGACCCAGCGGACTTCGCGAAAGAGGCGGATGACCTGCGTGAACGCCAGCAGAATGCCGACCAGCAGCACCCCGACGATCAGTCCGTTCAGTCCCGGATTGGCGCTGAAGGCACGCGATACCTGCCGATAGAGGATCGCCGCGATAAATCCTGAAATCACCAGAAAGATCAGCATCGTCAGGACGAAGACCTGCGGGCTCGAAAGCTTGTATGGGTCGTATTCGGCGTCGTCGCCCGATTTTCCGAATAATGCCATGCGTTCGCCTCGATCCCTGCCGCCCTTGGAATTGCCGAGACTCTAATCGGAATTGTGACCAAAATGAAAGGCGCGTGTTCGTTGCCATGGGACATTTCGCCGGCCTGCCGGCGGGTTCCGGCCGCATTTTCCATTGGGCGAAAACGATCTCGGCCATGGCATTGCGCTTCGCCATGAATTACCGTGAACGGCGCGGGGGGTGTTTGCCGGTTTCGGTCCAGGCGGCCGCGACCGAGATCGACCGAGGGGTCAAAACGCGACCATGCTTGCCCGATATCGCGGAACCCGGAAGACAACGGGCAATTGCCGCCGCCGATGGTCGGTCAACGAAATTGGCCTTTTGGTGGCGTTGTCGCTGAGCCTCGCCGGATGCGGCCATGCGGTCGGCGTGCTGGTTCCGGTCGCCGTAACCACGCCCGGCACATCAAGCGTGGACATGCTGGCGGTGACGACGCGGCAGCCGTCGAAGAATCCCGGCATCCTCTACACCGGCCGGCGTGACAAGAATTATTCGCTCGACGAGATCACGGTTTCCATTCCGCCGGATTCGGCGCGCAAGGCCGGCGAGGTGCAGTGGCCAAGCCACCTGCCGCCCAATCCGGCGAAGGATTTCACCACCGTGGCAGTAAAATCCCTGCCGCCCGACCGGGCGTCGGGCAACGCCTGGCTGCGGCACAATCTGCCCAAAAGCCACAACGTTCTGGTCTTTGTCCACGGCTTCAACAACAGCTATGAGGACGCCGTCTACCGGTTCGCCCAGATCGTGCACGATTCAGGCGCGGACGCCGCCCCCGTGCTCTTTACCTGGCCGTCGGGCGGCAAGCTTTTCGACTATAATTACGACCGCGAGAGCACGATCTATTCCCGTGACGGGCTCGAAACGGTGCTGCGTATGCTCGCCCGGGACCCCAAGGTCGGCGAGGTCAGCGTGCTCGCCCATTCCATGGGGACATGGCTCACCATGGAGGCGCTGCGCCAGATGGCGATCCGGGACGGCCGCGTCGCGCTGAAGATCAAGAATGTGATCTTGGCGTCGCCGGATATCGATGTCGACGTTTTCGGCCGCCAGTTCCACGATCTCGGCAAGAACCGTCCGGAATTCACGGTGTTCGTTTCACGAGACGACCGCGCGCTCGCCATTTCGCGGCTCGTGGCCGGCAACGTTAATCGGCTCGGGCAGATCAACCCGGAAGCCGAACCCTACCGGACGGCGGCGGAGAAGGCCGGCATCACTTTCATCGATCTTACCAAGCTGAGAACGCCGGGCGGCGGTCTGAACCACGACAAGTTCGCAACCAGCCCGCAGATCGTTCGCGCCATCGGCACGCGGCTGGTGAATGGAGAAGAACTTTCGCAGTCGCGGATCGGACTTGGCGACAGCATCACCATTCTCGCTGCCGGAACCGCAAAGGCGGTGGGCACCGGCGCCGGGCTGCTGGTCAGCACGCCGCTTTCGGTGGTCGATCCGACGACACGGCGAAACCTCGCCAGCCAGGCGGAGGATTTCGGCGGCCAAATCGACGCGGCGACCGGCTTCAAGGGCAAATCCGCGCCGTCGGCGGGCGAGGAATTGATCTCCGGGCAGCCCGCCAAAGCGGCAAAGCCTTAGAATGTATCGTATTTAGATTGCCTTGATCGGCTTGCCGAGCGCCTTCATCAGCGCACTGTGGATAGCCTCGTTGCCGGCGACGATGCCGCCCGTGTCGAAGATATCCTGACCGCCCGATTTGTCGGTGACGAAACCGCCCGCTTCGCGGATCAGAAGCATGCCGGCGGCGATGTCCCAAGGCTGCAAGGCATCCTCCCAGAAGCCGTCGAGCCGGCCTGCTGCGAGATAGGCGAGGTCGAGAGCCGCCGCCCCCATGCGACGAATGCCGGACACCTCGCCCATGACATTGCGCAATTCGACGAGGTAATTGCCGTGATGGCCGCGTCCGAGATGCGGGACACCCGTGCCGATGACGGAATCGGCGAGCTTGCGGCGGGCGGAAACGCGCAGGCGGCGATCGTTCAGGAAGGCGCCGCCGCCGCGCTCGGCGGTGTAGAGTTCGTCCATCGCGGGATTATAGATCAGCCCGGCAACCAGCACGCCCTGGCGCTCCAACGCGATCGAGACGGCGAAGAGGGGAATGCCGTGCAGGAAATTCGTGGTGCCGTCGAGCGGATCGACGATCCAGCGATGCTGGTCGTCGCTGCCTTCGACGACGCCGCGCTCCTCCATCAGGAACGAGTAGCCGGGGCGGGCGCGCGAAAGCTCCGAATGGATGATTTCCTCGGCCTTGCGGTCGGCCTGGCTGACATAGTCGCCGGGCCCTTTCATCGAGACCTGCAGGTTCTGCACCTCGCCGAAATCGCGCGCCAGCGAGCGCCCGGCCTTGGTGGCCGCCTGGACCATGACGTTGAGCAATGCGGAGCGGGCCATGGAGTTTCGCCTTCAGCTTGGGGCAGTCGGGAGCTCGGCAGGTCGGCAGTCGTGCCCGATTGCCCACTGCCGAATACCTACTGCCAGATTTTGTCAGTCGGCGCGGCGCAAATAGGTCAGTTCGTTGGTGTCGACGACAATGCGCTCGCCAGCGGAGATGAAGGGCGGCACCATGACGCGGACACCGTTTTCAAGGACCGCCGGCTTGTAGGAAGAGGCTGCCGTCTGGCCCTTGACCACCGGGTCGGCCTCGGTGATCTCCAGCGTCACCTGATCGGGCAAGGCGATGCCGATCGGCTTCTCCTCATAGAGTTCGACGGTCACCATCATGCCGTCCTGAAGAAAAGCGGCGCGGTCGCCGACGAAGTCCTTCTGCAGTTCGAGCTGCTCGTAGCTTTCCGTGTCCATGAATACCAGCGCCTCGCCCTGTTCGTAGAGGAAGGAAAAATCCTTCTGCTCGAGGCGGACCTTCTCGACGGTTTCGGCCGAGCGAAAGCGTTCGTTGAGCTTGGTGCCGTTGATCAGGTTCTTCAGTTCGACCTGATTGTAGGCGCCGCCCTTGCCGGGTTTCACCGCGTTCGTCTTTACCGCGACCCAGAGACCGCCATCATGTTCGATGACATTGCCGGGACGGATTTCGTTGCCGTTGATCTTGGCCATGGTGGAGCTTTCGATGTGACTGGAAGGCCCGGATGCAATTTCCGGACAATTTCGGCGCTTCAAGACCACAAATCGACGAGAGAGGCAAGAGAAGCCGGCCGGCGAAGACGGCGTTTCGTTCAGCGCAGCGTGTTGGCGCGCTCGATTGCCTGCTTCTGCTCGTCTTCCGACAGGCCGCTGAAGAATATGTCCATTTCCGGATCATTCAACCCGGCGCGCCGCGCCAGCACGTACCAGGCACCGGCCTCGACCTTGTCGGCCTTGACGCCGATGCCATTGGCGTAAAGCTTAGCAAGGCGGTTCGCGGCCGCCACATTGCCGCCTTCCGCGGCCTGTTTCAGCCAGTGAAAGCCTCCCTCCAGATCAGCCGGGCCGCCGCGTCCTTCGACAAGCCATGTACCCAGATCGAGTTCGGCCGTGTCGTAATTCTGCCGGGCCGCCTTCAGCAGCCAGGCGCGCGCCTTCTTGTCGTCCTTGGCCCTGCCACCGACGCCATTGGCGAATGCTTGCGACATCGCATATTCGGCGTCAGGCAGACCGGACTCGGCCGCCTTCTGATAGTAGTCGTATGCCTTTTCCAAACCTTCCGCGCCGGGGTTCTTCTCGACGAGAATCTGCGCGTAATTGAAGGCGGCGAGCCGGTTGCCGGCATCCGCCGCGTCCTTCATCAGGGAAAAGGCACGCTTCTCGTCCTTCGGCACGACGCGGCCGTCGAGAAGCAGAAGCGCATACTGGAATTGCGCCGCCGGTACGCCCTGCGCGGCCGCCTTGGCGTAGAGATCGGCCGCCTTTTTCTCGTCGCGCGGCACGCCCAGCCCGCGCGCATAAATCTCCGCCGCCAGGGTCTGGGCCGCCGAATCCCCCTTTTCGGCGCGGGGCAGGGCAAGATCGAGCGCGGTGATGTAAAGGCCACGCTGAAAGGCGCCGAAGGCCTCATCGGCTGGCTCCTGGCCGAAACGCCTGGGATTGACGTCCGGTGCCTGATTGGTGACGCGGTCGCCTTCGGCCGCGTACGCCCATGGCGCGGCCAGGACGAGAAACAGGGCGGCAATTTTCATGAGATGCCGACGCCTTGCCATTACTTAGCCCGCAAAGCCCGGCGCCGTGGCGTCGAGAAGCGCGTTGGCCTTGGCCACCCTCTCTCCGGGATCGGCGCCTTCGGCGAAAATGGCGCTGGAGAGCGCGACAAACTCCGCCCCCGTCGCCGCAACCGTCTCCACGGACATGATATCGCTGCCGCCCATGACGATGCAGGGCAGGTCTATCATTTCGGCCCACCACCGCCCAAGCGACAGATTGCGCGGATGCGGCGCGGGGGTGTTGTCGTAGCCGAAACGGCCGAAGAAGAGATAGTCGGGCCGGGTCTCGCCGAGCTCGAGCGCGTCGTCGCGCGTCTTTGCCCCGCCGGCGCCGACCATCATGCTTCCCTGGAATTTCTCGATCGCCTCGGCAAGTTCGTCCTTGCGGCCGTCGATGTAAATCCCATCGGCGCCGACGCGGCCGGCGACGCGCGTGTCGCCGGCGATCATCACGGCGACATTGCGGGCCTGAACGATCGGAACCAAGGCTTCGGCCCGCTTCTGGAAGATCGCTTCATCGTCGTCGAATGCGGGCAGCATGAGGGATGCGACATCGCCGCCGGCCGTCGCGCGGTCGATCGCTGACGCCAGTTCCGATACGTCCGCTATCCGTGGCGCGATCAGGACGATGCGGCAGCGGTTGGGTGGCGGTGTTTCACTCATGCTTTGATCCCTTGCCGGGCGAAAATGGTTGCAATGCGGCATAGAGCAAAGCGCCGCCCATGAACAGGCGGAGGGATGAGAGCGGGAACCGGTCGTCCGCTCCGGCAAGCCACGGATTCGAAAAATAGGAAGATAGACTTTGTAGTTTTCCTTCGTAGATAGTAGGGTGGGGCATGATCGATGGTCCTGATGAGAAAAGCGCGTCGCGCGCCTCGGCGATAGCCTCCCAGCTTCGCGTTCTCCTCGGCAAGCTGCGCCGACGGTTGCGCGAACAGTCCGATCCCGGCGACCTCACCTGGTCGCAAAAGTCGGCCTTGCTGCGGCTGGAACGCGACGGTCCCATAACGATTACCGATTTGGCATCGGTCGAAGGCGTGCGGCCGCAATCCATGGGCGCCACGATCTGCTCATTGGAGGAAATCGGCCTCGTTTATCGCACCCCGGATCCGGCGGACGGACGCAAGACCATCCTGTCCATTACGGACGACTGCCGCGAGTGGATCGCGGCGGGTCGCGCGGCGCGTGAGGATTGGCTGTTCCGGTCCATCGAAGCCAGGCTTTCGCCGGCGGAACAGGAGCAACTCGCCGGCGCTATCGGGCTGCTCGAGCGCCTCGTGGAGCGTCAGGAACCGTAACGGCCAAGTCGCGACCTCTTTCGACCAGCGCCGCGTTCGGCGGAGCGCCTGAAACATCGCCGCCATTTTAAAAACAGGAGACAAGAATGCCCGTCACCACGCTCGATGCGAAGACCGCTCTTATCATCATCGACCTGCAGAAAGGGATCGTCGCTTATCCTACTGTCCATCCTGCTGGCGATGTGCTCAAACGAGCAAGCGAGCTTGCCACTGCCTTCCGCAAAAATCGCCTGCCTGTCGTGCTGGTCAATGTCACCGGCATGGCGCCCGGACGAACGCAGCAGCCTCGCATGAGTGGCGAGTTCCCGGCGGACTGGGCCGAACTCGTTCCCGAATTGGGCCGTCAGCCGGAAGATCATGTCGTGACCAAGCGCACATGGGGCGCTTTCACCCATACGGATCTTGAAGAGCATTTGAAGAAGCTGGGCGTAACTCAGGTGGTGCTCGCCGGCGTCTCCACCAGCGCCGGCGTCGAATCGACGGCGCGGTTCGCCCATGAGCTGGGCTTCAATGTCGTGTTGGCGACGGACGCCATGACGGACATGAGCATGGAAGCGCACGCCAATAGCATCGAGCGCATCTTTCCCCGACTGGGCGAGACCGGCACGGCCGCGGAGATCATCGGCCTTCTCGAGAAGATGGCCCAAAAATGATTCCGCTTCATTTTCCCGGCCGCGCATGAGCATTTGGCCGACCGACGCATTCCGTTCGCTGGGTAACTTCAATTACCGGCTGTGGGCCTGCGGGGCGTTCGTATCCAATATCGGAACGTGGATGCAGCGCATCGCGCAGGACTGGATCGTCCTTACCTACCTGACCCATGGCAATGCGACGGCCCTCGGCGTGGTGATGGCGCTGCAGTTCGGCCCCCAGATGCTCATGCTGCCGTGGAGCGGGTTTGCCGCCGACTACCTCAATCGCCGGAAGCTTCTGATCGCCACCCAGGCGACGATGGGGACTTTGGCGCTGGGGCTGGGCCTGCTGACGCTGGGCGGCTACGTCCAGCTTTGGCATGTCTATCTTTTCGCGTTCCTGCAGGGCTGTACCGCCGCGTTCGACGCTCCGGCCCGCCAGACATTCGTCGCGGAACTGGTCGGCGACGCGGATTTGCCAAATGCCGTGGCGCTGAATTCCACGTCCTTCAACGCCGCGCGCATGATCGGACCCGCGGTCGCCGGCAGCCTCATCGCCGCCGTCGGACCGGGATGGGTTTTCATCATCAATGCCGGTTCCTTCCTGGCGGTGCTCTGTTCGCTGGGATTTCTGCGCGTCTGCCAACTTTATCCAAGCGAGAGAGCGCTGCGCGCGCCCGGCAGCCTTGTGGCCGGATTTCGCTATGTCTGGAACCGCCCGGATCTCAAGGCCATCCTGCTGATGCTCTTCCTCATCGGCACATTCGGTCTCAATTTCCCGATTTTCATTTCGACGATGACGGTCAAGGTCTTTCATGGAGGCGCTGGCCGATATGGCCTGCTGATGTCCGTCATGTCGATCGGGACGGTCTCCGGCGCTCTGCTCGCCGCCGGCCGCAAGACGCCGACGTTTACCCTGTTGATGTCCAGCGCGCTGCTGTTCGGGATTGGGCTGGCGCTTGCCGCCATCATGCCCAATTACTGGCTTTTTGGCGGCGCTCTTGTCGTCATCGGCGCATCGGCGCTCACCTTCTCGACCTCGACCAACAGCCTGATGCAGTTATCGACCGAACCGGTCATGCGCGGGCGGGTTATCGCGCTTCGCATGGCCATAGCGCTGGGGGGCACCCCCCTGGGCGCGCCCGTCGTCGGCTGGATCGCCGACCGGTTCGGGCCGCGCTGGTCCTTGGGCGTGGGAGCGATGGCCGGCTTTGCCGCGGCCCTTGTCGCGCTTCGCTACCTGACGAAATATCGCCTCGTGCGGCTGAGTATCGGAGCCGGGCGTCTGCACATCGACAGGGGCGACGGCGAAATTATCGTCGGTTCGCGACAGGGGCAGAATCCTGTCGCCGCAAAGGAGGAATGAGGAGCGCCTTGCCGATCGGCCGGTTCCAAGACAAGAACGTCATGGTCAAGTGTCGCTTCGCTGCCGTTTCTGGTTTATCCAGTCCGAACCCCTCCCGCCCGGCTTGCCCCTTCCATGATTCCGTTGCTTCACGATCCCATCTTCTATGCCGTCGCCATTCCGGCCGTTGCGCTGGTCGGCCTCTCCAAGGGCGGCTTTGGCGGCGCGCTTGGCGTCATCGGCGTCCCGATGATGGCGCTCGCCATCCCTCCCGTGCAGGCGGCGGCGATCCTGCTTCCCATCCTCGTGCTCATGGACATCGCCGCCCTCTGGGCCTGGCGCGGCGCCGACCGCGACTGGCAAACCTTTCGCCACATGATGCCCGGCGCACTTCTCGGCATCGGCATCGGGTGGTTGACCGCGGCAATCGTCACGGAAGCCGCGGTGAAGCTGATTGTGGGGCTCGTGGCGTTTGGTTTCGTGGCGCGCTGGCTTTGGCAGAAATATGCCGGGCGCGAGAAGCCGCATGCCCATAATGCGGTGGCGGGTGCGTTTTGGGGCACGCTTTCCGGGTTCACCAGTTTCGTCGCCCATGCCGGAGGGCCGCCCTATCAGGTCTATGCGCTGCCGCTGCGCCAGAATCCCAGGCTCTATACCGCAACCAGCGTCGTCTTCTTCGCCGCCATGAACGCGGTGAAGCTGATCCCGTATTTCGCCCTCGGCGAACTCGATACGAGCAATTTGAAGGCGGCGGCCGCGCTCATGCCGGTGGCGATCATCGCGACTATTGCCGGCGCCGCCATCATAAAACGAATGCGGGCGGAAATCTTTTATCCGATCACCTACGCGCTGGTGTTCCTGCTCTCGCTGAAGTTGATCTGGGATGGCGTGGGGGAGATCTGGTAACAGACGATCTGTCCGGGACGCTTCCAGATGACAGCGTCATGGTCTAAACGCCAGCCATGCCGGAGGAAGTGATGTCGAACCCTTACGAACAGAACCTCGAGAAGAACGCGGCCAACTACCAGCCGCTGACGCCGCTTTCCTTTCTGGAACGCGCGGCGAAAGTCTATCCAGAAATTACCGCCATCATCCATGGCTCGCTCAGGGTCAGCTACCGCGAGTTTTATGCCCGCTCGCGAAGGCTGGCCTCGGCGCTGGCCAGGCGCGGCGTTGGCAAGGGCGATACCGTCACTGTGATGCTGGCCAACACGCCGCCGATGCTTGAGGCGCATTTCGGCGTGCCGATGACGAAGGCGGTGCTGCATTCGCTCAATACCAGGCTCGATGCCGCCGTCATCGCGTTCCAACTCGATCACGCCGATTCAAAGATCGTGATCGTCGACACCGAATTTTCCGGCGTCATGGCCGATGCGCTGGCTCTGGCCAGTGTAAAGCCGCTGGTCATCGATTTCGACGATCCTGAATATGCCGACGACGCGCCCTATCCGAAAGGAAGCCGGATCGGTTCGCTCGACTACGAGGCGTTGCTCGCCGAAGGCGACCCGGATTTCGCATGGTCGATGCCGGACGATGAATGGGACGCGATCTCACTGAACTACACATCCGGCACGACAGGCAATCCCAAGGGCGTCGTCTATCATCATCGCGGCGCGGCGCTGATGGCCTACGCCAACACGATCCATGCCGGCATGGGCAAGCACGCGGTCTATCTGTGGACGCTGCCGATGTTCCACTGCAATGGCTGGTGCTTTCCGTGGACGCTCGCCGTGCAGGCCGGCACGCATGTGTGCCTGCGCTGGGTCAGGGCCAAAGCGATGTATGACGCCATCGCCGATCACGGCGTCACGCATCTGTGCGGCGCGCCCATCGTCATGTCGACGCTGATCAATGCCGCCGCTGAGGACAAGCGCGAGTTTCCGCAGGTGGTGACGTTCAACACCGCCGCCGCGCCGCCCCCCGAATCGGTGCTTTCGGGCATGGCCGATGCCGGCTTCGCCGTCACGCATCTCTACGGGTTGACCGAGACCTATGGACCGGCGGTGGTCAACGAGTGGCACCGCGACTGGGATCACCTCGACAAGGCCAGTCAGGCGGGAAAGAAGGCGCGGCAAGGCGTGCGCTACGCCGCGCTCGACGGCCTGACGGTTATGGAGCCTGAAACGATGGGGCCGACGCCGCCCGATGGCGAGACCATCGGCGAGGTGATGTTTCGCGGCAACATCGTCATGAGGGGCTATCTGAAGAACAAGAAGGCGACCGACGAAGCCTTCGCCGGCGGCTGGTTCCATTCCGGCGATCTCGGCGTCCTGCACGGGGACGGCTATATCCAGCTCAAGGACCGCTCCAAGGACATCATCATTTCGGGCGGCGAGAACATTTCGTCGATCGAAGTCGAAGAGGCGCTTTACAAGCATCCCGCTATTTCGGCCTGCGCGGTCGTTGCGCGGGCGGACGAAAAATGGGGCGAGACGCCGATCGCCTATGTCGAGCTGAAGCCCGGGAAGACGGCCACGGAGGCGGAACTCATCGAGCATTGCCGTGCGCTGCTGGCCCGGTTCAAATGCCCGAAAGCGATTCTTTTCGCGGAAATCCCCAAAACCTCGACCGGCAAGATCCAGAAATTCGTGCTGAGGGAAATGGCGAAGGGCGTATGAGGATGGGGCCGTAGTGAACGGAGCGCCGACGCAAAAATCAAATCTTCTACAAGAACCCGGTGGTTCGTTAACCCATCATTAAGCTTTACGGGCGTTTACTATGTGCATCCAGTCATCTGGATTCTTACCGAGTGGTTGGAGCCACTTTGTTTGACGCCTCCCTGTTAAACTCCTGAGAGCCGCTTTTTCGCGGCTCTTTTTTTTCGTTCCGACGAGCGTTCCGCGGCTCGCATTTTTCGACGCCTGTGGGTATTAACCTTTTGTTAAACATGAGCTTGCGTTCGCGATGGCGAGTCCGCATGCTGGATGTTTCACGGAACCGGTGGGACCCAGGCGGGTTTGATCGGTGGCCGGTTGCAGGGATCAAGCGAGGGACGGAACATATGGGCGAACCTGAAAAGGCGGACGCCAAGACTATCAACCTTGCCGAACGCCGCGTTTTTTCGCAGCGCTTCAAGCCGCTTTACAATGAAGGCATGGGCCTCGTGGAGCGGGCGGCTGAATATCTGGACGGCGAAGGGCGAGCCGAAGCCAAGAAGATGTCTCGCGTCACCGCCACGCTCTATGCGGCCGAATCGATGCGCCTGACCACACGGCTGATGCAGATCGCGTCCTGGCTGCTGTTGCAGCGGGCGGCCAATTCCGGCGAGATGACCCGCGACCAGGTCGCGTCGGAGAAAACCAAGGTGCGCCTCGACACGGCGTCCGCGCATGAAGATGCGCCGGGCTGGGCGGAATTGCCGGCGGCGTTCAAGGAAATCGTTGTCCGCTCGCTTCGCTTGCAGGCGGTGGTTCGGCGCATGGACGAGGAGATCTATGGCTCCGGAGACGTGCTGGACGAAGCAGGCGGGCGCCGCCAGACCAATCCGGTTTCAGATCAGATCATGCTTTTGAATACCGTTTTCGCGCGCGGCTGATCCCCGACGGGCTATCCGCCGCGCAAAACGCCATCGAAAAGCGGCAGGCCCGATAGAGCGGCGAACAGGATCAGCCCGAAGGCGATGGCGCGGAAAGCCCTTTCGCTGGCGCGCGGGAAGAAACGTTGCCCGACATAGATTCCCAGGGCGTAGACGGGGACGTAAAGGACGGCATAGGTGGCCGCCCGTAGCGTGAAAAGCCCTCCGGCCGCCATGCCAGATCCCGACAGAATGGTGGTCATGAAGAAAAAGACGATGGCGTTGGCGCGGAATTGCCATGCCGGCATGTCGCCCGACAACCAGTAGACGAGTACCGGCGGACCCGAAAGCTGAGTGGCGCCGCCGATAACGCCCGAGAAGACGCCGGCGCCGGCCGCGATGAATGGCGACCGCTCGCCGCTGTAGCGCCAACCGGCCCATAGGACGGAAACGGCGGCCAGAACGGCGGCGGAGATCGCCCAGCGCAGCAATTCCACATTGCCCGCAATCAGCCACCAGATGCCAAACGGCAGTGCCGGGGCGTATCCGGCGATCACCGGCAGGACCGTTTTCCAGCGCACCTGCCGAAGCGCGGGCAAGAGAATCGGCAATGTCGGCAGCGTGTCGATGAGCCACAATATGATGACCGCGATCTTCGGACCGACCAGGGAGGCGGCGACCGGCATGAAGATCATGCCCGCGCCAAAACCGGCGAAGCCCCGTACCGTGCCCGATATCGCCACAACGACGAGCAGCGTGAAGAAGGTCGTATCGAAAGCCGGAAACTGCAACGGATGGCCCACCATGACCGCCCATCCTTTATCGAGGGCGCCGGTCTTGCACCAGCCCGCCTCTGTCCCTGCAGCCATTTGCCGGGATGTCATTCTGACGGGCGATCGCGCTAAGGTGAGCCATGGCGGTTGCGATTTGCATCATCGGGATTGATCCGGGGCTTCGGCGGACCGGCTGGGGCGTGGTCGAAACGCTCGGCAATTCGCTGCGCTTTGTTGCCGCGGGCACTGTGCGCTCCGACGACAAGGCGGCGCTGGCGTCGCGGCTGAGGCAGTTGCATGACGGTCTTGCCGCCGTGCTTCACGAATACGCGCCGCACGAGGCGGCGGTGGAGACGACCTTCGTCAACAAGGATGCAACCGCCACCCTGAAACTCGGCCAGGCGCGCGGCGTCGCCATGCTGGTGCCGGCGCTCGCGGGCCTCGCGGTCGCGGAATATGCGCCCAACGCCATCAAGAAAACGGTGATCGGCGTCGGCCATGGCGACAAGAAGCAGATCCACATGATGGTGAAAGTGCTGATGCCGCGCGCCAGTTTCGATACGGACGACGCCGCCGATGCTCTGGCCATCGCCATCTGCCATGTCCATCACAGGCAGAGCGTGGTCGGACGGCTGGCCGCGATCCCAGGCTGAGCGGACCAAATTGTTCTTGACTTGTTCCGGTTAGCCCACTAGGTATTACCGCTGAGGTATTACCATGCGCGTTACCGAAAAAGGACAAGTCACGATCCCGAAACCTATTCGGGACCGGCTGGGAATAAGACCGGGCAGCGAAGTTGACTTCGTGGAGCGCGCCGTAGGCGTCTTGCTTGAAAAAGTAGAAGCCAATTCCGCCTCGACGAAAGCAAGGACGTTCGAAGAATGGGCGGCGAGCGTTGCCGGTACTTTCGACACGATGGGGATGGACGGCAAGGAATATGTGGATTGGCTGCGAGGCCGGCGTGACGATCTCGACCCTCGTTGATACCACCGTTCTCATAGATATTCTCGGCCCGATCGAAATCGAGGCGCGCTTCTGGTCCCTTAGGGCTCTCAAGCTGGCGCTTGATGAGGGGCCAATCGTTTTCAGTGCGATCGTATGGGCGGAACTCTCGAGGCCGACCATCAGCGAGGGCGCGTTGGCTCGCGCTTTCGATTGGCTAAATCCGCAGCGGGAAGATCTGCCGTTCGATGCCGCCTATCCGGCCGGGAACGCCCACAGCCTCTATCGTCTGCGCGGTGGACAGCGGGAAAGGACCTTGCCCGATTTCCTGATCGGAGCCCACGCGCTGGTCGGCGGCTATCGCCTGCTGACTCGGGATCAGGGGCGCTATCGGTCATATTTCCCCAATTTGAATATCCTCAGCCCGGAAACCCATCCGTTGGGAACCAAAGCATGATCGGCAAGCTGAAGGGCGTCGTCGACGAAATCGGCGAGGATTACTGCGTCGTGGACGTCCACGGGGTCGGCTATGTCGCCTATTGCCCGCTGCGAACGCTGTCGGCCATGCCGGGCACGGGGGAGGCCACGGAACTTTTCATCGAAACCTATGTGCGCGAGGACGCGATCCGGCTTTACGGTTTCGCCTCGGCGCTCGAGCGGGAATGGTTCCGCCTCCTGATGAACAATGTGCAGGGCGTTGGCGCAAAGGTCGCGCTGGCCGTCCTGTCGACGCTTTCGCCCGCCGATCTCGCCAACGCCATCGCCTTGCGCGACATCGCAATGGTCAGCCGCGCGCCAGGCGTCGGCAAGAAGGTCGCTGAACGCATCGTCACCGAATTGAAGAACAAGGCGCCGGCTTATGCCGGCTCCGCTTCCGGCACGATCGGGCTCAAGCAGGAACTCGGAGACGGCGTCGCCCCGGCGCCGGTGGCCGATGCTGTCTCCGCGCTCACCAATCTCGGCTATTCGCGCGACATTGCCGCCAATGCCATCGCCGCCGCCATGAAGAACTGCGGGAGAGGGCGCGGATTCGGCCAAGCTGATCCGGCTCGGGCTGAAGGAACTGGCGCGGTGACGTCCTTGATCGGCCCAATTCTCCTTACTACAATGGGAAAGTAAGGAGAGCATGCCATGGGTATGATCGGCAGCATGACATCCAAGGGCCAGACCACCGTACCGAAGGAGGTACGCGACAAGTTGGGGCTGGAGCAAGGCGCCCGAATCGAATGGACGATTGAGGGCGATAAAGCAATCGTAAAGCCTCGCAAGCTCAGGGCCGTCGATCTTGCCGGCATATTGGGGCCGCCACCTTCGGGCAAATCATTGGGCATCGAAGAGATCGACGAAGCGATCATGGACGCTGTCGCCGAGGATGACGAGCGCATCAAGCGCGAATGGCATGAGGGCATCGATTGATCGGCGTCGACACAAACGTTCTTGTTCGGCTCGTTGCTCCGGATGACGAACGGCAGAACGGGATAGCGCGGGCCTTTTTCGCGGAACGGACAGCAAGCGATCCGGCCTTCGTCAGTTCAATTGTACTTGCGGAAACGGTATGGCTCCTCAGGCGGCGCCTCGGCTATTCGAAGGATGTTGTCGAGCGCTTGGTGCGAAGCCTGCTCGCCAGCGACGATTTCTTGCTGGAGCATGGTGACGAACTCGTCGCCCTTCTCGACAAGCCGGCTTCGGCGCGATCACAACTTGCCGATCATCTGATCGCATGGTCCGCGGAAAGGATGGGATGCGTGCGAACAGTGACGTTCGATCGCCGCGCCGCGCGTCGCGTTCCTTCCATGGAACTTCTCGCATGAGTCTTGCGCCCCGCCTCGTCTCCGGCGACAAACGCGGCGAGGACGTCGAGGCGTCGCTGCGCCCGCGGACGCTCGACGAATTCATCGGCCAAGCGGCGGCGCGCGCCAATCTGAAGGTCTTCGTGGAAGCCGCCAAGGGCAGGGGCGAGGCGCTCGACCATGTGCTTTTCGTCGGGCCGCCCGGCCTGGGAAAAACCACCTTGGCGCAGATCATGGCGCGCGAGATGGGCGTCAATTTCCGCTCGACCTCGGGGCCGGTCATCGCCAAGGCCGGCGATCTGGCGGCGCTGCTCACCAATCTGGAAGAGCGCGACGTGCTCTTCATCGACGAAATCCACCGGCTCAACCCGGCCGTCGAGGAAATCCTCTATCCGGCGATGGAGGATTACCAGCTCGATCTCATCATCGGCGAGGGACCGGCGGCGCGTTCCGTCAAGATCGACCTTGCGCCGTTCACGCTGGTCGCGGCGACCACCCGCGCCGGCCTCATCACCAATCCGCTGCGTGACCGGTTCGGCATCCCGATCCGGCTGAATTTCTATACCGTCGAGGAGTTGCACGAGATCGTGCGCCGGGGCGCGCGCATTCTCGGCCTGCCGCTTGGCGAGGATGGCGCCCTGGAAATTGCCCGGCGGGCGCGAGGCACGCCGCGCATCGCCGGCCGGCTTTTGAGGCGCGTGCGCGATTTCGCCACGGTCGCCGGAGCGGATCATGTTTCGCGCGCGGTCGCCGACGAAGCACTTTCAAGACTTGAAGTCGACGCGCTGGGGCTCGACCAGCTCGACCGGCGCTATCTTTCCATGATCGCGCATAATTTCGGCGGTGGCCCGGTCGGCGTCGAAACCATCGCCGCCGGGCTTTCCGAGCCACGCGATGCGATCGAGGACATCATCGAACCCTATCTGATCCAGCAAGGCTTCATCCAGCGCACGCCGCGCGGGCGGCTGCTCACCGCCAATGCGTGGCGGCATCTCGGGCTCGAAGCACCGCGCGACCTGACACAGGCTCAGATCAACCTCTTTCAGGAAGAGGGACCCCGCGGATGATCGCACTATACGTTGGCCCCCGCGGAAGAACGGGACGGCCCCATGTCTGAGCCCGAAAATCTTGCTGGCTGTCTCGCCGGCGAACTCACGCCCTCAGGTCATCGGCTGCTGGCGCGAGTCTATTTCGCCGACACCGATTTTTCCGGCGTCGTCTATCACGCCCGTTATCTCGAATTCTTCGAACGTGGCCGCTCGGACTTCCTGCGGCTCGCCGGTGTTCATCACACCGAACTCGCCGACGGCAAGCATGGCGAGAAGATGGTCTGGGTGGTGCGTCGGATGGAACTGGTCTTCCACGCGCCGGCCAGGATCGACGATGTCCTGACCATCGATACGCGCACGTCCAATGTTTCGGGCGCGCGCATCTTCATGGAACAACGCATCCGACGGGGCGAAACGGCGCTGGTCGACGCCAAGGTCGAAGCGGCGATCATCGGCGAGGGCGGTCGTCCCCGGCGCTTTCCGAAGGAGTGGGTGGATGTTTTCATGCCGCAGGGCACCGCGACATGACGACACGGCGCCACATTCCCCCCCGATACTAACGCATCCTTAACCATAACCAATCATGAAGATGGCTGTGAAATTTCTAAGGAATTGGCCCGCCTTCCTTTGACCAAATTTGCCCCGGACAAGGCCGTGACAGGCGCTTACGGGGGATCGGCGCCATCATTCTATCGAGACACGAACTGTTTCGAGGCGACGCAGGGATGAGGTGTCGCCTGAACGATCGTTAAGGACGAGTTGGATATGGATACCCTCACGCTTGCCTCGCCGGTTTCGGAAGTTTCGATCTGGGCTCTTTTCTGGCACGCCGGATGGGTCGTGAAACTGGTCATGATCGGGCTGTTATGCGCTTCGATCTGGACATGGGCGATCATCGTGGACAAGGTCATCTCCTATGGCCGCATGCGCGTGGCGCTGAACCGTTTCGAGCAGATCTTCTGGTCGGGCCAGTCACTCGAGGACCTTTACCGGACGCTCTCGGACCGCAAGACAAGCGGGATGGGATCGATCTTCATCGCCGCCATGCGCGAATGGAAGAAGAGTTTCGAAAAAGGCGCCAAATCGCCGCTCGCCCTGCAGTCGCGCATCGACAAGGCGATGGACCTGGCGCTGACGCGCGAGATGGAAGGGCTGGAGGGGCGTCTCGGGTTTCTCGCGACGATCGGATCGGCAGCCCCTTTCATTGGCCTGTTCGGCACCGTGGTAGGCATCATGACATCGTTCCAGGCGATCGCCGGCTCGAAATCGACCAGTCTCGCGGTGGTGGCGCCCGGCATCGCCGAAGCCTTGCTGGCCACGGCGATCGGCCTGTTGGCGGCCATTCCCGCTGTCATCGCCTACAACAAGCTTTCCTCCGATGCGAGCAAGCTCGGCGTGCGCATGGAAGGCTTTTCCGACGAGTTCTCCGCCATACTCTCGCGCCAAATCGATGAGAAAGTAGCGCAACAGCGCGCGGCCTGAGCGTCGCGCCCACAAGGATTGACCCATGGGAATGGCAGTAGGCCAGCAAGGACGTGGGGCGCGCGGCCACAGGCGGCGCGGCAGGCATCACGGCCTCATCGCGGAGATCAATGTCACGCCCTTCGTGGACGTGATGCTGGTTCTCCTCATCATCTTCATGGTGGCGGCGCCGCTGCTGACGGTGGGCGTGCCCATCGATCTGCCGGAGACGCAGGCCAAGGCGCTGAATTCGGAAACGCAGCCGATCACCGTTTCGATCAACGAAAAAGGCCAGGTCTTCCTTCAGGAGACCGAGATTCCGGTCGACGAAGTCGTGGCCAAGCTCCAGGCCATCGCCAAGGCCGGATATAACGAGCGCATCTATGTGCGCGGCGACAAGACGGCGGACTACGGAACGGTCATGAAGGTCATGGCGCGCATCAGCTCCGCCGGATACCGCAATCTCGGGCTCGTGACGCTGCAGGAACAGGATCAGTAGTGGTCTTTCGATGAAGACCGGACTCACCACATCGGTCATTCTTCACGCGGCGCTGATCGTCTTCGGACTGTTCACGCTGGCGGCGCCGCGTCCGTATGAGGCGGGCGACGTGGAAGCGCTGCCGGTGGACATTATTCCGGTGCAATCGATAACCCAGGTGCAGAAAGGCGACAAAAAGGCGCCGAAGAAGGAAAAATCGGCGCCGAAGCCGACCACCAGGCCCGACATTGTCGCCGACGCGAAGGAAGTCGGTGACAACAAGGTCGATATGAAGCCACCGCCGACGCCGGATGCACGGCCGAAGCCGGTCGCAGCAGCCGCCGCGCCGCCGAAATCGCCGGAGCCGGTCGCCAAGCCTGTTGAGAAGGCCAAGCCCGAACCGCAGAAGGAAGCGGCCTCCAAGCCGGAGCCGGTGCCGGCGACAGAGGTCACGCCTGAAGCGCAACCGAAGCAGGACGTGAAGCCCGATCCGGTTCAGAAAACGATTGTCGCGGAAAACCCCGACGCGCAGAGCGCCAAGCTTCCCAATTCCGCGCCGGCTCCCGATGCAAGGCCGAAGCCGCCGCAGGCGCAAACCGCCAAGGCGCCCGAGCGCAAGGATTCCAACAAGCCGGCCGTGCAGCAGGCGGCCAGACCGAAATCCGAGGAGAAGGATGACACCCTCGACAAGGTCGCGGCTCTGCTGAACAAGGAAAAGGCTTCCGGCGGCGGCGCCAAGCGTTCAACCCAGGAGGCGTCGCTGGGCGCCGATCACACGACCGGCGGATCGAAGCTGTCACAGAGCGAGATGGACGCGCTGCGCGGCCAGATCGAAAAATGCTGGAACGTTCCGGCGGGCGTCGAGGATGCCGGTGATCTCAAAGTCTCCGTGAAGTTCAAGCTGGACCGCTCCGGCAGTATCGAAGGAAGCCCGGAGATCGTCTCCGGCGGCGGAGGCGGGGGAATCGGGCAGGTGGCGGCCGAGTCGGCGCGCCGGGCGGTGCTGCGCTGCGCGCCCTACACGCTGCCCGCCGACAAGTACGATGCGTGGGCCGACGTCATCGTCAATTTCGACCCGAGCGATATGTTCTGAACGGCTCCCGGCACGAAGATCAAAGAGGCTAAACTTTATGAAGCATTTCTGGAAAACCATCCTGCTTGCCGTCGCCATGGCGGCCGGCATCGCCGGCGCCACGCTGCCGGCCCGCGCCCTGGTGGAAATCGACGTCAACAAGGGCAATGTCGCGCCGTTGCCGATCGCCATCACCGATTTCCTGTCTGGCGACGAGAACGGCGCGCAGATTTCCGCCATCGTGGCGGCCGATCTGCAGCGTTCGGGCCTGTTCGCGCCGATCGACAAGGCGGCGTTCATCGAAAAGGTGTCCAATCCGGATGTCGCGCCGCGCTTCGACGACTGGAAGGTCATCAACGCGCAGGCGCTGGTCACCGGCAAGGTTACCCGGGAGGTGGATGGCAGGTTGCGCGCCGAGTTCCGGCTCTGGGACACGTTCGCCGGGCAGCAGCTCATCGGGCAGCAATATTTCGCCAACAAGGGCAATATCAGACGTGTCGCGCATATCATTGCCGATGCGATCTATGAGCGCCTGACCGGCGAAAAAGGCTATTTCGATACGCGCATCGTCTACATCGACGAAACCGGTCCCAAGAACAACCGCGTCAAGCGGCTTGCCATCATGGACCAGGACGGGGCCAACCAGCGCTATCTCTCCAACGGCAAATCGCTGACGCTGACGCCGCGCTTTTCGCCGAATCGCCAGGAAATCACGTATATGTCCTATGAAAGCGGCCAGCCGCGCGTGTACCTGCTGCAGATCGAGACCGGGCAACGCGAACTTGTCGGCAATTTTCCCGGCATGACGTTCGCGCCGCGTTTTTCGCCTGACGGCCAGAAGGTGATCATGAGCCTGCTGCGCGACGACGGCAATTCCAACATCTTCACCATGGATCTGAGAAGCCGCAACACGACCCGGCTGACGACGTCCGACGCCATCGACACGTCGCCGTCCTATTCACCCGATGGCAGCCAGATCACGTTCACCTCCGACCGGGGGGGCGGTACGGGGCATTCGCAGATTTATGTCATGGGCGCGGACGGCTCCAACCAGCACCGCATTTCCTTCGGCAACGGCTCCTATTCGACACCGGTATGGTCGCCGCGTGGCGATCTGATCGCCTTCACCAAGCAGACGGGCGGGGAGTTTCAGATCGGAGTGATGCACACGGACGGCTCCGGCGAGCGCATCCTGTCTTCCAATTTCGAGGAAGAGGGACCGACCTGGGCGCCCAATGGAAGAGTGCTGATGTATTTCAGCGCGGCGGCGGGAGCGGGCGGTCCAAAGCTCCATACGATCGATCTAACCGGACGCAATGAACAGGAGATCCCGACGCCGGGCTTTGCCTCCGATCCTGCCTGGTCGCCGCTGCTTGAGTAGCGCGCGACGCACAAGATGGCGTCAATTCTTGGTATGGCCGTGTTTCCGCCCCAATTTCGCATAGGTTGCGCGCAAAACCCGACCTTGGGGCGAATCGGGATGTTATTTCTGCCGCGAACGAAAAATTAACCTTGTTTCTTGGGGGCCGGTTAACCGCAATTTGGTTACTGATTGCTCAATGAAACCCCGTAAATGCGAAGGAGTGGCGATCATGCGCCGTATCGCAGCCAATATCTTCAACCCGATCGCGATCGCGCTTGTCGCTACCCTCATGGTAGCGGGCTGCGCATCCAAGAAAGTTCCCAACAGCGCTGCCGATCTGGGCCTGAGCGCCAACAGCGCCACGCCCGGTTCGTCGCAGGACTTCACGGTCAATGTAGGCGACAGGATTTTCTTCGATACCGACTCCTCGTCCATCCGGCCGGACGCGCAGGCGACCCTGACCAAGCAGGCGCGCTGGCTGAACCAGTACGGCAACTACGCCATCACGGTGGAAGGCCATGCGGACGAGCGCGGCACGCGCGAGTACAATCTGGCGCTGGGTGCCCGCCGCGCCGCCGCCACGCGTGACTTCCTGGCATCGCGCGGCGTCGCGGCCAACCGCATGAAGACGATTTCCTACGGCAAGGAGCGGCCTGTCGCGACCTGCGATAACATTTCGTGCTGGTCGCAAAATCGACGTGCGGTCACCGTGCTCAATGGCGCGGGAAGCTAGAGCGTCCAACGCTCGACATATTGCGCGACAAAAAAGACACAGTCGTTGGGTGAAAAAGCGGTCATTGGCCGCTTTTTCCCTTTTGGGCGGGGCCAATCAAAATTTGGCCGAACTGGCGCGCAGTGATACGGCTCAGATCGCGGGCGGGGATATGCCCGCGCCTTTCGTTCGATGAGAGACCAATGCAACTTAAAACATTACTTGGCTGCGCGGCGCTTCTGGCGGTTGCCTATTCCACCCCGCTGATTGCCGGGGAAGCAGGTTCCGCCGCTCATGCCTCCTCGCCGGCGACGATGCTGGCTTTCAATATTCCTCTGGCTGCCACACCGCGCCGAGCTTCGCAAAATTCTCCCGATGCCGGTGGTCCGGTCGTGCTCGCTCAGGCAGGCGAGCCGCAGATCAACGATCTCGAGGAGAAGATACGGCAGTTGAATGGCAAGGTCGAGGATCTGAATTTCCAGATCATTCAGATGCAGGACCAGATGCGCAAGCAGCAGCAGGACGACGAGTTCCGCTTCGAGCAGCTTGAAAAGAAGCACAGCGATGCGGGCGCCGACAGCGGCGAAAAGACTGCCCGCGTGCAGTCTTCGGACAGTTCATCGGGGGACCGTTCATCCGGCGCGGACGTCAAGAGCATCATCAACGCGCCCGACCATGAAGTGTCCGAATCTCGCGGCGCAGTCGCGGAAGGCGATACGAACGGCCAGACACTCGGCGCGCCGCCCAAGAATTTCGGCACCATTAAATTCGATTCCAAAGGCAATCCCGTCGGCGAAACCGTAGCGCCCGATGCCGCATCCGGAAACGGCGCGCGCGGGCACGATAATACCGTTGTCGCCTCGCTGCCCTCGACCGACGATCCGGAGGAGCTCTACCGCAATTCCTATCAATTCGTCCTGTCGGGGGACTACAAGGCGGCAGAAGCCGGGTTTCGCGCCCACATCAAGCGCTATCCCGACGATCCGCGCGCGGCCGATGCGCATTTCTGGCTTGGCGAGGCCCTGCTCGGCCAGGACGAGTACCGCAAGGCGGCGCAGGTATTCCTTGACGCGAACCGCACCTACCCGAAATCGAAGAAGGCCCCCGACATGCTGCTCAAACTCGGCATCTCGCTTTCAGCCATGAACCAGCGGGATATCGCCTGCGGCACCTATCACGAGATCGGTGAGCGCTACCCGCATGCTTCCTCCGCCCTCAAGGACCGGGTCAAGCAGGAACAGGCGCTCGCAGGGTGCTAAGCACGTCCGGCGAGGCGGCATTGGCCGCCGGTTTTGCCGCGTTCAACCTGTCAGACCGGCGCGCCGTTGTCGCGGCAGTCTCTGGCGGGGGAGATTCCCTGGCGCTTCTGCTCCTTCTCAATCGTTATCTCGCTGGCAATTGGCCGCGCACCGAGCTTGTCGCCGTCACCGTCGATCACGGGCTGCGCGCGGAAGCGGCGAAAGAGGCGAGGGCCGTCGCCGATTTCTGTGCCGGCCTGGGCATTGAACACCGGACCAAGGTCTGGGATGGGCGGAAGCCTTCCGCGGGCGTGCAGCAGGCGGCGAGGGAAGCCCGCTACGCGCTATTGGCCGAGGCGGCGGACGATGCCGGCGCCGATCTCATCTTTGCCGGACACACGCTCGACGATCAACTCGAGACCGTGGCGATGCGCCGGCGGCGCGGCGACGGGCGCGGCCTGGCGGGCATTGCACCGGCGACCCTTTACAATGGGCGTATCTGGATCGTCCGGCCGCTCCTCGACGTGGCCCGCGAGACGTTGCGCGCCTTTCTTCGAGCCGAAAAAGTTGGCTGGCATGAGGATCCGTCCAATGACAACCGCAAATATGAACGGGTCCGTACGCGGCGGGCGCTCGCCGGCGGGACGGACGTTCCGGCGGCCCGCATCGCGCTGGCCGGCGAAATGCGGATTGCGGCCGGGGAGCGCATCCGTCTCGGCGAAGTCGCCGCGGAACTGATCGCGCGTCATGCGAAGAAGGTTTCGGCGGGCCTTTACCGATTGGATCGTGATTTCGCCGCGGCATCCGACCGCGACGCGGCGGTCTATGCCCTGCGCATCTTGCTGGCCGTCGTCGGCGGCAGGCAGCAGCTTGCCGACGCCGCCCGCTCATCGGCACTTTTCGAGCGACTTTCGGAACCGCGTCCGCGCGCTACATTGTCGCGCACGGCGATCGACGGGCGCAGGGACGGCATTTACCTGCGCCGCGAATTGCGCGGCCTGCCGCCCGCTGCAATATGTGAAGCGGCCATGATGTGGGATGACCGGCATTGGCTGGAAGAGGCGCCTTCACGGGATGTCCTGGTCGCTCCATTTGGAGTGGACGAGGCCGGCAGACGCGCCAGGTCCGTCGAAGATGTTCCGTTGAGCCTTGCGCGTGCCGGGCTTGCCGCCGAACCGGCCTTATGGCGCGGCGGGGAATGCCTTGGCGCGGCCGTGTCAACGCCGCTGATTGGCCCGTGGTCGCGCTTTCTGCCATCCTTCGACATCGCGCCGGCGCGAGCCGTCACGGAGCTGGTTGGCGGAGCGCCGTTCCCCGCGCCAGTTCTGGCCTGCCGCAAAGCAGCATGAGGCTTAACCTGAACGAAGGGATGTGCTTGGCATTGTATTGCGGTCTCCCTATGTTAGGAGCACAACTTCATTTGGACGGGTGCTCCCTCCCAAGACACCCACGGGACACGAGATGAATCCGAATTATCGTAATCTGGCGCTGTGGGCGATCATCGCCGTTCTTCTGATCGCGCTGTTCAACCTTTTTCAGACGCCGCAGCAGCGTGGCGCGTCGAACCAGGTGGCCTATTCGGACTTTCTGCACGATGTATCCGGCGGCCGGGTGAAATCGGTCACGATCGCGGGTTCGCGCATCAGCGGCAGCTACGTCGATAACAATCAGTCCTTCCAGACCTACGCTCCTCCCGGCGACGGGACTTTGATGCAGAAGCTCGAAGACAAGGGCGTGACCATCACCGCGAGGCCGGAATCGGACGGATCCTCCTCGATCCTGTCCATTCTCTTGTCGTGGCTGCCGATGATCCTGATCCTCGGCGTCTGGATATTCTTCATGCGCCAGATGCAGTCCGGCTCCGGGCGCGCCATGGGCTTCGGCAAATCCAAGGCCAAGCTCCTGACGGAAGCCCATGGCCGGATTACCTTCGGCGATGTGGCCGGCGTCGACGAAGCCAAGGAAGATCTCGAGGAAATCGTCGAATTCCTGCGCGACCCGCAAAAATTCCAGCGGCTTGGCGGCAAGATTCCGCGTGGCGTGCTGCTCGTAGGGCCTCCCGGAACGGGCAAGACTTTGCTGGCGCGCTCGGTCGCGGGCGAAGCCAATGTGCCCTTCTTCACCATTTCCGGTTCCGACTTCGTCGAGATGTTCGTCGGCGTTGGCGCGTCCCGCGTGCGCGACATGTTCGAGCAGGCCAAGAAGAACGCGCCGTGCATCATCTTCATCGATGAAATCGATGCGGTCGGGCGGCATCGCGGCGCCGGCCTCGGCGGCGGAAATGACGAGCGCGAGCAGACTCTCAACCAGCTTCTGGTCGAGATGGATGGCTTCGAGGCCAACGAGGGCATCATCCTCATCGCCGCCACCAACCGGCCCGACGTTCTCGACCCTGCGCTTCTGCGTCCGGGCCGCTTCGACCGTCAGGTCGTGGTGCCCAATCCCGATGTCAGCGGCCGCGAGAAAATCCTCAAGGTGCATGTGCGCAACGTGCCGCTGGCGCCAAATGTCGATCTCAAGGTCATCGCGCGCGGCACCCCGGGCTTCTCCGGCGCGGATCTTGCCAATCTGGTCAACGAGTCCGCTTTGATGGCGGCGCGGCGCAACAAGCGGCTGGTCACGATGGCGGAATTCGAGGACGCCAAGGACAAGGTCATGATGGGGGCCGAGCGCCGCTCGACCGCCATGACCCAGGCCGAAAAGGAACTCACTGCCTTCCACGAGGCCGGTCACGCGATCCTCGCGCTCAACGTGCCGTCGGCCGATCCGCTGCACAAGGCGACCATCATCCCGCGCGGCCGGGCGCTTGGCATGGTCATGCAGTTGCCGGAAGGCGACCGCTATTCGATGAGCTACAAATACATGATCTCCCGGCTGGCGATCATGATGGGTGGCCGCGTTGCCGAGGAGATGAAGTTCGGCAAGGAGAACATCACATCGGGCGCCGCATCCGATATCGATCAGGCGACCAAGCTGGCGCGCGCCATGGTGACGCGCTGGGGCTTTTCCGACAAGCTCGGACAGGTCGCGTATGGCGAGAACCAGGACGAGGTCTTCCTTGGCCACTCGGTGGCGCGCACGCAGAACGTTTCGGAAGAGACGGCGCAGATCATCGACGCCGAAGTGCGTCGCCTGACGGAAGAAGCCTATGTGACGGCGCGGCAGATACTGACCAAGAAAAAGAAGGACTGGATCGCTCTTGCCGAAGGCCTGCTCGAATACGAGACCCTTTCTGGCGAGGAGATCAAACAGCTTCTTGCCGGCCAGAAACCCTCGCGCGACCAGGGCGACGACACGCCGACCTCACGCGGTTCAGCGGTGCCCAAGGCGGGCGGTCGCAAGGAGCCCAAGAAGAAGGGCGGCGAAGAGCCCGGCATGGAGCCGCAACCGCAGGGGTGAGTTCCTGCCCGAATAGATACGTCAAACGCCGCCGGGACATCACCGGCGGCGTTTTTTCGTGGGGTAGCAGATATTCCGTCTGTTTTTTGCGGCTATCTCTGTCGTGGGTCGATCGGCGTCCTGCCGCGAAATCCGACGGCGTCTTCGATCGCCTTTGCTACCGCCAGCAGTTTGGCCTCGCCGCGCGGCGGCCCGATCAACTGGATGCCGACCGGCATTCCCGATTTTGTGAACCCGGCGGGCAAGGACAGCGCCGGCAGCGCCGTCGTGGTGGCGAGAAAGGAAAAGCGCAGCCAGTCGATATAATCGGCGACCGGCTGGCCGGCGACGTGGCTCGGATATTCCTGTTCCACAATTGTCGGCTCCAGACCGACCACGGCGCAGGCGAGCACGTCATAGCGGTCGAGGAAGACGCGCATGCGGTCGTAGAGCATTGAGCGGTTGATCTGCGCGTCGTAGATCTGTGTCGGCGTCAGCGTTTCCCCGACGCCAATATTGTCGGCCAGCGTCCGCTTGAAATGCTTGCGCACATGCTCGGGCGAACGGCCGGTTCCAGCGCCCCAGACCATGGCGCGCAGCGTCACATAGGTCTCGAAAAGGCCGGGCAGGTCCGGGCAGGCTTCAGCGACCTTGGCGCCGTTCTTCTCCGCTTTCACAAGCGCCGAGCGCATGATTTCGTCGATTTCCTTTTCGACCGGCGCGAAGCCGTTCAGATCCGGCGCATAGGCAATGCGTACCTTCGGCGAGGCGCGCTTCACCGCCTCCTGGAATGGCTGGCGCGGCGCTTCTAGGGAGAGCGCCTGGCGCGGGTCGAAGCCCGCCATGGCGTCGAGGAAGAGAGCCGCATCCATCACGGTGCGCGCCATCGGCCCCTGCACACTCTCGATGCCGAAGGCGTTGGTGGGGCTGCCGCCACCGGCGCGACCGGGCGTCGGGCGCAGGCCGACCACGCCGCAATAGGCGGCGGGCGTGCGGAGCGAGCCGGCAAGGTCGGAGCCGTGGCTCAGCCAGGTTTCTCCCGTCGCCAGCGAAACGGCGGCGCCGCCAGACGAACCGCCGGCGCTCTTTCTCGTGTCCCAAGGGTTGCGGGTCATACCGAAGATGGCGTTGAAGGTATTGGCTCCGGCGCCCATTTCCGGCGTGTTGGTCTTGCCGACCACCAGCGCCCCGCGCGCCTCCAGCCGTTCCACCAGCGGATCGCTTTCCTCGGGCACGAAATCCTTGTAGCCGAGTGTGCCGAAGGTGGTGCGAACTCCCTTCACCGGCATCAGATCCTTGATGCCGATGGGCAGGCCGCCGAGCCAGCCCGGTTCGCCGTCGTTGGTCTTTTGGTGGGCCTGGATGTCTTTCGCGGCGGCGCGGGCGCGCGCCTCGCACAGCGTCGGCATGGCGTTGACGGCTGGCTCCACCTGGGCGATGCGCTCGAAGGCGGCGTCGAGAAGGTCGCCCGATGTAATCTCGCCCTTCTTCAAGAGCGCCACCACCTCATACGCTTCCATCCGGCAAAGCTCGGGGCCGGTGAAATCGGCTGTGCGGGCCTCGGCGTTTTTCTGGTCCATGGCGTGGTCTCCCCTTCATGCGCCGCTTACGGTCGGGCGGCATCGCTTCTTCTCGCGGACGGACCGAAGAACCATTTCGCCGATGCCCGCGTCAATGATCAATGCGCCCCGGGCGGGCCTGGACCGCGCGGTTTTGCGAACTGTGCCTTTCGCCCGGCCGCCGATCGGGTAAGGATCCGGAAACCATGGAGCTTCAGATGATCCCGCGAATAGACATTGCCCCGTTGTTCGGCGCACCCTCCCAGGCCCGCGACGATGTCGACCGGGCCGTCATGGCGGCGGCCTCGGGTATCGGCTTCATGACCGTCACCGGCTTTCCCGGCGCGGAGTTCCTGACGCCTGAACGGCGCCGCGACCTGCTCAGGATATTCGCTCTTCCAGACGCCGAGAAACAGAAATTGTGGCGGTGGAATTTCGACAAGTCGAAACCGAATGTCTATCGCGGCTGGTATCCTCTGCAGAAAGGGACCCTGTCGCAGAAGGAGGGCATCGATATCGGGCCCGACATGGCGCATGGCCCCGGCCGCATCCGCACGGACGATCCGCTTCTGGAAGAGACGCCGCTGCCGCCGGAAAGCCTTGTACCGGGCTGGCGGGCCATTGCCGCCGCCTATTACCGGGCCATGGAAGAAAGTGGCGCGGGGCTGATGCGTTCGCTGGCGCGGGGCCTTGGTCTCGACGAAGCCGTGTTCGACGCCGCCTTCGAGGATGGCGTTTCGACGCTGCGCCTGACGCGCTATCCCTTCCTCCCGGAACAGGACGCTGAGCGCCCGGACGAGCATTTCGTGACGCATGGGGGCGAGCGCCGCGCGCTGATCGGCGGGGCACATGTCGATTCCGGGTTCGTTACCTTGCTGGCGCTCGACGGCGTCGAAGGCTTGCAGGCGCAGGAACATTCCGGCGAATGGGTCGACGTGCCGCCGGTGGAGGGAACGCTGGCCATCAATTTCGGGAAATTGCTGGAGCGCTGGACGGGCGGCAAGGTGCGCGCCACCATGCACCGCGTCATCGCGCCGGACCGCGAACGCTTTTCCATTCCCTTCTTCTACGAACCGGGGGCGGAAGCCGAAATCGTGCCGCTGCCGATCGAGGGCGCGGCCTCATTCGAACCGTTCCTCTATGGCGATCATGTGTGGGAGGTTTCGACGAATTTCGTCGAACTGCGCGGCGTGAAGCACCTGCGCCAGCCGCGCCGCGGCGTGGCGTCGTAGACGATCGGTTTCCAGGCGCGATCTCTTTGTCGAGCATGATCTATCGGAAAACCGGTATCCGATTTTACGGGTCATGCTTCAGTCGCAGGAAACGCAGCGTTCGGATTGCCGGCTCATGGCTTGGGGTTCCTGCCCATCAGAGGCGCCGCCAGATCGCCGAGCGGCTTGATCCGCAGGCGGGTGATGCGGTTCTTGTCGCGTTTCATGACGATGAAGCGCATGCCATGGAAGGTGAAGGCCTGCTTCTCGTCGGGAATGGTCTGGGTTTCGTGAATGACCAGACCAGCGATCGTCGTGGCTTCCTCATCGGGCAAGTCCCAGTCCAGCGCGCGGTTCAGGTCGCGCACGGGCACGGAGCCTTCGACCACCACCGAGCCGTCCGCCTCCTGCTTGACGCCCTGCATCTCTACATCGTGCTCGTCGGCGATCTCGCCGACGATCTCCTCGATGATGTCCTCCAGCGTCACCATGCCTTCGACCTCGCCATATTCGTCGACGACGACGGCGAAATGCGACTTGCGCCGCAGGAAGGCATTGAGCTGTTCCTGCAGGGTCGTCGTGTCGGGCACGAACCAGGGCTTCGTCGCCACCTTGAGAATCTCGATCTTCGCCGGATCGTTGCCGGCGTCGTTGAGCGCGCGCAGCATGTCCTTGGCATGGACGACGCCGACGATGTTGTCGATCGAGCCCCGCCACAGCGGCACCCGCGTGTAGGGGCTTTGCAAAATTTCGCGGACGATCAGATCTGGCGGCTGGTCTGCGTTGACCGACAGCATGCGCGTGCGATGAACCATGACGTCGGAGACTTCCAGTTCGGAAAGGTCGAGAAGCCCGTCGAGGCGATCACGCTCCTGCTTGACGAAGCTGCCTTCGCGATGGAGGACCTCGGCCGTGCCCCGCAGTTCCTCGATGGCCGGCAGCAGCGCCTGGCCCTGTTGCAGGCTGACGCCGAACAGCTTCAGGACGAAGCGGACAATCATGTTTACAAGCACGGATACCGGGCCCATCACGAGAACGAAGGCGCGCACCAGCGGCGCCACGGTCAGCGCGAAACGGTCGGGATTGGAAATGGCCCAGGATTTGGGCAGAACCTCCGCGAAGACGACCAGCAGAACGGTCATCGCCGCCGTCGAATAGGCGACGCCGCGCGCCCCGAACAACTCGAGGAAGATCGATGTCGCCAGCGAAGACGCGAGGATGTTGGCCAGATTATTGCCGATGAGCAGCGCGCCGATGAGCCTTTCACGGCGGTCGATCAGGAGGTTGACCGTGCGCGCCTGCGGCGAACCGCTGTTTTCCAGCGACCGCATGCGTGCCCGCGAAGCGGCGGTCAGCGCGGTCTCGGAACCGGCGAAAAACCCTGAGACGACGATGCAAAGCACGATTGCTCCGCAAATTATCCAGAAGGCGGTCGTCATCCGGGGTGATTTTCCTTCAGAAAGGCCGTGACCTCGGACGCCGGCACGTCGCGGGCGATGAACGACCGGCCGACGCCATGCGTCAGGATGAAGGTCAACGCCCCGCGGCTGACCTTCTTGTCCTGGCGAATATAATCGAAAAGCCCGGCCGCGTCAGGCAGATCGCCGGGGATATCGGCGAGCCTTGTCGGCAGCCCGACAGCCTTCAGATGCGCCTCTACCCTGATGGCGTCGTCGGGGCTTGCCTGGTTGAGGCGGGCGGAGAAACGATGCGCCAGCGCCATGCCGATGGCGACGCCCTCGCCATGGACGAGACGGGCGCTGTCATAGCCGGTCGCGGCTTCCAGCGCATGGCCGAACGTATGGCCGAGATTGAGGAGCGCCCGGTCGCCCGTTTCGAATTCGTCGCGCGCCACCATCTCGGCCTTGGCGCGACAGGATTCGGCGATGGCGCGGGTGCGCGCCGCGCCGCCTGAAAATATCTCGCGCCAGTTGGCTTCGAGCCAGGCGAAGAAGTCGGGCCGGTCGATGAGGCCGTATTTCGCGACTTCGGCATATCCCGCCCTGAACTCCCGCGGGGACAGCGTGTCGAGGATGTCGGTGTCGGCGAGCACCAGCCTCGGCTGGTGGAAGACGCCGACGAGGTTCTTGCCGCGCCCGGTATTGATGCCGGTCTTGCCGCCGACGGAAGAATCGACCTGCGCCAGAAGCGATGTCGGGATCTGGACGAAGCGCATGCCGCGCCGGACGATGCCGGCCGCGAAGCCGGCGAGGTCGCCGATGACTCCGCCGCCGAGCGCGATCACTGCGTCGCCGCGCTCCAGCCGCGCGGCAAGGACATGGTCGACGACATCTTGGAGGAAGGCGAAGCTCTTGGTCTTTTCGCCCGCCGGCAAGGCGATCGACGTCGTCTCGATGCCAGCATGGCGCAGGCTGTCGGTCAGCCCGCTCAGATGCAACGGCCCCACATTTTCATCGGTAACGATGGCGGCGCGGATGCCCGGCAGGCGCGCCGCGATTTCCTCGCCGGCGCGGCCTGCAAGACCGGGACCGATCAGGATGTCATAGGCGCGGTCGCCAAGACCAACTTCAACTTTCGTGATTTCCGTCATTTCGGGTTCCGCGCTTTGGCGAATGCCGGGTCGGCCAGCTTGGTTTCGAGGGCGTCGATCACTTCGGCGGCGATGATCTCGCGGCGCTCGTCGCGGGTTTCGATGGTGACGTCGGCCGTCGCATAGACCGGATATCGCTCGTCCATCAAACGCGCCATGACGGCGCGGGGATCGGCATTTTGCAGGAGTGGGCGGCTCGGCTTCTTGGCGACGCGTTCCATCAGCAGGTCAAGATCGGCCTTCAGCCAGACGGAAATACCGCTGGCGCTGACGCCGCGCCGCGTCTCTTCATTCATGAAGGCGCCGCCGCCGGTCGAAAAAACCTGTGGGCCGCCTTTCAGTAGCCGCTCGATCACCCGTTGCTCGAGGGCGCGAAATTCCACTTCCCCATAATGTTCGAAGAGTTCCGCGATCGACATGCGGGAAACGCTTTCGATCTCGTGGTCGCTGTCGACGAAAGGAAGGCCGAGCATCTGCGACAGCTTGCGCCCGATGGCGGTCTTGCCGGCCCCCATCAACCCGACAAAGACGATCGAGCGATCGCCGAGGCGATCGAGCAGCATCGTGGCGTCTTCCTGCGCCTTTCCGGCGGTGGTGGTCATCGTCCCAATTCGTCAACAGCTTTTAGTGGGTAACGACATGAAAAGGAGAGTTACGTCAAGCGCGGGCGGACGAGGCGCTGGCCAGGGCCGAAAGGCAGCGTGGTGAGGATGGGGGTTGGCATGATAAATGTGGAAAGGTTGGCAGGCAGAGGGGGGCGCGAAGGAACGCGAATGTGCCGACGAGAAGAGGCAAAAGGGGCGAAAAGCGCACGTCCACGGTTGACCAAATTGGCTCGGCGTTAACCTTGAATTGACCATCAGGGCGTCCCATAAGGGGACGGGGCGAAGCACCGGGGTCCGTCTCGACATCATTCCCGCAGGCGGAGGCGGAACGGTCAATGCCCACCCTTTTCAGGTTTCTCACCATTATCGCGGTGCTGGTCGGGCTTTTCTATGCCGCCATGTTCGCGCTGGTCTGGTACGTCAAGCCGAACGAGGGTGAGATCACCGTTCGCATTCCCGTCGAGAAGGTCAATCCGAAACCGCAACCGGACGACGGCGCGATCAAATGAAGGATGGCGCGCGCATAGAGGCCTTTCTGGAGATGATGAGCGCCGAACGCGGCGCCAGCGCCAATACGTTAAGCTCCTACAGGCGGGATATGGAGGACGCTTCGGAATTTCTGGCGGCAAGCGGTTCAAGCTTGACCCTGGCCAGTTCCACCGACCTTCGCGCCTATATGGAAGATATTGCCGGGCGTGGATTTGCCCCGACCTCGCAGGCCCGCCGGCTCTCGGCGCTGAGACAATTCTTCCGCTTTCTCTACTCGGAAGGATTGCGCCCCGATGATCCGAGCGGGACCGTCGATGCGCCGCGCAAGGACCGGCCGTTGCCGAAGATCCTGAGCGAAAGGGAGGTCAGCCTGCTGATCGAGCGCGCCGGGTTGGAAGCAGTCGATCCCTCGCTCGGCAACGCGCGACGTCCGGCGGCCATCCGCATGCATGCGATGATCGAACTTCTCTATGCCACCGGGTTGCGCGTTTCGGAACTGGTTGCGTTGCCGGTCGCCGTGGCGCGCCGTGACGAGCGCTTCTTCGTGGTTCGCGGCAAGGGAGGGAAGGAGCGCATGGCGCCGCTGTCGGGCAAGGCGCGCGAAGCGCTGAAAAGCTGGCTCGGTGAGCGCGACGGCGATGCGTCGATGGCGGATGCGCCCTGGCTGTTTCCGGCGGCGTCGGAGGAAGGCTATCTGCCGCGCCAGGTTTTTGCGCGGGAATTGAAGTCGCTGGCCGCCCGGGCCGGTATCCCGGCGGCGCGGATTTCACCGCATGTGTTGCGCCACGCCTTCGCCAGCCATCTTCTGCAGAACGGCGCCGATCTGCGCGTCGTGCAGCAATTGCTGGGGCATTCCGACATTTCCACGACACAAATCTACACCCATGTGCTGGAAAAGCGGCTCGTCGAACTCGTCAACCAGCATCATCCGCTTGCCGATAATGACCCGTGACGTTATTTGAGGCGCATATTCCGGGCGGCAATGATGCCGCGAATGGACCCATCGGCCCTTAGTTTCGGCCAATTTTCGGCGAGCCATGTACAATTATCTTGAATTTGAAAATCCGGTCCGCGATCTTGACGGCAAGATACTCGAGCTCAAAAAGCTCAATGAATCCGGCGAGGCGGTCGATGTTGCCGAAGAGATAGCCCGGCTGGAAAAGCGCTCGCGAGACGCCCTGCGCGACGCCTACAAGGCGCTGACGCCGTGGCAGAAGGCGCAGGTGGCGCGCCATCCCGATCGTCCGCATTGCATGGAATATGTGCGTGGCCTGTTCACCGATTTCACGCCGCTGGCCGGCGACCGTTCGTTCGGCGAGGACGAAGCGATCGTCGGAGGCTTCGCCCGTTTCCATGGCGAGCCCGTTGCCGTCATCGGCCAGGAAAAGGGCAACGACACCAAAAGCAGGTTGAGGCATAATTTCGGCATGGCGCGGCCCGAAGGCTATCGCAAGGCCATCCGCCTGATGGACCTCGCCGACCGGTTCGGGCTACCCATCGTCACCCTCGTCGATACGGCAGGCGCCTATCCGGGCATCGATGCGGAGGAGCGCGGCCAGGCGGAAGCGATCGCGCGTTCCACCGAAAAGTGTCTTTCCGTCAAGGTGCCGATGGTTTCGGTCGTCATCGGCGAAGGCGGATCGGGCGGCGCCATCGCGCTGGCGACGGCGAACCGCGTCTATATGCTGGAGCATTCGATCTATTCGGTGATCTCGCCCGAAGGCGCGGCGTCGATCCTGTGGCGTGACTCCACCCGGGCGCGCGACGCGGCGACGAACATGAAGATCACCGCGCAGGATTTGCTGGAACTCAAAATCATCGACGGCATCATCGCCGAGCCACTTGGCGGGGCGCACCGGGATGCGGAAACGGCCATCGAGGCGGCAGGCAAGCAGATATCGACCGCGTTCGAGGATCTGAAGGCCATCAACACCGATTATCGCGAGCACCGCCGCGAGAAATACCTGGCGATCGGCCGCGCCGGATAAGCGCGTGCTAAGCGACCCCTGCCCGTATTGGGCGGGGAAAAACGCCGCAATGCCATAAATTTGCCGCTTGATTGCCTTCAATGGCGTTGCCGTGGACGCAAAGCCGGGGACCTTGCGGTAATCAATTGTCAACGTTAACCGGAATAGTTTCAGGCTCGAAGCTCGGCCGACCGTCCATGGGTTCCTGGGAACGAGAACGAACGTCACGATGAACCGCAATGTCAAACGCGCCGGTCTACTGGTTGCGGCCCTGCTTTTGGCCGGCTGCAACGGCTCGCTTGAGGACATTGCGCCGAAGGCTTCGCAGCAGCTTCCGGCAAAGCTGGTCAGCCTCATGAACGCGAAGGGCATGTCCACCGCCTCGCCGATCATGGTGCGTATCTTCAAGGAAGAGGGCCAGTTGGAGATCTGGAAGCAGGACAAAACCGGCCGCTACGATCTGGTTACGACCTATCCTATCTGTAAATGGTCCGGCCAACTCGGCCCCAAATACAAGGAAGGCGACCGCCAGGCACCGGAGGGATTCTACATGATCCATCCGAGCCAGATGAATCCCAAATCGAAATATTACCTTTCCTTCAATATCGGGTTTCCCAACAGTTACGATCAGGCCCATGGCCGTAGCGGCGCCAATTTGATGGTGCACGGCGCCTGTTCGTCCTCGGGCTGTTATTCGATGAGCGACGCGGAAGTGGCGCAGATCTATGCCTTCGCCCGCGATGCCTTCAGTGGCGGGCAGGATGCGTTCCAGATACAGGCCTTTCCCTTCCGCATGACCGCCGCCAACATGGCGCGCTACCACAACGATCCGAACTTCGAGTTCTGGAAGATGCTGAAGGAAGGCTACGACCAGTTCGAGATCGCGCATCGGCCGCCAAAAGTGGATGTCTGCGACGGCCGCTATGTCTTCAACGAGGTTGCCGAGGCCGGAAGCTCCTTCTCGCCCAGGGCGGCTTGTCCGCCGATGTCGCGGGCGCCGGCAATGGTGGCCGCGACCCATGATTATGACAAGAAATATGATGCGGCTTTCGCACAGGCGTTAAGAACCAAGGCCGCGCCGCCGAGCGCGACGCTCGACGGTATCAAGGAAGCAAGCCTGGTCGCGGACTGGTCGCGCAAGCGTGCGCATGGCGAGCAGGTCTCGCTTGAGCCGCCGGCCATGAATACCGATGGGTCGATCACGCAGACCGCGCGGATGGGCCGCATCGATTCGCCGCTGGGCCACAAGATGGCGGCGCTCGACGCCGAGAAAGCAGCCAGGGAAAAGGCGGCTCAAGAAAAGGTCGCGGCGGCCTCAGCGGCAAAGGCCGCCAAAGAGAAAGAGATAGCGCAGGCGAAGGCCGACAAGGAAGCCGCCAAGGCGCAGCAGGTCGCACAGGCAAGTGCGACAAGATCGGGCAAGACGAGTTCGGATGCCTCGGCCCGGGCAGATGACGCCGCCGACATGCCCGCGGAAAACGCGATAGCGCCGACCGGCAACCGTCCATCATCGCTGGGCAAGCGCATCTGGAACAAGATGTTCGGCAGTTGACGCCCGACGCGGAGATCTACGATCTGAAGGGGCTGACCTGTCCGTTGCCGGTTCTCAAGGCGCGCAAGCGCTTGGCGTCGATGGCTCCGGGCTCACGCCTGTCCCTTGAAACCACCGATCCGCTTGCCGTGATCGACATCCCCGCCTTTTGCAGGGAGAACGGCCATCTTCTGGTCGAAAGCCTTGCCGTCGAGGGCGGCCACCGTTTTCTGATCGAGCGGGGCGCGGGGCCGCTATAGCCGCACACCGGCAATCGCCAGCGGGTTTTCCTCGATCGCCGTGCGGTCCGGCGTATCGACCATGGGCGTGCCGGTGATGCCGGCAAAAAGACGGTGCACATAGTCCTCCGGCATGTCCATGGTGATCAGCACCAGTCGCGTACCTCGCCTCGCGTCAGGCCAAGCGGCAAGCCGCGTCGGCGTCTGAAAAATCTTCTGCACGCCATGCAGCACCAACGGATGCTCAGGCTCCTCGACAAGCTCGATGATGCCCTTCATGCGCAACAGCCGATCGCCATGCGTCGAACTCAGGATATCGATGAACGTCTCGATGGCTCCGATCGAAACCGGGCCGTCATGGACGAGCGAGAAGGTGCGGATACGGTCATCATGGCGGTGAGCGCCGTGGACGTGCCCGGGATGGCCATGCGGGCGCGGATGGGACGGCGCCGCGTCGCGGAGCCAGCGGTCGACATCGGGGATTTTTCGGGCCGGGTCGTATAGCCCGCAGTCGAGAAGCGCCGAGGGCGGCAATCCTTGCGCGATGTCGAGGATCGGCGCGCCCGGATTGAGGCGGGTGAGCCTTTCGCGCAGGGCGGCCATGGCAGGCGCCGCCTCCGGAAGGTCGGTCTTGGTGATCACGACGCGGTCGGCCATCGCTACCTGCCGGACCGCCTCATCATGCCGGTCGAGCGTTGCCGCACCATTGACGGCGTCGACGGTGACGACAATCCCGTCGAGCCTGTATGCGTGCAGGAGGAGCGGATGCGCCATCAGCGATTGCAGGACCGGTGCGGGATCGGCGAGACCCGTCGTCTCGATGACCACGCGTTTCAGCCTGGAGATACGGCCGGTTTCGACGCGCCGCGCCAGATCTACCAGCGTATCGACCAGTTCGCCGCGAACCGTGCAGCAGACGCAGCCGTCGGAGAGTTCGATGACACCGTCATTGGCTTGTTCGACAAGAAGATGGTCGATCGAGACGTCGCCGAACTCGTTGATGACGACGGCCGTGTCGGCCAGTTCCGGCTCTATGAGCAGCCGGTTCAGCAGAGTCGTCTTGCCGGAGCCGAGAAAGCCGGTGAGGATGGTGACGGCGATCGTTTCGGTCACGAACGGCTCCAGCCTACTCTACACGGCTCGTCGGCACGGGGACCGCCGAGGCTTCGGGCCGGGCCTTTGCCGGCGTATAGTCGGGACGGGGCGTCGGCACGGGCACGTCGGCGTAATGCACCTCTTCGGGAAGGCCGCCCGGCCCCGTCGCGCCGCCCAGCCCGACCATGATGACGTTACGCGGATGGTCGAGCTTGTGCATATAGGGCGAGCCCATGACCAGCGGCTGCTCGTCGTCGGCGTCGGCCGTCTCGGATGGCTGGGCGTGCTTCTTTCTGTGGCGCGAGCACAGATCCTCGCGCATGTTTGTCGGCTTGTTGACGTCCTCGACGTCGGGCGTGATCGACGCCAGCGTCGGGCTGTCCGGCTCCGGCATGGCGAAGCCCTGCGCAAGCAGGCCGGCGGCCTGGGCGGCGCGGGCAGTAATGGTGTCGGCCCCCAGCACGATCGCAACGAGTGTCCGGCCCTGCCGCGTCGCGCTGCCGATGAAATTGAAGCCCGATTCGCAGATAAAGCCGGTCTTCATCCCGTCGGCTCCATCAAAGCGGCCGATCAAAACGTTGATGTTGGGAATGACCCGCTTGCCGATGCCGATCGCCTCGATCGAGAAATAGCCCAGATATTGGGGATAGTCCTTGCGGATCGCGGTGACGAGCAAGGCAAGGTCATGGGCGGTCGTATAATTGTCGGGCGAAAACAGGCCGTTGGGATTGGCATAATGGGTCCCTGTCAGGCCGAGCCTTTGCGCCTGCGCATTCATGCGTTCCACGAACGCCTGCTCGGAACCGCCGATATTCTCGCCGATCGCCATGGCGATGTCGTTGGCCGAGTGGGTCAGCATCATCTTCAGCGCGTTGTCCAAAGTCATGACCGATCCCGGCTTGAAGCCCATCTTGCTTGGCGGCTGGGAGGAAGAATTCCTGGTCATCCGGACCGGCGACAGCAGGGTCACCTCGCCGGACTGAAGCGCCTGGAAGGCGACATAGGCCGTCATCAGCTTGGTCAGCGAGGCTGGATACCATCGCGCGAAGGCATCCTCATGCGACAGGACCTTGCCGGTGTTCACGTCAAAGAGGAGAGAGGGGCCGGCATGGGCGAGGGGCGAGACCACAAGCACCAGAAGGGCGATGGAAAATATCCGGGATAGATACTGCCGCATGGTCAAATCGAAGCAACCCTGTTTGCCGTTCGTCGGGAAATAGCGCGAGCCGGAGCGTCCGCAAGGCGTTCGCCGCCCAAGCTTGACGCGCGCGCCGTGCTATCTAGCGCATGTGTCGCCAAAATGGCAAAGTCCCGGCGATCGGGAAAGAACCTCAACGCATCGGAAAGCCTTGCTCATGCCCATATTGAACCGCGCCGCTGAAATGCAGGACGAAATCGCCGGCTGGCGCCGCCATATCCATCAACAGCCGGAGCTTGGCTTCGACGTACACAAGACCGCCTCCTTCGTGGCCGAGAAGCTGAAGGAATTCGGCGTCGACGATATCGCCACCGGCATCGGCAGGACCGGCGTGGTCGGAATCATCAAGGGCCGGCTCGGGGCGGGCGACACGATCGGCCTGCGCGCCGACATGGATGCGTTGCCCATTCAGGAAATCACCGGCAAGCCCTACGCATCGAGCGTTGCCAACAAGATGCACGCCTGCGGTCATGACGGTCATACGGCCATGCTGCTCGGAGCCGCCAAATATCTCGCCGAAACGCGCAATTTCTCCGGCAATGTCGCCGTCATCTTCCAGCCTGCCGAAGAAGGCGAAGGCGGCGGCAACGAGATGGTCAAGGAAGGGATGATGGACCGTTTTGCCATCAAGAAGGTTTTCGGCATGCACAACATGCCGGGCCTTCCCGCCGGTGAGTTCGCGATCCGTCCAGGTCCGATCATGGCAGCCACCGCAGAATTCACCATCCAGATCAAGGGCAAGGGTGGCCATGCCGCGATGCCGCACACCACCATTGACCCTGTGGTCGCCGGTAGCCAGCTCGTCGGCGCCATCCAGAGCATCGCCTCGCGCACGATCGATCCGATCAAGTCGGTGGTCGTGTCGGTGACCAAGTTCCATGCCGGCGACGCCTACAACATCATTCCCGAGACCGCCGAACTCGCCGGTACGATGCGCACGCTCGACAAGGCCGTCGCGGCCCAGGCCGAGGAAAGGCTGCGCGCCATCTGCAGCGGTATCGCCACGACGTTCGGCGTCACGGTCGACCTTGATTTCGATCCGAATTATCCGGTCACGGTCAACCATCCGGAAGAGACGGTCTTCGCCACCGACGTGGCGCGCGAAATCGCCGGCGCGCCCAAGGTCAATGACGCGATCGCGCCGCTGATGGGTGGAGAAGACTTTTCCTACATGCTGGAAGCACGGCCCGGCGCGTTCATCTTCCTTGGCAATGGCGATTCAGCCAATCTTCATCATCCCGCCTATGATTTCAACGACGAGGTCATTCCGCAGGGCGTCAGCTATTGGGTGAAACTTGCCGAAACGGCGTTGGCGGCGCGGTAGGACCCAAGGGCGGTCTCCGCGGCAAAGGGCTAAGCGGGATAGCGGGCGAGGGCGCCCGCCCCGGCGCGTGAAAGCCGGGTTGGCGAAGCGCCGCGAAGCCGCTATGTAGTTGACCCGTGGTCCCGTAGCTCAGCAGGATAGAGCATCAGATTCCTAATCTGAGGGTCGCGCGTTCGAAATCGCGCCGGGATCACCACTCATTTCACGCGAAACATCAATGGGTTGAGCGTTTCGCGTTGGGACGCAAAGGCAACGTACGGCTGCCAGCATGCGACGAATGCGTCGGACGAAGCGGTCGTACGACCTCACCGCCGACGAGATAAACCCCTTTTATGTGGCAGCGGCGGCGCTGTAGTCATGAAGGACATTCACGCAAATCCTGCATGTACCCTTTTCCGACCATGGCGTCCGACCCACGGAACCGCTCGGACCGGTCGTATCGCAAATCCGCTTCTTCGTGGAAATCGTCATGGTTGAGGATCTCCTTATAAAACCTCGAGCCGCCCGAGTGGCTTCCCCTCGCGACGATCTCCTTGAAATCGTCAACGGCTCCGGCTGGAAATTTGTGATGCAGCAATATGGCGTTGACCGGGGAGTAGTTGCGCTCAAGAGGCAAAGGCGCGTGCGGCGTCCCGCCGGTGAACCTTGTCGCTCCATCCACGAAGATCACGGGAAACTTCGTCAGGCGCATGCCGACGCCGAAAATGCGCAGGCGCGGGCCACCACGGACGGCGGTGCATAACGGGTCGTCCTCGATGGTATAGCCGTCTCCGTCGAACATGGGACAGGCTATTTCGGGTGATTTGTGGACAGAATCTTCCGTGGATAGAGAGGATAGGGGGCCATTTGGATAGATGTCGATCATCGCCGCCATGGCCCGTTTTCGGCCGTGGCGATCAAGGTCCGCTATGAAATCGCCAAGAAGACGATCCTCGCATCCCGGATAGATGAGGTATTCGTCGCTGTCGATCGACACATACCAGCGGTTTCGGCCATAGATGTCGACGAGCAGGTCTCGCCACGGCATTCCGGCGCCAGCCTGCCTGTATCCTAGATCGGATTCGTAAAGGTCGACGTCGGAGGCCGAGGCCAACAATTCCCGCGTGGCGTCCGTCGATTTGTCATCAACGAAGGCAAAGCGGGTGACGCCGAGGCGCCGGTAGTGATCAAGCAGGGTCGGCACATATTTGAAAGCATTTCGGAGGACGCAAAGAAGGACGATGTCGCGATTGCGCAACGACCGCCCGGACTTTTGAATGCACCTTAGCGACACATGCCCCCATTTCCTGGCCCGTCTACGACGCTTGGTGTTGCCAAAGGCAATCAGCATGCGGCGCACCAAGGATAGATTGCCGATCTCGTGCCAATCATCGGGTGAATTAACCGGATAATCCATCGCATCCCCTCGATGTTTTATTCCCGGTCTTTTATGCATTCGGACCACGCGACAAGACAACCCTGTAATGTAAGATCCCGGCTTCTGCTTTCCGGCCGACCATTTCACTATCGCTATTGAAGCGCGCCGCCCCTGCCACATCAAATCATTGGTCAACGCAACCGGCCCGGATCACGGGCGGAGCCAGAAGTGTTCACATGCACGCGGTAACGGCCCTAGAGTGAGCCATGCCGTGCGGCCAGCGCTTTGCGAAGTGACTGGATATCCATAAATCAAATCAACCGGCAGGCATTATCCGGGGATCTGCGGCTGGGCGACAAGCCAGTCGCGCACCTTGCTCGCGGCGTCGGATAGCGGCTGCAGTTTGGGCCAGGCGACATGGAACGATTGTCCCGTGTAAAGCGTGTGACCGGTGACGCGATGGAGCACGCCCCGATCCACCAGCCCATCGGTCAAATGGCCCCAGCCGAGCGCGATGCCTTGCCCCTCGATGACCGACTGGATCACCAGCACGTATTCGTTGATTTCCAGTCCCTTCGGCGTCCGCCTGCCGCTGACCCCGGCGGATTCGAACCATTCGCTCCAGGTCGTCGCCGGACGATAGGGTTCCTCGAGATGGATCAGATTATGCGAAATCAGTTCTTCGACCCTCGCCGGAATGCCGTATCGCGCGGCGTATGAAGGGCCGCATACCGCGTAGATCGCTTCGGCGGCAAGCGGGCGAAGCTCGTATTGGGGCCAATCTTTCGCATCACCGCCCCTTATCCCGAGCGGGATATTTTCCGCGACCAGATCGAGGTCCCTGTCCGCCGTGTGAAGCCGCAGATCGATGCCCGGCAGATCCGCCCGGAATTTCTGCAACCGCGGCACCATCCAGAAGGCGGCGAACGCCGCCGACGCCGACAGGGTGACATGGGCGCCGGCTGCCGCGCTACGCAGGTGCTCGGCCGATTTCTGAATATGTGAAAGGCCTAGCGATACGTCGGCGAAGAAGCGGCTCCCCGCCTCGGTCAGCCGAACACGCCGGTGGTCGCGGTGAAACAGGGGCGTTGCAAGCTGCCTCTCCAGTTTTCCGATTGCATAGGATACCGCCGCCTGGGTCATGTGAAGCTCGTGCGCGGCAGCGGTGAAGCTCAGCAGCCGTCCAGCCGTTTCGAAGACGATCAGGCTGCCGGCGGATGGCAGAAGTTGGCGAAGGCTTCCCATAAAGTCAGCTTATCGTATCGATAAGATTTTTCCAGCGTCACAGGGCCCAGCGGATACGCTAGCGTCACGATCGGGTTCTTCGTGGAGGTCGCCATGGCCGTAGCCGAGCTTTCGCAACCGCAAGCCGTCAAGAAACGCGAGCGGGGTGGGCGGGACGCGCGGCGTGAGCAACGCCTGCATGCCGGCCAGGGTCCCGGCCGCCCCTACATCATGCGCAATATCCCGACCTACGACATCCTGTCGGAAGAAAACCTCGTCCGCATCGAAAAGACCGCAGACCGCATCCTGGCCGAAATCGGCATCGAGTTCCGTGATGACCCGGCCGTCATCGACCATTGGCGCCGCGCCGGGGCCAGGATCGAGGGTCAACTGGTGAAGTTCGAGCCGGGCATGCTGCGCGAAATCCTCAAGACGGCGCCGGCCACCTTCACGCAGCATGCGCGCAATCCATCGAAATCGGTCGAGATCGGCGGCAAGTCGGTCGTCTTCGCGCCGGCCTACGGCTCGCCCTTCGTGATGGATATGGACAATGGGCGACGCTACGGCACGATCGAGGATTTCCGCAATTTCGTGAAACTCGCCCAATCCTCGCCCTGGCTGCACCATTCGGGCGGCACCATCTGTGAACCGGTGGACGTGCCGGTGAACAAGCGCCACCTCGACATGGTTTATAGCCATATCCGTTATTCGGATCGGCCGTTCATGGGTTCGGTGACGGCGGAAAGCCGCGCCGACGATTCCATCGACATGGCCCGCCTCGTCTTCGGCGAGAAATTCGTCGACGGGAACTGCGTCATCCTGGGCAATGTCAACGTCAACTCGCCGCTGGTCTGGGATGCGACCATGACCACCTCGCTGCGCGCCTATGCACGGGCCAACCAGTGCGCGGTGGTGGTTCCCTTCATCCTCGGCGGAGCGATGGGACCTGTCACCAATGCCGGGGCGATCGCCCAGTCGCTGGCCGAGACCATGGCGGGCTGCGCGCTGACGCAGTTGGAGCGACCGGGCGCTCCCGTCGTTTTCGGCAATTTCCTGTCGTCGATGTCGCTTCGTTCCGGGTCGCCGACTTTCGGTACCCCAGAGCCGGCGATTGGCTCGATGGTGATCGGCCAATTGGCGCGCCGGCTCAATCTTCCGCTGCGTTGCTCGGGCAATTTCACCACCTCGAAACTGCCCGACGCCCACGCCATGAACGAAGCGACCATGTCGATGCTGGCGGCGGTTCATTGCGGTGCCAACTTCATCCTCCATTCGGCCGGTTTTCTTGATGGGCTGCTTTCCATGTCCTACGAGAAATTCGTCATGGATGCGGATTTCTGCGGCGCGCTTCATACCTATCTCGACGGCGTGACGGTCGATGACAATCAGCTCGCGCTCGACGCCTTCAAGGAGGTCGGACCGGGAAGCCATTTCTTCGGATGCGCGCATACGATGGCGAATTACGAGACCGCCTTCTGGGATTCGGAGGTCGCCGACAACGAGTCCTTCGAGAAATGGCAGGAGGCGGGATCCGAAGATGCCGCGAAACGCGCCAACCGGCGCTGGAAGGCGACGCTTGCCGATTTCCAGCCGCCGCCGCTCGATGAGGCGGTGGACGAAGCCCTGATCGATTTCATGACCCGCAAGAAGGCGTCGATGGACGACGCCTGGTATTGAGCGGAGCACCGGCATGAACGCCCCGCTCCACGGCGACCCGCTTCTGCAGCCCTTCCGGCTGAAGCATCTGACGCTGAAGAACCGTGTCATGTCGACGGCGCATGAGCCGGCCTATTCGGAGGATGGGCTGCCCAAGGAGCGCTACCGGCTCTATCACGCGGAGAAGGCCAGCGGCGGCATCGCGCTGACCATGACGGCGGGTTCGGCGATCGTCTCGCGCGACAGCCCGGCGGCGTTCGGCAACCTCCAGGCCTATCGCGACGAATTCGTTCCGTGGATGAAAGAACTGACCGACGCCTGCCACGAACATGATTGCGCGGTGATGATCCAGATCACCCATCTCGGCCGTCGCACCAACTGGAACAAGGCGGACTGGCTTCCGGTGCTCAGCGCTTCGCCGATCCGCGAGCCGGCGCACCGATCGTTTCCCAAGCAGGCCGAGGATTGGGACATCAACCGAATCGTCGCCGACTACGCCAGCGCCGCGCAGCGCTGCCAAGCGGCGGGGCTGGACGGGATCGAGTTCGAATCCTACGGCCATCTCATGGATGGCTTCTGGTCGCCCGCGACCAACAAGCGCGACGACGAGTTCAACGGGTCGCTGGACAATCGCCTGCGTTTCACCTTCCGCGTGATCGACGCGGTGCGCGCCGCCGTCGGTCCTGATTTCATCGTCGGGATTCGCATGGTGGCCGACGAGGACTGGGAGAAAGGGCTGTCGAAGGAAGAGGGCGTCGAGATCGCCCGGCGGCTGGCGTCATCGGGCAAATTCGATTTCCTCAACATTATCCGCGGCCACATCGACACCGATGCGGCGCTGACCGGCGTCATTCCGATACAGGGCATGCGTTCCTCCCCGCATCTCGATTTCGCCGGCGAAATCAGGACGGCGACAAAGTTTCCGGTGTTTCATGCCGCGCGCATCTCCGACGTGGCGACGGCGCGCCACGCCATCGCCACCGGCAAGCTCGACATGGTCGGCATGACGCGCGCCCACATCGCCGATCCGCATATCGTGCGCAGGGTGATGGCGGGCGAGGAACAGCGCATACGCCCCTGCGTCGGCGCGACCTACTGCCTCGACCGCATCTATGAGGGCGGCGAGGCGCTCTGCATCCACAATGCCGCGACCGGACGCGAGGCGACGATCCCGCATAAGATCGAACGCTCGCAAGGATTGGCAAGGAAGGTGGTTGTCGTCGGGGCCGGACCCGCGGGGCTGGAAGCGGCGCGCGTCGCCGCCGAGCGCGGCCATTCGGTGATCTTGCTGGAAGCGTCTTCGCAGGCGGGCGGGCAGATACGGCTCGCCGCGCGAAATCCGCGCCGAAAGGAGCTGATCGGCATCGTCGACTGGCGGCTCGCGGAACTGCAGCGCCTCGGCGTCGACATTCGCTATGATTGCTGGGCCGAACTCGACGACGTTCTGCAATGCGCTCCCGATGTCGTGGTGGTGGCGACCGGCGGCATCCCGCAAAATCCGCCATTGACCGAAGGCGAGGCTCTGGTCGTCTCAAGCTGGGATATCGTGTCGGGCACCGTGTCGCCGGCCGAAAACGTGCTTCTCTACGATGACAATGGTGGCCATCCCGGCATGACGGCGGCCGAGACGATCGCGCGTAGCGGAGCAAGGCTGGAGATCGTCTCTCCCGAACGTTTCTTCGCGCCTGAAATGGGCGGCATGAACCACGTTCCCTATATGCGCGCCTTCCAGGAAAATGGCGTGCGGGTCACCATCAATACGCGTCTCAATTCGGTGCGGCGTGACGGTAACGCGCTCATCGCCTCGCTGGCCTCCGATTTCGCCCCGGGCTGGCGGGAGGAGCGGCGCGTCGACCAAATCGTGGTCGAGCATGGCACGCTGCCGCTGGACGACCTTTATTTCACGCTGAAGGGGCATTCGAAAAACGGCGGCGCGGTCGATTACGAGGCGCTGGTCAATGGCGGGTCCCTCTTCCACGAAATCAATCCCGCCGCTGCATTTCAACTCTTCCGCATCGGCGACGCGGTCGCCTCACGCAACATCCACGCCGCGATCTATGACGGCATCCGCTTCGCCATGAGGATCTGAGCCACGAAGCCTGCATCAAGGGCCTGACTGAAAGACCAAAGATAAATCGTAAAAACAAATGGGAGACTTCAATGATATTCTACAAAAGCAACAGCGACCGGGTTCCGCCCGTCATCCACCGTATGGCCGAGGAGGCGCGCGCCGGCGGTCTTGACCGCCGTGAATTCCTGGCATTTGCCAGCATCATGGGCGCTTCCACCGCGATGGCCTATGGCCTGCTCGGCCTCGCCGATCCGACTCCGGCCCAAGCCGCCGACGAACCGAAGAAGGGCGGCGTCATCAAATGCGCCATGTCGGTCAAGGCGCAGAAGGACCCGCGCACCTATGACTGGGTCGAAATGGCCAACGCGACTAGGCCGTTTCTGGAGCAACTCGTCAAATACACGCGGCAATTCACCTTCGAGCCCGCCTTGCTCGAAAGCTGGGAGGTCAATGACGACGCTACTGAATATGTCTTGCACATACGCAAGGACGCTACCTGGAACAATGGGGATAAATTCGACGCGACCGACGTCATGTTCAACCTCGACCGCTGGTGCGAGAAGGCTGCTCCCGGCAATTCGATGGCGGCGCGCATGGCGTCTCTCATCGACGCCAAGACAGGCAAGGCAGCGGATGGCGCGATCACGAAAACCGACGATCATACGATCAGGCTCAAGCTGCCCAAATCCGACATTTCCATCATCGCGAACTTCACCGATTATCCGGCGCTCGTCGTCCATCGGGACTTCGAAAAGGACGGCTCCGATCTGGTGAAGCATCCCGTCGGGACAGGACCGTTCGAACTCGTGTCCTATAATGTCGGCAGCAAGGCTGTCCTGAAGCGCCGCGAGAACGGAAAATGGTGGGGCGGCGACGCCTATCTCGATGGCATCGAATTCATCGATTACGGTCTCGATCCATCGGCGATGGTCAATGCCTTCGACGCCGGCGAGATCGACACCAATTACGAGACGCCGGTCAACTTCATCGAAATTCTCGACGGCATGAATCTCGTCAAGTCGGATGTCCAGACGGCGACTACCCTGGTGGCCCGCACGAACGTCGCGCACAAGCCATATGATGACCAGAAGGTGCGCAACGCGCTGCAGATGGCCGTCGACAACGACGCCGTGCTGCAACTCGGCTATGGCGGGCGCGGGACGATCGGCGAAAACCACCATGTCTGTCCGATCCACCCGGAATATTACGCGCTACCGAAGAAAACCCGGGATCTCGACGGCGCCAAGAAGCTGATGCAGGATTCCGGCCACGGTGATTTCGAGCACGAACTGATCACCGTAGATGACGATTGGCAGAAAAATACGGGCGACGCGATCGCGGCGCAGCTTCGCGAAGCGGGCATAAAAGTCAAACGTACCGTATTGCCGGGCTCGACCTTCTGGAACGACTGGACGAAATATCCCTATTCCATGACCATCTGGTACATGCGTCCACTGGGTGTCCAGGTTCTAGCGCTGGGCTATCGCACCGGCGAGGCCTGGAATGAATCGGGATACTCCAATCCGGACTTCGACAAGAAGCTTGGCGAAGCCCTGTCGGTCGCCGATCCCGACAAGCGCAAGGCGTTGATGAAGGATATCGAGCAAATCCTCCAGGATTCAGGCGTTATCATCCAGCCCTTCTGGCAGAAGCTCTTCAAACACTCCGTCGCGGCGGTAAAGGGCGACGGCATGCATCCGACTTATGAGATCAACTACAACAAGGTCTGGCTCGACAAGGCGTAGATGTTTGGCTCCGGCACGGATGGAACGAACCATAAGTGACGTTGCGCGGCATTCCGTCAAAATTTGACGGATTGCCGCGCAACGCATGGGGCGGAGAAGTCTCTAAAGCGATAAGCCGCCGCATGGCGGTCAAGCTCGACGCGTGGCTTCGGCGCCGGCATGCGGCCGGAGTACGCGCGGCTGGCCGTTCTCGAAGCTCTGGCGGCCCCGTTTCCAGCCGCGGATGACGCGGCTCACCTGACGCACCGCGCCGTCGCGATCCTCGCAGTCGAGAAGCACGATATCGGCCGGAGCGCCGATGCCAAACCCGGGATCGATGCCCATCAGCCGCGCCGCCGATCCAGCCACCATGTCGAACACCGCCTCGATGTCCTCGCGCCGCGAAAGCTGCGCCACATTGGCGTAGAGATTGGCCATGCGGATCAGCGAGGCGTCGCCGTAGGGCGTGAAGGGATTGAGCACATTGTTGGTCGCCACCGAGGTGACGACGCCCCGCCGCGCCAGGATGTGCGGCGGGAGCCACGCCGCGCGGCACCAGTCGATCGGCACAGCGCGCGCCCAGGAACAGATCGGTCGCGGGAAGCACGGTGAGCGCGATGCCGGCCTCGACGAGGCGCGTCCCGATCGCCGCAATCTGCTCCGGCGACATCGCCGAAAGGTTGGTGACATGGCCGATGGAGACCCTGCCGCCATAGCCGCGCCGCAACGTCTCCTCGACGATGGCCGGAAGATCGGTGTGCGCCGGATCGAGATCGAAATCGACATGGAAATCGGCGGCGACGCCATGCCGTTCGGCGAGATCGAATATCCGCCGGACATGGTCGCGCGGGTCGGGGTCGGTATAGGGCGCGCCGCCGACGAGGTTCGCGCCGCGACGCAGCGCTTCATCCAGCAGGGCAAACGTTTCCGGCTCGTGGGTCAGCCCTTCCTGGGCGAAGGCGCATAATTCGATGTCGATGGCGAACGCGTAGTCGGCGCGAATGCGCTTGAGCGCCGCGAACGACCGCATGCCGGCGCGGGGATCGACTTCGACGAAACTGCGCATATGCGTAGTGCCATGGAGGATGGCCTGCTCGACCACCTTCGCGGCCCGGTCATAGACGTCGTCCTCGGTGAAGGATCGTTTCGCGGCGGCGGTTTCGCTGACCGCCTCGGCGAGCGTCCCTTCGCATATCCGGCAACGGTCAAGAATGCAGGCCTTGTCGAGATGGATGTGCGTGTCGACGAAGCCGGGAAAGGCGAATGCGCCTTCCGCGTCGGATTCCTCGACGGTCTCGCAGCGAAGATTTGCTTCGATCGCGGCGATACGACCCTGGCTGACCGCAATGTCGACCGGACGGTCGCTCGCCTCCACCCGCGCATTCCGCACGACCAGATCCATGATTTCGCGATCCGCGCTCATAGGCCGATGGCCCCGCCATCGCCGCGCAAGTCATGGGCGCCAATCATGCCGCCATCGGCATCAAGGCGAATAATGCCGGCCTGCCCGCCGAGCGGGCTCAGTTCCTCGATTTCCGCGACTTCGTGGCCAAGCGCCGCCAACGCCCGCAATGTCGCCGCGCCGGCATTCGCCTCGATCTTCAAGGTGTCGGCGCTGTCTGAAAACGTGCGGCCCAGAAGAAAGCGCGGCTGCGACAGCGCGGCGAAGGGATCGAATCCATGATCGATAAGGAGGCTGAGGAGCAGCGACAGTGTCTGCGGCTGCCCATCCGCGCCCTGTGTCCCGTAGACCAGACGCGGCCGCCCGCCACGCAGCGCCATGCCGGGGTTGAGCGTGTAGAAGGGCCGCTTGCCCGGCTCCAGCCGATTGGGACTTTGCGGGTCGAGGCTGAACGCGGCGCCGCGATTTTGCCAGAGGATTCCGGTGTCGCCGACAACCACGCCGCTGCCCCAGTCGAAATAAAGGCTCTGCAGCACGCAGGCGGCGCGTCCCTGCGCATCCACCGCCGCCAGAAAGGCGGTGTCGCCTTCGCGAAAGGGCTGCGGCCAGGGCAACGCATGCGCGGGGTCGATCGTATCGGCCTTTGCCGCCAGCCGGCCGGGCTGTAGATGGTTTGAAATATCGCCTGCGCCAAAATCCGGGTCGGCGATTGTCGGGCGGTCGATAAACGCGCGTTTCACCGCTTCCACGATGGAATGATAGAAGGCCGCGTCGTTCGGTTCGCACGCCGCCATATCGAGCCGTTCCAGGATGCCCATGATCTGCAGCGTTGTGACGCCTTGCGTCGGCGCGCCCGGCGCCATCAGTGTCAACCCGCGATAGTCGAGCGTGATCGGCGCTTCGCGCCGGGTTCGCGCGGCCGCCAGATCTGTCGGAGTGAGCGGTGAGCCCGCCGCCGCAAGCCCCTTTGCCAGGCGCGCTGAGAGTTCACCTTCATAAAAGTCGCGCGCACCGCGATCGGCGATCTGCCGCAATGTGCGCGCCAAAGCGGGCTGGCGCTGAACGCCCTGGCCGATAAAGAGGTTCTCGAAGCCCGGCCATGCGCCGATATCCGCCTCGCGAAAGCGGCGCCAGAAGGTTTGGGACGGACTGACATCGAAGCCGTCCTCCGCCAGGCGGATCGCGTCCTGCAAAAGGGATGGCAGAGCCCTGCGTCCGCCCCACCGATCCGCGGAGTGGGAAAGCAGGCTCTCCCAACTGTCGACGAGACAGGCGGTGGTCAGCATGGAACCGGCGCCGCGTGTCGGAATGGACGCCATTTCGGGGCTTTGGGCGGCGGACTGGCCGATGCCCAGAAAGGCGTCCGCCTGCCCGACGGCATCGCAGACCAGCCACACCCCATCGCCGCCAATGCCGCAGAAATGGGGATAGAGGACGCAAAGCGCGGCGCCCGCCGCGACGAGTGCTTCAATGGCGTTGCCGCCGTCGCGCAGCACCTTCGCCCCGGCTTCGGTGGCATCGTGATGAGGCGTCACGACCATCCCGGCGCGCGAATGCGCGTCACCCCGTTGCCGAATGGGCGCGCTTGACGCCGTCATCGAACGACGACGCCATCCCGGGCGACCAGCCGGCCTGCCTTGTAAACCGATCGCCGCTTCGGCAGCGCCACCACGGCCTGCGGGACATGCTCGGCTTCGAGGCTGACGAAGTCTGCCCTGTTGCCAATTTCGAGCCCATAATCATCGAGCCTCAGCGCCGCCGCGCCGGCATGTGTCACGACGTCGAAGGCGGCGCTCAATTCTTCGTCCGTGTGAAAGCCGGAGCGATAGCCGATCATCATCGCCCTGCCGAGCATATCGCCGTCGCCATAGGGCCACCAGGAATCCCGAATATTGTCGCTGCCGCTGAACACGGTCACGCCAGCGTCGCGAAGTTTCGCGACGGGAGGAAAATTGCGGCTGCCGGGCGCGTTGGTCATGATCGATACGCCGCTCGCGGCGATCAGGTCGGCAGCCTTCCGCAGCGCATCCGGCGCGAGGTCTCCAAGAGCGTAGGCGTGGCTGACGGAGACCCTGCCCTGCATGCCGAGGGCAATCGTTCGCGCGCAGATTTCCTCGATGGTGAAGAGGCCGAGCGCTCCGGCGTCATGCAAATGGATATCGACATCCACGCCGTGCTTTTCGGCGACGCCGAAGACGACATCCAGATGCTTCTGCGCATCCCTGTCGAAACTTGCCGGGTCGAGACCGCCGACGAGATCGGCGCCGAGTCCGATCGCCTCGTCGAGCAGTTCAGGCGCGCCGCGGCTTTTCAGGATGCCGCTTTGTGGAAACGCAACGATCTGGATATCGATAAGATGCCGATACTCCTCGCGAACGGCGAGGATGGTTTCGAGCGATTTCAGCCCGACCGAGCCGTCTACCATGACGTGGCTGCGCATGGAGGTCGAACCATTGCCGATGCACAGATCGAGCTGGTTGCGGGCGCGTTCTTGCATGGGCGCCGCGATGGCCATGTTTTCCGCCTGGAAGACGACGCGCTCGTGCACGTCGAAGCCGTCGGTGCACGGCTTGTGAGGGATCCACTTGTCGCCATAGAAGCTGGTGTCGAGATGGATATGCCCCTCGACGAAGCCGGGCACGACAAGCGCCCGTTCCAGATCGGTCACGTTCGCGGCATCGCCCGGCCTTTCGCCCACCGGCATCCGTGAAGCGATGCGCCCGCCCGAGACCGCAATATCGCATATCGAGCCGTCGGCGAGTTTTGCATTGATGAAGAGATTTTCGACCGCGCCCACTCGCTTTTCCTGTTCACACATGCCGTGCCGCCGTCTGCCACGGCTTCTTGCAACCCTACACTATTTTCTCGACAATTATGGCGACCGGCCCGCCCCCGGACGGGCCCTGATGCTCGGCGCCTCCCGACACATAGATGTCGGTCATGCCGAACATCCCGGCCAGAACACCCCCGACGAAGGCGCGGGCGTGCCGCGTTGCCGAGACATCGGAATCGTCGAGCATCGTATGGCGGTTGCCCCTGACATGGCCGCGCGGATCGGCTTCCGCCTTGGCCAATATCGCAGCAACAGGTCCTTGCGGAAGCCGGGCGCGGGCGGCGGCGACGGATGCGACGTCGATGGCGTCGTCCATGACGGCATGGTCCATGACGAGCGGGCCCGACCAGGAGCGGCTATTGCCCAGCACGATGATCTCGTGGCCCATCAGTTCGACCCCGGCCGAAGTGGACGCCCGCGACGAATAGAGGTCGAAGCGGCTGCAGATATCGGCGTCGGAGATTTGGTCCGGATCGGATTCACCCAGCGCGACCGCGACGCCCAGCGCCGAAGCGCCGCGCGACCAGGCCATAGATTTCAGCGTATCGGCTACCGCCGCAGCATGCCCACGGCGCCGCGCGTCGCCGATCCGCGCCGAGGTCAGCAGCGGACATTTGACCTGAACGAAATGAACATCTTCGACGGTTTCGATTCCGGCATCGGCCATCGCCCCGCGCACGCCTTGGGCGACCATTTCGATTTGCGCCTTGCGCCCGATCTCCTCCGGCAAGAGATCGGCGGTATGGGCTGCTCCGATCGCCAGCGACCATTCGGGCTGTGCTGAAATTTTCTCACGCGTGAAAATGGTCCAGTGGGGCGAAAGCGCGCCTTCCGTGCCGCCCGACATGACGATCGATACGCCCTCGACCCCATGATGCGCGAAAAGATCCTCGAAGGATTTCGTCGCATAACCGCGCGTGAAATCATTGACGCAGCCATTGCCCTCCGTCTTGCCCATGACGGCGATGACGCTGGCCGGAGGAAGGCCATCCTCGAAAAGCTTCACAAGTCCCGAAACATCATCCGGACCGGCGGCCGCGACGCGATGAACCGCGGCGCGATAGGAACCCGTCATCGCGATATTCTCCTTGCACTACAGGGACTGTCCTTTCCGGCGAAACGATCCGGCCATCCGCAATCCCGAAATCACGAAGCCAGCCTGAACGGCCCGGCCTGAGACGTGCGCAGGTGAAGCGCCGCCAGCGCCTCGGCCATTTTCACCGCCGCGGCCACCCCGTCGATCACCGGAACACCGTGCCGCCGGGAAAGCTCGGTGGCAAGGTCCGCCATGCCGGCGCAGCCCAGGACGATGGCGTCGGCCTCGCCCGCGGCGATCGCGGCGCCGATCTCGTCGGAAATACGTTCCCGCGCTGCCGAGCCCGGCATTTCGAGATCGAGCACGGGCACTTCCGAAGCGCGCACGCGCGCGCAGCGCCGGGCAAGTCCGTACAGGCGAAGATTGTCTTCTATGGCGGGCACGGACACCGAAAGTGTGGTGACGACGGAAAAGCGCGAGGCCACCAGCATGGCGGCGTGGAACGCGGCCTCGCCAATGCCGATGACGGGAGCATCGGTCAGCTTCCGCGCTTCATAGAGCCCGGTATCGTCGAAGCAGGCGATAACGATGGCGTCGAAATCTTCTTCGCGCGCCGCAACAATCTCGGCAAACAGGCCGGGCAGCGCGGCTTCGCCATCCAGTCGGCCCTGGATCGAGGCCGGGCCGCTTTTGGAGGTGCGCGCGACGACGGTGGTGCCGCGCGCGGCGACGCTGCGTGCCGCGATCGCGATCTTCTCCGTCATCGACGCGGTCGTATTCGGGTTGACGATCAGGATGGACGGCATCCTAGACCATGCCCTTGCCGGCATCCGAGCCATGGCGGCGTCGGCGGCGCTGCACCAGGACGACGACGGAAAGTGCGGTGATGATCACGAAGAGAGAGATGGCGGTGGTCATCGTGCCAAGCGCGTAGATGGCCGGCGTCGTCACGGTCGTGGTCAAGGCCCGCAGGGTGATTGGAAGCGTGTTGTCGGCGCCCATCGCCTGGCTGGAGCGGGCGATCTCATCCCAGGACAGCGTGAAGCCGAACAGCGCGACGCCCGCGATCGCCGGGGCGATGATCGGCAGAATGACATGGCGGAAGGTCTGCCAGGGCGTTGCGCCGAGATCGCGCGCCGCTTCCTCGAAAGCCGGATTGAAGCGATTGAACACCGCGAACATGATGAGGAGGCCGAACGGGAAGGTCCAGGTCAAATGCGCGCCAAGTCCCGATGTGAACAATCCCATAAGGGTGGTGAAGTGGTCGAATATCCACTCGACGTTGTTGGCATTGGCGTAGGCGTTGATGGAATCGTCGCCGATGCGGAATTCAAGCGCAATGCCCAGCGAGACGACGATCGACGGCACGATGAGGCTGGCGATGGCCGTATAAAAGAGCAGCGTCGACCCCCTGAAGCGGCGGCGAAAGGCCAGGCCGGCCATGACCGACGCCACCACGGTGCAGACCATGACGACAACGCCGAGCTCGAGCGAATTGCCGAGCGCCTGGCCGATATCGACCGTTCCGATGCCCGCGAACAATTGCCGGAACCAGTGCAGGGAGATACCGCGCATGGGGAAGGTCAGCCCGCCCTCGGGTCCCTGGAAGGAAAGGACGAGGATGGTGATGGTTGGCCCGTACAGGAAGATCACGAAGACCGTGAAGAAGAGGGCCAGCCAATAGAAGGATGCGGGTCGGCGCTCGCCCATCACAGCTCCTTGCGGATGTCGACGATCCGCGTCAGGGCCCAGATCATCATCAGCACGGTGACGAGCAGGACGACGGCGTTGGCGGCGGCGAGCGGGAATTGCAGGAAATTCGTCTGCACCTGGATCACCTTGCCGACCGAGGCGATCTGCTGGCCGCCCATGATGCCGATGGTGATGTAGTCGCCCATGACGATGGTGATGACGAAGATGGAGCCGATGGCGATGCCGGTCTTGGAGAGCGGGATGACGACGTTCCACAGCGTCTGCCAGCCGCTCGCCCCGGCGTCGTACGCCGCCTCGATAAGCGACCGGTCGATGCGGCTCATCGAGTTGAGCAGCGGAATGATCATGAAGACGGTATTCAGATGGACAAAGGCCAGCACCACCGAAAAATCGGAATAGAGAAGCCATTCCAGCGGATGATCCGTCACGTGAAGCGCCATCAGGCCCTGATTGATCAGCCCGTTGCGGCCGAGCAGCGGGATCCAGGAGATCATGCGGATGACGTTCGAGGTCCAGAACGGAACCGTGCAGACGAGCGCCAGAACCACCTGCATGGTTGCGGTGCGCACGTGGAAGACGAGGAAATAGGCAATGGCGAAGCCGAACACCAGCGTCAGCGCCCATACCTCGAAGCAGAAGATGAGCGTGGAGAGGTAGGTCTTCAACGTGGTGCACAATGTCGGCAGGCCGACGAGGCAATCGGCGAACACATCGGTGTAATTGCCGGGTACAAAGGCCGGGGTGATCGAATACTGGTTGTATTGCCAGAAGCTGACCACCACGATGACGAGCAGCGGCAAGGCAAAGAAGATGAAAAAGACGATCGCCATAGGCGCCGCCAGCCAATATGGCGCAAGGCGCGAGCGCGCATTCATGCTGTTTGTGTGCCCCGGTAAAGGGGCCACGCCGCAAAGGGCGTGGCCATGCTCATGATTTGCTCAATCAGGCGGCGATGAACTCGTTCCACTTTTTGACCATGTACTCATTCTCGTCCATGACCGAGTTCCAGCAGGCGACACTACCCATCCGCTTGACATAGGACCCGCCGTCGCGGGATGCGCCGGCCTTCTCGAGCAAGCTTCCGTCCGGCGCATGAATGTCCTGCGCGGCGGGCTTGCCCTCCATCCAGAAATCCCATTCGTAGGGTTTCATATGCGCCTTGGCCGTATCCAGGACGGCTGAGTAATAGCCCTGGCGGTTGAGGTAGGCACCGGCCCAGCCCGACAGGAACCAGTTGACGAATTCATAGGCCGCATCGAGCTTCTTTCCCCGGGTCGTCTTCGGCACGGCAAAGCCGGAGGCCCAGCCGCGGTAACCCTCGTCGAGACCCGGATAGACGCAGGCGATCCCCTTGGAGCGCACCGCGGTTACCGCCGGCGACCACATCGACTGAAGCACGACCTCGCCGGACGCCATCAGGTTCACGCTTTCGTTGAAATCGGTCCAGAAGGCGCGGAACTGGCCGGCCTTCTTGGCGTCGATCAGCGTCTTGATGGTGAAGTCGATCTCTTCCTTGGTCTGGTTGCCCTTGTCCTTATAGGTCTTGAGGCCGGACGATTCGATGGCCATCGCCGCGTCCATGATGCCGATGGACGGGACGTTGATCAGCGCGGTCTTGCCCTTGAACGCGGGGTCGAGCAGTTCCTTCCAGCTCTTAATCGGATGGCCGATCAGGTCAGGACGCATGCCGAGCGTATCGGCGTTGTAGGTGGTGGGGATCAACGAGATCCACTCGGTCGGCGATTTGGAAAACTTCGTCGAATGCTGGCCCTCTAGATAGAAGACCTTGTGCGGCGCCGTCCCCTGGTCGCCGACGGCCTTGCCGTCGATGGTGCCCTTGGAGATGACCGAGGCGATCTTGTCGGCATATTTGATCTTCTTGGCGTCCATGCCGGCCAGATTGCCCGACGGCACCAGATTGGGCAGCGAAAAATATTCGCTGTCCACCATGTCGAAGGAATTCGGCTGGGTGATGATGCGCTTTGCGACGTCATCGGTGGTCACCGGGATGTATTCGATGGTGATGCCGGTATCTTCCTTGCATTTCTTGGCGATATCGGCCGACTGGTTGACCGCCGTTCCAAGGTATCTCAGCTTCACCGCTTCGGCCGCATGCACGGCGGGAAAGCCGGTGATCGCCTGCATGCCGAATGCGGCGCCGGCGGCTGCCGACCCCTTGAGAAAGCTGCGCCGATCCACGGCACTTCCATTCAACCGATATTTCATTTTGACGCTCCTTTGGACATGATGGTTGGCACTCAAGACATTTGTTGAACGAGGGGGTGGATATCGGCTTCCGCCCAGCCAATGCGCGCACTTTCCCCAAGCTCAAAGGGTCGATGGAAGAAGTCCCGGTCCGGCATGACGATCGACAATTCGCCCAAATCTCCCGTGTCGACGGCAAGGTGGACGCTGGTGCCCTGATACTCGATGCCGGAAACGGTGCCCGCGAGCCCTGGGGCTGTGCGTGGCTTGCCCGCTTCACGTGACAGGGTCATGCGGTCGCCGCGAATAGCAATTGTCTGGTCACCCAGTTTGAGGATGTTGTGGCCGCCCATGAAGCGGGCGACGAATTCGGTTTCGGGAGCATCGAAGATGTCCCTCGGATGGCCCTGCTGCTCGATGCGGCCGTCCTTCATCACGACGATGAGGTCGGCCAGCGCCATCGCCTCGTCCTGCCCATGGGTGACATGGACGAAAGTGATGCCCAATTCCTTCTGGATGCGCCGCAGTTCGGCGCGCATGCGAATGCGCAGGAAAGGATCGAGCGCGGATAGCGGTTCGTCGAGCAACAGGATGGACGGCTTGGTGATCAGGGCGCGGGCCAGGGCGGCGCGTTGTTGCTGGCCGCCGGAGAGCTGGGAGGGCAGGCGGTCGGCGAGGTGCGCCATGTCGACCAGGGCCAGCATCTCATCGGCGTGCGCATGGCGCGCCGCCTTGCGTTCGCCTTTCATCTTCAGCGAGAACGCCACATTGTCGCGCACGTTGAGGTGCGGAAAGAGCGCGTAGCTTTGGAACATCATGGCCGTGCCGCGGGCGGCGGGCTGCAGATCGGTGATGTTCTTGCCGCCCAGGATGATGTCGCCCGAACTGGCGAGCTCGTGACCGGCGATCATCCTCAGCGTCGAGGATTTGCCGCATCCCGAGGGCCCGAGCAGACAGCAATAGGTTCCGGCCGGGATGATGAGGTTTATGGCGTCAACCGCCACCACCATGTCATATTTCTTGGTGAGCGCGACGAGCTCCAGATAGGCACCAGGCAACCTTTTCCCCTTGCGAAATGGCTATAGCAGCTGGTTAGCAAGCTCCATGCCAACGGCTGGTTTCCATAAGAGTGCACCGACAAGTCATTGAATTTGCTTGGTCACATGCCGGGTCGGCTTTGGATTGCCTTGCATGCAGTAACCATCCTTGTGCGCAAATGATGCTCAAATAAAATAATTGCCTAAAAAATAATCTCAAAGCTGCCGCATTGGTCGCAAAGCATGGCCAACGGCAGACCGAGGCGTTCCCGGGCAGCGGCTCGCGCGCCGGTCAATCGATGTCGGATTGCTCGATTTGGGCAGGATCGGAGGCAAATACCGCGCTCGCCTCGCTGACGATGGATACGTGCGCCTTGGCCGCCACGCCGGCGGCCACGCCGTTGCCCTGGAGCACGGCCTCGACAATCTTCTGGTGCTCTTCCCAGGACTTCGACAGTCGCTCCGGCAATCGGAATTGGGCGCGGCGGAACGGCGCAAGCCGGCTGCGCGTCATCAAGGACAGTTCCTGAATGTGCGTGCTGTGCGCGCCCTCGTAGAGGCGGCTGTGAAAGTCGGTATTGTGCGCTTCATAGGCTTCCTCGTCGCCGAGATGCACGAGCCTGGCCGAGGATTGATGCTCGAAATCGAGATCGCGCCGCTCCACCGCCGTCATCCGCTCGGCGGAAAGCCGGGCACAAATCCCCTCCAACTCGGCCATGCTTTCGAACATCGAGGCCAAGTGGGCTTGCGTCACCACGGCGACGATGGCCCCGCGGTTGGGCCGGCGTTCCACAAGGCCCATGGCGCTTAGCTGGCGAAGCGCCTCGCGCACCGGCGTACGGGATACGTTGAAGCGAACGGCGAGCGATGCCTCGTCCAGCTTCTCGCCGGGGCGCAGTAATGCGGTGACGATACGGTCGGCGATGGCGCGAACCATGTCGTCGACGATGGTGCCCGCCCTGACGAGATCCCGCTTCTGTTCCACGCTTGCCCTCTGCCCGGCATCGCCATCTCAAGCGACCCAGCCTCCTCGCCCAAGCCAAAAATCCTCGGCGAATGATGCCGCATGATTCCCTCTGACTGCTTATGCATATTAAATAGGCTTAATGTCAATATGATGAAATATTATGCTTGTGCGGCACTTGCTGCCCATGAATTACGCATCATTCTGCTTTCCATTATTCGTCAACTATCTGTTTTTGCTTATTTTTGATTCTGGCATGTGGGTTGCATGCACTTTCTTATCAAGACGTAAACGAAGCCGCCTCAGCCAACCCAGGAGCGTTCCATGATTTTCAAGCAGCCGATTTCCCGCCGCACCCTCCTCAAGACATCCGCAACGGGCGCCGCCATTGCCGCGCGCATCTTCCTTGCCCTTCAGCCGGGCCATGGCCGCCGACCTCACGGTCGGCTTCATCTATGTCGGCCCAAGGACGACTACGGCTACAACCAGTCGCATGCCGAGGGCGCGGCGGTGGTCAAGAAGATGCCGGGCGTCACGGTCGTCGAGGAAGAGAACGTCCCCGAGACCGGTCGATGTGTCGAAGACCATGGAATCCATGATCAATCTCGACGGCGCGACGCTGCTTTTCCCGACATCCTTCGGCTATTTCGACCCATTCATGCTCGATGACGGCGAAGAAATATGCCGAGATCCAGTTCCGCCATTGCGGCGGGCTGTGGACCGACAAGGATCCCGCCGAATACCGGCTCCTATTTCGGCTATATCGGCATGGGCCAGTATCTGAACGGCATCGTCGCCGGCCACATGACGAAGTCGAAGAAGCTCGGCTTCGTCGCCGCCAAGCCGATCCCGCAGGTGCTGCTCAACATCAACTCCTTCCTGCTCGGGGCGCGCGCCGGTCGATCCGTCGATCACCGTCCAGACGATCTTCACCGGCGAATGGAGCCTTGCCGTCAAGGAGGCCGAGGCCACGAACGCGCTGGCCGACCAGGGCGCCGACGTCATCACCTGCCATGTCGACAGCCCGAAGGTGGTCGTCCAGACGGCGGCCGGCCGCGGCGCCTATGTCTGCGGCTACCACGCCAACCAGAGCCCGCTGGCGCCGGAGAAATATCTCACCGGCGCCGAATGGAACTGGGGCAAGGTCTACACCGAGTTCGTCAACGACGATGCAGGCCGGCAAGCCGCTGCCGAACTTCGTCCGCGGCGGCATGCCGGAAGGCTTCGTCAAGATGAGCCCGCTGGGTCCGGCCGTCACGCCGGAAGCGCGAGAAGCAGTTCGAACCGCCACGCGGCCGAGATCATGAAGGGCGGCTTCGCCATCATCAAGGGCCCGATGAAGGACAACAAGGGCAAAATCGTCGTCGCCGCCGGGCAAGGTCTATCCGGAAGACGCGATCGAGCTGGAAAGCATGAACTACCTGCTCGACGGCGTCGTCGGCTCGACCTCCTGAGCTACGGCCCCGAAGACACCGGCGGACAGAGCGATGGCTGTTCAGGCGACCGAACCGTTCAGTTGCGATGTCCGGCGGCACGGGCCGGGCGCGCGACCCTCGAATGGATCGCGCGCCGGTCCGAGAGCGATCGTGATACCGCTCGCGCGCGATCCTTGTCGGGCATGGCGATCTTCTCGGTCTTCCTGCTGCTGGTCGGAAAGTCGCCGCATCCAGTTCTACCGAGCTCATGTACAGCGGCGGGTTCGGCACCTGGTTCTCGATCCAGAACACGCTGTCGCGGGCCTCGCCGCTGCTTCTGGCGGCGCTCTGCGTGGCGCTGCCGGCGCGGCTCGGTCTCGTGGTCATCGGTGGCGAGGGGGCGATCGTGCTCGGCGGTACGGCGGCCGCGGCCGCTCGCTCTGCCGATCATCGGCTTGTCCCGCCGCCGCTGCGTCTGGCTCGTCATGGGCATGGCCGGGCATGGCGATCGGCGGCGATCTGGATCGGCATCGTCGGCGCGCTGCGCCACTACCGCGCCGTCAACGAGACCATCTCCTCGCTGCTGATGGCCTATATCGCCATCGCGCTGATGAACCATTTCGTCGAAGGGCCGCTGCGCGACCCGGCCAGCCTCAACAAGCCGTCGACCGCGCCGCTGCCCGAGCGCCGACATGATCGGCAACATCCCCGGCATGGAGGTGCATTGGGGCCTCGTCGTCGGCATCGTCGCCTGCATCGTCTCCTGGGTGCTGATCGAGAAGACGCGCTGGGGCTTCGCCGCGCGCATCGCCGGCGGCAATGTTCGCGCCGCCCAGATCCAGGGACTGCCGGTCGGGCGGCTGATCGTCGGCTTCACCGCGCTCGCCGGCGCCTTCGCCGGGCTCGCGGGAATGATCGAGGTCGCGGCCGTGCAGGGCAGCGCCAATGCCTCGACTCGCCGCCGGCTACGGCTATACCGGCATCCTCGTCGCCTTCCTGGCGCGGCACAACCCGCTGGCGATCATCCCGGTCGCCTTTCTTCTCGGCGGCATCGATGCGGCCGGCGGCCTGCATCCAGCGGCGCATGGACCTGCCGGACGCCACCGTGCTGGTGCTGCAGGGCATCCTGTTCATCGTCGATCCTGTTCTCCGACACCTTCTACGGCCGCATCCGCCTGCTCAACCCCGACCTCTGGAAGAGCGAACGCGCGCTGATGGAAGCGACCGCAGATCGGATTGTGGGGCGTGCCGCTGGCCATCCTCGCCGGCGCCATCCGCGTCTCGACGCCCGTTCATCTTCGTCTCGCTCGGCGAGACGATCACCGAGCGTTCCGGCCGCATCAATCTCGGCCTCGAAGGCACGCTCGTCTTCGGCGCGATGATCGCCTACGGCGTCGCGGTGATCGACCGGCGTCGCCCTGGATCGGCGTGCTGGCGGCGGCATGGTCTCGGGCACCGGCTTCGGCCTCTTCCACGGCTGGATCTGCAAATTTCCCAAGGTCAACGACATCGCCATCGGCATCGCCATGATGCAGCTCGGCATCGGCCTCGCCTTCTTCTTCGGCAAGCCCTTCATCCAGCCGGTGGCGCCGCACCTGCCCGCGATCCCCTTCGGCTGGTGGTCGAACATTCCCCAGGTGCGCGCCGCGCTCGACGTCAACGTGCTGTTCCTCGTCGGGCATCGCCCTGGCGCTGCTTCCTGTGGTGGGCGTTCCGCGAATACGCGCATCGGCCTGATCATCCGCGTCGTCGGCGACAGTTCCGACGCGGCGCGCGCCATGGGCCTCAATCCCGAACATCGTGCGGCTGCTGGCGACCGCGGCCGGCGGCGCGCTGGCGGCGATCGGCGGCGCCTACCTGTCGCTCTACTATCCGGGCAGCTGGACCGAGCGCATCTCGTCCGGCCAGGGCCTGATGGCGGTGGCGCTGGTCATCTTCGCCCGCTGGAACCCGCTCGGCTGTTTCGCCGCGGCGCTGCTGTTCGGCGGGGCCGGCGCGCTGGGCCCGGCGCTGCAATCGGTCGGCGTCAGCGAGGGATACTACCTCTTCTACGCCGCGCCCTACGTGCTCACCCTTGTCATCATGATCATCACGTCCTCGCCGGGCCGGTCGCTTGCCGGCGCGCCGGGCGAGCTTGTCGATCACCAAATAGGAGGCCCGCGATGAACGGTCTCGGCGGACTGAACAAGAGCCGAAAACGGCGTCGTCATCGGCCTGGTCCAACTTCAGCTTCCGCTCGTCGTGACGAAGGCGGACCTCGCCGCGCAGACCGAACGGATCGTCGCGATGGTCGGCAAGGCGCGGCGCAATCTGGGCGCCATGGATCTGGTGGTCTTCCCTGAATATGCCCTGCACGGCCTCTCCATGGACACCAACCCGAGAGATCATGTGCCGGATGGACGGGCCGGAGGTCGTCGGCGTTCAAAAAGGCTTGCGCCGACAATTCCATCTGGGGCTGCTTTTCCATCATGGAACTCAATCCCGGCGGCATGCCCTATAATTCCGGCATCTGATCATCGACGACCAGGGCGAAATCCGGCTCTATTACCGCAAGATGCATCCCTGGGTTCCGGTCGAACCGTGGGAACCCGGCGATCTTGGCATTCCGGTCATCGACCGGGCCGAAAGGCGTGAAACTCGCGCTCATCATCTGCCATGACGGCATGTTCCCCGAAATGTCGCGCGAATGCGCCTACAAGGGCGCGGAAATCATGATCCGCACGGCCGGCTACACCGCGCCGATCCGCGAGGCATGGCGCTTCACCAACCAGTCCAACGCCTTCTGCAATCTGATGGTGACGGCCAATGTCTGCATGTGCGGTTCGGACGGCACGTTCGATTCCATGGGCGAGGCGATGGTGGTGAATTTCGACGGGACCGTCCTCGCCCACGGCGCCAGCGGGCGGGTCGGACGAGATCATCACCGCGGAGGTCAGGCCTGACCTCGTTCGCGAGGCGCGCCGAAGCTGGGGCGTGGAGAACAACATCTACCAGTTCGCCCATCGCGGCTATGTGGCGGTGAAAGGCGGGGCCGGCGATTGCCCCTACACCTACATGCGCGACCTCGCCGCCGGCACCTACCGGCTGCCCTGGGAAAACGAAGTGGCGGTGACGGACGGAACCGACTTTGGCTTTGCCAAGCCCGACCGGTCCTATGGCCAGTCTCGGGCCGAGGCGGCGGAATAGGAGAAGAGCGATGGACGCGATGGCCGAGATCACCGGAAAATTCATCGATGCCGATCCTTATCCGTGGCCGTGGAACGGCGATCTGAGGCCGGACAACACCGCGCTGATCATCATCGACATGCAGACCGATTTCTGCGGGAAGGGCGGCTATGTCGACTCCATGGGCTATGATCTGTCGCTCGTACAGGCGCCCCGATCGAGCCGATCGGCCGCGTGCTTTCGGCCATGCGCGCCAAGGGCTATCACGATCATCCATACGCGCGAGGGCCATCGTCCGGACCTCGCCGACCTGCCCGCCAACAAGCGCTGGCGCTCGCGCCGAATCCACGCCGGCATCGGCGACCCGGGGCCCTGCGGGCGTATCCTGGTGCGCGGCGAGCCGGGCTGGGACATCATTCCCGAGCTTTATCCGATCGCAGGCGAGCCGATCATCGACAAGCCCGGCAAGGGGTCGTTCTGCGCCACCGATCTCGAGCTGATCCTCAACCAGCGCGGCATCGACAACATCGTGCTGACCGGCATCACGACCGATGTCTGCGTCGCACACCACCATGCGCGAGGCCAATGACCGCGGCTTCGAATGCGTGATGCTGGAGGATTGCTGCGGCGCCACCGACCATGGCAACCATCTGGCCGCGATCAAGATGATCAAGATGCAGGGCGGCGTCTTCGGCGCGGTCTCGACATCGGAAGCGCTGCTGGAGAAACTGCCGTGATCGATCCCGCCGCTACCCGAGCCGAGCGGCAAGGCGATCGGCGTCGAGGCGCTCGGCATGACCATGCGCTTCGGCTGCTTCACCGCGCTGGACGACGTGATCGATCGTGTCCGCGCCGGCTCGTTCCATGCGCTACTGGGCGAGAACGGCGCCGGCAAATCGACGCTCGTGAAATGCATGATGGGCTTCTACCACCCGACCGCCGGCCAGATCATGGTCGATGGGCGCGAGGCGGGCATCGAGAGCCCGAAGGATGCCGCCGCACTCGGCCTTGGCATGGTCTACCAGCATTTCACGCTGGTCCCGTCGCTGACCGGGGCGGAGAACCTCGTCATCTCGCGCGCAGCACGTGCCGGCGATCATCGACTGGGGCAAGGAACGAAAGGCGCTGGCCGCCTTCATGGAGACGATGCCGTTCCACCTGCCGCTCGACGTGCCCGTGCGCGACCTCGCCGCCGGCGAAAAGCAGAAACTCGAAATCATCAAGCAGCTCTATCTCGGCCGACACTTCCTGGTGCTCGATGAGCCGACTTCGGTTCTGACTCCCGCCGAGGCCGAAGAGGTTCTGGGCCTTGTGCGCGCAATGACCGAGAAGGGCGAGCTCACGGTCCTGATGATCTCCCACAAGTTCCACGAGGTGACGGCGTTCGCCGACGAGATCACCGTGCTGCGGAAAGGCCGCTTCGCGGGCTCGGGCAAGGTCGCCGATCTCGATCGCCAGGCAATGGCGGCGATGATGATCGGCGATCAGTCGATCGCCACGCTCGACGAACGTTCTCCCGTGCCCGCCGACGCGCGGCCGATCCTGATCGGTCAAGGATCTGGCGGCGCCGGACCGCACGGGGCTGAAGCCGATCCATGTCAGCGGCCTCGACGTGAAGTCGGGCGAGATCGTCGGCATTGCCGGGATTTCGGGCAATGGCCAGAAGGAATTCCTCGAAGTACTTGCCGGCCAGCGCGAAAGGAGCGCCGGCGAGGTGCTTGTCAAGGGCGAGCGCTATCGTTCGACGCGCGGCGAGGCCCGATCGCTGCAACGTGCGCTTCATCCCCGAGGAGCCGCTGAGGAACGCCTGCGCGCCCGAAGATGACGGTCGCGGAGAACATGGCCTTCCGCACCTTCGACATCGGACGCAACGGCAAGCCGGTGACTGGATCAGCATGGGTACGATCCGCGCCTATGCCGGCCAAGCTTGTCGAGCAGTTCAAGGTCAAGACGGCCTCGCTCGTCGTCGCCGATCCAGGCGCTTTCGGGCGGCAATGTCCAGCGCGCCGTGCTGGCGCGGGAACTGACTGGCGAGGTCGATCTGCTGATCGTCTCCAACCCCTGCTTCGGGCTCGACTTCTCGGCCGTCGCCGAGATCCGGGCGCGCATCATGAAGGCGCGCAATGGCGGCGCCGCCGTTCTCCTGATGTCGGAGGATCTCGACGAACTGCTGGAACTGTCCGACCGCATCTTCGTCATGTCCGATGGCGCGCTGGTCTACGAGACGCCGATCGCCGTCGGCCGAAATCCACACGATCGGCCAGCACATGGCGGGGCATCATTGATGGCGACAATCGATGCCCGACCCTTTCCGTTCGGCTTCGAACCGGAGACGATCGCGCTGGTCGTCATCGACATGCAGCGCGACTTCGCCGAACCGGGCGGCTTCGGCGCGAGCCTCGGCAATGACGTGACGCGCATTCAGGCGATCGTGCCGACCGTGAAGCGGCTGATCGAGGGATTCCGCGCGGCCGGCCTGCCGGTCATCCACACGATGGAATGCCACCGGCCGGACCTGTCGGACTGTCCGCCCGCCAAGCGCAACCGGGGCAACCCGTCGCTCCGGATCGGCGATGCGGGGCCGATGGGCCGCGTGCTGATCGCCGGCGAGCCGGGAACGGCGATCATCGAGGAACTCGCGCCGCGACCGGGCGAAATCGTCATCGAGAAGCCGGGCAAGGGGGCATTCTACGCGACACCCTTCGGAGATGAGTTGAAGAAAATCGGCGCGCGGCAGCTGGTCTTTGCCGGGGTCACCACCGAGGTCTGCGTGCAGACCACGATGCGCGAGGCCAATGACCGCGGCTACGAAGGCCTGCTGGCCGAGGATGCCACTGAAAGCTATTTCCCGGAATTCAAGGAAGCGGCGCTCGCCATGATCCGCGCCCAGGGGGCAATCGTCGGCTGGACTGCGACCACGGACCAGGTACTTGAGGGGTTACAGCATGCCTAACATTTCCTGCGCCGGCCTTGCGGAAAAAGGCTGGCGCGACCGTCCATTCGAGTATTTTCGCGACGGGATATCGGTCCAGTGGCTGCTGAAGGGCGGAGACGATGAACCGTCGGTCGCCATCCTCAAATATGAGCCGGGCGCGACGGTGCCGCGCCACCGTCATGCGGGGCTTGAAACCATTGTCGTCCTGGAAGGAATCCAGAGCGACGAGAATGGCGACTATGCAGCCGGCGCCGTGGTGCTGAATGCCGTGGGCAGCGAGCACTCCGTCTGGTCGGAAGCGGGCTGCGTCGTGCTGATCCAATGGAATTTGCCTGTCGTCATTCTGAGGGAGGAAAAATGACGGAACTCCGCTTCGACATTGAACATCTCCATGAAGCCTACGCCGCCGGCCTCGATCCCGCCGAAATGATCGAGACCGTTTTCGAGCGTATCGCGGCTGCGGACGATCCGGGCATCTTCATCCATGTCGCCGACAAGGAAGCGCTCCTCGCCGAGGCTGGCCGGCTTGGCTCATTCGATCTTTCGACAAAGCCGCTTTGGGGCATTCCCTTCGCAGTGAAAGACAATATCGACGTTGCCGGCATGCCGACAACGGCTGCCTGTCCCGCCTATTCCTACCTTCCCGATACGGACGCGACGGTCGTCGCCCTGCTCAAGGCAGCCGGCGCGCTGGTCGTCGGCAAGACCAATCTCGACCAGTTCGCCACCGGCCTGGTCGGGCTGCGCACGCCCTATCCCGCCCCCAGGAACGCGGTGGATCCCGAACTCATGCCCGGCGGTTCCTCTTCCGGTTCGGCGGTAGCGGTCGCGCGCGGTATCTTGTCCTTCTCGCTGGGCACCGATACGGCCGGCTCGGGCCGTGTGCCCGCCGGCCTCAACAACATCGTCGGCCTGAAGCCGACCGTTGGCGCATTGTCCGCCGCCGGCGTCGTTCCGGCCTGCCGGACGCTCGATTGCGTGTCCATTTTCGCCCTGACGGCCGCCGACGCCTATCGCGTTTATTCCGTCGCCGCCCGCTACGACGCCGCGGATGCCTATTCGAAGCCGGTGGCCGTGCGTCCGCTCGGCTCGCCACCCCCCGTCCTTACCGTCGGCGTGCCCGCTGCGGCCGATCGCAAGTTCTTCGGCGATGGTGTCATGCAGGCGGGGTTCGAAACGGCGCTGATGGCGCTGAAGGATCTCGGCTGCCGCATCGTCGAACTGCCGTTCGCCGATTTCTATGCCACGGCCGATCTTCTCTACGAAGGCGCATGGGTTGCCGAGCGTTATGCCGCGATCCGCGAGTTCATGGACGGTCACGAAGAGGCGATGCACCCGGTGACGCGCGCGATCATCGGGGGCGCCAGAAAGCTTTCCGCCGCCGATGCCTTCAACGGTCTCTATGCGCTTCAGGCCTACCGGGCGAAACTGGCGCCGGTGATCGCCTCCGTCGATCTTCTATGCGTTCCGACCGCGCCTACACACTACACGGTCGATGCGGTTCTGGCCGATCCCGTCCTCACCAACAGCCGCAACGGCACCTATACGAATTTCGTCAATCTGCTCGACATGTGCGGTATCGCGGTGCCGACCGGAAAGCGCGGCGACGGCCTACCGATGAGCGTCACCCTGCTCGCAGCGTCCGGACAGGATGCGTTGACGGCTGAACTCGGCCGCACGTTGCACGAAGCTTTTGGCGGAACGCTTGGTGCAACAGGGTGGCCGCAACGATCATCGCACATCCTCGCGCCCGATACTTTCGGCCCAGAGGCGATCGAAATCGCGGTGGTTGGCGCCCATCTGTCGGGCATGCCGCTCAACGGTCAATTGCGCGACCTCGACGCCGTGTTCTGCCGGACGGCGCGGACCACACCCGGCTATCGCCTGCATGCCTTGGCGGAACAAGGAATTGCCAAGCCCGGGCTCATCCGTGTCGAACGGGATTCGGGAGCAGCGATCGAGGTCGAGATCTGGCGTCTCGAGCCGGCCGCTTTCGGGAACTTCGTCGCGACCATCCAGCCGCCCCTCGGCATCGGCACGATCGATCTGGAGGACGGCACGCGCTGCAAGGGCTTCCTGGTCGAGGCGGCGGGCCTCGCCGGTGCCACAGACATTTCCGGATATGGCGGATGGCGAAAATACGTGTCGGATATCTCGTCGAACGTGGCGTAGCAGGGGAGGCGTCAAGCCTCCCGTCAACTGTCGGCCAGGAAGGGGCTGTAGACCAACAGGCTGGCGATCTCGAACAGCATCTGGGCGCCGGCATGCGCGGTGTTCGTGGTGGCGTCGTATTGCGGCGCGACCTCGACGACATCGCCGCCACAAAAATTGACGCCTTTAAGCCCACGCAACAGTTCAAGCGCCTCCCGCGTCGTCAACCCACCGATTTCCGGCGTGCCGGTGCCCGGCGCGAAGCTCGGGTCGAGACTGTCGATGTCGAAGGAAAGATAGGTTGGTCCTTCCCCGACCACCTCCCTGGCCTTGGCGACGATGGCGGCGATCCCCATGGCAGGCATCTCCTCCGCATGGATGACCGTCATGCCGGAGTCGTAGGAGAACTCCCACAGATATTCCGACGATCCGCGGATGCCGATCTGGATCGTCCGCGCCGGGTCGAGCACCCCGTCCAGCACGGCGTTGCGGAAAGGGCCGCCATGGTGGAATTTGGTACCGTCGAAAGCTCCGCCCGTGTCGCAATGGGCATCAATGTGGATCATGCCGACGGGCCGCTCTTTTCCAACGGCCTTGAGGATCGGATGCGTGACCGAATGGTCGCCGCCGACCGACAGCGGGACCACGCCGGCCGCCACGATCTGGCCGATAGCACGCTCTATGTCTTCGTGGCATTCTTCCAGCCGGTAGCGGCTGCGGAAGGGAACATCGCCAATATCGGCCATCCTCAGGTCGAATGCCGGGGCGCAATCGAGCACATGGTTGTACGGCCCGATCCGTTCGATCGTCCGCAGCGCGCGTGGCCCGAAACGGGCGCCTGTACGATTGGTGACGCCGAGATCCATCGGCGCCCCGACAAGCGCTACCTGTATGTCGCCGAAATCCGGTTTTTCCGGATCGATCCGCAAATACGGCGCCGAGAGCAGCGTCGGCATTCCGGCATAGGGCGCTTGCCGCGTACCGCCCTTGGAGAAGATGCGATCGGCGACCTTGCGGAAGCGCGGATCATGGATATCCCCGCCGTGGCCAGCGCCGTATTTATCCCGCAAGCGCTGCAAATTCTCATCATTCCGCTTCATGTTCGTGCCCTTTTCGAGTGTCCCGACGAATTCGATCGCCCGAAGGCTTGGAATCCCCCGTAACGCTGATAGTGAACGCCAATCGATTTCATTGGAGAAGCGCCATGCCGGCAGCTACCCTCAATCCCGCTGTTGCGGCGCTTGCGCCACCGCCTGTGCCTGCGGTCAAGGCCTGGGCCAATGCCTACAGCGGCGTCCAAGGACCGCTGATCGACCTGTCTCAGGCCGTGCCCGGCTATCCGCCGCATCCCGATCTGTTGGCATGGCTCGGCGAGGCAGCGTCTTCCGTATCCAGCACCGGCTATGGGCCGATCGAGGGGGACACCTCGCTGCGCGAGGCCTATGCCGCGCATATCGCGGAAATCTACGGCGCCGACATCGCGGCCGCCAACGTCCACATCACCGCCGGCTGCAACCAGGCATTCGTTGTCGCGGCGCTGGCGGTGGCGAGCGCGGGCGATACGGTGCTCGTAACCAATCCGTTTTATTTCAACCACGAGACCTCGCTGAAAATGCTCGGCATTCGGGTCGGTCTCGTCGACTGCCTGGCAGAAGACGGTTTTGTTCCGAATGTAGCCACGATCGCCGCGGCGCTGAAGCCCGGCGTTCGTGCGCTGGCGCTGGTGACGCCAAACAATCCGACCGGCGCTGTCTATCCGGCGGACCTGTTGGAGGAAATCTTCGAACTTTGCCGGCAAAAGGGCGTGTGGATGATACTGGACGAAACGTATCGCGATTTCCTTCGCGCCGACCAGCGTCCGGCGCATCGCCTGTTCACACGCGACGGCTGGGAGGAGACGCTGATCGAGCTTTACAGCTTTTCCAAATCTTTTTGCATTCCAGGCCATCGCGTCGGTGCCATTACCGCCGGCCCGCGCGTGATCGAGGCGGTAGCGAGCATCATGGACAATGTGCAGATCTGCGCTCCCCGTGCACCACAAGCCGCGCTGGCCAAGGCATTGCCGGCGCTCGGCGATTGGCGGGCGGCGAACGCCAAGGAGATTGAAAGGCGAGCGGCGGCGCTGGTCGAGACGATGGCGGGGCTGAACGGCTGGGCGATCGACGCGATCGGCGCCTATTTTGCCTTCATTCGCCATCCTTTTCAGGGCGCGCCGTCCACAGCGGTCGCCGAGCAACTGGCGCGCCGGGCCGGCATCGTGGCCATTCCCGGCGGCTATTTCGGGCCTGGACAGGACGGCCATCTGCGATTTGCCTTCGCCAATGCCGATGCGCCGACGATCGGGTTGCTGAGGGGGCGGCTGCAAGGCTTCGCGCTCTGATTTATTCCACCCGCGCCGCACCGTCCGGTCCGCGCGCCTCAGTCCGCTTCGCGACGCAGTGCCTGCGCCATGCAATGGATGCCGCCTCCGGTCTTGGAAATTTCGCTCATGTCGATGTCGGCGACCTCGAAGCCGCGCGCCCGCAATTGCTCGATGAGTGTCCGGCTTACTTTCGGCGCAATAACCCGATCCTTGCCGAGGGACATGAAGTTGCAGCCCAACGCCATCGTGTCCTGGAAGGGCACGTCGATGATTTCGTGGCCTTTGCCTTTCAGCCAGTCGACGATGCCGGGCTCGGTGCAGGCGAGGCAGACGGCCGTCAGCTTCTCAGCGATCGGCACCACCATCAGGTCGATATGGACATAATATTCGTCGAAGAAGGCGAGCCGCGTTTCCCAGCCTTCCTTGTCGAACCATTCCTGCACCTGGCGGGCGCCTTCTTCCTGCGTGCGCGCACCGCCGCAGCCGATCAGCACCACGCCTTCCTCGATGACGTTGAAGTCGCCGCCCTCGAAGGTGCCGGCCGTCACCATGTCGTAGATCGGTATGCCGAGCTTCTCGTAGGTGCGGATCGCCGCGTAATTCTCGCCACGCCGCCACCAGTTGTTCATGGCGGTGATCAGCGCGCCATAAGGCGTCATCACGCTGGAATCGCGGGAATAGACCTGCATCGGCAGTTCCGGGGACGGCTCGTGCCAGTGCACCTTGACGCCGAAATGCTCGTAGGCGGCAACCAACTCGTTGTGCTGCGCCTGCGCCACCTGGATGTTGCTCGGCGCCTCGCGCAGATGCTTGCGCGACAGCGAACTCGTCGCGAGGTGCCTGAGATAGGCCGGCGAGCCGAGCAGTACGTCGGTCAGCGGGTCGGTCTCGTTGCGAAATCCCCAACCGGAGAGCGGCGGCGTTCCACCCTTTGGGCTGCGACGCTGCAGGGAGAAGGCTTCGGAAGCGACAATGCGTTCGTGGCGGGTCATGCTGTGGTCTCCTTGGGTGGGGACGGAGTGAAATGAGGTATCCACCAGTCGCGGCCACGCGGCGTGGTGACGTATTCGGGCCAGCGGAAGTGGATGGGTGGGTCGTAGTCGCAGAGCGGCGCAACCCATTTCTCGCCGCCGATGCCGCCGCCGGTGCGGCGGACGAACTCATCTTTCGCCGCCCGGCGCGCGCCCGCGTCTTCGAGCAGGCGCAGCGCGGTCAGCGCGACCGTCTTCGACGCGCAGGTTACGGTTGGATCGATCGTTTCGGGGATTCCGCCAAGCGCATTCATCGCCCAGGACGGGTAGGCAAAACCGTTCGGCGCGCGCAGCGCGGGGCGGGCGACATAGATACGAGCGATCGGAGCGTGCCACGTCATGTCGGTATAATCGTCCGATGTGGAATTCGTCTGCGACGGCGGCAGGTCGCGGCGCAGGATCGCTTCCGCATCCTCCGGCGCAATCAGCCTTCCGCATTCGGCGAGGAACGGGTCGGCCATGGGTTCTATCCCGGCATTCGATTGGACCTCCCGGCCGATTTCCTTCGCCCGTTCTTCCCAACGTGGCGGCCCGACCGCTTCGAGCGCCTCGTAAGCAATCCGCGCCATGGCGTGGTTGGCGAGGCCAGGGCGCGATTTGGAAGCCCAGTGCCGCTCGTGCCGGCAGCCGGACATTTCCGCCGCCGCCCTTGCGTTGCGGTCGAGCGCTGCGGTCACCTGCTCGGCCATCGCCAGCGTCGGAACGCGGATCATATACTGGATCTCGGCGAGACCAGCCGGCAGATTGTCGGCGGTCGCCTGGCCGGCGGTGAGGATTGCCTCCGAGATCGACCAGCCGCCCTGGTGCGGAAGCATGGAATCCCGGAGCACCTTGGACGCCATAAACATCATCATCAGCGCATCGTTGGCGCCAGGCGCGCGCACGTCCGAGTGCGATTGCGGGATCGGCGCGCCGTCGCCTGAAATCCAGGATTCGGGCGCATCGCAGATGAAACGATAAATCATCGAATAGGCCGCGCCGCAATGCGTGTCCCAGCGCACCGTGTTGCAGAGCGGCAGCATGTAGAAGGGATGGAACGAGATCATCCCGTCCAGTTCGTCATAGTAACCTTTGGCCGCATGGATCGGCTTCGATCCGCGCATTTTTTCAGCCGGTTCGCCGGTGAAGCGAAGTGTCCCGGTAATGCCGTGATGTTCCATGGCGGCCTTGGTCGCCAACAGTCCGCCGAGGCTCGATATGCCAAGCGCCGAATGCGGATCGGTGTGGCCGCCGGCGTGTTCGCTCAGGCCAGGACGGGGGCGCTTTACCGTCGCCGCATCCTGGCAATTGCCGGGCACGCCGTCATATTCCGCGTACATGCCGATTATCGGGCCGGGCCCATTCGTCCAATGCGCGCAGAAGGCGGTAGGCATGCCGCCCGACCCTTCTTCAACGGAAAAGCCTTCTCGGCGCAGCAATTCGATGTACCAAGCGCAGGATTGGTATTCGCGCCAGGCTGTCTCGCCGAAATCGAATATCGTCCGTGTCCAGGCCGACAAGTCAGGTCTTGCCCGGTCGAGAAAGGCGATTGCCGTATCCTGTGCGCCGCTGATGCCAGTCACCGACTTGTCCTCCGGCGGAAAGGAAATCAGTGAATTGCCTGCGCAAAAAGTGATATGTTTTCCCTCCTAGGGCAAATTCCATTCACCAATCGAGGTCCGTAAGTGCGAATTCCCTCCACGCAAGCGTTGCGCGCCCTGGACAGTTTTGCTCGGCATGGCAGCGTCTGGCGCGCTGCCGACGAGCTGCATTTGACGCGCAGCGCGGTTAGCCATCAGTTGCGGCTGCTGGAACGTGAACTCGGTTTCGATCTGCTGGAAAGGGTCGGCAAGGGGGTGGCGCTCACGGTGCGGGGCCGGCGCTACGCGCATGATGTGCGCAAGGCGCTGATCGTGCTTGGCGATGCGGGCCTGCGCCATGACGGCAAGGGGCTCGGCGGGGCGTTGGCCATAAGCTGCACGCCGGGTTTCGCGTCGCTTTGGCTGTGCACCCACATCGGCGAGTTCCAGCGCATGTATCCCGACATCGCCTTGCGCATACTGGTGCCGCGCCAGCTTGATGACGTCAATAATCCCGATGCTGACGCCTTCATCGCTTTCGGTGATGGAAATTGGCCGAACCGCGTGGTCGAGCTTTTGTGCGAAATCGAATTCACGCCCTTGTGCAGCCCCACGCTTCTCAACAAGATCGGCGGTCTTTCCCGTCCGCAGGACGTGTTGCGCGCCACCCTTCTGCACCTGGGGGACTATGAAGACTGGTCGCGGTGGTTTTCACGCACGAAGGTGGAATATCTCGAGCCGGAGCGCGGCATCATCTTCTCCGACATGAACCTCGTCTTTTCCGCCGCGATCGCCGGCCAAGGTATTGCCATGGGCGACGAACTGACGGGCCGCAAAGCGCTCAATGAGGGCCGGCTGGTGCGGCCCTTCGACGTCGCCATCAAGTCGCCCCGCTCCTATTATCTTGTCCGGGAGCACGCCAAGGCGGACCACGATGTGCTCAGCGCTTTTTCCGGCTGGCTGAGATCGCGTCTGGCGGAAAACGAGGCGGAGGCGCGGCGCAATTGAATGTCCGAACAGCCGGTGGCGTGAATCAAATTTGCCAATAAGGGGAAAATTATTCGGTTGCCGTGAGCCGAGCCCGCGCATACGCTTTTGGCTGGCACAGTCAAGGACGGGCGAATGAATCAACCGGGCCGGGCGGCAGAGATCAAGGCGATCGACATTGGGAAGAGCTTCGGCGTGCTGTGGGCGCTCAAGCACCTGACGCTAGATATCGGTCGCGGGGAATTTCTGACGCTGCTTGGTCCATCTGGCTCCGGCAAGACGACCTTTCTGATGATCCTTGCAGGCTTCGAGCCGCCCACTACCGGCCGGCTGCTTAGCGATGGCGCCGATATCACTGCGCGTCCAGCCGAACAGCGCGCCTACGGCATGGTGTTCCAGGGATACGCGCTTTTTCCGCATATGAGCGTCGAAGCCAATATCGCCTTTCCGCTTCAGGTGCGCCGGATGCCGGCATCCGAGATCAAGCGCAAGGTGGCCGCGATGATCGAGCGGGTCGGCCTCGCCGGCCACGAGAAGAAACTGCCGCAGCAGCTTTCGGGCGGCCAGCAACAGCGTGTGGCGCTGGCAAGGGCGCTGGTCTTCGAGCCGGCCGTTCTTCTCCTCGACGAGCCGTTCTCCGCCCTCGACAAGAATTTGCGTGAGCAGATGCAGAGCGAGGTCAGGCGCCTGCACAACGAACTGGGAACGACGTTCGTTTTCGTCACCCACGACCAGAGCGAGGCGCTGGCGCTGTCGTCCCGCGTCGCCATCTTCAACCATGGCGAGTTGCTGCAGGTCGGAACGCCGCAGGACGTCTACGAACTGCCGGCCAACCAATTCGTCGCGGAATTTCTCGGCGAGATCAACATGCTGCCCACGACCGGCCTCAGCCATGCCGATGGGGTTTCGAGAGGCTTGTGCGAGGACCGGGAGATCGTTCTGCGCCGCGAGGTAGACGGCGTCGGCAAGGAGGCGATGCTCGCCATCCGCCCCGAACACATGTCCATCGCCCGCCGGCCGGCTCCTGGCGAAAACGGCATCGCCGCGACGGCGACCTCGTCGACCTTTCTCGGATCGGCGACGCGGCTTGAACTGATGACCCGTGGCGGCGCCAGGGTAACTGTTTCGGTGCCTACCGAGGTGGCTGCCGAAGCTCTCGGCGACAACAATTCCGTCTGGCTTACCTGGCCGGCAGACAGAGGATTCCTGCTACCCGCCGCGCAATGAAGACAACAAGACTTCAATCAACAACAAAGGGGAATACAATGAACGACGCACACCGCAACGACAGCCTCGAAATCCTCGCCGAGAAGGCAAGGAAGGGCGAGATCAGCCGCCGTCGCTTCACCCAGCTTGCTGGACTGTTGATTGCCGGCGCGCCGCTTGCCATGCGCTCGGGCATGGCGAGGGCCGCCGCCAACCAGCTCGTCATGGTCAATTGGGGTGGCGACGCCGTCACCGCCTACGATAAAGCCTATGGACAGCCGTTCGAAAAGGAAACCGGCGTCGTCGTCAAGGAAGACGGTTCCGGTCCGACGGAAGGCGCCATCGCCGCCCAGTTCAAGAGCGGCGCGCCAAGCTGGGATATCGTCGACGCCGACCCCTTTTCGGCCATCTCGCTCGGCAGGAAAGGCATGATGGAGGAGATCGACTACAAGATCGTCGACAAGAGCAAATTCCGTAAAGGCTTCGGCTGGGATTACGCCGCCTCCACCTATTTCTTCTCCTATGTGATCGCCTACAATTCCTCGAAATTCGACACCGCGCCGACCGGCATGGCCGACTTTTTCGACGTCAAGAAATTCCCCGGCAAGCGCTCGCTCTACAAATGGGGGGCAGCGATGTGGGAAGCGGCGCTCCTGGCTGACGGCGTAGCGCCCGACAAGCTTTATCCGCTCGATCTCAAGCGCGCCCATGCGAAGATCGCCGCGTTCAAGGACAATGTCGTTTCCTATTGGGGCGGCGGTGCCGAGAGCCAGCAGGTGCTGATGGACGGCGAGGCCTCGATGGCGCTCATCTGGTCGACCCGCGGCTCGATCCTCGAGCAGGACTCAAACGGCCAGATCAAGTTCATCTGGGACGAGGGCCTGATCTCTCCCGGCGCCATGGCTGTCATCAAGGGCAATCCGGGCGGCCGCGACAATGCGATGAAATTCATCGCCAGCGCCCAGGACCCGAAGAAGCAGCTCGTGATGTTCGACTTGCTCGGCCAGGGGCCTGCCAATCCGGCGACCGACGCGCTTATCCCCGACGACAAGAAGCGTTTCAATCCGGTCGATCCGGCCAACATATCGAAGCAGATTCCGCTCGACATGGAATGGTACTCGAAAAATTACGGCGCCGCGCTCGACGAGTACACCAAGATCATCTCGGCCTGATCAACGGGCCGAAATCGGGTGAGGAACCTTTCGACGCGCAGCAGCGCGGTTTTGATGATGGCGCCCCTGCTGATATTTTTGGCGCTGGCCTATGCAGCGCCATTTCTCGGCGTGGTCAAATGGAGCTTCACCCTACCCGAACCGGGGCTCGGACAGTACCGGGCCTTGGCGACGGATCCTCTGGTGCGATCCGTTCTGGTGAGGACGTTTCGCATTTGCCTTGCCGTTACACTCGCTTCCGTGACCGGCGCCTACATGATCGCCTTCGTTTGGGTGCGCGGGACACCCACCCAGCGCCTGATTGCGGAATATTGCATTCTCATACCATTCTGGATTTCGGTCCTCACGCGCGCCTTCGGCTGGGTGGCGCTGCTTTCCTACCGCGGGCTGATCAACACCTGGCTGCAATCGATCGGCTTTATCGACCAGCCGCTCACTCTGGTACGCAACGAGTTCGGGGTCATCGTCGGCATGACGCATTTCCTCATCCCCTACGCCGTCTTTCCCCTGGCGTCGGCCATGCGCAATCTGGATGAGCGCGTGCTTCTCGCCGCGCGCGGCCTTGGCGCGGGCCGCGCACGCATCTTCTGGAAAGTCTTCGTGCCGATGACCATGTCCGGCATCATCGGCGCCACCCTCATCGTTTTCGTTTTCTCGCTTGGGTTCTTCGTAACCCCCGCCATTCTCGGCGGCGGGCGCAGCGTCATGATCGCCGAACTCATCTATATCCGCATTTTCCAAAGTCCCGACTGGGGTCTTGGCGCGGCGATCAGCGTCATGCTCGTCGTCGTCGTCGGCGTGTTGATGGCGGCGCTCTTCCGTTATCTGAAGCCGTCGCAACTGGCGGGATGAGATGACCAGCTATCGCCCCGGACCCGTCGCCCTCATCGCAGCGCTGCTGGTGGCTATCTTTCTTCTGATGCCACTACTGGCGGTGGTGCCGGTCTCTTTCACGCCCTCGCGCATGCTCTCCATGCCGCACGGCGCCTGGTCGCTGAAGCATTACAGGGAACTGATCGACGACCCGCGCTGGATCGATTCCATCCTGCTCAGCCTGCGCATCGGAACCGTCAGCAGCACCGTCGCGACACTCCTCGCTATCGCCTTCGCGCTGGGAGCATGGATGTTCCGCCCGCGGTTCACGGCGGCCCTTGTGGGCTTCGTCATCCTGCCGATGGTGGTGCCGCCGGTCGTCTCCGGCATCACGCTCTATTTCCTGCTTACCTCGCTCTCGCGGCTGAACAGCATGGTCGGCTTCGACACCTGGCTCGGCGTCGTGCTCGCGCATGTGGTCATGATCGTGCCCTTCTCGACGGTGCTGATACTGGTGGCGCTCTCGCAGGTAGACCGCCGCATCGACCTCGCCGCCCGCGGCCTCGGCGCCTCGGTGTGGACGCGGGCGACGCGTGTCATCCTGCCCAACATCAAGTTCGGGATCGGCGCCGCCTGGCTGCTCTCCTTCATCCTGTCATGGGAGGAGATCGGCGTGACGCTCTTCATCACCAGCGTCAACGCCATCACCCTGCCCAGGCTGATGTGGATGGGGCTTCGCGACAACGTCGATCCGGCGATTGCCGCCCTGTCGGTGATTCTGATCTTGGTCACGGTGGTCGGGCTCGCCCTGCGCGTCCTGCTTGCAGGCCATGTTCAGCGCCGTCGGGAACGGACGCCAATCTAAGGCTCGCGCACAGTTGGCTGCATGCGGTGAAGGTTGCGAAAGGCAGATTGCAGGCGTCCGGTGAAATGCGCTCTCGGCCTCCCGGGCGTCTTCTTGACGTGGGGGCGCTTCAAGAGCGGCTCCCGATACCGCTTTTCGCTTTCAGGCCAGACTGGGTCGTAGAGCGGCCGGACAGGATTGCTCCCCATGTCCGCCAAACATCGGTCGCGTCGGCGCCCAATCGCTTTCCGTTCGTCCCGTGCGCTTGATCTGTAATTCACGCGCAAGTTAGTGAACATTGACTCGTCGCGCCATGTGGCCGACTTATCGGCTGCGTCAGGGGCGCCGGCGGGGCATCCGGCAGGGGAAGAGGGCAATGGCGGCAGACGGACCCGATGACAGCGATCCCGATGTGGAACCTCCCCTTGTGGCCGCGCCCGCTGGCCAGGTGCGGGGGAAGAGGCGCGGTGGTCTGAATGTTTTCAGGGGCATTCCCTTCGCGCTGGCTCCGGTGGGAGAAAGGCGCTGGAAGCCGCCTTCGCCGGTCCCGCCGTGGAAAAACGTCCTCGACGCGACAGAGTTCGGTCCGGCCTGTATCCAGCCTCGCCGTAGTCCGGGGAGCATCTATGCCGAGCCATTGGCGGCCGTGGACGAGGATTGTCTTTCTCTCAACATCTGGACACCTGGTGATGCCAAAGACGCGCCCGTGTTCATCTGGATTCATGGCGGGTCGCTCATATGGGGGGCGAGCAGCGAACCGCTTTACGATGGGACAAAACTCGCCGAACGTGGATTGGTCGTCGTGTCGGTCAACTACCGCCTCGGCGTGTTCGGCTATCTGGCGCACCCCGAACTGAGTGCAGAATCGCCGGACGGGGTTTCCGGAAACTACGGCCTGCTCGACCAGATCGCGGCGCTGCGCTGGGTGCGCGACAACATCGCCGCGTTCGGCGGCGACCCGGCCAACGTCACCATCGCAGGCGAATCCGCAGGGGCCCTCAGCGTCATGTACCTGATGGCCGCTCCCTCCGCGCGCGGCCTTTTCGCCAGGGCGATCGCGCAGAGCGGGTACATGATCTCTACCCCGCATCTCAGGGAGAGGCGCTACGGGGAGCGGCCGGCGGAAGAGATCGGTTCGCGGCTTGCTGCGAAACTCGGTGCTTCGGACATGGTCTCCTTGCGCGGCATGGATGCGGACGCGCTCGCCGATGCGGCGGCGCAAGCAGGCTACGCTGCCGTTCGGAACCGTCGACGGCCATCTTCTGCCGCGCCAGCTCGTCGAAACATTCGATCGCGGGGAGCAGGCGCCGGTGCCTCTGCTTGCCGGATTCAACAGCGGGGAAATCCGTTCGCTGCGCTTTCTGCCGCCGTCGCCGCCATCGGATGCGGCGTCGTATGAGATGGCGAATCCGCGACCGCTATGGCGACCTGGCCGATCGGATTTCCTGGAGCTCTATCCGCGGACGACATCGGCGAAAGCGTGCTGGCTGCAGTGCGCGACGCCATGTACGGATGGACGGCCGAGCGGCTCGTGGCAAGTCAGACGGCACTCGGCCTGCCTGCCTATCTCTATCTGTTCGATCATGCCTATCCGGCGGCCGGTCGATGCCGGGTTGCAGGCATTTCACGCCAGCGAAATCCCTTATGTGTTCGGCACGATCGACCGCACGCCGCCGCTGTGGCCGAAAGTTCCGTCGAGCACGGCCCGGAGAGCCGATCTCTCCGACGCCATGGGCGGATTACTGGACCTCGTTTGCCCGCTCGGCCAGCCGCGGACGGCGACCGGCCATGCCGATGGCACCGCCTATTCACAGCGGCGGCGCGTACATGCATTTCGCCGAAGCTGCGCGCGCGCGACGGGGGCCCATCGCCGGCATGTATGAACTGCACGAGGAGGTGGTGCGACGCCGGCGCAGGGCTGCCGGCAACATGGCATGGAACTGGAATGTCGGCGTTGCCTCGCCGCCCCGAGCCGGGCGGCGCGACGTCCGGGGCAGCGATGGTGACTGCAGGCAAGGGAGCGCTAACACATGACGGAAGCGAAAGTTCCGCCAGCTGCGCGACGAGACACGGCTCCCACCCTGGTCGTGCATCCGCAAGACAGCGGGGCAGGGCACCGTCCCGCAGGTCCAGCAAAAGCCTCGTCGCAAAATCTCCAAGAAGGCCGAGCAGCGCGCCGAGATGACGAGCAGATCCTCGACACGCCGAATATCTCTTCGCCCGGCACGGGCTCTACGGCGTCACATTGAAGGACGTGGCCAAACGAGTCGGCGTGCATCACACGTTGATCAACTACTATTTCGACGACAAGCAGAAGCTGTTCGATGCTGTCTTCGCGCGCCGTGCCGCGGTGACCAGCGAGCGCCGGATGAAGGTCCTCGACGACTACGACAAGGCGAGCGCTGGCAAGCCTTCGATCGAGGGCGCGCTGCGCGCGTTTCTGGACACCGATCTCGATCTCTACATCGAGGGTGGCGAGGGCTGGAAGAACTACGGGGCGCTTGGCGTCCCAGGTGGCCAACACGCCCGAATGGGGCGCGGCGATGATGGATTCGCACTTCGACCCGGTCGTCCTGCGCCTGATCGGCCTCCTGAAGAAGGCGCTTCCCGACTGCGCCGAAGAAGACATCTTCTGGGGCTACCATTTCGTCACCGGGGCGCTGATGCTGACGCTGGCGCGTACGGGGCGCATCGACAGAGCTGTCCGGCGGCCTGTGCCGATCCGATGACTACGCGGCCGTCAAGGAACGCATGGCGAGTGTTCATGACCGCGGGATTCCTGCGCCATTTGCCAGCGCCAGCAAAACCGGATGGCGAATGGACGGCGAACGATCGCCCGTCTTGACAGATGCATCTTGCATGGAGAACATTAATTCACTAGTGAGTGAGTGAATAGCAGAGCATCGAGGCCGGGAGGAAGCGCCGATGAAGCTGCGGGGCCGCACCGCGATCGTCACCGGGGCAGGCGGGGGACTGGGCCGGTCGCCACGCCCTGGCGCTGGCCGGGCTGGGCGCACGGGTGGTCGTCAGCGACATGGACGGCGCACGCGCCGAGAACGTCGCCGACGAAGTCAGAGCGAATGGCGGCGAAGCGATGGCCATCCTCGCCTCGGTGACCGACGAGGCCCAGGTCGCGGCGATGGTGGACCGCACGATGTCGGCCTGGGGCCGCGTCGACATCCTTCTCAACAATGCCGGCGTGCTGCGCGACAAGAGCTTTGCCAAGATGGCGCTGGCGGACTTTCGGCTGGTTCTCGATGTCCACCTCATGGGCTCGGTGATCCCGACCAAGGCGGTGTGGGAGATCATGCGCGAGCAGCGCTATGGCCGCGTCGTCATGACCACGTCGTCGTCCGGGCTGTTCGGTAATTTCGGCCAGGCAAACTACAGTGCCGCCAAGATGGCGCTGGTCGGCCTGATGCAGACCTTGGCCCTGGAAGGCGCCAAATACGACATCAAGGTGAACTGCCTGGCGCCGACCGCGGCGACGCCGATGACGGAGGGGTTTTTCTCGCCGGAGGCGACTACAGGCTGCTGCGCCGGAGCTGGTCAGCCCCGGCCTTCTGGCGCTGGTCGGCGAGGACGCGCCGACGCGCGCCATCCTGTGCGCCGGCGGCGGGCATTTCGCGCAGGCGAACGTGACGCTGACGCGCGGCGTGGACGTCGGCGGCGGCAACGGGGCTGCCGAGCGGGTGGTCTCGTCCTGGGAGGCGATCGGCGACCGCACGGGCGACATGGTTCCGGGCAGTGGTTTTGGCCAGGTCGAGCGTGAACTGGCAGCGGCAGGTTCGAACAGCGGGCGCAGGGCTGCGCCAGGCCGCGGTCGGCGAAGCTGACGGGCAAACCGCAACGAGCAGGGAGGACGGGCAGGAGGTGGCATGCGGGATCGGGACCGGAATTCCCGATGGCAGGCAGAAACGAACCAGCGAAAAGCGAGCTGCCGGCACAACCAGTCATCCCGTTCAGGGGAACGAGGGGCCGGCCGCCAAAGTGGAGGAATGACATGATGAAGAGACTTGCGTTGACCGCATTCGGGGTCGCCATGCTGGGCGTCGCCGCCATGCCGGCGGCAGCCGAGGGCACCCTCAAGCTGGCCTATATCGACCCGCTGTCGGGTGGCGGCGCCAGCATCGGCCAGATCGGCCTCAACCAGCTGCATTTCATCGCCGACCAGGCCAACGCCAAGGGCGGCGTCATGGGCCAGAAGGTCGAGATCGTCGGCTACGACAACCAGCTCGATCCGCAGAAGACGCTGGTCCAGGTGCAGAAGGCCATCGACGACGGCATCCGCATCATCATCCAGGGCAACGGCTCCTCGGTGGCGTCCGCCCTCGAGAACTTCGTCACCAAATACAACGAGCGCAATCCCGGCCACGAGGTCATCTACCTCAACTACGCCGCTATCGACCCGTCGCTCACCAACGAGAACTGCAGCTACTGGCATTTTGCCTTCGACGCCAACGTGACCATCAAGATGGCGGCGCTCACCAACGTCATTCGCCAAGGACATCAAGAAGGTCTACCTGATCGATCAGGACTATTCCTTCGGCCATGCGGTCGCAGACGCGGCCGTCGAGATGCTCAAGACCAAGCGCCGGACATCCAGATCGTCGGCAACGAATTCGATCCGCTGGTGAAGGTGACCGACTTCTCGCCCTACATCGCCAAGATCAAGGCGTCGGGCGCCCAGGCCGTGATCACCGGCAATTGGGGCCAGGATTTCGCGCTGCTGATCAAGGCGGCGGGCGATGCCGGGCTGGACGTGAAGTGGTACACCTTCTATGCCGGCGGCGCCGGCGGCCCGACCGGCGATCAAGCAGGCCGGCCTTGCCGACAAGGTCTTCCGGTCATGGAGGCCATCAACAATACCCGACACGCGCCATGCACAAGATCGTCAAGGCCTATAGACAAATATCCGTGCGCCGACCTACTATCCGCGCATGTTCAACGTGACCGGCATGCTGTTCAAGGCGATCGAACGACACCAAGTCCGACGATCCGGTGAAGATCGTCGCCGATCTCGAAGGCATGAAATATCCGAGTTCACGACGGCAAGGACGGGTTCATGCGCAAGAGGACCACCAGTTCTTCCAGCCGCTGTTCGTCTCCGACCTCGGCCCGCTCGAGGCCGGCCAGACCTTCGACGAGGAGAAGACGGGCTGGGGCTGGAAGCCGGGCGTGCTGCTGTCGGCCAAGGACACCGTGGTCCCCACCACCTGCAAGATGAAGCGTCCCGAGCGGCATGCCGGGTTGACGCCGGGCAAATCCCGGCTGTCGCCTTTGTCCGCGGTATTGCTGCCCTGCTGAGCGGGGCGGCGCGGCGGTTGTGGGGGAGTGGTCGTGCTTGAGATCGTCGTCATCTCGACGCTGAACGGCGTGCTCTACAGCATGCTGCTGTTCCTGATGGCCAGCGGGCTGACCGTCATCTTTTCCATGATGGGCGTGGTCAACTTCGCCCATGCCAGCTTCTACATGCTGGGCGCCTTCTTCGGCTTCGAGATCAGCCGCCATGCGGGTTCTGGCCCGGATTGGTCGTCGCGCCCCTGCTGGTCGCCATCATCGGCATGGGGGTGGAACGGTACGGCTTGCGGCGGCTGCACAAGCACGGCCATGTCGCCGAGCTTCTGTTCGCTTTCGGCCTGACCTTCATCATCCAGGAAGTGGTGGAGATGCCTGGGGCAAGCTGCCGGTAGACTACCGGGTGCCGCCGGCGCTGGACTTTCCCGCCTTCACGATCTTCGCGACGGAATATCCGGCCTACAAGCTGTTCGAGCTGGCGACTGCGATCGTCATCTTCGCCGCGCTGCTGGTGGTCGTCAAGCGCACGCGCATCGGCCTGGTCGTTCAGGCCGCGCTCACACATCCCGGCATGGTCGGCATGCTCGGTCACAATGTCGACCGCGTCTTCATGCTGGTCTTCGGCGTCGGCGCCGGGCTGGCCGCAGTGGCTGGCGTGATCGCCGGGCCGGCGCTGGTGACGCAGTCGAACATGGCGGCCTCGCTCGGGCCGTTGCTGTTCGTCGTGGTGGTGGTCGGCGGGCTCGGATCGCTGGGCGGTGCGTTCGTTGCCTCGCTGCTGATCGGGCTGCTGCAGACATTTGCCGTCGCCTCCAATGCCTCCTTGTCGGGCCTCTTCGGCGGTCTGACGGGGACCGGGCTGCTCACCCGTTGTCGACATCTGGACGGTGACCGTGGCCCAGATTGCGCCGATCCTGCCCTACCTGCTGCTGGTGCTGATGCTGATCTTCAGGCCGCGCGGGCTGATGGGGACGCGGGAATCATGAGCGACCTGGCGAGATGCCGGCGAGGTTCTGACGTCCGCGGGCCGGCCAAGGGCTTTGTCGCAGGCTATGGACTATGGCTGGCGCCGCCGTCGTGCTGCTGTGCTGCCGATGTGTTCAGTTCGGGCTGTCGGTCAGCATGATGTGCCTGATGGGCATCATGGTCATCTTCGCGCTGTCCTACAACATGCTGCTGGGCCAGACCGGGTTGCTGTCCTTCGGCCACGCTGTGTTCTTCGGCATGGGCGGCTTTCTCACCGTCTACATGATGAACTGGCGCGCGGCGTCCAGCGCCGCTGCCGCTGTGGCTGTTTCCGATTGTCGGCGGCGTGGCCGGCCTGGTGTTCGGCATCATCTTCGGCTCGGTCTCGACCCGGCGCGCCGGCATCACCTTCGCGATGATCACGCTGGGCATCGGCGAGCTGGTGTCGTCAAGCGCGCTGATCCTGCGCCATGTCTTCGGCGGCGAGGAAGGCATCACCACCGACCGCACCGAGCTGCTGCATCTTTTCGGGGTGACCTTCGGGCCGCAGGTGCAGGTCTACTACCTGATCGCCGGCTGGTGCTTCCTCTCGGTGGCGGCGATGTATGCTTTCACCCGCACGCCGCTTGGGGCGGATCTGCTATGCGGTGCGCGACAATCCCGACGGGCCCGCTTCATCGGCTACAACACCCAGACGGTCCGCTTCATCGCTTTTCAGCCTGGCGGCCTGTTCGCCGGCATCGCCGGTGGGCTCGCGGCCTTCAATTTCGAGATCGTGAACTCCTCGCAGATCGGCGGCGCGCAGTCGGCAGCGTCGTCCTGATGACCTATATCGGCGGCGTCGGCAATTTCGCCGGCCCCATCATCGGCGCCATCCTCGTCACCTATCTGCAAGTCAGCCTGAGCGACATGACCGACGCCTGGCAGCTTTATTTCGGCCTGTTGTTCATCGGCATGGTGATGTTCGCGCCCGACGGCATCGCCGGCCTGCTGGCGCGCAGCAGCCGCTGCTGCAGCGGCGGGCAGTTCCACCGTGTGTTGCCTTATTACGCGCTCGCGCTTGCGCCTGGTCTCGTGGCGCTCGCGGGGCTCAGCATGGTCGATCGAGATGAGCTATCAGCTTACCGCCAACGCTCCGGACGGCCCGCAAATGTCGTTTGCCCATATACCGCTCAACGCGGCGTCGCCGCTGCCGTGGATGCGTCGCGGCGGTGCTGCTGATCGGCGGTGGGTGGCTGTTCCGGCGCGCTGGCAAGGTGGCGCTCGGCGCCTATGACGAAGCGCTGGCCGCCGCGCGCGCGAACAGGGGTGGCGTCATGAAATCGGCCGCTCCCGCGCTGGAACTTGCCGGGCTGCGCAAGAGCTTCGGCGCCATGGAGATCATTCGCGGCGTCGATCTGACTGTCCCGTCGGGCGAGCGGCATGCCATCATCGGGCCCAACGGTGCCGGCAAGTCGACGCTGTTCCACCTGATCAGCGGCCGCTACCGGCCGAGCGCCGGCGCCATCCGGCTGCGCGGCGAGGAGATCGGCGGCATGGCGCCGCAACAGATCAACCGGCGCGGCCTGTCACGCAGCTTCCAGATCACCAACATCTTTCCCCGGCTGAGCGTCTGGGAGAACGTGCGTTGCGCGACGCTGTGGGCGACGGGCTACCGCTACTCGTTCTGGCGCAGCGTCGAACGCCTCGCCGATGCGCGCCAGCGCACCGAGGAAATCCTCTCCCAGATCAATCTGCTCGACCGCTGGCGCATGCCCGCCGGCCTGCTGACCTATGCCGAGCAACGGGCGCTCGAGATCGGCCTGACGATCGCCGGCAACGCCGACATCCTGCTGCTCGACGAGCCGACCGCGGGAATGAGCCATGCCGAGACCGACCGCGCCGTGTCACTGATCCGCAAGGTCAGCGAAGGCAGGACGCTGGTCATGATCGAGCACGACATGGGCGTCGTGTTCGATCTGGCCGACCGCATCTCCGTCCTGGTCTATGGCGAGATCATCGCCTCCGACACGCCCGAGCGCATCAAGGCGCAACGCGGCGGTGCAAGCAGGCCTATCTGGGCACGGAGACAGCCTGATGCTCGAGGTGCGCGATCTCCACGCCTATTACGGCAAGAGCCACATCCTGCAGGGCGTCAACATCAACGTCGGCGACAACGAGATCGTCAGCATTCTGGGCCGCAACGGCGTCGGCCGCTCAACCACGCTCAAGGCGATCATGGGCAATCCCGTCCCGCGGGGCGAGATCGCCTTCAAGGACAAGCCGATCGCCGGCCTCAAGCCCTACGAGGTCGCGCGGCGCGGGCTGGGCTATCGTGCCCGAGGAACGCGTCGATCTTCCCGGCCTGACGGTCGCGCAGAACCTGCTGCTTGGCGTGAAACCCGGCGCGCAAGTCGAAGCGCTGGAGCGTCGAGGAGACGTGGCGCATGTTTCCGCAACTGCGGAGCGCGCGGATGCGCCGGGCGGCGCGCTATCCGGCGGCGAGCAGCAGATGCTGACCATCTGCCGCACGCTGATGGGCGACCCCGACCTGATCATGATCGACGAGCCGACCGAAGGGCTGGCGCCGCAAATGGTCGAGCGCATCGGCGAGCTTCTGCAGGAGATCGCCAAGCGCGGCATCTCGATCCTGCTGGTCGAGCAGCGGCTGGTGATCGCGCTGCGCATCTCCCACCGCGTCTACGTCATGGGACATGGCCGCATGGTCTTCGAAGGCACGCCGGCGGAGCTGACGGACGATGCGGACGTTCGTCGCGAATGGCTCGAAGTGTAGATCCGCCATATCAGACCGGTCCCCGGAGCGCGAAGGCGTTTGTCTGAAGCTACGGCTCCAATGCCATCGGTCTCAATTATTTGCGTTTGAACAGGACCGGACAATCGCCGATGCGGTCGGTCACTGAAGCAAGCCAGGACTTCGCGGCCGCGCTCTCGATCACGTAGGCATTGAGAAAGGCGAGCGTCAGTTGAAAGACGGCGTCTTTTTGAGCAGGCACCGGCGCCTGCTCGGGCCGCGCGATACCGCCGAGATAGTGGTCGGCGTCGGTCAACAGCGCCAGATACTTTTCGCCCGGAGGCGCGAACTCGTACGGCTCGACCTTCCACCGCCAATCCTGTCCCTTCGCGCCGCCATCCAGCGTGCCTGTCACATTCAGCATCGGCCCGGTGATGCCGTCCCATGATCCTTCACGTAGTCCCTGCTGGTCGAGGCCCTGGGCGCTGAGCAGGATCGCCGCGGCGAAGCGGTCGTCCTTGAAGCTGCGCGGCCCTTCGCCAGGCACATCGATCTCGGCACCGGCGAACAATTGCGAGGTGTAGGCGCCGAAGGAATGGCCGGCGATGGCGCCGTGGATCGGCTCGGGGAGCATTCCGCAGGTCGCGGCGAAAATGGACGCGAGCCCATCCATCACCTGTCGCACGATGCGGACGCGCTCCATCCAGTAGTAGGGCGTATGCAGGATTTCGTACATGCGCGGACGCACGTTCGGATCTGTGGCCCACCCCGAAAGGTCGCCGGCGGGATCGACGCCCAGTTCCGGCTCGGCGGCCGCGACCGCGCCGATCCAGTCCGGGAAGGTCGGATGGATGACGAGATAGCCATTGGCCGCCCAATGGCTGGACAGCTCTGCATAGTCGCGGCCGCTTGCGCTCAGCCCGTGACAGAAGACGACGAATCCCTTGGGGGCGGCGTTCTCCGGCCAACGGCAGACGAGCGGCAGTGGCGTGCCGGCGGTCACGTCCGGCAATACGATGTCCGTGCGGGATTTTATGCCGAAATGGCCGTGCGCGGATGGATAGGGGGCCAGTGTCATGACGCTATGCGCTCCATTCTTTCCGCCTGGTGGGCGGAGTCTTCGGCATAAAGAAAACAGTTCGCGACCCCGCCACCCGCGATCGGATAGGGTGGCGGCATCTCGGCCTGGCAGCGCGGCATCGCCATCGGGCACCGGTTCTTGTACGGACAGCCGACATCGGCGTCGCGCGGCGCTTCCTGCGCCGGCAACATCTTGCGGCGGGCGCGGCGCTGGCGCTGTCCGGCGGGGTCGAGAAGCGGCACCGCCTCCAGCAAGGCCTTGGTATAAGGGTGCGCCGGTGTCGGAATAGACCCGGTCGGCAGGGCCTTCCTCGACGATGTGGCCGAGATACATGACCGCGATCCGGTCGGAGATGTGATGGACCAGTGCCAGATCGTGGGCGATCAGCAGGTAGGCCATGCCGAGCGCGTCGCGGCGCTCGTAGAGCAGGTTGATGATCTGGTTCTGGGTCGAGACGTCGAGCGCGCTGACCGGCTCGTCCAGCACGATCAGTTTCGGCTGCAGCGCCAGCGCCGAGGCGATCGCGACGCGCTGCCGCTGGCCGCCCGAGAACTGATGCGGATGGCGGGCCAGGTGCTCATCGCGAGAGCGACACCATTTGCAGCAGCTCGATCGCCCGTGCGCGCCGCTCCGCGCGCTCATCCGGTGTGCACCCGCAGCGGTTCGGTCACGATGTCCTCGACCGTCATCGACGGGTTGAGCGAGGAGAACGGATCCTGGAACACCGCCTGGATCTGCTTGCGGACCGCTTCGGGATAGTGTGTCTTCATCGCCGACAGCTCGGTCGCCGGCAAAGCGGATCGAGCCGGAGGCCGCCGGCACGAGACCGAGCACGGTATTGGCGATGGAGGATTTGCCCGAGCCGGATTCGCCGACGAGCCCGACCGTTTCGCCGGGCTTGATCGACAGCGTTGCGCCCTTGACGGCGTGGAACGGCGTGCGCCGGAGCCCGAGCCCGGAGCGCTGCCAGTAGGTGACCCACAGGTCCTCGATCTCGAGAAGGTGTCTCGTCGCTCATGCCGCGCCCTCCAGATCGAGTTCGTCGGCGCGCACACAGCGCACCAGCCGGTCGCCGTGCCGGTCAGCGGGATGCGCGCTGCTGGCACTTCTCCTGAGTAAAGGCGCAGCGGTCGGAGAACCGGCAGCCCTGGCGGCCACGACCCTGGCCGCGGCACGGTTCCCCTGATCGTCGGCAGCGGCGGATGGCGGCTCGCTCGCGTGCGGGCTCGCCGCCAGCAGGCCGCGCCGTATAGGGGTGGCGCGGCCTGGCGAACAGCTCGTCGACCGGCGCGACCTCGACGATCTCGCCCGCATACATCACGGCGATCCGGTCGCAGATGTCGGCCGCAACCGCCAGGTCGTGGGTGACGAACAGGATCGCCATGCCGAATTCTTGCTGCAGGTCGCGGAAGAGGTCGAGGATTTCCTGCTGTACGGTCACGTCGAGCGCCGTGGTCGGCTCGTCGGCGATCAGGAGCTTCGGATTGCAACTCAGCGCGCGGGCGATGGCGATGCGCTGCGCCATGCCGCCGGACAGTTCATGCGGATAGGCCTTGGCGCGCTCCGCCGGCGGCGGGATGCCGACGCGGTCGATCAACTCGATCGCACGCGCCCAGGCATCCTTCTGCGACAGGCCCGTTTTTGTGCGCAGCACCTCGGCGATCTGGTCGCCTACGGTGAAGGCCGGATTGAGGCTGGTGGTCGGGTCCTGGAACACCATCGCCACCTCGTTGCCCCGGACGGTCTGCATCTGCTTTTCGCCGACGAGCGCAAGCTCGATGCCGTTGAGCGTGATCGTGCCATGGGTGGAGCGGCCCGCCGCGCCGATCAGCCCGAGGATCGCGAGGCCGGTGATGGTCTTGCCGCTGCCGGATTCCCCGACCAGCCCCAGCGTCTCGCCCTTGGCGATGCTGAACGACAGGTCGGTAAGGACGGGAACCTCGCCGCCATCCTCGTCGAGACGACAACCTGCAGGCCTTCGACGCGCAGGACGTCGTCGTCGCTGGCAGGCAAGCGGCAGCCGACGCCTCGCCGGCTCCGTCTTGCGTGGCATCGAACCTGGCGACCGGCACTGCCGGGTTCGTCGCACCGCGATGCCGCGGCCGATCGAATCGCGCAGGACGTCGCCCAGCAGGTTGACCGACAGCACCGTGAGCACGATCGCGATGCCCGGCGGAATGGCGAGAAACCAGTCGAGCTCCATGTAGCTCGCCGCCGTGTTGAGCATCGTGCCCCAGCTCGCGTTGGGCGGCTGGACGCCGAGGCCGATGAAGCTCAGTCCGGCTTCCGCCAACAGCACCGCGCCGACCGTCAGCGTGACCTGCACGATCAGCGGCGGGGCGATGTTGGGGAAGATGTGGCGCAGGAGGATGCGCCCGTCGGAGGCGCCGACGACGCGCGCCGACTTGACATAGACCTCTTCGCGCTCCGCCAGCACCACGCCACGCGCCAGCCGCAGGAAGGAGGTCGAAAACAGGATGCCGAGCGCGATCATCGCGCGATGCAGCCCGGTGCCGAGAATGGCGATGATGACGATGGCGACCATGATGCCGGGGATCGACATGATGGCCTCGACGATGCGCATCACGATCCAGTCCCACCAGCCGCCGCGATAGCCGATGAACAGGCCGAGCGGCACGCCGAGGACGATGGCGATCGATGTCGCCTCGGCCGCCGCGATGATGGCGATGCGGCAGCCGATGATGAGCCGGCTGAGCACGTCGCGCCCGAGATCGTCGGTGCCGAGCCAGTGCGCCGCCGACGGCCCCTGCAGGGCATGGATGAGGTCCTGTTGCAGCGGATCGTAGGGGGCGATCCAGTTGGCGCAGAGCGCGCAGACGACAAGCACGACGAGCACCGTCGTCGCCGGCACCGTGATGGCGAGAAGACGAACGCCGTCGCCGCTGGCGCGGCCGAGGGACCGGCGCGGCGTTCGCGGTCATGCGTGCTCACGACGGCCGCGCCTTCGGATTGAGATAGCCGTAGATCAGGTCGGTCGCGAGTTGCACGACCACCACGAGCCCGACCATGACGAGGACGAGCCCCTGGATCATCGGAATGTCCTGCTGGCGGACGGCGGTGATGGCGAGCGTGCCGAGCCCGTTGATGGCGAAGACCTGCTCGACGATCAGCGCGCCACCGAGAAGCACCGTGATCTGGAACGACAGGACGGCGACGACGGGCACCAGCGCGTTCTTCAGCGCATGCTTGAAGATGACGCGCCGCGCACGACAGCCCCTGCGCGCGGGCGGCACGGATATAATCCTGCTGCAGCACGCCGACCATGGCCGAGCGCACCTGCCGGGCGATCGCCGCGCTGAGGCAAGCCCCAGCGCGATTGCCGGCAGCGTGACGCTGCGCAGCCACTGCCACGGCGACGTCGTGATCGGCGTGAAGCCGGTTGCCGGAAACCAGCGCAGGCCGACCGCGAAGACCGCGGCCAGCAACAGCCCGAACCAGAAATTGGGGATGGCCTGCCCGAACGTCGCGCCGAGCGTCGCCAGCCGGTCGACCAGCGAGCGCGGCCTGAGCGCGGCGGCGATGCCGGCGGCAAGTCCGACAATGATGGCGATCAGCGCCGGCCACCGCCGTCAGCGAAGCGGTGACCGGCAGCCGCTGCATGACGGCGTCCGTCACCTTCACGCTGTTGAAGAACGAGGTGCCGAGATCGCCGTGCAGCAGCCTGTCCGAGCCACTGGAAATAGCGCGTGACGATCGGCTCGTTGAGGCCCAGCCGTTCACGCACCATCTCGTATTGTTCCTGCGTCCCCAGCTCCCGATGATCAGGTCGACCGGATCGCTCGGGGAGCAGGGAGGTGAACGAGAAGGTCAGCACCGAAACGATGAAAAGCAGTGGGACGAGAGCCAGCAGCCTCTGAGGGACCAACCTGAGCATTTCCCCGGTTTGCCGTCGCGCCTATTTGCCCAGCGTCAGGCCGTGAGGAAAAGCGAATCTTCCCCGGGCCGGAATTCACCGTCGGGTTGTTGGCCGTCGCGTCCGGACGCCGAAGAGGAGCGGGCGTCGACGTGATGAAGATGAGGTAGGACTCGTCGGCAAGTTGTTCCACCATCTTCTTGTAGATCGGCGCGCGCTTCTGGATCCGCGGACTGAAGACCTTCGTCAGGAGCTTGGCATCTCCTCGCTCGGCGCGACCTTGTACGGATTGTAGGCCCCGTCCTTGGTGATGTACAGTCGCCGAGATAGCTTCGGATCGGACATGGTGTTCCAGACGAGATTGGTCGCCGGAAAGTCCGTCGTGCATGCTGCGGCGCGCGAGCGTGCCGGGCTCGACCGGCTGGATGTTCATCGTGATGCCGACGTCCTGGAAGAAGCCTGCGAGCGCTTCGAGGCGCGGCTGGAAGATCGGGATGCTCGGCATGTTGAAGGTGAAGCCGTTCGCATAGCCCGCTTCCTTCAGCAGTTCCTTCGCCTTGTCGGGATCGTATTGTAGCGGCCCTCGAGGCTCGGATCGTATGCCCAGTTGCCCTTGGCGTAGGGCTGGTAGGCCGGCACGGAAAGGCCGAACTGGACGGCCTTGTTGAAGGCTGCACGATCGATGGCGTAGTTCATCGCCTGACGCACGCGCTTGTCGGCGAAGGCGGGGACCTTGGTGCCTTCCCGGTCCAGGATGATGAGGTGGTAGTTGAACCCGCCGGTATTGCTGACCAGCTTCAGCCCGGGCGTCCTGTCGATGATCGCCGCCTGTGGATTGGAGAGCCAGATCCCGGCATCGACCTGCCCCGTCTTCAGCGCGTTCAGCCGGGCCGTGTCGTCGGGCATTTCCCAGATTTCGAGGCGCTTCGAGCCGACCTCTCCGGGGTCCCAGTAATTCGGGTTCGGCGTGTAGACGCGCACTTCGCCTTCGCGCGAATCCTTCGTCGTAGACATAGGGGCCGGTGCCGACCGGATTGCGGTCCAGGTCCGGATTGTCCATCGCCTTGGGGCGATCATCATGCCGCCTCCGCGGTCAGATCGGTGATGATCGAGGGGTCGGCCTCTTCAGCGTGATGGTGACGGTGTATTCATCGCGTCACGACCGCGATCGGCTTCAGCGCTTCGAGAATGCCGAGCTTGATGCCGCGATTGAGTTTGGCGCCACGGCGTCGGCATTGAAGGGCTCGCCGTCGCTGAAATTGACGTCCTTGCGCAGGGTGAGGTCACCTTCAGCCCGTCATCTTGTAGCCGGTCGCAAGCAGCGGCGCGACCTTGTCGTCCGGCGTCATCGTGAACAGCGATTCGTAGACGGGTCGCAGATAGGGATGCCGCCGCCGCTATGCTGATGCGGATCCATGGTGACGAGCTTGACCTCCTCCGCATACTTGAACGTACCCGACGGCGCGGCATTGGCGGGGTCGACCGAGGCCGAGGCCCACGCCCACCGCCATCGAAAGTATCGAACCTTTAAACCAAATTGTCATTTTCATTCCTCCCTCTAAATTGCCGAAATTGAGCCGGCGCATCCTTGCCACTGGTTATCTCGCCCTCGCGCTGGGGGCGAAGCGAACTGGAACCTCCCGCGAAATCGGCCGTATCGGCGCCGAGCCTCGGAGCGAGCGGCAAGGCGAAGGTTCGGGGTCGGCCCAGCGGAAGGCCGGACCCAACGCCAGCGGCTCGCCGTCGACGCCGATGCCGGGCGTTTGCGGGTAGAGCTCGGAAAGATATTCGTTGAGGTCGCGGACCCGCGAGGCGGGTACGCCCGCCTCGTTGAGCGCCTTTTCCAGCGCGTCGGCCTCGCGGCCTCGAAGGCCTGTGCCAGCTCTTCGCGCAACGCATCGGTCGCGGCGTTGGCCAGGAATGCGCCATTGGACAGGCCCGCGGGCACGTGCGGCGGCTCTGCCAGCTCAGGACGGCCCAGCAGCCTGCACAAAATTGCGAACTGGCCCATAGTGTTGGCGGCGACCGAGATGTGGCCGTCGGAGGTGGTGAAGGTTTCCGCGCCGGGGCTGCCGACGAAGCCGCGATTGCCGACCCGGTCCGGCGCCTTGCCGGTCGCAAGCGTGTTCGCAACCGGGCCAGACATCAGCGCCAGCGCGCAATCGATCATGGAAACGTCGATCGTGATCGGCGCCTAATCGCCGCGCAGGCGACGAACGATCGCTGCCATAATCGCCTCGGCGGCGGAAATACCGGTGGCGATGTCGATGACGGGAAAGCCGACCTTGACCGGGGCCACGTCGGCACCGCTTCCCTGGAGCGCCATCATGCCCGTCGCGGCCTGGATAACGTGGTCATACGCGCCCCGCGCGCTATTCGGGCCGCTCTGGCCCCAACCCGATATGGAACAGTAGATGATGTCGGGACGCACCGCGCGAATGTCATCGGGGCCGAGCCCGAATCTCCGCGCCACGCCGGGCCGGAAATTCTCGACGAACACATCGCAGCCTTCGGCCATCCGCAGCAGGGTCGCTCTGCCCTCATCGGTGGCCAGATCGACGACGACCGACTTCTTGCCTGCGTTGAGAGCGCGAAAGCCGGGCGTCAGGCCGTCAAGCTCCGGCTGCATGGCCATCGCCCGCATCGGGTCGCCGCCGCCGGGGCGTTCGATCTTGATCACCTCGGCGCCCATGCAGCGAAGGTGATGGGTGGCGCATGGGCCGGCCAGCACGTGGGTCAGATCAAGCACCCGAAACCCTTCAAGCGGAAGCATGCGGTTCTCCTGTTCTCGAGCGCATGGAAGCGCGTCGACCGCATCTCGCGAGAATAATCGCTCAAGATGCGTGGCTCCTCCCAGAGCCGTGAAACCGAGCATAGAGTTGGTTGTGATGTTACTGGTAGTTAAATTTACTAAGGCCTGTGTTATGAATTGTTAAAATCACAGATGGAGTGCCAATGGATCTGAGGCAAATCCGCTATTTCGTCGCCGCCTGCGAGGAAGGCTCGCTGAGCGCGGCGGCCACACGTCTGAACTGCACCGCATCCGGCATCAGCCAGCAGATGAGCGCGCTCGAAGCGCGGCTTGGCGCCGGCCTGCTCGAGCGCACGCGGCGTGGGGTCAATCCTACGCCCGCCGGATGGCGGTTCTACAATCGCTGCCTGGCGATCCTCAAAGCCGTGTCCGAAGCCGAGATGGAGCTGGAAGACTTCTCGGCCGGGTTGAACGGGACCGTTTCGGCCGGCTTCGCGCCCGGGCTGGCGAAGACCGTGCTTCCGCAAACGCTGGCGCGCTACACGCGGGAATATCCTAAAGTCGACATCGAAATCGCCAGCGGCACGGCGGACGCGCTGGTCGCGGAGGCGTCCGGCGGCGTCCTCGACTTCTATGTCGGTCAGTTCGCCAAGCCGCAGATCGGGCTCGCGGCCAAGCCGATCGGGCGGTTCCCGGTGGCATTGATTTCCGGCTCACGCCGCGGCTTCACGCAGATGAAGCCCATACGCCTACATGAGGTGGCGCCGCTCAAACTGTCGGTTCCCCTTGCCAAACACAGTCTGCGCCCGAGGATCGACGACGCCATCCGCAACGGCGAGATCGCTGTCGAGCGCACCATCGCGATTGCCAGTCTCTCGGCGGGTCTGGAGTTCGTGGCGCAGACCGACTGGTCATCGATCCTTCCCTACTGGATCGGCCTGAAGGAACTCGGCAACGAACGCCTTACCGTCAACCCCATCGTCGCGCCCTCATTGAGCGTCGAACTGATGCTGATACATCTTGCCCAGCGGCCATTGTCGCGGCCATCGCAACTGCTCTACGAATATTTCTGCCAGGAACTCAAGCGCAGCGATGAGGAATGGCAGCGCATCCTGCGGCAGATTTAAGCTGTGCTTACAGAAAGCATTAGAAGAAATAAGTATTCTTGAAGCTCCCGCGGTACTACCGTCCCTGTCGGAGGAGCGCGATCGGGCCGAAAAGCCGATAGCGATGCCGCCTGTGGAGTGAAACCTCTGGCGGCGCATTCGATCGCGGCGAAGGCATTGTGGGCCAAGGGCCTCACCGGGGCCGGGAGGAGACGATCATGAAATCCGATGTGAAGACCAACGACGCGCCTGCCGGGCGCGGATTGAGCCGCAGGGCGTTCGGCGGGCTGACGCTGGCGACACTGGCCGGCGCGCAGATGGCGGGCGGTCCGGCGGCCGCGGCCGACCAACTCGAACTCAAGATGCAGTTCGCCTCGCCGGACGGTACGCCGTGGAACGACATGGACCGCCGCTTCGGCAAACAGCTCGAGGCGATCACGGGCGGCAAGATGAAATATTTTCCGCCGAATTCGGTCACCCCGTTCAAGGACTGGCTGCAGGCAACCGGCTCTGGCCTGCTCGACATCGGCTTTGTCTGGCACCCCGTTCTGCCCGGCAAGTTCCCGCAAATGGAACTGTTCGGCCTGCCGGGCCTATCGAAGAACCAGACCATCGCCACCATCGTCTACTGGCGGTTGCGCGACGAGTTCCCCGAGATGGGCAAGCTGTTTACCAAGAAGGACAACGTCGTCGATCTCGCGACCTTCGTCGCGATGGGGTCGCATCTGCATCTCGCGAGCCGGTACGCGGGCTGGCCGACCTCAAGGGCAAGGTGTTCGCGGCGCAGGACTCGGCGGGTGTGCAAGTGCTGCAAAAGCTTGGCGCGAGCGCCAGCGTCATGGTCGGGCCGGACGCCTATCTGGCCCTGCAGCGGGGCGCGGTCGACGGCGTGCTCTGCGCCTGGGGCTGGGTCAACAATTTCAAGCTCAACGAGGTGACCACCTACCACACGCTGCTCAATCTCAATCCCGGCAGCTACAGCACCGTCATGAACAAGGACACCTATAACAAGCTGACGCCGGAAGCAGGGCCATCTGGCCGACCTCCGGCCGGTCTATTTCTTCTACAACACCACCGATGGCGCGGCGTCGGCAATGTCCAGCATTCCGCCGGAGAACGTATTCTCGCTCGGCGCCGACGACCAGGCGGCGCTGACCGTCGCAGATGAAGCCGTTGTGGGGCGATTGGGTAAAGAAGGCGGACGCCACAGGCATGCCGGGCCAGAAGATACTGGACGAGGCCGCCCGCCTCATGAAGCTCTATGACCAGAACTAGCGTCACTGGAGCCGGCTGAATCTGTCAGGTCCTGCGCCGCACCGCTATTCTGCCTTTCGCCGGCTAGCGCCTTGTCAGATTTTGGAGAAGCAAGCAGCGTGGCGCAGACAATCCAGCCGACAGCAGCGAATAATGAGATGTCGGCCATGTTCGAAACGACCGCGAATGCTCTGCGGCGTGCGCTCGCATGGCCAGGCCGCGCCTCGCTCTATCTCGGCGGCGCGGCCCTTGTGCTCATGATGGGCCTGACTGTTGCCGACGTTGTGCTGCGCAATCTGTTCGCCATCGTCGTGCCGGGCGGCCTGGAAATGACGGGACTCCTGATGATCCTCGTCGCGCTGTCGACGCTCGCCATAGCCGAGATCGAGCGAAGCCATATCCAGGTGGACCTTCTCCTTCAGGCGTTGCCCGACGCGATCCGGGTTTCGACAGTCGCGGGTGGCTTGCAGATCACCTGCGCCATGATGGTCGTCTCGGCGGTGCAGATGGCCAAGCAGGCGCTCTATCTAAAGGAGAACGCCATCGTTACCGGCGTTCTGCGCGTTCCGGAATGGCCGTTCGTTCTGGCTGCCGCGCTTTTCGTGATGCTGTTTGCCATCGCACTTCTGGCCAACATCCTCTCTGCACTCGGCGATACCTTCAGCCTTCGCAAGGTGACACCGGTCGCCATCTACCTGGTTTGGACCGCGGCAGGGATCGCTCTCTTCTATTTCGCGCTCGTGCCGGCCGCGCTGCCATTTGCCATATCGTCGGACATGCGCGGCATATTGAGCATCTGCCTGTGCTTCATCCTGATTTTTCTTGGCGTGCATGTCGCTGCCGCGATGGCGGTGACCTCGCTTCTGGGCATCAGCCTGGTCATCGGATCGACGGCAAGCCTGACCAGCATCGGAACCACCACGATAGACGTGGTGGGAGATCCGACATGGAGCGTGGTTCCGCTGTTTACCTGGATGGGCCTGATCGTGGTGGCCTCGGGCTTCGCGGAGGACCTCTACCGGTTCGCCTATCGGTGGATCGGCCATCTGCCGGGCGGGCTCGCCTCGGCCAGCACGGTTGCCTGCGCCGGACTTTCCTCGATCGTCGGTGACACGCTGTCGGGCGTCTACTCTATGGGCGCGATCGCCTTGCCGCAGATGCGCTCCTACGGCTACGACATGAAGCTGGGCACCGCCTCGATCGCCTGCGCGGCCACCATCGGGGTGATGATACCGCCGAGCCTCGCCTTCATCGTCTACGGGATGATCACCGAGGTCTCTATCGGCAAGCTCTTCATGGCCGGCGTGCTGCCGGGCGTCCTGTTCGCCTTCATTCTGGTTTCGCTGATCACTGTCCGGGCGAAGCTGAACCCATCCCTGGCGCCGCGCGGCGAGGTCAGTTCGTGGAACGAACGCATGCGATCGAGCGCAAAGGTCTGGCCGATCGTCGTTTTGATGCTGCTCGTGCTTGGCGGCATCTACACCGGAATGGTGACGCCCAACGAAGCGGGCGGGCTCGGCGTGTTCGGGGCGCTGGCCATTTCCTTGGTGACGCGTAGGCTGTCCTGGAATGCGTTCCTGAACTCCATCAGGCGCACCCTGCTCCTGACGGCCGGCATCATCGTGATCTTCATGTTCGCAACGGCCTTCAGCCGGTTCATCGCCATCAGCGGATTGACGCAGCAGCTCGCCGATCTGATCATCGGGCTTCACCTCGGCAAGTACCAGCTCATCGCCGCGATCCTTCTGTTCTACGTACTGATCGGCATGTTCATGAACGCGTTGCCGGCACTGGTGCTGACGGTCCCCCTGTTTTACCCGATCGCCGTGAATGCGGGCTTCGACCCGATCTGGTTCGGCGTGATCGTCGTGATCATGGTCGAACTGGGCGTGGTGACGCCGCCGATCGGGGTCAACGTCTTCGCCATTGCGGCGATGGCCGAGGATGTTTCGATGTATGATGTGTTCCGCGGTGTCTTCCCGTTCTGGATCGCCTATGTCGTGCTCATCATCCTCATCGTGGTGTTTCCGCAGATCAGCCTGTTCCTGCCGTCCCTGATGTGAGCCGGTTTGCGCCGGATGACTAGCTGTTCACTCCGCGGCAATGCAACCATCTCGGGATGGCGGCGCCAACAGCCGGTCACCCGAGCGGATAATGGCAGGCGACCGCACCGCCGCCGTCCTGGACGAGCACCGGCCGCTCGTCGCGGCATCGTTCTTGTGCACGCGGGCACCGAGAGGCGAAGGCGCAGCCCTTCGGGACGTTCATCGGGCTTGGCGGATCGCCCCTGACGGCGCCCTCGCGCAAATAGCCGGTGCTCTTGCGGCGGGCGAGCGACGGCGCGGCGGCGATCAGGGCCGCCGTGTAGGGATGACGCGGACGAGAAAAAAGAGCTGGGCGATCGGCGTATTCGACGATCTGGCCGAGATACATCACCGCGATGTCGTCGCAGATGAACTGGACGACGCCGAGGTCGTGGCTGATGAATAGATAGGATAGCCCGTAATCGTCCTGCAGCCGCCGCAAAAGGTTCAGGATCTGCGCCTGGATCGCCACGTCGAGCGCCGACACCGGCTCGTCGCAGACGATCAGCCGGGGATTGGTGGCGAGCGCCCGGGCGATCGAGACGCGCTGGCGCTGTCCACCGGAAAACTGGTGCGGGAACAACGCCATCTGGTCGGGCCGCAGGCCGACGAGACCGAAAAGTTCGCGCGCCCGGCTTGCTCGGTCGGCTTTCGGTGTCTCGGGCTCCATGAGATCGAGCGGTTCGCGCACGATGGCGCCGACGCGTTCGCGCGGGTTGAGCGAGGAATAGGGGTCCTGGAAGATGACCTGCAAATGCCGCCGCTGCTGGCGCATGTTCTCGGCGTCGAGCTTGCAGCAGGTCGTCGCCGTCGAACAGGACCGCGCCGGAATGCGCATCGCACCAGCCGGATCGCCGCCATCGCCGTGGTGGTCTTGCCGGAGCCGCTCTCGCCGACCAGGCCCAGCGTTCGTCCCGGCCGAACCGAGAAGGAAACGTCGCGCACCGCCTGCAGGAAGACCCGTTCGCCGAACAGCGTCTTCTTCGGCATGGCGAAGCGCACCGAAAGTCCTTGCACGTCGAGCAGCGCCGCGTCGGTCACGCCGCCTCCATTTCCGCCGCGAAACAGGCGACCTGATGGGCGTCGCCCTCGAGCACGGGGCTTTCGACGCGGCAGCGGTCGAAAGCGAGTGGGCAGCGGTCGGCGAAGGCGCAGCCGCGGCCGATGAGATGGAGCGGCGGCACGATGCCGGGGATTTCCGCGAGCGGCGGCAACCGCCCTTCGTTCGCCGGCCTCTCTGCCGAGCGCGGGAATGCAGCCGATCAGCCCGCGCGTGTAGGGATGCAGCGGATTGTCGAGGATTGCGTCGGCGCTGCCTTTCTCGACGATGCGGCCGGCATACATGACCGCGACCCGGTCCGCCATTTCGGCGATGGCGCCCATGTCGTGCGTGATCAGCATGATGGCGACGCCGAATTTCTTCTGGATGTCGCGCATCAGGTCGAAGATCTGCGCCTGCACGGTGACGTCGAGCGCCGTCGTCGGCTCGTCGGCGATCAGCACGCGCGGCCGGCACGAGATCGCCATGGCGATCATCACGCGCTGGCGCATGCCGCCGGACAACTCGTGCGGATAGGAGCGCGCGCGCCGCTCCGGCTCGGGGATGCCGACGCGTGCGCAGCAGCTCGATCGCCATCCGGCCGGCCTCCGCCTTGCTCGGCCGACTGGTGCAGCATGATCGCCTCGGCGATCTGGTCGCCGGCGGTGAAGACCGGGTTGAGCGACGTCATCGGCTCCTGGAAGATCATCGAGATGTCGGCGCCGCGCAGGCTTCGCAGCCGCTTCGCATCGGCATGGGTCGATGTCCTCGCCGTCGAACAGGATCGTGCCGCCGGCGATGCGGCCCGGCGGGTCGGGGATAAGGCCCATGATCGCCAGCGCGGTGATCGACTTGCCGCAGCCGGATTCGCCGACGATCCCCAGCGTCTCGCCCGGCATCAGGTCGAGACTGATGCCGTCGAGCGCCGTCACGCGGCCCGTTGCGCGTGGAGAACTCGACCTTCAGGTCGCGGATCGAGAGCAGCGGCTCTGCCATTCAGCGCTCGCGCAGCTTCGGGTTGAAGGCGTCGTTCAGCCCGTCGCCGACGAGGCTGACGGCGAAGACGGTGAGGAAGATCGCCAGGCCCGGCAGCGTCACCGGCCACCAGGCGTCGAGGATGTATTGCCGGTTGGCGCCGATCATCAGCCCCCAGGACATGGTGTTGGGATCGTCGAGGCCGAGGAAGGAGAGCCCGGCCTGGAACAGGATGGCGACACCGACCGTCAGCGTCGCCGAGACGATCAGCGGCGGCAGCGCGTTGGGCAGGATCACCTTCCACATGATGCGCCCGTCGCGCGCGCCGATGGAGCGGGCGGCGGTGACATATTCGAGTTCGCGTGATCTTGAGGAATTCCGCCCGCGTCAGGCGCGCCGTCTGCGGCCACAGCACAATGCCGATGGCGAAGGCCGTGGTGATGCGCGGACGGCGAGAACAGGGTGATGACGACCATGGCGAACAGCAGCGCCGGCAGCACCTGGAAGAACTCGGTGACGCGCATCAGCAGATCGTCGATCCAGCCGCCGAAATAGCCGGCGACGCCGCCGAGCGTATGCCGATGAGAAGGGTCAGAGGCCGCCGCCGCGCCGACGGTAAGCGTCGGTCCGCCGCCTTTCAGGAGCCCGCGCAGCAGGTCGCGGCCGAGATAGTCGGTGCCGAGCGGCACCGGTCGCTCGACGCCTGGCGGCGTCTGCGGCGCCCAGACAATGTCATAGGGATCGCCGCGATAGAAGAAGCTGCCATAGAGTGACGATGGCGACGATCGACAGAAGCAGCGCGCCGAACATGGCAGGCTTGTTGCGCCGGAATAGGCGATCCAGGCCTCCCGCAGCGGGCTGATCGGCTCCGGGGCGGCGGCGGCTGTGGCGGGAGTCGCGCGCTCATCTCAGCGGCCCGCCGTGCGGATGCGCGGATCGGCGAACCGGTAGGACAGATCGGTCAGGAAATTGGCGACCACGACCATCATCGCGGCGAAGAACAGGATTCCGAGCAGGGTCGGATAGTCGCGCCGGAGCACCGAATCGAAGGCGAGCCGGCCCATGCCCGGCCAGTTGAACACCGATTCGACCAGCAGTGCCCCCGAAATGAGATTGCCGACCTGGATGCCCGCCACCGTGATGATGGGAAGCACGGCGTTGCGCAGTGCGTGCTTGAACACGACCTTGGTCTCGCTCAGCCCCTTGGCCCGCGCCGTGCGCACATAGTCGGCACCCAGCACGTCGATCATCGAAGCCCGCGACAGGCGCGAATATTGCGCCAGGAAGATGATGCCCAGCGTGAAGGCAGGCAGCGCCAGATGGTAGAGCACGTCCACGATATAGGCGAACAGCCCGCCCGAAAACCGGGCGTCGGTCATCCCCGAAACGGGGAAGACGGGCAGCACCGACGCCAGCAGGATGATCAGCATGATGCCCGTCCAGAAGACCGGCATCGCGTAACCGACGGTGGAGAAGACGGTTACGAAGCCCGACATCAGGCCCTGTGGCTTTCGCGCCGCGAACACGCCCATCACGACCCCGACGGTAATGGCGACAATTTGTGCCGCCAGCACCAGAAGGATGGTCGGGCCGACGCGGGCCGCGATCAGCGAGATCACCGGCTGGTCGTAGTAGTACGACATGCCCAGATTGCCATGCGCGACCCGGCCCAGATAGATGCCGAGCTGCACCAGGAGCGGCTTGTCGAGCCCGTAGCCGGCGCGGATCTCGGCCAGCATCTTGGCGGTCGCGCCACCCATCTCGCCAGCGATCGTCTCGGCCGGATCGCCGGGCGCGGCATGGATGAGGAAGAAGTTGAGGACAAGAACCGCTATGAGAAGAATGAGCCCGTAAAGCAGGCGTCTGGCGATATAGCCGGTCGATCCCATTCCGCAGGCGGCTCCACTCGATGTTGGTCCGGTCCCCGCTGCGGGGACCGGTTATTGTCGGGCCGGTCTCAGGTCTTTGTCCAGTAGACGTCGTCCATCGACTGCATCGTGCCCCAGATCGATTCCGGGTAGTTGCCGATCCGTTTGTCGAAGGCCGCGTGATAGGGAAGAGCGTTGATCCAGTAGATCGGCAGATCGTCGCCGACGATCATCTGAAACTCGTCATAGAGGGCCTTGCGCTTGGCGAAGTCCAGTTCGACGGCCGCCTTGTTCAGAAGCTCGTCCACTTTCGGATTGCTGTACTGCTGGGTGTTCGTCCAGATCACGCCCTTGCGGATGTTGGTCGAAAGATAGGTCCGGTGCACACCGATGACCGGGTCGCCCCAGTTGTAGACGGCGTCCATGGTCATGTCGAAGTCGAAGTTGGAGATGCGCTTGGCCCAGGTGGGGAAATCGGGCGAGGCGCGAACCTCGACGTCGATGCCCACCTTCTTCAACTGCGACTTGAGATATTGGGCCACGTTTTCCTGCTGTTCCGGCGCGCCGGGGATGTAGTCGCAGGTCAGCTTGAAGCGCATTCCGTCGGCGCCCGGCTTGTGCCCCGCCTGGTCCAGCAGCGACTTGGCCTTTTCGAGATCGAGATCGTAGGCGGGAATCTTCGGATTGAAGAAGGGGCTCGACTCGATGATCGGCGAGCGCTGCGGCTTGGCGACGCCACGCATGAGCGCCTTGGTGATGAAATTGCGGTCGGTAGCATAGCCGATCGCCTGGCGCACCCGCTTGTCGTCCAGTGGCGCTTTCTTGGTGTTGAAGGCCAGCCAGTTGATCGGGCCAAGGCCCTCGAAGCCCTTGTCGGTAACATCGAGCCGGGCGACCTTTTCGAGACGCTGAATGTCCTGGCTGCCCAGCAGGAAGGGGTAGCAATCGGCCTCGCCGTTCTCGACTGCGAGCAGACGCGCATTCGAGTCGCCGTTGATCGTCATGATGATCTTGTCCAGGAACGGACGGTCCGGGATGAAGAAGTCGGGGTTCTTCACCAGGGTGATCTTCTCGCCCGGCTTGAATTCCTCGAGCTTGAACGGACCGGAACCGATCGGATGCGAATTCGCCGGATGGGTCATGATGTTCTGCCCGTCACCGAAGATGTGCTTCGGAATGATCGGGCAAAGCGCGCCCGACAGGCACAGAAGCAGCGCCGGATGCGGATGCGCGAGGCGAATGACCGCGGTGTTTTCGTCAGGGGTCTCCACTGCGGTGACCGGCGCGAACATCGTTGTGAAGGGATGATGCGCCTTGATGGTCTCGATGGAGAACTTCACATCGTCCGAGGTAAGCGGAACGCCGTCGTGAAACTTGACGCCCTTGACGAGGTTGAGCGTGCAGGACAGCCCGTCATCCGCCACTTTCCAGCTCTCTGCCAGATAGGGATGCGGCTTCCAGTTCTCATCGAACCTGAGCGGCGAGGCGAATATCTGCGTGCCGGGCACGGCGGTGGCGGCACCCGACTGCACGGCCGGATTGAGATGGCGTGGCGATTGCCCGCCTACCATCACCAGGGTCCCGCCTGGCTTGCCTTCGTCGGCGAGCGCGAAGGAAATCCTGCTGCCGGCCATCGCCAGCACTGCCGAAGACTGCAACAGAAGTCTGCGCGTGATGTGCATGTCTTTCACCCCGTCCAAAGATTGGCGTTAGGGGGAAACCTAGACCAGCTCCGAAACAACAAAAAACAGTTTTAATGACGATTCTATCATCAAAAAATAGCGGAACAAGCCTCAGCCCCGCCACTTGACCACGATCTCATCGAATATGTCGCTGCCCTGCGAGATCACGACAGTGCGCCAGAAAAGCCTCGACAATCAGGGGCTGGCGCGCGTCCGCAATCGAGGCGATGCCGAAGATCGGAGGCGTGGGGTCCCGGTGATCGGCCGAACAACGAAATCCGGGCGGTTGGCCTCCGTTCGGCATAGCGGATGTTCAGGATGGTGAAGCCGAAGCCACCCGCCACCAATGCGCGGGCGATCTCCGCCGAGCGCGTCGAGTGGACGACATTGGGAATCAGCGCCGTAGTGAATCGAACAGGGTCCATGAAATATTCGCGGGCGAGCGGCAGGTCGAGCAGGATCATCGGGCGTCCCGCGAGATCGAAGTGTCACGGACGGTTTCCGGGCCAGGATCGTCCGCGGGCGAGACGGCATAGGGGGGCGCGTCAAACAGCGGCTCGAAATGCCGCTGCTCGGCTTGCCGACGTGTAGGTCAATGCCAGGTCGACATCGCCTTCGTCGAGGAATTGCGCACGGCGACGATGTCGCCCTCGGCAAGCTTGATCGAAATCCCCGGATAGTCGCGGATGAAGCCCTTCAGCATGGGCGGCAGCACCTGCGGCGCCGAGGTGCCGTAGCAGGCGAGCCGCAACGTGCCGGTCGTCTTGCCGCTGATCGAGCGCATATCACTGTCGAAGTGTCGGGTCCGTCGATGAAGCCGCGGATGAGGCGGATGGCTTCTTCGCCGGAGGGAGTCGTCGAGATACCCTTGGCGGGGATGCGCATGAACAGGTCGAATCCGAGCGTTTGTTCGAACTTGTCGATGGCCGCGGTGATGGACGATTGCGAGATATTCGAGTTCGCGCCGCGTTGGCGATCGAGCCACGAGCGGCGCGGCAGCCTCGACATAGCGAAGCTGCTTCAAGGTGAAATCGAACATCGCGCGCTTTCCCATAAGATCGGCAAAATGGGCTTATAGCCAAGAAAATACTATTTTTCCGGTCAATGGAAGTTGCATACTCTTGCAGGCTTCCAGCCCAGCCTGCGGAGGAAACCATGGCGGACACCGTGTCTATCGCGCCTCGAAGATCATAACGATGGATCCAACCGTCCGAATGCGACGCATGTCGCGGTGCGGGAAGGTCGCATCTTCGCTGGCGGCGGCGAGGCGATTCGCGGCGCATGGCGGCGAGCCGACTGACGACCGATACGCCGGTAACGTGTTGATGCCAGGTTTCGTCGAGGGGCATGCGCATATGATGGCCGGCGCGATGTGGCGATATCGCTATATCGGCTACCAGGACCGCGTCGATCCGGACGGGCGCAAATGGCAGGGCGTGGCCGACATCGACGACCGTGATCGGGCGCTGAAAGGGCGGGCAACTGCCGGCCGACGAACCTTTGATCGCATGGGGGTTCGACCCGATCTTCCTGTCGACGGAGCGGCTGAACGACAGCCATCTGGATGCGGTCTCCGCCCAACGGCCGATCGCCGTCATGCACTCCAACTTCCATCTGATGACCGTGAATTCCCCGGTGCTGGCGATGGTCGGCTACGACAGGAGCAGCAACGCGGAAGGCGTTGCCCGCGACCCGATGGCGAGCCCAATGGCGAATTGCAGGAGATGGCCGCGATGTTCCCGGTGATGCGCCGGCTGGGCATCGATATCCGGGCGACTTGCGCGGCGCCCGAAAGCATGCGCGCCTTTGGCCAGGACGGCGATGCGGGTGGGCGTGACGACATCACCGACCTGCTCAACGAACTGGCGGAGGACGATATCGACGTGCTGCTCGGCGTCGCGGCCGAAGAGGATTTTCCGCTGCGGATCGTCGCCGCGCTGAGCGGCATGTCGGGGCCGCCCGACCAGGTCGCGGCGCGGGCAGCCGCGCTCGGCCAGCGATCCTCGGACAGGCTGCGCATGGGGGCGGTCAAGATCATCACCGACGGCTCGATCCAGGGCTATACGGCGCGGCTCAAATGGCCGGGCTACATCACCGGGCATCCGAACGGCATCTGGAACATGCCGCCCGCGCGAACTCGAGCAGCTTGTCGCCACCCTGCACGGCGCCGGCATCCAGATGCACATCCACGTCAATGGCGACGAGGCCTCGGAAGCCGCGCTCGACGCGCTCGAGGGCGCCATGCGCAGACATGCACGCGGCGATCACCGTCACACGCTCCAGCATTGCCAGATGGCGGGCGAGGACCAGTTCCGCCGCATGGCGGCGCTCGGCCTCTGCGTCAATCTCTTCGCCAACCACATCTGGTATTTCGGCGACCAGCACTGGGAGCTGACCATCGGGCCGGATCGTGCGTTGCGCATGGACGCCTGCGCGGTCGGCCCTGGACAAGGGCATTCCGCTGGCCATCCATTCCGACGCGCCGGTGACGCCGATGGGGCCGCTTTTCACCGCATGGTGCGCCGTCAATCGCAAGACCCCCTCCGGCCGAGCTCTGGGTGAACATCAACGGATCAGCGTTGATGAAGCGCTTTACGCCATCACCATAGGGGCTGCCCATACGCTCAGGCTCGATCAGGAGATCGGCTCGATCGAGACCGGAAAGAAGGCCGATTTCGTTGTGCTCGGCGACGATCCGCGCAGCGTTCCGGCGCTCGAACTCAAGGATGTGCCCGTTCTCGGAACCGTCCTGGGCGGCCGTCACTTCGCTATCTGAGGCGGACCATGACGGCGCTGGGAACCACCGAAACCGCCGAACCGCTTCCGGTAACCATCGTCAGCGGCTATCTCGGCGCCGGCAAGACGACGCTCGTCAATTCCATCCTGTCCGGCGACCACGGATTGCACGTCGCCGTGCTGGTCAACGATTTCGGTAGGATCGCCATCGACGAGACGCTGATTGGCGGGCGCGACGGCGATGTGATCGCGCTCGCCAATGGCTGCATGTGCTGCCAGATCGGTGGCGACCTTTATGACGCCATCGACCGTATCCTGCGCATGCGGGTGCGCTTCGACCATCTGCTGATCGAGACCAGCGGGGTGGCCGATCCGGCCAAGGTCGCCCAGATCGCGGTCGCCGAGCCCGAGCTCGAAATGACGCAAACGATCGTGCTCGTCGATGCGATCAACTTTTTAGAAATCCTCAACGATCCAAGGCTCGAAGATACGCTCTTGCGCCAATTGCGCGGGGCGGACTGCATTTTCTTCACCAAGACGGACGAGCCGTCCGCGGCCAGCGTTCCACGATTGCAGGCTAGCATTACCGAGGCCGGGATAGCGTCGTCCGGGTCCGTCCTGAAGAAGGGTCAGCCGGACCATTGGCGCCTCCTTCGTCGAAAATCCCCGGAGATCGACCGTTCCTCAAAGGCCGCCGCCCTTAAGTCACATGCGCTGCCGTTCGATAGCTGGAGTTGGGAAGGCGAGTGCGGGGTATCGCGCGCCGAGCTTCTGGCATTCGCGGAAGATCCCTCCCTGCACATTTACCGCATGAAGGGATATCTTCGGTACGCAGACGGGAAAGCAATCCTCATCCACAAGATCGGGTCACAGATCAGTATCGAGGATGCTAGTGACGGCGGTTCCTTGCCCTCGGGCCTCGTTGCCATCGGTGCTAAACCTCATTTTGATGCTTCGCGTGTGGAAACCGCATGGACATGCCTCATTCGGCATGATCGTAGCGATTGACCACAGGTTTCAGGCATTCATTTGCAGCTTGCCGGACGCGGGGGGAACGACTGTGCATCGTCAGGGGCGCCGGCCACGGAACGCGATCGCGCTCGCTTGCGCGCGCCGGGTCGCCGCCGATTTTGCGCGCACGCGACTGCATGTTAAAGATCGAGCCGGTCACCGACCTCGGCGAGCGATGAGCTCCGCGAGACAGTCGCCCGCGGACGTATCGGGAATGCCGAGATCGCGCACGCTATCCATATGATTGCGGTTGGACAGCGTTCGCCTCGAGACGGCCAGTCCCTGGCGCTTCAGCAATTCCGAGAACGCATTGGCCTGTTCATGGAATGGCGGCGTCTCGTCCTCGCCGACAAGAACTGCGACCTTTGTTTCGGGATCGTGACGCTGATGAAGGGGCGAGCAGCTGTCGACCTCCTCATCGGTTATCGCGATCTCCGATTTCAGGAACGAGGACTGCAACGGCGCAAGATCGTAGAGCCCGCCCAAAAGAAGCGCCGCATTGACGCTGGACGAAGGCGACCCGTTGAAGAGAAAAGTCGCCAAATGAGCGCCCGCGGAATGACCGCTAACGGTGAATTGGCCGGGATCGCCCCCATAATCGGCGATGTTGTCCATAACCCATTTCGCGGCGCGCCGGACCTGGTCGACAAGCTTGTTCATTCGAACGGAGGGCATCAGCGCATAGTCGATGATGACCGCTATGGCGCCGGCTCGTGTAACCGTCTCGGCGATGTAGGAATAATCGCGTTTGGAGAACATCCTCCAATAGCCGCCATGGATGAACATGTGGACAGGCAGCCCGGAATCTCCGTTCGAGGGGAAGAACAAGTCCAGGTTCTCGGAAGCACCGTCTCCATAGGCAAGGTCGGCCGCCATCCTGATCGTATGACGGGTGACCTCGCTGCGGCGGACAATATCCGCGACGATGTCGTCAAACGCGCTGACGTGGTCGCGAATGCGAAATGGATCTGCCCCCACTTTCCCCCCTATATCGTTACGGCGATATACTTTGCTTCCATGAATTCCGCGATCCCGTGCTTTTGTCCGCCCTCGCGGCCGAGCCCGCTTTGCTTGACGCCACCGAACGGCGCGGCAGGGTCGGACATCAGACCGCGATTAAGCGCAATCATGCCCGACTCGATCCTTGAAGCGACGCGCATGCCTTTTGCGATATCGCGCGTATAGATGTAGGCGGCAAGTCCATACTCGGTGTCGTTCGCACGCTCGATGATTTCGGCCTCGTCGGCGAAGCGCGAGAGGGGTGCCACCGGGCCGAAGATTTCCTCGTGAGCCATATCGGCATCCGGCGGCACGTCACTAAGAACTGTTGGTGGATAGAAATAGCCCTTTTCGTCCATCTTCGCCCCACCGCACAGGATTCGCGCGCCTCGCTCGACGGCATCCTTGACCAGCCGGTCGATCTTGTCGACCGCCTTTCCGGTGATCATCGGGCCACATTCCGTCGCATCTTCCACGCCCGAACCGACTTCCAGAGCAGACATCCGTCTTGTGAGCCCCTCCGCGAAGGCATCGTAAATGCCGGCCTGCACATAGAGCCGATTGGCCGCGGTGCAGGCCTCGCCGGCGTTGCGCATCTTGGCAACCATTGCCCCGTCCAGCGCCGCTTCGAGATCGGCATCGTCGAACACGATAAAGGGTGCGTTGCCGCCAAGTTCCATGGAACAGGAGACGACATGCTTCGCCGCTTCGGCCAACAGCACACGGCCGACGCCTGTTGAGCCGGTGAACGATAATTTGCGTACGCGCGGATCGGCCAGCATGGCAGAGGTTACGGCCCCCGGATTCGAGGTCGTAAGTACGTTGACGACGCCGGGCGGCACGCCAGCCTCTTCATAGAGCGCGGCAAGCGCATAGGCCGTCAGCGGCGTTTCGCTGGCGGGCTTCAGGATGACGGTGCAACCCGCCGCCAGGGCCGGTGCGATCTTGCGCGTCGCCATGGCGGCAGGGAAATTCCACGGGGTGATCAAGACGCAGATCCCGATCGCCTCGTAATCAACGACGATCCGGTTGGCGCCGGATGGGGCCAAGCCGAACTCGCCGCTGATGCGGACAGCCTCTTCCGCGTTCCAGCGAAAGAATTCGGCCGCATAGGCGACCTCGCCGCGCGCGTCCCGCAGGGCCTTGCCGTTCTCCAGCGAAATCAACGCTGCGAGCTTCTCGGAACGCTCGACCATCAATTCGAAGCAGCGGCGCAGAATCTCCGAACGTTTGCGGGGCGCGGTCTCGCGCCACCCCCGGGCGGCTCTCGCGGCGGCGTCGACGGCGGAGGCCGCATCGGCGAGCGTGGCGTCGGCGACCGACGTGATCACGGCTTCGGTCGAAGGATCGACCACCTCGATGAGGTGGCCGCCCGACGACTTTCGCCATTGGCCATCGATATAGAGGCCATGAGGGATCGAGTGGAGATCGAACATTTGAGGGTTCTCGCCGAGGGCGCCAAGGCTGATATTCATGTGATTGTTCCCGTCAGGTCAGGTTGCAGCGATAGTCTCGCCATCGTAGGCCGTCTGCACCAGCCGATGCATCGCGGCGCCGTCGAAGGGGCGAGGATTGTTCTTGATCAACCGCTCGATGCCGATCGCCTGTTCGGCCGTCCACCCAACCTTGTCGGCTGGCAAACCCAGCGCGGCGAGGGTGGGGGCGATGCCAATGGCAAGAAAGAGGCGACGGATCTCGTTGATGGCGGCGCGCGCCATGGCCTCGGGCCCATCCTCCCGGGAAGGCAGGCCAAGGGCCATGCCGACCTGCGCGATCTCTTCGGTCGCCGCGCCAAGATTGTAGTCCATCACGTAGGGCATCATCGTTGCGACCCCCAATCCGTGGGGGGTATGGGTCAGCGCGCCCACCGGATACTGGATGGCATGGGCGGCCGCCGTGCCTGCCGTACCGAAGGCGCAGCCGGCGGCGAGCGCTCCCATCATGACATCGGCGCGTGCGTCCTCGTCGGCGCCGTCCCGGCAGGCCCGCTCAAGGCTTCGGCCCAACAGCTTGATGGCGAGCAGCGCGAAATGATCAGTCAGCGCGCTCTTGCCGATGAAGACGTGTTGCTGCGGCAGCGCAGGGTCCTCTCCGCGTTTCGCCGCGGTAAAGGCTTCGATCGCGTGGGTGAGGGCGTCGGCTCCGGCGATGGCCGTCAAGGATGGAGGGCAGGTTATCGTCAGTTCCGGGTCGCAGACCGCGGCGGCCGCAATGAGATGCGGGCTGGAAATGCCGACCTTGAGAGTACGATCCGGATCCGAGATCACCGCCACCGGGGTTACCTCCGATCCCGTGCCGGCCGTCGTTGGCACTGCGATGACCGGCAGTGTCGGGCCCGGCACCTTGAACTCGCCGTAATAGTCCTCGAGCCTGCCCCCGTGGCTGAGCAGCAGGGCCGCGCATTTGGTCATGTCGAGGCAACTACCGCCGCCAATCCCGATCACCATGTCGGGTTTGAAGGCGCTTGCTTCCGCCACGCAGTCGGCGGTGCTGTCGCGGGGCAAATCCGGCAGGGTCCTGTCATAGACGAGTGTTTCGATCGAGGACGACCGAAGCGCCGATTCGATCTCGGCGAACGTCTCCGTTCCGGCAAAACGCTCGTCGGTGCAGATGAAGGCCCGGCGCCCGTGTTTGGCCGCGATGGCGGCAAGCGAATGGCGCTGTCCTTTTCCAAAGACGATCTCACCCGGCAGCCTGATCGCGCCAAAAAGGGTCATTGCATGGATCCTTCAGAAAAAGAGGGGTTGGAATGGCGGGGCCGATGAATTCGGTCCGAAGCAAGGGTGGACAGTGAACCGTCCGCGATCATTTGGCCGGCCGCCGCATAATTACGTCCCCGGGAATGCGCGTCGGCCGCGTCGGTCGCGCCGACAGACATGTACGGATGCCGTCGAGACGCCAATGCCGGCGATGCGATGCTTCACCCGCCGGCGCGTCGCCAGCGCGGTCTCGCATCGCCCTCATGATTGGTTCCATATAAAATCGTATAGGATATAGGATTGCATATACGAAAGCATCGTGTTAGCGATGGCTTCTGTCAAGAGGTAAAGATGCAAGACACGGACGCGACAAGTCTCGGCGAAACCGGAACGACGGACTTCAGGATTCAGCGGTCCAACAGTCTGGCCGAAGATGTCTACGAGGCGATTTTCGCGCAACTCATGTCGCTGCGGATCGCTCCGGGGGCCCGCATAACGGTCGATAATCTGGTCAAGGAGTTGAACGTCTCGCACACGCCGATCCGCGAGGCGCTTGGGCGGCTTGAGGGCGAGGGGCTGGTGCAGAAAACCCATCTGATCGGGTATCGCGCCGCCCCGCAGATTTCGCGGCGTCACTTTGATGAGCTGTATGAGCTGCGGCTTCTTCTGGAACCCCACGCCGCCGCCAAGGCAACCATTTCAATGAGCGCCGAGAGGCTCGATGTTCTCCAGGAGGCGGCTGGCGTAATGGCGCGCCGCGAAGGCAAGGACGAGCGGCTCCGCTATTCGAATTTCGCTCGGCAGGATGCGATTTTCCACGACAAGATCATGGAGTTCGCCGACAACGAGATTGTTCGCGACACCCTCGGCTATCAGCACACTCACTTCCACATCTTTCGCCTGATGTTCCATTCGCGCGTCACGGAGGAGGCGCTCGACGAGCACGAGGCGATCCTGGCCGCTTTCGGGGCGCGCGATGCGGCCGCCGCCGAAATAGCGATGCGGATTCACATCGAGAAGTCCCGCGACCGGTTGGTCCCGGCTTTCGAGTGAGGCGGCATTGATGTCCGTTGCCGGCAAACAGGACGGGCCGCGCGTGGTGGAGGGCGAGCCCCTGGACATGCCCACGCCGATGCTCAACATACGCGGCCTCTCCAAGAAATTCGGCCCGGTCACCGTGCTGTCGGATGTCACGCTCGATATATTTCCGGGCGAGGTTCATGCCGTCATCGGCGAGAACGGCGCCGGCAAGAGCACCTTCATGCGTGTCATCTCCGGCTATCTCTCTTCCAGCGCGGGCGAGGTGCGGATGAATGGCAAGCCCGTTTCCTTCACGCGGGCCGTCGATGCGGAGAACGCCGGCATCATTCTCGTGCACCAGGAGATCCTGCTGGCGGAAGGCCTGACCGTGGCCGAAAACCTTTTTCTCGGCCGCGAGCTTTCCAACAGGGGAATTGTTGACGATCGCGCAATGAACCGTCTCGCCTCCGTCAAGCTGGCCGAGATCGGCTGTCATGTCTCGCCCACGGAGCTTGTTCGCAAGATATCGCTCGCCGATCGGCAACTCGTCCAGATCGCTCGCGCGCTTCTCGATCCCCACCGTCTCGTCATCTTCGACGAGCCGACCGCGGTGCTGACCAACGAAGAGGTCGAGACGCTGCTTTCGATCATCCTGAAGCTGAAAGAACAGGGCGTCGCGATCCTTTACATCAGCCACCGGCTCGACGAGGTGCAGCGCATCGCCGACCGCATCACCGTCCTGCGCGACGGCAGCATGATCGGCACGTATCCGGGTGGAACACTCGACCCGTTCGACATGGCCCGGCTGATGGTCGGACGCGAGCTTGCCGCTCTTTATCCCGAAAAGACCGCGGTTCGCACGCGTGAGCGTGTTTTCGAAGTCGAGCACGCCACGGTGCCCGGCTTTGCCAAGGACGTATCGTTCGCGGTGCACAAGGGCGAGATTCTCGGCTTTGCGGGCATGGTCGGCGCCGGCCGGACCGAACTCTTCGAAGGCATACTTGGCCTGCGGGCCGCTTCCGTCGGCGCTGTCCGTCTGGCCGGAAAGTCGTTGCACATTCGCAGGGTCATGGACGCGATTGGAGCAGGCATTGCCTATCTGACCGAGGACCGCAAGGGCAAGGGTTTGCTGCTCGATGAAAGACTTGCCCCCAATCTCACGCTCGCTTCGCTGCCGCGGTTCTTCCCGCGCTTCTATATCGAAGGCAGGCGTGAGAAAGAAGCACTCGTCGATGCGATCGAGGGATACGATATCCGCGTCAAGAGCCCCGACATGCGGGCGGGGCAGCTTAGTGGTGGCAACCAGCAGAAGCTGCTGCTCGCCAAGGTTCTGCTGAACGACCCCTCCGTCATCATTATCGACGAGCCGACGCGCGGCATCGACATAGCCAACAAGAGTCAAATCTACGCCTTCATCCAGAAAATGGCCGGCGCGAGCAAGGCCTGCATCGTGATCTCGTCGGAGATGCAGGAGCTGATCGGTCTGTGCGATCGCGTGCTGGTTATGCGCGAGGGGCGTCTCACGGGCGAACTCTCAGGCGATGAGATGACCGAGAGCAACGTCGCGCTGTTGGCGACCAGTTCGGCTGGCAAGGTGAAGCCTACCGGGGAAGAGACAAGACATTATGGCTGAGATAACCGAAGCGGCCGGGGCAGCGCCCAAACAACGAATGCCGCACATCGAGTGGGTCGACGTGGGCCCCTTCATCGCGCTTGCCGTGCTGCTGGTGGTCGGCTTCTTTATCAATCCGGATTTTCTAGGCGCCGACAATCTGACGAATGTGGTCACGCGCAGCGCCTTCACCATCATCATCGGCGTTGGCGCGACGTTCGTCATTTCCTCCGGCGGACTCGATCTGTCGGTCGGTTCGATGGCGGCGTTCGTCACCGGCGTCATGATCCTGTTCATGAACCAGCTTGCCCCGAGCGTCGGCTTGTGGGCGCTGCCGGCGGGCATGGCGATGGTGATCGTCGCGGGGCTCCTGTGCGGGCTCGCCAACGGCGTCATCGTGACCGTTGGCGGGATCGAGCCGTTCATCGCCACGCTCGGCACCATGGGCATCTTCCGGGCGCTGATAACCTATCTTGCCGATGGCGGCACTATTCCGATCGATAGCAGCCTGCGCAACGCCTACAGCCCGGTCTATTTCGGAACGGTGCTGGGCGTGCCGATCCCTGTCCTCATCTCGATCGCGGTGGCGCTGGTCGGTTCCTTCGTCCTCTACAAGACGAAATACGGCAGGCGGTGCGCCGCGGTCGGCGCAAACGAGGAAGTCGCGCGCTATTCCGGCATCTCGGTCATCTGGACCCGCACCATCGCCTACGTCATCCAGGGCGTCTGCGTTGCGATCGCCGCCATCTGCTACGTGCCGCGGCTGGGCGCCGCAACGCCGACCACCGGCATGCTCTGGGAATTGCAGGTGATCACCGCCGTGGTGATTGGCGGGACCGCTCTCAGGGGCGGCAAGGGGCATGTCTGGGGGACGGTGGCCGGCGCCGTCATCCTTGAACTGATCGCCAATCTGATGGTGCTGTCGGACTTCGTTTCCGAATATCTGGTCGCCGCTGTCCAGGGCGTGATCATCATCATCGCCATGCTTATTCAGAGGTTCTCGAAGAGGTAACCCGCGTCTGGGCCACGCGGCGTGCACCTATTCACTTACGGTCCGATCTCATGGAGGAGTAATATGTCAACACATGGAAAATGGGTCGCGGTCGCGGCTCTCGGCGCCATGCTCGTAACCGGGCAGGCTCTTGCCAAAAACAAGATCATCGGCGTCTCGATCCCCGCGGCCGATCACGGCTGGACCGCCGGCATCGTCTATCAGGCAAAGGCGGCGGCCAAGGAAATCGAAGCAGCTTTCCCGGACGTCAAGGTCATCGTAAAGACCTCGCCTTCGGCGAGCGAACAGGTTTCGACCATCGAGGACCTGTCGGCGACGCGCAAGCTCGATGCCCTCGTCATCCTCCCCTACAGTTCGGAGGAACTGACGACGCCGGTCAAGACCATCAAGGAGAAGGGCACCTTCATCACGGTGGTCGATCGCGGTCTGACGGATTCCTCGATCCAGGATCTCTATGTCGCCGGCGACAACATCGCTGTCGGCAGGACGACGGCGAAGTTCCTGGTGGACAAGCTCGGGGGCAAGGGCGATCTCGTCGTTCTGCGCGGCATTCCGACCGTGATCGACGATGAGCGCATTAAGGGTTTCCAGGACGGCATCAAGGGATCCGGCCTGAAAATCCTGGACATGCAATATGCCCATTGGAACAGCGACGAAGCCTTCAAGGTCATGCAGGACTACCTGGCGAAGTACCCTCACATCGACGCGGTTTGGGCGAACGATGACGATGGCTTGCTGGGAGTGCTGCAGGCGATCAAGCAATCGGGCCGCAAGGACATCAAATATGCGCTCGGCGGCAACGGCATGAAACAGATCATCAAGAAAGTAATGGACGGCGATCCGCTGACGCCGATCGAGACGCCCTATCCGCCGACGATGGTAAAGACGGCGATCTACATGACGGTCGCGGGCCTGGAAGGAAACGCGGCGGTTCGCGGCTCCCTCAAGCTGGATGCGCCGCTGATCACCAAGGCGAACGCCAAGGAATACTACTTCCCCAACTCGCCCTTCTGAAATCGTACACGTCATGGGGCGGGTCCGAGGCCCGCCCCATCCAACATGTCAAGAGGAGACGACAATGGCAGGCAAGAAGATATTGATGCTGACCGGTGAATTCACCGAGGAATACGAGATCTTCGTCTATCAGCAGGCGATGGAGGCGGTCGGTCATACCGTTCATGTCGTGTGCCCCGAAAAGAAAGCCGGTGACCTCATCAAGACGTCGCTGCACGATTTCGAGGGCGACCAGACCTACACCGAGAAGCTCGGCCATTACTTCCAGATCAACAAGACCTTCGCGGAAGCCGAGAAGCAGCTTGACCAATATCATGCCGTCTATTGCGCCGGCGGGCGTGGGCCGGAATATATCCGCACCGACAAGCGCATTCAGGCGATGGTTCGTCATTTCCACGAGACCAAGAAGCCGATCTTCACGATCTGTCATGGCGTGCAGATCCTCGTCGCGGTGGACGGCGTTGTCCGCGGCAAGAAAGTCGGTGCCCTAGGCGCTTGCGAGCCTGAAGTAACACTCGCCGGCGGCACCTATATCGACCTCTCGCCGACGGATGCCTATGTCGACGGCACGATGGTTTCGGCCAAGGGATGGACGGCTCTTGCCGCATTCATCCGAGAATGCCTGAAGGTGCTGGGGACCGAGATCAAGCATAATTGATGGTGAACAGCCGACGGCCAGGCTGAGGTGAGTTCGATGGTTGTTACGCCCCCAGTTGCGGTCGTCGAGGCTGCTCCTGGGGCTCGTTGAAAGTGGCCGCTACAGGCAGCCGAATTTGCTACAACTCGTTCAGAGATGGCGCATTCGTCCTGAATCGGCTTTCCTGCCTCGAGGGTTCGGTCAAAGGGAAAGGTACATGCGATTTGCTCCGAATCCAGCCTGCTCCATTTCCTATTGCGCGCCTTACAAAGGGTGGTCAGCGCCTCGAAAGACGCGTTACAGCCCGGACGCCGGCGGCGACAGCCAGCGCCGCAAGGCCAACGCCGACGGCTGTCGCCACGGGGTTCTTGACGATCTTGAGTTCGCTGCTTGACGAAATCGCCTGCCCGTCGAAACGGCCATGGCTTCCATAGTTGCCCTTCACCGTATCAAAAAGGTTGCCCGGTCCGTTCTCCGCAGGCTCGTCCGTCTTCTGGCCGGAATAGGCCACCCGAGCGAGGTAGCGGTCGAGGAAGCCGGCCGCGAACATCTGGCCCAGCATCACTTTCCACGTAGACCAGGTCAGCCAGATCTCGCGGCTGGGATGATGGGCCATGTAATGGACCGCCTCGGCCGGAACCTCGGGCTGATAGATTGGCGGAACGGGCTGCGGTTTCGCGCTGAGCTTGTTGCGGCCCCAGGAAAATTGCGGCGTGTTGACCCCAGGCAAATGGACGACGCCGATCTGCACATTGCTGCGATCATGGATCAGTTCTGAGCGGAGCGAATCCGTAAAGCCAACCATGGCGTGTTTCGCCCCGCAATAGGCGGATTGCAGCGGCACCGAGCGATAGGCGAGGCCGGAACCCACCTGGACGATGACGCCCGCGTCGCGGGGCTTCATGCGTTTTAGAGCGCTCATCGTGCCATGGACAAAGCCGAGATAGGTCACGTCCGTCACGCGTTTGAATTCTTCCGGCGAGAGCGAGGCCACCGGGCCGAAAACCGTGACCATGGCCGCGTTTACCCAAATGTCGATCGGTCCGAACGCCGCCTCTATCTTGTCGGCGGCGGCATCGACTGCCGAGGCATCGGCGACGTCGAGCGGACAGGCGATCGCGCTGCCGCCAAATTGCTCGACCTCTTTAACGACTGTTTCGAGGCGTTCCTCGTCACGGGCGATAAGGCCGATTCGGTAGCCGTCCCGCGCGAAGCGCTCGACGATCGCTCTCCCGACGCCCGCCGACGCGCCTGTAACGACAACGGTCTTGCGCCTGTCGATGTCTATGTTCGTCATGGTGTATTCCTCCAGGTTGGAGATTGCGGGGAACCCCGACCGCGATGTGGCGGGGGCAAACGGGAAGTTCGGCGCGGCATCAAGAGTTCTTCCGCTGCTTGTCATAGGCATCGAGCGCCAGCACCGCGCTGATCAGCGCCAGATGACTCAACGCTTGCGGATAATTGCCATTGAGCCGACGCGATGCGGGTTCGTATTGCTCCGATAGCAGGCCGAGCGCGCTGGATACCGACAGCGCGCGTTCGATGGTGGCGACAGCGTCGTCGCGCCGGTCACCGAGAAGTTGACATTCGGCGAGCCAAAAGCAGCAGGCGATGAACGCGCCCTCGAATACCGTTCCGCTCGGAACGTAGCGACGGACGAGTCCGTCGTCGACCAGATGCTTCTCGATCCTGTCGATGGTGCCCGCCATGCGCGGATCGCTCATGGGCAGGAACCCGACCTTGGGCAGCAGGAGAAGCGATGCGTCGAACGTCGACCCTCCGAAGAAGGACGTGAACGTGCCCAGCCCCTCGTTGAATCCTTCTTCACAGATCACGGCATGGATACGGTCGCGAAGCGCGCTCAAGCGCCGATGTTCCTTTCTTGAGATCTCTTTCCCGCCGCTGCCGCCGAGATAGCGGTCGAACGCAACCCAGGCCATGACCTTGGAAGACGTATAGTGACGCGGCTTGCCGCGCTCCTCCCAGAGCCCGTGGTCGGGTTGATCCCAGACTTTCTCCAGATGTCGGATGATAGAGCGCTCCAGCAGGCGTCCTTGTTCGGTCCGCTCCATTCCGGCGTCTTCCGAGGAATGCAGCATGTTGAGAACTTCGCCATAGACGTCGAGCTGGAACTGGCCGGCGGCGGCGTTGCCGATGCGAACGGGTATCGCGTGGCGGTATCCCGGCAGCCATCCCAGCTCAGCTTCGTCAAGTCGGCGCGATCCGTCGACGCGGTACATGATCTGCATCTTTTCTTCGGACCCGGCGACCGCGCGAAGGATCCAGTCACGCCAGGCGATAGCCTCGTCCAGATAGCCGCACTCGACCAGCGACCGGACGGTGAAGGCGGTGTCGCGCAGCCAGCAGAACCGGTAGTCCCAGTTCATTTCGCCCGAGGGCTCTTCCGGCAGCGACGTCGTCGGAGCCGCGACGAGGCCGCCGGTTGGGCGGTGCATCAGTGCTTTGAGAACGACAAGCGAGCGGCGCACCTCTTTTTCATAGGGCACGGAGCGGTCGAACTGTCCGATCCAGTTGCGCCAATAAGTCTGGGTGGCCTTGAGCGCCTTCCGGGCATGGGGAGGATCGGAAAGGCCTTCATGGGCCGCGCCATAGGAGAGAATGAAGGCGTGACGGCTTCCTTCCTCGATGGTGATCCGGGCGGTCACGGTGCCATCATCGATAGCGGGCTCTTCCACGCCAGTCAGGATCAGCTTGTCGGGGCCGACATGCATGGTCACCTTCCCACCATCGGTCGTGATCCAGGGAGGCATGTTGCCATAGTCGAAACGGAACGCGGCGGTGAGACAGACCGGTACGGTTCCCGAAAGGCCCTCGACGATGCGCACGAGAGCGGGATTGCCGTCTCGGATCGGCATGAAATCCGTCAGCCGGATCGTCCCCTTGTCCGATGTCAAGTCGGTCTCGAGAACAAGAGTGCCGGACTGGTAGCGTTGCTCCGTCTTCGTCAGCGCACCCTCGGGCGCGATGGTCCAGTGGCCGTGGCTATCGTCGCCAAGCAGCGCCGCGCAACAGGCCGGCGAATCGAACCGGGGCATGCACAGCCATTCGATAGCACCCCGGCGGCTGACCAGCGCGACGGTCTCGCCGTCGCCAATCATCGCGAGATCTTCAAGCGGCGTCGTCATCCCCACCCTTTCCTTCCATGCGTCGTCGCAATTGCCGCACGGCCTCGCCCGACCCGGTCACCAGCGCAATGCCGCAAAGGACGGTCAGCGCGCTGTTCCAGTTGGGCGGAAATATGCCAAGCGCAAAGAGAAGCGTCGTGGACGCGGCAGGCGCATGCGTCGCCCCCGCGGCCAGTTCGAGCCCCATGCTGAGCGCAATCGCCAGGGCGGCGGCCCAGACCCGGGAAAGCGTCAGCGCGTGCTGGCGCGAAAAGGCGGGGATGCGAACCGCGCCGGTCAGGTAGACCGCTAGAATGCCGACAGCCAGTCCGATCAGATGGCTGATCGCTACGTTCCATGGCCGCGACATGGGCAGGTCCGGCGCCGCCGCCTGCAGTGCGGCGGTCGGACCAAGGCTGGCAAAAAGCCAGGGCCGGCCGGCCCATGCGCCCGTCAGGCCCAGGAAGGCCACGACCAGAGCCGCTGCAAGCGGAACGACCATCATGGTGGCGCGGCGCTTCAACATTGGATCATGGCCTCTGCTGCGAAGCCGACGAGCACGAGAACGCCCATTGTTCCGGCGGATGCCGCGGCGTTCATAAAAGCTCGCCCCGTCGGCCAAGGTCGATGATCCGGTCGGCAATTCTCAGAGAGTTGGCGACGATCGTCATGGAGGGATTGACGCCGCCTGCCGTTGGGAAAAGCGAGCCGTCGCAGACGAAGAGATTGTCGATCTCCCAGGATCGGCCGTTGGCGTCGACGACGCTGGTCTCGGGATCGTCGCCCATGCGGCAACCACCCATCAGATGCGCGGTACTTGCGGTGCGATAGAGATTGCGTCCGCCGGCCGCCTGCAGCATGTCGCCCATGAAATTCTCGGCGTGCGCCACCATGCGCCGATCGTTGTCGCACAGCGAAAAGGTCACTCTGGGAATGGGGAGCCCGAGCGCATCCTTTTCGTCCGAAAGTTCGACGCGGTTTTCATCCTGCGGCATCGTCTCGCCGACGATCTTCAATCCCGCCATGTGGTTGTAGTGCGCCATCCAGTTGCGCAGTTCGCCTCCAAAAGGACCTTCATTCGTCACGAGCGAGGAGGCGAAATCCGTCGGCAACGGACCCTGGCTCATGAAAGAATAGCCGCCGTCAAAATCCTTGCCTTCGTCCTCGTAATTCCAGTGTTCGCATACGGCGAGGGATGGCGGTCCCTTGTACCAGCGGATCTCCTCGTCCATGACGCCCCATGTGGCGTTGTTGGTGTGCGCCATCAGGCTCTTGCCCACCAGTCCCGAGGAGTTGGCGAGCCCGTGCGGATGTTGGGGGCAGGCCGAATTCAGCAGAAGACGGGGCGTCTCGATCGAATAGCCGGCGACGACCACGTTCTTCGCCTTCTGGAACCGCCATTTGCCGTCGCGATGATAGTGGACGCCATTCGCTTGGCCGTCCTTGCCGATCTCGACGCGCCCGACCATGGCGAGATCGCGGATTTCCGCCCCCGCCTTCAAGGCGCGGGGCACGAAGGTCACCAGCATGGACTGTTTCGCGTTGGTGGCGCAGCCAACCTTGCAGAAGCCCCGGTAAACGCAGGGATGGGCTTCCCCGCGCGGCGCCGAAAGGGAGGCGGTCGGGGTCGGCGACCATTTGACGCCCATGGCCTCCGCGCCACGCGCCAGAACCAGCGCCGATGCGGAAAGTTCGTGCTCACGGTACGGGTAGCGGCCGCGTTTCGGTCCCCAGGGGTAACGGATCGGTCCGGCGATCTTCATCGCGTCCTCGGCCTGGGCGTAATATTTCCACATCTCGCGCCAGTCGACCGGCCAGTCATGGCCGTAACCGAGCTTGCTGCGTGACTTGAACCACTCCGGCCGGAAGCGCAGTGCCACCATCTGGAAATGTACGGTGGTGCCACCCACGGCCTTGCCCGAATTGTTGGAGCCGAATTCCAGCGGATCGTCGCCGCCGGAAATCCGTTCATCGAGCCAGTAGAGCTTTTCCTGTTCGCGCTCGTCGGAGGCGAAATCCTCGAGCGGCCGATAGAAGGCCCCGGCGTCGAAGGCGACGACTGAATAGCCAGCCTCGGCCAGACGAGCGGCAAGCACGCCGCCGCCGCATCCTGTACCCACGATGGCGAAATCAACCGCCTCGTCTTCGGGATATTCCTTCATCGGCAACCATTCGCCCACGCGAAAGACATTGGGCGCGCGGCCATTCCTGGCGCGGGGCCGGAATTCGGCGTCGGATACAATGGCGCTCATGGCAAATGCTCGGCTTTTTGCGGGCGGCGTTCTTCTCTCGCCTCCCAGGGATCGCGCATGTCCGGACCAAGCCGGACATAGCCGCGTGGCGCCGCCGGCCCCCCGAAGCCGATCTCGTTCCAGGCAAGCGGATGGCCGTAATAGATTTTCACGGCCTGCTTCAGGACAACGTGGCGGAAAAAGCGTTTGGGCGAGAGTTCGCCCCAGGAATCTGCCGCTTTCCTTGCCGGTATCGATGTTTTCCAGGATGCCATGGCGTTGATCTTTGGAAAGGTCGGTGAACCCTCGGCCGAAAGCAGCCTTGGCCTCGGCGTCGATCGCCGCCAGACCTCTGCGCCAGGCCTCGCGTTGCGGAAGAACATCGGCATGACGCGTCCCGTCGGTGACGTTGTCTTGGAGCTTTTCGTCGATAAAGGCCTCGACAGGAATGCGCTCGTCCTCCTTGCGCTCGTCCTGAGGCAGGATGGTGTCCATGACCGCACGTAACAGCGCGAATTCCGCCTCGCTGAAGAAGCGCCTCGGCCGCTTCTTGTTCAGCCGGTCGGCAACGACCCGCCGTGTGGGATCGTTGAAGGAGGGCGAATCCCATTTGTCGAGGACGTCGTAGCTGGGGTACGGCGTTTCGAATTTCTTTTCCGGAAACGGATCGTCGGACATCAGCGCCTCCTTCTTTGGTTGGAAAGTAATTCCAGGGCGGACAGGCCCATCAGGCCCAGCCCGGCCAGGCTCGGCGGCGCCGCGATCGGCGGCCCTTGGAACAGGTTTTGCGTCCAGTTCTTGAACCCGCCCATGTTGCGGCTGACGCCATAGGCATGAAGGCCCGTCCCGGCGATGCCGAGGCCCATGGTCGCCAGCAAGGCGTCGCGCGCTCTCTTGTTGGCTGTCGCCGAACTCCGAGCGGTAGCCGCCGCCATTGCAAACCCCGTCAGCGGCACGGCAGCGACCGGCGCAACCATGAGCTTGTTGTGGAAAGCGCCCCGGAAATGGAGCAATCCGACCTCTGCGGTAAGGCCGAACAGACCGAGAGCGGTGGCGGCGCCCAAAAAGCGACCCCCATTCTGCGTCTTGCGACGTGGGGCGCGCCAGTTATCCGCGTTGCGCGCGCCAATTGCGCCGAGCCCCGCCAGCCCCGAGAGGACCAATGCGCCCGGTGCGCCGAATGGCGCGCGGTAAAACAGATTATTGAACGACAGGCGGCCGGGCCGGCGCAAGATATTTTTGGCGTGAAAACCTAGTCCGAACAGCCCCGTAGCGATAACGCCGCCGAAAATCGACCCCTTCAGATGGCTCGCGCCGCGCGATGCGCCAGCCGCGATTGCCGTCGCCAGCGCGGCCGCCGCCGCGACGGGCGCGATATACATAGCCGGCTTTTTGTAATTTCCGCGATAGTGCTCCATGGCGCTGTCGGCCAGAACGCTGGCTGCCAGAAGGGCGGCCCCGCCGGCGGCAAGGCGGCTGGCGCGCGAGGGGAGAGCGCCCCGGCGCGAAACGGCAAATCCAGCCGCGCCGCCAAGCACGAGACCGCCGGCTGCAAGCAGGAGGAGTGCACCGCTTCCCGTTGGCGGCTGCCTGACCGTCGGCGAGGGCCGTGCTCCGATCGCCATCGACCTGCTTGATTGTGGGACAGTGGCCAAGGTTTACTCCTCGATCATAATTGAACGTTTGGCGCCGACTTTTCCATCGCAGCCTATGCGTGCCCGGATATCGCGAACTTTTTCGCGTCGGCCTTCTTCAAGGACAGGCCGATGCCCGGTCGCGTCCAGTCCGGCGAGACCGATCCGGCCTCAGGCTGGGCGCGCCGTCAAAGAGCATGTGCTCGATGCGCACATGGTCGTGAAACCATTCCATATGCCGTTGGCTGAGCGCGGCCGCCGCGCAGGGCACATGCAGGGCTGGTCCGCAATGGCTCGAAAGCGGCAGGTTTGCTGCGTGAGCGAGCGCGTCGGCGAGCATGTAGCCGGTGTAGCCAAGACAGCGCGTGGCGTCGGCCTGGAGGACATCGACCGCGCCGGCATCGATCATGCGGCGAAAATAGAAACCGTCATATCCGTACTCTCCGGCCGTGACCTCCATGCCGGCGGGCGCGCGGTCGCGGACCAGCCGCAGCCCCTCCAGATCGTCGGACGATACCGGCTCCTCGAACCAGGTCACGTCTTGTCCGGCGAACGGATCGGCAAGCGCCAACGCCTCCTTGCGCGCATAAGCGCCATTGGCATCGACCATCAATTGGACATCGGGCCCGATCGCCGAGCGCGCAACGCGCACGCGTCCTGGATCTCGGTCTGGTTCACGCCCGACCTTCATCTTGACCGCGCGCATCCCGGCTTCGGCCCAGCCGCCCAGCTGCTCTTCCAGCCGCCGGTCGTCATAGGCGGTGAAACCACCCGAGCCATAGACAGGAACGGATCTGCGTCTGGCTCCCAGCAGCCGGGCCGTCGGCTGGTCGAGAAGTTTTCCAGCCAGATCGTGCAAGGCGACATCGCAAGCCGAAATGGCGCAGGCGACAATTCCCGGTCGCCCGAGATTGCGACAGGCGTGGACCATCGCGTGCCAGCAGTCGCGTATCGCAAAGGCATCGCGGCCCTGAAGAATGCCGGCCAGCTTATCCTCGATCAGTTGCGCCGCAGCCTGATGGACGTAGCTGTAGCCGATGCCTGTTTTCCCGGCCGCATCGAGTTCGACGAGCACCATCGTCGTCGAGTTCCACTCAAGGGTGCCATCGGATTCCGGCGCGTCGGTCGGAATGCGATAGGCGCGAGCACGTGTCTCCGCAATACGGGCTTCTGAAACAGGCATCCCCGGCTCCCAGCTATGCGAAAAGCCGCTCGGCGGTATGCCACACGATGGCGCCGGCTTCCGGGTCGCCCTGCAACAGCGCTTTCGCGTAGCTCTTTGCCTGCTTGAGCGTGATATGCGGAGGTAGCGTCGGCATCGTCGGATCGACGCGGGCGTCTATCAGGTAGGGACGATCGGCCGACAGGGCCTCGTCCCATGCCGGCCCCACGGCTTCCGGCGTGTCGACGCGCACCGCCCCGAACCCCAGATTTTCGGCAAAATCCGCGTAGGGGAAATAAGGGACATCCTGTGTCTTCTCCACCTTTGGCGAGCCTGCCATGGCGCGAAGTTCCCAGGTTACCTGATTCAAATCGCCATTGTTGAGAACGGCGATGATACAGCGCGGGTCGGACCACTGTTTCCAGTATTTGGCGATGGTGATGAGCGCGTTGAGGCCCAGCATCTCCATGGCGCCGTCGCCGACGAAGCCTATCGCCACGCGGTCGGGATAGCAGAATTTCGCCGCCGAAGTGTAAGGCACCCCCGGACACATCGTTGCGAGATTTCCCGACAACGAAGCCTTCATGCCCTGGCGGACTTTGAGCGCCCGCGCAAACCAGTTGGCCGACGTGCCGGAATCGGCGCTGATGATGCAATTGTCGGGCAGGCGTGGCGACAATTCGCGGAACAGCTTTTCGGGGTTGACCGGATTCCCCTCGATTTCCGAGCGCTTGTCGACGTCTTTCCACCAGGACGCCACATTCTTTTCGATCTTTGCGCGCCAGGCGCGATCGGACTTGCGCACCAGCAAGGGAATCAAGGCCTGGAGCGTTTCGGCGGAATCGCCAACGAGATTGACGTCCATCGGATAGCGGATCGAGAGCATGCGCGGGGAAATGTCGATCTGGACGCCCTTCGCCTGCCCTTCCTTGGGCAGGAATTCCGAATAGGGAAACCCGGAGCCCACCATCAGGAGCGCGTCGCACTCCTTCATGAGATCCCAGGAGGGTTCGGTGCCCAACAGGCCCATCTGGCCGGTGACATAGGGCAGGTCATCAGGAAGAACTGCCTTGCCAAGGAGCGCCTTGGCGACGCCCGCGCCGAGCAAATCGGCGGCCTCCATAACCTCGTCGCTGGCGTTTAGCGCACCAGCGCCGACGACAATCCCCACCTTCTTGGCTTTGTTGAGAATATCGGCGGCGGCCAGCAGATCCCTGGTTTCGGGAACCAGACGCGGTGGCCTGTAGCCGGCACCCGAATGAACCGTCCCATGCGCGAGCGGTGGCGCCTTGACGGCTGGCAATTCCTGCACGTCGTTGGGGACGATCATGCAGGTCACCGTGCGATCGGCGATGGCGATCCGCAAGCCGCGGTCGATCAGGTGACGCGCCTGCGCCGGCACCATGCAGGTATGCACATAGCTTCCCGCCACATCTTTGAAGAGGTTTTGAAGATCGACCTCTTGCTGGTAGTGCCCGCCGAGCGCCGCCCTTGCCTGCTGCCCGACGATCGCGAACACGGGCTGGTGGTCGAGACGGGCATCGTAGAGCCCGTTCAGAAGATGGATCGCTCCGGGGCCGGACGTGGCCATGCAGACGCCGACCTCGCCGGTCCATTTGGCGTGAGCGCAGGCCATGAAAGCGGCTTCTTCCTCATGCCGGGTCTGGACGAACTCGATCGGATTTTTTGTGTCGCGCCCAAGGGCTGCGACAAGACCGCCAATGCCGTCTCCGGGGAAACCGTAGATGCGGGTGACGTTCCATTCCTTGAGGCGGGACAGAATAAAATCAGCGACATTTTCTGACACGGGGATGTCCTTCCTTTCATTCGCAGGGATGCGCCAGCGTGGTCATCAGCGCATTTTCCGCCTGCCTGGAATCGAGGCGCGAATGTTGCACCACGATCGGCTGGTCGGATTGGATGAGAGAGGCGTAATCGGTATCACGCGGAACGGGCCGCGGATCGTCGAGATCGTTGAAGCGTACATGCTTCGTGCGGCGCGCCGGTACCTGGAAAGTGTATGGACCGACCGGTTCACGATCACTGAAATAGACGGTGATCGAAACGTTCGCGTCGGCGTCGCCGGCGTTGAGAATGCACGCCGTTTCATGGCTCAGCATCTGCGGCTCGGGACCTGTGCTCGAAGGCGGGATATAGCCCTCGGCGATCGCCCAACGGGTTTTGCCGACCACGGACATCAGGTCTCCTCCTTCATGTCGAGCAACGCCAGACCCGTCTTGCTGTCGGTCTTGCGCCGCAAATGGGCGGGCGCTTCATTGACGATGAGTTCCAGCGTTGGGCGAACGTGGCCGCTCAGGAGATGGCCGCCCATCGCCGCGCCATCCCGCTTGCCGACGACGATGTGGGCGTGAAGCTTTGGCTTGCCCTCGAATTCGGCCAGATTGCCGATCAGGGACAAAACCTCGGCCTGATCGGCAATCGCGTTTTCATGGTAAGCACGACGGTCGAGATCAAAAAAGCCCAGCGTGACATCGGAAAAAGCCCCAATGCCGGTGATCTCTGCCGCAGCTATTTTCTGGCGTTCCGAGAAGTCCAACAGGGCGGATACAACCTCTTCCCCTTCCGCAAATCGCAAAGCGAAGATGCGTTTGCCGGACGAATACGCGGCTTTGAGCTCGCACGTTTGAACCATGAGATCATTGCCTTCAAGAAAGCTTGATTTTCAAGGGCAAACGAAATCTGGATTGAATGCGTTCCATTACAAAAATGAAAGGTCGCAGCTTTTTGCGAGCAGCGGCGTCATTCTCGCGTGGGGGTCATCTCACGAATCAAAAGCGTCATCCGTGCGTCGCGGATCAAGGGTGCATGCTTCGTACCCTGAAGCAGGAAACCACGCGGCCGCCGGTCCACGACAAGGATATTCTCCACCGCCTGCCTGCGGAGCTCGCCGTTGGCAGGCTCAGACCGGGCGCTTGGGCTTGCCCTTATGCTTGCGGGGAGCATAGTCGCGGTCGGTTGGCGCGGCCTTGTCACGGTGCGCCGGCTTCTTTCCGGGCTTGCCGCCTTTGCCGAACTTCGGCTTTGCCTGCCGCGGCGCCGCATGAAAATCTCCCGCCGGTGCGATGACGATCCCCCGCTCGGTGCCGCCGGGCCGGTTGATCTGCTGCGCGAAACCCGCGGCCTTGTCGGCGGCGATCTCGAATCGGGTTTCCGTGTCGTCGATCCTGATCGAGCCGACGTCGCGCTTGGTCACGCCGCCGGCCTTGCAGATCATGGGCAGCAACCATTTCGGGTCGGCCCGCTGCTTGCGTCCCAGCGACAGGGAGAACCAGACGCCGCCCTCCATGTCGGGTCCGCGCGGCTCGCGCGCCGGCGCCGCACCATGATCGTTGCCGATCCGCCTGTCGTTCTTCTGCGTTCGTGCCGGCATGTCGGCGACCGGCAGGGGAAAAAGGTCCTCCGGTACGGGGCGGGCCGATAACTGCTGGCGCAAAAATGCCGCCGCGATGCGCTCCGGAGCCGCCTTCTCCAACAGTTCCGCCACAAACGCCGCTTCCAGATCGGTGGGCTCGTCTGCGGCGAGCACGGCGTCCAGGATATCCTTGCGGTAGCGTGCCTCGATCTCGGCAATGCCGGGTGCGGCGCGCACGAGCGCCGTCAGCTTGGCCAGCGTGAGCACGCGTTGCGCCGCACCGCGCCGGTTCTCCGGCACGATGAGCACGCAGACCCCCTTGCGCCCCGCACGCCCGGTCCGGCCGGATCGGTGAAGCAGGGTCGCCGGATTGCTTGGCACGTCCGCATGGATCACGAGGTCCAGATTCGGAAGGTCGATGCCGCGGGCGGCGACGTCGGTCGCCACGCATACATGGGCCCTGCCGTTGCGCATCGACTGCAGCGCGTTTGACCGCTCCGACTGCGCCATCTCGCCCGAAAGCGAGACCACCGAGAAGCCGCGGTTGGCGAGCCGCGCCGTAAGGTGGCGCACCGCTTCGCGCGTATGGCAAAACACCAGCGCGCCGGTGCTGTCGGAATTGAGCAGCGTGTTGATGATGGCGTGTTCGCGCTCGTCACGCCGCACCAGCATCATCTGGTACTCGATGTCGGCGTGCTGGTCGGTCGCCGCGCTCGCCGCGATGCGCAGCGCGTCCTTCTGGAAAGTCTTGGCAAGTTCCGCGATGCCACGGGGCACCGTCGCAGAGAACATCAGCGTCCGGCGGTGTGCCGGAGCCGCGCCGAGGATGAATTCGAGATCGTCGCGGAACCCGAGGTCCAGCATCTCATCGGCCTCGTCGAGCACGACGGCGCGTAGCGCACCGAGATCCAGCGCTCCCTTGGTGATGTGATCGCGCAGGCGCCCCGGCGTGCCGACGACGAGATGCGCGCCGCGCTCCAGCGCGCGGCGTTCCTTGCGCATGTCCATGCCCCCAACGCAGGTCGCGCTCTGGATCCGCGTTGCGGCGTAGAGCCAGTCGAGTTCGCGCTGCACCTGGATGGCGAGCTCGCGCGTCGGTGCGATGACCAGCCCAAGCGGCTGGCCGGCCGGCTCGAATTGTTGCGCGCTTCCCAGCAGCGTCGAGGCTATGGCGATGCCGAAGGCAACCGTCTTGCCCGAACCGGTCTGGGCCGAAACCAGGAGGTCGGCCTCATCGCTGCTCCTGTTCGCCATCTCCATCTGGACCGGCGTCAATTGGCTGTAGCCCTTTGCCTCCAGCGCCGAAGCGAGGGCAGGGTGGATGGTAAGCAATTCTGGGTCGTCGATTGTTGTCATGTTTTCGGCCTCTTTGACGGAGCCGCATAACACGCCGGTCGCCCGGTGCCTAATGACTGGCGACCGGCGCCACCCCGACCTAATTTGTCCGGGCGATATCCCGCTTCGGGTAGTGGCGAAATGGGTTTCTGCGACCGCTATGAAACGTATTGTAGACGGTCAACGGGGCCGACTCCCGACTGACGGTCTGGAAATTCGATCGCGGCATAGCGCTGCTCGCTATGTGATCGATCCTGTGGCTGGATGGTGCGCCCGCGCTGGAATTGAGGGAAGCACGGTGAAACAAGTCCATCACGCCAGCGCTGCGGACACTTTCGCAGCCTGCTAGAGCAAGATGTTTCCAGCGGCAGGCGAGCCTTCTTCCAGAGCGGAAAGGACGGCGCTTTTGGCCTCTTTCGGTCCATCCTCAAAGCCCGGTCTGGATCATCACTTCCTCACGGTCTCTCATTGATTTCGTAAGGCCCTGCGAGTTCTGCGGCCGGAGCCATCGATCGCTGTAGCTCTGCTCGAACGGCGTGCGTGGTCTCGGCTCCCGTGAAGAAATTGGCCCATAGCGCTTCCCTCTGCGTCGACGTTAACAATGCGCCACCACACCGTGAGACTAAACACCTAGGAAATTTCGGTGCCGTTCATCGCCTTTGTTAACAGTTCGGCGAAGCTCGCAGCGGCGATAGGTAGAATTCAACCACGCAATTGACACAAAATGAGATCGGAAGGCGCCACGTCGCGTTCATCGAGCGGTCTCCCGACGACACCTCCGCCGAATTGGTGCCGCGGCGCGCCGATTTCGATCTGGAACGAAATCAGGTTGCAGCTCAGCACGAGCCCTCTCAGCATCTCGAAGGAATTCGATTCCGCCGTGATGTCGAAGCGGAAATCGCGCCTGGCAATGACCTCGTCCATAACCTGCCGGCTGCCGAGGCTCGGGTCCGGCAGGGCGAGCGGATGGCCCACGCAATCCGACAGCCGGATCTTTGGCTTTGCCGCCAGTGGATGATCCGCCCGCATGATGGCAACCAGCCGCTGGGGGGACGAGGTCAATATCCTCACACCCGGTCGCATGGTGGCGCGATAGACGATCGCCAGATCGACGTCGTACTCGATCAGCGAATTGATCGCGGCGTTGTGGTCCATCACCCGGAGGTCGAAGACGAGCCGGGGATTGTCCTGGCGAAATGCACCGATTTGGGATGGCAGGAAATCCTGCGCCAAGGCCTGACTGCAGGCAATCTTGACGGATCCACGCCGTACGCCGCGCAAATCCTCCACCTGCGAGTTCATCCGTTCGGCATCTGCAATCTGGCTACGCGCGTAGCGGACGAACATCTCGCCGGCAGCCGTCAGTTTCACTCCCCGCGGACGGCGCTCGAAGATCGGCGCACCGATCTCGTATTCGAGGTCCTGTATTTTCCGGTTCATCGCGGAGGCTGTGATGTTCATCCGCTCGGCGGCCATGCGTATGGACCCCGCCTTGGCGATCTCCGAGACCTGTTCAAGCAGCTTGAGGTGGCGCATGGGCAATCCTGCAGTGAGGCCTTTTTGGCACCGGTCGCGCACGAGAATAGCGCTGGGAACGTTCACTGAAAAGCGTATCTTCGCACCTGCACAATAAAGCGGGCGCCGGCAAGCGGAAGCCCGTCCTCCAAGGATCGAAGGGAACTCATGATGGCTCACCATCAAACGATGATTCGCGCCCGTGCTTTGGCGCTCGCGGCGGGGATGGCAATTGGCTCGCTTTTCGGTGCAAGTTCCGCCTGGGCGGACACCAGCATCAAGCTCGTGCTGAACTGGAAATACCAGGGTCCTCAGGGACTGCTGTTCCTTGCCCAGGATCATGGCTACTTCAAGCAGGAAGGTCTCTCCGTCACGATGGACCAGGGCAACGGTTCGGGAGCCGCTGTCCCGCTGGTGGCGAACGGGACCTACGATATGGGCTTCGGTGACATCAACGCCTTGATCGAATTCGCCGCGAAGCGTCCCAAGGAGGCGCCGATCGGCGTCTTCATGATGTACAACAGGCCGCCCTTCACTGTCGCGGTCAAGGCCGACAGCGCGATCAAATCGCCGGCGGACTTCCCTGGCCACACTTTGGGCGGCGCGGCCAATGATGGTGCGCTGAAGTTGTTTCCCGCGCTTTGCGCGATCACCAAGATCGACTGCTCGAAGGTCCAGATCACCAATATGCAGCCGAACTTGCGCGAACAGATGCTCATGCGGGGCCAGGTCGATGGCGTGTTCGGCTATGTCAACACGATCCGCTTCAGCGCCAAGCTGATCGGGGTCGACCCCGACAAGGAAATCCGCTTCATCAATTACGGCGACTACGGAATGGACCTCTATTCCAACGCCATAATCGTCTCCAAGACGTTCGTGAAGGAGCATCCGGAGGCCGTCAAAGGTTTCTTGCGCGCGCTTAACAAGGGCATCAAGGACGCGATTGCCGACCCCGATGCAGCCGTCGCTTCGGTCAAGGCGCGCGAGCCATTGATCAAAACCGATGTCGAGCGCGAGCGTTTCGATGCGACCTTGGCCGACGAGATGAGTCATCCCGAGCTGGCGAAGGTCGGGCTGGGCAACGTCGATCAGGCGCGTCTCGCCAAGTCGATCTCCATCCTCGTCCAGGCGGATAAATTGCCTCGCACTCCCGCGGTAAGCGAAATATTCGACCCCAGCTTCCTTCCTCCGAAAAGCGAGTTGCTCAAATCCCTCAAGTGACGGCCGCCCAGGCCGGCATGCATCCTTCCCATCCGGAACGAAGCGAAGCAACGTCATGGAACTGATGCTGAGAGACAAGGTCGTGTTCATCACGGGCCCGGCCAAAGGCATGGGCGCAGCGATAAGCCGGGCCTTCGCCAAGGCGGGATGCAAGCTGGCGTTGGTCGGGCGCGATACGTCCGCGATCGAACCGGTCGCGGATGAAATCCGGGCAGCAGGAAGCGAGGCGATCATCCTCGGTTGCGACCTGACCGATGCCGCACGGTGCGCGGCGGTTGCGGCCGGCGCCCTAGAAGCCTTCGGCCGCATCGACGTGCTGGTCAACGTCGCCGGCGGCTCCGGCCCGATGGGCAGGACCGGAGTAGAGACCACGCCGGACGAATTCGACGAGATCGTCCGGCTCAACATGAACGGCTGTTTCCATACGATCCGCGCCGTGCTGCCGACGATGATGACGCAGCGCTACGGCAAGATCGTCAATGTCGGCGGTACCTTCGGCATGCGTGGCAAGGCCGGCCGGCTTGCTTACTCCGCCTCGAAGTGGGGACTGCGCGGCATCACCAAAAGTTTTGCGATCGAGGCCGGCCCGCTACAACATCAATGTCAACTGCGTCGCGCCCGGCATGGTGGACGGCCCGCGGTTCCGCGAGAAGGTGTGCCGCACGATGGCTGAGACGCTCGGCATTACCGAGCAGGAGGCCGTCGAGCGTCATGCCGCGGACTATGCGCTCAAGCGTATCACGGTCGACGAGGACGTCGCCAATGCCTGCCTTTTCTTGGCCAGCGATGTGTCGCGCCAGATAACCGGTGTCGACCTGCCGGTCGATGGCGGCTGGGCAGCACTTTGAGGAGAAGCGAGATGGGCATGGATACGACAGCGGATCTCCTCATCCACGGCGGCACGATCGTTTCGCCGGATGCCGAATACTAGGCCAGCGTCGCGATCAGGGACGGGAAGATCCTTGCGATCGGTGAACGGGACGCCATGCCGGTGGGCCTGGATGAACTTGACGCATCCGGGTTGCACATCCTGCCCGGCGCCATCGACGTTCATGTGCACTTCCGTGACCCCGGTTATCCGCAGAAGGAGGATTTCGCCAGTGGCACCGCCGCGGCGGCCTTTGGCGGCGTGACAACCATCTTCGACATGCCCAATACGTTGCCGACCGTTGCGGATGCGAAATCTCTGGCCGAAAAGCACGCGATGGCGGCAGCCAAGGCACATGTCGATTTCGGCCTTTACGCCGTCCTCGGCGAGGAAAGCCTCGGCAACATCGACGAATTGATCGAGGGCGGGGTGATCGGCTTCAAGCTCTATATGGGCAACACGTTCGGCCGCATTCCATCCCCTTCCACCGGCGCGATGCTTGAGGCATTCAAGATCGTCGCGTCCACGGGCAAGCGCATTTCGCTGCACGCCGAGACCAACTCCATCATGGAGCGCCGCGAGGCAAGGCTGCGCGCTGCCGGCCGGATCGAGCCGCTGGCGCATCTTGACGCCCGCCCCGCCGTGGTCGCCGTCGAAGCGGTGGCCCGCGCCGCCATTGTCGCCGAATGGACGGGCGCGCGCATCCATGTTCTGCACATATCCTCGGCTGCCGAACTGCGCCCGCTGGCCGAAGCCAAGGCGCGGGGCGTGGACATCACCGGCGAGACCTGCCCGCACTACCTCATGCTGTCGACGGATGACTACGAGACGTTCAAGGGAATCATCCGCGTCAACCCACCGGTACGCGAGGCGACCAATCAGGATCCGCTCTGGCAGGCGCTGCTGGACGGGACGATCGACATGATCGCCACCGACCACGCTCCACATGCGCCCGAGGAAAAGACTCGCGCCGATATCTGGACGGTCGATTGCGGTTTTCCCGGCGTCGAGACGCAGATGTCGTTGATGCTGACCGAAGTTGCAAGACGGGGCGCGAGCCTTTCCGAATATGTGCGCTGGAGCGCGGAAAACCCCGCCAGGGCATGGGGACTGTTTCCGAAGAAGGGCGCTCTGATGGTTGGCTCCGACGCCGACATTGCCATCGTCGACACCAGTCGCGCCTGGACCATAGACGACGCCGCCACCCAGTCCCGCGCCAAGATTTCGCCTTGGCACGGTCGCCAGGCGACGGCCCTGCCGATCCATACGCTTGTTCGCGGCCGGTTCGTGATGAAGAACAGGTGTCTGCAGGAGGATGCTCGCGGCTGGGGCCGCTCGGTCCACACTATCCAGAAAATGCCTGCGGCCGCGCCGCGCAATTTGGACTCGACCATGGCCTCCATCACGTCTCCCCGGGGCAGGAGCGCGGCATCGTGACCGCTCTCCCCATCGAAAGCGCGTCCCGCAATCCCGTGATCGATCTCGAACAGGTGAGCGTCACCTTCGGTGGCCCAGGAATCGAACGGTCGCACTGACTGAAACCTCGTTGCGTGTCACGGAGGGGGAGTTCGTTGCGCTCGTCGGCCCCTCCGGCTGCGGCAAGTCGACCATCCTCAAGCTGGTCGCGGGAACGTTGGCGCCGTCCGAAGGCAATATCTTCGTCACAGGGCGGGAGATCGGAGCCAACGATGTCCGCATCGGCATGGCCTTCCAGAATCCGACGCTGCTGCCATGGCTCAACATCCGCGACAACATCATGATGCCGCTAAAGATCGTTGCGCCCTTCAAGCATGAATACCGGCGCAAGAAGAAGGGTGAATACAGAGAGCGGGCAGAAGCGCTCCTGACGCAAGTAGGCTTGTCCGGATTTGGCGACAAATTTCCCTGGCAGCTTTCGGGCGGCATGCAACAGCGCGCCTCGCTGTGCCGGGCGCTGATTCATGACCCGACTCTGCTCCTCCTCGACGAACCGTTCGGCGCGCTTGACCAATTTACCCGTGAGGAACTCTGGGAGATCATGCAAGGCCTGTGGATTGAAAAGCGGCCGACCGTCCTTCTCGTCACCCATGACCTGAAAGAGGCCGCCTACCTCGCTTCGCGTATCTGCGTGATGCAGGCGCGTCCCGGCCGCATTATCGAAGACAGCGTGGTTCCCTTCCTTCGCCCCCGAACCATCGCGGTTTCGTTCGAGCCCGACTTCGTCTCCCTCACCCAAAGGCTGCGCGAGCGCATCGTCGCCGCGCGCGCGGCCAAGGACCATCCCTCATGAGCTCCGATACAAAGCGCAGAATTCTTTCCACCTGCTGCATATTCGGCTTCTTCGTTGCATGGGAGGTGATCTGCCTCGCTTTCGGCATATCGGAAATCGTCCTGCCTCGGCCCAGCCGGGTCCTTGTCACCCTTGTCACGGAGTTTCCCGAGATCTGGCCGCACGCGGTGCAGACCATCTACACGACGTTCGTCGGCTTCGGGTTCGGCATTATCATGGGCGTGCTGCTCGGCATGCTTATCGGCTCGTCGAAGCTTGCTTACGATGTCGCATATCCGATGCTCGTCGGCTTCTCTTCGATCCCGAAAGTAGCCATCGTGCCCATCCTGGTGTTGTGGTTTGGCGCGGGGACTGTCCCGGCGATCATCACCGCAATGGTGATGTGCATCTTCCCCATTGTCGTCAATGTCGCGACCGGCCTTGCCGCCACGGAGCCCGAGCTTGAGGACGTCATGCGGACGCTCAAGGCGACCAAGCTGGAGATCCTGTGGAATATCGGGCTGCCGCGCACCATGCCCTATTTCTTCGCCTCCCTGAAGGTGGCGGCCACGCTGGCCTTCGTAGGCACCGTGATTTCCGAGACCGTCGCATCCAACCGGGGCATCGGCAATTTGATGATGATTGCCAGTTCAAGCTTTGACGTGCCGCTTGTTTTCGCCGGCCTGTTCATTCTCGCGGCCATGGGCATCGCCTTTTATGCGATCTTCTCGATGATCGAAGCTCGCTTCACAGGCTGGGCCGTGCGCCGCGACAGCTTTACTGCCGGGGGATGAGGCCCCAACGAAGCCGCAGGCAAATTCTCAAAGGGACAAACTTATGACGAAGCTTAATATCACTGCCGGGCCGTTTACTTTCGCGGCTCGTGTCGAAACGGAAGCCGCGCCGCGGACATCGGCTTCCTTTCTGAAGCGTTTGCCTTACCGCAGCAAGATCGTGCATGTGCGCTGGAGCGGCGAGGGTGTGTGGATTCCGCTCGGAAACGAAAATTTCGATGTCGGCTACGAGAACCACACGAGCCATCCCGCGCCTGGCGGCATCAGCGAGACCGAGATCCTGCTTGCCTATGGCGGCGTTTCCTTTTCTTCGAAGATGGGGCAGCTTGCCGGGAACCACTTCATCACCTTGACCTCGGGCCTGGAGAATCTGCCCGCGCTCGGAAAGCTGGTGCTATGGGAAGGCGCGCAGGACATAAGCTTCGAACTGGCGTGACATATGGCCGAGCGCTCGCTTCATCCGGATGTCGAAACCGTTCACTGGGGCTTTCTGGACGCCAACCAGCGTCCGGTGCTGGAAATCGACGCTGGCGACATCGTCACGGTCCACACCGTCAGCGGATCGGCGTCGGAAGCGCCGGCGAACGGTAGGTCCGTTCGTCCGGAATTGCGCCGCATCCAGGAGGTGCTCGCGCCATCACCGGGGCCGCATATCCTCACCGGTCCGATCCTGGTTCGCGACGCCGCGCCGGGCGACATGCTCAGGATCGAGGTACTCGACATCGGCTTGCGTGACGAGTGGGGCTACAATTTAACGACGCCGGGCAAGGGTGTGCTGCCGAGCGATTTCGCAGAGCCTCAGTTGCTGCACTTCGCAATCGACCGGGAGACGCGTGTGATTACGACCCCATGGGGTCAAAATATCCCGGCACGGCCTTTCTTCGGCGTGATAGCGACCGCTCCGCTGCCAGAGGATGGCCGACTGACATCCGTCGTCCCCGGCTATTTCGGCGGTAACATGGACAACAAGCAACTGGCGGCGGGTTCGACGCTCTATCTTCCGGTTTCAGTCGAGGGCGGTCTTCTTTCGGTGGGCGACGGGCATGCCGCTCAGGGAGACGGCGAAGTCTGCCTGACGGCGGTCGAGACCGGTTTGACCGGCCGGCTGCGCGTCGATGTCATCAAGAATATCTCGGCGGTAGGCCCTTATGCAGAAACGCCGACCCATCTGATCACGATGGCCTTCAACGAAGATCTCGACGAAGCCGTGCGTCAAGCCCTGAGGTCGGCGATCCGCATGGTTTTGGATCGGACAAACCTGACGCTTCAGCGGGCCTACGCCCTGTGCAGCATCGCCGCCGACGTCCGCATTACCCAACTCGTCAACGTCAAGAAGGGCGTCCACGTGATGATCCCGAAATTCGCCCTTGGGGGAGAGAATTGAATAGGGTTGGCTCCCGCAGGGCGATGCGCCAAATTGACGGGAGTAACCTTGGAAGCCGCAATTGGCCGGACGAAGGGAAGATCGTCGTTTTGACGGCAGTATCGATCGCTGGGAGATTGCACTGGTCGTCCGGAATCCGCTGGCAGTCAGCCGGGTTCGAAAGTGGCTGATAAGGCGGCGGAAATCGGGCCGCAGGCGGCAGCTTATGCCGCCTTTACAGTCGCTTAGATAAACATCGGCGTTAAGAAGATGGCGGAGAGGGGGGGATTCGAACCCCCGATACCCTTGCGAGTATGCCGCATTTCGAGTGCGGTGCATTCGACCACTCTGCCACCTCTCCACAAAGTGCGGGCGCCCGGTCGCGGCGCGGCGTCTAGATAGCGGCGTAAGCGCGGCGGCACAAGTCTTTCCGCACCAGAATAGTGCAGGCATTCTTGACAGGGGCATGGCGTTCGGTTACGGACGGCCCAATGTTGGCGTGGGGCGTTCCCGCGCCCATTATTTTTGAACCCGCGACAGACTGATAAAAAGACGGCCGGACCGCCGCTTTCTCCGGAACGACAGGCAGTCCAACAAGGCCGACCGAACAGCGAAAGGCAAAAAAATGTTCGCAGTCATTAAAACGGGCGGCAAGCAATATCGCGTCGCCGCCAATGATATGCTGAAGATCGAGAAGGTCGAGGGCCAAGTCGGCGATATCGTCGAGATCGGCCACGTGCTCGCCCATGGCGAGGGTGACAATGTCACGCTCGGCGCTCCGTTCATCGAAGGTGCGCTGGTGACGGCGGAAGTCGTTGCGCAGGGCAAGGCGCGTACCGTCATCGCCTTCAAGAAACGCCGCCGCCAGAATTCACGGCGCACGCGCGGCCACCGGCAGCTTTTGACCACGGTGCGCATCTCCGAAATCCTGACGGACGGCGCCAAGCCTTCGAAGAAGAAAGCCGAGGCTAAGCCCGCGGCGAAGAAGGAAGAAGCGCCCGCCAAGGCGGAAGCCGCGCCCAAGGCCGCGGAAGCCCCCAAGAGCGAGGACAAGGCGGCACGCGCCGCGCCTCTGTTCAAGGCGCCGAAGGGCAAGGGCGACGATCTGACCACGATCAAGGGCATCGGCCCCGTCGCCGCTAAGGATCTGCACGAGCAGGGTATCACTACCTTCGCGCAGATGGCGGCGCTGACCGATGATGAAATTGCCACGATCGACGCCGCGATGCCGTTCAGCACCGCGCAGATCGAGGATTGGCGCGAGCAAGCCAAAGAGCTTGCGAAGAGCGAATAAGGCGGAAGGAGAGCAGCAATGGCACACAAGAAAGCTGGCGGTTCGTCGCGTAACGGCCGTGATTCCCATTCCAAGCGCCTCGGCGTGAAGAAGTTCGGTGGCGAGGCGGTCGTCTCCGGCAACATCATTATTCGTCAGCGCGGCACCAAGTGGCATCCCGGCGAGAATGTCGGCATGGGTACCGACCACACGATTTTCGCCACCCAGGCAGGCGCCGTCGCTTTCCGAAAGAAAGCCAACGGCCGCACCTACGTGTCGGTACACCCGACGATGGAAGCAGCGGAGTAGCCGGTCCCGCGACACAAGACACCGGCGCCCATCTCGGGTCCCCGGTGTCAGAAATCCGGAAAAGATCAGGGGAGATGGGCCACCATCTCCCCTTTTTCTTTGCTGGAGGAATACGACATGGTTGCCGAGAAGGAAGACGCCGACGACGAAAGTCCGCGGATCGATTGCCCGGTAATGGTGACCGAGCGCCTGGTACTGCGTCCGCCCCATGACGAGGATGTGCCCGATCTGGCGAAACTTGCCGCCAGCCGCCGGGTTGCCGAAATGCTGGCACGCATGCCGCATCCCTATGGCGAAGAGGAAGCGCGCTCCTTCGTGCAAACGTCCAGGAATCGCCGCGCCGGCGGCTGTGTCTATGCCGTGACGATCGCCGATACGGGCGCCTTCGTCGGCTGCGCCGGGCTGAACGGGACCGAGCGCGGGCTGGAACTCGGTTACTGGATCGGCGAGCCTCACTGGGGCAAGGGATATGCGACCGAAGCCGCGCACGCGCTGGTCGATCTCGCCTTCCGCGCCACCGAAATACCGGTGCTGCATGTCGCCTGCCGCGTCATCAACAGCGCCTCGCGCAGGGTCATCCACAAATGCGGGTTCCAGTATGCGGGGCAGGGCATGATGGACTCCATCGCCGCGGGGCGAACGCCGGTCGAACGCTATACGCTCGACCGCAAGACCTGGGTGGGATTAAGAACATGGCCCGGAAACTGATACCGGCGTCATGCCAGGGCACGATGTGGTTCCATCCACTCTCGCCCCGGCATGCGTCCTGGGGTAGTGTCCGCATCAAGGAAGACACAGGCCGAAACATGAGCGATTGCGAAGCCGACAATGAAATTTCTTGACCAGGCCAAAGTCTATATCCGATCGGGCGATGGCGGCGGCGGCTCGGTGTCGTTCCGGCGCGAGAAGTTCATCGAATTCGGTGGTCCGGACGGTGGCGATGGCGGCCGTGGCGGCGACGTCTGGGCGGAGGCCGTCGATGGGCTGAACACGCTGATCGATTACCGCTACCAGCAGCATTTCAAGGCCAAGACCGGCACCCACGGAATGGGCCGCAACCGGACCGGCGCCAAGGGTTCGGACGTCATCCTGAAAGTGCCGGCCGGAACCCAGTTCTACGAGGAAGACAACGAGACGCTGATCATCGACCTGACCAGCGTCGGCCAGCGTTATCGGCTGGCCGCCGGCGGCAATGGCGGCTTCGGCAACCAGCATTTCAAATCCTCGACCAACCAGGCGCCGCGGCGCGCCAATCCCGGCCATCCCGGGGAGGAACGCGCCATTTGGCTGCGTCTCAAGCTGATCGCGGACGCCGGGCTCGTCGGTCTGCCCAATGCCGGCAAGTCTACTTTCCTGGCGGCCGTCACCGCCGCCAAGCCGAAGATTGCCGGTTATCCGTTCACCACCCTGCATCCGAACCTTGGCGTTGCCCGTATCGATGCGCGCGAGTTCGTCATCGCCGACATTCCCGGCCTGATCGAAGGCGCGCATGAAGGCATCGGCATCGGCGACCGGTTTCTTGGCCATGTCGAGCGGACGCGGGTCATGCTTCACCTCGTCTCGGCGCAGGAGGAAGACCCGGCGCACGCCTATCATACGGTGCGGGCGGAACTCGAGGCGTATGGCCACGGGCTCGCCGACAAGCCGGAGGTGCTGGTGCTTTCCCAGGCGGACACGGTCGACGAGGCCAGCCTCAAAGACAAGGCCGCGGCGCTGAAAAAGGCGGCTCGGGGCGCCCCGCTGATCCTTTCGTCGGCCACTCACCATGGGACGGAGGAGGCGCTGCGGGCCCTGATGGTCGTGATTGAGAAGGCGCGTCAGACGGGGACGCAGCCATCCGTTGAAGAAATGGTCCGTAGCGGTGATTAGGGAATGACCGTTTCGCTGAAAAACTATCGCCGCATCACCGTGAAGATCGGGTCCGCGCTGCTGGTCGATCGGACGACGGGACTGAAGCGGGAATGGCTCGCGTCGCTGGCCGACGACATTGCCGACCTTGCCGGGCAGGGTGTGGAAATGCTGGTCGTCACATCCGGTGCGATCGCGCTCGGGCGCTCCATTCTCGGCCTTGGCCGTCGCCGGCTGAAACTGGAGGAAAGCCAAGCCTGCGCCGCCGCCGGCCAGATCGCGCTCGCCGGCGCCTGGTCGCAGGAACTGGGACGCAAGGGGCTCACATCGGGGCAGGTGCTGGTGACGCTGGGCGACACCGAAGAGCGCCGGCGCTATCTCAATGCGCGCGCCACCATCTCGATGCTGCTGAAGCTCAAGGCGGTGCCGGTCATCAACGAGAACGACACCATCGCCACCAGCGAGATCCGCTATGGCGACAATGACCGGCTGGCGGCGCGCGTCGCCACCATGATGCAGGGCGACATGCTGGTGCTGCTTTCCGACATCGACGGTCTCTACAGCGCCCCGCCCGCCGTCGATCCCGCCGCCCGGCACATCCCCGTGGTGGAGCGCATCACACCCGCGATCGAGGCGATGGCGGGCGCGGCGGCGTCGGAATTGTCGCGGGGCGGCATGCGAACGAAACTCGATGCCGGCAAGATCGCCAATGCCGCCGGGACAGCGATGATCGTCACCTCGGGGGAAAGGATGAACCCGCTTGCGGCAATCGAACGGGGCGAGCGCGCGACATTCTTCATGCCCAGCGCCCATCCGGTCAAAGGCTATAAGGGCTGGATCGCGGGTCAGCTCGAACCAGCCGGCAGCCTGCGTGTCGATGCCGGCGCGGTGACGGCGCTGCTTTCAGGAAAATCGCTGCTTTCGGCGGGCGTTCGCTCCGTCAAAGGCGCGTTTTCGCGTGGCGACACGGTCGCTATTATCGGTCCGGACGAACGCGAGATGGCGCGCGGCCTCGTTGCCTATGACGCATCCGATGCAATAAGGATCGTTGGCCTGAAAAGCTCGCAGATCGCGGCCGTGCTTGGCTATGAAGCGCGCGCGGCAATGGTGCACCGCGACGATCTCGTGGTTTCGGGAGTAACCGGGGCGATTGCCCGGGAGGAACGAAAGCTGAGCGATGCTGAAAACGCTTGAGAATTCGCAAGAGAGCGTGGGCCAGACCATGCGGCGTATGGGCGAGCGCGCCCGTGCAGCCGCGCATCCGCTGGCCACCGCCGGCGCCGGGCGCAAGAACGACGCGCTGGCGGCCATGGCGGAAGCTATTCGATGTCGCGAGGGCGACATCCTTGCCGCCAACGCCATCGACATGTCGGAAGGCCAAAAGGCCCGCTTGCCGAATTCTTCCCTCGATCGCCTGCTGCTGACGCCCGAGCGCATCCAGAGCATGGCGGAGGGCATTGGCGTCATCGCCGCCCTCAACGACCCGGTCGGCGATCTGATCGCCGAATGGGACCGTCCGAACGGTCTCCACATCGAGCGCGTCAGGACACCGCTCGGGGTCATCGGGGTCATCTATGAAAGCCGTCCCAACGTCACCGCCGACGCCGGCGCTCTGTGCATCAAGGCGGGCAACGCGGTGATATTGCGGGCCGGATCGGACTCGCGCAACTCGTCCGCCGCCATCCATGCCTGTCTGGTGGAAGGCCTGAGGGCGGCGGGATTGCCCGAGGATGCGATTCAGCTCGTGCCGACAAGCGACCGCGCCGCCGTCGGCGAGATGCTGAAAGGCCTGGGCGGCGCCATCGACGTGATCATCCCGCGCGGCGGGCGCAGCCTTGTGGAGCGCGTGCAGAGCGAGGCGCGCGTGCCGGTCTTCGCGCATCTGGAAGGCGTCTGCCACGTCTATATCGACCGGTCCGCCAGTCTCGACATGGCGGTCGCCATCGCCGTCAACGCCAAGATGCGGCGCACCGGCGTCTGCGGCGCGGCGGAAACGCTGCTGGTCGACCGCGCTGCCGCCGCCACGCATCTCGTGCCGATCCTGGAGGCGCTAGCCCGGGCCGGATGCGAAATCCATGCGGATGACGATGTTCTCGCGGCCTTTGCGAAAGCCAAACCGGCGACGGACGCGGACTGGACGACCGAATATCTCGACGCGATCATTGCCGTTAAGCTGGTCGACGGCGTCGGCGGCGCGATCGAGCATATCGAACGATTTTCCTCGCACCACACCGAGGCGATCATCGCCGAGGATGCTTCCGCCGTCGAACGCTTCTTCAACGAGATCGACTCGGCAATCCTGCTGCACAACGCCTCCACCCAGTTCGCCGATGGCGGCGAGTTCGGCATGGGGGCGGAAATCGGCATCGCCACCGGCAAGATGCACGCGCGCGGCCCCGTCGGGGTCGAGCAGCTCACCTCTTTCAAATACCGCGTTCGCGGTTCGGGCCAGATTCGTCCTTGAACCCGCTGTGGACGCAATATCCAGACGTTGCTGGACGTTACCTCCGGATGCCGCATGCCGCGCGGGGCATGGCCGTGGGCCTGTTCGGCGGGTCCTTCAACCCGCCGCACGCTGGCCACGCGCTGGTTGCCGAGATCGCGCTGCGGTCGCTGCGGCTCGACCAGTTCTGGTGGATGGTCACGCCGGGCAACCCGCTCAAGAATGCCAATGAGTTGCGGCCGCTGGCCGAGCGCATAAGGTTGTCGGAGCAGTTCGCCGACAACCCGCGCATCAAGGTGACCGCCTTCGAGGCCAGCCACCACATCCGCTACACCGCCGACACGTTGGCGCTGGTCAAGCAGCGCAATCCGGGTGTCGATTTCGTCTGGATCATGGGCGCCGACAGCCTGCGCGATTTCCATCGCTGGCAACGCTGGCGGCAGATCGCGATGACGTTCCCGATCGCGGTGATGGACCGTCCCGGCTCGACGCTTTCCTACCTGTCATCGGCGATGGCGAAGAGCTTCGACTACGCGCGTGTCGACGAAAAGGACGCACCCTTGCTGGCCCGCATGAAAGCACCGGCCTGGACGTTCATACACGGGCCGAGATCATCGCTCTCCTCGACCGCGCTCAGGGCGGGCGGCGAATGATATCGCGGCTTTGATCCAAGCGATTCTATTTCGCCGGTCCACCGTCCAAATGTCGTTTTTGAAGCCCTGAAAAGCCGGTGACGGCGGCAAGATACGGTTGGTATGAGCGAGATGGCGCACACGCCCGCATCCGATGCGGATTCGACCGTGACCGCACCGGCTTCCGCCGTGGCGATCACCAGCGTCATTGTGGCCATGGCGCTGATCGCCATCGGCAACGGATTGCTCTTTGCCTACATACCGGTACGCCTGAGCGCGGACGGATTTCCCCCCACATGGGCCGGCGTGGTTCTCACCATGCTTTCCGCCGGCGGCATGGCCGGCTGTCTGCTGACCGGCTGGATAGTGCGACGGGTCGGCCATGCTCGCGCCTTCATGACCTTCGGGGCGCTCATCATCCTTTCCAACCTTGCGATCGCGGCGGGCGTTCATCCGCTTTTGTGGACAGCGGCGCGCGCGCTCTATGGCTTTGCCATCGCCGCCATGTTCATCGTGGCACAAAGCTGGCTGAACGATGCGGTGGACAATCGCATTCGCGGTCGTGTCATGGCTGTGTTCTACGTCGCCTACGAAGTCGGCCTCGGCGTTGGCGCGTTTTCGCTTCGGTTCATGGATCTGCAGACCGGTATCGCGCCGATCGTCGGCATCGCTTTCGCCACGCTCGCCATCCTGCCGGTCGGAATGACGCGATTGCCGCCGCCGCCACCGCCGAAATCGGCGTCCGTCGCCTTTCGCCGCGCCTGGTCGATCTCGCCGGTCGGCGTGGCGGGCATGCTGGCGGTCGGCGGCCTGTCGATGATGGTTTCCGGCTTTACCCCGATCCATGCCGCCGCCATCGGCTATAGCCAGAGCGACGTCTCCACGCTGCTCTTCGCGATGCCGATCGGCACCTTGATCTTCCAGATTCCGCTGGGGTGGATTTCGGACCGCACGGATCGCCGCTATGTCATCATCGCCACTTCGGCCATGGTCATCGCGGGCGGCATTGCGGCCAGTCAATTCGATGGAAGCCCGCTTTGGATCATGGTGCTTGTCTACATCGTCTGGAGCGGCTCGACGGAATCGATCTATTCTCTTTCCAGCGCCCATGCCAACGACCGCGCCGACAAGGAGGATCTCGTTCCATTGGCAAGCTCCATGCTTTTCGCATGGTCGCTCGCCGGCTTCCTCGTGCCGGCTCTCGCGACAGCGCTTACGGCGACATATGGGACCAGTGCTTTCATGGTGGTGGCGATCGTCATCGCGGTTCTGTTTTGTCTGTTCGTCGCCTGGCGAGTTACCCGCCTCGAGGCTGTCGGGTCGGAGGAAACCGGCAATTTCTCCCCTATGGCGGCGCATGTGCCGTTTTCCGTGGAGCTTGCCTTCAGTCCCGAAGAAGAGGTTTCCGACGATAGCGCCGCGGCGCAGAGCGATTTCCGGCGCTCGGCGTCTTGAAAGTGTTAAGGTTCTCTGCCTATCTTCAGGGTGTCTCCCGAGAGAATCGGGGATGCACGTTGTTCTTGATCGAAAGGAAAGACGCTGAGAACAGCACTGAGTAAGAAGGCTGAAATGATGCCTTCGCCGGCCGGAATGGTTCACAACGACGACCCTTCTATGGCCCTCAAGACAGTCCTTGCCAGTCTGGAAGACTCCAAGGCCGAAAACATCATCTCCATCGACATCCAGGGAAAATCGAGCCTCTGCGACTATATGGTCGTGGCGTCCGGGCGGTCGCACCGCCATGTCGCGGCGGTGGCCGACAATCTCTTGAAGTCGTTGAAGGAATCCGGTGCGCATGCGCGTGTCGAAGGATTGACCGGCGCCGACTGGGTGCTGATCGACGCCGGCGACATCATCGTGCATGTCTTCCGGCCCGAAATCCGCGAGTTCTACGGGCTGGAGAAGATGTGGCAGGCGCCGGACCTCGAGGATGAGACGGTCCACTGACCCCTTGATCTGAGGTCAGGGAATGCATGTATCCGTTCACGCGGTCGGCCGCATGAAGGCCGGCCCCGAACGAGAACTGGCGGATCGCTTCTTCGATCGCTTCTCCAAGACCGGCCCCGCGGTCGGTCTCGATTTTGCAGGCGTGACGGAGATGGCGGAAAGCCGGGCTTCGTCCGTGGAGGAACGGCGGCGCGAGGAAGCGCAAAGACTATTGGCGCGTAGCGCGGGCGCCGCCGTGGTGCTCCTTGACGAGCGCGGCAGGAACATCGGGTCCGACGAGCTGGCCCGGCGGATTTCCCGTTTCAAGGATGACGGAAGCAAGAATTTGATCTTCGCCATCGGCGGCGCGGACGGCCATGATGAAGCGCTTCGCGCTCAGGCAAATCTGGTGCTCTCCTTCGGAGAATTGACTTGGCCGCACCAGCTTGTTCGCGTCATGCTGGCCGAGCAGCTTTATCGCGTGAGCACGATCCTGACGGGACATCCCTACCACCGCGGTTGAAGGGAGGTGGATCCCTACGAAATCCCAGAGATGGCAGCTCTGATGTGTCAATTATATAAGAACTACCATGACGGGCTGGAATTGTGCCGCGCGCGCCGAAATCGTTATTTCCAAGCCAGAGACACAACAAAGCCCGCCGGGGAGGATCGGCGGGCTTTGCTTTGAATGGCCGGCGTCAGGGAGGCCACGCATTGGCCTGATCGGCGGGGAGGGAGGAGAACCCCACCTGATTGATCAGAGGGCGGACTTCGCCACCGAATAGATGTCGCCACGGCGCAGGCCCATATCGTCCAGCTCGCGGTTGGTAAGGCGGCTCAGCTCGTTCACGGTTTTGCGGAAACGGCGCCAGTTACGGTAGTTGCGGATGACGTTCATGACATTTCTCACTTGGATCGGGTTGTTCAGCTAGTAATCTGATGCGGCTCAAATAGGCGGCAAAGTGCCTATTTGGAATGCACAGGAAAGCATGGCTCCAATGCGTTTTGTGCAATGCACCATTCGTTAAGAAATCCGCCGGAAACCGGGAAGTCGAGCCCGGTTGGACCGGGCGCTACCAGCGGGTCTTTTCGCCAGGGGCCGCAGGTTCGATCGCCAGGGCGTGCACGCCCGTCTTCAACTCGTGCGACAAAAGTTCATTGACGGCGCGGTGGCGGCCGACGCGGCTCATGCCCGCGAAGGCGGGAGCGACGATGCGGACGCGAAAATGGGTTTCGCCCGAGCCGTCGAAGGCGGCATGGTGGCCGGATTCGACATGGTGGTGGCCGGCATGAAGGTGGCTTTCATTGACAACTTCGAGGCGCTCGGGCGCGAAGGCCTCTTTCAGCTTCGCCTCGATACCCGACTGGATGGACATGGCGAGGTTCCTTTACCATATAGGTCTGACCGGCCATAAAATGACCGTTTCGTGCTTCGAATAGAGCCGATTCAGGCGGTAGGCCGAACATCCCCGAAATGTCAATTCTTGTATCGTCAGGCGAAGCGCCCATAATCAGCCCCGACATGAAGCCTTATTCGAAATATTTCGACCGCATCAAGGTGCGGCCCGACCCGGCCGCCGAGCTGAAGTCGCATGTGCAACGGTGCCAGTGGGATGGCTGCAGCGAAGCCGGCACCCATCGCGCGCCGGTAGGCCGCATGAAGGAGGGTGAATATTTCCATTTCTGCTTCGACCATGTGCGCGAATACAACAAGCGCTACAATTATTTTTCCGGCGTGCCCGACACCGACATCGCGCGCTTCCAGAAGGAGGCGCTGACAGGCCATCGCCCGACCTGGAAAATCGGAGGGGCCGGGGGTCCGCGCGCCGCAGCGGATTTCTCGCAGTCGCGATCCGGCCGGGCCGGCTATTTCAAGCGGACACGCGACCCGTTCAATCTTTTCGGAACCCATGACGGCCAGCGTCCGCGCGAGCGCAAAGCCAAACCGCTTGAGGCCAAAGCGCTGGAAACGCTTGGACTTGACGTAAAGGCGACTGGCGCGGACATCAAGGCGCGCTATAAGGAACTGGTAAAGCGCCACCATCCCGACGCGAATGGCGGCAACAGGGGTTCGGAAGACCGGTTCCGTGACGTGATCCAGGCCTACCGATTGCTCAAGCAGGCAGGTTTGTGCTGAGCGCTCCGTTGGAACGGCTTCTATCCGGCAGGAAAAAGCCTTAAGACGGCCCCCGACAAGGCAAATTCAAACGGCGCGAGACGGGTCTCGTGCTGGAGGCATGATGAATAAAATCGACAGGGATATCGCAAACCTGCCCGACACGACCGCGTCGGTGAAGGAGAAGTTCGGTTTCGAATCGACGATGATCGTGCCGGCATATTCGGCGGCCAACGAGCACGTTCCCGATTTCGACCCGGACTATCTGTTCGACGAACAGACAACGCTCGCCATTCTTTCGGGCTTCGCCTTCAACCGCCGGGTCATGGTTTCGGGCTATCACGGCACGGGCAAATCGACGCATATCGAGCAGGTCGCGGCACGCCTCAACTGGCCCTGCGTACGCGTCAATCTCGACAGCCATGTCAGCCGTATCGACCTCGTCGGCAAGGACGCCATCGTGGTCAAGGAAGGCAAGCAGGTCACCGAATTTCGCGACGGCATCCTGCCCTGGGCCTACCAGCACAATGTGGCGCTGTGCTTCGACGAATACGATGCCGGCCGGCCGGACGTCATGTTCGTGATCCAGCGCGTCCTGGAATCGTCCGGGCGCCTGACCCTGCTCGACCAGAGCCGCGTGATCCGGCCGCATCCGGCCTTTCGCCTGTTCGCGACCGCCAACACGGTCGGCCTTGGCGACACGACCGGCCTTTATCACGGCACCCAGCAGATCAATCAGGCGCAGATGGACCGCTGGTCGATCGTGACGACACTGAACTATCTGCCGCACGACAACGAGGTGGCGATCGTGCTGGCCAAGGCCAAGCATTACCGCAACGACAAGGGCCGCGAGATCGTCAACAAGATGGTGCGTGTCGCCGACATGACGCGCTCGGCCTTCATCAATGGCGATCTGTCGACGGTGATGAGCCCGCGTACGGTGATCACCTGGGCGGAGAACGCGGAGATATTCGGCAATGTCGGCATGGCCTTCCGGCTGACCTTCCTCAACAAATGCGACGAACTGGAACGCTCGGTCGTGGCCGAGTTCTATCAGCGCGCCTTCGGCGAGGAACTGCCTGAAATCAGCCGTCAACGTGGTACTCGGCTGATCGCGGAGATACGATGGCCGGACCCGGCGACAATACACGTGGAAAGCCCAAAAGTGGCGGTGAAACGGATGCGCTGAAACGCGCCGTCACCGTGTGCATGCGCGCCATCGCCGGCGACCACGATCTCGAGGTCAGCTTCGCGCAAGGACAGGCCGGCGCTCGCCGGCACCCATGCCCGCCTGCCGGATTTGCCGAAGAAGCCGACGCGCGCCGATATCGGCGTCACCAGGGGCATTGGCGATTCCATGGCGTTGAAACGGGCGCGCCATGATCCGCGGGTCCATGCAAGACTGGCGCCCGAAGGCAAGCAGGCGCGCGCCGTTTACGACGCTGTCGAACAGGCGCGCGTCGAGGCGATCGGCGCCCGCGCCATGCGTGGCGTCGGCGACAATCTGGCGCTCATGCTGGAAGACAAATACGCCAAGGCCAATCTCGGCGAGGTCAGCGACAAGGCGGAGGCGCCGATTGAGGAGGCCGTGGCGCTGATGGTGCGCGAAAAGCTCACCGGCCGCGCCGCGCCGAAGAGCGGCAGGCGCATGGTCGATCTGTGGCGCGACTGGATCGACGAGAAGGCCGCCGGCGATCTCGACGGGCTGCTCGAAAAGCTCGACGATCAGCAGGGATTCGCGCGCGTCGTGCGCGACATGCTGGCATCGATGGAAATGGCGGAGGAACTCGGCGACGACGAGCAGTCGGAAGCCGAGGACGAGGAGCAGGAACCTCAGGGCGACGACCAGGGCGAAGAGGGTGGCGAGGAGGATTCCGGCGCGGATCAATCGCAATCCGAGGATTCGGAAGCTTCCGCCGAAGAACAGGAAACCGGCGAGACCGAAGCCGCCGACGCATCTTCGGACGAGATTTCCGAGGATGACGACGCCGATGCCGAGACGCCGGGGGAGACGCGGCGCAACGACGATCCATTCGCTGGTCCGCTCCGCGACATCGACTACAAGGTGTTCAGTACCGCTTTCGACGAAACGGTCGGGGCGGAAGAGCTTTGCGAGGAAGAGGAACTCGACCGGCTGCGGGCGTTCCTCGACAAGCAACTGGCCAATCTTTCAGGCGTGGTCGGCAGGCTCGCCAACCGGCTGCAGCGCCGCCTGATGGCGCAGCAGAACCGGTCCTGGGATTTCGACTTGGAGGAAGGCACGCTCGATCCGGCGCGGCTTGTGCGCGTGGTCATCGATCCGATGCAGCCGCTTTCGTTCAAGCAGGAGCGGGACACGCAATTCCGCGATACGGTCGTGACGTTGCTGCTCGACAATTCCGGCTCGATGCGCGGACGGCCGATCACAGTAGCGGCGACCTGCGCGGACATCCTGGCGCGTACGCTGGAGCGCTGCGGCGTGTCGGTTGAGATTCTCGGCTTCACCACGCGTGCCTGGAAGGGCGGGCAGGCACGCGAGAAATGGCTGAAGGACGGCAAGCCGGCCAATCCCGGGCGGCTCAACGATCTGCGCCACATCATCTACAAGTCGGCGGACGCGCCGTGGCGGCGGGCTCGGCGCAATCTCGGCCTGATGATGCGCGAGGGCCTGCTCAAGGAAAATATCGATGGCGAGGCGCTTCTGTGGGCGCATCAGCGGCTGATGGCGCGGCGCGAACAGCGCAAGATCCTGATGATGATCTCGGACGGTGCGCCGGTCGACGATTCAACCCTTTCGGTCAATCCCGGCAACTACCTCGAAAGGCATCTGCGCGGCGTGATCGAGTTGATCGAGACGCGCTCGCCGGTGGAATTGCTGGCGATCGGCATCGGCCACGACGTGACGCGGTACTATCGCCGGGCGGTGACCATTGTCGACGCCGAGGAACTGGCCGGCGCCATGACCGAACAACTCGCCAACCTTTTCGCCGAGGAAAGCACGCGTCAGACACGCCGCTCCAGCCCTTCCGTGCGTCGCGCCGGCTAAGACGGTGCGCATCGCAGGGGCGCAGATTTGGGACATTCCAATCAGATGAAGTCCAGACGGTTAACGGTGCTTGCTGGAGCGGCGGCGCTCGTTGCGTTGGTTTCCGTCCCTTCCGTCCTGTCCTGGGGGCATGCGGCGCCCCTGTCGGCGGCGGTAGAACCAATGGCGATTACCTCCTCGGTGATCAGGAATTTCAAGATAGGTTCCTCCGACGAGAGGTTCGGACCGCTCACTTTCGTCGGCGGTCTCGAGATGGTTGCGTCGTCGCGCGATTTCGGCGGGCTGTCGGCCTTCCGGTTCAGGACGCCGGGCGATCGCTTCATCGGCGTCGCCGATACCGGTTTCTGGTTCTTTGGCCGCATCGAGCATGATGCCGCCGGGCGACCGTCTGGCGTCGCCGATTTCAGCATGCAGGAGATGGTCGATCGACAGGGCAGGGCGATCGGCGAAAAATGGCTGACCGACGCCGAGGGCCTGGCCATCAAGGGAGATACTGCGACTGCCGGGTTTGAGCGCGATCATCGCATCTCGGAGTTCCATATCGATCCTGCCGACATGAAGGCTCCCATCCGCAATCTTGACTATCTGGTGCCGCGCAAGGAACTGCGCATGAATCGCGGCTTCGAGACCGTGGTCTATGCGCCAGAGAACGGTCCACTCAAAGGCGCGCGCGTCATCGTTTCGGAGAAAAGCCTGGACAAGGACGGCAATCAGTACGCGGCAATCCTGGAAGGTCCCGGCAAGGGCGTCTTCACCGTGGCGCATAGCGGCAAGTTCGCCATTACCGACGGCGCGTTCCTGCCTGGTGGCGACCTGCTGCTGCTCGAACGGTCCTTCTCCCTCGGCCAGGGCGTAGCCATGCAACTCAGGCGCATCCGGGGGGACTCAATCGGCAAGGGTAAAGTCGCCGATGGGCCCGTGCTGCTGAGAGCCGACATGGGCTATCAGATCGACAATATGGAAGGTCTCGACGTCTGGCGACGCGGCGACGGGGCGCTTATGGTCTCGATGATCTCGGACGACAACCAGTCGCTGCTGCAGCGCAATCTCTACCTGGAATTCAAGCTGGACGAATAGCGGGCCTCGCGCGGCAAATGGCGGCATTCGCTCGGATACGGGTCCGCTACCCAACCGTTTCTTAAAGAGTCCGGCCTAAGACGGACTTCTGTTGACGGGAAACGGAGAATAGGTGGTGCGCTTTTCCGCGGCGACCACGGCCGAGCGGCTATTGCCGGAGCGCTTCGCGCTCAGGGCCCGGCCATTGCTGGGAAAAATCGACGCGCTGCTGTTCAATGCCGACGAACGCGGTCAGGCCGGGCGCATGTCGCTGGTCGTCTTTTCCATCCGAATCGTCAACGCCGTCATCGCCTTCGTCAGCCAGGTCTTGATGGCGCGCTGGATGGGCAGTTTCGAATACGGCATCTTCGTGCTGGTCTGGGTGTCGATGGTGATCGTCGGCAACCTCTCCTGCCTCGGCTTCCATACATCGGTCATCCGCTACGTTCCGGAATACCGCGAAACGGGACGGCTCGCCGAATTGCGCGGCATCCTGCTGACCAGCCGCCTGTTCTCGTTCCTGGCGGCTTCGCTGATTGCCGTGATCGGCGCGGCTGGCGTCTGGATGCTCTCCGGCAGGATCGAGGCGTATTATATTGCGCCGTTCTTCATCGGGCTGGTCTTCATGCCGATGATCGCGCTCGCGGACGTCCTGCAGGGCATCGCCCGTGCCAATTCGTGGGCCCTGTCGGCGTTGATGTCCACCTATATCAGCCGGCCCGTTCTTATTCTCGTTTTCATGGCCGGAGCGTTGGCGCTGGGCTTCCCGGCGCGTGCCGAAACCGCCATGCTCGCCGCGCTTGCCGCAACGTTCCTCACCACGATCGCGCAACTCGTCAACGTTACAGCGCGTATCGACGCCCGCCTGTCCCCCGGACCGCGAACCATCCTGTTCGGTGAATGGTTCAAGGTGTCGCTGCCGATCTTCCTGGTCGAGAGCTTCTTCTTCCTGCTGATCAATTCGGACGTGCTGATGGTCGGTCATTTCATGGCCCCGGATGACGTGGCGGTCTATTACGCGGCCGTGAAGACGCTGGCGCTGGTTCATTTTGTCTATTTCGCCGTTAAAGCGGGCGTGGCGCAGCGTTACGCGCAATTCACGCATGGCGGCGATCTGGGCAAGCTGGCGATATTCGCTCGCGAAACCGTCTCATGGACGTTCTGGCCATCCCTGCTCATGGCGTTGGTCGTGCTCGCCATCGGTGAGCCCATGCTGAAGCTTTTCGGCCCCGGCTTCGCGGAGGGCTATCCGCTCCTGTTCATCCTGGTGGTCGGCGTTGTCGCGCGGGCTGCGGTGGGGCCAGCGGAAAGCCTCCTGACCATGAGCGGCAACCAGAATATCTGCGCGGCAGTCTACGCGTTGGCGCTTGCGGTCAACATCGGCCTGAATGTGGCGCTCATCCCCGCATTCGGATTGTGGGGCGCGGCGATCGCGACGAGTGTGGCAATGGTCTTCGAGGCGGTGGCGCTATCCTTGACCGTTTGGCGCAAGCTCGGCATCGCGATGGTCATCTTTTTACCCGCCGCCTCCGCCAAGGGAATTGTTTTGTAAGATGGCTGCCATACCGATCCTCGAAGAAATGACCGGCGGGCCCGCCGGAGCCATGATCAGCCAGCTCGCCGGGCTGGCGGACGGGCCGATCGACCGCGCCCGCGTCGAACTTCTGGACAGCAGGCGTCCGCCGCGCAAGCTCGCCATCTATACGGCATCCGCGGGCTTCGACCTGGTCGAAGAGCTCGACCATCTGGCGGCGCGCGCCATGGAGCCGAATATCTTCTTCAATCCGCGCTTCCTCGCCCCGGCCATGCCAAGGCTGGAGGATCGGGAGATCCGGCTCGCGGTCATCCGCGACGGCGACGAATTCAAGAGTCGGCTCCGGCTCATGCTGCCTTTTTCGATCGAGCGCCCAACGATACCGCTTGGCGTGCCGATCATGCGCAGTTGGTCGAGCCCGTTCGGCCCGCTCGGGACGCCGCTGATCGACAGCGACGACCCTGTCGGGGTGATGGACGATTTCTTCACGATGCTGTCGCGGCCGCATCTGAAAATGCCGAAGGTTCTTCTCCTGCCGGACATGCATCTCGACGGCGCGGTATCGAATGCCTTGCGCTCCTTCGCCGCCAGCCGCGACCTGACCCTCATCACGACGGACGAAGCCGAGCGCGCCTACCTTGAAAGTCCGCTCGATGGGGAAGAGTATCTGAAAGCATCGCTTCGTTCGCATCACTACCGCGAATTCCGCCGGTTGAAACGCCGTCTGGCGGATCACGGGGCGCTGGAATACCGCATCGCCCGCCAGCCGGACGAAATCAGGAGCGGCGTGGAGACCTTCCTGGCTCTGGAGACCGCCGGTTGGAAGGGCCGCGAACGGACGGCGATGGCGGTCGATCGCTATCAGGCGGCCTTCGCGCGCGAGGCAGTTCATCTGCTATCCCAGCGGGACATGTGCAGGGTTCATACCCTTCTGCTCGACGAAAAGGTGATCGCCTGTCTTATCGTCTTTGTCGAACAGGGCGTCGCCTATACATGGAAGACCGCCTATGACGAAGCCTATTCGGCCTACTCTCCAGGCACGCTTCTGATGATCGAGGCGACGAAGACGCATCTTGACGATCCCAACGTCCAGGTGACGGATTCCTGCGCCATACCGGACCACCCGATCATGGACAGGTTGTGGAGCGAAAGGCGGCGTGTCGGTACGATCGTCATGGGGATAACGCCGCAGGCGGATCGCGCCGCACGCCAGGCCGCCAAGCAACTGCACCTCTACCGGGAAACCCGCAACATGGCGCGCCTGCTGCGCGACCGGGTCAAGCATCTGGTTCGACGGCGCTGACCAGGCTTGCTCCGACCTGCCCACGGATCGCCCTATGCGGCGTCTCCCAGCCAGGCGACGGTGACGGAAGCCGCCCTGACCGCTAGATCCATCGACGCATAGGGTATCGCCGAATAGGACTGGACGGGCGTCCAGATGCCACCATCCTCGGGGTCCTTGCGGAATTCCTCTAAACCGAAGCTCCCGTCGGCCCGCCTGAAGACATCGACACATCGGTCGTGATCGGCGTTTTCGAGGCTGCGCAATACGACCCATGCCTTTTGCTGTCCCGGCGGCATAAACTTCAAATTCTGTTGGACACAGGGTCCCTCTCAAGCCTTGCAATCCATGCACCCCAAAACAGGCTGGAAAAGAAGAGTTCCGGCTCAACGAAGCCTGCCCCCTGCAGTAGCGCAGCCACTGCCGCATCGGAGGGCGGCGGCTCCGCACCCTCGAGGATCTTTCCGAGCCGGGCCTCGACGGCCTCTTCGCTCTCCCCTGCCAGGCGCCAGCGTCTACCCCATGCTGACAGAAACAGTGGCCGCGACGCATAGGCGCCGCGGTTGCAGGCAAGGATGAGCGGCGCGCCCGGCTTCAACCGCGCGGCCAGATCGGCAAGGATCAATTCCTTGGCCTCGAGGGTCGGCAGATGGTGCAATACGCCGATCAGCGTCGCCGCATCGAACGTTGGCGTCTCGGGGCAGTCTTCGATCAGGCCTGGAAAGAAGTCGGTGCGTTCGGACAATCCCGCCGCCTCAATCGCGGCCCTGGCCAACGAGAGCATTGGCGGCGACGGATCGACTGAGGTGAAACGCCAGTTCGGCTCGAGGCGTCCAGCCGAGATTATCTCCTGAGCGGTGCCGCCTGCGCCCGCGACAAGAACCCTCGCCGTGCTGCCTGCGCCAAGAGAGGCGGACAGCAGGCAGGCCGCGAGTTCGTGGCATGCGTCATATCCGGCAAGGGCGATACGGCTTTGCACCGCGTATTCACCGGACCGCGCTGAATCGAATTTGGAGACGGAGGTGACCATCATTCCGCCGTCGTCTCGACCATGAGGACATCGAGCATGAAGGAGCCGTCGTCTTCGATGGCAAAATGTTCCCTGGTCTCCGCCGAGGCCGAAGCCTGGAGCGAGCGGATCGCGCGCATGTTTTCCTCGGGCGTGCGCATTCGCGCCGTCCATACCGGGAAATCCATGCGCAGCCGCCATGTCCTGACACCCGACAGGGCAAAGCCGCAGCGCCCCAGCGCGGCGATCCATTGCGAGGCGGTATAGTCACGCGCGTGGGATGTATCGCGCAACAGCTCGATGGCCTGCAGATGGGTGTCGAACAGCGCGTGCTCAGGTGCACAGACGTCTATGAAGATGGCCGGCTTGCCACGCTTCAGCACCCTGCGAGCCTGACGCAACCCGCCTTCGAAATCGCGCCAATGGTGCGCGGAATAACGGCAGGCGACCAGATCGAACGCGGCGTCTGCAAAAGGCAGGTGCTCCGCCGGCGTCTCCACTGTCTCGATGTTTCCGATGCCTTTTTCGCGCGCCGCCGCGTCGACTGCTGCAAGCATTTCGGTCGACAGGTCGGCGGCCATCACTTTTCCCGCATGCGGCGCCATCAGGTAGGAGACATGTCCGCCCCCTGTTCCGAGATCCAGCGCCCGCTCCGGACGACTTTCACGCACGACGGCTCTCAATGCGTCGAGATCCGCTCCCTGAGCATGGACCGCGCTGTCGACATACGCCTTGGCGCGAGGCCCGAATTGGCTCGCCACGGACTTCTCATGAGCATTTCGCATTTGTTCGCTCCTCTTCTTGAAACGCACAATGCTCCGGCCTTAAACTGTTACAAGTTAGAACTTTATCCTATCATAAAGGGTCCCATGCTGACGTTGGAACAAAGGCGGTTGCTAGGCGCGTTCATTCGCGCTCACAGGGAACGGGTGCGGCCGGCAACATCGGGTCGGCGCCGCCGCACGCCTGGGCTACGCCGGGAGGAACTGGCGGTAGAGGCGGGCATCAGCAGCACATGGTGCGCCTGGCTGGAGCAGGGTCGCCCCGTACAGGCTTCTTCCGAAGCGCTTGGCCGTCTCGCACGGGCGCTGGCCCTCACCCGCGCCGAGCGGGCTTACCTGTTCGAGCTTGCCGGCCGTCTCGACCCTGAAGCGCCTCTTTCGCCTGAAATCGATGCGCCATCTTCTCTCACCGACGCCGTCAGGGCGATTCAGCATCCGGCCTACGGGCTCGATGGCCTCTGGAATGCAGTATGCTGGAACGATGCGGCCGAGCGGCTGTTCCGTGGCTGGCTGGATGGCGATAACCAGCGCAATCTGCTGCGCTTTGTTTTCCTCGGCGAAGCCGCGCATCGCCTCATTCCCGAATGGGAGGACCGAGCGCGCCGGCTGTTGGCAGAATTTCGGGCGGATTATGGCCACAGCTTCCGCGATGCGCGGGTCAAGAGCTTCGTGGACGAACTGCGCGCGAGCAGCGAACTCTTCTCCCGCGCCTGGGATTCGCAGGACGTATTGCATCGGGCGGGCGGAAAACGCACCTTCCACAACTCCATGGGTGGCCTGCTGCGGTTCGAGCAGCACACATTCACTCCATCGGACCGTTCGGACTACAAACTGGTGATGCTTGTGCCGGGTGCGTGACGGGACGAACCCTCATCGTCGGAAGAAACCCGTCCTGGTTGGAGAACGAACTCGCCGGACAATCGAAAGACGCATTTGAAAAGATTGGTGCGGGTGGTCGGAATCGAACCGACACTCCTTTCGGAACCGGATTTTGAGTCCGGCGCGTCTACCAGTTCCACCACACCCGCACAGGGGCCGGGCGCGGAGCCCGGACGGAGGCGGACTATACGGTCAGGCGGCCCTCCGTCAACTCTTTCCGTGCGCATATGACCATCAGGGCGGCGTTGCGCGGTCCAACAAATTTGCCTACACCAACGCGCCATAGCCGGGGGCGCCATGCTTCGCAGATTGTACGACTGGACGATGTCGCTTGCCGCCCGGCCCGCCGCCGAGGCGTGGCTGGCGCTCATAGCCTTCATCGAAAGCTCGATCTTCCTCGTGCCGGCGGATGTGCTTTTCCTGCCGATGACGCTGTCGCGACCGGAGCGCGCCTGGCGCTACGCCTTCATCGCGACCGTCGCATCCGTGCTCGGTGGCATCGCCGGCTGGTTCCTCGGCTATTTCGCCTTCGAGACGATCGCTCGGCCGATTCTCGAATTTTACGGCAAGCTCGACGCGTTCGAGGCGCTGCGCAATTCGTCCAACGCCAGCGCCGTGCTCCTGTTGCTCGTTACTTCCGGGCTGGCGCATTTGCCGCCGATCAAGGTGGTGACCATCCTATCGGGCGCCATGCACGTCAATCTGTGGCTGTTCATCGCCTCGGCCATCGTTGCGCGCGGCGCGCGTTTTTATTTTCTCGCCTGGCTGCTTCGGCGCTATGGCGAGCCGATCCGGCATTTCATCGAGAAGCGGCTTGGCCTGCTCGCCACGGCAGCGGCGGCGGTCCTGATTCTGCTTTATATCCTGTTCAAATACTTCTTCTGACCCCTTAAATATCCACAAGACCGACAGACGGATTTCATCCATGGCCTCGCTTACCGCCCCCGCCGGATCGACGCAGACCCGAACTGCCCTTTTCCTGCTCGTGGCCATGGCGGCCACGGTCGGTACCGCACTCGCCTTCCAGTATTGGGGGGGCTTCATTCCCTGCAAGCTCTGTCTCGAAGAGCGCATTCCCTATTATGTCGGCGTACCGCTGATGGCGCTTGCCGCGATCTCGTCGGCTCTGCGCTTGCCGCCGATCGTCACGCGTGGTCTGCTGGCCGTTGGTGGCCTGTTGATGCTGTGGAGCCTCTACATGGGTGTCTACCATGCCGGGGTCGAATGGAAATGGTGGGCCGGGCCGACCGATTGCGGCGTCGTGGCTTCGCCTTCGACCGGCGGCAAGGGCGTTCTTGACGCCATCAACACGTTTGTGCCGCCGGCCTGCGACGAGGCGGCCGGCCGCTTCCTCGGCATCTCCTTCGCCGGCTGGAACGCGGTGGCCAGTCTCGTGCTGGGCGTCGTTGCCTGGTGGGGCGCTTTCGCGCGCAGGAGCGCCTGAGGTCGAAGACCGAAGGCCGGTCAGGCCTCCAGTTCGACATCCCAGTAAAGATAATCCATCCAGCTTTCGTGCAAATAGTTTGGCGGGAAGAGCCGGCCATTGTTGTGCAGATCGTGCACGGTCGGCGGAAAGGGCTTCTGCCTGGGCCACATCTTGGCCTCACCCGGAAGGTGCCCGCCCTTCTTCAGGTTGCACGGCGAGCAGGCCGCGACAACATTTTCCCAAGTCGTCGCGCCGCCACAACGCCGCGGGATAACGTGGTCGAACGTCAGATCCTCATGGGTGCCGCAATACTGGCACTGGAATCGGTCGCGCAGGAAGACGTTGAAACGCGTAAAGGCCGGATGCCGGCTCGGTTTCACATAGCTCTTCAGGCTGACGACGCTCGGGACCTTCATCGAGAACGATGGTGAGGAGACCGCATGCTCGTATTCCGCGACGATGTTGACCCGTTCGAGGAAGACCGCCTTGATGGCGTCCTGCCATGACCACAGCGACAGAGGGTAATAGCTGAGCGGGCGGTAATCCGCGTTCAGCACAAGGGCAGGCAGACCATCGGGAGAGACGGCAACCGTCACTAAATCACCTCCTGGAAATTTCCCGAACCGATTAGCGGGGATAGTGTAAGCAGGAGATGACAGGCTTGTGAAGCAGGAAAGCGCGGCTGGTCTTATCCCACGCAGTGCTTTTTTTGATGTTTTCTACAGGGTTAGAGTGGCGGAACAGCGTCGCGGCCGCGTGTCTCACGATAATAGGCCCAGAAAAGCCGGGCGGCGACCCCACGCCAGGGCGCCCATGATTCGGCCAGTCTGATCAGTGTTTTTTCGCCCGGCCGGGGATCAATGTCGAAAGCGTGCCCGACCGCGCTCTGCAAAGCGACGTCGCGCGCCGGAAAGATGTCGGGATGTCCGGCGGCGAAAAGCAGGTAGACTTCGGCGGTCCATGATCCGACGCCGTGGATGGCGGTCAGCCGAGCCATCGCCTCGGGTGCTTCTAGCCTGCAGAGATGGTCAAGGTCGAGCCCGTCTTGTTCGACGGCCTGGGCGATGGCCAGCAGGGTCCGCTGCTTGGGCCGCGACAGGCCGGCCTCGCGAAACGCCGGTTCGCCTGCTGCAAGCACGGCCCTCGCGGTCAGCGGATCGACCAGCGCCGCCAGACGGCCGAAGATCGCCGCCGCGCTTGCCCTTGAGACCTGTTGTGAAACGATAATCGAGGCGAGGCTGCGAAAGCCGGGTTCGGAAAGCCGGAGCGGAACCTCGCCGGCCATCTCGCGCACCCGCATCAGACGCGGTTCGATTGCGCAGAGCGCATCGAGGCCTTCGGTGACATGTTCCAGCGTCTCGATGCGCCGCATAGGCTTGTCCTTGTTGGGCGCGCAAAGTAGCAATCGTCAGATGGTGCGTCCAACCCGCTTTGTCATCAGCCCATGAGCAGCCGGCGCGTCTTCCGCTTCGCGCCGAGCCCGAATGGCTGGCTGCATCTCGGCCATGCCTATTCGGCGCTTCTCAATCAGAAAATGGCAAGGGAGACGGCAGGCCGCTTGCTGCTCAGGATCGAGGATATCGATCCGGCACGCTCGACCGCCGCATTCGAACGCGGCATCCATGACGATCTGGCGTGGCTCGGGATCGAATGGGAAGAGCCGGTGCGCCGACAATCGGAACATTTCGAAATCTATCGGGCTCATCTCGACCGGCTGATCGCGGAGGAACTCGTCTATCCCGCCTTCATGAGCCGGGGTGAAATCCGCGGGTATATCGCCGACGCCGAATCAAAGGGCGGTTCGTGGCGTACGGACCCGGACGGCGCGCCGTTCTATCCTCCTATTGATCGCGGCCTGTCGAAACGCGAGAGGCAAAAGCGCATCGCAAGCGGGGCTCCGTTCGCCTGGCGGCTCGACATGGAAAAAGCGGCCGAACGCCTGTCCGGCGTGCGGGGTTGGCGCGAGACTGGAAGCGGTCCACGCGGCGAAACCGGCGTGGTTCGGGTCGATCCGCTGGCCTGGGGCGATGTGATCGTCGCACGGCGGGAGACGCCGACCAGCTATCACCTTGCTGTGGTGGTGGATGACGCCGCGCAGGGCGTCACGGATGTGGTGCGCGGCCGCGACCTGTTCTATTCGACAGCGGTGCATCGTCTCTTGCAGGCGCTGCTTGGATTTCCCGAGCCGCGGTATTTCCACCACGATCTCGTGCTCGGCGAAGACGGCCGCAAACTCTCCAAGAGCGAGGGGGCGGCCGCTGTCGCGGTGCTTCGCGACGCCGGTATGACGCCAGAGGATATCCGTTCGAAGGTCGGCTTATGAGGTGGACGAAAGGCGGCTACATTCGAGCCAGGCCAGCCTTGATCGCGGCGAGCACGGCGAGACTGCCGAAAGCGCCGCAGAGGCCGGTGGCCACCGCCATCTTCACGTCGTAAAAGTGAATGCCGTATAGATTTGCCGCGAATATCCCGAGAAAAAAGCCCGCGGTCACGACAAACGTGTTGCCGATCGGCCCGAAGCCTTCGCTTCCCATCAGACCATCAAGCGCCATTCCGAATATGAAAGACAGAATGGCGACGATGACGAAAGCCATCATCATCCAGGTAGGATCAAGGTTCGTCAGCATGCTTCGTCCTCTCGACGAGCGCCGGCACCTATTCCGCGCTTTGCGTCAGGATATGGCCCAATCGTTTATTTTTGCTTATCGCAACCTTCGGCATTAGAGCGGCTTCTTTCGCGATTTTCGCAATCGGATCGCCGCCAACCAGATGAAGATGTTTCCCCGACTGATCCCCGGCGCGTTCGTCCTGTTATGGGCGACCGGCTTTATCGGCGCGCGCTACGCAATGCCATGGGCGGAACCGTTCAGCTTCCTTGCCCTGCGATTTTTTCTGGCTTTCGTCCTGTTCGTTGCACTAGCCCTGGTTACGCGGGCGCGAAGCGTTTCTCCGCGCGACGCCGTCAACGCGATGATCGCGGGCGTCCTGATGCAGGGCATTTATCTGGGCGGTGTTTTCTGGGCGATCCATCGCGGCATGCCGGCGGGGATGTCGGCGTTGATCGTCGGCTTCCAGCCGCTGATCACGGCGATCCTTGCCGGTCTTTTTCTCGGGGAGCGTATCCATGCGCGTCATTGGCTAGGCCTGGCCATCGGATTCGCCGGGGTCGTCATGGTTGTTCTGCCGAGCCTCGGCGTCCAGTCCGGGGGCGTCAACGCCGCTACCCTCTCCGCCTGCCTGCTGGCTGTGACAGGCATGAGCGCCGGAACGATCTGGCAGAAGCGCTTCGTTGTCGGTGTCGATCTCATGACCGGCACGGCCTGGCAGTATTTCGGCGGGATGATCTCGATGGCCGTTGCTTCGGCGGCGCTCGAAAACCAGCAGATGACGTTCAATGGCGATTTCATATTCGCCATGGTGTGGCTCGTCCTGGTGCTTTCCCTCGGCGCCATCTTCCTGTTGATGCTGATGATCAGGGAAGGCGAAGTCGCGAAGGTTGCATCGCTGTTCTACCTTGTGCCGGCGGTTACGGCGGTAATCGCCTGGATACTCTTCGGCGAGGCGCTGACCCCGTTTCAGGTCGCCGGCATGCTTGTTGCCGGCCTTGGCGTCGCGTTGGCCGTGGCTCAACCGGTAATGCGGGCGCGCGCCTCGAGATAGCGCCGGATCGCGGCGTTCAGTTCTCCGCCCATGATGAAGATCGCCGAGACGATATAGAGGAAGACGATGGCGATCATGATCGATGCCAGGCCCGCATAGGTCGATACGTAGGAGGAGAACCGTTCCAGATAGGCGGCGAAGATGGTCGATCCCGTGACCCATCCGATCAGGGTGAAAATAATTCCCGGCACGATGTCGACGAAGCGCCTTTTGCCGGCGGGCAGCCAGAAATGCACGGCGATCAGGCCAAGCACGATGACGATCGAGGCGATGATGAACCGCCACAGCGTTATCGTGCCCATATAGGGACCGATCCAGTCGATCCTGGTTTCCGCGATATGCGCCGCGATCGGCGCGGCAACCAGAAGAACACTGATGGCGAGAAACCCGAACGTCGCGATCATGACGAAGACGAGGCTTTGGGTGCGGCGATAGATGACGCCGCGCGTCTCCTTCACCCGGTAGGCGCGATTGAGGGCGACACGCAAAGCCTCGATGCCGTTGGAGGCGAAGAAGGCCGCGACAATGACGCCATAGGTCAGGAAATCGCCCCGCTGAACGGTGAGTACGCGCGCGACCTCTCGCGAAATCGGCTCGGCGATCTGCTCCGGCCATGTGTCGAAGACGAGGTGAACGGCGGTATCGGAAAAGGCGTGGGCGCCCAGAAAGCTCGCCAGAGAGGTGGCGAAAATCAAAAACGGGAACAGCGCCATCAAGGCGGTGATGGCCAAATGGCTGGCCATCGACCATCCGTCATCGGAATCGAAATGTCCCAGCGCATCGCCCAACACGCGTTTCAGGGCGGCGATGCGCCTCAAGGCTTCCGCTCCAGGACGTCTCATGGTGAACAAGCCATCGCCCGATTGTTACTCCGCTGCGAATATGGGAAGGAATTTATGCGGATGACGCTACAATAGGGCAAAAGCGAAATTGTACGAGGCTCTGCGCTCGGATGCGCTGAAGCGTCTCGGATCGCGGGGTTGATTTTAGCAGGGGAACGGTAGTTAACCGACGAGGCCCCGCGAACAGGAAAAGCAATGTCCACAGCCTTTGGAATTCTCGCAATCATCGCCGCCGTCGCTGTTGTGATCGTTCTGGTGCGCGGTCTTTTCAACATGGCGCAAGGCGGGCCGCCATCGACGTCCAACAAGCTGATGCAAGCCCGGGTGATGCTGCAGTTCATCGCTATCGTGCTTGTCCTGCTTGCCGTCTACTTCACGCGCTGAACCGGGGGCGGAAATGGTCAGGCTGAACCGGATTTATACGCGAACCGGGGACGATGGGACGACCGGGCTTGGCGGCGGCGAGCGCCGCGTGAAATACGACCTGCGCGTCGAAGCCTATGGGACTGTCGACGAGGCCAATGCCTGCATCGGCTCTGCCCGGATTCACACGGCTACGAACGCCGAAATCGACGGCATGCTCTGGCGCGTGCAGAACGACCTTTTCGATCTCGGCGCGGACCTAGCGTTGCCCGACACGGGAGAGAAGCCGGATTACGAACCGCTGCGCATCGTCGCCTCGCAGGTTGCCCGTGTGGAGGCCGATATCGACATCCTGAACAAAAGACTCGATCGCCTGCGCAGCTTCGTGCTTCCTGGCGGCTCACCGGCGGCGGCGGCGCTGCATATAGCGCGCACCGTGGCGCGGCGCGGCGAAAGGCTGATCGTCGAGCTTGCCCGCAAGCCCGGCGAAAAAGTCAGCGCCGAGGCTTTGCAATATATCAACCGCGTGTCGGATTTCCTGTTCGTGGCGGCGCGCATCGTCAATGATGACGGCAAGGCGGATGTTTTGTGGGTTCCGGGAGAAAATCGCTGAAAGCTTGCCCGGAAATCCGAAATCGGCCGGTGGCCGTATCTCGGCAGGCGTTTCAAACGATTTTGTGGTCCGGAACGCCGTCGTTTCTTGATCGAATGTCGGCGCCGGACTAGCGACGGCGGAAAACCCGTGTTAGTGGCGCGGCAACTCGGAATTCAGAGAGGTTAAGCTCATGAAAGTTCTGGTCCCGGTAAAGCGGGTGGTCGACTACAACGTCAAGATCCGCGTCAAATCAGACGGGTCGGGCGTCGAACTCGCCAACGTCAAGATGTCGATGAACCCGTTCGATGAAATAGGCATCGAGGAAGCGATCCGGCTGAAGGAAGCCGGCAAGGCGGACGAGATCATCGCCGTTTCGATCGGACCCCAGCAGGCGCAGGAAACGATCCGCACCGCGCTCGCCATGGGCGCCGACCGCGGCATCCTCGTCAAGGTGGACGGACCGGTCGAGCCGCTGGCGGTGGCCAAGATACTCAAGGGCGTGGTCGAGGCGGAAAATCCGGAACTCGTGATCCTGGGCAAGCAGGCGATCGACGACGACGCCAGCCAGACCGGCCAGATGCTCGCAGCCCTGCTCGGCTGGAGCCAGGGCACTTTCGCTTCGAAGGTCGAGATCGATGGTGGAAAGGCCAAGGTGACGCGCGAAGTCGATGGCGGGTTGCAGACGGTAGAACTCAAGATGCCGGCAATCGTGACCACGGATCTTCGCCTCAACCAGCCGCGCTACGCTTCGCTGCCCAACATCATGAAGGCGAAGAAGAAGCCGCTCGACGAAAGGACGCCCGATGATTACGGCGTCGATGTCGCGCCGCGCCTGAAGGTGCTGAAGACCGAAGAGCCCAGTGGCCGCAAGGCGGGCGTCAAGGTCAAGGACGTGGCCGAGCTGATCGACAAGCTGAAGAACGAAGCCGGCGTGCTCTAATTCCGGAGAGACCGGCCTGCAAGCGGCCGGGTTCTCCGCTTCCGGTGCTCCCGTACGGAAGTACGCTCCGCTCCGGTTCTCCAAACCAACCGTTTTCGGCTCGGCCTGACCGGAATTCAGGGAGCCTGGAAGACGAAAGTCAGGGAAACCAACAATGGCCATTCTTTTGATCGCCGAACATGACAATGAAACACTGTCCGACCAGACCGCCAAGGCATTGTCGGCCGCGCTGAAGATCGGCTCGGACGTCGATGTGCTGGTCGCCGGCAAAGGCGCCAAACCCGCCGCCGACGCCGCCGGCAAGCTGAAAGGCGTGCGTAAGGTCCTGCTCGCCGAGGGCGACGAATTGGCCGAACGCCTGGCCGAGCCACTGGCCGCGCTGGTGGTCTCGCTTGCGGGGGACTACGACACGGTCATCGCGGCCGCCACCACCATGGGCAAGAACGTCATGCCGCGCATCGCCGCGCTGCTCGATGTGATGCAGGTTTCGGAGATCATCGAAGTTGTGTCGCCCGATACGTTCAAACGGCCGATCTATGCCGGCAATGCCATTCAGACCGTGCAGACCAGTGATGCGAAGAAGGTGATCACCGTCCGTACGGCGTCCTTCCAGGCGGCGGGCGAGGGCGGTTCAGCGTCGGTCGAAACGGTCAAGCCGGCCGATAATCCGGGCCTTTCCACCTTTGTCGAGAACCGTCTGTCGGACAGCGACCGGCCGGAACTCACGTCGGCCAAGATCATCATTTCCGGCGGACGCGCGCTCGGCTCCAAGGAAAAGTTCGACGAGGTCATGCTGCCGGTCGCCGACAAACTCGGCGCGGCGGTCGGCGCTTCCCGCGCCGCGGTCGATGCAGGCTATGCGCCGAATGACTGGCAGGTCGGCCAGACGGGCAAGGTCGTGGCGCCCGACCTCTACATCGCCTGCGGCATCTCCGGGGCGATCCAGCATCTCGCCGGCATGAAGGACTCGAAGGTTATCGTCGCCATCAACAAGGACGAGGAAGCGCCGATCTTCCAGGTGGCCGATTACGGCCTCGTCGGCGATTTGTTCGTTATCCTGCCCGAACTGCAAAAGGCGCTTTGACGCGATTTCGGGTCGGTAATAAATTCCGAAGGGGCGGGGTAGACGAAGTCGCTCCGCCCTTCTAGTTTGCACTGCACAAAATGCGGGCAGGATCATTGTAATGAGCGGCAAGATCTCGACGGTGGGAATTGTTGGCGCGGGCCAGATGGGCGGCGGAATCGCCCATGTCGCGGCCATCGCGGGGTATGACGTCCTGCTCTATGATATTTCGGGCGACCGCATAGAGAACGGCATCGCCACGATAAACGGCAACATGGCGCGTCAGGTCGCATCGGGCAAGCTGGAGGAGAAAATCCGCCAGACCGCCGTCGGGCGCATCGTCGCGGCGCCCAGCATGGAGAAGCTCGGCGGGGCAGACATCGTCATCGAGGCGGCCACGGAAGACGAGACCGTCAAGCGCAAGATCTATGCGCAGCTTTGCCCGCTGCTCAATCCAGAGGCGATCCTGGCGAGCAACACCTCCTCCATCTCGATCACCAGACTTGCCGCCCAGACCGATCGTCCGGAGCGTTTTATCGGCATTCATTTCATGAACCCCGTGCCGCTTATGAAGCTCGTGGAACTGGTGCGCGGCATCGCGACGGCCGACACGACGTTCGAGACGGCGAAGGCCTTCGTTTCCAGCCTCGACAAGACGGTGACGGTGGCCGAGGATTTCCCCGCCTTCATCGTCAATCGCATCCTGCTGCCGATGATCAACGAGGCGATCTACACGCTTTACGAAGGCGTCGGCTCGGTGGAAGCGATCGACACGGCGATGAAGCTCGGCGCCAACCATCCGATGGGACCACTCCAGCTTGCCGATTTCATCGGCCTCGACACCTGCCTGTCGATCATGCAGGTGCTGCATGACGGGTTGTCGGATTCGAAATACCGGCCCTGCCCGCTACTGGTGAAATATGTCGAAGCGGGCTGGCTCGGCCGCAAGACCGATCGCGGCTTCTACGATTATCGCGGCGAGCACCCGGTACCGACGCGTTAAACTCCTACTTATCCACCGGCGGCGTCTATGAAGTGTCTGGCGTCGGCGCTCGCCCATGCGGCCGGCCCGTTCATATGGGTCAGCATGCAGCCATCCTTGTCGATCAGAAGCGTGACCGGCAAGCCGAGCGCCAGCCCGCGCTCCTTCAGATCATTGAAAACGGTCATCGAATGATCGCTGTAATAGGAAAGCGTCGTCGCCCCCGTCTGGGCGAGGAATTTCCGCGGCTTCTCGTCGCCGCCGGTATCGGCGTTGACCGCCACGACCTGAAAATCGGAGCCGCCTTTTTCCTTCTGCAAGGTGTCCAGTTCCGGCATTTCGGCGCGGCAGGGCGCGCACCATGTCGCCCACAGATTGAGAAGGACCGTCTCTCCTGCAAAATCCGCAAGCTTGACGGGTTTTCCGTCGGGGCCGTTGAACGAAACCTTTTCGAGGTTGAGCGGCGGGTCGGCGGGGGCCATTGCCGCGACATTGCCCGTGGCGGCCGCGCCGAGCGACTTGGCCTTGGCCTCCTTCGTGGCGCATCCCCCGGGGGTTATCGCGCCCGCCGTTTCAGTCGCGTTGTTGCCAGACGGCCTTTCGGTCACGTATAGGGCAATCGCGCCGGCGACGACGCAAACGGCCACGATAATTGCCGCAATGCGCTTGGCCGGCCCAGACTTCCTGACGTCCGACATTCTCGATCTCCTTGCGACTGGTAAACATGATGAGTGAAAAAAAGGCCAGCAATCAGATGTGGGGCGGACGATTTGCCTCGGGTCCCGCCGCGATCATGGAAGCCATCAATGCTTCCATCGGCTTCGACCAGAAACTTTACGCGCAGGATATTCGCGGCTCGCTGGCGCATGTGGCGATGCTCGCCGAGACCGGCATCCTGTCGGACGAAGATAGCAAGCGCATCGCGCACGGCCTCCACACGATTTTGTCAGAGATCGAGGCGGGCAGCTTCGAGTTCTCCGCGCAGTTGGAGGATATCCATCTCAATGTCGAGGCGCGCCTTGCGGATCTGATAGGCCCGACAGCCGGCCGCCTGCATACAGCGCGTTCGCGCAATGATCAGGTCGCGGTCGATTTTCGGCTTTGGGTGAAAGAGGAAACGCAGCGGATAGCGGACGCGCTGACCGGGCTTATCGAGGCCCTGCTCGCTCGCGCGGAGGAGCACGCGGCGACGGTCATGCCGGGCTTCACGCATCTTCAGGCGGCGCAGCCGGTGACGTTCGGCCATCATCTCATGGCCTATGTGGAAATGTTCGGCCGCGATCTGTGGCGCGCGCATGACGCGATCGTGCGCATGGACGAGAGCCCGCTCGGCGCTGCGGCGCTGGCCGGCACCGGCTTCCCGATCGACCGCCATATGACCGCCAAAGCGCTCGGATTCCGCGAGCCGACGCGCAACTCGATCGATTCGGTGTCGGATCGTGACTTCGCGCTCGAATTCCTGTCGCTGTCGACGATCACGGCCACCCATCTGTCGCGCCTTGCGGAAGAGATCGTCATCTGGTCGACACCACAATTCGGCTTCGTGAAACTGTCGGATTCCTATTCGACCGGCTCCTCGATCATGCCGCAGAAGAAGAATCCCGACGCCGCCGAACTGGTGCGCGCCAAGACGGGCAGGGTGAACGGCCATCTGGTCGCTTTGCTGACGGTGATGAAGGGACTTCCGCTCGCCTATTCCAAAGACATGCAGGAAGACAAGGAAGCGGTCTTCGACGCCGCCGAGACGCTCGACCTTATGCTGGCGGCGATGACGGGAATGATTGGCGATCTCAATGTCGATGCGGCTGCGATGAGGAAGGCGGCGGGCGCCGGCTATTCCACGGCGACCGATCTTGCCGACTGGCTGGTGCGCGAAGCGGGGCTGCCGTTTCGGGAAGCGCATCACGTCACCGGCCGGGCGGTTGCGCTCGCCGAACAGAAAAAGTGCGGGCTGGAAAAGCTGCCGCTTGAGGATCTGCAAGCGCTCAACGGCGCGATCACTTTAGATGTCTATTCCGTGCTGACGGTGCAGAACTCAGTCAAGAGCCGCACTTCCTTCGGAGGCGCTGCGCCCAGCGAAGTCCGTCGCCAGATACGCTATTGGCGCAAGCGGCTGAAACAGGGTGCGCGGCCGGGGAAACTTCGCTAAAACCGCTCAACCGAACGAATCCGCGAACGGACATATCCATGAATCTCCGCAGGCTTACGGCAATTCTTGCTCTTTTCGGCGCGATCGCGCTTCTGGCGAGTGCCTGCGGGCGCCGTCCATCCAGTCTTGATACGCCCTACAAGGCCGCAGTCGAAGCGCGCAAGGATGCGCAGGATCAGAAAAAGACGCCCTTGCCGCCCGAACCGCAAAAGCCGAACAAAGACCGGCGCTTTCTCCTCGACGGGCTGATTGATTAAGAGCGCAATACTGGACTTTTCCGTGAACCATTTCGACTACCGAAACGGCGTTCTGTGCGCCGAAGACCTGCCGCTTCCTGCCATCGCGGCCGCCGTCGGCACGCCTTTTTATTGCTATTCGACGGCGACGTTGAAACGCCACTATACGGTTTTCGCCGAAGCCTTCGCGGGGCTCGACGCGATGGTGTGCTACGCGATGAAAGCCAATTCCAACCAGGCGGTCATCAAGACGCTGGCGGATCTTGGCGCAGGCGCGGATGTCGTTTCCGAGGGCGAGTTGCGGCGCGCGCTGGCCGCCTCCATTCCCCCGGAGAAGATCGTGTTTTCGGGCGTCGGAAAGGCCGCGCGCGAGATGGATTTCGCGCTCGCCGCCAACATCCATTGCTTCAATGTAGAGTCCGAGCCCGAACTGGAACTCCTGTCGGCGCGCGCTGTCGCCATGGGCCGGATGGCGAGGGTTTCGCTGCGCATTAATCCGGATGTCGATTCGCGGACGCATCACAAGATCGCCACCGGCAAGGCGGAAAACAAGTTCGGCATCCCGTTGCAGCATGCCCGCGAAATTTATGGCCGCGCCGCTGCCCTGCCGGGTATCGAGGTTGCCGGCATCGACATGCATATCGGCAGCCAGATCACGGAATTGCAGCCCTTCGACGATGCATTCAAGCTGCTGGCGGAACTGACGGCGGCGCTGAAGGCCGACGGACACGACATCCGCCATGTCGACCTCGGCGGCGGGCTGGGCATACCCTATCGCAACGACAACATGCCGCCGCCATCGCCGGAGGCCTATGCGGCGATCGTGCGCAAGCATGTGGACTCGCTCGACCTGAAAATCATTTTCGAGCCCGGGCGGTTGATCGTCGGCAATGCCGGGATTCTGGTGTCGGAGGTGCTTTATGTGAAGCATGGCGACGCTAAAAATTTCCTGATCGTCGACGCGGCGATGAACGATTTGATTCGGCCGACGCTCTATGATGCCTGGCACGACATCCGGCCGGTCGCGGCGGCCAAGACCGATGCGCCGAGGCTGATCGTCGATGTCGTTGGCCCGGTTTGCGAAACCGGCGACTATCTCGGGCAGGATCGCGACCTGCCCTTGATGCATCCCGGCGATCTGATCGCGATCGGCAGCGCCGGCGCCTATGGAGCGGTGCAGGCGGGAACCTACAATACCCGTCTTCTCGTCCCTGAAGTGCTGGTCGATGGGGATCGCTTCCATGTGATCCGACCGCGCGGCAGCTATGAAGAGTTGATTGGGCTCAATTCGCTGCCGGACTGGCTTTGAAGGGTCTGGGCTGAATATTTCCGTGTTTCACGATTTCGTGGGGCCGCCTCGCCTTTGCCGTGATTGCTGCTATCTTGGTCGCAAGGCGCGATTTGCGCAGTTAGTGCTCGACCTGGAAAGGGCCGATGGCCAACACGCCTGCCGAACACGAGATCAACCGGGGAATTGTCGCGCGACTGATCAGGACGCGGTGGATCACGCGCGCCGTCATTGTCTTCGAGCGCTTTTGGCCGCTTGTTCTTCCGGTGCTCCTCATCGCGGGGCTGTTCCTGAGCATTGCATGGTTCGGCTTGTTCCGGGCCATGCCGGACTGGCTGAGGATCGGCCTGGTCGTGCTCCTGGCGCTCGCCGCGCTCGCCTCGCTTATCCCGTTGCGGGGCTTTCGTGTTCCCGGTGACGCCGAGATCGACCGTCGCATCGAGCGGGCGAACAGACTCCATCACACGCCGCTTCTGGTACAGACGGATCGCCCGGGCGGCAGTTCCGACGCGTTCTCCACGGCGCTTTGGCGCGAACACCAGCGGCGCATGGCGGAGAAACTCGCCTCGCTCTCCAGCGATTCTCCGCATCCGAATATCCCCGAGCGGGATCCGTGGGCGATCCGGGCGGCCGTCGCGCTCTTGTTCGTGGTGGCGCTGGCGTTTTCCTCCAGTCCGCTCGGCGGCAGCGTCGAGGATGCCTTCCGCGCTGCCTCGGCAAGGGAAATCGTACCGCCGCGTATCGATGCGTGGGTGACGCCGCCCGCCTATACCGGCAAGGCTCCAATCTTCCTGACGGCGGCGGGCGATCTCCAGGAGAATCATTTCTTCGTTCCGGAAAACAGCAAATTGTCGCTGCGCGTCACCGGAGGCAACGGCAACGAGACGCTCGATTTCATCGGCGCGGACGGAAACAAGCGCGACATCGCGGCCACCAAGGGCGAAGACGATGCTCCGGCAAAGGCGACGGGGCGCGCCGGCGTATCGCAATTTGCCGCTACACTGGCCGAAAACGGGGCGCTGAGCCTGAAGTCGGGCGGCGGCGAATTGCGGCGCTGGAATTTCGACATCATTCCCGACAAGCCGCCGGTCATCCATTTCGCCGGCGAGCCTAAGCATGCCGTAAACGGCGCGCTCGAGCTCTCCTATTCGATCGAGGATGATTATGGCCTGGCCTCCGCCGAGGCCATCTTCGAACCCGCCGAGAGCTCGCCCGCCGGCGCGCACCCTCTTTATTCCGCTCCGGACATGCCGCTAGCCCTGCCGCGCCGCGACGCCAGGAACCATGTCGGCAAGACCGTCAAGGATTTGACCGATAATCCGTGGGCGGGAACCATGGTGCGGCTGACGCTGAAGGCCAAGGACGACGCCGGCCATGAAGCATCAAGCGAAACCAAACTCATCCGGCTGCCCGAACGCCCCTTCACCAACCCGTTGGCGCGGGCCATCGTCGAGCAGCGGCGGATTCTCGCGCTCGACGCCAACAAGAAGCAGCGCGTGCTCGACATGATGGACGCGATAACGCTGCGCCCGGAGGATACCTTCACCAATACGGGGCATTATCTGGCGATCATGAGCGCGCGTACCCGGCTCGACATGGCCGCCAACGACGATGCCTATCGGAGCGTGGTCTCCTATCTGTGGGACATCGCGCTCGGCATCGAGGAAGGCGATCTTTCGGCGGCGGAAAAACGCCTGCGCCAGGCCGAGCAGGCGTTGCAGCAAGCGCTGAAAAATGGCGCTTCGGATCAGGAAATCGATAAGCTCATGAAGGATCTGCGGCAGGCCATGCAGGACTATCTGCGTGAGTTCGCTGAGCGTCAGCAGCAGAATCCGAACCTGGCCCAGCAGCCGCCGCAGAATGGCAAGGAACTGCGCAAGGGCGATCTTCAGCGGATGCTCGACCAGATCGAAAATCTGGCGAAATCGGGGGCGCGCGACAAAGCGCAGGAAATGCTATCGCAACTCCAGAACATGATGAACAACCTGCAGGCCGGGCGCGGCCAGCAGCAGCCCGGCCGTGGCCAGAGCGAGATGCGCCAGAACATGGACAAGCTCGGCAACCTGATGCGCCGCCAGCAGGAGCTGATGAACAAGACGTTTCGTCTCGACCAGCAACAGAAACGCCAGGGCGCCAACCAGGGCGAACAGCAAGAGGGCCAGAACGGCCGGTACGGCCAGCAGGGAGAAGGCCAGCAGGGCCAGCAGGGCGAGGGCGGCCAGCAGCCGGGCGATCAGGACGGCTCGGGCGGCATGACCCCTGACCAGCTTTCCCAGGCTCTGCGTCAGCTCCAGCAGGGGCAGGGGCAATTGCGCAATGACCTCGGCGGTTTGATGAAGGGGCTGCAAGACCTCGGCATTAAGCCCGGCGAGGGGTTTGGCGACGCCGGCAAGTCGATGGGCAAGGCCGGCAAGGCGCTTGGCGATGCCGAGGGCGACGAAGCCGTCGGTCAGCAGAGCCAGGCGCTGGAGGCGTTGCGGCGCGGCGCCAAGGACATGATGAAGCAGATGCAGCAGGCGGCGCAGGGCGAGGAAGGCGGCTCCAAGGAGGGCGGCCGGCAGCAGAATTCCGATCGCGATCCGCTCGGCCGGCCGCGTGCCACCAACGGGCCCGATTTCGGCGATTCGGTGAAAGTGCCGGACGAGATCGACGTGCAGCGGGCGCGGCGTATTCTCGACGCCATCCGCAAGCGACTGGGCAACGCGCTCAGTCCCGATGTCGAGAGAAGTTATCTGGAGCGGCTGCTGGAACTGAAATAGGGGCTATTGTCGGCTTTTCGAAATATCGCCTGTCAATCCTTAGCAGCCAATTGGCGAAGCGTATCGGTTGGAGCCGGAGTAAGAATTCAAGTGGCCTGACGGCCGATCTCTTCCTGCACCTGCGCCAGGCGATCCTTGCCGAAAAACATTTCCTTGCCGACGAAGAAAGTCGGGCTGCCGAAGACGCCGCGATCGACTGCGCTTTGCGTATTGGCGATCAGCCGGTCCTTGATCTTCTGGTCCTGCGTGCGTTCGAGGATTGCGCGCCCATCGAGACCCGCCGCGTCGAGCGCGCTCGCAACGATGGCCGGGTCATCCATCTTCTTTTCCTGTTCCCACATGCCGTGGAAGCAGGCCTCGGCATAGGGCGCCAGGATACCCGCTTCCTCAGCGACGATCGCGCCGCGCATCATGAGCAGCGTGTTGACCGGAAAATGCGGGTTCATTTTATAGGCGTCGATGTGATGGCGGGCGACGAAGCGCTTCACCTCGAGGAATTCATAGTCGAGCTTGTTCTTAATGCCGGCGAACTGTTCGACAGGAGACTTGTTGTTGGTCGCCTTGAAGATGCCGCCGAGCAGGCAGGGAACATAGTCGAATGTCGCGCCCGTCCGCGCCTCGATTTCGGGCAAGACCTTGTGCGCGAGATAGGCGTTCAGGCTGCCGAAATCGAAGATGAATTCAACCTTTGTCATATGCTCCTCACCATTTCTCGACCCATGGCCGCAAATCCATTTCATGTGTCCATGCGCTGCGGTGCTGGTGATGCAAATTCACATAGGCGGCAGCGATGGCGTCCGGCGACAGGATCGCGTCGCTCGCCCGCGCCTTGTCGACGTCCGGCTTGATGCCTCGGATGAAATTCGTGTCGATGGCGCCGTCGATCACGATGTGAGCGACATGGATGTTTTTTGGGCCAAGTTCACGGGCCATGGATTGGGAAAGCGCCCGCAATGCATGTTTTCCGCCGGCAAAGGCCGAATAGCCGACGCCGCCACGCATACTCGCCGTCGCTCCCGTGAACAGGATCGTGCCGCGTTCGCGCGGCAACATATGGCGGGCGGCTTCTCGGCCGGTCAGGAAGCCGGCGAACGCCGCCATTTCCCAGACCTTGCGGTAGACTTGGGCGGTCGTCTCGGTGATCGAAAACCGGACATTGGCGCCGATGTTAAAGACCGCAACCTCGACAGGACCGATTTCATCCTCGATCGAATCGAACAGCTTCACCATTTCGCCTTCTTCGCGGGCATCGACCCCGAAAGCATGCGCGACATTTCCCTCGGCACGGATTTCGGCGGCGAGAGCCTCAAGCTTGTCCAGATGACGCGGGCGGCGGACGATGCAGGCGACAAATCCGTCGCGCGCAAAGGCCTTGGCGATCGCGGCGCCGGTGTCGTCGCCCGCGCCGATTACCAGGCAAACTTTCACGCCTGCTTCCGCCATGCTTCACCTCCCGGGGACGAGACCCCGAGAGGAATCTCAGGCGTCGCCCCTGACGATACCGACAAACGGCAATTCGCGAAAGGCGTGCGCTACATCCATGCCGTAGCCCACGACGAAGTGATCGGGGCAGTCGAAGCCGACGAAATCGGCGTCGATGTCCGTCTTGCGGCGCATGCGCTTGTCGAGCAGCACCGCGATATGGACGCTTTTCGCGCCGCGCGACAGCATGAGTTCACGGGTGAATTTGAGCGTCTTGCCCGATTCGAGAATGTCGTCGATCAGGAGGATGTCGCGGTCTTTCACATCGTTGTCGATGTCGCGAAGCACCTTGACCTCGCCGCTGGTGGTGCCGGCGCCGTAGCTTGAAATGAAGATGAATTCGACTTCCGGCGACGTGCCGGCATCATGCATGGCGCGGATCAGATCGGCGGCGAATATGAAGGAGCCCTTGAGGATCGAGACGACGAGGAGGTCGTCATAGTCCCGCGCCGCGATGTCCTTGGCGAGTTCCAGGTTGCGCCGCGCGATCGCCGACGCGCTGAACAGGACTTCGATATCCTTGCCGCGAACGACGGGCATACGCATTCATTCCTTTTGATCGAAGGAAACCGAAACCGATTTCACTCCGTTCTTAGGCACCTCCAGCCGGCTCGAAAAGGCAAAGGTCTCGCCAGCTGCGACATGCCGGTCCCTTGTCCCCAGGAAATAGCGGGTGATCTTTCCGTTTCGGTCTTCCACACTGATGCCCAGCGGCGGAACGTCGATGGCGCGGCCGGTCTCGTTGGCCGCCTTGCCGTCGACGAAGAGAATGGCGTGGCCTTCGATATTTTCCACGACCGATTTTACGGAGGCGATCTTCAGCGTCGGCGCGGCGCGAATGAAGTTCGGCAGGTGAAAGCGGGGCAAGAGGGCGTGGCCCCCCGATATCCAGAAGGCAACGCCGACAAGAGACAGTCCGAACAGCCAGAACGCCACACCGCCCGGCTGCCGGCGGAGAGGGCGCGCCGCTTCGTCGCGCCTGAGCACATCCATCCCGGCAAGCGGTATGGTGTTTTCCACACTGTCGATTGGCGCAGGGCCTCTGATTCCGGGCGCGATTGTCTCGAATTCAGCGTCGATAATGGCAGCGGCCGGAGATCTCGCGGCGCTCGTGAACGGGTTGGGAGCCGTTAGCGGCTCCGTCATGATTTCGCCCGAAACCGGGCGCGCCTTCGAAGCTTCGTGCATGCGGTGGGCCGGCCATTTTCCGCGCGTTTGGCTTTTTGAGGTAAACTGAAATGGTTAATGCTTCGCCATCATTGATTCAGGGCCTTCGCGCCAGGGCTTCTTAACCCGGCATTAACCATGCGAATTCATGGTCGGTTAAGATATGAGCCAATCCCCCGAGGCGCGAGGAAGATGAGGATCGCAAGCAGGTGTTCCGTTTCGAAAATGTTGGATTGCGGTACGGGATGGGGCCGGAGATTCTTCGCGACATCTCATTCCACATCCCGGAACGTTCCTTCCAGTTCCTGAGCGGCCCCTCGGGCGCTGGCAAGACGACACTCCTGCGTCTGCTGTTTCTCTCGCTGAAGCCGACACGCGGCCTTATCACCGTATTCGGCAAGGACAGATCGCGTATCGCGCGCGGTGAACTGCCGATGCTTCGCCGCCGCATCGGCGTCGTATTCCAGGATTTCCGCCTGCTCGACCATATGACGACCTACGAGAATGTGGCGTTGCCGTTGCGTGTGCGCGGGCGCGACGAGGCCAGTTATCGGGGCGATGTGGCCGAGCTTTTGAAATGGGTAGGGCTCGGCGAACACATGCATGTCCTTCCGCCTGTTCTGTCGGGTGGCGAAAAGCAGCGCGCGGCGATCGCCCGCGCGCTGATCGAGCAGCCGGAGATCCTCTTGGCGGACGAACCGACCGGCAACGTCGATCCGCCGCTGGCGCGCCGCCTGCTGAGGCTTTTCATCGAACTCAACCGGCTGGGCACCGCCGTGGTGATTGCCACCCACGACCTCACGCTGATGGAGCAGGTCGACGCGCGCCGCATGATCCTGGCTGGCGGAAGGCTGGATATTTATGACTGAATCGGCGGGCGGCGATACGTTTGCGGAAACCGGCGTCGCGCCCGACGAGTTCGCGGCGCAGCCCGAAGCGACAACCGCGAATGCGCCTGTCCTGCAACGCCAACAGGCACAGCGCCCGACAGTGCCCATCGTACCAGGACAGAACGTCGCCGGGCGGGCGCTGATCTTCGTCATCGCCATCATGACCTTCCTGTCATGCCTGACGCTCGGCGCCGTGACGCTGGTCCGCAACACCGCATCGGTCTGGGAAGGGCAGATCTCCCGCGAGGCCACCATCCAGATCAAGCCGGTCGACGGCCTCGACATGAACGCGGCGCTGCAAAAGGCGCAGGAGATCGCGGCGGGGTTCAAAGGCGTGACTGGCGCATCGATCGTCGACCGTGCGGCGACTTCCCGCCTGCTCGAGCCCTGGCTGGGCAAAGGGCTGGATATCGACGATTTGCCGGTGCCCCGCCTCGTGATCGTGACCATCGACGCGTCAAATCCCCCCGATTTCGTCGCGTTGCGCAAGCTTGTCACCGCGCAGATCCCGAGCGCCGGTCTTGACGACCACCGCAACTGGGTCGACCGCCTGGTGGCGATGGCGCATACCACCGTCACGATCGGGCTGGCCGTGCTGGTGCTGATGCTTTCGGCTACCGTCCTTTCCATCGTTTTCGCTACACGCGGTGCCATGGCGGGCAATGGCCACATTATCGAGGTGCTGCATTTCATCGGCGCCGACGCGGCCTTTATCGCTGCCGAGTTCCGGCGTCATTTCCTGGTTATCGGCCTGAAAGGCGCCGCCGCCGGAGGGCTTGGGGCAATCGTCGTCTTTCTGCTGTTCGCCTGGGTCTCGGCGCGCAACATGGCCACGCCGCAGGCGGACCAGGCGACGGCTCTGTTCGGAAATTTCTCCATCGACTCGAGCGGCTATGCCGGCGTTGGCCTTATCGTTCTCGTGATTGCCGGCCTTACCGCCGTCACTTCGCATTTGACCGTGGTGCGCTATCTGACCGACATCGAGACCCGCCAGCCGGACGGGAACTGACCGTCTTGGAGATTTCACCGAAAGTAACAAGCTGTAACGCTTTGTGGGTGCGGAGCACGGTTTCGGCTAGCAACCGCCGTAATTCACGGTTATCGCTGACATAATGGACGCCAGCGAACCGACGGAACGGCCGGTCGACCGCGATGAGACGCAGGCAGAACCCGCTGTTTCTTCACGGCATGGGGTCTGGCGTCGCATACGCATTGCCGCTCTCGCCATGGCCCTCGGAGGCTTGGGCATTATGGTCGGGTTTGGCGTGTTCGCGGAACATGTGAGCCTTCTGACCCAACCAGCCGATCCGAACGCCGCCGACGGCATTATCGTTCTTACCGGCGGACAATCGCGCTTGAGCGTCGCGCTCGATCTTCTGAAATCGCACAAGGGCAAGCGGCTGCTGATCAGCGGCGTCAACCCGCGCGCCGGGCGCGAGGCTTTGAGCGAGGTGACGGGCGGCGACCGAGCGCTTTTTTCCTGCTGCGTCGACATCGACCATGTAGCGCTCGATACCGTCGGTAACGCAGAGCAGAGCGCCAAATGGGTCGAGCAGCACGCCTATGGCAGCGTCATTCTGGTGACCAATAATTATCATATGCCGCGCAGCTTGCTCGAAATGCATCGACTTCTGGGCCAGGCCAAGGTGCAGCCCTATCCGGTCGTCAATTCCAGGATGGACGATGGAAGCTGGCTGGCCAAACCGGCCGCCGTGCGCGTATTGGCGACGGAATATGTGAAGTATCTGGCGGCGCTTGCGCGTGGGCTCCTGCCGGACACGCCGTCTTCCGAGCGTCCGACGATTGTCAGCGCCTCGGTGGAATAACACCACTGGTCCCAACGCCGGTTTGCCTTTTGCCGCCGCCGCCTGTAACCAACATTTCGAGCGGTTCGTTTCAGGCAGCTTCATGATTTTTTTGCGCTCGCTGGCGTTCAACATCGCCTTCTACACCACGACGATCATCGAAATGATCGTCTTCACGCCGTTCTATTTCTTTTCGGAGCGCAAGCGTGCCTGGTGGGTTCCCAAATTCTGGGCGCGCTCCTGCCTATGGCTGCAAAAGGTGCTGGCGGGCACACGCAGCGAAATCACCGGTCAAGAAAACCTGCCTCAAGGCGCTTTCATCCTGGCGCCCAAGCACCAGTCCTTCTGGGACACGTTCGCTTTGCTGCCGGAGATTCCCGACGCCGTCTACATCCTCAAGCGGGAACTGACATGGATCCCGGTCTTCGGCTGGTATATCGGCAAGATGCGCATGATCCCCATCGACCGGGGCAGCCGGTCCAAGGCGCTCAAGAAGGCGGTAGTGGAAGCGCGCGAGCGGGTGCGGGAGGGCCGCCAGGTAATCATCTATCCCGAGGGCACGCGGCGGCCGCCAGGCGCCGAGCCGGCTTACAAATACGGGATCGCGGAAATCTACGCGCAACTGGGCATTCCCGTGGTGCCTGTGGCGCATATGGCCGGTCTTTTTTGGCCGCGCCGGCGCTTCCTGCGCTTTCCCGGCATCATCAAGGCGCGTTTCCTGCCGCCGATCCCGCCAGGCCTCAAGAAAGATGCGTTCATGGCGCGGTTGATCGAGGAGACCGAAACCGCATGCGACCAGTTGCTGATCGACGCGGTCCGGTCGCAAAACCCTCCGCCGCTGCCGCCAACGGCGATAGAGAGACTAAAACAACTCGGCGTTGCCCTACCGGGAAACCCCGATCTACCTCTGTGAAAGTCGGGCGGCCACATTCTCGAGCCAGTGATCGCGGATTCCAAGGGCTTCGAGATGCTGCACAGTGTTGCGAACATACTCCTCGTTGGGCCCGGACTGGCCAACGGCGCTGCGGACCACGGAGACTGCGTGCTCGACATCGATGCCGCCGGCATATTGTCGGTGCGAACGATCGACGATGAAGGACAAGGCCTCCACCGTTTCTCCGTTCTCGAGCCGCACTTTGAGACGGCGTTCGAGGTAGACATTGGTGACGAGTTCGCGCTCGCGCAAATAGGCGACGACCTCGTCATGCAACTCACCCGGCACGCGAAAGGCCAGGCCGATGCAGGAGCCGCCCCGGTCGAGCCCGAGGACGAGACCGGGCCGCTCTTGCGTGCCGCGATGCACCCAGGAGTAGACACAAAGTGAACGGCGGAAACCGTGCAGATGCGCCCGTTGCGTCTCGATATGCGCAAAGCCTGGCCTCCAGATCAGCGAGCCGTAGCCGAACACCCAAAAATCGCCCATATAGCCTGTCTCGATCTTCCGCCGAAGCACCCGTCTATGCGGGGGTAACGAGACAGGCGCCATGACGTCAAGTAACCGCCCGCACCGAAGAAGAACAGGCTTCGTCCTTTGGCCCGCGATCCTGCTGGTCCTGATCGCGGCAGCCTACAGCTTTGCCTGGTTCCACTACGCCGGAGTGATCCGGGCCAAAACGGTGCAGGCCCTGGCGTCGTTCGGGCGCGGCGGCGCAACGTTCGACTGCGGTAACTCCAGAGTGGAAGGGTTCCCCCTGGAATTCACGTTCAACTGCGACGCGGTGCGCTATGCCGATCCCGATCGCGGATCCTTTGCGTCGACCTCGGCTTTGCACGCATCGGCCAAGGTCTATGATCCGCGCCGCGTCGAGGTCGAGTTCATCGGTCCTTCCCAAGCTGAAGCGCCGGGGCTTGGCCGTATCGAACTGAACTGGCAGGCGTTGAGCGGGTTCCTGCCGCTGACCAACCGTCCGTCCGAGATGAATCTGCAAGGCGAAGACCTGACAGCCGGACGCGTGGACCAGGGAGCGCCCGACGCGACGCCGCTTCTCCAGCTTGCCTCGTTCGGGGCGGCAGCGAAGCTCAAAGGTACAGATGTCGACGTCACGGGCCGCTTCGCCGGGCTTGGGTTCGGCAAAGCGATTCCCGACGCCAAAAATCTGCCGCCGCTGTCGGGCGACGCCGATATCCTGTTTCACGATGGCTTGGCTTTGATCGCTCCGGGCCAGGAAGGATTGCGCGGCCGGTCTGCCCGGATCAACCGTCTGTCGCTTATGCCATCGCCGGATAGTGGCGCAACGTTGACGGGAAAGGTCGACGTTGATGCCGACGGGCTGGTCAATGCCAAGCTCAATATTTCCGTACGCAACCCTGCCGAACTCGCGCAAATGTTGAAAGACGCGTTTCCGGAGAATGGCGACCAGATCGAGGCGGCCTCTTCCATGCTATCGGCGCTGGGCAATGCTCCGACCATTCCAATCCGCATCCGGCGCGGCAAGGTCTCGATCGGCTTTTTGAATGTCGGACGAATACCGCCGCTGCGGTGATGGCCGGATGTGCCCGTCGGCCCTTTATTCGCCCGGCGCTTGTTTTGGCGGATGCGCCTGTGTCTGGCGGCCGAAATCGGGAACGTCCACTTCCTGCCCGGCCTCGATGATGGAGCGGCGGATGGCGCGGGTGCGGGTGAAAAGATCGAACAGCTTTTCGCCGTCGCCCCAGCGTATCGCACGCTGCAGGGATGCCAGATCCTCGGAAAAGCGCGCCAGCATTTCCAGAATCGCGTCCTTGTTGTGCAGGCAGACATCGCGCCACATTGTCGGGTCCGATGCGGCAAGGCGGGTGAAATCGCGAAAGCCGGAAGCCGAATATTTGATGACTTCCGACTTGGTCACCGCTTCCAGATCGTCGGCGGTGCCGACAATGTTGTAGGCGATGATATGCGGAAGGTGCGAGACGATGGCCAGCACCATGTCATGATGCTCCGGGTCCATCGTGTCGACATTCGAGCCGCAACGGCGCCAGAATTCCGACAGTTGTTGCAGAGCGGCAGAGTCGGTGCCGGGTAGGGGCGTGAAGACGCACCAGCGGTTCTCGAACAGTTCTGCAAATCCGGAATCCGGCCCGGATTTCTCGGTGCCCGCCAGCGGGTGACCGGGAATGAAATGCACATGGGCCGGCATCCGCGGCTGCATCTGGGCGATGACCGAGCCTTTGGTCGACCCGACATCGGTAACGATCGCCCCTTCTTTCAGCGCCGGCGCTATCCTCGCCGCGACCTCTCCCGATGCGCCAACCGGCACCGAGACGATGACGAGATTGGCATCGATGACGGCCTCGGCCGGATCGACGGAATAGGAATCGCCGAGGCCAAGCTGCTCGGCCCGCGCCAGCGTCTCCGCACTGCGGGTCGAAATGGCGATTTGGCTGGCAAGGCCCTCGCGCCGGATGACACGCGCCAGCGAGGAGCCGATGAGGCCGATTCCGATCAGGGCGATCTTGTCGAAAAGCGGTTCGGGCATTCTCAGGCTTTCAGAAATTCGGCGAGTGCGGCGACCACGCCGCGATTGGCTTCTTCGGTGCCGATGCTCATGCGCAGCGCGTTGGGAAAGCCGTAGCCGGAAACGCGACGGAGAATGAACCCGCGCGCCGACAGATAGGCATCCGCCGCCGCCGCCGAGCGCGCCTCGTCGCCGGGGAAGTGGATGAGTATGAAATTACCGACACTCGGCGTTACACGCAGGCCAAGCCTGGTCAATTCGTCGGTTAGCCAGCGCAGCCAGGTCTCGTTATGCGCAGCGCTCCGTTCGACGTGGTCACGGTCAAGCAACGCGGCGATGCCGGCTTCAATGGCCGCCGCGTTGACATTGAATGGACCGCGTATGCGATTGATGGCATCGACGATATGGGAAGGCGCGTACATCCAGCCGAGGCGCAGGCCGCCAAGGCCAATCTTGGAGAAAGTGCGGGTCATCACGACGTTCTGCGAGGATGAGACCAGTTCGATACCGGTCTCATAGTCGTTGCGGCGGACATATTCGGCATAGGCCGCGTCGAGCACCAGAAGCACTGTCTTGGGCAGGCCCGCATGCAGGCGGCGCACCTCCTCGAAAGGCAGGTAGGTGCCGGTCGGGTTGTTGGGATTGGCGAGGAATATGATTTTCGTACGCGGCGACACGGCAGCGAGGATGGCGTCCACGTCTGCGCGCTCTTCGGTCTCGCGCACCGATACCGGAGTGGCGCCGGCCGCCTGGATGTAGATCTTGTAGACCATGAAGCCATGTTCGGTAAAAATGGCTTCGTCCCCGGGCGAAAGATATGTCTGGGCCAACAGGCCGAGGATCTCGTCCGAGCCGTTCGAGCAGACGATGTTCGAAGGATTGAGACCATAGACATCGCCGATCGTCTGGCGCAGGCGTGCAGCCGATCCGTCGGGATAGACTTCGAGCTTTCCGGCGATTTCGCGTACGGCCTCTATCGCTTTGGGCGAGGGGCCCAGCGGGTTTTCGTTGGCCGACAATTTATAGATTTTTGCGAGGCCGCCCGGCGCGGAACTCTTGCCCGGCACATAGGCTTCGATGTCCATGATCCCGGCGCGGGGTGTCGGACGTGCCTGATCTGATTTCTCGTTCATGCCGCGATATCCATCGAAAAGGCTCAAACCCGGGAGCCGCAGCGGAGATACTAGCCGCGCCGGCGAATGTCGAGGGCCGCTTTCCCGTTGACGCAAAGCGCGCCCGGTCATACATAGGCTGGTGTTCCGTGGTGATTTGGCCGGTCGGCTTGCAGCCACGTTAAAAAAATCGCTAAAGGACCGTTGGGTATCAAGTCCGATGGGACCGGCCGCGATTTAGCCGCCGGTCTTTTGTTTGGAGCTTGCACCATGCCGATCAAGATTCCCGATCAGCTTCCCGCCCTCGAAATATTGAAGCGCGAGGGCGTTTCCATCATGGACGAGCGAACGGCGCTGCGCCAGGACATCCGTCCGTTGCAGATCGGGCTCCTGAACCTCATGCCCAACAAGATCCGTACCGAGACGCAAATCGCGCGGCTGATCGGCGCTTCGCCGCTGCAGGTGGAACTGACGCTGGTGCGCATCGGCAACCACAAGGCCAAAAATACGTCTGAGGATCATCTCATCTCCTTCTACCAGACCTGGGAGGAGGTTGCCGAGCGCAAGTTCGATGGCTTCATCATCACTGGCGCTCCCATTGAATTGCTGCCGTTCGAGGAGGTCACCTACTGGGACGAGCTGACGCGCATCCTCGACTGGACGACGACCCACGTGCATTCCTCTTTCTTCATTTGCTGGGGTGCGATGGCCGCCGCCTGGCATTTTCACGGGATTCCGAAATATACGCTGGAGAAAAAGGCCTTCGGCGTTTTTCGGCATCGGAACAACGCGCCCGCCTCGCCCTATCTGTCCGGCTTCTCGGATGATTTCTCCATCCCGGTCTCGCGCTGGACGGAGGTTCGGGCGGCCGACATTCCTTCCGGCTCGCCGCTGGAACTCCTGATGGAGTCGGATGTAACCGGTCCGAGCCTGATTGCCGAGCCCGCCGGCAATCGCCTCTATATGTTCAATCACATCGAATACAATTCTACTTCATTGAAGGAAGAGTATGATCGGGACATCGACGCCGGCACGGCGATCGACGTTCCGCACGAATATTATCCGGGCAACGATCCCACCCGCCAGCCGCTCAACCGCTGGCGCTCGCACGCGCACCTGCTGTTCGGCAACTGGATCAACCGGGTCTATCAGACCACGCCGTTTGATTTCGTGGATATCGGAAAGGTCGACCGCGGCCCCGCTGGCAAGCCGGTTTGATCAGCCGCGCAGGGAAGCCTGTTCGAATGTCATGTCGCAAAGCTGCGATTGCGTTGCGGCAGCCATCTCCAGCATGCGGCTTCGGGCGGTCGTTTCGTTAACGGCGCGGAGCGTGGCGATGCAGCGATCGTAATGGCTGGCGAGCACGAGGCGGACATCCTCGGTGCCGGAAATCTCGTGCACGAAAGCATCGGGTTCAAGTACGGCGAGGTTATGCGCGCGGACCGTCGCTTCCGATTCGGCGGCGCCGAAGACGACATGGATCGATTTCATCTTCCGTTCCTTTCCGCGAGGTGCATGCCGGCTTTCTGACGCATGCCCTTGATCACGGGAATGACGCTACGGAAGAATCATGTCTCCAGTAAGACAGAAAGCGAACTTTCTGGTGTCTGGCCCGGGGCGGACGAGAACATAATGATTAAGACAATTCCGTTTGCGCCTCCTTTGCCTGTTTCTTTTTCCCAGGCTGTTCGGGCAGACGCAGTGGCTGGAGCGAGCGGCCTTTCGCGTCCTTTTCGAGGTGAATTGTCCTGGAGAACAGCTTGTCAGTGCGGTCGGCCCGACCGATATAGACGATCGTCGACGCCTTGAGCTGCTTTTCCAGAACAGCGAGCGCCCGCTTGCGGGCATCGCCCTCCAGCATGTCGAGCGCCTCGTCGATGACCACCCAATCCGGCTTGTGCAGGCCGAGACGGGCAAAGGCGAGCGAATGCTGTTCCTCGTCGCTCAATTCGCGCTCCCAGCGAGAGTCGCGGTCGAGCGAGGATCCGAGCCGGTCGAGCCCGGATCGGGAAAGCGCCGCCACCAGATCCTCGTCGTCGAAGGCCTTGTCGCCAAGAGGGTAAGATAGGGCCTGCCGCAAGGTCCCGGGCGGGAAATAGGGCGTGCGCGGAACGAACGTGACCGTTTCGTCAGCCGGCATGGCGATCTTTCCGGCGCCCCAAGGCCATAGCCCCGCAAGTGCGCGGAAAAACAGTGTCTTGCCGGTGCCCGGATCACCGGTGACCAATACACGCTTGCCCGCGGCGATCGTCACCCGCTTTTCCTTCAGCTTGGTGCAGCCGCCCGGCGATGCGATCTCGATATTTTCCAGAACGATGCTTTCCTTGGCGGATTTGCCGAAATCGATCCGCTCCTCGACCGCGTGAAGCTCGTCCGTCTTCGTCAGGGCGTAGCGGAACGCCGCGATGCGCAGCAAAGTCGCGCGCCAATCGGTGATGCCGCTGATATTGGCGACGAACCAGCGTAGCGAGGAATGAACCTGGTTGAAGGCGCCGACCGCCATCATCAATCCGCCGAAACTCATGTCGCCGGCGAAATAGACCGGCGCCGCGATAATGATCGGCGCGACGATGGTGATCCAGCCATAGGTGTCGGTCACCCAGGCGAGGCGGATGTTGGCGGTGACGAGACGTCTCAATATGCCGATGACGGAGGCGAGATCGCCTTCCATCCGGCGCTGCTCGTCGGCCTGGCCGCCGGTGAGAGAGATCGCGTCGACATGCTCGTTGACACGCACCAGCGAGTAGCGGAGCTCGGCTTCGCGCGAATAGCGCTCGCCATTGAGCGTGATCAGCGGCCGCCCCACCAGCCAGCTCAACCACGACGCCGAGGCGGCGTAGAGGATGGCCGCCCAGACCATGTATCCCGGTATCTGGAAGCTATGGCCGGAGACATGAAAGACGAAGCCTGAAGAGAGCGACCAGAGCACGCCGACGAAGGAAGCCAGAAGAATGGTCGACTGGATCAGCCCGATGCCGAGACTTGTGGACAGGTCGGTCAGATGGCCTGAATCCTCGTGCATCCGCTGATCGGGATTAACGCCGATGGCGCCGGCGTTGGCGAGCCGGAAAGCCCGCCGTCCCTTCATCCACTGCTCGATCAGGTCGCGGGTCAATCCCTCGCGCAATTTCAGCTTGAGCATCTGGCTCAGCCAGGTCTGGGCGATGTTGAGCACCAGCAGGCCCCCGGCAATCAGGGCGAAAATCATGAGTTCGTGCACGAAGGCAGGAAAGTCGCGCCGTTGCAGCGCGTCGTAGAAGGGCCGGTACCAGCGGTTGAGAATGACCTGGCCGGCGGCGGTTGCCAGGATCATGGCAAACATGCCGCCAGACAGCCAGAAAATCATGTTGCGCAAAGGTGACGCCATGAAGGCCCGAACCATCATGGCAAGCTGTTCGCGCAGGCTGTATTGTACCACCGGTGCAGCTGGCGCCGGCCGCTCAGCGGACGTTTTCTCTGGCATGGACCGACCTTCCCGTCGCAGCCAATGGCCGCATCTTCTTCTGGCGAATCCGGGGAGCGTTCGAGGCTTCGGACCCTTCAGGCATAGATAGGGGATCGGCCGACTTCCGGAAAGCAGCCATTGCGGTCGCCGCTAGGCCATCATGGCCTAATGGTTCCCGGAGGGAACTCTACCCGCGCCCTGGGGCGACAGCACGGGAACGAAAATGCGGCGTGAGGCGCGCGCGGCGACGGGCAGGCCCTGATAGAGGCGCTTTTGCGCCTCCACGACGATGACACCGGCGAACATCGGCCCGAGGCGCCGCCCGGCGCGCTCGAAGAGTTGATAGAAGCGGAGCATGGGGCGATGCATGGTGGGCGGAAAGAACAAGGCCTCCGCAAAGGCGCCGGGGGTAAAATTGGTCTCGCGCAGCAACGCCGTCAGCTGGCCGCGGGAAAAGGGCCGGCCCGTGCCGAAGGGCGTGTGCTCGAAGCGCGCCCAGACGCCGCGCCTGTTGGGCACGACGATGACCAGGCGGCCGCCCGGCGCAAGCACCCGCCACACCTCCATCAGCGTTTCCCTCGGGTTTTCGGCGTGCTCAAGCGAATGGACCAGCAGCATCCGGTCGATCGAGGAATCGACCAGCGGTAGATCCTCGTCGAAGACAAGCGCCGTCGAGGAAGGGCCGGCCGCCGGCCAGTTCACCGCGCCCTGCGCGGCCGGCATGAAGGCGAAAACCCGGTCCGCGTCGGTGCCAAAGCGTTCCAGCCAGGGGAGGGCGTAGCCAAGTCCGACAAGCCGCTCGTTGACCAGCGTCCCCCATACGGATGCCAGCGCCATAGCGATGGACCGCTCGGCAAGCCGACCCAGCATGGACGCGTAGAAGGACCGTAAATCGACAATATCTGAATGCATCGACCGGACGGTAGCCGCGCTGCCGGGCAAGGGCAAGCTTGGCTGTTTGGCGGGTGACAGGGCGGACGATGGGCCCTATCTGTTGCGAAACAGAGAAGGAGACATCCATGGCGATCGAGATCGAACAGTTCATGTGCCGCAGCGACAATTTCGGCGTGCTCATCCACGACCGGGCGAGCGGCGAGACGGCGCTTATCGATGCGCCGGAAGAGGCTTCGATCCTCGCCGCGGTGGAACGCACCGGCTGGAAGCCGACGACGATCTTCACGACGCATCATCACGAAGACCATGTCGCCGCCAATCTGGCGCTCAAGGAGCGCTTCGGATTGAAGATCATCGGGCCGAAGACGGAAGCGGCCAAGATTCCGGGCATCGACGAAACGGTCGAGGAAGGCGATACCTTACATTTCGCCGCCGAGCCGGTGCGGGTGATTGCGACGCCGGGTCATACGGCTGGCCATGTCAGCTATTATTTCGGGCAAAGCGGCGTCGTCTTCACAGGTGACACGCTGTTCGCGCTCGGCTGCGGACGGTTGTTCGAATGCCCGCCGGACATCATGTTCGCTTCGCTGAAGAAACTTGCGGTGCTGCCGGGCGTGACGCGCGTCTATTGCGGCCACGAATACACCGAGGCAAATGCCCGCTTCGCGCTGACGGTCGATCCGGAAAATGCCGCGCTGAAGGACCGCGCCGCCGAGATCGTGGCGTTGCGGGCCGAGGACAAGCCGACCTTGCCCACGACGGTCGAGCGGGAACTGGAGACGAATCCGTTCCTGCGCTGGCACGATGCCGCCGTTCGCCGCACCCTCGGCATGCAGAACGCGAAAGACGCCGACGTGTTTGCCGAAATCCGCAAGCGCAAGGATAATTTCTAAGCCTTTTGTCCTTTATTGCAGGGCCTCGAGCCGGTCGGCGCGGACAGTGACCGTGCCGATTTTGGTGCCGACCGAAGCGCGGACGGGAACGAACATTCCCGTGGCGCCCATCGGGGCGAAAGCGATGGTCATCGCGCCCTTTTTTCTCAGGTACTCGATCGTCGAATTGCCCGGACGATAGCCGCCGACCGGACTGAATCGCGCGTTGCAGACCGCGACGTCACCGGAATATCCCGGGATGGTGAGCGGCGCCCTGCCGGCATAGGACAATACGATGTCGGCGCGAAGCTCGCCGTCATAATAACGCAGCGTCTTGCGGCAGACGGCAGACAATGATGGGGCTCGCACGAGAATGCCCGACAGCGGGTCGGTCGCCGTCTTAAGGTCGTCGGGTGAGAGCGGGATCCATTTCTTGTGCTTCTTCAGCGGCGGCACGTTCATCGTGCGGCTGACGGTTCCATCCTTAAAGTCAATCTCGGTGCGCTTGTGCTTCTTGCCGGAGGTATAGGCGATCCGGAATGCGTCTGGCGTCACCCCATCGTCCGAGAGATGTCCTCGAACGGTAGTCGTGCCTTTCGTGTCGTCAATGACCCTCGCCAGTCCGGCCGTGGCGATGGTGCCGTCGACGGAGAGGGCATCCCCGTCGAGCGTGCTGGTGAAACTGGTGCGCGCCAGCGTCAGTCCATAGATCGTCACCGTGTAATCGGCGACGAATTTCCTGGGTTGGGCTTCGGAGGAAGCTGCAGCGAAAGAAATTAGGGTAGCTGTAAGGAAGGCAGACAGCGCCAGACGAAGTGTCATGCTCGATCCAGTTGCAAAGCGTGTCCCTCTCCCTTTCTTATAGCGGTGATTTCGGCGAAGTTGTGAATGTCGCCATTTGCGGGCTTTCTTGAGCGACGAGCGCGTCCGCGTGTCTTGACGGTTGGGCGAATTGCCACTATGGAACGGCAACTTTTCCAAGAGGCCGCTTGACCCCGCCCGCGCGCCAACCATTCCGGTGCGGCACTGGTCCATGGTCCAGACGATATTGAAGGTCGATCGAAATGTCCCGTACCTGTGAACTGACCGGCAAGTCCGTGATGAGCGGCAACAATGTAAGCCACGCCAACAACCGCACGCGGCGCAAGTTCCTGCCCAATCTGGTCAGCGTGACGCTGATCTCCGAGGCGCTGAACCAGAATGTGCGCCTGCGCATTTCGGCCAACGCGCTGCGCACGGTCGAGCATCGCGGCGGGCTTGACGCGTTTCTGATGAAGTCGGGCGTCGAGGATCTTTCTCAGCGCGCGCGTCTCCTCAAGAAGCAGATTTCCAAGAAGCTGGCCGAGACCAGCACGGAAGCCGCGGCCTGATTTTTCGTCCGGCGGGTCTTCCTCGCCGCGGCGCTGGTTCCATTACCCAGGATAAAAAAATGTTTTTGCGCAAAGACCTTTGGCCTTTCGTAGCCGCCATGGCGCTTGTCGTCACGGCGTCGAATATCCTCGTTCAGTATCCATTCGCGCATTTCGGTCTCGGCGATATCCTGACCTGGGGCGCGTTCACCTATCCGGTCGCGTTCCTCGTCAACGATCTGACCAACCGCCGCTACGGAAAGCCGGCGGCGCGGCGCGTCGTACTGGCCGGCTTCCTCGTCGCCGCGATCCTGTCGGTGTGGCTGGCAACGCCGCGCATCGCCATCGCCTCCGGCACGGCCTTCCTGACCGGGCAATTGCTCGACATCACCGTGTTCGGCCGGCTGCGCCGCCAGGCTTGGTGGCGCGCGCCACTGGCCGCGACGCTGGCCGGCTCCACACTTGATACGGCGATCTTCTTTTCGCTCGCCTTCGCCACGCCCTTCGCCTTCCTCGACACCGGCTTCGGCCTGCCCGACGGTTCACTCGGCTTTCCGGGCGCGTTGTTCGGCGCGCCGCTCTGGGTGACTCTGGCATTTGGCGACCTTTCGGTGAAGATCGCCATGGGGCTGTTGATGCTGGTGCCCTACGGCGCGCTGCTCAACACGTTGAAACCGGTTCCGGCGCTGGGGCGATAGGCCTTTCTGGCCAACTCGCCTCCTCGCCACGTCCGCCGAAGCGTGTGGCCATTGTCATGGAACGAACCTCATCTGGCGAATGGTGGAACCGCCAAGACTGTAAGGCGCGGGATTTATCCCACGGCCACCGCATGGTGGCTGATTAAGCGTAGCCCGGCTGGCCGCCAAAAACCTGTCCTTGGCTCAGCAGCTTACGCCGTTGGTCGGGGTGCAGGTCGGGCGCATCACGGGAACCTGTGGCGTTGGCTGGGGCTGCGAACTCATTCGGCGATCCTGTTCGCGGTAGATTTTCTGCAGTTGCTGGTATTGCTGGGCGCGCTGCCGGCTTTGCTGCACCTGAAGGTCGATCGGCGGCGTGACGATGATCGTGCGGTCCTTGGCCAATACCGGCGCGGCCACACCGGCACACAGCATCGCGGCGAGGCCGGCCAAACCGATTGTCGTGAAAATGCGGCGGCGTCTCATGCAACCTAGATAGGGTGCGGGAAGGCAAAAACCAGAGCGCCGGCCTTGTAGACCAAATTGCTCTACCCGCTGACCTGACCGCCTAGCGACCGCCTTCTCCCTGGCGGGGAGAAGAGCCAAGCCGCCTTGCGCGCCTCTAGGCGAAGGCGCCGTGGCAGTGCTTGTATTTCTTGCCCGAGCCGCAGGGGCAGGGCTCGTTGCGCCCGACCTTGCCCCAGGTCGACGGATCGTTGGGATCGCGCTGGCTGGCGGGAACCGTTCGCGCGGTTTCACGCGTCAGCGTCAGCACGCCGCCATCCTCGAAATCGTCTTCGCCGGTGGACGCATCCATATGATGCGCCACCATCTCGGGCATCTCCGGCTCGGATTCTTCCTGGCCTTCCTGCACCAGTTCGACGCGCATCAATTGCGCGGTGACGGCCTGGCGAAGATTGCCGAGCAGGGCCTGGAAAAGCTCGAAGGCCTCGGACTTGTATTCGTTGAGCGGGTCGCGCTGGGCATAGCCGCGGAAGCCGACGACGGAGCGCAGATGATCGAGATTGACCAGATGCTCGCGCCACAGATGGTCGAGCGTCTGCAGGACGATCGATTTCTGGACGTAGGTCATGATCTCCGGGCCGAAACGTTCGGCGCGGTCCTTCACCGCCGCCTCTACGGCGTGGGTGAGGCGCTCGCGGATTTCCTCCTCGGCGATGCCCTCTTCCTTGACCCATTCCTCGACCGGCAGGTCGAGATTGAGGAACTGCTGGATGCCCTCCTTGAGACCCACCGCATCCCATTGCTCGGCATAGGCGCGCTCGGGAATATGGCGGTTGACGAGATCGGCGATCACGTCCTCGCGCATTTCTCCGACGGTCTCCTCGAGGTTTTCGCCGTCCATCAGCGAAAGGCGCTGCGAGAAGACGACCTTGCGCTGGTCGTTCATCACGTCGTCATATTTCAGGAGGTTCTTGCGGATGTCGAAATTGCGCGCCTCGACCTTCGTCTGCGCCTTTTCGAGGGCCTTGTTGATCCAGGGATGGATAATGGCCTCGTCTTCTTTCAGGCCAAGCTTCTTCAGCATGCCGTCCATGCGCTCGGAGCCGAAGATGCGCATCAGGTCGTCCTGCAGGGACAGGTAGAATTTCGAGCGGCCGGGATCGCCCTGGCGGCCTGAGCGGCCGCGAAGCTGGTTGTCGATGCGGCGCGATTCGTGGCGTTCGGTAGCGAGGACGTAAAGGCCGCCGGCGGCGAGCGCCTTTTCCTTCAGGCGCTGCACATCCTCGCGGATGGCGCGTTCCTTTTCGGTGCGTTCGGGTCCTTCGGGCATGTCGCCCAGTTCTTCCTCGATGCGCAGATCGGCGTTGCCGCCAAGCTGGATGTCGGTGCCGCGCCCGGCCATGTTGGTTGCGATGGTGATGGCGCCGGGCCGGCCGGCCTGAGCGACGATGGTCGCCTCGCGCTCATGGTGCTTGGCGTTCAAAACCTCGAAGCCCTTGACGCCTTCCTTGCGCAGCCTGTCGGCCAGAAGCTCGGATTTCTCGATCGAGACAGTGCCCACCAGAATCGGCTGGCCCTTCTCGCTGGCGGCACGGATCTCGTTGACGATCGCCTTGTATTTCTCCTCGACAGAGCGGTAGACCTCGTCGTCCTCGTCCTTGCGGATGACGGGCAGATTGGTCGGGATGTCGACGACGTCGAGATTGTAGATGTTGCCGAATTCCTCGGCTTCCGTCGCCGCCGTGCCGGTCATTCCGGCCAGCTTCTCGTACATGCGGAAATAATTCTGGAAGGTGATCGAGGCGAGGGTCTGGTTCTCGGGCTGGATGGCGACGTGTTCCTTGGCCTCCAGGGCCTGGTGCAGGCCTTCGGAATAGCGCCGGCCCGGCATCATGCGGCCGGTGAACTCGTCGATGATGACGATCTCGTTGTCGCGGACGATGTAGTCCTTGTCCCGGGTGAAAAGCTGGTGCGCCTTGAGGGCGTTGTTGACGTGGTGGACCATGGCGACGTTCTCGACGTCGTAAAGCGACTCGCCCTTGAGCAGGCCCGCGTCCTTGAGCAGGTTCTCGATCTTCTCGGTGCCCTCCTCCGTGAAGGTCGAGGTCTTCTGCTTCTCGTCGATCTCGTAGTCTTCCGGCTTCAACTGAAGCATGTAGGCGTCGACGGTATTGTACATTTCCGAGCGGTCCTCCAGCGGACCGGAAATTATAAGCGGCGTGCGTGCCTCATCGACCAGGATCGAATCGACCTCGTCGACGATCGCATAGCTATGGCCGCGCTGGACCATCTGGTCGCGCTCGTATTTCATGTTGTCGCGCAGATAGTCGAAGCCAAGTTCGTTGTTGGTGGCGTAGGTGACGTCGCAGGCGTAAGCCGCCTTGCGCTCGTCATCATCCATACCGTGGACGATGACGCCGACGCTCAGCCCGAGGAATTTATAGATACGGCCCATCCATTCCGAATCGCGCGTCGCCAGATAGTCGTTGACGGTGACGACATGAACGCCCTTTCCGGCGAGGGCATTGAGATAGACCGGCAGGGTGGCGACCAGCGTTTTGCCTTCGCCGGTTCGCATTTCGGCGATGGAACCCTGGTCGAGCACCATGCCGCCGACAAGCTGTACGTCAAATGGACGCATGCCGAGCACGCGCTTGGCCGCCTCGCGCGCCGTGGCGAAGGCCGGGACCAGAAGATCCTCAAGCGTAGCGCCGTTCTCGATGTCCTTGCGGAACTGGTCGGTGCGGGCGCGCAACTCGTCGTCCGACAGCGCCTGCATCTCGTTTTCCATGGCGTTGATCGCCTCGACGCGTGGCCGCAGCGATTTGACGCGCCGGTCATTGGAAGAACCGAATATTTTTTTGGCAAGTCCGCCAACGCTGACCATCAAATGGTCCTTTCAATCAGAATAGCGCCGGCTTTCGGGCCGACGGAGTCCGCTGCCGAGGCTTGAAAGCGGAGGTCAATCAAAAAAGCGTCCGGAAAACGGTTCTGGACGCATAGATTAAGGACAGATAAGAGGGGCCACAAGCGATGTCAACGTTGCAGTCATGCTCTCCGGCGGGCGGAATTCCGCCACATTCGGGCTGGTTTACGGCTGCTTCGAAACCCCTCACCGGAGAAGTCCCTATGCCATCAACTCCCCGTCTTTCCCTTCCGGCTTGCGCCGGCCTGGCCTTCGCGGCCATGCTTCTCGTCGCCGGCCCCGCAAGCGCGGACGACGCGGCAAAGACAGCGCCCGCCGCCACGGCAGCCCCCGCGGCCGAGGCCGCCAAGCCGACGCCGCCGCCCGATACGGTACTTGCCAATGTCAACGGCAAGCCGATCACCGAGGCGGATGTCGAACTGGGCGAAACCGATCTCGATCCGCAATTCGCTAAACTGCCGCCTGAGCAGCGCCGGGCCGCCGCGCTTTCGGCGATGATCGAAATCCGGGTGTTGTCCGACAAGGCCATCGCCGATGGGATCGACAAGGATCCGGAATTCCAGCGGCGCATGGAGTTGCTGCGTCAGCGCGCGCTGCACAGCGCGCTTGTGGATCAGGAGGTCGCGTCCAAAATCACCGACGCCGAATTGCACAAGCGCTATGACGAGGAAATGGCCAAGCAGCCGCCGGTGAACGAGATCCACGCCCGCCATATCCTGGTGAAGACCAAGGAAGAGGCCGAGGCGATCATCAAGCAACTCGACAATGGCGCCGATTTCGAAAAACTGGCCAAGGAAAAATCGACCGACGGCGCGGCGCCGCAGGGCGGCGACCTCGGCTATTTCACCGAAGACCAGATGGTGCCCGACTTTTCGAAGGCGGCCTTCGCGCTCGATGTCGGCAAGTACACCGAGCAGCCGGTCAAGACTCAGTTCGGCTGGCATGTCATCAAGGTCGAGGACAAGCGCACCAAGCAGCCGCCTGCTTTCGACGCGGTCAAGGACCAGCTTCGCCAGGTGATCCTGCGCGAAAAGTATTTCGACCTGGTCAAGAAAGCGCGCGCGGCCGCCAAGATCGACATCACCGACGCCGACCTGAAGAAGCAGGTCGACGCGATCGACGGCGCGCAGTAAGCGCCGCACGGATCGCCCATGTCGACCGCCGTCTCCCCCCTCGCTCCCAAGCGTTTTCCCAAGATGCCGGTCATCGGCGGCGTGCGCATCGCCACCGCCGAGGCCGGTATCAAATACAAGGGACGCACCGATCTGATGGTCATGGCGTTCGACCCCGGCACGACAGTCGCCGGGGTTTTCACGCGCTCGAAATGCCCTTCCGCTCCCGTCGATTTCTGCCGGGAGAACCTTTGTGGCGGATCGGCGCGGATGCTGGTGGTCAATTCTGGCAATGCCAATGCATTCACTGGCCTGAAGGGACGTGAGACGACGCGGTTGACGGGCGACGCGGCGGCAAAAGCGGCTGGCTGCGCGGCCGGGGAGGTATTCCTGGCCTCGACCGGCGTCATTGGCGAACCGCTCGACGCCAGCCGTTATACACACCTTCTGAACGACCTCGTGCGCGACGCTTCGCCCGATGGCTGGCCCGATGCCGGCAAGGCGATCATGACCACCGACACCTATCCCAAGATACGCGACCGCGACGGTTCGTCTGGGTGAGGCGGAGGTGAGGATCAACGGCATCGCCAAGGGCGCCGGCATGATCGCGCCCGATATGGCGACCATGCTCTCCTTCGTGGCGACGGACGCGCCGGTCGCCGCGCCCGTGTTGCAGGATATCTTGCGCAAGGGCGTCGGCAAGAGTTTCAACGCCGTCACGGTGGACAGCGACACGTCGACCAGCGACACGCTGCTTCTGTTCGCAACCGGGGCGGCGCGAAAGCGGGGCGCGCCGCTGATCGAGGACGCAAGCGACCCGCGTCTGGCGCCGTTCCGCCGGGCGCTCAACAGGATATTGAAGAATCTGGCGCTGCAGGTGGTCCGGGACGGCGAGGGCGCGCGCAAGGAAATCGAAATTGCCGTGACCGGCGCGAAATCGTCGCGCTCGGCCAAGCGGATTGCGCTGGCGATCGCCAATTCTCCGCTGGTCAAGACGGCGGTGGCTGGCGAGGATGCCAATTGGGGCCGCGTGGTGATGGCCGTCGGCAAGGCCGGCGAGCCGGCGGACCGCGACCGGCTTTCCATCCGGTTTGGCGATATCCGCGTGGCGCATGGGGGGAGCGCGACCCGGATTATTCCGAACACGACACATCCGAATACATGAAACGGGACGAAATCCGCATCGGCGTGGACCTCGGAATCGGCAGAGGCAAAGCGACGGTCTGGACCTGTGACCTGACCAAGGAGTATGTCGCCATCAATGGCGACTACAGGAGCTGACTTGTCCGCGATGACCTCCGAGCGTCCGGCACCTTTCGAATTGGCGACGGTCCGACGCTACGAAGCGGCGGGGTTCAGGTCATGGCCCGCCGCGTCGGTCCATTATGACGGCACCTGGGCCATAAGGCTGACGGCCGGGCTTCCGGCCAAGCGGCTCAACTCCGTCAACCCGCTCGACCCTTCGGACACGACGCGCCTGGATGAGCGAATTGCGTTGGCGGGCCGGCGCTTCGAGGCCTATGGACGCCCGCTGACTTTTCGCATGTCGCCGCTTTCGGGCGACGTGCTCGCCCGCCATCTCGACGAGAAAGGCTGGTCGCGCTTCAATGAGTCGCTGGTGATGCGCATGCCGCTCGACGGGCCCGCGATCAATGATGCGATGGATCAGATACCGCTCAAGGACGTGGTTCGCTTCATCAACGCCGCCATCCGGATCGAGAGCCTCGACCCGGCGTCGCGTCCCGGCCTCTCCGAGATCATCGGTTCGATCGAACCGACGGCGGGGCTTTTCGTTCTGGAGCACGAAAAGCAGCCCGTGACGACGGCTATCTGCGTTCATGACGGCGATCTGGCGGGGCTTTTCGAGGTCGCGACGGCGGCGGGGGAGCGCGGCAAGGGATTTGGCCGGCGAACCATGCTGTCGGCCATGAAATGGGCGCGGTCGCGCGGCGCGCGCATGGCCTGGATGCAGGTGGAGGCCGATAACGAGGCAGCCCGCGCCCTGTACGGATCGTTGGGCTTCCGGGAAATCTACCGGTATTATTACCGCCGTCCCCCGAAAGAATAGGCCTTGGCGAGCCTATCCAAGCCGCTGCTGCTCGTGGTCGCGTGCGCGCTGGTCGATGTCGACGGGCGGGTGCTGATGTCACGGCGCCCGGAGGGCAAGACGCTGGCCGGGCTGTGGGAATTTCCGGGCGGCAAGCTCGAGCCGGGAGAAGCGCCCGAGGAAGCTCTCGTGCGTGAACTGAAGGAAGAGCTGGGCATAGAAACGAAGATCGCCTGCCTGGCGCCTCTCACCTTCGCCAGCCATCGCTATGAGGCTTTCCATCTCCTGATGCCGCTATATGTCTGCCGCCGCTTCTGGGGAACGCCAACGCCGCGCGAGGGCCAGACCCTCAAATGGGTTCGGCCGCGCGACATGCGCGATTATCCCATGCCGCCTGCCGACGAACCGCTGATTTCGCATCTCATCGATTTGCTGTGAGCCCCGCCTCCAGCGTTAATCAATCCTTTATCCGGCCGTGAAAGATTGAACGGATCTTCGGCGCCTGCGCCACATGGGGCGAGCGGGCGCATCGGGAATGGACGGGGCAAAGCATGTTCAACGAAGCTGAATGGGAAAAAGTGCGCGTCCAAAGGGATTCGCGGATCGCGGTGGTGCAAAGCGGCGCTGTCAGGATCGCGCTGCTGTTCGGCTCGGTGGCGATTGCGTTTGCTCTCCTCTTGGCTCCGGTGCTCGAAAAGCAGGAGCGTCTCGCCGGTATTGGCACTCCCCTGGGCGTCGATCGCGTGACGACCGGCTCGATCAACCCGCTCGATTCGAACGGAATCTACACGCTCCACCGCAGCGTTCTCCAGAAAACGCCGCGTTCTGTCTGCGTCATCCATCTGAACGGCGTGCGCACCGGCGATTGCTGAAAGAAGTCAAACAGCCGCCGGTTTTTTCGAACGCCCAAATCCCCTGCGTTTCTTAAGCCCGGGTTAAGCCCGTCGCCTTAACCTTTTTTAACGCGCCACCGATATATTCCCGAATGAAGGGAATGCGAGGCGCAAAATGTTCCAGCGATTCATGAAAGACGAAAGCGGCGCAACCGCGATCGAGTACGGCCTGATCGCCGTGCTTCTCTCGCTGGCTATCGTCGTCGGCGTCGGCAAGTTCGCCAGTGGGCTGCAATTCATGTTCGGTGACAACAGCAGCAAGATCAACGAAGCCTTCAATTATCATTGATCCGTGTGTCGGGAAGGGTGTCATCCACCGTTTTCGGAGAGCGCCTTGGCAAGGCTGATCGTCGCGCTGCCACGTTCCAGCGGTTTTTGCTGCGAGGCGTGCGGAGCCCATCCCGACAGCCACACAATCTGAAACGTCGCGCGAATGCGCCCGTCCGGATCGGCATGCCGCTCGGCGTAGATTTCCGCCGCGCGCCGGAAAAACGCCAGCGAAACGGGACGCCGGGGGCGCGCCGCGAGCACGCTTGTTTCGCCCATGGCGCGAAGATCGCGCATCAGTTCAAATAGCGAATCGTAGCGCACGCGGATCGTTTCGGTATCGGCGACCGGCAAGGCGAAACCGGCGCGCTGCAATAAGCCACCGGCATCCCGGACATCGACAAAAGGCGCGACGCGCGGGCTTGCGCCGCCATGTAATTCGGTCTCCGCGACAAGCAGGCTTTCACGCAATTCGGCCAATGTGCCGGCGCCCGCCAGCGCGCCGAGAAACAACCCGTCCGGCCGCAGCGCGCGCCTGATCTGGATCAGCATGCCGGGGATGTCGTTCATCGAATGCAGCGCGAGCAGCGAGACGGCGAGATCAATGCTTTCGGGTGGCAGCGGCACCGTTTCCGGCGCGGCTACCTTGCCGTCCTGGCCACCAAGCAAGGCGGGGTCCGCCTCCACGCGAAGAATTTCGTCGACCTTGCCGCTTGCCCGCAGGGTGTCGCCGGCGGCTTGTGTCTGGCAAAAAAGCGTCGTCGCCGCGGCGAAACGGCGGTCGATCGTCGCAAGCCGTTCGTCCAGATCGTCGGCCGTGCGGCGCATGAGAAAATCCGCGCCCGCCACGCCGGCCTTCGCGGCGCGTTTCTTTCGGGCAATCAGCAGCGCCTGGTCGAAAACCTTCTCCATCGATTCGTTCATCTCCGTCGATATGCGGGTCGGTTTCTGCTATGCGTGGCCTCATGAATGCACTGACGGATCGCCCGGCTTATATCAAGGGCTTGACGGCGATGGCCGCCTGGAGCGTTGGCGTGCTGTTTCCGCCGATGTGCGCGGGATGCCGACGGCTGGTCGTGCGACCCGGCACGTTGTGCGGCGAATGCTGGCCGAAAATCCGCTTTCTCGAAAAGCCGTGGTGCGAGGTGATGGGGACGCCGTTTTCCCATGACATGGGCGACGGGTTCCTCTCGGCGGACGCCATCGCCAATCCGCCGCCCTTTGCAAGGGCCCGCGCGGCGGTCTCTTATGACGACGTTGCAAGGCGCATGGTGCAGGGGCTGAAATACCACGATCGAACAGATCTCGCGCCATGGATGGCCGGCTGGATGGCGCGCGCCGGCGCGGAATTGCTGAAGGATGCCGATTTGATCGTGCCGGTGCCGCTGCACCGGCGGCGTTTCCTGTGGCGGCGGTTCAACCAGTCGGCGGAACTGGCGCGGGCGCTGGCGCGCGGCGCGGAAAAGCCGTTCGAGCCGATGGCGCTGGCGCGCACGAAGCTCACCCGCCAGCAGGTCGGGCTCGGAGCGCGCGAACGCGAGGACAATGTGCGCGGCGCCTTCCGCGTGCCGATGGAAGCCGACATCAAGGTTCGCGGCCGCCGGGTGCTGGTGGTGGATGACGTCTATACCACCGGCGCCACGGTTTCGGCGGTTGCGCGCGCGCTGAAGCGCAGCGGCGCGGCGGCGGTGGATGTGCTCACCTTTGCGCGCGTGCTGCCCGGGGACTTTCGGCCCGACGAGGCAACGACTATATAGGGGGATCAACAGGGGCTTGGTTTGCAGCAATGGTTGACGTGACGATCTACACGAGGGCGATGTGCGGCTATTGCGTGGCCGCGAAGCGGTTGCTTGACAAGAAGGGCGTCTCCTATACCGAGCATGATGCCAGTTTTTCACCCGAACTCAGGCAGGAAATGATCCAGCGTGCCAATGGCCGCGCGACGTTTCCGCAGATATTCATCGGCGGCCATCATGTCGGCGGCTCGGACGAATTGCACGCGCTCGACGCGCAGGGCCGGCTCGACCCGCTGCTCTCGGGTGGCGCGGCGGCGTAAGGGAGAAAAAATCATGACCGATTTCAGGGTAGCGGCGGTGCAGATGCGGTCTGGCACGGATACGGCGAAGAATGCCGCTGATTTCGAGGCGCTGGTGCGGGGTGCGGCGGCGCAGGGCGCTCGATACGTCCAGTCTCCGGAAATGACCGGGGCGCTGCAGCGCGACCGCAAGTCGTTGTTCGCGTCGCTCAGGCCGCAATCGTCCGATCTCGTGGTGAGCACCGCCGGGCGGCTTGCCGCCGAACTCGGCATCTATATTCATGTCGGCTCGACGGCGATCGCGCGCGAGGACGGCAAGGTCGCTAACCGCGCCTTCCTGTTCGACCCTGAAGGCGCGCTTATAACGACCTACGACAAGATCCACATGTTCGACGTCGATCTCGACAATGGCGAGAGTTGGCGTGAATCGTCGACCTACGCGCCGGGCGAGGAAACGGTGGTGGCGGATTTGCCGGAGGCGGCTCTCGGCCTCGCCGTCTGCTACGATCTGCGCTTTCCGCAATTGTTCCGCGCGCAGGCGTTGGCCGGCGCGCAAATCCTGACGGCGCCGGCGGCCTTCACCCGGCAGACGGGGCAAGCGCACTGGCATATATTGTTGCGTGCGCGCGCCATCGAGAACGGCGCCTGGCTGATCGCCGCGGCCCAAGGCGGCCTGCACGAGGACGGGCGCGAGACGTTCGGACATTCGATGATCGTCGATCCGTGGGGGCGCATCGTCGCCGAGGCCGATCATGACGAACCCGGTGTCATCGTCGCCGACATCGATGTGGCCGAGGTTACCGCCGCCCGCGCCAAGATCCCGAATTTGAAGAACGCGCGGGAATTCACGGTCCGGACAGCCGCCGTCGCGCCCGCCGAACGCCGGAAGGCGTCATGATCCGATTTTCGCTCGCCTGTCAGCATGAGCATTCCTTCGATGGCTGGTTCCGCAACTCCGAGGATTTCGAGACTCAGCAAAAGCGCGGACTGATTGCCTGCCCGGAATGCGGCTCCGCCAAGGTCCAGAAGGCGCTGATGGCGCCTTCCGTCTCCACCGGGCGCAAGCGCGAGCATATGGCGCTCGCCATGGGCGAGGAGCAGAAGAAGGCGATGGCGCAATTGAAGGCGCTGTCGGAGAAGATGCGCGAGAACGCCGACTATGTTGGCGACAAATTCGCCGAGGAAGCGCGAAAAATTCATTTCGGCGAGACCGACGCGCGCGGCATCTATGGCGAGGCGACACCCGACGAGGTCAAGGGCCTGGCCGAGGACGGCGTCGAATTCATGCCGATACCGGTGTTTCCGGAGGACCGGAACTGATCGACCGGTAGAGCCGGAATATCCCTGCAACCGATGTCGAGAATCCCCCTTGGCTCAATTGTGGAACTCCGCCGCCGGACTCCTTCTGGTCACCGGTAGCCTGCTCGGCCTGACATTGCCCTTCGGCAAGCTGGCGGGCGCGGCGGGCGTCGCCCCGGTGATCTGGGCGTTCGTGATCTCCTTCGGCGCCGGCGTGGTGCTTCTGGTCGCGCTTGCAGCGAGCGGCAAGGCGAGGCGGCCAACAGCGGGGAAGCTGCGCTATTTCGCCATTACGGCGGCGATTTCCTATGCATTCCCGAACCTTCTGATCCTTTCGGCTATCCCGCATCTTGGCGCCGGCTTCACCGGCATCATGTTCACGCTGTCGCCGGTCATCACGCTGACGCTTTCCATCCTCCTGCGCATGAAACGGCCGAGCGCGCTCGGGATCGCGGGCATCGCGGTCGGGTTTGCCGGGGCGATCATCGTCTCCATGACGCGGGGCGAGGCGGGGCGGCCGGCGGATCTTCTATGGGTCGGCGCGGGCCTGCTCATTCCGCTCAGCCTGGCGTCGGGAAACATCTACCGGACGCTCGACTGGCCGAAGGATGCCGGCCCGATCGAGCTTGCAGCCGGCAGTCATCTGGCGTCGGCGGCGATGCTGATCGTGGTTTCGCTGCTTTACACAGGCGGAGTGCCGGTCGCGCCGCTTATTGGCGTTCCGTTGCTCGCCATCGCGCAAGCCGCGGCGTCAGCGGCGATGTTTGCCTTCTTCTTTCGTCTGCAGGCGGTTGGCGGTCCGGTCTATCTCAGCCAGATCGGCTACGTGGCGGCGGCGCTCGGGCTGGTCGCGGGAACGGTCTTCCTTGGAGAGCGCTATCAATTGGCGACGTGGGCAGGCGCCGCCATCATCATGGCCGGCGTCGCCATGACGACCAGGGCGCAAATCAGCGCCGAGGCACAGGCGCGTCCTTCCTGAATCAGGTAGGCGTCCGCTCCGTCAGCACCATGTAGTTGACGTCCATGTCCTTCGAGCGCTGCCAGCGGTCGGCGAGGGGGTTGTAGACGACGCCGGTGCGGTCGGAAACGCGCATGCCCGCATTGGCGAGAGCCTGTTCGAGCTCTCCGGGCCGGACCAACTTGCCGAACTGGTGCGTGCCGCGCGGCAGCCAGCGCAGCACATATTCGGCGCCGATGATGGCCAGCCCGAGCGCCTTGAGCGTGCGGTTGATCGTGGCGATGAACATGATTCCGTCAGGCTTCACCATCTCGGCGCATTTGGCGATGAAGAGGTTAATGTCGGAAACGTGCTCGACCACCTCCATGTTGAGGATCACGTCGAATTTCTCGCCCGAATCGGCGAGCGCTTCGGCGGTGGTCGCGCGGTAGTCGACCGTCACCCCGCTTTCGGTCGCGTGCAGCCGGGCGACCTCGATATTGGTGGCCGACGCGTCCGCGCCGACCACTTCCGCGCCCAGCCGGGCCATCGGTTCACATAAGAGGCCGCCGCCGCAGCCAATGTCGAGAAAACGCAATCCCTTGAAGGGATGGGCGGCGCGCGGGTCGCGGCCGAAGCGCGCGGCGACATTGTCGCGGATATAGGCAAGGCGCACCGGATTGAATTTGTGCAGCGGACGGAACTTGCCGTTGGGGTTCCACCATTCGGCCGACAGGGCTGAAAAGCGCTCGACCTCTCCGGCATCTATCGTTGTTTGCGCCGGGTGCGTTCGTGGCTGGGTCGTTCGTCGGGGTTCGGCCATGGGGCGCAGTCTCCTGTGACGAGCTTTTACGGACGCAAGGAAATCGGGTGCCGGCGGCGGAATGTCAAGCAGCGAGTGGTGAAAGAAGACCGCGCGGGTCCGCGTCGCGTGGTCAGTTTTTATCCTTGCGGCCATGGCACAGCACGATCGGCTGCGACAGGGCGCTGTCGAAGCCGCTGGCCTGATAGACCATGACGTTCTTTGCGCCGGGCTGCAGCAGGAAAGTGCCGTCCTCCACCTTGGCGCCATCGCTGTTGGAATGCAGCGACCAGGTGAACGTGCACAGTTGCGCCGGGGCCTTGTTGTCGACATGGCTGCAGACCAACTGGGCCGCCCCCAGCATCGCCGCGCCGGCGCATTGCACGGGGTTGTCCGCCGCGGCCGCGTTTGCGCAGACCATAAGGAGCCCGGCGCTCGCCAGTGCCAACCGTTTCATGCGTCAATCTCCTTTTTTGCATGCCAGACATGCCGCATCGAACCCGAAAGTCATGATTTTGTGATCGCATCTAACCGCCCTGCGTCTTGTGCAGCGCAGCAAACGGGCTTATGTGATCGAGATCATAAGCACAGTTATTAGAAGCACGCATACAATTCAATGACAGCGTCATCCTCCAATGTCAGCTTCGTGCTGCACGATGTAGCACGGCTGCTGCGCAAACGGTTCGAGCAACGTTCGCGTCTTTCCGGGCTCACTCGCGCCCAGTGGCAGGTGCTGGCCTATCTCGAGCGCAACGAAGGCATCAATCAGGCCGGATTGGCGGATCTCATCGAGATCATGCCGATTACGCTTGCCCGCCTGCTCGACAAGATGGAAGCGCGCGGGCTCGTGGAGCGCCGACAGCATCCAACCGATCGCAGGGCATGGCTGCTCTATCTGAGGCCGGAGGCCCTTCCGCTTCTTGAGGTGATGCGCGGCATGGGCCGTGCGACGCGCGGCGAGGCCTTTGCCGGCCTCCCGGAAGCGCAGGAGACCAAACTCCTCAAGACCCTTTGCCAAATGAAATCCAATCTGCTCGCGGCCTGTGCGCAGCCAGTCGCGGATCAGGAGAAAATTGATGGATAGCGTAAGTTCGACGGACAGGCGTTACGAAGACGAACCCGAACGGGATGACGAGGCCGATGGCCGGGTGATCCAGCTCGGCAACAGAAGCGAAACGTTGAAATCCGGCACAGTCATCAAGGATGACGAACTGGAATCCCCCGTCGCGCCCGAGCCGATGGAGCCAGAAACCGTTACCGTCCGTCCGCCGCAGCCCGCATCCGTGGCGCCGGTCCGGGAAAAGCGCAACTGGAAGCGGCCCGTCCTGTTTGCGCTGCTGCCCATCGCGTTGATCGCCGGCGGCTATTACTACGTCGTGGGCGGCAAGGTGATGACCAGCGACAACGCCTATATCCGGTCGCGGTCGCTGAGCGTCTCCACCGACGTTTCGGGCACCGTCTCGGAAATCGACGTGCACGACAACGAAGCCGTCAAGAAAGGTCAGGTGCTGTTTCGCCTAAAGCCCGCCTCGTTCGATAGCGCGTTGCAGGCGGCGAAAGCCCAACTCGGCACGGTGCGCAACCAGGTCCTGACGCTGAAAGCCACCTATCAGCAGATGGAGGCGCAGATCGCGCAGGCGGAGGCGGACGTGCCCTATTACCAGGCCAGCCTCAAACGCCAGCAGGATTTGCTGGCGACCTCCATCGCCTCCAAGGCCAGCTTCGACCAGGCCAGGCACGACCTGACGGTTGCCGAGCAGAAGGTCACGGTCGCCAAGGCCCAGGCCCAGGGCGTGCTGGCGCAGCTTGGCGGAGATCCGGACCAGCCGGTCGAGCAGAAATCCGCTCTACATCCAGGCCAAGACGGCGGTGGACGACGCCCAGCGCGACCTCAACGACTCCGTGGTGAAGGCGCCCTTCAACGGCGTTGTCACCAATGTCGACGCGCTTCAGGTCGGCCGGTATCTGGAATCCTCGCAGCCGGCCTTCAGCCTCGTCTCCTCGACCGATCTGTGGATCGAGTCCAATCCCAAGGAAACCGAACTCACCTATGTGCGCCCGGGACAGAAGGCGACGATCAGCGTCGACACCTATCCCGACTTCGAGTGGCACGGCACCGTCGCCAGCGTCAGCCCGGCTTCGTCGTCGAGCTTCTCGCTGCTGCCGGCCCAGAACACCTCGGGCAACTGGGTCAAGGTCGTGCAGCGCATTCCCATGCGCGTGACCATCGAGGACGCCGCCGGCAAGCCGCCACTGAGGGGTGGAATGAGCGTCGAGGTCGGTGTCGACACCGGCCATGCGCGCGGCCTGCCCATGTTCGTTCAGGACCTGATCGACCGTTTCGGCAAGAAGAATGGCTAGCGCATCCACCTCCAGCCCGACGCTCGCCGTTGCGCATCGCGGGGCGATCACCGCCTGCGTGATCCTGGCGGTCATCATGCAGGCGCTGGACACCACCATCGCCAACGTCGCGTTGCCCTATATCCAGGGCAGCGTTTCGGCGAGTGCGGACCAGATCAACTGGGTGCTGACCTCCTATATCGTGGCCGCCGCCGTGATGACGCCGCCATCGGGCTACCTGGCCAACCGTTTCGGGCGCAAGCGCATCCTGCTCGTTTCCATCACCGGCTTCGTCGTGGCGTCGGTGCTGTGCGGCTTTGCCCAATCGCTGCTGCAGATCGTCGGCTTTCGGCTGCTGCAGGGCCTCTTCGGGGCGGCGCTGGTGCCGCTGGCGCAGAGTATCCTGCTCGACATCTACTCGGTAGAGGAGCGCGGCAAGGCGATGGCGATGTTCGGCATTTCGGTCATGGTCGGGCCGGTGCTCGGTCCCGTGCTCGGCGGCTGGCTGACCGACCATGCGAGCTGGCGCTGGGTCTTCTACATCAACGTCCCGATCGGCGCGATGGCCTTTTTCGGCGTTTCGGTCTTCGTCACCGAGACGTTGACGGATTCAAGGCGCGGCTCGACTGGCTCGGCTTCGGAGCGCTCTCCGTCGCCATCGCCGGGCTGCAGATGGTTCTCGATCGCGGCGAGCAGCTCAACTGGTTTGCGTCGGGCGAAATCATCATCGAGGCGATCGTCTGCGGATCGGCCTTCTACATCTTCCTGGTGCATACCTTCACGGCCAAGGGGACCTTCGTCAATCCGGCGCTCTTCCTCGACCGCAATTTCACCATCGGGATGTTCTTCATCTTCATCATCGGCATCACCTATCTGGCGTCGCTGGCGCTGATGACGCCCTATCTCCAGACGTTGATGGGCTACCCCGTCGTCACGGCCGGCATCGTCATGGGGCCGCGCGGGCTGGGCACGATGGTTTGCATGTTCATCGTCGGCCGACTCATCGGCAAGGTCGACACAAGATGGCTCCTGCTCGCCGGCCTGTTGGTCACGGCATGGGCGATGGAAGACATGGCGGGCTGGACGCCGGATGTCTCGCAATGGACGATCATCACCACCGGTTTCATCCAGGGAGCGGGACTGGGCTTCCTGTTCGTGCCATTGACGACGATCACCTTCGCGACGCTGGCGCCGGAAAAACGCGCGGAAGGCACCGGTCTTTACAATCTGTCGCGCAATATCGGCTCGAGCGTCGGCATTTCAGTCGTTTCGGCGCTGCTTGTCGAGAACACGCAGGTCAATCACGCCAGCATTGCGACCTATGTGACGCCGTTCAATCCGGCGTTCCATAATCCGGCCATCGCAGAGGCGCTCAGCCCCTACACCGCCGCCGGACGGGCGGCGCTGGACGGTTTGGTCACGTTGCAGGCGACCATCATCAGCTATGCCGACGATTTCAAGCTGATGATGATCCTGTCGATCGCGGCGGTGCCGCTGATCCTGCTGCTGCGCAAGCCCTCGCACAGCTCCGCGCCGATGGATCACAGCGCGGTCATGGAATAGTCACTCACCCGCGCGACACCGGATTTCGGGCGCGCGGACGAATGCAAGCTATTTACTTGGCGGCCGTGTCGGCCTTCTTCACGTAGTCGTTCGTGTAGGTCGTGGTGATGTCGATGTCGGCCTTGGCCACGTCCGGCGAGCCGATCTTGAACACGTCGAGCACGGCTTGCGCGCCCTTGGGATCCATGAGGCCGGTCGTCGAATACATCGGGATCGTGTTCTTCAACGCCGCCAGATAGGCGTCCTTGTGCGGGCCGACCAGGTTCTCCGGCATCTTGGCCATGATCTCCTTGGCGCTATGGCTGTGGATCCATTTCAGCGTCGCGACCATGGCGTTGGTCATGGCCTGCGTCTCCTTGGGATGCGCCTTCATCCATTCGGGACGCGTATAGAAGGCGCCGCCGGGATAATCGCCACCGAACACCGCTTCGGTATCCTTCTGGGTGCGCGTGTCGGAAAGGATGGTCAAATCCTTGTACTTGTTCTGAAGCACGGTGACGGCGGGATCGAGCATCACGGCGGCGTCGATCTGGCCCTGTTCCATGGCGGCAACGGCGGTGGCGCCGAGGCCAACGCCGATGACGGACGCCGCGTCTGTCTTAAGGCCAGCCTTGGTCAGCTGATATTTCAGGAAGAAGTCGGTCGAGGAACCGGGCGCGCTGACGCCCACCTTCTTGCCGTCCAGATCCTTCACCGATTTGATCTTGCCGGTCTCTTTCGGCGACACCACAAGCACCAGACCGGGATAGCGGTCGTAGATGACGAAGGATGCGAGGTGCTGCTTCTTGGCGGCAAGCTCGACAGTGTGGTCGAAATAGCCCGAGACGACATCGGCGCTGCCGCCGAACGGCGGTCAGCGATTGCGAGCCACCCTTGAAATCGACCAGATCGACATCGATCCCGGCCTTTTTGTATTCACCCAATTGCTTGGAGAGAACGGTCGGCAAATAGCACAGGCAGGATGCGCCGCCGATGGCGAGCGTGACCTTTCCCGCGGCAATCGACATGCTGCTCATGGCGAGCAGCGCCGTCCCGGCGGCTACCAGTTTCAAAATCGCTTTCATGCTTTCCTCCTTGGTGAGCGGCCGGTTGCGGATCGCGCCGGCCTGTTTGGCGGTAGATGTTTGCTTATCTACCGATTGGATTTAGCGGTTTCCGGCCGCCAGACGAGCAGTCGCCGCTCGACGAGCGTGACCATCCAGTCGATGACCAGCACGAAGGCGGCCAGCACGAACATGCCGGCGAAAACGCCGGCGACGTCGAATACGCCTTCCGCCTGCTGTATGAGATAACCCAGCCCCGCCGCGGCGCCCAGATATTCGCCGACCACCGCGCCGACGACGGCGAAACCGACGGAGGTATGCAGCGAGGAGAACATCCACGACAGCGCGGACGGCCAATAGACATGGCGCAGCAATTGCCGCTCGTTCATGCCGAGCATGCGCGCGTTCGACAGCACCGTCCTGTTCACCTCCCTGACGCCCTGGTAGACATTGAAGAAGACGATGAAGAATACCAGCGTCACGCCAAGCGCGACCTTGGACCAGATGCCGAGCCCGAACCAGAGCGTGAAGATCGGCGCCAGCACGACGCGCGGCAGCGCGTTGGCCGCCTTGACATAGGGATCGAACACGGCCGCCAAAGTGGGCTGGCGGGCGAACCAGAAGCCGACCACGATCGCCGCCAGCGAACCGATGATGAAGGCGAGCATCGATTCTTCAAGCGTGATCCAGAGATGGTACCAGATCGTTCCGCCGATCACCCAGTCGCCAGATCTGGCTCGCCACGCAAGCGGCGTCGAGAAGAAGAAGGCGATGGTGTCGGGATCGCCGACAAGCGTTGTCGTCGAGACGATCTGCCAGGCGGCTATGATGACAGCGGCGACGGCGATCTGCCAGGCAAGGAGACCGGTTCTTGTCACGTTTCTCCTCCCGCTTCGCGGGCGCCGTAGGCCTTCATGACCTCACCTTTCAGCATGTGCCATATCTCGCGGTGCACCTGCTGGAATTCCGGCTCGGCCTTGATCTCGGAAATGTCGCGCGGCCTGGCCAGCGGGATCGGATAATCGCCGATGATGCGCGCGGATGGCCCCGCCGACATGACGATGACGCGATCGGCAAGCGCGATCGCTTCCTCGAGGTCATGGGTGACGAACATCACCGCCTTGCGGTCGTCCGACCAGAGCTTGAGCAGCAATTCGCCCATGATCAGGCGCGTCTGCGCGTCGAGCGGTCCGAACGGTTCGTCCATCAAGATAATCTTCGGATCGCGGATCAGCACCTGCGCCAGCGCGACGCGCTTGCGCTGGCCGCCCGACAGCATGTGCGGATAGCGCTCGCAAAAGGCCGAAAGCCCGACCCGCGCCATCCATTCGCGGGCGCGCGTTTTCGAGTCCGCTTTCCGGATGCCGGCGACTTCCAGCCCGATCGCCACATTGTCGAGCGCCGTCTTCCACGGCATCAGCGCGTCCTGCTGGAAAAGATAGCCGGCCTTGCGGTTGATGCCCGACAGCGACTGGCCGAAAATCTCGACGCGGCCGGCGGCCGGTGCGAGCAGACCGGCGGCGGCGTTGAGCAAGGTCGACTTGCCGCATCCCGTCGGCCCGACGATGGCGACAAATTCCCGTGCGCCGACCTTTACGTGCGCGTCGGCGACGGCCCTAAAGATTTCCTTGCCGGAAACGTCGAATTCGATGGTGACGCCGTCGAGGCGCACCGCCTCGGGATCGCCGCCGTCATTTTTCCGGGCGGCCTCTTGTCGTCCGCCTGCCGCTTCTTCCTGCGACATCTTTCCTCCCACCCGGCAAGGGCTCCCGCCTTGCCGGCAAGCGGTAGTACGGGCAAGACGCGGCCGTGGTCAATTCCGAGAGGGCGTATTCCAGAATTTGCTACGGGTCAGGATGGTTTCATGTTGGCGTCGGCGACCCTGTGCAGGCGTATTTCGGTTATTTGGCGGCTTCGACACTGACGTTGGCGCAAACCCCCCTATAATCATAATCGGGCATTGGAGTTTCGTCCCATGGTCGAAACTCCGGGGAATTGCAGCGGGAGGGCGGAGCGTCCCCCTACGGAGAGGATCACGGATGACCGCAAAGGCCGTCTACGCCGTTTTTTTGTCGATGGCGCTGTTTGCGCCGGCCCTGGCGGGTTGCGACGATACCTCCTCCGCGCAGGCGCCGGGCAACCGGAAATCGCAGGACGTGCCGGTCGGTGTGGTTTCGCTCACCCCTCAGGCGGTTCCCTTCAAAACGCAATTGCCCGGCCGCGTCGTCGCCTTCCGGACAGCGGAGATACGGCCACAGGTGGACGGCCTGGTGCTGAAGAGGGTCTTCAACGAAGGGCATGAGGTGAAGGCGGGAGACGTGCTTTACCAACTCGATCCGACAAAGTTCGAGGCGGCGAAGGCGTCTGCCGACGCCGCGGTCCAGAAGGCGCAGGCGAGCGTGACCAACGCCCAGGGCAAGTACGACCGGGCGCAGCAACTCGGCAAGAGCGACGCTGTGAGCAAACAGGCCATTGATGATGCCCACGCGGCCCTGCTGCAGGCACAGGCTGATCTGGCGTCGGCGAAGGCTGATCTCAAGACCGCCCAGATCAATCTCGACGACGCCACGATCAAGGCGCCGATCGCCGGTTTGATCGGCAAGTCGACGGTCAGCGATGGCGCGTTGGTCACCGCCAACCAGACCGACGCGCTCGCCACAATTCGCCAACTCGACCCTATCTATGTCGACCTTGTCGACAGCAGCGCCAATCTTCTGCGTCTTCGCGCCAAGTTCAGGGCAGGCAGTCTCGGCCGCGAGCACAAGGGGCCGCCCGAAGTGACCCTCCAGCTCGAGGACGGATCGAAGTATGACCAGACCGGCAAGATGGATCTCGCGGAAGTCACGGTCAGCCAGAGCACCGGAACGTTTTCGCTGCGCGCGAACTTCCCCAATCCCCATCGCACGCTCCTGCCGGGCATGTTCGTCCGCGCTACCGTCGACCTCGGCGATACGCCGAATGCGTATCTCGTGCCGGAACAGGCGGTGACGCATGACAAAGACGGCGACGCCGCCGTCTATGTCGTGGATGCAGGCAACAAGACCGCAACCCGCAAACTTGTGACCGACCGCATCTATGAGAACAGTTGGGTGGTGACCGCCGGCCTCTCCAAGGGCGACAGGGTGGTTATGGACGGCCTGCAATATATTTCGGACGGAACGAGTGTTTCGCCGGTAGACGTCAAGATCGGTGCGGACGGTTCCGTCGAGGAAGCGTCGGCCGCCGGCGACGGTTCGGGCAAGACCAACGACGCTGCGGGCGGGGAGCAAGCCAGCGAAAAGAAGACCAGCCAATGAGCGCGGCCGAGGACACCGGTCCGACGGCGATCGGCCGCTCGCGGTCGTTGGCGAGCTTCTTCATCGCCCGGCCGATCTTCGCCATGGTCCTGGCGATTGCCACTGTCCTTGGGGGCGTCGTGGCGATCTATTCGCTGTCGATTTCGCAATATCCGGAGATCGCTCCGACCACGGTGCGCATCAGCGCGACCTACAATGGCGCGACGGCGGAAGCGGTCGAAAACTCCGTGACCAAACCGATAGAGGACGCCCTGACCGGCCTTGAAGGCCTGCTCTACATGGAATCGAAGTCCCGCGTCGGCTCCTCATCCATCACGCTCACCTTCAACAATTCGGTCGATCCGGAGACGGCGCAGGTGGATGTCCAGAACAAGCTCTCACGCACCGAATCGACGCTTCCCGAAAGCGTCCAGCAGCAGGGCGTGAACGTTTCCCGCTCGACATCGGACATCCTGATGGTCGGCAACATCATATCGACGGACGGCAGATACACCTCCTCGCAGCTTGCCAACATCGAGACCAGCGTCATCGAGGAGCCTATCCAGCGCGTGGACGGGGTAGGCTCGATCCAGTCCTTCAGCTCCGGCTATGCCATGCGCATCTGGCTCGATCCGATGGCGCTGCTGCAATATCAGCTCACGCCGGCCGACGTCACGGATGCGATCAAGGCGCAGAACGTCAACGTCTCCGCCGGCTCCATCGGCGCTTCGCCATCGATCAAGGGGCAGCAGCTTACCGCCAACATCACGGCGCAAAGCCAGTTGCGCACCGCCGATCAATTCAAGTCCATCGTGCTCAAATATTCCGCCGACGGTTCCACGGTGCTCCTGAAGGATGTCGCGCGCGTGGAAGTCGGACTTGAGAGCTACGGCCGGACATCGAGCTACAACGGCAGTCCGGCTGCCGGGTTTGGCGTCCAACTGGCAAGCGGCGCCAACGCGATTTCGACCGCGAACGCCGTTCACGCGGAGCTCGACAGGCTGGCCGGTTCGCTGCCGCGGGGCGTCAAGATCGTCTATCCGTACGAGACGACGCCGTTCGTCGTCCTGTCGATCAGGAAGGTGGTGGAGACGCTGATCGAGGCGGTCGTTCTGGTCTTCGTCATCCTGCTCCTTTTCCTGCAGAATTTGCGTGCCACGCTGATCCCCATGATCGCCGTGCCGGTGGTCTTGATGGGGACGTTCGGCATCCTTGCGGCCTTCGGCTATTCCATCAACACGCTGACCATGTTCGCGATGGTGCTGGCCATCGGATTGCTCGTCGACGACGCCATTGTCGTTGTCGAGAATGTCGAACGCATCATGGACCAGGAAGGCCTCTCGGCCCGCGAGGCGACGGAGAAGTCGATGAGCGAGATTACCGGCGCGCTCATCGGCATCGCGCTGGTGCTGACCGCCGTCTTCATACCGATGGCCTTCTTTTCCGGATCGGTGGGCGTCATCTACCGGCAATTCTCGGTGACCATCGCCAGCGCCATGCTGTTGTCCGTCCTCGTCGCGATCATCCTGACGCCGGCGCTCTGCGCGCTCCTGCTCAAGCCTTCCCATGACAGCCGCGCCCGCCGCTGGTTCGGCTGGTTCAACCATGGCGTGGACACGGCTACGCGCGGCTATGTCGGCGCGGTCGGGTATCTCGTGGTGCGGCCGTTGCGCGTGCTCGTCGTTTTCGTGGCCGTCGCCGCCGGCGCCTATCTCCTTTATGTCCGTTTGCCGACCTCCTTCCTGCCGGAGGAAGACCAGGGGGTGCTGACCACGCAGATCCAGCTTCCGGACGGCGCCAATGCCGACCGCACCCAGAAGGTGATCGACGTGGTCCAGGACTATTATCTGAACCATGAAAAGGACGCGGTGGCCGCCGTTTTCATGACGCTCGGATTTTCCTACGGGTCGTCGCGGGGAAAACAGCGCCATGGGCTTTATCCGGTTGAAGGATTTCGATCAGCGCACCGACCCGCGGCTGTCCGCCTCCGCCGTCGCGGCGCGCGCGACGGCCTATTTCCGCAAGATCAGGGACGCCCAGATATTCGTCCTGCAGCCGCCGACGGTCCATCATCTGGGCCAGTCCAACGGGTTCGACATGTATCTGGAAGATACCGGCAATCAGGGCCGTGACGCGCTTATGAAGGCGAGCAACGATCTTGCCGACCAGGCCGAGCGCGATCCCGACATCCAGAATGTGCGCGGCAACACCAAGACGCTGGAAAGCCAACTCAAGATCAATGTCGACCACGCCAAGGCCGGGGCGCTCGGCATCGATCTGAGCGCGGTCAATTCGTTGATCAGCACGGCCTTCGCCGGCACGCATGTCAACGACTTCGTTTATGACGACGACATCGACCCGGTCTATGTCGAGGGTGACGCCCCTTACCGCATGCGCCCCGACGATCTCCGTTATTGGTACGCCAAGAACAACCAGGGCGAGATGGTGCCTTTTTCCTCCTTCGCCAGCACCAGCTGGGAGCAGGCTCCGCCGTCGCTGGCGCGCTTCAATGGCGTCAGCGCGGTGGAACTGCAGGGCTCCGAGGCTGCCGGGGCAAGTTCGGGCGCAACCATGGACAAGATGGAAAAGCTCGTCGGCAATCTCGCGGGCGGGAAATACACCGCCGCCTGGGCGGGGCTGTCCTATCAGGAGCGGCTGGCCGGTTCGCAGGCGACGCTGCTCTACGCGGTTTCCATTCTTGTCGTGTTCCTGTGCCTCGCCGCCCTCTACGAGAGCTGGTCGATTCCCTTCTCGGTCATTCTCGCGGTGCCCATCGGCGTTTTCGGGGCGCTGGTCGCGGCGACGCTGTTCTAGCCAATCGAACGACGTCTATTTCAAGGTCGGTCTCCTGACGACCATCGGACTGGCCGCGAAAAACGCTATCCTTATCGTCGAGTTCGCCAAGGATCTGCGTGATGAAGGCGCCAGCGCCATCGAGGCGGTCACGGAGGCCGCCAGGCTGCGGCTGCGCCCGATCGTGATGACCTCGCTCGCCTTCATCCTCGGCGTGCTGCCTCTGGCCATCGCCAGCGGCGCCGGCTCCGGGGCTCAGAATTCCGTGGGCTTCGGAGTTTTGGGTGGCATGATCGCGGCAACCACGCTTGGCATTTTCTTCGTTCCGATATTCTTCGTGATGATCGCTGGGGGCTGGCGTTCGCGAAAGTCGCGAAACAGCCCTGAAGCTGGCACGACCCCGGCGGTTTGACGGGAGGCGCTGCAAACGCCGGCGATTGATGCCGGTGGCGGTCCCTTCGCTTGCGAAGTGCGTGCGATTTGGCTATGGAAGCCGCCAAATCCGCGCCTCGGCTCGCCGGGGCGCTTTTGTTTGAGGCTGCCGGTTCCGTTTGGTTGAGCCGGCACGGAGGCATCTTTTCGGCATGGCGCGCATCGTGATGAAATTCGGCGGGACGTCCGTCGCCGATATCGGGCGCATCCGCAATGTCGCGCGCCACGTCAAGCGCGAGGTCGATGCGGGCCACGAGGTCGCCGTGGTCGTCTCGGCCATGGCCGGCAAGACCAACGAGCTGGTCGGGTGGGCGCGGGAAGCTTCGCCGATGCACGATGCGCGCGAGTATGACGCCGTGGTGGCGTCGGGCGAGCAGGTGACGGCGGGGCTCCTGGCGATAGCGCTGCAAAACATGGGTGTCCACGCACGCTCCTGGCAGGGCTGGCAGATCCCGATCAAGACCGACAATTCGCATGGCGCCGCGCGCATCAAGGAGATCGATGGCGCCTTCCTCATCAAGCGCTTCGGCGAGGGCCAGGTGGCAGTGATCGCCGGTTTCCAGGGCATCGGCCCGGACAACCGCATCGCCACGCTCGGGCGCGGCGGGTCGGACACGAGCGCGGTGGCGATCGCGGCGGCGGTGAAGGCCGACCGCTGCGATATCTACACCGATGTCGACGGCGTCTATACGACCGATCCGCGCATCGAACCCAAGGCGCGGCGGCTTTCCAAGATATCCTTCGAGGAGATGCTCGAAATGGCGTCGCTCGGAGCCAAGGTATTGCAGGTTCGCTCGGTCGAGCTTGCCATGGTACACAAGGTCCGTACCTTCGTGCGGTCCTCCTTCGACGATCCGGACGCGCCCGGCATGGGCGACCTTCTCAACCCGCCCGGAACGCTCATATGCGATGAGGATGAAATCGTGGAACAGCAGGTCGTCACCGGTATCGCCTACGCCAAGGACGAGGCGCAGATTTCGCTAAGGCGCGTCTCCGACCGCCCCGGCGTTGCCGCAGGTATCTTCGGCCCTCTGGCGGAGGCGCACATCAATGTCGACATGATCGTGCAGAACATTTCCGAGGACGGTTCGCGCACCGATATGACCTTTACGGTGCCGTCGGCCGATGTCGACCGCGCACTCGCCGTGCTCGAAAAGAACCGCCCGACGATCGGTTTCGATGCCGTCCAGCACGATGACGGCATGTCGAAAGTATCGGTGATCGGCATCGGCATGCGCAGCCATGCGGGCGTGGCGGCCACCGCCTTCAAGGCGCTTGCCGACCGCTCGATCAACATCCGCGCCATCACGACGTCGGAGATCAAGATTTCGATCCTGATCGACGGCCCGTATACGGAACTTGCGGTTCGCACTTTGCATTCCGTCTACGGTCTGGATAATCATTAGTTCAGACGAACCGTTCGTTTCGATTCCAACGGCGTCCGCGCGAGGCGGATGCCGGGCTGGGACCGTTGGAGAAAGCGCATGATGCGAGACATTGGCGGCGGCCCGCGCGTGCTTTTGCGCCGACTGCGCGAGCTGATGGCGGAGCCGCTGGAGCCGCAGGAGCGGCTCGACCGGATCGTGCGCGAAATCGCCTCCAACATGGTGGCGGAAGTCTGCTCGCTTTATGTGCTGCGCGCCGATTCCGTGCTTGAACTCTATGCCACGGAAGGCCTCAATCCGGGTGCCGTCCACTTGGCGCAATTGCAGATCGGCCAAGGGCTGGTTGGCACAATTGCCGCGAGTGCGCGGGCGCTGAACCTTACCGACGCGCAAAAGCATCCCGCCTTCGCCTATTTGCCGGAGACCGGCGAGGAAATCTATAATTCCTTCCTCGGCGTGCCTGTCCTGCGCGCCGGCCGTACGCTCGGCGTGCTGACGGTGCAGAACCGCACCAAGCGCAATTACCGCGAGGACGAGCTCGAAGCACTCGAGACCACCGCGATGGTGATTGCCGAGATGATCGCGACGGGCGATTTGGCGCGGCTGTCGCGGCCGGGGCTCGATCTCGATCTCAGCCGGCCGGTCAGCTTCACGGGGTTGGCCTTCAATGAAGGCGTCGGTCTCGGTCATGTCGTGCTGCACGAACCGCGCATCGTCGTCACCAACCTCTTCAACGAGGACAGCGAGGAGGAAATCAAGCGGCTTGGTAGCGCGCTCGGTTCGCTGCGGCTGTCGATCGACGACATGCTGTCGCGCCGGGATGTCGCCTCGGAAGGCGAGCACCGCGCCGTTCTTGAAGCGTACAGGATGTTCGCCCACGACCAGGGCTGGGTGCGGCGCATCGAGGAGGCGGTGCGCAACGGCCTGACCGCCGAAGCCGCCGTGGAAAAAGTGCAGAGTGACATGCGCGCGCGCATGCTGCACATGACCGATCCCTACATGCGCGAGCGCATGAGCGATTTCGACGACCTCGCCAATCGCCTGCTGCGGCAGTTGATGGGCCGGGATCCCGATTCGCTGGCCGAGCAATTGCCGAAGGACGCCATCATCGTGGCGCGCTCGATGGGTGCGGCGGAGCTGCTCGACTATCCGCGCGAACGGTTGCGCGGCTTGGTGCTGGAAGATGGCGCCATCACCAGCCATATCGTCATCGTGGCGCGCGCGATGAGCATTCCCGTCGCCGGCCAGATGAAGGGCGCTGTCTCCATGGCCGAGAACGGCGACGCCATCATCGTCGATGGCGACGCCGGGCGCATTCACCTCAGGCCGCAGCCCGACGTCGAGGCCGCCTACGCCGAGAAGGTACGCTTCAGAGCGAAACGGCAGGAACTTTACCGCGAGTTGCGCGACAAGCCGTCGGTAACGAAGGATGGCGTCGCCATCGACCTGATGATGAACGCCGGACTGGCGGTGGATTTGCCACAACTCGCCGAATCGGGCGCGGCCGGCATCGGCCTCTACCGTACCGAGCTGCAGTTCATGGTCGCCGCGACCTTCCCGCGCGCTGACGCGCAGGAAGAGCTCTATCGCCACGTGCTCGATGTGGCGCGCGACAAGCCGGTCACCTTTCGCACCATCGATATCGGCGGCGACAAGGTGCTGCCGTATTTCAAGGCCGCCAAGGCGGAGGAGAATCCGGCGCTCGGATGGCGGGCGATCCGGCTGACCCTCGACCGGCCGGCATTGCTGCGGACCCAGATTCGCGCCCTGCTCAAGGCCGCCGGCGGGCGAGAATTGCGCGTCATGTTTCCCATGGTCACCGAAATCGGCGAAATCCGCCAGGCGCGGGAACTCATCGATCGCGAGGTCCGCTATCTTTCCCGTTTCGCGCATCATCTTCCGACCAGCCTCAAGCTTGGCGCCATGCTGGAAGTGCCGGCCCTGATGTGGCAGCTTGATGAACTGATGAAGGCCGTGGATTTCGTCTCCGTCGGCTCCAACGATCTGTTCCAGTTCATCACCGCCACGGATCGTGGAAACTCGCTGCTGGCGGACCGTTTCGACCCGCTCTCGGTGCCGTTCCTGCGGGTCTTGAGGCAGATCGCCGAGGCGGGCGACAAGGCCGGCACCCCGGTAACGTTGTGCGGCGAACTTGCCGGCCGAGCGATTTCGGCGATGGCCCTGATCGGCATCGGCTATCGGTCCATTTCGATGTCGCCGGCGGCGATCGGGCCGGTCAAGGCGATGCTGACGGAACTGCCGCTGGAGCCCTTGCACGCCATGCTGGGGGATCTCCTGGCGAAGCCGGACGGCGGCAGCGATGTGCGCGGCCTCCTGCAGCAATTTGCTGAAAAACACGATATTCCGCTTTGACGGTTCCAACATGACCGATTTGCCCGCCGATCGCATGGACCAGGTGCTGAAGCGTTTCGACATGCTCGAAGCGCGGATGTCGGCCGGCTCCGATCCGGAAACCTATGTCCAACTCGCTTCAGAATATGCCGACATCCAGGAATTGGCGGCCAGGATCCGCGAGCTTTTGGCAGCGGAAAAGGAGCTTTCCGACCTTGAGACGATGCGCGACGACAAGGGGTCCGACGCGGAGATGCGCCAACTTGCCGAAGCGGAAGTGGAGGGTGTCGAGGAGAAGATCGAGGCGCTGAAAAGCGAGATCCAGATCCTCCTTCTGCCCAAGGATGCCGCCGACGAAAGGAACGCGATCCTCGAAATCCGCGCCGGCACCGGCGGTGACGAGGCGGCGCTGTTCGCCGGCGCCCTTTTCCGCATGTACGAGCGCTACGCTGCCGAACATGGCTGGCGCATGGAAGTGGCGTCCGCCAGTGAAGGCGACGTGGGCGGCTACAAGGAAATCATCGCCACGGTTTCGGGAAAAGGCGTATTCGCGCGGCTGAAATTCGAATCGGGAGCGCATCGCGTCCAGCGTGTACCGGAGACGGAAGCGGGCGGGCGAATCCATACCTCGGCGGCGACGGTCGCCGTTTTGCCGGAAGCCGAGGAAGTCGACATCGATATCCGGCCCGATGACATCCGCATCGATACGATGCGCGCCTCCGGATCGGGCGGCCAGCACGTCAACACCACCGATTCGGCGGTACGCATCACCCATCTGCCGACCGGAATCATGGTCGTGCAGGCCGAGAAATCGCAGCATCAGAACCGGGCGCGCGCCATGCAGATCCTCCGCGCCCGGCTTTATGACATGGAGCGGTCGAAAGCCGACGAGGAACGATCGGAATCGCGCCGCCTGCAGGTCGGATCCGGCGATCGATCGGAGCGTATCCGGACCTATAATTTCCCGCAGGGGCGAGTGACGGACCACCGCATCAATCTGACTCTCTATAAGCTCGACCGCGTCATGCAGGGCGATCTCGACGAGATCATCGACGCGCTGATCTCGGATCATCAGTCGAAACTTCTGGCCGGCGTTTCGGAAGGTTGACCGGATGATCACCCTTGGCGCACTCCACCGGGAGGCGCGCAGGCGGCTTGAAGAAGCGGGAATCGAAAACGCCGCTCTGGACGCCCGGCTTCTGGTGCAACACCTGTCCGGGACGACCCGGGCAGACGCCATCGGGGAGCCCGGACACGTAATCGACGCGAATGCCGTCGCAACCATTGAAGCGGCGCTTGACCGACGCTTGGCCCACGAACCGGTGCATCGCATTCTCGGATGGCGGGAGTTCTACGGGCTCAAGCTGACACTCTCGCCGGAAACGCTGGAGCCGCGGTCCGATACCGAGACGCTGGTCGATCTCTGTCTGCCCTTTCTCAAGGACGCTGTCGCCAAAAAGGGGAGCTGCCGCGTCCTCGACCTCGGAACCGGGACCGGCGCGCTGGCGCTGGCGTTGCTTTCCCAAATTCCCCAGGCAATGGCCGTGGGAACGGATATTTCCGCGCGCGCGCTTGAAACAGCCGCCTTGAACGCCGACATGTTGGGTATAGGGTCCCGCTTTTCGGGTCTCCGTTCTGACTGGCTCGATGCCGTTAACGGGAGATTTACACTGATCCTATCCAATCCCCCGTATATTCCGACGCTCGAAGTCGCGGGGTTGGGGGCGGAAGTAAGGGAATACGATCCTTTTGCGGCGCTGGATGGCGGAACGGATGGGCTGGACGCCTACCGGGCAATCGCGGCCGGCGCGGCAGGGCATCTGGATGAGGGTGGGCATGTCGCCGTCGAAACCGGCTTCGACCAGCGGCGCGCCGTGGAAGAGATTTTCGCGACAGCGGGGTTCAAGCCTGATGCAAGCGCGCGGGATCTTGGCGGCAACGATCGTGCATTGATCTTTTCGCGACGTTAAGCGGCCTTGGCCGCGGCGAAAAAATACTTGGCATTCGTGGAGAATACGGCTAGGGTCCGGCAACCGGATGAGACGAAACAGGCAGTGCTGTAAGCGATTCGGTTCCCGTAGAGACAAGCTGCCTTCTTGCGTGAGAGACGCATTTCCGTCGTGCTGGGGCTTTGTGCGGGGATTGTCCGGCCAGTGACATGAAACGAATTTAGAATGGCACGTGGCGGCCGCATGGAAAATGCGGCCGAAAGCCAGCAACGCAACGCGACACTGACGGTAAGAGATCCGCGTTCTCCGATGACCGGAAGTTTTTCAAAAAAAGAGAATGGAATGAGGCCAGGACAGCAGAACAGGCGCATGCGTGGGCGTAATAACAACAATAATAACAGCAACAACAACAACAATAATCGGCGAGGGCCCAACCCGCTGACGCGCAATTACGAGAGCAACGGGCCGGACGTCAAGATACGGGGCTCGGCGCAGCAGATTGCCGAAAAATACACGACCCTGGCGCGGGATTCACAGACCTCCGGCGATCGCGTAATGGCCGAAAATTACCTTCAGCATGCCGAGCACTACAATCGCATCATCGCGGCCGCGCAGGCGCAGATGCCGATCCAGCAGGTTCGCGACAATCGTGAAGATTCCGATTCCGACGATGATCAGAACGACGAGGGTGAAAACTCGGGCGTCAACGGTTCGCAGGATCATTCGCGTGACCAGCGGCGACAGGCTTCAGCCAATGACGGCAGTGGGCCCCAGCCCGTGATCGAAGGCACGCCCGCCGAAGTCGCCTACAAGCAGAACTCGGGGCGGGATTCCGGACAGGGTTCGGAACACGCTTCCGAAAGCGCCGCATCGCGGAATTCTCCGAATGGCGCCGAGAATCAGGGTGGCGAGCCTCGCGCCAACGGCAGCCATTCCGCCGACACCGAGGCGGCGCCCGCGCCACGCCGCGCCCGCCGCCCGCGCCGCAAGGCAAATGCAGGCAACGAAGAGGACGGCCATACGAATGGCGCGGTTCACGAAGGCGGTCAGGCAGCCAATGAAGCGTCATCGAACGCCGGTGATAATGGTGGAGCACCTGACTCGGTGAACTGATGAATCCTGTCAGAGGTGATGGAAGCGGCGGCCATTCGGTCGCCGTTTTGCGTTAGAGCATGATGCGATCGGATTGAATCGTATTCATGCTCCAGTCTCTTTGTTTGAGCATGATCTTTTTTCGGAAAACACTTTTCCGGATCATGCTCTGGAGCGGCCGTTCCTTCGACCGCGCTATGGCCGTGCACACACCGAAGATTCCGTCTTGAGGGAGCACGGTTGCATCCCCATATCTCTGGCGAACCGGGATTCGCCTCGATCGCTGGCTTTAGGGCGGCGATTCTTTGATTTTTGTCATCGCATGAGGGGATCCGTCATCTAGGATCTGATCCGGCGCCATGGAATGGGCCGGTGACGGAATGGAGACAGGAATGAATATCGAGAAATACTCCGAGCGCGTGCGGGGTTTCATCCAGTCCGCACAGACGATGGCGCTGTCGCGCGACCATCAGCAATTCACCCCCGAACATCTGCTCAAGGTGCTGGTCGACGACGAGGAAGGCCTTGCCGCCTCGCTGATCGAACGCGCCGGCGGCCGACCGGCCGATGTGCGGCTTGCGGTCGACGCCGCCCTGAACGCCATGCCGCGTGTGGAGGGCGGCAACGGCCAGCTCTATATGGCGCAGCCACTGGCCAAGGTGTTTTCGACGGCCGAGGATCTGGCCAAGAAGGCAGGCGATAGTTTCGTCACCGTCGAGCGGCTCCTGCAGGCGCTGGTGATGGAAAAGTCGGCCAAGACCGCCGACATCCTGGCCAAGGCGGGCGTGACGCCGCAATCTCTGAACGCGGCGATCAACGATCTGCGCAAGGGCCGCACCGCCGATTCGGCCTCTGCCGAACAGGGATACGACGCACTTAAGAAATACGCGCGCGACCTGACCGAGGACGCCCGCGCGGGTAAGCTCGATCCGGTGATCGGCCGCGACGACGAAATCCGCCGCACGATTCAGGTTCTTTCGCGCCGTACCAAGAACAATCCCGTCCTTATCGGCGAGCCCGGCGTCGGCAAGACCGCGATCGCGGAAGGTCTGGCGCTGCGCATCGTCAACGGGGACGTGCCCGAATCGCTGAAGGACAAGCGGCTGATGGCGCTCGACATGGGCGCACTGATCGCCGGCGCCAAATATCGCGGTGAATTCGAGGAGCGGCTCAAGGCCGTCCTTTCGGAAGTCACATCGGCCAGTGGCGAAGTCATCCTGTTCATCGACGAGATGCACACGCTGGTCGGCGCCGGTAAGGCGGATGGCGCAATGGACGCGTCGAACCTTTTGAAGCCGGCATTGGCACGCGGCGAACTGCACTGCGTCGGCGCCACCACGCTCGACGAATACCGCAAATATATCGAAAAGGACGCGGCATTGGCGCGGCGTTTCCAGCCGGTCTTCGTCAACGAACCGAGTGTCGAGGACACCATCTCGATCTTGCGCGGACTTAAGGAGAAATACGAGCAGCACCACAAGGTGCGCATCTCCGATTCGGCGCTGGTGTCGGCGGCGGCGCTGTCCAATCGCTATATCACCGACCGGTTTTTGCCCGACAAGGCGATCGACCTTGTCGACGAGGCGGCTTCGCGGCTTAGGATGCAGGTTGATTCCAAGCCCGAAGCGCTGGACGAGATCGACCGTCGCGTCATGCAGCTCAAGATCGAACGCGAAGCGCTGAAGGTCGAGAAGGACGATGCTTCCAAGGATCGCCTGGAGCGGCTGGAAAAGGAACTCGTCGATCTCGAGGAGGAATCCGACGCGCTGACGGCCAAGTGGCAGTCCGAGAAAGCCAAGCTTGGCGAGGCCGCCGATCTCAAGAAGGAGCTCGACGCGGCCCGCAATGATCTTGCCATCGCCCAGCGCAGCGGCGAATTCCAGAAGGCCGGCGAACTGGCCTATGGGCGGATCCCCGAACTGGAGAAGAAGCTCAAGGACGCCGAAGCGCAGGACGACAAGGTTTCCATGGTGGAGGAAACCGTGACGCCCGATCATGTCGCGCACATCGTATCGCGCTGGACCGGTATTCCCGTCGACAAGATGCTGGAGGGCGAGCGCGAGAAACTGCTCAAGATGGAAGACGAGATCGGCAAAAGGGTCGTTGGCCAGGGCGAGGCGGTGCAGGCGGTGTCGAAAGCCGTCCGGCGCGCCCGCGCGGGGCTGCAGGATCCGAATCGTCCGATCGGCTCGTTCATGTTTCTCGGCCCGACCGGCGTCGGCAAGACCGAACTGACCAAGGCGCTCGCCGCCTATCTGTTCGACGACGAGAGCGCCATGGTGCGTATCGACATGTCGGAATTCATGGAGAAGCATTCCGTGGCTAGGCTGATCGGCGCGCCTCCCGGCTATGTCGGCTATGAGGAAGGCGGTTCGCTGACCGAAGCGGTGCGCAGGCGGCCCTATCAGGTGATCCTTTTCGACGAGATCGAGAAGGCGCACCCCGACGTCTTCAACGTGCTGTTGCAGGTGCTCGACGATGGCCGCCTGACCGATGGCCAGGGCCGTACGGTCGATTTTCGCAACACGCTGATCATCATGACATCGAATCTCGGTTCCGAATATCTCGTCAATCTCGGCGAGGACGAGGATGTCGACAGCGTTCGCGACGAGGTGATGGGCGTGGTCCGGGCATCGTTCCGGCCGGAATTTCTCAACCGCATCGACGAAGTCATCCTGTTCCACCGGCTGCGGCGCCAGGATATGGGCAAGATCGTCGAAATCCAGTTGAAGCGGCTGGAGAAATTGCTCGCCGACCGCAAGATCACGCTCGACCTCGACGAGACCGCGATCAACTGGCTGGCCGACAAGGGCTACGATCCCGCCTACGGCGCGCGGCCGCTAAAGCGTGTCATGCAGAAGGAACTGCAGGACCCGTTGGCGGAAAAAATCCTGCTCGGCGAGATCAAGGACGGTTCGACCGTGGTGATCGCCGGCGGCTCCGACCGGCTGCTTTTCCGGACCAAGGGCGCTTCGTCCGGCAAGAAGGCCAAGGCCGAGACAATGGCGGCCTAATAAGCCGCTTGATTCGGCAGTCCGCCGCGCCCGTCATCAAACGCCCCTTCCGCTTCGGCGGGAGGGGTTTTTTGTGGGAGCAAGCGGAGATCAGGAAGCTTCTTCTTCCGCCTTTTGGGCGGCGGCGCGGCGTTGCCGCAAGGCATCGGCAATGAAGAGGCGTGACAATGAATGGTAGAGCGGTTCGGGCGAAATCAGCCTTGCAGTGCCATAGCCGAGCATGGAAGCCGCCATCAGCGGAATCACGTTGCCTTGGTTTCCTGTCATCTCCAGGATGATGACGAAGGCTGTCATCGGCGCCTGCACGACCCCGGCAAAATAGCCGGCCATGCCAAGCACCGCCGCCAGGCTGGCATTGGCGCCGAAGGCGAGGCCGATCGTCGACCCGACACCCGCCCCAACGGCGAGCGACGGTGCGAAAAGGCCGCCGGGAATGCCGGAAACGGTCGAGGCCAGGCTGGCGACCAGCTTGCCCAGGAAAAACAGAGCCGGCAGTGGCGTCCCCTCAACCGCGCCGCGCGCCTGGTCATAGCCCGTGCCGAAGGTTGAGCCGCCGAACGCCACGCCAATGATCGCTACGATCAGGCCGGAGACGCCGGCGACGATCAGCATGCGGCCGACCGGATCATGGGTTCGCCATTGGCGGACCCGGCGGGTGATCCTCAGCGTTCCATCGGAAAACAGCGCTCCGAAACCGCCGCCAACCACGCCGCATACGATGACCAGCGGCCAGTCGCTGGGAAAGGAAGCGGTGACGTGGGTGACGCCGAAATAGACGTAATTGCCGGCGATGGCGAGGGAGGCCATGCCGGCGAGGATGACGGCCGACAGCACCACGCCGTTGGTGCGGGCCTGATAGGCGCGGCTCATCTCCTCGATGGCGAAAACGATACCGGCGAGCGGCGTATTGAAGGCGGCGGCGATGCCGGCGGCGGAACCCGCCAGAATCAGGCCGCGCGCCTGCGCCATGCCGCCGAGCCGCGCCGAGAGCAGCATGATGGCGGCCCCGACCTGGACGGTCGGTCCTTCGCGGCCGATCGACGCCCCGCACAAAAGGCCGACGATCGTCAGCACGATCTTGCCCGTCACCATGCGCATGGACAGAAAGCGGTTGCGTTCTTCATTCTCGCGCAAATGGCGCGCCGCGATCGCCTGCGGTATGCCGCTGCCCTGTGAGTTGGGGAAGAAACGATAGGCGCACCAGGCGCATAGAAGGAAGCCGGCCGGGGTAAGCACGAGCGGTATGAAGCGGTGCCAGCCATCGCCGGTAATCGTGTGGGAGAACGCCGCCTGCGCCATGTCGGCGACGCGCGCGAAGCCGGCGCCAATGGCGCCGATGGCCAGCGCGCCGCTCCAGAACACGATGCGCGGCTTCCACAGGCGCGGCGACGTCATCAACGCGCGCGAGCGCCTTACCAACCCTATCCTTGCCGCCCGCCGCCTTGCCACGTCCGATTCCGCATGCCGAATTTCGATTGCCGTCGAATGCACGCTGGTGCGGATTTACGCAAGGTTATTCGCAAAATTGGGGGATCGGGCGCAAAAATTTGGATGTCGGGAAAGCGGCAAGCGGCCGTCATCGTATTCCTGCGGCCGAAATCGTGATATGACCCTTGTTCGTCGATGCTGCATTCGATGGCAGCGCTTCCCGCCAGGATGTTGATGGTCAGTCCGGCTTGCCCGAGAAGAGTGAGGCAGAAGGTGGCTTCAAAATCAACAATCCCGAGCTTTCACGTCGGCGGACCGAAAGTCTTGTGGAAACGCGTTGAGAACTCGTTTCTGATTGGCGTTCCTCTGGTCGGTAGCGGCTTTGCCGTTCATCACGCCTTCGCGTACAGCGTCACAGCCATCGATTTAGCATCGTTTCTCCTGTTCTTTTTTCTCGTTGGTCTTGGCGTGTCGCTGGGCCTGCATCGGTTGTTCAGCCACTCGTCCTTTGAGCCCCGGAGTCCGATTACATATTTGCTGGGCGCGTTGGGAACAATGGCGTTTCAGGGATCTATCCGGCGCTGGGTCGCCGACCACCGACGTCACCATGCCCACGCGGATCAGGAGGGTGACGTTCATTCCCCCCGTGCCGACCCCTGGGGCGAGGACATCGCCGGCTGGAAGGGCTTTGTTCATTCGCATGTCGGGTGGATGTTCGACAATACCGCCACCGACATGTCGGTTTACGGCAAGGGGCTCATGAACGACCCGGTTGTCTCGTTCTTTACCCGAACGCACGCCTTGTGGCTGGCCGCTTCACTCGCACTGCCTTATGGCTTCGGCTACCTTCTCGGTGGGCCGGACTCGGCCTACAGTTCACTGCTGTTCGGAGGGTTTCTGCGGACAACCGTTCTCCATAACGTGGTCTGGAGCGTGGCTTCGTTCGGACATAGCGTCGGCGACCGCAATTTCGAACAGGACAACAGCAGCACCAACATCTACATCCTCGCTCTGCTCACCCTGGGCGACGGCTGGCACAACAACCATCATCGGTTTCCACGCTCGTACAGGCATGGCCTCTATACCGGTGAAATAGATTTCAATGCGCGGTTCGTCGAGTTCCTGCATCGCCGCGGATGGGCAAAAAATCTCATCGATTCTTCAGGGATCAAACCAACGGAAATCAGGGCATCCGAACAAGCTGCCCGATAGCGTGACCCCTGACTGTCCCGCACGCAATCGGTCGGCAAGCGCCTCGTAGTCCAGATCGCTCATCGTCTCGAAAACAGCCGGGAAGCGGATCGATAGTATGCACCGACTGAAATTCAGCGACTTGGCTACCCTGCGCCGCCACCATTGAGACCATACGGTTTCCTGCTATGAAGCGGACGCTGGTCGGGAGGGTGTGCAGCAATGTCCGAAAAAAGAGTGTTGATCGCTGGGGGCGGGATCGGCGGTCTCGCCATGGCGCTGACGCTCGATCAGATCGGCGTTCCCTTCACCGTCTTCGAACAAGTCGGGCAGATGCGGCCGCTCGGCGTTGGCATCAATATCCAGCCCAATGCCGTGCGCGAACTCTTCGATCTCGGCATTTCGTCGGAAAATCTCGACGCCATCGGGCTGTCGACGCGCGAATGGGCGCTGGTCGGACTGAACGGCAACGACATCTATGCGGAGCCGCGCGGCCTTTCAGCCGGGTACAAATGGCCGCAATATTCCGCGCATCGCGGCGAATTGCAGATGCTGCTTCATCGCACGCTCGTCGAGCGTGCCGGACCGCAGGTCATGCGCATGGGCAGCCGTGTGACTGGTTACCGCAACGAGCCGGATGGCACGGTCACGGCGTTCGTCGAGACTGCCGACGGCTCAGTATCGGAGGAGCATGGCGCGATCCTGATCGGGGCCGACGGCCTGCATTCGGCGGTGCGGGCGCAGATGCACCCCGACCAGCCGCCGATCCGCTGGGGCGGCGCCATCATGTGGCGCGGCACCAGCGCGGGCGTGCCCGTCCGCACCGGCGCATCCTTCGTTGGACTTGGGACGCACCGGCAGCGCGTCGTCTTCTATCCCATCTCGCCGGTCGATCCCGCCACCGGGCTCGCCACCATCAACTGGATCGCCGAAGTCACCGTCGACCCGTCGGAAGGCTGGACAAACAGCGGCTGGTTCAAGCCCGTACCGATCACGGATTTCATCCATCATTTCGACGGCTGGAAATGGGACTGGCTGGATATGCCGGCGCTTATCGGCCGCTCCGACATCGCTTATGTGAACCCGATGATCGACCGCGATCCCATTCTCACCTGGCAGGACGGCATGGTGGTGCTGATCGGGGACGCCGCGCATCCGATGTACCCGACGGGCTCCAACGGGGCGAGCCAGGCGATTGTCGACAGCCGCGTTCTTGGCGCCGCCTTTGTCGCGCATGGGCTGACGCGCGAGGCTCTGGGGGCATATGACAGCCAGTTGTGCGGGCCGATTTCCGGACTTGTGCTGCGCAACCGTGGTGCCGGCCCATTCGGGCTGCTCAATATGGTGGACGAGCGCTGCGGTGGTACGTTCGACGACATCGATGATGTTATCCCGGCCGACGAGCGTGCCGCCTTCATGGCCGGATACAAGGCAGCCGCCGGTTTCGCGGTCGAGAAGCTCAATGCCGCGCCACGCACGATCGGGCCGGACGCCCGGGTCGCGATTTAGGCCGCGTCGGGTTGGGGCCGCGTCGATGGGCCCGCCGAAATGCGGCCTGCTCGTGAAATTTTCGCGAAGCAATTACGCAGGTCTGCTATGCCCCGACGATTGTTGTGGAGGGGCCGGCGACTGGACAAGATGCCACCGCCTCCCGTATCGGGTGGCGCGGCTTGCCTGATGGGGGCATTTCCGTCGCCGTGTCGTTTTCCGTACTCCAAGAGAAATATTTCCAATGACCGATACCGTCGCCGGGCGCGAGGCGCTTGGACCGCTACACATGATGCTGTTCGCGTTCACGGCGGGCGCGGTCGCGGCCAATCTCTATTACGTCCAGCCGCTGCTGGCCGCGATGGCCGCCAGTTTCGGCCGCTCCACCACGAGCGCGGGCTATCTCGTCACCTTCACCCAGATCGGTTACGCACTCGGCGTATTCTTCCTCGTGCCGCTTGGCGACGTCCTCGATCGAAGGCGACTCTTGACCACCGTGCTTCTGGTCAATGTCGTGGCGCTGGCAGGGGCGGCGCTCAGTCCGACCTATGCGGCGTTCGCCGCCTCCAGCGTGCTCGTCGGGATCACATCCTGCGCCATCATGATCGTCGTTCCCTATGTCGCCTTCCACGCGCCCGAGGCGGTGCGCGGCAGGTTGGTGGGGCAGGTGATGACGGGGCTGCTGCTCGGCATCCTTCTCGCCCGCACCGTATCGGGGTTGATCGGCCAATGGGCCGGCTGGCGCGCCGTCTACTGGATCGCGGCGGTGGTCGTGGCGCTCTTGCTGGTGGCGTTGCGGGCGGCGATTGTGCGCGAGGCGCCGCGCGGGCGGCTGCGCTACCATGTGCTCATGGCTTCGCTCTTTGAACTCTACGGCAAGGAACCCGAATTGCGCCGGCGCACGGCCTATGCGCTGCTCGGCTTCGCCTGTTTCAGCGCATTGTGGACCGGCCTGACCTTCCTGCTCAGCGGGCCGCCCTACAATTACAGCGAGGCGATCATCGGCCTGTTCGGCCTCATCGGGGCGTCGGGCGCCATTTCAGCGAGTGTTGCCGGGCGGCTCGGCGACCGCGGCCATGCCGGGGCGCTGACCGGCATCTTCTCGGCGCTGATCCTCGCTTCCTGGGCGCTGCTGGCGACCGGCACTTTTTCGCTTGCCGGGCTGATCGCCGGGATCATACTGATCGATATCGGCCTGATGGGCATCCAGGTGACGCATCAGTCGGTGATCTATCGTCTGGCGCCGGCGGCGCGCTCCCGCATCACCGCCATCTTTATCACAGCGTGCTTCATCGGAGGCTCGGCCGGCTCGGCGCTGGCCAGTGCCAGCTATGCGTTGGCTGGATGGACGGGTCTGTGCGCGGCCACTGCCATCCTGCCGGTCATCATGCTGGCCATATGGCTTTTTTCGCCGTCGCCGACGGGTCCGGCTTCCGCCTGAATGCCGATCGCGGCGATCCATCGTTTCCGCGTCCTCGCCACATCGCTGTCACTTTCATGCCCGGTTCATCTTGCAGGCTTTATTCGGGGAAGACGCATGGCGAGGGGGCCATGCAACCGGACAGGTGCTTGGGAGTTCTTACCGAATGATCGCAAAGAAGCTGGTTCTCGCTGGGTTGTTCGCCATGCTTGCGTGCATGGCTACACCCGCCCTTGCCAAAACCGTCTCCGGCTCTCAATCCAGCAGCAGCGAACCGGCTCCCGCCAATGGCGTGCGCCTCGCGCAGGCGCGAGAGGTCGATGTCTATTACGATGATTACGGCCGCCGCGTGGTCGTCGACGCCCATACGGGACAGGTGATCGACGTATTGCCGCCGCGCCGCCGCCCGCATGCCGGTTATGGCCGTGGCATCGTACAAGGCGACGTCGAACGCTACGATCGAGACCGGCCTTTCGCTCGTGATGATGAGCGGGGCGAGGATGACGGCTTTTACCGGGACGAGCCGGATGATTTGGCGCCATTGCATCCGCGCGGCGGCGTCATCGAACGGCCTGCTCCGCCGCCCCAGATGTCGCGACAGGGCGAGGCCCCGCGCTTCGAAGAAACGCAGCCCGGCGTCTACGAGCAAGCGCCTGCCACCAAGCCGCGAACGGAACCGAATGCCGATTTGGGCGAGGGTGACAATGGCGTAAAGCCGCCATCGCGTCTGGCGACACGGGAAGCGCCGCTGGACGAGTCCACTGACGGGCAACAGCGTCCGATCGACCGATTGCAGCCGCCGGCCGCAACGCCGCCTGTTTCTCGGGAGCCCTTCGTCGATTCGGCGCCCGCCCTTGGCCCGATCATTTCGACGGAAGCCGTGGCGCAGCTTCAGATCCTGCTCGATCGGGCCGGCGCTTCGCCCGGCGTGATCGATGGAAAATTCGGTGAGAACGTTCGCAACGCGCTGGTTTCCTACAAGGAGATAACCGGTCGCACGCTCAATACCGGCGATGCGCAGGCCATCAAGGCAGCCTTGGACGCAAGCGGCGGCCCGGCTTTCACCAGCTACACGATCACTAATGAAGATGCGGCAGGCCCCTATGTTGCCTCCGTGCCAGCCGACTACAGCGCCAAGGCGAAGCTGGACAAGCTCGGCTACAGTTCGGTGGCGGAGATGCTGGCTGAACGCTTCCACATGGACGAAGACTATTTGAAGAAGCTCAATCCGAGCGCCAATTTTAGCCGTCCGGGCACGGTCTTGCGGGTCGCCTCGGTGGGCGCGCCGGTGAAAGGGCCTGTCGCCCGCATCGTCGCCAACAAGAAACTCGGCGAGGTGCTGGCCTATGACGGCGATGGCAAGCTCATCGCGTCCTATCCCTCGACGATCGGTTCCACCGATACGCCGTCGCCTTCCGGAACGGTGAAGGTGGAGCGCGTCGCCTTCAACCCGACCTATACCTACAATCCGAAGATCAATTTCAAGCAGGGCCACAACGATAAGGTCCTGACCATTCCGCCCGGCCCAAATGGGCCGGTGGGGTCCGTCTGGATCGCCTTGTCGAAGCCGACTTACGGCATTCATGGCACGCCGGAGCCGTCCAAGATCGGCAAGACGAATTCCCATGGTTGCGTGCGACTTACCAACTGGGACGCCCAGGAACTGGCGAAAATGGTCAGCCCCGGCGTCTGGGTGCAGTTCGTGGATTGACAGGCGGTGGCAGGCTGGCTGTGGGGCCAGTCGAGGAGCGCCTGTCTGTTTTTTGTCTTTTTTGCCTGAAACCGCTGATTTCGGCGCGTCGCGTCTGCATCCATGCTACCAAGCAAATCCGTCCGTGACCGATTTCGAAGCATGGCATGCCTTTCTCGTCCAATGATCCGGCCGCGGCGCCGGCCACGTTCTGCCCTCCCGACCGCCGCCGCTATGTGCTGATCGCCGCGATACTGGCTTCGGCGCTCGGTTTCATCGACGGATCGGTTGTCGCCATCGCAATGCCGGCAATTCGTTCCAGCGTCGGCGCGACGCTGGCCGACGCGCAGTGGATATCCAACGGCTACATGCTGACCCTGTCGGCGCTCATCCTCGTGGGCGGCGCCGCCGGCGACCGCTTCGGGCTTCGCCGCGTCTTTGCCGGAGGGATCGCCCTGTTCGTCGCGGCATCGGTGATGTGCGCCGCCGCGCCGGGGCCGATATCGCTTATTCTCTTCCGTACGGTGCAGGGTGTGGGCGCGGCCTTTGTGGTTCCCGGCAGCCTTGCGATCATCGCAAAGGCCTATCCGAAAACCGAGCGAGGCCGCGCCATCGGGATATGGGCCGCTTCCGCTGCGCTGACCACGGCGGTCGGTCCGGTGCTGGGGGGCCTGATGCTGAGCTTTTTCGGCGACAGCGCCTGGCGGGCCATTTTCGCCGTCAACCTGCCGCTTGGCGGGGTGGCGTTCTACCTTCTCCTGGCCAAGGTGCCACATGACGAACCGGCCGGACGGCGCGCCATCGACATGGGCGGCGCGGTGCTTGCGACTCTCGGGTTGGGAGCGCTGGCCTTCGGACTTACCTCGGCGAGTGCGAACGGCGATGCCTTTTCGATCCGCACCCTTTTGTTCGTCCTCTGCTGCGTCTTTTTTCTGGGCGCCTTTCTTTTTTGGGAGCGACGCTGCGGCGCGCCGATGATCGACCTGTCGCTCTTTCGCAACCGGGCATTCGCTGGCGCCAACGCGGCGACCTTCTTTCTTTATTTCGGGCTTTCAGCAGTTCTTTTTTACCTGCCGATGTTCGCCGTGGCGGGATGGGGCGTGAGCGAAGCGGCGACAGGCTTCATCTTTCTTCCGCTTTCGGCGGCGATTGCCCTTTTGTCGGGTCCGGTCGGAAAACTGACGGACCGGACCGGACCACGCCTGCCGATCACGGCAGGCAGCGTCATCGTCGCGCTCGCCTTTGCCGGCATTGCGATCGTTTCGGGGTTTGGGCTGCACCGCTTCTGGTCGGGGATATTTCCGATGATGGCCTTGTTCGGATTGGGTATGGCGATGGTCGTTTCGCCATTGTCGGCGGCGGTCATGACGGCGGTCGAGGACAAGGATACGGGGGCCGCGTCCGGCATCAACAATGCGATGTCGCGCGTGGCCGGCCTCATAGCGGTCGCCGCGATGGGCGGCGTGGCCGCACTGCGCTACACGGCCGTGCTTGGTGCGCAAGCCGGCCCGGACGCGGCTCCCGGCTTTGGCGAGAAGCCTGCCGAGGCGTTGCCGGTGGCGATCGAGGCGGCACGCGTGGCCGCGAGCGAGGCGGCGTTTTCGCTGGTCGCCGCCATCGTTGCGGTATTGGCGTTGTTTTCGGCCCTCATCGCGTGGCGCACGGTCGCGGGGGCGGCGCGTGACGACGTCTCGACCGCCGAAGGAGGTGGTTGAGATTCAGGGCGAGGCAAAGGGCCCGAAACGGGTCAGGACTGGCTGGCCACTTTCAGCGTGCCGCTGCTCTTTTCCTTGATCAGCGCGTCGATGCGATCCCGCTCCTTCTTGAAGGCGACGAGTTCGTTGTTCTTCAGCGAGTGCCCGACGGGGAGACGCACGCGCAACGGATCCACCGGCCGATGATTGATGCGGATTTCAAAATGGACGTGCGGGCCAGTCGAGAGGCCCGTTGATCCCACCAGGCCGATGATCTGTCCCTGGTGGACGTGAACGCCCGGTTCTATTCCCTTGGCGAAGGCGCTCTGGTGCGCATAAAGCGTCTCATAGCCATTGGCGTGGCGGATCATCGTCTCCCTGCCATAGCCGGATGCCCATCCCGCCTTTTCGATTACACCGTTGCCGGCGGCCATGATCGGCGTGCCGCGCGGTATCGCGTAATCGACGCCGGTATGCATGCGCATCACGCCCAGGATGGGGTGGCGCTCCATTCCGAAGCCGCGACTGATGCGCGCTCCGGGAACGGGATTGCGGAGGAGGAACTGTCTGGCGCTGTGACCGTCCTGATCGAAATAGTCGATCGAGCCGTCCTTCATCTGAAAGCGGTAATAGGCGTTTTCGACACCGCCGAAGGTGGCGCTCACATAAAGCAGTTCAGAATCG
>CAVVZH010000001.1:780000-796166 GCA_963752795.1 uncultured Alphaproteobacteria bacterium
ACCGAGTGATCTAGCCATGAGCAGGTTGAAGGTTGGGTAACACTAACTGGAGGACCGAACCCATATCTGTTGCAATAGATCGGGATGACTTGTGGCTAGGGGTGAAAGGCCAATCAAACTCGGAAATAGCTGGTTCTCCGCGAAATCTATTTAGGTAGAGCGTCGACCGAATACCCTCGGGGGTAGAGCACTGGATGGGCTATGGGGTACTCACCGTCTTACCGATCCTAACCAAACTCCGAATACCGAGGAGTACTAGTCGGCAGACACACGGCGGGTGCTAACGTCCGTCGTGGAGAGGGAAACAACCCTGACCACCAGCTAAGGTCCCCAAGTTATGGCTAAGTGGGAAAGGATGTGAGGATCCCAAAACAACCAGGATGTTGGCTTAGAAGCAGCCATCATTTAAAGAAAGCGTAACAGCTCACTGGTCTAAATAAGGGGTCTTTGCGCCGAAAATGTAACGGGGCTAAAGCCATACACCGAAGCTGTGGGTGTGCATCTGCAAGTGTCACGCGGTAGCGGAGCGTTCCGTAAGTCAGTGAAGGGAGACCCGTGAGGGCTCCTGGAGATATCGGAAGTGCGAATGCTGACATGAGTAACGATAAAGGGGGTGAGAGACCCCCTCGCCGAAAGTCCAAGGGTTCCTGCTTAAAGTTAATCTGAGCAGGGTTAGCCGGCCCCTAAGGCGAGGCCGAAAGGCGTAGTCGATGGGAACCACGTTAATATTCGTGGGCCTGGAGGTAGTGACGGATCGCGTGTGTTGTCAGTCCTTATCGGATTGGACGGGCAGCGAAGCGGTTCCAGGAAATAGCTCCTCCGTATAGACCGTACCCGAAACCGACACAGGTGGACAGGTAGAGTATACCAAGGCGCTTGAGAGAACTGCTGCTGAAGGAACTCGGCAAATTGCACGCGTAACTTCGGAAGAAGCGTGACCCTTCTGCACGCAAGCGGATGGGGGTGGCACAGACCAGGGGGTAGCGACTGTTTATCAAAAACACAGGGCTCTGCGAAGTCGCAAGACGACGTATAGGGTCTGACGCCTGCCCGGTGCCGGAAGGTTAAGAGGAGAGGTGCAAGCTTTGAATCGAAGCCCCGGTAAACGGCGGCCGTAACTATAACGGTCCTAAGGTAGCGAAATTCCTTGTCGGGTAAGTTCCGACCTGCACGAATGGCGTAACGACTTCCCCGCTGTCTCCAGCAGAGACTCAGTGAAATTGAATTCCCCGTGAAGATGCGGGGTTCCTGCGGTTAGACGGAAAGACCCCGTGCACCTTTACTATAGCTTTACACTGGCATTCGTGTCGGCATGTGTAGGATAGGTGGTAGACTTTGAAGCGTGGGCGCCAGCCTCGCGTGGAGCCATCCTTGAAATACCACCCTTATCTACATGGATGTCTAACCGCGGCCCGTCATCCGGGTCCGGGACAGTGTATGGTGGGTAGTTTGACTGGGGCGGTCGCCTCCTAAAGAGTAACGGAGGCGCGCGATGGTGGGCTCAGAACGGTCGGAAATCGTTCGTTGAGTGCAATGGCATAAGCCTGCCTGACTGCGAGACTGACAAGTCGAGCAGAGACGAAAGTCGGTCATAGTGATCCGGTGGTCCCGCGTGGAAGGGCCATCGCTCAACGGATAAAAGGTACGCCGGGGATAACAGGCTGATGACCCCCAAGAGTCCATATCGACGGGGTTGTTTGGCACCTCGATGTCGACTCATCGCATCCTGGGGCTGGAGCAGGTCCCAAGGGTATGGCTGTTCGCCATTTAAAGCGGTACGTGAGTTGGGTTCAGAACGTCGTGAGACAGTTCGGTCCCTATCTGCCGTGGGTGTAGGAATATTGACAGGATCTGTCCCTAGTACGAGAGGACCGGGATGGACGTATCTCTGGTGGACCTGTTGTCGCGCCAGCGGCATAGCAGGGTAGCTATATACGGAATGGATAACCGCTGAAGGCATCTAAGCGGGAAACCGACCTGAAAACGAGTATTCCCTGAGAGTCGTGGAAGACGACCACGTTGATAGGCCGGGTGTGGAAGCGCAGCAATGCGTGAAGCTTACCGGTACTAATAGCTCGATTGGCTTGATCGTTCTCATTGCTTGTGCCCATCGTTTCACGGGCGGCAAGCCCAGCTTCTCGAAAACGATATGCGCTTTGCTGACCTGGTGGTTATGGCGGAGCGGCTGCACCCGATCCCATTCCGAACTCGGCCGTGAAACGCCCCAGCGCCGATGGTACTTCGTCTCAAGACGCGGGAGAGTAGGTCGCTGCCAGGTCTATAAAACGCATATCGGATCATCTTCTCTTTGCATGTTCCGCCCGGTTGGGCGGCGATGGCCGCCAGCTCGATGAGAGCACGGGCGGCCTTTCGAATTTGCAGGACATGTTTGCGCAGGCTCCGGCCTGCGCGTGTCGCGGGGTGGAGCAGCCCGGTAGCTCGTCAGGCTCATAACCTGAAGGTCGCAGGTTCAAATCCTGCCCCCGCAACCAAATTTCCCCTTTCTTCCATGGATCGAGAACGCCCGTCGCGAGTGCGTACAAACGCGCGGACACGACAGGTTTTCGCGCCGCCGGCTTCTCTTCGGACCATTTTTCAGGGCCGCCTTCGGGTGGCCCTTTTTTCGTTTCCAGACCTCCTCATGCTCGTCACGAACTTGACGCGCATCAATGCCAAGCTTCTTGCGGCGCAGCATCGTTTGCGCAGCGGTTCAAAGGAGTGAGGCGCATGTCGGACAAAATCGCAGCAAATGCCTTCGCCATGCCGCCCCTGCCGGCCATCGGCGGCTTCAGGATCTTCCAGGCAGCCGCAAACATGCAGGCCGAGGCCTACAAGGCGGTGTTGCGCTACCAGGTCGAGGCACTAGGCTTCGTCAGGCGTCGATACGAGCAGGACATCAAGCTTATCGACGATCTCATAGAGGCTGAGGAACTGAACGACGCCTTCGAGGTAATGAGCGATTTCGTTGAAAACGCCGCCAGCGAATATGCGCGCGAGGCGGGCAAGTTCGCCACGATCGGATCGTCCGTTGCCTCCGAGGCGGCAAAGCGCATGCGCAAGGACGCCGAAAGCGGCTTAGCGGACATGGCGGCGCGTACGGCAGCGGCGTAGCGGTCGCGAAATTACAGTTCGAAGGTTCGGGCGCTTCTGGCCGAGAGTAGTTCGCCTGCCGGCGCATCGGGCGGTGGGGCAGGTGTTTTGGAGTGTTGGTCATGACTGTCAGCGATCCGGGCGCGAAGGACTCTTCCAAGGGCGCTCATCCGGCGAACTGGCCCGCCAACAGCAACGAACCCGTCTCGCCCGACGCGGTGGGGAAGCCGGCGCCGACCGAAACGGACGGCTTCCGCGATCTCGACCGGCTGGTGCATGCCGGCATCGGCGCGGCGACGCTGGGCATTTCGCCCGCCAGCCTGGTGCAGGCGTGGAGCGACTGGGCCTGGCACCTGGCGATTTCGCCCGGCAAGCAGTTCAGCACCGCGGCCAAGGGAGCGGAAAAGCTGGAGCGCTTCGCCCGCTATCTCGGAACCTGCGCGCCGCTCGGCGCCGAGGCGGAGCCGTGCATCTCGCCGCTGCCGCAGGACCGGCGCTTCGGCCACGCCGGCTGGCGCGAGTTCCCCTTCAACGCATTGCAGCAGTCGTTCCTGCTAGGGCAGCAATGGTGGCACAACGCGGCGGTCGGCGTGCCGGGCGTGTCGCAAAAGCACGAGAAGCTGGTCGAGTTCTACAGCCGGCAGCTTCTGGACGTGATCTCGCCGTCGAACTTCCCGGCGGCGAACCCTGAGGTGATGGCCGAGACGCTGAAGCGCGGCGGCGCGAATCTCCTGGCCGGCTGGCGCAACTTCCTCGACGACACGATGCGAACGCTGGACGGCAGGGGGCCTGCCGGCACGGAGGATTTCAGGCCGGGCGAGGCGGTCGCCGTGACGCGCGGGCAAGGTGGTCTTCCGCAACGAATTGATCGAATTGATCCAGTATGCCCCGGCGACGGGCAAGGTCGCAGCCGAGCCGGTGCTGATCGTGCCGGCCTGGATCATGAAATACTACATTCTCGACCTCTCTCCGGAAAACTCGCTGGTGCGCTATCTCGTCGGGCAGGGCTTCACCGTCTTCTGCATCTCCTGGCGCAATCCGGGCCGCGAGCAGCGCGACGTCTCCCTGGACGATTACCGCCGGCTCGGCGTCATGGCGGCGCTCGACGCGGTCGACGGGATCTGCGGCGGCGAGCAGATCCACGCAGTCGGCTACTGTCTCGGCGGCACGCTGCTGTCGATCGCGGCTTCGGCGATGGCGCGCGACGGCGACCGGCGGCTGAAGACAGTGTCGCTGTTCGCCGCGCAGGTCGATTTCGAGGAGCCGGGCGAACTCGGCCTGTTCATCGACGAAAGCCAGGTGTCGCTGCTCGAAGACCTGATGTGGGAGGAAGGCTATCTCGACCAGCGCCAGATGGCCGGCGCCTTCCAGATGCTGCGTTCCAACGATCTCGTCTGGTCGCGCATGGTGCACGAATACATGATGGGCGAACGGCAGCCGATGAACGACCTCATGGCGTGGAACGCCGATGCCACGCGCATGCCGTACCGCATGCATTCGGAATATCTGCGCAAGCTTTATCTCGGCAACGACCTCTCGCAGGGGCGCTTCCGCGTCGACGGGCGGCCGGTCCACGTCGAGGACATCTCGGCACCGGTATTCGCGGTTGGCACGGTGACCGACCACGTGGCGCCGTGGCGCTCGGTGTTCAAGCTGACCTATCTGTTCGACACCGACGTCGATTTCGTGCTGACCAGCGGCGGCCACAATGCCGGCATCGTCTCGGAGCCGGGGCACCGGCATCGCAGCTACCGCCGGCTTGAATACAGGCTGGGTGGCCCGCATGCCGATCCCGACGGATGGGCCGAGAGCGCGCCGCAGATCGAAGGCTCCTGGTGGCCGGCGTGGACGGATTGGCTTCGCGGTCATTCCGGGCGCAAGGTGGAGGCGCGCAAGCCCGGCTCGAAGATTTTTCCGCCGATCTGTGCAGCACCCGGCACCTATGTGCTGGAGCCATAGGACGCTGCCACGCAATCAGGAAATGGCGGCCGCTACTTGGCCGAAACGGGGGCCGTCGGCGGCGCTGGCGCGGCTTCGGAGGCGGGCGAAGCGGTGCCGGCCTTCAGCCGGACGACGAACTCCGCACCGTTTCCCTTGCGGCGGGCCAATGTCAGGCTGCCGCCGAATTTCTCGACGATCTGCCGGCTGATCGCCAGCCCGAGCCCGGCGCCGACCTGGCGCGGCATCGGCCCGCGCGCGAATTTGTGGAAGATGCGCTCGCGCTCGCTTTCGGGGATGCCCGGACCATTGTCGGACACGCTCGCCTCGTAGACGCCCTTGCGCAGGCTGCTCGACACGGTGACCGTCGGCTCGGGGCCGGTGTTGTATTTGATGGCGTTCGAGATGAGGTTGATGAAGACCTGCGCGAGCTTGTCGCGGTTGCCGACAACGCGGGCGCGGCGGGCGCGCCCGGTGCGCTTCAGCGTCACGCCGGCCGCGCGGGCCAGCGCCTCGCAGCTCTGCATGGCCTGATCCAGCGCATCCTCGGCATCGAAGGTCTCCGTCTGCCAGGCAGGCTCGCCGTTTTCCAGCTGATTGAGGTCGAGAATGCCGTCGAGCAGCCGCGTCAGCCGCAGGCTCTCGTTCTGGATGATCTTCAGGAAGCGCTCCTTGCTCCCGGGATCGAGGTCGGGCGTCGACAGCAGGATGTCGCTGAAGGAGCGGATCGAGGACATGGGGGTCCGCACCTCGTGGCTGACCTGGCTCAGGAACTCGTCCTTCTGCTCGTCGATGGCGCGTAGCTGTGCGTTGGCGTGGGCGAGTTCGGTGGCCGTCGCCTCGATCTGCCGCGACTTTCGTTCCAGCTCGGCCGAATAGGCGCGGATCTGCTCCGTCTCGTCGGCCAGCCGCTTCAGTTCCTCCACGCTGATCGTCTCCGACGTAACGACGCTCGACACCAGCGCACGCGCCGTCGAGGCGCCGACGCTTGCCGCCAGCCGCTGCTCGACGCGGCTGATCAGTTCGTCGCTGGCCACGACTGCGTGGTCGGCACCGCCGGCGTGCGGCAGCAGCGTCAGGGAGTCTGCAGGACCAAGGATGCGGTCCATGATGCGGCGCAGGTCGGCGATCCGGGCGGTGCGGCGCATCACCGAGACCTCGCTCTCGGTCTGGCGGCGGAAGACGTCGATGAACAGTCGCGACTGATAGCGCGCCAGCGGCGTCGGCTCGGAGACGAGCGAAACGCCCACGAACAGCGCGATGTTGGCGAACATGCTCCAAAACACCGCGTGCACCAGCGGGTCGAGGTCGTCGAGACCGAACAGTGCCTGCGGCCGCAGCCATCCGAGCCCGAACGGGCCGTGGGCGATAACGTTGGCCGGCATCAGCGCCGCGCCGCCGAACGAGGGAAGGAACAACGTATAACCCCAGATCGCGAAGCCGGCTGCCAGTCCCGCCAGCGCGCCGCCGTGCGTGGCGCGGCGCCAGTAGAGGCCGCCGACGAGGCTCGGCAGGAACTGGGCGACGCCGCAGAACGAGATCAGGCCGATCGCCGCGAGCGCGTCGGACGTGCCGCTCAGCCGGAAATAGAGGAAGCCGAGGAAGACGATGAAGAGGATGCTGGCGCGCCTGGCGCCGAGGATGAAGTCGCGCATCACCTGGCCGCCGCCGGCCGGCACCAGCTTGAGGCGCAGCGCGATCGGCATGATCAGGTGATTGGAGATCATCGTCGACAGCGCGATGGAGCAGACGATCACCATGGACGTCGCCGACGAGAAGCCGCCGAGGAACGACAGAAGCGCGATCGTGTCGCGGTCGAAGGACAGCGGCAGGGTGAGCACGAACAGGTCGGGGTTGGAGCCGGCGGGCAGGCGATTGAGCCCGGCCACCGCGATCGGGATGACGAACAGGCAGATCAGGAACAGGTAGAGCGGGAAAAGCCAGGAAGCGGTCCGGAGCTGGCTCTCGCTGGAGTTCTCGACCACGGTTACCTGGAACTGGCGCGGCAGGCAGATGACGGCCGCACCGGCGAGAAAGCACAGGGTTATCCAGCGCAGCCCGAACGTGCCGTGCGGATTCGTCAGCGCCACCGGGGCGTTTTCGAACATCGCCGCCGGCGTACCCTGCAGGCCGATGACGACCCACAGCCCGACGATCAGCAGCGCTGCTAGCTTGACCACGGCTTCCAGCGCGATCGCGGCGATGACGCCGTGATGCCGCTCGTTGACGTCGATGTTGCGCACCCCGAACACGATCGAGAAGACGCACAGGCCCGCCGCCACCCAGAACGCCGTCTGGTAGTTCGGGTCGAGGCTGGTGTTGGCGGCCGTCACCGCGCCGGCATGGAAGGTGATGACCTGGAAGGAGTCGGTCAGCGCCTTGAGCTGCAGGGCGATGTAGGGGGCGGTGGCAATCAGCGCGATGACGGTTACCAGCGCGCCGAGAGCGGGATCCTTGCCGAACCGCGCCGAGATCAGGTCCGCGATGGAGGTGGTGTGATAGGTGCGGCCGACGGTGACCAGCTTCCTCAGAAAAATCCACCAGCCGGCGAAGACGATCGTCGGGCCGAGATAGATGGTGGCGAACTCGAAGCCATTGCGCGCGGCCGAGCCGACGGCGCCGTAGAAGGTCCACGACGTGCAGTAGATGGAGATCGACAGCGTGTAGACGAGCGGCGAGGACAGCCACCCGCCGGGATCGCGCCGCGCCCGGCGGTCGCCGGCGAAGGCGACAGCGAAAAGCACGGCGACGTAGCCTAGGCAAACCGCGACGACGAGCTTGGCGGGAAGCATCAGCCACCAGCCTCCTCGTCGCCCTCCGCCTGCGGCTCCAGCCGGCCGAGCCGTCGCGCGAGCATAGCCGAGGCGATGATGACGGCCGCCCAGACGCCGAAGACATAGAGCACCGTAAGCGGAACGCCGGCAATCTCGGCAGGCGCATCGAAGATCAGGACAAGCGGCGGCGTCAGCAGCAGGGCGGCGACCAGCGGCAGCAGCGCGGCGGCGTCGCGGGCGCCGCGCGCCGGTTCGCGGAAACGCTCGGCGTCATGCCCCGGCAAGCTCGCGCACCCTTTCGACGACCTCGCTGTTGGAGAACGGCTTGGTGATGAAGGCGCTGGCGCCGATCGCCTCGGCCGTGCGGCGGTCGTTGGCCTGGCCCTTGGCGGTGAGCACGATGACCGGCAGGTCGGCGATGGCGCTGTCGGCGCGGATCGCACGAAGCACGTCGAAGCCGTTCATGCCGGGCAGCATGATATCGAGCACGACCGCGGCAAAGCGCTGCTGGCCGAGCCGGCGAAGCGACTCGGCGCCGTCCGAGACGATCTCCACATCGAAACCGGCGCGCTCGAGAATGAAGCGCAGCGATTCAACGATGTTCGGCTCGTCCTCGACGATCAGGATGCGTTCGCGTCCCAAAACCCACTCCTCCCCCCGGGTCGGCATCATATTACTGCTTGATGGCCGGCTGACATAGGCCTTTCGTCCCGGCCCGCCGTCTCGGCGATCAGCGGCGCCTCCTGGCGGTGCTGGCAGGCCTCGCGCGGGCACAGGCGGCAGACCGTGCCGACTGGCAGCATGCCGCCGGCCGGGTCGAGCCCGTCGGCGGCGGAAAGCCGGCCTGCCTCGGCGGCCGAACAGGCGAGCATCACCGACAGAAGCCGGCGCGGCCGGCCGACGGCGGCCGCACCCTTTTCCACGGCGCGCGCGAAGAAGAAGAAGCGCTCGCCCGAGGGAAGTTCACCGAAGCTGCGCGCGGTCACGCCCGGCGTCTGGAAGGCTCCGTAGACGACCCAGAGCGGGCAGGCGGTGCCGTAGCGCGGAAGCGGCAGGCCCGACAGCGGCAGGCGCTTGGTGACGTAGCCCGACGGATCGGAACGCATGAAGGCGAAGCGCACGCCTTCCGCGCCGGGCCGGCGCAGCGTCGCCATCCTGTGCGCGGTCTGCTCGTAGGAGACGCCGTAAAGCCGCGAAAGCGTGTCTATGTCGTAGCGATGCTCCTCGGCGGCCTCGAGAAACTCGTCATAGGGCATCAGCACGGCGGCGGCGGCGTAGCGGTGCAGGGCGGAGGCCGCGAGCGCCCGGGATTCCTCATCTGGCAGAGCCGGGTGGCTGGCGACGATCTCGTCGACCGCTTCGCCGGCGACATGCGCCAGCCGGTTGCGCAGCCGACCGAAGGGCGAGCGGTCCGTGTCGCCGCCGGTCGCCTCGCGCAGGGTTCCCGCGCCGTCCGGCCGGCCAAGAAGTCGGGCCGCGATCTCCTCGAGCTCCGGAAAGTAGTTGTCCGTCTGATAGATGAAGGTATCGACGTGCTCCATCGGCGTGGCAGACCGCACGCGGTACTGGGCGCTGTCGAAGAAGTTCAGCAGCGACTGCGCCGTGCTTGCCAGGCGCGAACCGCCGGAGGCGATGATCGACAGGAAGCGCCCGCGCGCATCGGCGCCGAGTGCATCGCCCTCGCCAAGAATCTCGGCGGCCGAGCTGATGGAGGTGACGTCGGTGAGTATGCGGTGCACGCTCTCGCCGAGGAACGGGTCGCGGTTGAGCCGATCGGCGAGCGCCAGCACCGCCTCGTTGCGGTCGTGCCAGGCGCGGTGAAGTCTCAGCAGGAACGCCGCCCATTCCGGGTGATGGGCGACCAGGTCCTCGGCATTGCCGCGCCCGCCTTCGAGCGCCGGCTCGGCGGCGATCTCCTCGACATCGGCGACCATGCGCCGCTCGGCCTCGCCGTCGAGCTTGTCCGGCGCCACGCCAAGCTCAGTGCTGATGCGTTCCAGAAGCACGCCGGCAATCGGTCGGCGATTGCATTCTATCAGGTTGAGATAGGAGGGCGAGATGCCGGCGCGCCGGGCCAGCTCGGCCTGCGTGAGCCCGGCCTGCTTGCGCAGCGCGCGTATCTTCACCCCCGTCAGCCGGCGGGCCATGGCGTCTCCTCCCTTGATCTCATCTGTAAAGAATTTACTCGATGAAGAAAAGCCAATCACAAGAATTTACAAATTTTGCCAATTAAACCAAAGGCTTATTGAAAAGTTGACGACATGCCGGCAAAGTGTGCAAGGGCGGATTTACGCCGCTGACTCGGCTTTGCGCCGAACTGCAATTCCAAGGGAGGAATTCGATGGACTTCAGCAAATTCAATCGCCGCAGGTTTCTGCAAACCAGTGCCGCGCTCGGCGCGGGACTGGCCATGCCGACGATCATCACCAGTCGTTCGCATGCCGCGTACCTGAACGAACCGACCGGCTCGACCGTGACGTTGGGCTTCAACGTGCCGCAGACCGGCCCCTACGCCGCCGAGGGCAAGGACGAGTTGCTCGCGCAGCAGCTTGCCGTCGAGCACCTCAATGGCGAAGGCGATGGCGGCATGATCAACACCTTCAGCTCCAAGATGCTGAAGGGCAACGGCGTGCTCGGCAAGAAGGTGCAGTACGTCACCGGTGACACACAGACCAAGTCGGATGCGGCGCGCGCCGCGGCCCGGTCGATGATCGAGAAGGACGGCGTCGTGATGATCAACGGCGGCTCGTCCTCGGGCGTCGCCGTCGCCGTGCAGGGCCTGTGCCAGGAAGCCGGCATCATCTTCATGGCCGGCCTGACGCACTCCAACGACACCACCGGCAAGGACAAGAAGGCGAACGGCTTCCGTCACTTCTTCGACGCCTACATGTCGGGCGCGGCTCTCGCGCCGGTGCTGGCCAAGGCCTACGGCAAGGACCGCCGGTTCTACATGCTGACGGCCGACTACACCTGGGGCTGGACGCAGGCCGACTCGATGAAGAAGTTCCTCGAGGCCGAGGGCTGGGAGATGGTCAAGGACGTCCGCACGCCGGTCGGCGCAGGCGATTTCTCGTCCTACATCACGCCGGTCGCCAATTCCGGCGCCGACGTGCTCATCCTCAACCACTACGGCGGCGACATGGTCAACTCGCTGACCCAGTCGGTGCAGTTCGGCCTGCGCGACAAGCAGGCGAACGGCAAGAACTTCGAGATCGTCGTTCCGCTCTACTCCGAGCTGATGGCAGAAGGCGCCGGCGACAACATCAAGGGCGTCTACGGTTCCATGAACTGGAACTGGCAGATGGACAACGAAGCCACCAAGGCCTTCACCAAGTCGTTCGGCGAGAAATACGGCCACCCGCCGTCAAACTCGGCGCAGACCTGCTACGCGCAGGTGCTGCTCTATGCCGACGCCGTGGAGCGGGCAGGCACCTTCAACCCGTGCGGTGTGGTGGAAGCGCTGGAGAAGAACACCGGCAGCCTCGAGGGCATCGATTCCGACGCCAACAAGGGCTTCATGTTCGACGGCCTGGGCAACGGCAAGACGCTTTACCGCTCGGCCGACCACCAGTGCTTCAAGGACGTGCTGGTCATGAAGGGCAAGGAGAACCCGACCAACCAGTACGACGTGCTGGAGATCGTCGAAACCACGCCGGTCGAGAAGGTCTGGTACGAGCCCGACAACGAGATGTTCGCCGGCGGCGACCTCGGCAAGTGCAACCCGGGCGCGTGACACGTCCCTGATGCCATGCAAACGGCCAACCGCGCTCCGGCGCGGTTGGTCTCTCTCATGTGCGCCCGGTCATCCGGCGTGAAGAAGCTCTTGGTGCGGCTCGAATGGACGCCATAATCCTGCAAATCCTGAACGGCCTCGACAAGGGCGCCGCCTATGCGCTGATCGCGCTCGGCCTGACCCTGATCTTCGGCACGCTCGGCGTCGTCAACTTCGCGCATGGCGCGTTGTTCATGATCGGCGCGTTCTGCGCGGTCACGCTGCAGAGGCTGATCAACGTCTCCTACGTGACCGAAGATCCGACCCAGAAGGATTTCCTGGGCAACGCGCTCAAGGTCAACGTGCCCTACGTCGAGAAGTGGTTCGGCGTGCCTTTCGGCGAGGCGCTGATCAACTGGTCGGTGCCGCTGGCGATCCTCCTGGCCATCCCGGTGATGCTGATCCTCGGCGTTGCGATGGAACGCGGGATCATCAAGCATTTCTATCGGCGCACCCACGCCGAGCAGATCCTGGTGACGTTCGGCCTGGCCATCGTGCTGCAGGAGATCGTCAAGTATTTCTTCGGCGCCAACCCGATCCAGACGGGCGCGCCGCCGGCGCTGTTCGGCTCGTTCGACTTCGGCTCGATGATCGGCATGCATCCCGGCGTCATCATCTATCCGTACTGGCGCATGGTCTATTTCCTGTTCGCGGTCGTGATCATCGGCGCGGTGTTCGCCTTCCTGCGTTTCACCACCTTCGGCATGGTGGTGCGCGCCGGCATGAACGACCGCGAGACGGTCGGGCTTCTGGGCATCAACATCGACCGGCGCTTCACGATCATGTTCGGACTGGCAGCCGCCGTGGCAGGCATCGCCGGCGTGATGTACACGCCGATCCTGGCGCCGAACTACCACATGGGGATGGACTTCCTCGTCCTTTCGTTCGTGGTGGTCGTGGTCGGCGGCATGGGGTCGCTGCCGGGCGCGGTGCTGGCAGGCTTCCTGCTCGGTATCCTGCAGTCTTTCGCCTCGATGAACGAGGTGAAGTCGATCCTTCCCGGCATCGACCAGGTGATCATCTACCTCGTCGCGATCGTCATTCTGCTCACCAGGCCGCGGGGCCTTCTGGGCCGCCAGGGCCAGATGGAGGACTGATCCGATGTGGGGACTGAAACGACAGGACAATTTGTTGCTTCTGCTGGTGGTGTTCCTGACCCTCGCCACACCGGTGATCCTGCAGCCCTTCCCGGCGACGTCTTCGCTGGCGCAGTTCAACGCCGGCTATCCCGACCTGATGCAGCGCTTCGCGATCTTCGGCATCTTCGCGATGGGCTTCAACATCCTGTTCGGCCTGACCGGCTACCTCTCCTTCGGCCACGCCGCATTCCTCGGCATCGGCTCGTATTCGGTCGTGTGGATGTACAAGCTGCTCGGCTTCAACGTCGTGCCGGGCCTCATCCTTGCGGTCATCGCGTCCGGCATCTTCGCGCTGTTCATCGGCTACATCTCGCTCAGGCGGTCGGGCATCTACTTCTCGATCCTGACGCTCGCCTTCGCGCAGATGTCCTACAACCTCGCCTATTCGGTGCTGACGCCGCTGACCAACGGCGAGACGGGCCTGCAGGTCTATTCCAACGACCCGCAGTACCTGATGCACCCGGGCTCGCCCACCAGCCCGCATGTCTTCGGACTGCTGATGATCGACAGCACGAACGTGCATCTCGGCGGCTGGGAGTTCACCTTCAACGTCGGCTACTATTTCACCGCGATCATCGCGATCGTCGCCTTCTACATCGCCATGCGGATATTCCGCTCGCCGTTCGGCATGATGCTGCGGGCAATCAAGACCAACCGCCGTCGCCTCGACTATTCGGGCGTCAACACCCGGCCCTACATGCTGACGGCTTTCGTCATCTCGGGCATGTATGCGGGGCTGGCCGGCGGGTTGCTGGCCGCCATGGACCCGCTCGCGGGTGCGGAGCGGATGCAGTGGACGGCGTCGGGCGAGGTCGTCCTCATGACCATCCTCGGCGGGGCAGGCACGCTGATGGGGCCGATCCTCGGCGCCGGCTTCATCAAGTATTTCGAGAACATCTTCTCCAAGATCGACGCGGGCGTGCTGCACCACTGGTTCAGCTGGCTGCCGGATGGGCTGCAGGATTTCATGGTCGCCATCGTCAATCCGTTCGTCGGCGAAGGGTGGCAGCTGACGCTCGGCCTGACCTTCGTGCTGGTCGTGATGTTCCTGCCGGGCGGGCTGATGGAAGGCCTGCGCCGCATCCGCTCGTCCTTCAGTCGCAAGCCGTCGGGCCCCGAAGGCTCGCCGAAGCTCGCTCCGGCGGAATAAGGGGAAAGCGGAAATGGACAACACGGTTCTGCACATCGCCGACGTGCACAAGAACTTCGGCGGGCTTCAGGCGCTGGCCGACGTCGACCTGAAGGTGACCGAGGGCTCCACCCACGCCATCATCGGCCCGAACGGAGCCGGCAAGTCGACGCTGCTCAACGTCTGCATCGGGCGCATCCCGCCCGACACCGGCGCGGTGATCTTCGACGGCACCGTGCTGACCGGCAAAAAGCCCTACGAGATCAATCAGCTCGGCGTCGTCCGCGTCTTCCAGACGCCGGAGATCTTCCCCGACCTGACGCTGATCCAGAACGTCATGGTGCCCGCTTTCGCCAAGCGCGACGGGGCCTTCCGCCTCAACGCCTGGCAGACCGCAGCCGGACAGACGGAAGTGCGCGACGAGGCCGAGCACTGGCTCGACGATTTCGGCCTCATCCGGCAGAAGGATGCGCTGGCCGGCAGCCTGTCGCGCGGCGACAAGCGGCGGCTGGAACTGGCGATGGCGGTGGTGCAGAGCCCGAGGCTGCTGCTGCTCGACGAGCCCACGGCGGGCATGTCCCGCCACGACACCAACTCCATGATCGAGCTGTTGCGCAAGTTCAAGGAACGCGGCACAACCAAGGTCATCATCGAGCACGACATGCATGTCGTGTTCTCGCTGGCCGACCGCATCACCGTGCTGGCGCAAGGCAGGATCATCGCCGACGGAAAGCCGGACGAGGTGCGCGGCAATCCCGTCGTGCAGGAGGCCTATCTGGGGGGAGCGCATTGATGAACGCGATGACGATGCCGGACACCGGCGCGACTTCCAGCAAGGAGAGCGAGACGCAGCGGGCGCCGTTCTTCACCGTGAACGACATCCACGCCTATTACGGCGAGAGCTACATCGTCCAGGGCGTCAGCTTCGAGATCAGGGAGGGTGACGTCGTCGCGCTTCTCGGCCGAAACGGCGCCGGCAAGACCTCGACGCTGAGAACGCTTGCGCGGGCGCGCGACCCGCAGCTGAAGGGCGGCGAGATCTGGCTGAACGGCAATGCCGTGCACAAGATGCACGACTATCAGGCGTCGTCTGCAGGCATCCAGCTGGTGCCGGAAGACCGGCGCATCATTGCCGGACTGACGGTGGAGGAAAACCTCATCCTGGCGCAGATCGCCGAGCCGAAAGGCTGGCCGCTGGAGAAGATCTACGAGCATTTCCCGCGGCTGGCCGAGCGCCGGAAGCAGGAAGGCGTGACGCTGTCGGGCGGCGAACAGCAGATGCTGGCGGTCGCACGCGCACTGGCGCGGGAGGTCAAGCTGCTCCTGCTCGACGAGCCCTACGAGGGGCTGGCGCCAGTGATCGTCAAGGAGATCGAGAAGATCGTCGAGCAGATCAAGGCGCTGGGCATCACCACGATCATCGTCGAACAGAACGCGGTTGCCGCGCTCGAACTCGCCGACCGGGCGCTGATCCTCGACATGGGCAACATCGTGCATGACGACACCGCGCAGTCGGTGCTCGACAATGTCGAGCTGCGCAACGAGTACCTGGCGATCTGAGGGCGATCCGACCAGCCGGGGACCGCTCAGCCTGGCAGGGAATCCGCGCCGGCGATCGAAAGCTCCACCCTGTCGGCGACAAATCGGGTTTCGGAAAACTGGATCGCCCGCCCGGCCGTGTCGACATTGACGGCCAGCGTGACAAGCACGATGGCGCCGGGCGACAGGCCGAGGTCGCCGAGGTCGGCATCGGAGGCGTGACGCGCCGACACGACCGTCGAGCGGCGCAGATAATCTGAAACATCGTAGTCGCGGAAGGCGAGGGTGACGGAGCCCGTTCGCGCGAGCGCCTTTTCAAACCCGGCGAAGCGGGTCGCGTCGAGCCAGCTCGTGGCGCGCGACAGTGGCCGGCCGTCCGCCGCGCTCAGCGTTTCCAGCCGCAACACCATCGAACCGGGTGCAAGTTCAAGTGCCTTCGCTATACGCTCGTCCGCCGGCTCCAGTGCGTGGTCGAGCAGACGGCTCTCGAGCTCGCCCGCCTGGCTCGAGAGCCCGTCGCGGAAGCGGGTGCGCGGGCCGATCGGATAGGTGAGTTTCTCGCGTCTTTCCAGGAAAGTGCCGCGGCCCTGCTCGGCCCGCAGCACGCCCTCGCGCACGAGCGCTGCGATCGCCGTCCTGACGGTGTGGCGATTGACGCCGAAACGCTCGGCCAGCGCCATCTCGGTAGGCAACCTGCCATCAGCGCCAAGCGCGCCGGCAGCCGTCTCGTAGCGGATGCGATCGGCGATCTGACGCCACAGCGCGACACCGCTGCGCCGTTCCAT
>CAVVZH010000002.1:0-182394 GCA_963752795.1 uncultured Alphaproteobacteria bacterium
CAGCCGTTCGAGATCGGGGATGAGCGTCAGGTCCAGCCGGTTTCCATCCAAGCTTCTGCCGGGTCTGCGCGCTGGACGCCGGCATGTCCTGGCCTGCGAACATGGCGAGCCAGCCGAAATAGTCCCCCGCCTCTTCCAGGGCGATGGATTTGACCGGCAGTTCCAGCCGTCGGCCGATGGCTTCGGCAATTTCGCGCATCGACACGCCTTCCTCCGCAACCGCATAATATTGGTCCGCCCTGAGAAACTCGTGGAGCCCTTGCATTTCAGGGATTCCCATCGGGTTTGAAGTATCGGAATATGCCGGGAACCGATCCTGATCCCATCGATTTCTGGTGTTTTCGCAATGCTTCCATCCCGTCCGTCATCCGGCAAGAACGATCTCTTCCGCGAACGCCTTGATGCCATCATCAACATGGACCATCCGCTGGTCCGGCTGTCGGAGTTGATGCCGTGGTCGCGATTCGATGAGGCGTTCGGGCGGTTCTATCGACCTGTCGGGAGGCCGGCCAAGCCGACGCGGCTGATGGTGGGATTGCATTACCTCAAGCACGTCCACGACCTGTCCGACGAGGAGGTGGTCGATCGCTGGGTGGAGAATGTCTATTGGCAGTTTTTCTGCGGCTTCGAGTTCTTCCAGCATGAGGTGCCGATCGACGCCAGCACGATGACGCGCTGGCGCAAGCGGATCGGGCCTGAGGGGCTGGAGGAAATGCTGAAGGCGAGCGTCGATGTGGCGCTCGAGACGGGGACTGCGAAGCCCGGTTCGCTGGAACGGATTACTGTCGATACGACAGTGCAGCCGAAGGCGATCGCCCACCCGACCGACAGCCGGCTCTATCTCAAGGCAATCCAGATCCTTGTCCGTCAGGCCAAACGGCACGGCATCGTCTCGCGGCAGAGCCACACGCGTCTGGCCAAGGCTGCTGCAGTGCGTGCCGGACGCTATGCCCATGCCCGGCAGTTCCGCCGGATGCGCCGCGAACTCAAGAAACTGCGCACCTATCTCGGCCGGGTGTTCCGCGACGTTGGCCGCAAGATCGCCGGCAATGCCGAACTCGAGGCTCGGTTCGCCCGGCTGCTCGGCCTCGTCGAGCGGTTGCTGGCACAGAAGCCGAAGGACAAGAACAAGCTCTACTCCTTGCATGCGCCCGAAGTGGTCTGCATCTCGAAGGGCAAGGCCCGCACCCCGTACGAGTTCGGCTGCAAGGTCGGGATCGCGACAACCAATCGCGAAGGACTGGTGCTGGCTGCCAAGGCCTTCGATGACAATCCCTATGACGGTCACACGCTCGCAGCGACGATTGATCAGGCGGCCGCCATAAGCGGCGTCGATCCGGATCGCATCTACGTCGACAAAGGCTATCGCGGCCATGACTATGCCGGCTCGGGCTCCGTGATGATCGCCGGTCGCAAGCGCGGCCTGACCGCCACCATGCGTCGGGAACTGAAACGACGATCGGCCATCGAGGCCACTATCGGCCATATGAAGACCGACGGACGACTGGACCGGAACTTCCTCCTCGGTCATGCTGGCGACGCGATCAACGCGCTGCTCGTGGCCGCCGGCCACAATGTGCGCCTGATCCTCACTGTCCTGGCCCTTTGGCGCGCCTGGTTCCTGAAAGCACTCCAGCCGAAAACGGCAAAATCGGATACTTCCATCCGTCTTCCCGGGTTCGAAATATCAACCGCTTAGCAATTGTTCAGGGCCGACTATTTGGCGTTCGGCTCGGCTTTTTCGATCGCCAGCCTGTAGAGATGCGCCACGTCGATAACATGCGCCGACGGCCATCGATTGCGCCGTCTCCCACATAGGTGCAGACGCCCTTTTCGCGGTACATCTGGATCACCGGGGTGATGAGTCCCTGCGTGACAGGATCGTGCACCTGTGGGAGACGCACCACCGACACATTGACCCCTTCCGCTGCCATCAAGGCGGCAGCCTCCTCCGAGGCTGCGCGGGGGTGCGTCTCGGAGCCGACGATCGCATTGTCTTCCCTGGCCGGTTCGCCGGGCACGGTGTTGGCGATCGGGGTTCCCGAGGTCACGACCAGCGGCCGGTCGGATCCGGCGAGAGCCGAGCCGAGCGCCGCGATGACGCGGCGATCATCCTCGCAGTTCTGGACGAATCGCGAGAAATCGTGGTTGAAGGCCAGGTGGATGACGCCGTCAGACCGGGCGGCGCCGTCCTTCAGGCTGTCGGGATCGGCGATCGACCCGCGATAGATTTCGGCGCCCATGGCCGTGAAAGCCTTGGCCTTTTCCTCCGAACGGTAGAGGCCAAGAACCTGGTGGCCCGCCGCGATCAACTCCCTGACGACGTTCGATCCGATATTTCCGGTGGCGCCGGTAACAAATACACGCATGAGCAAGTCTCCATCTGTTGTCGGAGACCAATTTGGGTGGGCAACCTATCCCGGTAAAGCAGTGATCTTATACCCTTAAGAGCTATAACAGGCTGCGCGTGGACCTCGACCTGTGCTGCAGTCCTCGCATCTCTTTGCCGCTGCATGTGCCATTAGGGTCAGATTGATAGGTCCGCGTGTTGGGTCTCGGAACAATTTCGTCTAATCACCCAGGACTCTGGCGCGGCGGCGGTCATAAAGGGTTCGAAATCCGCTCCCGATGAGGCCGCCCAAGGCGCCGAAGCCGGCGGCCCAGACCGCAGAAAGAACCGCGAAGCCAAAACCGATGGCAATGGGCGTGCGGGTGACGACGGCAAACGCGATCGAAGCGAAGAAGACGAAATAGAGCGCATACTTGGCCGCCGACTTGATGCGCTTCTCCAGGCTCCGCTCCGGTGCTGCGGGAGCCAACGCGCTGGTTGCCAATCCCAACAGGACCGCCATCGAATAAATGATGAAAAGATACATGCCGCCACCTTGGAAAATCGAACCAGGCATTCGAATTCGGTTTCCCGGTTTGAGATTTTGCGCGTTACTCCCGCGACCGTCTTGCGGCGCGCTCCTCGCGCGAGCGCCGGCGCGGGGCGTTGTCGCCCCCGTCGCGCCATCGGACAGCGCCTTGCGCGGCGGCAGCTTGACGGCTTCGCCGACAGCTTCGGGAATGGGTCGACCTTGTTGGGCAGCGCCATGGCGTTGACGAAATGCTCCTGGAAATTCGGCTCCAGCGCCGTCTCGATCTTCTCGATCCGGCGGACGGTCGCCTCGATCTCGCGGCGGTGGTCGCGGTTGAGCAGCGCCATGCGCGCGCCGGTGCCGGCGGCGTTGCCGACCGCCTTGACCTTGCCGGAGGTCGCAATCGGGGATCAGGCCCAGCACCATGGCGTATTTCGGGTCGATGAAGGAGCCGAAGGCGCCGGCGAAGCGGATCGTGTCGACCTGGTCGACGCCCTGCTTGTCCATCAAGAGCTTGATGCCGGCATAGAGCGCCGCCTTGGCGAGCTGGATGGCGCGCACGTCGTTCTGGGTTACGGTGATGCGCGGCTCGCCGTCGCGCAGCAGGTAGGAGAAGGTGCGGCCGTTCTGGACGATGCGCGGGCGAGCGGGCGGCCAGCGTCGCCGTCGACGACGCCGTCCTCCGAGATGATGCCGGCGCAGATACATCTCGGCCACCACCTCGATGATGGCCGAGCCGCAGATGCCGGTGACGCCGAGTCGCGCCGGTCTCTTCGTCGAAGCCCGGCTCGTCGGACCATTGCTCGATGCCGATGACCCGGTAGCGCGGCTCCAGCGTCTCGGGATCGATGCGGACGCGCTCGATGGCGCCGGGCGCGGCGCGCTGGCCGGAGGAGATTTCGGCGCCCTCGAAGGCCGGGCCGGTGGGCGAGGAGGCGGCGACGACGCGCTGCCGGTTGCCCAGCACGATCTCGGCATTGGTGCCGACATCGACCAGCAGCATCATCTCGTCCTGCCGGTGCGGGCCTTCGGACAGCGTCGCGCCGGCGGCATCGGCGCCGACATGGCCGGCGATGCAGGGCAGCATGTAGACGCGCGCGCCGCGATTGATGTCGAGGTCGATCTCGCTCGCCCAGGTGTGGACCGCGCCGGAGACGGCGAGCGCGAAGGGCGCCTCGCCGAGCTCGGTCGGGTCGATGCCGAGGAACAGATGGTGCATGATCGGATTGCCGACGAAGACGGCATCGAGAATGTCGTCGCGGTCGATGCCGCCCTCGCGCGCAGACCTTGTCGATCAGCTCGTTGATCGCCTCGCGCACGGCCTTGGTCATGGCCTCGCGGCCGTCCGGGTTCATCATCACGTAGGAGACGCGGCTCATCAGGTCCTCGCCGAAGCGGATCTGCGGGTTGGACGTGCCGGAAGAGGCGACGATGCGGCCCGACAGCAGCGAGACCAGGTGCATGGCGATCGTGGTCGAGCCGATGTCGCAGGCGATGCCGTAGGCCTCGTTCTTGAGCCCGGGCCACAGGGCGATGATGCGTCGGGCGCGAGGATTCGAGATCGCGGTGGATGGCGGCGGTGACGCCCCAGTTGCCCTTGCGCAGGATCCCCTGCACCTGCGGCAGAAGGTGCTGCGAGACCAGCAGGTCCTCCCAGCCCCAGTCCTTCATCAGCATCGCCTTCAGCCGGTCGAGATCGCCGAGCGGCTTGTGCATGTCGGGCTCGTCGACCTCGACATAGCAGAGCTGGACGGCCGGATTGCGCTCGATGACGCGGTCGTCGGCCGCCTTGCGCACGACCTGCGCGTTGATGACGGTGTCCTGCGGCACGTCGATGACGAGATCGCCCTGGATCGTGGCCGAGCAGGAGAGGCGACGGCCTTCGGGCAGGCCGCGCACGCGTCGTAGCGCTCTTCCTTCGGCCCGAAGGGCGAGATGTGGTCGTTGGAGGAGACGATCTTGTGCTTGGCGAAATTGCCTTCCTGCACCTCGATCTGGCAGCGCCCGCAGGTGGCGCGCCCGCCGCATACGCTCTCGACATAGACGCCGAGCTCTGGCGCGGCGTCGAGGACCGGGGTGCCGACGGGAAAGCGGCCGCGCTTGCCCGACGGCATGAACAGGACGAGTGGATTTGGGGCTTCGCGTGTTCATTTTCGTCCCGATCGCGGAGAAGTGTTAATCGCCGCAACTTTACCCTGTCATTGCCACGATGATGCGCCGTAACGGAGAGCGGCCATGTCCGATATTCTTTTTTCAGCGGTGTCTCACCGGTTTCTTCATAGTTCGGCTTTGTCGAGGACCGCTGGCTCAGGAACCCGCAATATCTGGCGGCCGCGATCTGCGGCGCGCATGATCTCGCCGCGCTCGATGCTGCCACGTTGTTCTGGCCGGCGATGGATCGACAGGCTTCTTCGTCGGCGGACTGCACGGGGCTGGCCGGCTCGTGGGCCGGCAATCGGTGCTGTTCCGACGCCGCGCTCGGCGTGGCGTGATCGGCGCGCGTCCGCATCCACTCCATCCCTTGGCCATCCTTGCTTCTCGTCCCGCCACGGCGGCGTCGCGCCGGACCGCTCGCTCGACGGCGCCGGAGCCGACAGCGGACTGCCCCGCCGCGGCCGGCTTGTAGTCCTTGTAGGTCTTGATCCAGTTGGTGCAGTCCTTGTCGGTGCCGTTCAGCACGTTGGCGCCGCGCACGGCCTCCATTTCCTGCGGGCGGCAGGGGTTCATGATCGCCGAGGTCATGCCGGCGCCGATCACCATGGGGATGAAGGCGGCATTGATGCCGTGGCGGTGCGGCAGGCCGAAGGAGATGTTGGACAGGCCGCAGGTGGTGTTGACCTTGAGCTCCTCGCGCAGGCGGCGGAGCAGCGCGAAGACCTGGCGGCCGGCATCGCCCAGCGCGCCGATCGGCATGACCAGCGGATCGACGACCACGTCATGCGCCGGGATGCCGAAATCGGCGCAGCGCTCGACGATCTTCTTGGCGACGGCGAAGCGCACGTCGGGGTCCATCGAGATGCCGGTCTCGTCGTTGGAGATGGCGACCACCGGCACGTCGTATTTCTTGATCAGCGGCAGGATCGCCTCGAGCTTCTCCTCCTCGCCGGTCACCGAATTGACCAGCGGCCGGCCCTTGGCGACCTTCAGCGCCGCCTCGATCGCCGCGGACACCGAGCTGTCGATCGACAGCGGCAGGTTGACCAGGCTCTGGACGATCTCCAGGGTCTGCACCAGAAGCGCCGGCTCGGTCGCATTGGGATCGACCGCGGTCACGCCGGCATTGACGTCGAGCATGGTGGCGCCGGCGGCGACCTGTTCGAGCGCGTCCTTCTTCACCGTCTCGAAATTGCCCTCGACCATCTCGGCGGCGAGCTTCTTGCGCCCGGTCGGGTTGATGCGCTCGCCGATGACGCAGAAGGGCTGGTCGAAGCCGATGACGATTTCGCGGGTGGCGGAGGCGACGATGGTGCGGGTCATAAATCTCTCCGTGTGATATAAAGACTTGTTTATATCGTTATCTGTTGTCGATCAAGCCGTCGATGCACGACGGCTCAATGGGTGGCCGCCTTCACGCGATCGTCGGTGCTTTTCGGTGATATCGTCGTTGAGGATGTTGTCGAGCCGCTCGGCGACCATCTGGTCGTCGTGACGCGCTTCGCGCTTCCAGGGCCTGCGGCCCTTGAGCACGCCCGAATTCGGCGACGATCTCGGCGACGAATTCCTCCTGCCGATAGGCCATCACGTGGATGCCGGAAACGCCGTCGATCTCCTTGACCTCGTTGATGATGTCGATGCAGAGCTGCTTGCCTTCCCTCTTCTGGTCGTCCGCGCCTTCCAGGCGCTTGATGATGGCGTCGGGAATGTGGATGCCCGGCACGTTGGAGCGGATCCAGCGCGCCGTCTTGGCCGAGGCGAGCGGGCCGACGCCGCACATGATGAAGCACTTTTCGGTCAGGCCCAGGTCGCGCACGCGGCTCATGTAGTCGCTGAACATCGGCACGTCGAAGCAGTACTGGCTCTGCACGAACTGCGCGCCGGCGGCGATCTTCTTGGCCAGCCGATGCGGGCGGAAATCATAGGGCGGGGCGAAGGGGTTGATCGCCGCGCCAAGGAAGACGGCCGGCGGCGTCGTCAGCTTGCGGCCCGACAGGAACTTGCCATTGTCGCGCATGATGCGGATGGTCTCCAGCAGCGACATGCAGTCGAGGTCGAACACCGGCTTGGCGCCGGGCTGGTCGCCCGCCTGCACGCCGTCGCCGGTCAGGCACAGGATGTTGCCGACGCCCATGGCGGAGGCGCCGAGCACGTCGCCCTGGATGGCGATGCGGTTCTTGTCGCGGCAGGAGATCTGCATGATCGGCGCATAGCCCATGCGGGTCAGCAGCGCGCAGATGCCGACCGACGACATGTGGCAATTGGCGCCGGAGGCGTCGACGGCGTTGATGCCGTCGACCCAGCCGTCGAACACCTTGGCGCGCTCGTAGACGTCTTCGCGGATTGGCGCTGTCGGGCGGGTTCAGTTCGGCGGTGACAGCGAATTCGCCGCGGCGCAGGACGCGCTCCAGCCGGCCGCGCGACGAATGGCCGGGCAGCGGATCGAGCGGCAGGTCGATGCCGGCGGGGTTTTCGTCGGGATGCCGGCTCATGCCGGCTTCGCTTCGGCCTTTTCGCGTTCGGCGGCGGCCTGCGCGGTCACCCGCAGCCAGGCGGAGGTTTCGCGCAGCGACTGGTCGACCGGCTTCTGCACGTTCAGGATCGCGTCGCCCTTGCCATGTTGCGCGAGCCTTCCCAGGCCTTGACCCAGACGCAGGGCATGTCGGGCTCGACCTCGCAATTGCCGTTGGCGCGCACGCCGCCGCAGGGGCCGTTGCGCAAGCTGCTTGGGGCAGTTCATCGGGCAGGACATGCCGGTCGACGACAGCACGCACTGGCCGCACATGCGGCAGTCGAACAGGAAGCCCTTCACCCGCTTCTCGATGAATTTGACCGGCCCTTCGGCGCGTGCGTAGCCGATCGCCTTCCACAGCGGATGCAGCATCAGGAACACGTCGGCGAACTGGGCGTAAAACCATTCGAGCAAGCGCGAATGGCGCACCGACCAGAGCCGGATCGCATAGGAACGCTGACGCGCCGCTGCGGCGAGACGTCGGAAGGCTTGTAGTCGGTCTTGGGCGCCGTCTTCTTGACGATGGTCGCCTGCGTACGCCCTTGGGAGCGTCCGGCGGAACTGCTTTCGCGCGCACCGTCTGCAGGTCCGGCCGCAGTCGTGGAGATCGGGGTGTCAGCCATTTTCCCTGCCGCCTGCCTTGACCAGCGCGACAAGGCGCTCCCGGTCGTAGCTTCGCATCGTAGTCGGCCAGCGCCTTGTCGGCCTCGGCTTCGAGATCGTCGCCGACCGGAATCGGGGTCCGCCTTGCGCCATTCCGCCAGATAGTCGTCGGTGTCGGCCGCGCCGGTGCGCATGGCGCACATGTCGATCGCTTCGGTGAAGCGCAGCGGCAGTTCGCGCTTGGCGTTCTGCCGTCCCTTCTTGACGATCACCTGCGCCGGAATGTCGCGCCAGTAGACGATGATGAGGTCGGCCATGGAGGTCTCGCTGTTCAGTTCTGTTGGAGCATTGCCGCAACCGCTAAAACCTCGCTAGTTGCGAGACGACGCGCGCGCATTCAAAAGCGACGTATCCTAACCCTGCATTTGCATGCGCTTGGCGATGGCGCGGTGCAGGTCGGGCGCGGCGGCCACCAGGTCCCGGGCGGCATCGGATTGCGGATGGTCGAGAATGTCGCCGGTTTTGCCGCGCTCGACGATGCGGCCTCGCATGCATGACCAGGACGTTGTCGGTGATGGCGCGGGCGACGGTGAGGTCATGGGTGATGAAGAGATAGGCGACGCCAAGACGCCGGTTCAGATCGGCGAAGAGGTCGAGAATCTGGGCGCGGATCGAAACGTCGAGCGCCGAGACCGGCTCGTCGGCGACGATCAGCTTCGGGCGCGTGATGACGGCGCGGGCGATGGAGAGGCGCTGGCGTTGGCCGCCGGAAAATTCGTGCGGATATTTGTCCATGTCCGCCGGCGACAGGCCGACTTCGTGCAGCGCGGCGGCGATCAGCGTCGCGGCGCTCCTTCGTCGCCAAGCGCTTTTCCAGCAGATGCAGCGGTTCGCCAACCAGCCGCTCGACCTTGTGGCGCGGGTCGAAGGAGCCGTAGGGGTCCTGGAAGACCACCTGCATATTCTGCCGCGCAAGCCGCTTAGTTCGGCCTCGCTCTTGCCGGCGAGAGACTCGCCCAAGCAGCTTGATGTCGCCGCCGGTCGGGCGGTCGAGCGCAAGGATCATGCGCGCCAGGGTCGATTTTCCGCAACCGGACCGCCCGACAAGCGCCACGGATTCGCCGGGCCCGATCGAGAAACGACACATCGTCGACGGCGCGAAACGGCTCGGCGTGTCGATGGAACAGCGATGTGCGGCGACCGGGATAGTCGCGGGTGACGTCGACAGAAATTTGCAGGAGCGGGGCGTCGCGGCTTCGCAAAGCGGGTGCAGCTGCCTTTCGCGCCGGCACGTGCATCGACGCCTCGCGCCAGTTGCCGCGTATAGGGGTGCACCTGTTCGGAAAGCGTCCGCGCCGTCTCGCCTTCCTCCATCACTTCGCCATGGCGCATGACGGTGACGCGGTCCGACATGTCGGCGACCACGGCAAGGTCATGCGAGATCAGCAGCAGGCCCATGCTGTCCTCGTCGACGAGGTCGCGCAGAAGGTCGAGGATCTGCGCCTGCAGCACCACGTCGAGCGCCGTGGTCGGCTCGTCGGCGATCAGCAGTTTGGGCTTCAGCGCGCAGGCGATAGCGATCACCACGCGTTGGCGCTGGCCGCCGGAGAGTTCGTGCGGATAGCGTGAAAGCGGAAACTGATTTTCCGGCAGGCCGACGCGGTCGAGCATCGTTCGCGCGCGCCCTTCAGCGTCGGCCCGGTTGGCGCCGGTATGCCAGCGGATGCCCTCCGCCACCTGCTCGCCGATCGTCTTGACGGGATTAAGCGCCGTCATCGGCTCCTGGAAAACCATGCCGATATCGTTGCCGCGCAGACCGGCACATGGCCTCTTCCGGGGCGGCGAGGATGTCGATTCCATCGAAATGAACGCGTGCCGGAGGCATTGGCGCCGATGGGGCAGGAGGCGCATGACCGTCAGCGCCGTCATCGACTTGCCGGAGCCGGATTCGCCGACCAGCCCCACGATCTCGCCTTGGCTCGATCGAAAGGTCGACGCCGCTTGCAGGATCGGCACGCCGCCGATCGTCGAGCGATCAGTCCTCTCGATCTCCAGCAGGCTCATCGCTGCCGCCTCAGACTGCGGATCGAGTACATCGCGCAGGCCGTCGCCGAGCAGGTTGAGGCCAAGCACGGTGATGACGATCGCCAGGCCCGGGAAAGATGCGCCAGATAGGGCGCGCCGATCATGCGCGTCTGGGCATCGAACAGCATGCGGCCCCAGCTCGGCATCGGCGGCTGCGCGCCGAGTCCGAGATAGGAAAGGCCCGCTTCGGCGAGGATGCCGAGCGCGAACTGGATGGTGCCCTGGACGAGCAGCAGGTTGGCGATATTGGGCAGGATATGCTCGATCGGTGATCAGCGCTCTTGCCCTTGCCGGAGGCGCGCGCGGCCAGGATGAATTCGCGCGGCCATAGCGACAGCGCGCCGGCGCGGGCAACGCGGGCGAAGACCGGAATGTTGAAGATGCCGATGGCGATGATGGCGTTGACGGCGCCAGGGCCGAAGATCGCGGTGATCATGATCGCCGACAGCAGGGCGGGAAACGCGAAGACGATGTCGTTGCAGCCGCATGATCGCTTCGTCCATGTAGCCGCGCCTGGCGGCCGCCCAGCAGCCGAGCGGGACGCCTAATCCCATGCCGATGCCGACGGCGACGAGCGCGACGGCGATGGAATTGCGCGACCCGACCATGATCATGGAGAGGATGTCGCGGCCGAAATGGTCGGTGCCGAACCAGTGGGAGCCACGAGGGCGGCTGCATCCGGTCGGCGACACGACAAGATGCGTTACGTCGTAGGGCGTCCAGAAGAATGAGACCAGCGCCATCAGCACGATGGCCAGTGCGATAGCGAGACCGGTCACGAAGGAGCGGTTGGCGAGCGATGTGCGAGCGAAGTCGGACAGCCGCGCCGGTGTATCGGGTTGCTCGACGCTGCTCACGTCGGCATGCCTCAGGCGTGGATCGACCAGCGGGTAGGAGAGGTCGACCAGAAGATTGACGATGATGACGAAGGCGACCAGCAGCATGACGACGCTTTCGACCACGATCAGGTCGCGCTGGGTGATCGCCTGGAACGACCAGCCGGCCAAGTCCCGGCAGATAGAAGACGTTCTCGATGATGATGATGCCGGCCAGCAGGAAGGCGAATTGCAGGCCGATGATCGTCATCACCGGGATCATGCGCGTTGCGCAGGGCGTGGCGCCACAGCACGCGGCGGCGCGGCAGGCCCTTGGCGCGGGCGGTGCGGATGTAGTCTTCGCCCAAGACCTCGAGAAGCGCCGACCGCGTCACCCGCGCCAGGATCGCGGCTTGCGGCAGGGCCAAGGCCACCGCCGGCAGGATGAGCGCCCTTGAGACCCGGCCACAGACCGGCGCTCCAGCCGGGAAAGCCGCCGGCCGGCACCAGCCGCAGCCAGACGGCGAAGACGTAGATCAGAAGCAGGGCGAACCAGAAATTCGGGATGGCGACGCCGAGTTGGGCGGCGCCCATGACCGCGGTGTCGGCGGCGCTTGCCACGGCGCGACGCGGAAAAAATGCCGACCGGAACGGCGATCGCGGTGGACAGAAAGAGGGCGATCAACGCCAGCGGCAGCGATACGACGCTTCGCTCGGCGATCAGGTCGATAACCGGCGTGGAATAGGTGTAGGATCGGCCGAAATCTCCAACCAGCATACCGCCGGCCCAGGTCAGGTAGCGCGCGACGAGCGGCTGGTCGAGGCCCATCTGCACATGCAAGGCATGCACCGCGTCTGGCGTGGCGTTCAGGCCGAGCATCAATTGCGCCGGATCGCCCGGCAATATCTCGAATACCGCGAAAACGATCACCGATGCCGCGATCAGCGTCAGGACCCCGATGCCAAGGCGTTTGAAAATATAAGCGGTCATTTCAGGCGGCTTTCACCCTCCTCCCCGAGGGGAGGGTGAACACATGCCCAAGGCGATTGGACCAAGGGCGTCGTGGCGGCGGCGACAGAACCCGAACCACCACGCTTGGCTCCCAAACCCTGTTTATGGACCGGCCGCAAGCCGGTCCATGAGGCGCGGCGCCCTCCCTCTGAGGGAGAGGGCGTCGCCATTAGTTCGCCCATTTCACCTTGGTCAAATCATCCGACTCGATCGGCCAGTTTTGCCACATGCCCTGCAATTTGGCGTCCCAGACGCCGATCTTGGGCAACTCGAACAGATAGACGGCGGGAACGTCGTGGGCGAGAATCTTTTGCGCCTGGCCGAGCAGATCCAGCCTCTTGTTCTGGTCGGCGGTTTTACCCAGTTCGGAGATGACATCGTTGAATTTCGGATTGTCGTACTGGAAATAGTATCCCGGCCGCGCATAGATTCCGATGTCGTTCGGTTCAACATGGCTGATGATGGTGAGGTCGTAGTCCTTGTCGGTGAAGACCTGCTTCAGCCAGTCTGCCCATTCGACCGGAACGATTGTCAGATCGACTCCGATCTTTTTCAGTTGCGACTGGATCACCTGGCCTCCGTCTCGCGCGTAAGGCGTAGGTGGCAGTTTCAGTGTCGCGTTGAAGCCATTGGGGAGGCCAGCCTCCTTGAGATATTCCTTCGCCTTCGCGACATCATAGGGGTAGACGCCGGTCAAATCGATGTAACCCGGATCACTCGGCGAAAAATGCGAGCCGATCGGAGTACCGTAGCCGTCCTGCGCCCCATCAATTATCGCCTTCCGGTCGATCGCCGAAGCGAGCGCCTGGCGCACCGCCAGCTTATCGAAGGGCGGCTTCTTGTTGTTGATCGACATGATCGTCTCGCCTTCGGTCGTGCCCGTCACCACCGAAAGCTGTGGATTGCCCTTGATCTGGGCGACGGTTGCCGGCGGCACATTGGCGAAGGCCTGCACGTCGCCGGAAAGGAGCGCGGGAATGGCGGCGGCGGCGTCGGGTATGATGCGGAATGTCGCCTTGTCGAGGTAGGCGGGGGTACCCCAGTAATCCGGGTTCTTCACCAATGTAATCTCGGAACCCTTGGCCCAATGATCGAACTTGAACGGGCCGGTGCCGATCGGCTTTTCCTTGTTTCCGCCAGCCGATTCAGGCGCCACGATCAGCGCGGCCGGCATCGCCATATCGTACAGGAAATCCCCTTGCGGCTGCGTCAAGGTGACCTTGACCGTGGACGGATCGACGATGTCGACGGCCTTTATTTGGGCAAAATAGGGCTTCTGCGGATTGACCGAATCCTTGGCCCGGGCACGGTCGAGCGAGAACTTCACGTCATTGGCGGCGAACGGCGTCCCGTCGTGAAACTTGACGCTCGAGCGCAGCTTGAACGTGTAGACGGTGCCGTCCTCTGACAACGTCCAGCTTTCGGCCAGATCCGGCAGCACCTTCCCATTGTCATCGATACGCGTCAGCCCCTGGTAGATATTCGCGTACGTGATCTCGCCGATCACCGCCGCGGCCCCGGCGGTCGGGTCGAGATGTGGCGGTTCGAGGATGAGACCAAGCGTCAGGTCTGTACGGGCGGCGAACGCCGCGCTGCTCGAAGCAAGCGCCAGCGCGGCCGCCGCGACAATGGTCTTCCACATTTTCATCTTACCGGCTCCCGAAACACGAATTAAACCCGCGCAATACAAGCGCGAATCCCTGTCGGAGTAAATCACAATTCTGCACCGTGGCGATCCCCGGCCAATATCTTTCGGCGGTGCTCCAAAAGCCCAAGCCCTGGAGACGATCGGGCCGTTTGCCGGTCAGGAACGCGTCCGGCCGTTCAGCAAAGCGTCCAGGCCGATCGCCATGACGTTGGCCGATTGGACCATGTCCTCGATGCCGACCCACTCGTCCGGCTGGTGCGCCAGGTCGAGGATGCCGGGGCCATAGGCGATGCAATCATGCAGATGGCCGATGCGGGCGATATGCTTCTGATCGTAGGTGCCCGGCGAGATCACGTAGTCCGGCTCACGGCCGAAAATCCGCCTTATGCCCTCCGCCACCGCAGTCACCACCGGCGCGTCGCGCTCGGTCATGGTCGGAAGCACCTCCATCAAATCCTTGATCCCGTATTCGAATTTGGAACGGTCGCGCTTCAGGCGGTCGAGGATGGAAGTCACCTCGCTCTTGACCTCTTCGATATGCTCTTCGAGCAGGAAGCGGCGGTCGATGACGAGACGGCACGAATCCGGCACGGTGGGCGAGGGCAGGCCGGGCCGGAAATCTTCCGTCTGGCCGCCATGGACCGAATTGATGTTCATGGTCGAGCGGCGCGCGCCTTCGGGCACGACAGGCATTTTCGTCTGCTTGCGGTCGAGTGCGGGAAACAATTCCTCTTCGAACGCCTGGAGAACCGCGCCCATGTGGCGGACCGCGCTGTCGCCGAGGAACGGCATCGAGCCATGCGCGATGCGCCCCTTGGTCTCGATCTCGGCCCACCAGACGCCGCGATGGCCGAGGCAGATGCGGTCCTTGTTCAGCGGCTCGGGGATGATGACGTGATCGACGCGCGGCTTGGAGAACAGGCCTTGTTTCGCCAGATAGGCGACGCCGCCATAGCCGCCGGATTCCTCGTCGACCGTGCCGGAGATTTCGATGGCGCCGTCGAAGTCCGGAGAGACTTCAAGGAAGGCTTCGATCGCGATGATGGATGCGGCAAGCCCGCCCTTCATGTCGCAGGCGCCGCGTCCATAAACCTTGCCGTCGCGCACCAGGCCGCCGAACGGATCGACGCTCCAGCCGTGGCCGGCTTCGACCACGTCGATATGCGAATTGAAATGCACCATCGGACCCGGACGGCGTCCCTCGATGCGGGCGACCACATTGGTGCGCGGATAACGGTCGGTATCGCCCGGCGCCCCTTCGGCACGAATGAAATTTATCGCGAAACCCCGCCTGGCCAGCCGTGCGGCGATGAACTCCGCGCACGGCGTATAGGCCTCGCCGGGAGGGTTTATGGTCGGGAATCGGATGAGGTCTGCGGTCAGGGCAACCAGATCCTCGACCCGGCTGTCGATCGCTTTGGCAAGGCTGTCGATCATGACCGACAGGGATGGCGCGATCGCGGTCGATTGGCAAGAGCTTCCTGAGCGTGAACCGCGCGGCAATTGGTGGTGTCGCGGCCGTTCGACCCGGCTCTGGTCTTCAACTTTGCGTCAAGGCGCCGGATACTTGTTAAACTTTATAGTTGCGAAGCATGGCCTGTGGGGTCTTTAATACCAATGGTGTAAGTGTACGGGTGCGTAAAGGGCAGGCAAATGAGGGGAATTATTTCGGCTATCGTAATGGCCGCAGGTATTCTAGTGGCAACGACCTTGGCCTCCCGAGCGGGATCACTGCTGGCGGAGATCGATATTTCCAGCCAGACCATGACGGTGTCGGAATATGGCCATGTGATGTATAGCTGGAAGGTGTCGACGGCCCGGCGCGGCTATCACACGCCAAGGGGAACCTATCGGCCGATCAGGCTGAAGCGGATGTGGTATTCGCACAAATATCATAATTCTCCGATGCCACATTCGGTGTTCTTCCATGGCGGATATGCCATCCACGGAACCTATTCAACTCGCAACCTCGGCCGTCCGGCATCGCATGGCTGCATCAGGCTGCATCCTTCGCATGCCGCGACGTTCTTCGCCCTGGTGAAGGAAGCCGGTCCCAGCAACACCCGCATCGTTGTGGTGAATTGATCGGCGGCCGGGGATAGCGCCGGGAATCGTCGGCTTGAGCATTCTCTTTTTCGAGGGTCTTATATAAAACTCGTCGGAGGGAGTTTGCCGCATGAGTAGAGAGCCGCGCCTGGCGCTGTCACAACCGATCGCCGACGAGGTCAAGAAGACGACCTGCTACATGTGCGCCTGCCGCTGTGGCATCAATGTCCATCTCAAGGACGGCAAGATCCGCTACATCGAGGGCAACCGCGACCACCCCGTCAACAAGGGCGTTTTATGCGCCAAGGGTTCGGCCGGGATCATGCAGCATTATGCGCCCGCCAGATTGCGTGCGCCGCTTATGCGCACCGGGCCGCGCGGCTCTGGCCAGTTCCGCGAAATCTCCTGGGACGAGGCGCTGGAAACGGCGACGAAATGGCTGGGCGAGGTGCGGGCCCGCGATCCGAAAAAGCTTGCCTTCTTCACCGGGCGCGACCAGTCGCAATCGCTGACCGGATTCTGGGCGCAGCAATACGGTACGCCGAACTACGCGGCGCATGGCGGCTTCTGTTCCGTCAACATGGCCGCCGCCGGCATCATGACCATCGGCGGCGCGTTCTGGGAGTTCGGCGCGCCCGACTGGGAGCGCACCAAGCTTTTCATGCTCTTCGGCGTCGCGGAAGACCATGATTCCAACCCGATCAAGATGGGGATATCGAAGGTCAAGAAGCGTGGCGCGCGCTTTGTTTCGGTAAATCCTGTGCGCACCGGCTATTCGGCGATCGCCGACAACTGGATCGGCGTTCGGCCCGGCACCGAGGCTTGCTGGTGCTGTCGATCGTGCATGAATTGCTCAAGGCCCGGAAAATCGATCTCGATTACCTGATCCGCTATTCCAACGCGCCCTGGCTGGTGATCGATGCGCCGGGCACCGCCGAGCACGGGCTGTTCGCGCGCGACGAGGACGGCAAGCCGCTGTTGTTCGAGACAGTGACGGAACGCGTCGTCCCGGCGGGAAGCCGTGGCGCAAGGCCCAGCCTTTCGGGGAAAGTCACCTTGCCCGATGGACGGTCGGCCGTTCCCGTCCTTCATCTGCTGGCCGAAAAATATCTGGACGCAAAATATGCGCCGGAAGCGGTTGCGCCGGAAATTGGCGTCGCCGCCGACACCATCCGCGGGCTGGCCGCCGAGATCGCCAAGGTCGCGTTCGAGGAGGCGATCGTGATCGAACAGCCATGGACCGACATTATGGCGAGCGCCATCGAGTTTTGTCGGACGGCCGGTATCGTTTCATGCCATGCGCGGAATCTCGGCCCATTCCAACGGCTTCCAGACGGCGCGCGCGCTGCATCTCCTGCAGATTCTGATCGGCTCGATCGATTGTCCCGGCGGCTTCCGCTTCAAGCCGCCCTATCCGAAGCCGGTGGAGGCGCATCCGACGCCGCATGGCGGCCGAGCACGGCTCCAACAAGCCGCTGTCGGGTCCGCATCTCGGATTTCCGCGCGGGCCGGAGGATCTGCTGATCGACGCGGACGGCAAGCCCGCGCGCATCGACAAGGCGTTTTCCTGGGACGCGCCGATCTCCGCGCATGGGCTGATGCACATGGTCATCGCCAACGCGCATGCCGGCGATCCGTACCAGATCGATGTGCTGTTCCTCTACATGGCCAACATGGCGTGGAACTCGTCGATGAACACGGCCGGTACGATGAAGATGCTGACCGACAAGGACGAGGAGACGGGCGAATACCGCATTCCGAAGATCATCTATTCCGACGCCTATTCTTCGGAGATGGTCGCGTATGCCGATCTGATCCTGCCCGACACGACCTATCTGGAACGCCACGACTGCATCTCGCTGCTCGACCGGCCGATCTCGGAGCCGGATGCCGTGCAGGACGCGATCCGCTGGCCGGTGATTGGAGCCGGACCGGGATGTGCGCGGCTTCCAGTCGGTGATGATCGATCTCGGCTCGCGACTGGAGCTGCCGGGCTTCGTCGGACCGCGACGGCGTGCCGCTCTACAAGGATTATGCCGACTATATCGTCAACCACGAGCGCCGGCCGGGCATCGGGCCGCTCGCCGGCTTCCGTGGGAGAGATGGCGACCAGCACGGGCAGGGGCGCGCCAATCCCGACCAGCTCAACCGCTACATCGAGAACGGCGGCGTTCTTCTCGACCCATATCCCGCTCGAAGCACAGTTCTTCAAGCACGCCAACCAGGCCTATCAGGATTTCGCGGTGAGGATGGGTTTCTTCGACAAGCCGCAGCCCGTCACCTTTCAGCTCTATTCGAGGTCCTGCAGAAATTCCGCCTTGTCGGCCGAGGGCTTGCGCGAACCGGTTGCGCCGGAAAGCCATCGCGAGCGCATCAGGGCGGCATTCGATCCGCTGCCCGACTGGTATCGCCGCTCGGCGAGGCGGCGATCGACCAGCAGGAATTTCCCTATCACGCGATCATCCAGCGTCCGATGGCGATGTATCATTCATGGGGATCGCATGAATGCCTGGCTGCGCCAGATCCACAGGCGAAGAACCCGCTCTACGTGCCGGGCCGTATCTGCGACGAGCAGGGTCTCAGGGATGGCGACTGGGTGTGGCTGATCTCGCAGCACGGCCGGATCAAGGTCGAGATCGCGCGCATGGATGCCGTCAACGTCGACACGATCTGGACCTGGAACGCCATCGGCAAGCGCAAGGGGGCGTGGGCGCTCGACAAGACGCGCCGGAAGCGACGCAAGGGTTTCCTGCTCAATCACCTGATCCACGAATTGCTGCCGCCGAAAGGCGACGGCATGCGCTGGTCGAACTCCGACCCGGTGACGGGGCAGGCGGCCTGGTACGATCTCCGGGTGCGGATCGAGAAGGCCGATTCCGCCGATGAGACGCATGCCGGAAGCTTCCCGCGCATCCCGCGGCCCGCGGACATGCGCGAGCCGCCCGACGAATTGCGCTACGGGCAGGAGTGGGCGACATGACCAGCCTGCCTTCCGCTGCCGACGCCGAAGAAAACTCGGCCTCGTCATCGATCTCGACATCTGCGTCGGTTGCCATGCCTGCGTCGTCAACTGCAAGGAATGGAACACCGGCGGTTACGGTTCGGCGCTTTCCGACCAGGATCCCTATGGCGTCGACGTCTCCGGCGCCTGGCTGAACCGCATCCACACGTTCGAAGTGACCCCGGAAGGCGGCGAGATCGTTGGCGAGGCGGCAGGCGCGCATCGTGCACTTCCCGAAATCCTGCCTGCATTGCGACGATGCCCCTTGCGTGACCGTCTGTCCGACCGGGGCCTCCTACAAGCGCGCCGAGGATGGCATCGTGCTGGTCGACGAGGACAAATGCATCGGTTGCGGCTTGTGCGCCTGGGCCTGTCCTTATGGCGCGCGCGAGATGGATCCTGCCGCCGGCGTGATGAAGAAATGCACGCTGTGCGTCGACCGCATCTACAACGAAACCTTCCAGGAAGTGGACCGGCAGCCGGCCTGCGTGCGCACCTGCCCGGCGAATGCGCGGCATTTCGGCGATCTCGCCGATCCCGCATCGGATGTGTCGATCATGGTCGCGGAACGTGGAGGGATGGATCTGATGCCAGAACAGGGCACCCGGCCGGTCAACAAATATCTTCCGCCACGCCCACGCACACCGCTTTCCCACAGCGCCCACCTTCTTGGGGTCGGCGAGGATACCGAGGGCGCCAAGGGTTTTTTCGCGTGGCTCGATGGCATGCTGGATCGAATCTGATCCATGCATCCAGCGCCTTCGATCATATTCTTCACCACCGTGTCGGGCCTTGGATATGGTCTGGCGGCACTGCTCGGTCTCGGCGTACTCGATCCGGCTATGTTATCGACGAGCATCGCCTGGCTGCTGGCGCTGGCCCTGATCGCGATGGGACTACTCGCGTCGACGCTGCATCTGGGCAATCCGCAACGCGCCTGGCGGGCGCTTTCGCAATGGCGGTCGAGTTGGCTGTCGCGCGAAGGGGTAATGGCCATCATTACGTTCATCCCGTTGCTGATTTCGGCGTGGGCGACCGTTTTCGAACATAGATACCTGGCCGTCACAGGGATCGTCGGCGCGCTGCTGTGCGCCATAACCGTCTATTGCACCGCCATGATCTACGGATCGCTGAAATCCATCCAGGCGTGGAATACGGGCCTGACGCCGCTTTGTTATCTGCTCCTGGCGGCGGCGGGCGGGGCGACACTCGGGGTCTTTTTCGCAGCCTTAGGCGGCGGAGCGGTTCGTCCGCTGGCGTTCGCCGCCGCGGCTCTATTGATCGCTGCGTGGATCGCCAAGCTTTTCTGGCGCAATCGGATGCTGACGATGGCGCCGCTTTCCTCGCCGGAAAGCGCCACCGGTCTCGGCGGTATCGGCGCGGTGCGGCTCTTGGAACGCCCGCACATGACCGAGAACTATCTGACCAACGAGATGGGCTACAGGATCGCGCGCAAGCATGCTTCGAAGCTGGCCCGCCTTTCGCTGCTTGTCGGTGGCGTCCTGCCGGTTCTGTCGATGATCGGAAATCTTGTGGTCGGCGCTTCCGCAATATCGATCGGCGGGTCGATGCTTGCGGTGATTGCCTTTGTCATCGGCATATTGGTCGAGCGCTGGCTGTTCTTCGCCGAAGCGCGCCACGCCGTCATGAATTATTACGGCGGCTGAACCTATTTGCGGGTCCTTCTCCGGCCGATCAGCCAGCGATGATGAAACCACATCCATTGTCCGGGCGTCTCGCGCACCCAGCCCTCGACGATGTCGGTGAGAAGCTGTGTGGTGCGGGCGACATCGAGCGCGCCGGTCGGTGAACGCGGCAGGTCGAGCTTTTCCTGTATTTCGAGCCTGAAGCGGTTGCCGGGAAGCCGTATGCAGCGGGCTGGATATACGTCACATTCGAAATGGCGGGTAAGGCGCGCGACCAGCGGACTTGTTTCGCATTCACGTCCGAAAAAGTTTGTGCGAATGCCGCGATGGAATTTCTGGTCGACGAGAACGCCGATATTGCCGCCTACTTCCAGCACACGCGAAAGCGCGAAGGCAACACCCGGCGCCGAGGCCAGCATGCGTCCCATCGCCGAGCGCCGGGTCGAAAAGATGTAGTCGGCGATGTAGGGATTGTTCGGCGGCCGGAACATCACCGCGATATCGAGTCCGAAGGAAGCCGCCGCGACGGGCAACAGCTCGAAATTCCCCAAATGGCCCGTGAACAGGATGTGTGGCTTCTTCTCGTCGCGCAATTGGACAAAGCGCTCGGCGCCGATGACCTCAATCCTGCCGGGGGTATGAGCTTCGGGATCAAAGTCGAAAAGCTGGTCGAGGAAGATATATTCCGCGCCGAGCCGCGCCATGTTGGCCCACATGTCGGAGGCGATCTTTTCGCGTTCGCCCTCGTCCATTTCGGGATAGGCGTGACGGAGATTATCGAGGGCCACCTTGTGGCGAGAGGTCCACGGGCCCAGCAGGCGGGCAACCTTGTCGGCGAAATTGAGTGCGCTGTCGGCCGGCAGGAGCCGCAGCAGCCAAAGCACCGCCAGGGCGAGGCGGGCGACGAGCCAGTAATTGACCGTCTTCATCCGCCGCGAAGCGCGGTAGAGGAATGATTTCATTGAAATTCAGCCAACGCGCAGGATGATCTTGCCGAACACGTTGCGGCTTTCCATGCGCTTCAGGGCGTCGCCGATCCCGTCGAACCCGACCTCCGTGTCGATCACGGGCGCGACGAGGCCGGCCGCCATCTTCTGCATGGCGTCGGCCATGTTCTCCATGCGGCAGCCAAACGAGCCCAAGATCTTGAGCTGTTGCTGGAAGAGCTGCATCAGGTTCATCTGCGTGGATACGCCGGAGGTCGAGCCGCATGTCACCAGACGACCACCGCGCTTTAGGCAAAGCATGGATCCCGCCCAGGTGTCGGCGCCGACATGCTCGAAGACGACGTCGACGCCCTTTTTGCGGGTGATCTTGCGCACGACGCCCTCGAAGCGGTCTTCACGGTAATTGATGACGTGATCGGCCCCGAGCGCCCGCGCCTTTTCCATCTTGCCGTCCGAGCCGACTGTCGTGATGACAGTACAGCCTATCTTCTTTGCAAGCTGGATCGCGGCTGAGCCGATGCCCGAGCCGCCGGCATGGACAAGGATGGTTTCGCCGGGCTGCAGCCTGGCGTTGTCGAAAAGCATATGCTCGACGGTACCGAACGTCACGGGGGAGACCGCAGCACCGATATCCGTCACGCCCGGAGGCGCCGGTACCAGAAGCCGCGCCGGTAAGTTGATCTTCTCCTGCGCGAATCCGTCAAGGTGGAAGCCGTGCACCCCACCGACATTTTCACAGAGATTGTCGCGACCTTCGCGGCAGGCTTTGCACAGACCGCAGGTGCGAGCGCCGTAGATCGACACGAGCTGGCCCGGAAGCAGGCCGGATACGCCCGGTCCCACCGCGTCGATTTCGCCGGAAGCCTCCGCGCCGATGATGAGCGGCAGCTTGCGCTTGGCGAACGCCATGCCGCGCCAGCCCCAGACATCGATATGGTTGAGCGCCACGGCCTTGATGCGCACGGTCGCCTCGCCCATGCCGGGGGGAGGTGGGGGTGAAACCTCGACGGCCTCGAGCCTGCGATCCTCGATCAGTTGCAATGCGCGCATGAAATTTCCCGGATTTCCGTTTTGCGGTCGGGAGCCGCTTAGGCCGGTTCGCGCGCCATGACAAGGCAGGCGTTCTGTCCGCCGAAGCCGAAGGAGTTGGAAAGCACGGTGCGAACATCCGCCTCGCGCTTCTGGTTCGGTACCACGTCGAGCTCGATCGCCGGGTCGGGATTGTCGTAATTGATGGTGGGCGGAATGACCCCTTCGCGCATCGTCAGGAACGAAAAGGCGGCCTCCACCGCGCCCGCGGCCGAAAGCGTGTGGCCGATCATCGACTTGTTGGAAGAAATCGGAATCGAACGCATGCGTTCACCAAAAACGGTGGACAGCGACAGATGCTCCATCTTGTCGTTTTCCGGGGTCGACGTACCGTGGGCGTTTACATAGTCGATATCGTCTTCATCGAGTCCCGAAATCGGCAAGCGCAGCCCGTACCGCTGCGATCGCCGGCGAGCCGTCCGGCTTCGAGCGAGTCCTATGAAAATCGTCGGCTTTCTCGCCGCAGCCACGCATGACACCGAGAATTTCCGCGCCGCGCGCCGTGGCGCTTTCAAGCGATTCCAGAACCAGCGCCGCCGAGCCTTCGGCCAGAACGAAGCCGTCGCGGTCCTTGGAAAACGGCTTCGACGCCTTCTCCGGTACATCGTTGCTGGTCGACAGCGCTGAAAGCAACGAAAAGCGGATCAACGCTTCCGCTGTCGCCGAACCATCCGCGCCGATGGAAATCGCGCGATCGCACTCGCCGCGCCGGATGGCTTCCACGCCGAGCTGGATTGCCGTCGCACCCGAGGCGCAGGCGGTGGACAGCGTGATCGGCAATCCCTTCGTGCCGAAAACGCTCCGCGAGACGGTCGGCGATGGCGCCGAATTGTGTCGCGTCGAAGAGGCGCGGCGATCTGGACGCCGTCGCAATGGCTATCAGGCGGCGATAGCCTTCCTCTTCGGAGGATGATTGATAGAGATCGAACCGGTCGCGCCAGCTAAGCTCGACGGGCGGCGCCGCCAGAAACAGCGGACCATCGAAATCGCCGCCATCCAGTCCGGCTTCTCCGAGCGCCTCGATCGCCGTCGTTTCCGCGAGTTCGTAGGTCAATGCGCTCGGGCCATTCTTGCTGGCGTCGAGAAAATCGACGGTGCCGCAGATGCGTGTCTTCAGATGGTCCGAAGGGAAGCGCGTCAGGGGATGGATCCCCGATTTGCCGGACGTCAGCGCCGCCCAGTTGTCGGTCTTGCCCTTACCGAGAGACGTCACCATGCCTATGCCCGTGACGACGACAACCGGCCGGTCCAGATGATCCGTTTTTTTCGCCATCATGCACCTCTTTCCCTCAGCCGCCCGAGACCAGCGCCATTCCCTCGAATTGGTGGTGACCAATCGCGGTTACAAGGATCTTTTCAGGCTTGGCGTCGAACGGGTGTTCAGCTTCGCCAACCGGCGAATATCCAACTCCGTGATCGATGGCGAGAGCGGCCAGCGCTACACCGAAGGGGAACTGGGCTTCCTTCATATGGCCCGTCATGGACGTGAAGCCTCTCACGGCGAAGTCCCCATTCAGCGCTCGATGCTCGGCGCTGGTTGCTTTATGCGCGCCGGAAGCGGCCGAAATCGCCAAGCGGGCACCGCCTTGATCTATAAAAGGACGCGCCATATCCCTCAGGCTTGTTTCCAGTTCGCCTGCGGCGCGGCGGGCTCGACCGGACGCGACGGCTTCGATGGCCGCATAGATGCGGCGCCCCCGCTGCTCGGCATGCTCGCGCGACTCTCGAGTACGAGAAAGGCGCTGCCCGATCCGGTTATCACCCCCCCGCCAGGCGAATCGGCACGGCTCCATACCGGCTTCCAGGCATCGCGGTGCAGATATTGACCCAACTCGTATGCCAGAAGCATGTCGGGGTGCTCGGTTTGAAATGCGCCGCCGACGAGGGCGTGGGTCGATTGGCCGGCGCGAATACGGGCGCTCGCGGTTTCTATGGCGGCAACGCCGGCGCCTTCCTCACCCATGAAGGTGCGCGACGATCCGGTGACCTTGTGGACGATCGAAATGTTGCCCGCCAGCAAATTGGAGAGTTGCGCCAGGAAGAGCGTGGGACGCAGTTCGGTCGTCAGTTTCTCGTTAAGGAGAATGGCGCGGTCATTGCGGGTGGCCGATGCCGCCAGGATCATCTCATCGACCTGCTCGTCGCGTTCGCCGCCGCCGGCCGCCACGATCATGTCCATGGTCGAGCAAAGCGCTTCGTCCGTCTTGATGCCGGCATCGTCCAGCGCCAATCCGGCCGTGTAGGCGCCAAGCCGCTGCCATGTTTCCATCTGCCGCTGATCGCCGCGTTTGGCGATCTGCAGGTTCCAGTCGATTTCAGGGAGCGGATGAACAGTAAAGGGCGCGAAGCGCTCGCTATCGGTCACCGGCCTTGGGTTTGCTTCCGTCAGCCGATCCCAATGCCGATCTGTCCCCTCGCCAAGCGAGGAAACCAAGCCAATGCCGGTAATGACAACGTCGCGCTGGCTCATGAAAATTCTATTGGGCGGAGAGTCCGGGGGCGTTCAAGCCGTCTTCGCCTTCGCGGCCACCAGTTCGTCGATCTTGGCGCACAGGTTTTTCATGACGAAATATTCCTCCGTCGAAACCTTGCCGTCGTTGACTTCCTGGGTCCATTTCTCGAGCGGCACCTTGATGCCGAATTCCTTGTCGATCGCGAAAACGATGTCGAGGAAATCCAGGCTGTCGATGCCGAGATCGTCGATCGTGTGGCTTTCGGGCGTGATGGTGTCGCGATCGATCTCGCTGGTTTCAGCAATGATGTCGGCGACCTTGTCGAATGTGGATGGCACGTCTTTTTCCTCGATTGCCGCAATTGCTTCGGCTCTGGAGCATTTTGCAGAGAGGCGGAATCACTTCGCATCGTACAAAAGCGGCTAAATCAATGTTGGAGCAAGATGGCGAATCCGAATTCCACTTTTCGCCATCATGCTCCAATGCCGCTGTCTAATCGCTTTTTCGCGTCAGGAAAAGAGCGGATTGAGAATTGGCCGGCCGGCCGTTGCCGAAACCATTGAGCGGCCCTCAGGCTTCGGGCGTTTCTGCGTGGATATAGTCGTACTCGTCGGGAACGTCGATCCAGGAGATATCCTCTTCCAGCATGAAGTCGATCGTGTGGACGACCACGGCGCCGCTGTCGAACAGTGCGACATCATAGTTGGGCGCGATCGGTCCGAAACCGACGCGGCGTTTATCGCCGATATCCGGCCAGACGGGATGGTTGGTCGAGCGTGGCGCGGAAAACGGCACGCCTTCCAGGGAACCCGACAATGAATAATGCGTATGGCCGAAGAAGAGATGGCGCACGAGATCGGCATTTTCCCGCAGGATGGCCCGGAATTCCTCGCCTTCCACCAGGCTGAGAACATCGGCCGACCAGACGCCTACCGGCACGGGATTGTGGTGCATGAAAAGCAGCACCGGCGTGGCGTCTCGCCGCGCTTCGTCCAGCTTCTCCGACAACCAGGCCCGGCGCCCTTCGCATAGATGGCCGGCATGCGTGCCGGGCTCGCAGGTATCAAGCATGATGAGGCGGTATCCTGCGGCATCCGCTGTCTGCTGGATAAAGCCATTTTCGTCGGTGGGGTGGTTCGAAAAGACGGCGCGAAACCTGCCGCGATGATCGTGATTGCCCAGCAGAAGGAAAAGCTCGAGCGGCGAATCATCGAGGATCGTCTGAAGACGCCGGTAGGAATCGGCATTGCCGTCATGGGTCAGGTCGCCGGTAACGACGATCGCGCCGGCATCCGAATGATGTTTCTCCACATGGGCCAGACAGCGCTGGAACTGTGCGACGGGATCGGTTCCGCCGACGAGTTCTCCATGAATGTGGATATCGGAAAGATGGACGAGTTTCATGAGATATTCCCGAGTCTGGCGGCAAAATTGTTCCGCTTGTCGAGCTCTAATCGCCGGCGACGAAAAACGCCCATTTTCCCTGCGGGGTAATGCCGACTCTATAGAAGACGTAGGCATCGAAGGTCTTCATGTCTTCATAGTCGCCGGCCGTCACGATCTTGAAAAGTTCGACACGCTGGCTCGCATTCAGGCGCGACAGGGGAATCGCGAAGAAATAGGGCCAGACATAGGCTTCGTCCGGCTTGCCGATGTTGATGTGGACGTAGCCGCTTTCAAGCAGCAGATCCAGGATCGCCAGAATTTCCTGGCCATCCGTGTCGCCGGAAAGATCGTGCAGGAAACTGATCGGGTCGCCCTCGTTGCCGCCCAATGATACCTGCGTCTGGTCGGAGCCCTTGCCGATCAGCGGGCGGAGTTTCTCGATGTCACCGGTCTTGCAGGCCGCGACGATCTTGTCGTGCATGTCGCGAACAGCGGCCGGCAGTTTGCCAAGGTCATAGGATATTTCGGGGAGAGGTGCTTTGGGATCGAGTTGTGGCCGCGTGGCTTGAGGCGCCTGAGTGTCGTCGGGCGCGGCCAGATCGTCGCCATCGTCATTCACGCCGGGCGTGACGTCAAGCGGCGCGGCATTCTGCGGCGTGCCGGGCGCTGTTCCCGGCTGAGTCTGGGCGCCGACGGATGGAGCGGCGTCACTCTGTATGTCGCTCAACGCCCATACCGGAACCGGCGCCAATATCCATGCGGCGAAGAACGCCAGAAAAAAAGCCGGAAGTCCGGCCCAGGAACGTAACCGATTGATCGCCATAACCGTCCTGCCCGCGTCTTTGTTTCGCGACGGCCGGTCCTCGCGGGTCGGAGCCAAACTGATTCCGGTCGTCTCTGGAAATAAGATGGCAGCTTTATCGGACAGTCAATGGCGCAGGAGGGAAGGTTCGAATTCACCGGCGATCACACGCTCGCGCATCCGGTCCAGCAGTGCCAGCGCGGCGTGCTCACCGCCCGATCGCATCAGCTCCGCGAACGCGTTGGCCAGCGCCGCCTCGGCGATGATCTCGGGTTCTATACCGGCTGACAGGCCTTCCGCCCACGCCTCACTCTGGCTTTCCAGCGCGGTGAGCCTCTTTTCTTCCCGTATCAGCGCATCAATGTCGCCGAGGCCATGTTCCATGCTGCACGTCCACCATTTAAGGAGGCATCCGGATTAGATCGGATGCCGCTTTGTCCCTTAACGTCCCGTTAAGCCTTCTAACACAGTTAAAATTCTACGCATCCCGGCAATGGGAAAAAAGTTAACGGCCTCCTAACAGGGTTAATTGCCGAAGCGGTTGGCGGTGTCGCGGCTGAGCGCTTCACCTTCCTTCATGTAGCGTGCAATGGCCGCCGTCGCCGAGGCGGTGCAGGTCCGGTAGATATCGCTGTAGGAGCGGTAGCCACGATTGAAGCTGGCCACCAGCGCCGCGCGCCGCTCCGGACCCGGATTTTCCGTGATCAGCAGGGCGTCCATCGCCTCGCGCCACTGGCTTCCCTTCTCGCCGCACAAATTGCGCAGATATTGCAGGGAGCCGAGAATCTCTGCGAGCCGCACCAGATGGCTTTCATACGGCGCCTCGACGGCGCGCGCGGTGACGGGAGAGGTTGCGAGCATCGCCACCAGCGCGATTCGAAGGGGTAGGGACCTTTTCATGCCGCTGTTGTGAGGCAGGTTTTCAGCGATCGCAAGGCCATCGCGAGAGGTCATTGCCGATCGAGAATCTGGCGCGCTGTTTCGACCGTCGAGGCCGTGGCGGGAAGGGTTTCCATCTCCTCGACCCCGTACCATCTGGCGCTGGCGGCGTCGTCGCCGGCGACGGGCTCGCCATGGGCATATTCTCCGGTAAAGACATGCAAGCGGAAGATCGTGGCGCGGCTTGCGCCATCTCCTGGGAGGTCCATGACGGCGAATGGTTCAAGCATGGTGACCGTCAGGCCGGTTTCCTCCATGAGCTCGCGCCTGGCCGCCGCTTCCGGCGTTTCACCGGGTTCGAGGCGGCCACCCGGGAAAGCGAACTGGCCTCGCGCGGGGGCGCGGCCGCGTTCGACCAGCAGAAAGCGATCATCACGCCGCAGCGCGACCGATGCCGCCAGGATGATGTGCTCCGTCATGGTCAAAACATTTCCCATTGCGGGCGCCTGGTCAAATCTCGGGATTGCGATTGGCGTGCGATGCCGCCACTTTATGGCAAACGATATCGAGTGGACTGGATATGTGCGGACGTTTCGCCTTGACGCTGTTGCCGGAGGAGGTCGAGGCCTTTTTCGCGTTGCTTGAACTGGAGGATTTTCCTCCGCGCTACAATATTGCGCCAACGCAGCCGATCCTCATGGTCATGACGGGCGAGGGCGGGCGCGATCCCGGCTCCAATTTACCCGACCGCCGCGCGCTTCTGGTGCGCTGGGGCCTGCTTCCCGCCTGGGTCAGGGACCCTAAAAGCTTTCCGCTGCTGTTCAACGCCCGCTCCGAGACGGCGCTGGAGAAAAATACCTACAAGGCCGCGATGCGCCATCGCCGGACACTGGTGCCGGCTTCCGGCTTCTACGAATGGAAACGCGAGGGCAGGAACAAGGCGCAGGCCTATTGGGTGTGCCCGAAGGGCGGCGGGCCGGTCGCCTTTGCCGGGTTGATGGAGATGTGGCACGAGCCGGGGGGCTCCGAAATGGACACCGGCGCGATCCTGACCACGGCGGCAAACGCCGATATCGCCCATATCCATGAGCGCATGCCGGTCGTCATCAAGCCTGAGGATTTCTCACGCTGGCTGGATTGCCGGGGCCAGGAACCGCGCGAGGTCGCCGATCTCCTGCGGCCCGCCGAGCCCGGCTTTTTTGAAGCGATCCCCGTATCCGACAAGGTCAACAAGGTGGCCAATGCCGGCCCGGAACTGCAGGATCGGATCGTGCCTGCGCGCGCCGCGGAGAGTATGCCCGCCCCGCCGCAAGCCCAGCTAAAGCTTATTTAACCGCATTCGACTAAAATCCGGTTGAATTCGGACATTTGGAAATGATCAAGGAATTTACGGTCGAACTGAGCGCCGACGACGAAACGGCGATCCGCCAGGCGCTGTCGTCCTGCCCCTCGATCCATCCCGAATTTCATCCCGGCAAAAAGACGTTCGCCTTCAACGAGGCGGCGCTGATCGCCATCTGCAACGGCGATTTCGAATGCTTCTTGTGGTCGGCCTTCGACCGTGTCGAAGAACGCGGTGGCGTCATCACGCTGGCCAAGGGCAACGATCTCGTCTTCTATCTGCCCGTGGCGAAGCTTGAAGACCCTGAGATCCGCCGGGCGATATGGGATTTCGTGACCGGACGGATTGCGCTCAACGGCTGAGCCGGGCACATCCATAGGCATGTCCGCCCTTATTTCCGCCGCTCTGTCCGGCTTTTTGCTCGGCGCCTCGCTCATCATCGCCATCGGGTCGCAGAACGCCTTCATCCTGCGGCAAGGGTTGATGCGCCAGCACGTTTTCGTTCTCTGCCTGATCTGTTCGCTGGCCGACGCGGTGCTGATCGCGGCTGGCGTCGGCGGGTTGGGGGCGATCGTCGCCGCATCGCCAAGGCTGATTCTGGCGGTGACCATCGGCGGCGCGGCATTTCTGCTGTGTTATGCCGTGCTGGCATTTCGCCGCGCTTTCCACCCGGATGTCTTGCGGGCCGCCAGGGAGGGAGGGGGAAGTCTGGGCGCGGCGGTCATCGCCTGCCTCGCCTTTACCTTCCTCAATCCACACGTCTATCTCGACACGGTGTTGCTGCTTGGCTCACTGTCGGGACGCTTTGCCGGACCAGCGCGTTTCGCCTACGGCGTCGGCGCAGCGGCAGCGTCCTTCGCCTGGTTTTTCGCTCTCGGCTACGGAGCGCGGCTGTTACAGCCGCTTTTCGCCAGACCGTCCGCCTGGCGCATCCTCGACATCGTCGTCGGCCTGGTGATGGCCGCGATCGCGCTCAGCCTGCTCGGCAGGCTTTTCGCCTAGCCGCGGGCCGACGCCTTCTTGTCGTTCTTGCGCGAGCAGATCAGAGCCGCCTGCAACGAGGCCTGACCGATCGTGCGGTATTGTGCGATCAGCGCTTCGGCCGGCTTTGGTTCGGCCGGCTTTCGTAGTGTCTTTTTGGAACTGGGCATTGTCTTCTTCCTGCTTGGCTTACGGGAGCGGCGCAGATGGTGTCGGAATCGGTCAAATTAGTGGCAAATTGAATCGAATCCGGAGCTACACACAAAGACTGCGCCGCTATGCTTAACGAAGTCCTGATAGCCAACGAATGTGAAGCCGGTTCGTTCACATTCCGACATTTCGGCGTCGATTTTTTTGCGCCTTGACGGAAAACGGCGCGAACGCCATAAAGCGGACCCATGAAAACGCCTTTCGCCATTACCGGCATCTGCATTATCGGCTAGCACTTCGCTGGTCCGGACGTTTTCACCCCTTCGCATTGGATAGAAAAACGCTCCCGGCCCGGCGGCCAGGGAGATTTTTCGCATGTCGGAAACGACGCAGGGTCTGAGGCTCTATAATACGCTGACGCGGGCGAAAGAGGATTTTGTCCCCATCGATCCGGACAATGTCCGCATGTATGTCTGCGGGCCAACGGTCTATGACTTCGCCCATATCGGCAATGCGCGGCCGGTGATCGTCTTCGACGTGCTGTTCCGGCTGCTGCGCCATCGCTACGGCGAGAGCCATGTCACCTATGTCCGAAACATCACCGACGTCGACGACAAGATCAACGCGCGGGCACTGCGCGATTTTCCCGATCTGCCGCTGAACGAGGCGATTGCCCGGGTCACCGAAAAGACGGCGAAGCAATTCCACGAAGATGTCGCCGCACTCGGCTGCCTGCCGCCGACGGTCGAGCCGCGCGCCACGGAATTCGTACTGCCAAGGGCGGACGGCAAGACCGACATGGTGACGCTGATCGGGCGGCTCATCGAAAGCGGTCATGCCTATGAGGCTACCTCTTCGACAGGCTCGGGAGGCGAAGTCCTTTTCGACGTGGGGTCTATGCCGGATTACGGCCGGCTTTCTAGGCGCAATCTCGACGAGCAGCAGGCCGGCGCCCGCGTCGCTGTCGACGCGCACAAGAGAAACCCGGCGGATTTCGTGCTGTGGAAGCAGTCCTCGCCCGACGAACCGGGCTGGGAAAGCCCGTGGGGCAGGGGCCGTCCCGGCTGGCATATCGAGTGCTCGGCGATGAGCGACGCATTGCTTTGGGATGCCCTGAAAGACAAACTGTCGCCTGCGGCGTTGGCGCGCCCCCATCAGTTCGACATCCATGGCGGCGGGCTCGACCTGATCTTCCCGCACCACGAGAACGAGATCGCCCAGTCGCGCTGCGCCCACGGCACGCCGGTGATGGCCAATTACTGGCTGCACAACGGCTTCCTTCAGGTCGAGGGCCGCAAGATGTCGAAGTCGGAGGGCAATTTCGTCACGATCGATCAAATCCTAAGCCAACCGTTGAAATTTGCTATGATCGAACGTGGCACGGAGAAGTCATTGCAAGATCGTTCCCGGCGTTGGAACGGCCTTGCCGCGCGTTTGGTTATGTTGCAAACGCATTATCGTTCACCAATAGATTGGACACACGAACGCTTTTTACAGTCTCGCCGGGAAATTATTGCTTGGCACAAACTAATTCAGTCAGCGCCCAGTGGAGTGACTGAAGTCGTGCATTGGCGCGATCAGCACGTTAAAGCGCTGCTCGATGATCTGAACACGTCAGCATCTGTCGCGGAGTTGAGGCGGATGTACGCGATAAACGACTGGGTCCAACTTAAAGATGCTATGCTTTTCTTGGGCTTGTTGGATACAATATTGCTTGAAAGCTTTGATCTTATCGACACCGAGATTGACAGCAAGATCGGCGTTCAAATCGAGCATCGCCTCGCCCTCATCGCTGAAAAAAACTGGGCCGAGGCCGACCGTATCCGCGATGAACTTCTCGCGCAGGGAATCCAGCTCAAGGACGGCAAGGACCCGGTCACGGGTGAGCGCGTGACCACTTGGGAGGTGAAGAGATGATCGACCACATGGGAATGACGGTTTCGGACTTTGACGCGTCCAAGGCGTTTTATGACAAGGCGCTGGCTCCGCTCGGCATCGGGTTGGTCATGGAGATTCCGGACAATCCCGACGGCATCAAGGGCTGTGGCTTCGGCAAGGACGGCAAGCCAGAACTGTGGATACAGCTGGCGAAGCACCTTGGCGACAAGGTCCACCTCGCCTTCGCTGCCAAGACCCGCGCCGATGTCGACGCCTTCTACGAGGCCGCGATGGCCGCCGGCGGACGCGACAACGGCGCGCCGGGAATCCGCGCGAACTACCACCCGAACTATTACGGCGCCTTCGTCCTCGATCCCGACGGCAACAATGTCGAAGCCGTGTGCCATGCGCCGGAAGGGAAGGGCGCCTCATGAGCCTTGACAACAAGCCGGCATGGTCCGGTGGCTGCCAGTGCGGATCGGTTCGCTTCCATGTCGAAGGGCAACTCGGTGAACCCTCGATCTGCCATTGCCGCATGTGCCAGAAAGCGTTCGGTGCGTTTTATGCGCCTCTGGTGTCGGCTCGACAGGCGAAGCTGGAGTGGACGCGCGGCGAGCGCAAGCGCTTCCACTCCTCCAGCCATGTCTTCCGCGGCTTCTGCGCGGACTGCGGCACGCCGCTGACATATGAGACGCCAACCGGCGTCTCACTGGCCATCGGCGCTTTCGATAATCCATCTCAAATCGTGCCCACGGCGCAGGACGGCATTGAGCGCAAGCTGCCTTATGTCGATACGCTACACACGCTGCCGGGCCTGGCTACCGAGGAGTCTGATCTGGGCTTCGCGAAGGACTTCGACAGCTACCAGCACCCGGATTATGACACCGAGGAATGGGCCCCGGAGCATCGGAAATGAGCGAAAAGCTCCGCACACTTTATCCCGAGATCGAACCTTACGCCTCGGGCATGCTGGATGTCGGCGAGGGCCACGAAATCTACTGGGAGCGCTGCGGCACGCCGGGCGGCAAGCCGGCGGTGTTTCTGCATGGCGGGCCGGGCGGCGGCATTTCGCCCAGCCATCGCCGCCTTTTCGATCCGCAAGAATATGACGTCATTCTGTTCGACCAGCGCGGCTGCGGCCGCTCGCGGCCGAATGCCGAACTGGAGGCCAATACGACCTGGCATCTGGTCGCCGACATCGAGCAGCTGCGCGAGATGGCGGGCGTCGAGAAATGGCAGGTTTTTGGCGGTTCCTGGGGATCGACGCTGGCGCTCGCCTATGCCGAGACGCACCCCGGGCGTGTCAGCGAACTCATTGTCCGGGGCGTCTATACGCTGACGCGCGCCGAACTGGAGTGGTACTACCAGCGCGGCGTGTCGGAGATGTTTCCCGACAAATGGGAGCGCTTTATCGCGCCGATCCCAGAGGCCGAGCGCGGCGACATGATGGCGGCCTACCGCAAGCGGCTGGTCGGCACGGACCGCAAGGCGCAAATCGAGGCCGCCCGCGCGTGGAGCCTGTGGGAAGGCGAGACGATCACGCTCTTGCCCGAACCATCGACCAGCAATCCTTTCGGCGAAGAAGACTATGCCGTCGCCTTTGCCCGCATCGAGAACCATTATTTCGTTCATGCCGGCTGGCTGGAGGAGGGGCAGTTGCTGCGCGACGCGTGGAAACTGAAAGACATTCCCGGCACGATCGTCCATGGCCGCTACGACATGCCATGCCCGGCGCGCTATGCCTGGGCGCTGCACAAGGCTTGGCCGAAAGCGGACTTTCATCTCATCGAGGGCGCGGGACATGCCTATTCCGAACCCGGCATATTGGATCGGCTGATCCGCGCGACGGATAAATTCGCGGGCAGGCCAGAGAGGGGTGCATGCGCGCCACATTTCAATGACTAAGCAACGCCTCTATCTCTTCGACACCACCCTGCGCGACGGGCAGCAGACGCCGGGCGTCGACTTTTCCGTCGAGGACAAGATCGCCATCGCGAAGATGCTGGACGAATTCGGCATCGACTATGTCGAGGGCGGCTATCCGGGCGCCAATCCGACCGACACCGCTTTCTTCTCGCAAAAACGGACGAGCCGCGCCCAATTCGTCGCTTTCGGCATGACCAAGCGCGTCGGCGTTTCGGCCTCCAACGATCCTGGCTTGGCCGCTCTCACACAATCGGCCTCGGACGCGATCTGCTATGTCGCCAAGAGCTGGGACTACCATGTTCGCGTGGCGCTTGGCTGCACCAACGAGGAAAACCTCGACGCGATCCGCGCCTCGGTGCAGGCCGCGATCGCCGCCGGCAAGGAGGCTCTGGTCGATTGCGAGCATTTCTTCGACGGCTACAAGGCCAAACCGGAATATGCGCTGGCCTGCGCCAGGGCGGCGCATGACGCCGGCGCCCGCTGGGTGGTGCTGTGCGACACCAATGGCGGCACGCAGCCGGCGGAGATCGGCGCCATCGTGAAGGCGGTGATCGCCGCCGGCGTACCGGGCGACCAGCTTGGCATCCACACCCATGACGACACCGGCCAGGCGGTAGCCAATTCGCTGGCCGCCGTCGAAGCCGGCGTTCGCCAGATCCAGGGCACGCTGAACGGGCTCGGCGAGCGCTGCGGCAACGCCAATCTGATCACCATCATCCCCACCTTGATGCTGAAGCCGGCTTTCGCCGATCGCTTCGAGACAGGCAATCTCGCCCGAAGGCCTTGCCAGCATCTCGCGGCTCTCCCGCGGCTTCGACGAATTGCTGAACCGCTCTCCCGACGCGCAGGCGCCCTATGTCGGATCTTCCGCCTTCGCCACCAAGGCCGGCATCCACGCCTCGGCGCTCGCCAAGGAACCGGCGACCTATGAGCATGTCGAGCCGGAAAGCGTTGGCAACCGCCGCCGTGTCATGGTGTCCGACCAAGGCGGCAAGGCGAATTTCATCGCCGAATTGAAGCGCAGGGGAATCGAGGTCGCCCGCGACGATTACCGGCTCGATACATTGATTTCGCTGGTCAAGGAGCGCGAGGCGTCCGGCTATGCCTATGAGGGCGCCGACGCCAGCTTCGAGCTTCTGGCGCGCCGCACGCTGGGAACCGTGCCGGCCTTCTTCGAGGTGGAAAGTTTTCGCTGCATGGTCGAGCGCCGCTTCGACGCCAATGGCGACATCAAGACCGTTTCGGAGGCCATCGTGAAAATCATCGTGGATGGCGAGGAGAGGATGTCGGTAGCCGAGGGCCACGGTCCGGTCAATGCGCTCGACATCGCGCTGCGCAAGGATCTCGGCGTCTATCAGTCGGAGATCGCCGACATGGAACTGGTGGACTACAAGGTGCGCATTCTCAATGGCGGCACCGAGGCGATCACGCGGGTTCTGATCGAATCACATGACGGGGAGGGCGGGCGCTGGTGGACGGTCGGTGTTTCCGACAACATCATCGACGCCTCCTTCCAGGCGCTGATGGACTCCGTCGTCTTCAAGCTGATGAAGAACCGCGAACTGGCGGGACTGGTTGCGGCGGAGTGAAGGGCGGACGGCGCGATTCATCAACCAAACGCGATCCTGTCATCACCAATTTGAAATGGTCATTTGCCGCTGCCCGTGCATTGGCTGACCATCGATCCCTGCCTGCCCAATGTGGAAAAAGATGGCCATAGCCGCGCAGATACCGCCCGTCGTGCAAAGCGATACCCCCCGGGGCTTCGCCTTCGCCCTGGCTTGCTACGGGCTATGGGGGCTGCTGCCTCTCTACATGAAAGCGGTCGAAAACATGCCAGCGGCCGAGGTCGTCGCCCACCGCATCGTCTGGTCGGTGCCGATCGCGGGCGTGATCCTGCTCGTGCTTGGCCGCACGGCGGACATCAGGGCGGCGCTGCGTTCGCCGCGCACGCTGGCGATGGCGGCGCTTACCGCCTGTCTCATCACCTTGAACTGGGGCATATATGTCTGGGCGATCGGCGCCGGCCGCGCCATCGAGACGGCGCTCGGCTATTACATCAACCCGCTGGTTTCCATTGTCATGGGCGCCGTGTTTCTCGGCGAAAGACTAAGCCGCCTCCAGATGGCCGCTGTAGCGCTGGCCGGCGTCGCCGTCGCCATTCTGGCGATCGACGCCGGTGGGTTGCCCTGGGTGTCGCTGGCGCTGGCGTTTTCCTTCGCCACCTATGGCTATCTGCGCAAGACGCTGCCGATCGGGCCGAGCCAGGGGTTTTTCCTCGAAGTCATGATCCTGTCGGTGCCGGCGATCGCCTACATCGTCTGGCTGCAAATGCGCGGGACAGGACATTTTCTGCCCTCCGAGCCCGGAAACATGGCCCTGCTGCTTGGCTGCGGTCCGGTCACGGCGGTGCCGCTGATCCTTTATGCATTCGGCGCTAAGCTGCTGCGCTATTCCACCATCGGGATCATGCAATATATCGCGCCGACGATGATCTTCCTGATCGCGGTCTTCGCCTTTGGCGAACCGTTCGGCGGGGTGCAGGCCGTCGCCTTCGGCCTGATCTGGGTGGCGCTGTTCATCTATAGCTGGTCGATGCTGCGGAGCCGGAGAGCCCTCGCGCCCGCGTGACCGGGCTCACATCTTTTCGATCATCTCCGCATGGCCGGATCGAGGCGCGGGGTCATCTTCACCGGTGGCGCTAAGGATGGCGGGCACGATTTCGGCGGCGTCGTCCACGATTAAAGGGCTGACCCGGTGCGCGGTGTGCAGGAACCCTTCCGCCTTCATGTGGTCGATGAGTTTCATCATCGGCGACCAGAAGCCGCCTATATTGCCGAACACCATCGGCTTGTGATGCCGGCCAAGCTGCGCCCACGTCATCATTTCAACGATCTCTTCGACCGTGCCGATGCCGCCCGGAAGCGCCACGAACGCGTCCGACTCCTCGAACATGTGGTGTTTGCGAGTGTGCATGTCCTCGGTCACGATCAGATTGTCCAGACGCGCCAGAGCCGCGTCGGTGGATTCGCGGTTGACGAGAAAGTTTGGAATGATGCCGACAACCGTGCCGCCGGCCTCGGTCGCGCTTTCGGCGACAGCGCCCATGAGGCCTTTGCCCCCACCGCCATAGACCAGCCGCAGGCCGGCATGGGCGATGGCTTGCCCGAGCGTCCGGGCAGCTTCGACATAGATTGGATGCCGCCCCGGAGAAGAGCCGCAATAGACACAGACAGACCGAATCTTGCTCATGAAACCGAATGGTGTTGACGAACGTAACTGCGTCAAGACCAACACGGGCTTTTTCTTGTAGGCCCAGAGAAAAAGCGCTAGACCGGCGCAAAGGTGGCTAAAGGATTCGACTATGGCGAATGGCATCAGAAACGCGCTTCTTTTCGGAGGTGGCGTGCTGGTGGCCGCATTCGCGGTAGCCTATGGGGCGGGTGTTTTTGCGCCTAAGACGGCCGAAAAGCTGAGCGAAGCCTCCGCGCCGGCCGATAGTTCCATGATGCGGAAGCAGGAGCGGGTTCCCGGTGCTTCGGGGCAGGCCGCAACGGACAGTGGAGCCGCCGACCAAGCAGCGAAAACAGACGCCGCCGCGCCGGCTGGCGAAGCCGGCAAGCCATCCGACAAGAACGGCAAGTCCGCCGATGTCACGCCGCCATCCTTCGACGTCGTCAGGGTTGAGGGAAGCGGGTCGATCGTGATCGCCGGCAAGGCATCGCCCAACGCACAGGTCGAGATCCTTTCAGGGTCGAGCGTGATCGGCACGGCGAAGGGTGGACCGGAGGGTGACTTCGCCACCGTCCTCGATAATCCGTTGAAGCCAGGCGACTACCAGTTCGTTCTGCGCTCGACCTCGCCTGGCAATGTCGTCGCCATGTCCAAGCAAACGGCGGTCGTATCCGTTCCTGAACACGAAGATGGGCAGGTGTTGGCGCTGGTTGAATCGCCGGGCGAGCCGAGCAAACTCATCACGGTTCCGAAGCCGGACAAGGCCGCCACCCAGGGCGCGACGCCCGCTGCATCTGATTCCGCCAGCACCACGATGGCCCAGGCCAATGGATCTTCGGCCAGGACGGCAAGCAGCGCGGCAGGCGGCGCCGCGACGGCTTCGGATAACGGCCAGACAGTCGCCAACGCTGGCGCGGCGCCAGGCGAGGCGGCAACGAAGCCGAAATCGCAAACGCCAGCATCGGCCTCGGCGACAGACGGCAAGCCGTCGACACAGGAGATGGCGTCGACGGAGACGCAACGGGTGGCTCCGGCCAAAAGCGGTTCGGCAACGCCTTCGACCGGACAGGCGGAGACCGCGTCTCAATCAGGGGCGTCGTCTGATGGTCAGGCTGCGACGGCAGCCCAGCCGCGCGTTTCAGTGGAAGCCGTGGAGATCGAGGGCAACAAGATTTTCATTGCCGGCGTGGCCGACCCCGGCAGTACGGTCCGCGTTTATGCCAACAATACGGCGCTTGGCGAAGCCAAGACGTCGCCGGTCGGCCGCTTTCTTGTCGAGACCATCCACGAACTGGCGGTGGGCGACTACATCATCCGCGCCGACATGCTCGGCGATGATGGGGTGAAGGTCGTCGCGCGTGCAGCAGTGCCGTTTACACGCGCGCCGGGTGAAGCTGTTTCAGCCGTCGCCTCCGCCGATGCTCCTGCCAAATCCCCGACAGGGAAGGACGCTCGCGTTCAACAGACGAACGACGCAAATTCCGCGACCGTCAAACAGGGCGCCCGAGGAACAAACCCGGAAGCGGACAAGGCGGCCGGCAAGACGGAAACCGTGATGACTTCAGAACCAAACACGCAGGGCACCGCCGAGGCGCCGGGCAACAGCGCCAACGCGGCAACCGGCTCATCCGATGGTGCTGTCGCGGCGACGGACGGGAAAGCGGCGGAGAAATCAACGGCTTTGTCCGCCGACGGCAAATCGCAACAGGTAGCGGAGGGAGAGCAAGGTTCGGTGACGCTTCCATCCCTCGAAAATGGCATCGCCCAGGACCCGCCCACTATTCTCGCCCCCAAGCTCAAGGAAACAAACGGCGCCGTAATCATTCGCAGAGGCGATACGCTGTGGCAGATATCGCGCCGGGTCTACGGCCATGGCGTACGATATTCAACGATCTATCTGGCTAATCAGAAGCAGATCGAGGATCCGGACCGCATCTGGCCGGGTCAGATATTCAGCGTGCCGCACAAGACGGATGAGGGCGAGACCGCCGATATGAAGGCCATCGGCGACCAGGCGATGAAAATGCCCAAGCCGGCGGTCCAGTAAGCCGAATCCGCGACGATATTGCTTTGGATGCGTTGACGGCATTTGGGTTATTCGCGGTTACCTTGATGCTTGTAACCTATGCGCTCGAGGAGAGAAGCCGTTGGGCGACTCTGGCATTCGCCGCCGCCTGCGCGATGGGCTCCATATACGGGTTTCTGCAAGGAGCGTGGCCTTTTGGCGTTGTGGAGGCCATCTGGGCGCTTGTCGCTCTGCGAAAATGGATCAGGCGATCATTGTAGAAAGGCGCGGCGGTTGAACGTCTGAGGATCATCGTTTATCGTCGATGGACGATGATTGATTCCTCAGCATCCATCGATTGCGGCCAAGGAATATGCGGGGACGCCGTGGCGCCGGGCCTTGCGGCGCTCTCTCATCCCGTACGGTTGCGGATATTGCGCCATTTATGCGGGACCGACACATGCTGCTGCAAGGATGTCGTCGATCAGTTCGATCTCGCGCAATCGACGGTTTCCCAACATTTGAAGATCCTCGTTGACGCTGGACTAGTCCGCTACACGCCGGAAAGGCCGCGCTCTCGATATATCGTCGACCGGGACGCCCTCGACGGGCTGCTTCGATCCGTCAATTCTCTCTTCAATCCGGACGCCGCCGTTCTCTGAACGGGAAGGGCGCTACCGGGCGATATTTTTTCCGAAGGATTCTTCGTGGCCGACAAGACCGTTACCGAAAGCTCCATGCTGAAGACCCTCGTCAATCTGTGGCCCTATATGTGGCCGGCGGGCAGGCGCGATCTGAAGATGCGCGTGGTCTGGGCGATGGTGCTTCTTGTCTCGGCCAAGTTGCTGCTTGTCACGGTGCCGTACTTCTTCAAATGGGCCACGAACGCGTTGAGCGGCCATGGCGATACGCCGGCCTATCTGCCGGCCATGCTGGCGGCGCCGGTGATGCTGGTCGTCGCCTACAACGCCATCCGCGTTCTGCAACTCGGCTTCAACCAGATGCGGGATGCGCTGTTCGCGCGCGTTGGTCAGTATGCCGTCAGGCAATTGGCCTATCGCACCTTCGTCCATATGCACGAATTGTCGCTTCGATTTCACCTTGAACGGCGCACGGGCGGCCTGTCGCGCATCATCGAGCGCGGCACCAAGGGTATCGAAATCATCGTGCGCTTCACCATCCTCAATACCGCCCCGACGATCCTCGAATTCGCGCTGACGGCGGTGATTTTCGCGGTCGCTTATGGCTGGCGCTATGTCGGCGTCGTTGCGGCTACGGTGATTCTCTACACGTGGTTCACGGTGAAGGCGACCGACTGGCGCATCAGCATACGGCGCGAGATGAACCAGTCCGATACCGACGCCAACACCAAGGCGATTGATTCGTTGCTGAACTTCGAAACGGTCAAATATTTCGGCAATGAAACCATGGAGGCCAAGCGGTTTGACCATTCCATGGCGCGCTACGAAATTGCCGCCACCAAAACCTGGACGTCGCTGGGCTGGCTGAATTTCGGGCAGGGAGTCATCTTCGGCCTCGGCATGATGACGGTGATGGCGCTGTCGGCGCGAGAGGTCATGAACGGGACGCAGACCATCGGCGACTTCGTCTTCGTCAACGCCATGCTCATGCAGCTTTCGATACCGCTGAATTTCATCGGCTCCATATATCGCGAGATCCGGCAGGCCCTGACCGATATCGAACAGATGTTCGACCTGCTCGACGTCAAGCAGGAGGTGACCGACCGGCCCGACGCGCGCGATCTGGTCGTGGCCGACGGCGCGATATCGTTCCGCGACGTGCATTTTGCCTACGACGCCGAGCGCCCCATCCTGAAGGGCGTCAGCTTCGATGTCGCCGCCGGCAAGACGATCGCCATCGTTGGACCCTCCGGCGCCGGCAAGTCGACGATCTCGCGGCTGCTTTTCCGCTTCTACGATATCCAGCAGGGCGCGGTCCTGATCGACGGCCAGGATATTCGCGACGTGACCCAGGAGAGCCTGCGCGCGTCGATCGGCATGGTGCCGCAGGATACGGTCCTGTTCAACGACACCATTGCCTACAATATCCGCTATGGCCGCCCGGACGCCGACGAGGAAGCCGTTCACAAGGCGGCTGAGCTGGCGCAGATCGCCGGTTTTATCAAGCTTCTGCCGGACGGCTACAAGTCGATGGTCGGCGAGCGCGGGCTCAAACTTTCCGGCGGCGAGAAACAGCGTGTGGCGATCGCACGCACCATCCTCAAGGCGCCTCCCATTCTCATTCTGGATGAAGCGACATCGGCGCTCGACAGTCATACCGAGCAGGAGATCCAGTCGGCGCTCGATCTGGTCAGCCGCGGGCGTACGACGCTGGTCATAGCACACCGGCTGTCGACGGTCGTAACGGCTGACGAGATCATCGTTCTCAAGGATGGACGCATCGCCGAACGCGGCACCCATGGCGCTTTGTTGAAGAACAACGGCCTCTATGCCTCAATGTGGTACAGGCAACGCGAGGCGACGGAAGCCGAAGAGCGCTTGCGCCAGGCCCGCGAGACCGATGAGATGGGGGTCATCGTGCGCCGGCGCACGTCCGAGGTTCAAGCGACGGAATAGATTGCGCAGATGCAGGACCTGACGATTCGCCCTGCCGAGCGGGACGACATAGCAGCAATCATTGCGCTGTTTGCCGAAGACGGGCTCGGCGGTCACGGCGATACGACAGATGAATGCGCCCGACCGGATTATCACGCCGCCTTCGGGCGCATAGCGGCGAGCCCCAACGACACGCTCTATGTCGCTGAACTCCAAGGCGAAATTGTCGGCACGTTCCAGACGACGATGGTGACGACAATGAGCGGGCGCGGTTCATCGAGCATGACGATCGCGGCCGTGCAGACGCGCAAGGACAGGCGGGGGCGGGGGATTGGCGAACGGATGATGCGCTTTGCCATCGGCAAGGCGGACGCGAGTGGCGCGCGTCTCGTTCAGCTCATGTCGAACAGCAAGCGCGAGGACGCTCACCGGTTTTACGAAAGGCTCGGATTTGCAAAGAGCCATGCCGGTTTCAAGATGAAGCTCCGGTGATCCCGGATCGGCTACTCGGCTCTTGCCTTCATGGCGGCCGGAGGCCATAACGCGGCATGGATTGAGGACGCCGATGAAGAAATTCCTGACGCAGTTTTTTACGTGGTGGAATGGCGAAACGCTGGGAACCCGCTTTCATACCTGGCGCTTTGGCAAGAGTGTCGGCACGGACGGGGAAGGCAACGCCTACTATGAGGGCGGCACGGACTCGGAGGGCCGCACGCGCCGCTGGGTCATCTATGCGGGTTATTCCGACGCGTCGAAGGTTCCTCCCGGCTGGCATGGCTGGCTCCATCACAAGGTGGACACGCCGCCTTCGGCCGAAGAGTATGCCCCACGGGAATGGCAAAAGCCGCATCTCCCAAATCTGACCGGCACGCCCGCCGCCTACCGGCCGAAGGGCTCCGTGCTCGGCAATCAGCACCGGCCGCGCGTCGATGGCGATTACGATGCGTGGACGCCGGGCGGCTGAGACGATTTTAGCGGCGTTGTTTTTTCCGGGCGGTATTTTGTCGCCACAATTGCCGACTAACGCAAGATTGCTCGCGTTGCGGTGGCGCGGGCGGAAGTGTTTATCGTCGCCGCGGGCAATATTTTCCGGCATCGGCTTCCCATGACATTTGGTAAACGCAACCCGTTGGTCTGTCTTGCCGGGCCGGGACTCGGAGCGCTCCTTGCCCTTTTTCTTGCCGGAGCCGCCCACGCGGAGCGCATCAAGAACCCCGTCGCCGAATTTACCGGCATCGACAAGATCACCGGGCGGATCATCACCTTCGACGCTTATGTCGGCGAGACGGTGCAATTCGGAGCGCTCCAGGTAACGCCGCGCGTCTGCTATTCGGCGCCCGATACCGAAGAACCCAAAACGGACTCCTTCGTCGAGGTGGACGAGATTACCCTGAACCGCAAGATTCGCCGGATTTTCACCGGCTGGATGTTTGCCGAGAGTCCGGGCCTGAATGCCGTCGAGCATCCGATTTATGACGTCTGGCTGAAAGCCTGCAAGCAGACCTCCAGCGTGCCGATCCCGAAAGGCGACAAGGCGGCGCAAGACGCTGCCGCCGCCGCTGCCGCTGCGAAGAAAAATCCGCCGGCCAAGGACCAGACGAAGGGCCTGAAAGCCGGCGATGTGCCTGGCGCTTCCGATGACGAACCGCCAGCCGACGGCTCCGACGACTGATTCCAGGGCGATGCGCCGGGATTATTTGCTGGGCTCCGGCGGTCGTTGCTTTACCTTGCCAAACGTATAGCCCGTCTCAACGGCCCGTCCGCCGAATTTGTCGCGCAACACATCGATCGCGCCTTCCGCCATGGCGCGCTTGCGCGCCTGGATGTCGATCAGATCCGGCGGATCGGCTTTCTCGCCGCCGCTCAGATCGCTGACGCCGATCCCGATCAGCCTGTAACGCGTTCCGTCGGCCTCCTTACGCAGAAGTTCGAGCCCGGTCTGGAAAATGCGGTCGGCGAGCCGCGTCGGATCGGTAAGCTGGCGGTTGCGCGTTCGTATGCGGAAATCCTGCGTGCGCAGTTTGAGCACGATGGTTCGGCCGGCAATGCCCGATTTCTTGAGCCGCGCCGAAACGCGCTCGGAGAGGCTCCGCAGGATGGGCACGAGGTCGGAGAACGAGGCGAGGTCAGTGTCGAAGGTGGTTTCCGCCGACATGCTCTTGGCTTCCCGCGAAGCGTGGACCTGACGGTCGTCTTCACCGCGCGACAAATGATAGAGTCGGTCGCCCATGGTGCCGTAACGGCGCACCAGGTCGGTCCGCTCCATACGCTGTATCTGCCGGATGGTTCGGATGCCGTCTCGTTCGAGCGTTGCGGCGAACGCCTTGCCGACGCCCCAGATCAGTGTCACCGTCTGCTCGGCGAGGAAACCGACCGCTTCCGCCTCGCCGATCACTGAAAAGCCGCGCGGCTTGCGGAAATCGGACGCGATCTTGGCCAGGAATTTGCAATAGGAAAGGCCGGCCGAAACGGTGATGCCGATCTCTTTCTCCACCCGCAGGGCAAAGCGCCCGAGAACGAGCGCCGGCGGCAGACCATGCAGACGCTCGGTGCCGGAAAGGTCGAGGAAGGCCTCGTCGATCGAAATCGGTTCGACCAGCGGCGTCAGTTCCTCCATCATGGCGCGCACCTGGCGTCCGACGCGGACATATTTTTCCATGTCGGGCTTGATGACGACCGCTTCGGGACAGGCCTCCAAAGCCTTGAACATGGGCATGGCGGATCGTACGCCCTGGATGCGCGCGATATAGCAGGCCGTCGAAACGACGCCACGCTTGCCGCCGCCGATGATGACGGGCTTGTCCTTGAGCGCCGGGTTGTCGCGCTTTTCCACGGCGGCGTAGAACGCATCGCAGTCGATATGGGCAAGGCTCAGGCGGTAGAGCTCCGGATGTGCGAGCAGGCGCGGGCTGCCGCAGTTCTCGCAGCGCCGCGTCGCCGTGCGCTGAGCCGTCAGGCAATCGCGGCAAAAACCGTATGTGGGATCGTTGAGTGGCTGCGCGGCGGCGGTGAACATGAAACGAACAGGGCCATTTTCCAGAGCATTTTCATAGCACGGATTCGACCCGCACAGAGACGGGTTTTCAAATTCCCAGCGCCTTGGCGATCAGTGGGCCGGCCTCACGCCAATCCGTTACGGTCGCGATGCCCGTCTCATCGAAGGGCGGCAACAGCGCCCGCAGCGAATTGTCCGCCATGAGATGAAACAGATGTGCGTCGCCAACGGTCTCGCGCGCGGAGATCAGATTTCTTGGTTGATCGTCGACAAAGGCCACAGGACGGCCCCGCTCGCCACGCAACCGGGCGATCGCCGGTCCCTTCGGCATTTCCGTGGTCAAGAGAGGGTAGGGCAGCCCAAGGGCGTCGAGATGTGCGCGGCGAACGGTCCTGTGCCGATGCGGCATCGCCGTCAGCATCACGATTTCCGCGCGACCGCCGAAGGATGTCAGGGCTTCTGCCGCTCCCTCCGTCATTTCCTGCCAATCCGCCTGGGTTTGAAAAAAGTCATCGATGGCGGCCGCCACGCGGGCCGGTTCGACTGCCTCACCGCTCGCCATGTCGCTGATGTTGCCATGCAGCCGGAACGAATCGAGTCGCAATTCGAGCCCTTGGGACGCCAGGAAGCGTGGAAACGGCTTGATGAAATCCAGCACGACATCGTCCACGTCGAGCACCAGAAGCGGGCGGTCGTCGAGCGCCAATTCAGCAATCTGACGAACGGTTTCAGGGTCGTCGCTCACATGGAACTTTCGAAATTCTCATCGCCGTGAGCCAGGGCGCGACGCGCGTCCACGACGGCGGCGGGGGCGGTGCCGGTTTCCTCGGTAAAGCGCATCAGCGACGGTTCGTGCGCAAGCAGGAAATCGAGCACACCGGCCAGAAAACCGGGTTCCTGCGCGGCGCGGCGGATCCCTGCCGCCTCGATGCCCGTGATGGCCAGAAAGCGCGGCAGCAGTTCGGCGTCGCCAGCGATGAAGCCGAGCGCGCGCACCGCGATGGTCTGGGCATCCTCGGCGCCCGCCATTTTCGAATTCATGAAAAATTCCCATATGTTGTGGTCGGCGGAAGGTGGTGAAGAATCTATACAGGCTTGGCGGATACGATCCAAATCCTCGCATTTCGCCGGGCCGGTTTGCGTTTCGTCAATCAAATTGCGCTATCTGAAACATGGGAATCGGTTTGCCGGAGCGATGCGTCGACCTGCATTGGCGCCGGAAGCCGACGCGGGATGGGATACGATGCCGAAGAAGGTGATGATCGTCGAGGACAACGAGCTCAACATGAAGCTCTTTCGCGACCTGATCGAGGCCAGCGGTTATGAAACCGTGCGTACACGCAATGGTCTGGAGGCTCTCGACCTTGCCCGGGCGCACAAGCCGGATTTGATCCTGATGGACATCCAGTTGCCGGAAGTTTCCGGCCTTGAAGTGACGAAATGGCTAAAAGAGGACGATGAATTGCACGTCATCCCGGTCATCGCGGTAACTGCTTTCGCCATGAAGGGTGACGAGGAACGTATACGCCAAGGGGGTTGTGAAGCTTATATTTCGAAGCCGATCTCTGTGACCAAATTCATAGAGACAATCAAATCCTACCTGGGCGACGCATAATGCGTTCCGCCGTCGAAAGGCCGCCAGCATGACCGCCCGCATTCTCGTCGTCGACGACATTCCCGCCAACGTGAAGTTGCTGGAAGTCAGGCTGCTCGCCGAATATTTCGAGGTGCTGACCGCGTCGAACGGCGCCGAGGCGCTCGAAGTTTGCGAGTTCAGCAAGATCGACGTGGTGCTTCTGGATATCATGATGCCCGGCATGGACGGGTTCGAGGTCTGCCGCCGCCTAAAGCTCGACCCGGCCACCTCGCACATCCCGGTGGTGATGGTGACGGCGCTCGACCAGTCGGCGGATCGTATTCGCGGGCTGGAAGCCGGCGCCGATGATTTCCTGACCAAGCCCGTCAACGACCTGCAGTTGATGACGCGCGTGAAAAGCCTTGTCAGGCTGAAGATGCTGACCGACGAATTGCGCCTCAGGGCCTCCACCACCCGCAATATCGGCATCGAGGAATTGCTCGGGAAGAAAGAGCCGCCCGTCGAACAGCCGAGGATATTGCTGATCGACGAACGGCCCGCTTCCATCGAACGGTTCGAAAGGATGCTTCAGGCCAGTTGCCAGCTGGACGTCGTCAGCGATCCGCAGAAGGGCTTTTTCGACGCCGCGGAGGGAGACTACGATTGCGTCGTGATTTCCACCGGCTTTGCCGATTTCGACCCGCTTCGGCTTTGTTCGCAGCTTCGTTCGCTCGACCGCACGCGTTTTCTTCCGATCATCCTCGTGACGGCCGAGGGCGAGGAGGAATTAATTCTGCGCGGGCTTGACCTCGGCATCAACGATTACCTCGTTCGCCCTGTCGACCAGCAGGAACTGGCGGCGCGGTTGAAGACGCAGGCCAAGCGCAAGCGCTACAACGATCAATTGCGCGCCAGTGTTACCGAGACCATGGAGATGGCTGTCATCGACGGCCTGACCGGCCTGCATAACAGGCGCTACCTCGACAGCCATCTGCAGACGCTCTTCGACCGTGCGGTCGCCCGCCGCCGTCCGTTGTCGGTCATGATGACGGACATTGATCACTTCAAGGCGATCAACGACAAATGGGGCCATGATGGTGGCGACCGGGTTCTGCGCGAATTCGCCGGCCGATTGCGCAAGAACGTGCGCGGCATCGACCTGGCCTGCCGATACGGCGGTGAGGAATTCGTGGTCGTCATGCCAGACACCGAGCCGCACGTCGCGGAAAAGGTGGCCGAACGCATTCGCGCGGAGATCGCAGGGTCGCCCTTCGTGGTCGATCAGGAAGGCGTCGCGATAGAGGTCACCGTCAGCGTCGGCGTGTCCTCGCTCAAACCCTACGCCGACAGTGTCGATGGGCTGATGAAGCGATCCGACATCGCGCTTTACGAAGCCAAGACCGGCGGCCGCAACCGGGTGGTCGCCAAGGCGGCCTGAGCGCCCCGTTCGATAGGCGCCGCGAGACCGGGCCCGGAAATTTACCTTGTTCGCAAGGACTTCCCGCCATTGGTTAAGAAAGTGTTGATTTCCAACATGCGTTGCGCGAGTGTCGCCTCGGGAACAAAAGGGGTGGCGATACGAGGCCGAGCAATTGGCCGCCCCCCTTGCGATACCCCATGATGCTCAGGTCCGCCGCATCTCCTGGGTTCCGTGGGGTCGGCCGGTCGGCGCTGGCGCACAGTGGCCTCCTCGTACCGCTGCCAGACTGCCGGCCGGCCCCTTTTCCTCACGCGGCATTTTTGCCTGGTTCCCGCGCCTGGTTTCTGCGTTTGAGTGGCCGCCTGGGCCAGCCCATTGCCCGGTTCATCGCCGCGAAATAGACGGCGTGCGGAAACAGATTGACGAATTTCAAAAGCCAGGTGAAGCGGCGCGGGAAGGTGACTTCGAAACCGCCGCTCTCGATGCCTTTCACGATGCGGTGGGCGGCGTCATCGACCTGGACGAGCCCAGGCATCGGAAAGACATTCTTTTCCGTCAGTGGCGTATCGACAAATCCCGGATTGATGATCTGGATGCGGATATTCATCTTGTCGAAATCGAATTTAAGCGCTTCCGCCATGTTGTTGAGCGCCGCCTTGGACGCGCCATAGGCCGCCGCCGTCGGCAGCCCACCATAGCCCGATACCGATCCGACAATGGCGATATGGCCTTGCCCGCGTCCGTCCATTCTTTCGACCACCGGCACCAGCCCGTTGACGACGCCGAACACATTGATCGTGCAGGTCTTGACGAAACTCGCCGTCTCCATGGCTTCGCCGCTTACCGGGAAATAGGTCCCGGCATTGAAGATCGCGAGCACAATCGGACCCGCCTTGGCTTCTATTTCCTCGACCGTGCGCAGCATGGCGTCTTCATCGGTGACGTCGCAGGGAAAGGACACGATGCTGCCGGCAAGCGGTTTTGCCCCGAGGGCCAGTTCAGCAAGCTTGTCCTCGCCCCGCGCCGTGGCGGCGACGGTGTAGCCACGCTTTGCCAGATCAAGCGCCACCTGCCGGCCGATGCCGGAACTCGCACCAGTCACCCACGCCACGCCGTCTTTCGCGCTCGCCCGATAGATCGCCAACTGCCTTGCCCGCCCTTCTCGTGTTGCCGCATTCAAGTACGCACGCATCGCCATATAGTTGCGCATTTCGGCAAAGGCGAACGCAAGACGGTCCATAGCAGGACATTTCCCTGGACCATACGGTAAGGGAAAATCCATCCTTGAAAGCCGGCACAGCGGTTTCTAGGGTTCGTCCACGTTTGCCTGATGGCGGGAACAAGAAGGAAAGACGATGTATCGTTCGGTAGTTGACGCGATAGGCAACACACCCCTGATCCGGCTCAAGCGGGCGTCGGAGGAAACCGGCTGCGAAATCCTCGGCAAGGCCGAGTTCATGAATCCGGGCCAGTCGGTCAAGGATCGGGCTGGATTGTTCATCATCCGGGATGCCGAAGAGAAGGGGTTGCTGGAGCCCGGCGGCGTGATCGTTGAGGGGACGGCCGGAAATACGGGCATTGGGCTTACCGTGGTCGCCAAGGCGCTCGGCTACCGGACCGTCATCGTCATCCCCGAAACCCAGAGCCAGGAAAAAAAGGATGCATTGCGTCTGCTTGGCGCCGAATTGCTGGAAGTTCCCGCCGTTCCCTACAAGAACCCGAACAATTACATCAAGATTTCCGGCAGGCTGGCCGGGCAACTGGCCAAATCCGAAGCGCATGGCGCGATTTGGGCCAACCAGTTCGACAATGTTGCCAACAGAAACGGCCATGTGGTCACGACCGCGCAGGAAATCTGGAAACAGACCGGCGGCAAGCTCGCACGGCTTCGTCTCGGCGGTCGGCACCGGCGGAACGCTGGCAGGCATCGCCGAGGGGCTGCGCCAGCACGGCAAGGACGTGAAGATCGCTCTGGCCGATCCACTCGGCGCCGCGCTCTACAGCTTCTACACCAGCGGTGAACTCAAATCCGAGGGCAATTCGATCACCGAAGGCATCGGGCAGGGACGTATCACCGCGAACCTCGAAGGTTTTGAGCCCGATTTCGCCTACCAGATTCCGGATGCCGAGGCGCTTCCGATCGTGTTCGATCTCGTCCAGGAGGAAGGGCTGTGCCTGGGCGGCTCGTCCGGCATCAACATCGCCGGTGCCATCCGGCTGGCGAAGGATCTGGGTCCGGGCCATACGATCGTGACGATCCTTTGCGACTATGGCACACGCTACCAGTCGAAGCTCTTCAACCCGGCGTTTCTGCGCACGAAGGATTTGCCAGTTCCCGGCTGGATGGATGAAACGCCGCAGATCGGCGTGCCTTACGAGAAGGTTGCCTGATGGCGTTCGCCACCGAAGCCGTCTTTCGCGAGGATTCCTACCGAACGAATGACGAGGCAAAAGTGGTCGCGGTCAACGATCGTGGCGGCATCCTTCTCGACCGTACGATCTTCTATGCGACATCGGGCGGCCAGCCCGGCGATACCGGATTTCTCGAGCGGGCCGATGGGACCAGGATCCCGATCGAGGCGACAATCACCGGCGAAACCAAGGAAGAGATCATCCACCTGCCGGCGTCCGGTCACGCTGCGCCGGCGGTCGGCGAGACCCTTTCGCTTTTCATCGACTGGCCGCGCCGGTTGAAACTCATGCGCATGCACACCGCCTGCCATCTGCTGACCGTGGTTTGCCCCTATCCGATCACCGGTGCGGCGGTGGGCGAGGAGGACAGCCGTGTCGACTTCGACATGCCCGATGTCAGCGTCGCCAAGGAAGAGGTGACGGCGCGCCTGATGGATCTGGTCAATGCCGATCACCCGATCTTCACGCGCTGGATCACGCAGGAAGAACTTGCCGCCAATCCGGGATTGGTAAAATCGAAGAACGTGCGCCCGCCGACCGGCGCGGGGCGCATCCGGCTTGTCTGCATCGGCAAGGACGAGGCGGTCGACAGCCAGCCCTGCGGCGGCACGCATGTCGCGGCAACGGCCGAGATCGGCGAGATCCATATCGGCAAGATCGAAAAGAAGGGGCGCGAAAACCGGCGTTTCAGGATACGGTTCGGGCCACAGCCGGCGGCTTGATGGCCGAGGCGTTTGCACCACATCCTGTTGCAGGCAATCCCTACCAGAGGCGGTCCCGATGAGCGACACCAATCCTTTCTTCGTCACGGCCGATTGGCTCCAGGAAAATCTGGGTAGTCCCGGTCTCAAGATCGTCGACGGCTCGTGGTATCTGCCAGCGCAGAAGCGCGACGCGCGCGCCGAATACGATGCCGGCCATATCCCCGGCGCGATCTTCTTCGATCAGGACGAAGTGGTCGATCCCGGGAGCGACCTGCCGCACGCTCTTCCGGCCCCCGACATTTTCGCACGCTTCGCGGGAACCATGGGAATCTCCGCCGACGACACGATCGTCGTTTATGACGGGCCGGGTGTTTTCACGGCGCCGAGGGTCTGGTGGATGTTCCGGGTCATGGGAGCCAGGGACGTGCGCATTCTGGAGGGCGGCGGCGACGGGTGGAAGGCGGCCGGGAGACCGGTGACGGCGGATCCAACGAAGATCGCGCCGAATGTTTTCGACGCCCAATTCGACGCATCTCGCGTGGCTTCGCTCGCCGGTATGCGGGAGATCGTCGAGGCGCATTCGGCGGAGATCGCCGACGCGAGACCGGGCGGGCGCTTTACCGGCGCCGATCCCGAGCCGCGCGCCGGCATGCGCAGTGGCCATATGCCGGGGGCTCACAGCGTTCCGGCGCTGTCGCTGGCAAAAGACGGAAAGCTTCTGCCGCCGCAGGCCTTGCGCGAGAAATTCGAGCATGCGGGCGTCGATCTGTCGAAGCCGGTGGTCACCTCCTGCGGATCGGGCGTGACGGCGGCGGTACTGACGCTGGCGCTCGAAACGCTCGGCCATACCGACAACAGGCTCTATGACGGCTCCTGGTCGGAGTGGGGTGGACTCCCCGACACGCCGGTCGAAACCGGCAAAGATTGACGATGCCGCGAAAGGCGAAGCCCAAACCTCTCAAGGCGCGGATCACACATCTGGAAATGCGCGCGATGCCGGCGCGTCGCATCCCGCTACCGATGGGGCAGCGCGTTGCGTTGATGCATGTCACCAACATGCCCGTCGCCTTTTACCGCTATCTGTATGAACAGGTAGGGCGAGCGCATCACTGGTCCTTGCGGCGCATGATAGATGATGCGGAACTCGCCGCCGCGATACGCGCCGCGACGGTCGAGATCGCCGTTCTTTATGTCGACGGATCGCCAGCCGGCTTCTACGAACTGGATCTGGCGAGGCTGCCGGACCAGGTCGAGATCGTCTATTTCGGGCTGACGCCGGACTTCCAGGGGAGGGGGCTGTCCAAGTTCTTTCTCTCGGAAGCGATCTTTGCCGCCTGGGCGCATGCGCCCGAAACGGTGGCTATCCACACCAACACGCTCGATAGCCCGCGCGCGCTGAGCCTCTACCAGAAGATGGGATTCTCGCCTGTCGGGTGGTCGGAGGAAGAAGTCGAGGCGTGGGTTTGAACGCCGGCGGTTTCGTGCGTGTGGAATGGCGTTAACGTTTCGTTAACCAAGATCGACCACCTTGGACGTGAACTGTCGTGTCGTTGTCGCATTGTGATGGCACAAGGCAGGTGTCGATCGATTGGCCGACCGCGGATGAACCGGCGGTTTAATCTCGGCACACGAGGAAGCGGGGTTTTTGCCCCGCTTTTTTGTTGCTCGGAAGAGCCTCCGGTTGCCAGGGCAAGCAAAAGCCAGCCGGCAGGGAGACGGCTGGCTTATCGGAGGCCTTACGCAAAGCCCGTGTGTTGGTCAGTTGAACTTGTATTTGAGGCCGACCCGAACGGTGTAGGACGAAGGCTCCACCTTGACCAAGCCGCCACTGCCGAAATCCTCATCACCAAACTGCGCGTAGCGGTATTCGATGCCGAGCGTGGTGTGGGTCGAAACCGCGGTTTCGAGACCGCCGCCGACGGAGAAGCCGCTGCTGCTCCAATCATAGCTGCCGATGCTGCGGCCGCCCGTGGATGCTTCTGCCTTGAAGTGGCCCCAGCTGTAGCCGCCAAGCACATAGGCGAGCGTGGATGGGTTCACCTTCATGCCGACACGGCCGAGAATGTCGAAGCCGTAGTCGGCCTTGATGCTCGCGGAGCCAACACCGCCGGTGGCGTTCAAGTCGGTGCTGATGCCCGAATAATTGCCGTCCACCATCACGCCGGCCACCAGCTTGCCGAAATCATAATCATAGCCGGCGTTGAGTTCGCCGAAGACCCCTTCGCCGCCGATGCCGTTCAAATCGATGCCACCCAGGATCGAAACATCATGGACCACTTCGCCCGCGCCAAGAGCGGCGCCGACATAAAAGCCAGACCAGTCATAGGCTGGTGAAGCGATCGCCGGACCCGCACCTTCCGCGCCGAAGCGATAGTTCGCCGCGATGTGAAAAGTATGCGTGGAGGGCTCAACGCTGAGAGGAATCCCAAGGATCGTGTCGTCGCCATAGTTTGCATAGCGGTATTCGGCTTTTATGGTCCAGTTCGAGGCAATCGCCGTTTCCATGCCGACGCCAACGACGTAGCCACTTCTGCTCTCATGATATTTGAGGCCGATCGCTCCGGTATCCAGGCTGAAGCGCTCCCAGCTGTAACCACCGAGGACGTATCCAAGCGTGCTGCCATTCAAAAGATAGCCAACGCGGCCAATAGCGTCGAAACCATAGCTGTTGGTCAGGTCGATGCTGGGCACACCCGTAATATCGAGGCTCGGGCCAATGTCGCCGACGCGGGCGTCGATGAAGCCGCCGAGCAGGAAGCGGTTACCCAGCATGTGATCGTATCCGGCGGTGATTTCACCGAAGACGCCTTCACCGCCGAGACCGTTGAAACTCCCCAGGCCGGAAAGACCGACCTTGTGGTTCACGGCCCCAAAGCCGCCACCAACGCCAACATAAAAGCCCGACCAGTTGAAGCCGACCGCTGGCACAGGAGCCGGCGCAGGAGCAACCATGTCCGCCGCATACCCCGTCGATGTCATCAGAATGGCGCTAGCCGCGCCGAGCAAAACTCGCCTTATAGTACCCATTAGCCCGCCCTTACCCGTAAAGTTGCAGCGCGGCTACTAGCATGCTGCTCTCAACATGCGATGTAGCAAAACCGCAACAGTCGAATAAATATCAACTATTAGAGTTGATCGTGAGGAGGCGTTAACCTTTCGGCAGAGCGAATCGGCGTCGGCGGTCCATTTGCATGGTAAAAAAGCCCGCCGGAAGGAATGCGGCGGGCCTTTTAAGTGAACGTCGGGGAAACTCAGGCGGCCAGCACCATCTTCGGCTCGGCCATTTCGTAGCCCAGCGCTTCGGCGACGGCGGCGTTGGTGATGCGGCCCTTGTGGACATTGAGGCCGTTGCGGAGGTGATGGTCGTCGACTAGCGCCTTCAAGCCCTTGTCGGCCAGTTGCAGGCCGTAATGCAGGGTCGCATTGTTGAGGGCCTGCGCCGACGTTATCGGCACCGCGCCCGGCATGTTGGCGACGCAATAGTGGATCACCCCGTCGACCTCATAGGTCGGCTCGGCATGGGTCGTGGCATGCGAGGTTTCGAAGCAGCCGCCCTGGTCGATTGCGACATCGACAAGAACGGCGCCCTTCTTCATGCCCGACAGCATCTCGCGGGAGACGAGCTTCGGCGCGGCCGCGCCGGGGATCAGCACCGCGCCGACGATGACATCGGCGGAGAAGCACTCATCCTCAAGCGCCTCGACGGTGGAATAACGCGTATGAACGCGACCGTTGAAGATGTCGTCCAACTGACGCAGGCGCGGGATCCAGCGGTCGATGATGGTGACGTCGGCGCCAAGGCCGACGGCCATCTTGGCCGCATGCAGCCCGACCACGCCGCCGCCGATCACAGCAACCTTGCCCGGCAGCACGCCCGGCACGCCGCCAAGCAGGATGCCCCGGCCGCCATTGGCCTTCTGCAGCGCCGTCGCGCCGGCCTGGATGGAAAGCCGGCCGGCGACTTCCGACATGGGGGCCAGTAGCGGCAGGCCGCCACGGTCATCGGTCACGGTCTCGTAGGCCACCGCGGTCACGCCTGAAGCGAGCAGGCCCTTGGTCTGCTCCGGATCCGGCGCGAGGTGGAGATAGGTGTAGAGGATCTGGCCCTCGCGAAGCTGCGCCCATTCGCCCGGCTGCGGCTCCTTGACCTTGACGATCATATCGGACTTGGCGAACACATCGGCTGCCGTCTTGGCGATCTGCGCACCCGCTGCGCGATAGGCGTTGTCGTCCGCGCCGATGCCGGCGCCCGCGCCGGTCTCGACCAGCACCTCGTGGCCGTGCGTCACGTATTCACGAACCGATCCGGGGGTCAGCCCGACGCGATATTCGTGGTTCTTGATTTCCTTCGGGCAACCGACACGCATGGCTTCCTCCTGATCGAATGACATGGATTAGGGTATGCCTCGAATTAAACCATGAAAGCCTTCGAACGTGTTTGCGTAATTGCTTGCTGGGGTATCAATCTTTCGATAATAATTGCGTAAATCACGTCAAAAGCAATAGAAGTCGCGGAAAATGGCATTGGACAAGATCGATATCGCCATCCTGGATACCTTGCAGAAGGATGGCCGAATCTCCAATGCCGCGCTTGCCGAGAAGGTCGGACTGTCGCAATCGGCGTGCTCGCGCCGGCTCGATATTCTGGAGGCCAACGGCGTCATTCGCGGCTATCATGCCCAGCTTTCCAACGCCGCGCTCTCCCACAAGATGACGGCTATCGTGCATATCTCCCTGTCGGGCCAGTTCGAGAAGTCGCTGGCGGATTTCGAGGCGGCGGTAAAGCGCTGCCCGAATGTGCTCTCGTGTCACCTGATGTCGGGCGAATATGATTATATCCTGCGTATCGCGGCCAAGGACCTCGAGGATTACGAGCACATCCACAAGCAGTGGCTGTCGGCCATGCCGCATGTCACCAAGATCAACTCGTCCTTCGCGTTGCGCGAAGTGATCGACCGCACGGCGATCGGTATCGCGCCGGCGATGCAGTAGGGCGCATTCGTTCACTTTACCGATGCCTGGCTGCACGGCTGTGCAAAATGCGCAGCCGTCATCCTCACGTCACGTCTTCCTGCTGGACTTGGCCAAATTTCGGCGCGACACTTATCGCCTAGGGCGTTGCATCCGATCATTTTCACAGGAGTCCATCCATGGCCGCGAAACTCGAAAAACCCATTTCCCGACGCGGTTTCCTTGCCGGCGCCAGCGCGGCCGGGGCGTTCATCATGCTGCATCCGTTTTCGGCGCGCGCCGCGGCCAACCAGGCGCATCTGCGCATCATGGAAACCACCGACATCCATGTGAACGTGCTGCCCTACGACTACTACGCCGACAAGCCGAACGACACGATGGGCCTGTCGCGCACCGCCTCGATCATCGAGTCGATCCGCGACGAAGCGACCAACTCGATGCTGATCGACAATGGCGACCTCCTGCAGGGCAGCCCGATGGGCGACTACATCGCCTACGAGAAGGGCATGAAGGACGGCGACGTCCACCCGATCATGAAGGGCATGAACGTGCTCGGCTATGAGTGCTCGACGCTCGGCAACCACGAGTTCAACTACGGCCTCGTCCTTCATGGACAAGGTGATCGCCGGCGCCAACTTCCCGTTCGTCTGCGCCAACCTGATCCGCGGGACGACGCTCGCCGTCCAACCCGCGCGACGACAAGCTCTACCTCAAGCCCTACATCATCCTCGACAAGACGGTGAAGGACGGCGACGGCAACGAACAGCCCGATCAAGATCGGCATCATCGGCTTCGTGCCGCCGCAGATCATGATCTGGGACTCCAAGAACCTGACGGCAATGTCATGACGCGCGACATCGTCGAGGCGGCCAAGGCCTGGGTGCCGCAGATCAAGGAAGACGGCGCCGACATCGTCATCGCGCTGTCGCATTCCGGCATCGACGCCAGCAGACCGACATGATGGAGAACGCCTCGCTGTTCCTTGGCGGCGTCGCCGGCATCGACGCGATCTTCACCGGCCACCAGCATCTGGTCTTTCCCGGGCCGAAAGATTTCCAGGACATCGCAGGGCGTCGATACCAAGAACGGCACGCTGATGGGCAAGCCGGCCGTCATGGGCGGCTTCTGGGGCTCGCATATGGGCCTCATCGACCTGCTGCTGGAACGCGACGGCAACAACTGGAAGGTGGTCTCCGCCACATCCGAGGCGCGGCCGATCTACGAGCGCGTAGACAAGAAGAACGTCGCCACCGTGGGCGACGACCCAAGCGGTCGACGACGCCGTCAAGGCCGACCACGAGGCGACGCTCGCCTATGTCCGCCGTCCGGTCGGCAAGACCTCGGCGCCGCTCTACTCCTATTTCGCGCTGGTCGCCGACGATCCGTCGGTGCAGATCGTCAGCCAGGCGCAGACCTGGTACATCAGCGATCTGATGAAGGGCACGCAAGTGGAAGGATCTGCCGATCCTCTCGGCTGCGGCGCCGTTCAAGGCCGGCGGGCGCGGCGGCCCGGATTACTACACCGACGTGCCGGCCGGCGACGTCGCCATCAAGAACGTCTCCGACCTCTATCTCTATCCCAACACCGTGCGGGCCGTGCGAGATCAACGGCGCGCAGGTCAAGGAATGGCTGGAGATGTCGGCCGGCATCTTCAACCAGGTCGAGCCGGGCAAGGCCGACCAGCCGCTGATCAACCTCGACTTCCCGTCCTACAATTTCGACGTCATCGACGGCGTCACCTACAAGATCGACCTGTCGCCAGCCGCCAAAATACGACTCCAAGGGCAACGTCATCAACGCCGAACTCCAGCCGCATCGTCGATCTGTCCGTTCGACGGCAAGCCGATCGATCCGGACGCAGAAATTCGTCGTCGCCACCAACAATTACCGCGCCGGCGGCGGCGGCAATTTCCCGGACATCAACGACAAGGTCATCATCTTGACGGCGCCCGACACCAACCGCGACGTCATCGTGCGCTACATCGTCGACAAGGGCACCATCAATCCGTCCGCCGACGGCAACTGGACCTTTGCTCCACTTCCCGGAACGTCGGTCATCTTCGACACGGGACCCAAGGGCAAGGCGCATCTGGCCGATGTCAAGGGCATCAAGATCGAACCGGCGGGCGACGGCGCCGACGGCTTCGCGCGCTATCGGATTTCGCTATAGGGAGAATGGCGCAGCGCCTGAGCGGCGTCGAGCCGCTCGGGAGACGAATATCAGGCTCTGAAAACGACCTGCCGAACGTCGATGTATTCGGCGCGGAATCCTGCTTCGCAATAATGCAGGTAGAATTCCCATAGCTTCTTGAAGCGCTCGTCGAACCCCATTGGCCGGATCCGGTCCCAGGATGCTCGGAAGCGCTGCCGCCATTCGGCGAGCGTGCGCGCATAATCCTGGGGGAACACGTGTTCCCGCAGGAAGGACAGCCCGTGCCCCTCGCCAAGCGCCCTGAGAATTGCCGGGGTCGGCAGCATGCCGCCGGGAAACACGTAGCGCTGGATGAAATCGGGCTGCCTGCGGTAGATCGGGAATGATTTTTCGCTGATGGTGATGATCTGCAGGCCGGCGGTGCCGCCGCCATTCAGGCATTGCTTCATCTTGCCGAAGAACACCGGCCAGTATTTCTCGCCGACAGCCTCGAACATCTCAATCGAGGCGATGCGATCGTAGCGGCCGGTCTCGTCCCGGTAATCCTGGAACTTGATATCGACCTTGTCGGTGAGCCCGGCGCGGGCAATGCGTTCGTTGGCATAGACGTGCTGCTCACCGCTGATGGTCAGGCCGGTAACGCGGCAGCCGATTTCACGTGCGGCGAATTCGGCGAAACCGCCCCAGCCGCAGCCGATTTCCAGGACGTGGTCGCCCGGACCGATGCCCATGCCGCGCGCCAGTGCACGATATTTCGCCGTTTGCGCGCTTTCCAGATCGTTTGCGCCGCCATCATAAAGCGCCGATGAATAGGTCATGCGTCGGGTCCAGCCATTCCCGGTAAAAATCATTGCCGAGATCGTAATGGCTGGAGATGTTGCGGCGTGAGCCCGCGCGCGTGTTGTCGTTGAACCAATGGCGTAGCCGCTGCACCATCGTCAGCACCCAGCTGGCGCCGGCGGCCATCCGGTTGCCGGCTTCGTTATTGACGGCGAAAAGCTCGAGGAAGGTCGTGACGTCCGGGCTTTCCCAATCGCCGTCCATATAGGATTCGGCCACGCCGATCGTCGCGCCGGAAAAAGCCTTGGCGGGCAATTTCCAGTTGTTGAGGATCAATTCGGCGTCGGGTCCAGGCGATTTGCCGCCGACCATGACCGAACGCCCATCCGGGTAGCGGATTTTCAACGACCCTTTCGGCAGGCCCATCGCAATGGAAAGCACCATGCGTGCGCGGGCCGGCAGCCCACGCGTCAGGTCGGCGAAATTGCCGCTTTCAAGGCGCACCGCGTCCCCAATGGCACCGACGGCGTCGTGGCGCATCCCTGTTTCCCCACACTCGCCGAGGTCACCAATTCGCCGCGGCATGGCATTCATTCGCCTGGCTCCAGCGCCGACCGGTCGCGAATGCTTGCGGCTTCCGGCGCCGACGGACTGCCATGAAACCGCGCCCCCTTCAGCCACAGTTTCAAAGCCTGCCAATGAATCCCGGCCATTATCTTCCATGTCATGAAAGGAAACTTCAAGAGGCATGACAAAAGCGTGGAACTGGTCAGGTCCCGGGCCTCGCCCGCGAACGTCGCCGCCAATACCGGTGCGCCGTCTTCCGTCTCGTGAATGCGCAGCCGAACGGCCTTGCCCGGCGGCAGGATACGGAACTCATAACGGGCATCCATGCCGATGAAAGGCGACACATGCAAATTCTTGGCGCGTGTCTGACGTACACCTGCGTCGCTCATGTCGCCATCGCGCAGAACGGCGACATAGGCGTGCCGGCCGCCGAAGGTATTGCGCACGGCATAGATAAGCGCCACGAGCACGCCTGCTTCATCATAGGCGAAATAGACCGAGATCGGATTGAAGACATATCCGCACATGCGCGGATAGGCGAGAATCAGGATACGCTTGGCCGGCCGGTTGAGGCCTGCGCCCGCCAACAATTTGTCGATGTAGGCGCGCAGCGTCTCGCCCTCTTGCTCGACATGGTCGCTTTGGCGAAACGAGAAGATGCCGGGACCGTCCACCGCGAGAAGCGGCGAGAGACGGCCGAGTTCGCCAAGCCGATCGATATCTGCGAGCAGGGAAAATACCTTGTATGAGAAACGATGACCGAAGGGCTTCAGCCGTTGATGCATGACCTCACCGACATAGAGCAAGCCGGCCGCCTCGGTCGGCGGCCCGTTGGCTTCCATGGTCGTGATGCGGTCGGCTTTGCGCATCCTCGTTCCTATTCGGCCGCCATGGCGGGTTCATCGAGCGCGGTGAGCGGAGCGCGCCACGGGATTTCGACGCCCAACGCCTGCGCCGCATCGAGACCGGATCGCAGCCCGTCCTCGTGGAAACCATAGCCGGTCCATGCCCCGGCGAACCATGTATTGCGTACGCCCTGAATTTCGGAAAGCCGAGATTGCGCCGAAAGCGCGCGCGCATCGAATTGCGGATGGGCGAAACTCCACTCTCCAAAGACGAGGTCTTCGCGCGGTTCGGTGGCCGGGTTGAGCGAAACGAAGAGCGGCCGCTTCGCATCGATGCCCTGAAGGCGGTTCATCCAGTAGGTGACGCTGACTTCCGGCTCGTCACCGCTCGAACGCATGTAGTTCCAGGCCGACCACACGGCCTTGTGTTTCGGCATCAGACGGGGATCACGATGCAGGACCACGCGGTTTGGCCGATAGGGTATCGCCGACAAGAGGGTCTCTTCAGTGGAAGTCGCATCCGATAGCAAGGCAAGCGCCTGGTCCGAATGACAGGCCAGTACGATGTCGTCGAAGCGTTCCGGCGGGCAACCATCCGCGTTGACCGTGACGCCGAGCGCGTCGCGCATAATGAAATTCACTGGCGCCGCGAGCTTGAGCCTGTCGCCGAGCGGCGTGAGCAGCTTTCTGAGATAGGTATGCGATCCGCCATCCACGGTCCGCCAGACCGGGCGTTGTCGCTTGCCATGCAGCAGGCGGTGATTGTCGAGAAAGGAAACGAAGCTCGCGGCCGGAAAATCGAGCATTTTCACCCGCGGCGTCGACCAGATCGCGGCGGCCATCGGGATCAGATAATCGTCGCGAAAACTGTGGCAGAACCGGCGGAATTCCAGATACTCGCCGACCGTCTTGCCCGCCAGCAGACCGGCATCTCGATCGCGCAGGCATTGGCGATTGAAGCGCACGATGTCGCCGAGCATGCGCAGGAAGGACGGCGAGACGAGATTGGCCTTCTGCGCGAAGACGGCGCCGAGGCTCTCGCCGGCCCATTCGCGGCGGCCGCCATCCAGCGACAGCGAAAAGCCCATATTGCTTTCATGCGTGGCGACGCGGAGATGCGAAAACAGCGATGTCAGTTCGGGATAGTTCAATTCATTGTAGACGATGAAGCCGGTATCGACGGCGATAGGTTCGCCGTCATAGTCCGCCTCGACCGTCGCCGTGTGGCCGCCGGCCCGCTCGGCGGCTTCGTAGAGGGTCACATCGCAAAAAGGGTTGAGGGCCCACGCGGCGGAAGCTCCGGCCACGCCTGATCCGACAATCGCAATTTTTCTGCGGCTGCCGCCCTGATGGTCACGGCGGAGCGGTACGACATTCATTCCCTGTCCCTCATCTTCCTGTAGGCGACGAGCGCGCGCTCGCGCGCCCTTTTATGGTCGACAACAGGTACGGGATAGGTCGTTCCAAGTTTCACGCCGGCGTCGAAAAGCACCGCGGAAGAGGCTTGCCATGGCTTGTGCAGGAAGCGGTCGGGAAGTTTGGCGAGTTCGGGCACGAATTGCCGGACATAGCGCCCGTCCGCATCGAATTTCTCCCCCTGCAGAATGGGATTGAAAATACGGAAATAGGGTGCGGCGTCGGCGCCCGAGCCCGCCACCCATTGCCAGTTCGCGGGATTGCTGGCCGGATCGGCATCGACAAGCGTGTCCCAGAACCATTTTTCGCCGTCGCGCCAGTCGATCAGCAGGTGCTTGATCAGAAAGGATGCGACGATCATGCGGACGCGATTGTGCATCCATCCCGTTTGCCAAAGCTGGCGCATGCCGGCATCGACGATCGGATAGCCGGTCTGGCCTGTTTGCCAGGCGGCAAGCGGCTTCTTGTCGCCGGCCCAGGGAAAGGCGTCGAACTCTTGATTGAAGTTCTGCTGGTCGAGCGCGGGATTGTGAAACAGCAGATGATAGCAGAACTCGCGCCACACCAGTTCCTTGCGCAGCCGCTCGATGTCGCGGGCAGGGGCCCTTGCGCCTTTCAGCGCATGCCAGATCTGGAACGGCGTGATTTCGCCATGCGCGAGATGCGGCGACAGACGGGAGGTCGCGGCCTCGGCGGGGAGATCGCGTCCTTCCGCGTAGCCTTCCAGCGCATGTTCCAGAAACGCTTCAAGTGCGGCGCGCGCACCTTTCTCGCCGGGCTTCCATGTTTCGCGCAACCCTCCGGCCCAATCGGGATGGTGCGGCAGGAGCTTCCAATCCGAAAGGCGATCGGAGGCAAGGTCGCCGACATAGGCGTTGAGGGACTTTGGTGCGGGCAACGGATTGCGAGGTTCCCCGCCGCTCATGACCGCTCGCCAGAACGGCGTATAGACCTTGTAAGGGCCGCCGGTCTTGGTCTTTACAAGCGAAGGTTCATGCAAAAGCGCGCCGTCAAAGCTCTCCGCCGCGATGCCGCGCCCGCGAAGGCCTTCCTTCAAGGCCTTGTCGATTTGAATTTTCGCCGGATCGTAGCGTCGGTTCCAAAAAACCGTATCGGCGCCGCTTTGCTCGATCAGGGCGTCCAGGATGTCGGGTGTGCTACCACGCCGCAGCAAAAGACTGCCGCCGAGCCGGTCGATATCGTTTTGAAGCGCGGCCAGCGAGTGATGCATCCACCAGCGCCATGCGCCGCCCGCCGGGCGGCCATGATCTTCATCGAAAAGGAATGCCGTGACTATTGGCTTGCCGGTATCCGCTGCCGCCGCCAGGGCACGGTTGTCGCGAATACGACGGTCGTTTCGAAAAAGAACGATTACAGGACTTTTTTTATCAGGCCCGCTCAATGCCATTCCGCAAAACTCCCCCGTTCCTCATGCAGAACCGAGACGGACGCCTTCGGTTCCTCGCAACGTCAATCCCTGCGGAGGTTTGCTTGAGCGGAACGAAAACCGCCAGCTTCCGTTGATGGTTCAATTAATGTTTTTGCCAACGCTTGAGGATTGCACCGATGACGCTTTCGAAATTCCGCGAAAATTTCCAGGACGACGTTCAGGATCAGATTGCCCGGCTGAACCGGGAGGTCACCTCTCTGCGAAAGGCCCTCTCAAGGCGGGGATCAACCGCCTTGGCGGATACGCGTGACAGCGCAGCCGATCTCTACGAGGATTTGTGGGAGCGTATGTCCAATTCGCTGCCCGACATTCGCCGGGGCGCACGTCGGGCAAGGGATACGGCTCGCGACAACCCAGTCGCTACCACCGCGGTCACGATCGGAGTGATCGGCCTTTTGGTCGCTCTAATGTCTCGCCGGTCATCTTGAGTCGGTGGGTCATACCGAAAAAGTCCAGCAGACCGGCGCCTCTTATTCGCCCAACTCGCGGAAAAGCCCCGGCTAATCGCGCTGCTGCTCTACCCCATCTTCGGCCTTGGCGGCTTTATCCTGTTCAGCCTTCGCGGCCTTTGCATCGGCCTTGGCGGCTTTCTTGGCTGCTTTGGCCTTTTCTCGTTCCTGGCGTTCGAAGCTGAAATTGGGTTTCTTTGGCATTGAATCTCCTCTTTTGGGGCGGGGACGACTACATCCTTCCTATCGCATGATCCTCCAAAACTGAAGACGCGAGAGGAAACATCGTGCGCTGGTCTTGGTAGACGCGGACGACAAGGGAGGGATCGACCCCCCGCCCGGTGCGGCTATTCGCAACGTCGAAATTATGGTGGCATAAACAAGAAAAGTGGCTCCCCGGGACGGATTCGAACCATCGACCAACCGGTTAACAGCCGGTTGCTCTACCGCTGAGCTACCGGGGAACAGCAGCAAGCGAGGCTGCATATAGCAAACCCGTTTGCTCATTGCAAAGGACCAATCGGCGATTTTGCAACGCGGTAAATATGCGGCCACGGCGGATGGCGTTCGCCAATGCAAATCCCATATGATGCTCGTGTTCAACGCGCCCTCCATCGCCTGGGGAACCCCGACACGCAATGATTGACGCCGATAACCCCCAGTCTCATCGCGGGCAACATTCCATAAAAATCTTCGGCAAGACATTGGTCATGCCTCGATCGCGTGCCTCGCAAATCGCTATCGGCGCAGGCCTTGTCGTGATGGGATGTTTCGGCTTCTTGCCAATCCTCGGCTTCTGGATGATTCCTCTCGGCCTGCTTGTGTTGTCCTATGAATTTCCGTCGATACGGCGCTTTCGGCGTCGGATGATCGTTCGCTGGGCGCGATGGCGCGGTCGGTGAAGAAGCGGCGCCCCTTACAGCCCCCGCTTTTTCGTCGTCTGCCTTCATGATGTGCCTCCATCAATCGGTGCGGATATGGAGACGACGGCAAGATCGAACCGGTCGTGCAAAGGTGAGGCAATTTCACAACACGAAACTGCCGTTGGCCGAAATCGCGCCGCGGCGCTTGTCGGGTTGAAAACGCTCTGTTAACAGAACCTTTCATAGAACGCCCGTTGCGGTGAGGCCTCGTGGCGGAGTGGTTACGCAGAGGACTGCAAATCCTTGCACCCCGGTTCGATTCCGGGCGAGGCCTCCAACCGCTTTGCAGCGGTGGTATTCCAGGGCGGCGCCAGCGCTGTTATAATAGGTGGCGCTTTTATAGGCGCAGGGGACGAACCGAAGCGAAGATGAGCGCCGAATTTGCTGTCATGAGACTGAAAATGGTGGACGGGCAATTGCGCACGACCGCCATTACCGATGCGCGGCTGCTTTCCGCCATGGGGTCGATTCCGCGCGAGGCCTTTGTGCCGGCCGTACGTCGGCCGCTGGCCTATCTCGACGAAGACATCGAAATTTCAGTGGGCGAAGGGCCATCCCGATTTTTGATGGAGCCCTCGCCGTTTGCCAAGCTTGTGCAGTTGGCTGGGATCAGGCCGACTGACAGGATTCTCGATGTCGGCTGCGGAACGGGGTATTCAGCCGCTGTCTTGTCACGCCTTGGCGCGTCAGTCGTGGCGGTCGAAAGCGACGCCGCTCTTGTAGAAGCCGCGCGATCGGCACTGAGCACCCTTGGGTTCGACAATGTCGTCGTGCAGGAAGGTCCGCTCGCCAAGGGTTATCCACAGAAAGCGCCGTATGATGTGATCTTCGTCGGCGGTGCGGTGGACGAGGTTCCCGAGGCGCTTTTCGACCAGTTGGCCGAGAATGGCCGGCTGGTCGCCGTTGCAGGGGAAGGGAATGCTGGCGTTGCGCGAATTTGCCTAAAGGAAGGTGGAATGATCTCGTGCCGTCGCGCCTTCAACGCGGCGATTCGATTGCTGCCCGGCTTTCGCCAGGCGCCGGTGTTTGAGTTTTGATCTGCTGACTGTAGCGGATCGCGTTGTGCGTACTAGATTTGGGCCGGCCGAAGGGGAGATCGAGCGGCCGGAGGTGGGGAAGAGCGGGCTGTCTGCGTGGTCCGTGATTTCGAGAATGAGGCTGGGAAGCTTCCCGCCAGATTGATGTGAGGTAGGTTGTGTCGTTCGTTCACAAAAGCATCGTTACGGCCTTGTTTCTGTCTGCTAGCGGTCTGGTGGTAAGTTCCGCGTCCGCCGAGACGATCTTCGGCGCGCTGACCAAAGCCTATCAGTACAATTCCACCCTCAACTCCACCCGCGCCGGTGTACGCGTTACCGACGAGGGCGTGGCAATCGCCAAGTCCGGTTGGCGACCGACCATTACCGGTTCGAGCGACATAAACTATGCTTCGCAGGCGGGGACACGCCTGACGACGGGCGGCTTCGGCGTGTCCATCCAGCAGAGCCTCTTCGACGGCTTTCAGACGCTGAACAATGTTCGTGCGTCCAAGGCGCAGGTGCGCGCTCAGCAGGAGAACCTGCGCAACCAGGAGGAAACGATCCTCTACAACGCCGCAAGCGCTTATATGGATGTAATCCTGAACCGGCAGATCGCTGAATTTCGCAAGCGCAACCTGGCCTTTCTCAACGAACAGGTGCGGGCCGCCAACTCGCGCCTTGACGTAGGCGAGGGCACGCGCACCGACGTTGCCCAGGCGCAAGCCAGTCAGGCGCTGGCCGTCGCGCAGTTGAGCGCGGCGCGCGCGGCTGTGCTTTCGAGCGCGGCGACCTATCACCAAATCGTCGGCGATGAACCGGGAAAATTGCAGCCGGCCAGGCCCATCACCAAATTGATTCCCTCAAGCCTTGCTGTGGCGTTTGGCGTGGCGGCCTCGGAACATCCCGCTATCCGCAGCACCGAAGAACTCGTGGATGCGTCGGAATTTGCAGTGAAATCCGCCGAGGGTACGTTGCTGCCTTCGTTGTCCGCGAATGCTGGGGTCAGTCGAAACTATACGAATAACGATCTTCCCGGCGTAGGTGGCGGCGGTTCCGTAACGAACGGATGGAATAATGCGGCAAGTGTCGGCCTCACGCTTTCCGTGCCGATCTATCAGGGTGGCCGTGCTTCCGCAGAGGTCCGGCAATCCAAGGAATCGCTGGGCCAGGCACGTATTCAGGTCGATGTGAGCCGCGATGCGGTGCGGGCCGCGGTCGCTTCGGCCTGGGCACAGTTCCAGTCGGCAAAGGAAGCCTCCGAAGCTAATGCAAAGGCGGTATCGGCCGCGCAACTGGCGGTTAACGGCGTGATCGAGGAGCGCAATGTCGGCCAGCGGACAACCCTCGACGTGCTGACCTCGCAGGCCGACCTTATCACCGCGCAGATCAACCAAGTGAGCGCCGAGCGCGACGTGGTCGTGGCCAGCTATGCGATTGCTTCGGCTATCGGCAGGCTTTCGGCTGGCCAACTCGGTCTGCAGGTGGCCGAGTACCACCCCGAGGAACATTACAACGCCGTCAAGGACAAGTGGTTCGGACTGCGCACTCCTGACGGACGCTGAGGCTTTCGGTCGGTCCCGTGCTTTTCTGGGGCCTTTGGGTGTGTTTTTAGGCTGATTCCCTGTGTGAAATGGTCGGCTTGCTGTCCGGGGGGATTCTCACCCGGCCCGGTGTCAGGTACGCTGTCCGTGTTGATTCGGGTGTCTGACCATTGATGTTGGCGGCCCGAGGACGGTCACAAAGGGCGGCAAACGTGACAATTGCTCAGGTGAACAGCGCACAGCGCGAACCCTCCATGGAAGAAATCCTCGCATCGATCCGCCGGATCATCGAGGACAGCGATACGGCCAGACAGCAGGCGGACGACGCCGCGGTTGTCTCTTCCGAGCAGCCTGCCGATAAGGAAGCCTTTGCGACCGATGAGCGACAGGCGTCCGCCCAGCGTGGCAGCGTGATCGAGGTTGAGACGTTTCGCGCTGACTTGCGCGCCGGCGCACAGGCGCAGCAGCCCAAACCCGACAAGGCGCCATTGAGCCTGGCTGACATTCAAAGTGAAGTGAAAGCCGGCGCCGACGCGGAGGAACCGGTGGTTTCCGCGAAGGCGGAGCCGGAGAGCCAAACGCCGGCGGCGGAAGCCGGATCATACGAAATCTTCGGATCTCGACCGGGCATTTGAAGCCGCCGTGAACCATGCCGGCATGGAAAGCGACGCCGGCCTGGATCAGGACGAAATGATTGCGGAGCTCAGCGAGCAGCTTGGCGCCATGAAGACAACCGAGGCCAATGAGAACAGCGCATCGGCGTCCAGGCCGGTGATCGTGTCGGAGCAGACCGGACGGCAGGTCGCCGCCGCCTTTGGCGAATTGTCGGAAGCGTTTTCCTCCAGCCGCCGCCGCAGCTTCGACGAGATGGCGGAAGAGATGATACGGCCGATGTTGCAGGATTGGCTCGACAACAATCTCCCGGTGCTGGTCGAGCGTCTTGTGCGCGAGGAAATCGAGCGCGTCGCGCGCGGTGCGGGCAGCTAAAAGTCCTCACGCAGCGTCCCTGTTTATTCATCGCGAGTTGTTCGGGGCATGATTGTCGTTGGTGGTGCTTGCAACGAGCGCTCCCGCGGTCATTGTGCGCGGCGAAAACCGTCGCAGTTGACTTGCCTCCAGGCATCCGGTTTACACCCAGCCGGTGAACTGCCTGGAAATCTGGAATTTTCCTGATGCTTGAGAAGAGTTATGACGCGGCCGGCGTGGAGCCGAAGATCGCGGCCCGCTGGGAAGAAGCCGATGCTTTTCGCGCCGGAGCGGGCGCGGAAGAGGGCGCCGATCCGTTCTCGATCGTCATTCCGCCACCCAACGTCACCGGTTCGCTTCATATGGGCCATGCGCTCAACAATACGCTGCAGGACGTCATGGTCCGCTTCGAGCGAATGCGCGGCAAGAACGTCCTGTGGCAGCCAGGCATGGACCATGCCGGCATCGCCACGCAAATGGTCGTCGAGCGCCAGTTGGCGGAAGAGAATATCCATCGCCGCGCCATCGGCCGTGATGCGTTCATCGAGAAGGTGTGGAAGTGGAAGGATGAGTCCGGCGGCCAGATCGTCAATCAGTTGAAGAGGCTGGGAGCGTCTTGCGATTGGTCGCGCGAGCGCTTCACAATGGACGAAGGCCTGTCCAAGGCCGTCATCGAGGTTTTCGTCACGCTGCACCGGCAGGGCCTGATCTATCGCGGCAAGCGACTGGTCAACTGGGATCCCAAATTCGAGACGGCGATTTCCGATCTTGAAGTGGAGAACCGCGAAGTCGACGGCCATATGTGGCACTTCAAGTACAAGCTGGCCGGCGGCGAGACCTACACCTATGTGGAGAAGGATGCCGAGGGCAAAATCGCCTTCCAGGAAGAGCGCGATTACATTTCCATTGCCACCACCCGGCCAGAAACCATGCTGGGCGACGGCGCGGTCGCGGTTCACCCGTCGGACGAACGCTATGCGCCCATCGTTGGCAAATTGTGTGAGATCCCGGTCGGCCCGAAGGAGCTTCGGCGTCTGATCCCAATCATCACCGATGAATACCCGGATCCGGATTTCGGCTCGGGTGCGGTGAAGATCACCGGCGCGCATGATTTCAACGACTACCAAGTTGCCCGCCGCAACCGGATTCCACTCTACCGATTGATGAATGGCGTCGCCGCGATGCGTGAGGATGGCGAGCCCTATGCGGAATGCGCCGCACGGGCCGCGGAGATCGTTCGCACCGGCGAACTGCCCGGCGAAGAAGAGGTGGACGGGATCAACCTCGTGCCCGACGAGTATCGGGGGCTCGACCGTTACGAAGCGCGCAAACGTATCATCGCGGCGATCGATGCCGAAAATCTGGCCGTGACCGTTCCGGACGCCGATGGCAACGACGTCTCTTATGTCGAAAACCGAAAGATCATGCAGCCCTTCGGCGATCGTTCCGGCGTCGTCGTCGAACCGATGCTGACCGACCAATGGTTTGCCGATGCCGAGACGCTCGCCAAGCCGGCCCTTGCATCGGTGCGCGAGGGGCGGACAAAATTCGTCCCGAAAAACTGGGAAAAGACCTATTTCGACTGGATGGAGAACATCCAGCCCTGGTGCATCTCGCGCCAGCTCTGGTGGGGGCACCAGATTCCGGCCTGGTACGGTCCCGACGGCCAGGTCTTTGTCGCCCAGACGGAAGAAGAGGCGCTGGACGCCGCGGTCGAGCATTATCTGGCGCTTGAGGGACCGTGGAAAGGCTGGGTGCAGGATCGGCTGGAGAATTTCGAGCCCGGACAGATACTGACACGCGACGAGGACGTTCTCGACACCTGGTTCTCCTCGGCGCTATGGCCATTCTCCACGCTCGGCTGGCCCGACAAGACGCCTGAGCTCGCCACCTATTACCCCACGAGCACCTTGGTCACCGGTTTCGATATCATCTTCTTCTGGGTCGCCCGCATGATGATGATGGGTCTGCACTTCACGGAAAAGGAGCCGTTCCACGCGGTTTATGTGCACGCGCTGGTGCGCGACAAGAGCGGCGCCAAGATGTCGAAGTCGAAGGGCAATGTCATCGATCCGCTCGACTTGATCGACGAATACGGCGCCGATGCGTTGCGCTTCACCCTGGCGATCATGGCGGCGCAGGGGCGCGACGTGAAGCTCGATCCGGCGCGCATCGCCGGCTATCGCAATTTCGGCACCAAGCTGTGGAACGCCACCCGCTTTGCCGGGATGAACGGTGTGGCGCGCAACAACGAGTTTTCCCTCAATGGCGCGAAACTGACCGTCAATCGCTGGATACTGACCGAACTGACCCGCGCCGCGCGGGACGTCACCGACGGTATTGCCTCCTACCGCTTCAACGAGGCGGCGGCGGCCGCCTATCGCTTCGTCTGGAACACGTTCTGCGACTGGTATCTGGAGCTTCTGAAGCCGATCTTCATGGGGGACGATGAGGCCGCAAAGGCGGAAAGCCAAGCAGTCGCCGCCTTTGCGCTCGATGAAATCTACAAGCTGCTGCATCCTTTCATGCCGTTCATGACGGAGGAGCTCTGGGCGGAAACCGGCGAGGGCACGCGTTCCACGCTTCTGTGCCACGCCGCCTGGCCCGACCCGGAGTTCGAGGATCGGGACGCCGCCAGCGAAATGAACTGGCTGGTCGATCTGGTCTCCGGCATCCGCTCGGTGCGTTCGGAGATGAACGTCCCGCCGGCCGCCATGGCCCCACTGGTTATGGTCGGGGCAAGCGATGCCACGCGTGAAAGGCTGGCCCGCCACGAGGCGGCGATTGGGCGGCTTGCGCGGGTGTCGGGCATTTCATATGCCGGCGCGGCGCCGAAAGGTTCGGCGCAGATCGTGGTCGCTGAAGCGACGGTCTGCCTGCCGCTTGGCAATCTGATCGACGTGAAAACCGAGGCCGCACGTCTCGGTAAGGAGATCGCCAAGGCCTCCGACGAAATCAGCCGGATCGAGAAGAAGCTGGCGAACGAAAAATTCGTCGCCAATGCTCCGGAAGAGATTGTCGCCGCCGAACGGGAAAAGATGGAAGAACACCGTGCAATCCGCGATCGGTTGCAGACGGCGCTCACACGGGTGACGGAAGCGGGGTAGGGAGCGCGGACACTTCCGTCAGGATCGTTCGCTGCCCGTTTCACCCGCAAGCGCAAGATGATCCTTGTGGCTTTGCGCTTCGATATATACGCGTCTTACGTCGGCAAAACGATCACGTATCTGGCGCTCGAGCGCTGACACGGTCGCTTCCACCTTTTGCGATTGTATGCCGTTCTCGAAATCGAGGCTGATGACGGCAAGGACCTCGTGTGGACCGAGATGAACCGTCCTCAGTTCGTTGACGGATTCCACGTCGGGGTGATCCCGCAGCATTTCTCGAATTGCATCGGACAGTTCCGGCGACGCGGCCTCGCCGATAAGCAGTCCCTTTGTTTCGCGAGCCAGAATGAAGGCGGTCAGCGCCAGCACAATGCCGATGGCGATGGAGCCCGCGGCGTCGTAGCGGGTATCGTTCATGAACAGGCTAAGGCCAAGACCCGCCGCAGCAATGAGTACGCCGGCGCAGGCGGCGCTGTCTTCCAGCAATACGATGAAGACCGCGGGATCCTTGTGGTCGCGGAAATGTTGGAGAAAGCCTCGTTCGCCGCGCGTGGAATTGAACTCGCGATAGGCTACCGTCCAGGACGCTCCTTCAAAAAGGAAGGAGGCGGCCAGCACGACAAATCCGACTACAGGCGCTTCGATTTCATGGCCGCGCTGCAAGGCTACGACACCTTCATAGATCGAAAAGCCGGCGCCGAAGGAGAAGATCAGCATGGCCACGACGAAGGACCAGAAATAGAGTTCGACGCCGTAGCCGAAGGGATGATTTTTGTCCGGCGCGCGGCTGGAACGGCTGATGCCGAGAAGCAGCAACGCCTCGTTGGTGGTATCGACCAGCGAGTGGATGCCTTCCGACAGCATGCTGGACGAGCCGGTGAAAAACGCGGCCACGAATTTCACGACGGCGATGGCCGCATTGGCGGCGATGGCGGCGATAACAGTGGTTCGGCTGCCGGTCGTGTCGCGGCGCGTACTTACCATTCGAATTGCTCTCCAATCGGCCTGACGAGTATCTCCTTATATGGATCGCGCCGCCGGATGCGAAAGGCCGGGGACCGTAGGCCCTACGCGGCGATCAGCGCTCTGATCCCGTCGGCGACGAATTGCACGGCGAGCGCCGCCAGGATGACGCCAAGCAGGCGCGTCAAGATCGAGCGGCCCGTCTGTCCCAGAAAGCCGTCGATCCGTTCGGCAAGAATGAAGACCAGCCAGGCGATGAGAAGGCAGAGAAGGATGATCGCGGCAAGGGCGAGTTGAGCGGCCCAGCCATGAAAGGTGCCGGATGTCAGGACGGTCGCCGAGATGGCGCCCGGGCCGGCGATGAGTGGAATAGCGAGCGGAAAGGCGGCGATGTTGTGGATCATGTCCTTGGTGATCGCGACCGCCGCGCTCTTTTCCTTGCGGTCCTGCCGGTGTTCGAAAATCATCTCGAAGGCGATGAAGAACAGCAGCAATCCACCCGCGACGCGAAACGCGGGCAGGGTGATGCCGAACATGTTCAGGATAGCCGTTCCGGCAACGGCGAAAAGCAGCAATACGGCAAAGCCGATGATGCTGGCGCGCATCGCTACCTGGCCGCGTTGCGACCGGTCCATGCCCGCCGTCAGCGCCAGGAAAAGCGGCGCCAGACCGGGCGGGTCGATCGTCACCAGGATGGTGACGAAGGCGTTGAACAGGCTGTCGTAGCTGGGCATCGCCGGCCTTTTCAGTCGTTGCCGCTATGGGCTTCGCGTTCGGTTCCCTCCTCGGCGCTATAGGCCTCCAGCCGATAGCCGTCCGGGTCGAGCACGTAGGCCGCGTAATAATCGGGGCCGTATTCCAGCCGTTCGCCCGGCGCGCCATTGTCCGAGCCGCCAGCCGAGAGCCCGGCGATGTAGAACTCGCCGACGCTGCGGACATCGGGCGCATTGAACGCGATATGCAGACCCGACCGTGGGTCGGGCGGGACGGGATATTCGGTAAGCAGAAGCCAAAGCGATACCTTGTTCGTGCCATATCCGAGCGACGTCTCACTGCTTCTCAAGCAGCGAAGCCCAAGCGGCTGCAATGCCGCGTCGTAGAAGCGTTTGGTTCGCGCCAGATCGCGCACGCCGAGGGAAATGTGGTCGAACATAGAGAACTCCTTCTCTCGCAACGTAGCGTATCGGCGCCGCTACACGCCATGGTCTTTTTTATTCGTCTCACCGCCGGAAGGTCGGCTCAGAGGACACTCCGTTCGGCTATGAGAGCGGGCATTCGACCGGGTTGCTCGGGGGCGGTCCGGCGCTTTGCAAGCGAATTTGCCGCAATCATCATTATCCATTTGAATTTCCGCTGGAAATCGACTGCTAACCCGGTCGCCGGCATTGGAGTCGCGCGTCGGTTTCCTATATAAGAAACGAGTGATTCCCAAGCAGGATCGTGATCCGATTTGACCGACCAGACGACACCTAGCGGCCCCACCGGGCCGTCGGACATCGAACCGATTTCCATCATCGAGGAAATGCAACGCTCCTACCTCGATTACGCCATGAGCGTGATCGTCAGCCGGGCGCTTCCTGACGTGCGCGACGGGTTAAAGCCCGTCCATCGCCGTATCCTCTACGCCATGCATGAAAGCGGTTATCACTGGAACCGCAAATATGTGAAGTCGGCGCGGCCTGTCGCCGACGTGATGGGTAAGTACCATCCGCATGGCGACGCTTCGATCTACGACGCGCTGGTGCGTATGGCGCAGGACTGGTCGATGCGCGGGCCGCTGGTCGATGGCCAGGGCAATTTCGGTTCGATCGACGGCGACCCGCCGGCGGCGATGCGCTACACCGAATCGCGTCTGGCGAAACTCGCGCACGAACTTCTGGAAGATATCGACAAGGAAACTGTCGACTTTCAGGACACCTACGATTCGTCGGGCAGTGAGCCTCGCGTCCTGCCGGCGCGCTTTCCCAACCTGCTCGTCAACGGCTCGGGCGGCATCGCCGTCGGCATGGCGACCAACATTCCCCCGCACAATCTGACCGAGGTCGTCGACGGCTGCATCGCGCTGATCGACAATCCGGCGATCGATCTGCCGGCGCTCATGGAGATCATCCCCGGTCCGGACTTTCCCACCGGAGGCCTGATCCTCGGGCGGGCGGGAATCTACAGCGCGTATTCTACCGGCCGCGGCTCCATCATGATGCGCGGCAAGGTCAATATCGAAGCCATTCGCGGTGACCGCGAGGCGATTATCGTCACCGAAGTTCCCTATCAGGTGAACAAGGCGACGATGATCGAGAAGATGGCCGATCTGGTGCGCGAGAAGCGCATCGAGGGTATCTCGGATCTGCGCGATGAAAGCGATCGGCAGGGCTACCGGGTCGTCATCGAGTTGAAGCGCGACGCTGTCGCCGATGTCGTCCTCAACCAGCTCTATCGGTATACGCCGCTGCAGACCTCTTTTGGCGCCAACATCGTGGCGCTGAATGGCGGCAAGCCGGAACAGTTGACGCTGCTTGACATGCTGCGCGCCTTCGTCGCCTTCCGCGAAGAGGTGATTGGCCGGCGCACGCGCTATCTGCTGCGCAAGGCGCGGGACCGGGCGCATGTGCTTGTCGGCCTGGCGATTGCCGTCGCCAATATCGACGAGGTGATCGCGCTTATCCGCCGCGCGCCCGATCCGCAGACGGCGCGTGAGCAATTGATGGAACGGCGTTGGCCGGCGCGTGATGTCGAGGCTCTGATAAGGCTGATCGACGATCCGCGCCACCGTATCAACGAGGACGGCACCTACAACCTTTCCGAGGAGCAGGCGCGCGCCATCCTCGAATTGCGGCTGCAAAGGCTGACCGCGCTCGGCCGCGACGAAATTGCCGACGAGTTGAATACGATCGGCGCGGAGATTGCCGACTATCTTGAAATCCTCGCATCGCGGGCGCGTATCCAGCAGATCGTCAAGGACGAACTGATCGCCCTGCGTGACGAGTTCGGGACACCCCGTCGCACGGAGATTACCGACGGCGGCGCCGACATGGAAGACGAGGACCTTATCCAGCGCGAGGACATGGTCGTCACCGTCACGCATGGCGGCTACATCAAGCGTGTGCCGCTGTCGATCTATCGGGCGCAGGCGCGCGGGGGCAAGGGCCGCTCCGGCATGTCGACGCGTGACGAGGATTTCGTCACAAGGCTTTTCGTGGCGAGCACGCACACTCCGGTTCTGTTCTTCTCCTCGCGCGGCATCGTCTACAAGGAAAAGGTCTGGCGGCTGCCGGTCGGTAGCCCGCAGGCGCGGGGCAAGGCGCTCATCAATATGCTGCCGATCGACAATGGCGACCGCATTACCGCCATCCTGCCCCTGCCGGAGGACGAAGAAAGCTGGGGCGAACTCGACGTAATGTTCGCCACGACGCGCGGCACCGTGCGCCGCAACAAGCTGTCGGATTTCGTCCAGGTCAACCGCAACGGCAAGATCGCGATGAAGCTCGACGAGGGCGACGAGATCCTGAGTGTCGAGACCTGTACGGAAAACGACGATGTGCTGCTGACGGCGGACACCGGGCAATGCATCCGTTTTTCCGTGACCGATGTGCGCGTTTTCGCCGGCCGCAACTCCGTCGGCGTTCGGGGTATTTCGATGAGCGATGAAGCACGCGCCATTTCCATGACCATCCTTGGCCATGTCGATGCGCCGCCGGCGGAACGCGCGGCCTATCTGAAGCAGGCCGCCAACGAACGACGTCTGACGACTGGCGAAGATGAAGAAATAGCCCTGACGAACGAGGATGTCGGCGAAGAGACCAGCATCTCGCCAGAACGCTATGAGGAACTGAAGGCGCGCGAGCAATTTGTTTTGACCGTGACCCAATATGGCTATGGCAAGCGGTCTTCTTCCTATGATTTCAGGCTGACAGGCCGGGGCGGCAAGGGAATCCGCGCCACCGACGTTTCAAAGGTTGCCGAGATCGGGCCGTTGGTGGCGAGTTTTCCGGTGGAAAATGACGACCAGATCATGTTGGTCTCGAATGGCGGCACGGTCATCCGGGTGCCTGTCGGCGGTATTCGCATCGCCAGCCGCGCGACCAAGGGCGTCACCATCTTCAATACGGCGGAAGGCGAAAAAGTCGTTTCCGTCGAGCGGATATCGGAGCCGCAAGCTGAAGATGAAGAAATTGGGGTTGAAGAGGCGGTGGAGGGCGTGAGCCCCACGCCTGAAAATCAAAACGGAACGGGGGAAGGCTAAAAGCTTCTTTCGTTCCGCTTTTGAGAGCTGAATTTCAGCAATATCTATGGCTCGTCACCTGAAGATGTAGCGGTTCAGCGTGTTGTTACGGTCGTCGAGACGAACCTTTTCCGCTTCCTGATGAAGCCCAAAAGCGGTTGCGATAAGCATCGCCAAGGTCATGGCCGCAGCAAGCATGATAATAATCATTGTCATTTTCTCCTTGCGTCTCGCGTAAACAACGAATGAACCCCGATTTGGTTTCATATGGGGTTGCAAGGGGTTTGCCACAATGTTGCTGAAGGCTTGCCGATTGATCTGTTCATCGCTTGTTCATCACGCCAACCGCCGTCGAATCCGGGGTCTCATGAACTGAACAGGCGCCGACAGTATTGAAACGCAACTATTGCCGCGAGACGGCATAGTCTCGAAGTACGTTTGACTCCAGTTCCAGTTCGTCCAGCCGATAACGAACGACGTCGCCGATGCTTACCATGCCCACCAGCTTCTTCCCCTCGACAACGGGCACATGCCGGATGCGCCGGTGGGTCATCAATTTGGCGATGTGCGCGAGCGTCTCGTCCGCCGTGCAGGTTACGACCGCGACGGTCATCAACTCGCTGACCTTCCTGGCCAGCACATCAGCCCCGTACTCGGCGAGACCGTGAGCGACATCACGCTCCGAAATGATGCCATCAATGGCGTTATCCCGCTCGCTCACCACCAGCGCGCCAACCCGTTCCAAGCGCAACCGCTGCACGAGATTCGCAATGGTTTCGTCCGGGCGCACCGTGTGAACCTTGTCGCCCTTTGCCGCGAGAATATCAGAAACACGCATCGTCGACTCCTTCCCTACTGAATGTTCGCCACTCGTGATTTCCGGACCATAACGGAAGCGTGGGGGCGTTATTTTGTAAATAGGTATTGCTTCATCATAGCACCAATCGCGGCTGTTTACCCCATGGCTTGCCTGCAGGGGGAGGCCATGTATTGATCCGAGCCGCGCGATCCAGCAGGAGGAGGGCATAGTGGAAGTGACATCTCTCTTTTCTTTCGCCCTGGCCTGCTTCGTCCTCATTATTGTCCCGGGGCCGACCGTTACGGTGGTCATTGCGAACGCGATGAAATACGGCACCCGCGCCGGGCTGCTCAACGTCCTTGGCACGCAGATCGGCCTGATCACGATGATTGCCGTTTTGGCGCTGGGCCTTTCCGCCATCGTCGCGGCAATGGGAAGTTTGTTCGATGTTTTACGTATCGCCGGCGCGGCTTATCTGATCTGGCTCGGAATCAAGCTCTGGCGCTCGAACGGCGACCTCGGGCACATGAAGGCCGGCGCAAAAAAGCCCCGTTCCTTCGTCTTGCAGGGCTTTCTCGTCATCTGGTCGAATCCGAAAGCCCTTTTCTTCTTCGGCGCTTTCATCCCACAATTCATCAATCCGGCGGCGAATGCCGCGATGCAAACGGTGATCTACGGCATGATATTCATGGCGGTCGCCACTATTTTCGACGGACTTTACGCATTCGCCGCCGGCAGCGCCGGTGGCTGGCTTTCGCGCGGCCGCGTCCGCATCGCCGAGCGGATTGCGGGAAGTTGCCTGATCGGCGGCGGGGTTTGGCTGGCTCTGGCTAGACGCTAGCCGTCCGGCACTCCGCCCGACAGCCGAGCATTCCAAATTGCCTTTGGCCGGCAAGCCGGATAGAAGCGGCGCGATGAGTGCACGCACCGCGATATATGGGGGTTCTTTCGACCCGCTGACGAACGGCCATCTGGACGTCTTGAAGGCGGCGTTGACGGTTGCCGACGAGATAGTCGTGGCGATCGGGCTACATCCGGGGAAGGCGCCGCTTTTCTCCTTCGATGAACGCGTGAAGTTGATCAAGGAGTCCACGAAGGCGGAACTTGGCAAGGATCACGGCCGCATCAAGGTGGTCGCTTTCGATGGATTGCTGATCGAAGCAAGCCGCGAGCACGGCGCGTCCATCATGATCCGCGGCCTGCGCGATGGCACCGATCTTGATTACGAGATGCAGATGGCCGGAATGAACGAAACCATGGCGCCCGACCTGCAGACCGTGTTTCTGCCCGCCAGTCCCTCGGTCAGAACCATTACCGCCACATTGGTGCGCCAGATAGCCTCGATGGGCGGTGACATTCGCCCATTCGTGCCGGCGCCGGTTGCTCTTGCGATCAAGAAGAAATTCGCGTCCTCCACATGAACCGGCGCGCCGATCGCGTCACGCCTTCAACCTGACCCTGAGATTGGGAGAATTTCATGCAGCTTTCCAGGCTGGCCTTTTTTGCCATCGCATTGATGGGCATCGTATCGTTCGCGGGTCCGTCTTCCGCCGCCGATCCGGAAAACACCCTGATCATCACGCTCAAGGATGGCGATGTAACGATCGCGCTACGGCCTGATCTGGCGCCCAAACATGTGGCGCAGATCAAGAAACTCGTGCGCGAGCATGCCTACGACCACGTCGCCTTCCATCGTGTCATTGCCGGCTTCATGGCGCAGACGGGAGACGTGCAGTACGGCAACGTGAAATCCGGTTTCGACCCCGACAAGGTCGGTACGGGCGGCTCCAAGCTTCCAGACCTTCCCGCCGAATTTTCCAAGGCGCCTTATGTGCGCGGCACCGTCGGCATGGCTCGCTCGCAGGATCCGAATTCGGCCAATTCGCAATTCTTCATCATGTTCGCGCCGGCCCCGTCTCTCGAAGGCGACTATACGGTAGTCGGCAACGTCGAGAGCGGCATGAATCTCGTCGACAAGATCAAGAAGGGCGATCCGTCCCAAAATGGTGCGGTCAGTGACCCGGACAGCATGATCAAGGTCCGCATCGCGGCCGATCCAGAAAAATAATCCAAGGAAAGGAAAGCCTCGTGGCTGATATAAAAGATCCCGAAAATACCATCCTCATGGAGACGACGAAGGGCAATGTCGTCATCGAGCTTTTGCCCGACCTGGCCCCCGGTCATGTCGCGCGCATCAAGGAACTGACGCGTGAAGGCGCCTATGACGGCGTGGTGTTCCACCGGGTCATCGACGGCTTCATGGCGCAGACCGGCGACGTGAAATTCGGCAAGTCGACGGGCTCGTCGTTCAATCCCGGTCGAACGGGAACTGGCGGATCGGACAAGCCGGACCTGAAGGCCGAATTCTCCAACATGAACCACGGTCGCGGAACCTGCTCCATGGCCCGTTCGCAGAGCCCGAATTCGGCCAATTCGCAATTCTTCATCTGCTTCGGCGATGCGAGCTTCCTGAACCGTCAATATACGGTTTGGGGCCAGGTCATCGAGGGCATGGACAATGTCGACAAGATCAAGCGCGGGGAGCCCGTGCAGGACCCGGACAAGATCGTCTCGATGAAGATTGCCGCCGACGCCGAATAGCCATTAAGAACCGGGCAGGGCGCGCGCCGTCGCGATGACGAACGCGCTCCGTTGGCTGGCTTACTGCTTGGTCAATACGACATGCGTCGCATGTTCCGATGCGACGTGCTCGGTGACCTTGAAGCCGAGTGCCGGCAGGTCGATTCCCGCGAACATGGCTTCGCCCTGACCGAGAGCCACCGGCGATTGCACGAAATGCAGTTCGTCGATTGCTCCCGCCTGGAGATATTGGCGGACGGTTGCGACCCCGCCGCCGATCTTGATGTTGCGGCTTCCGGCCGCTTCCCTCGCCCGGGCGAGCGCCGAATCGATGCCGTCGGTGATGAAGTGGAAGGTCGTACCGCCCTCCATCTCGATCGGCGGCCGTGCGTGATGGGTGAGCACGAACACCGGCGTGTGATAGGGCGGATTGTCGCCCCACCAGCCTTTCCACGAATCGTCCGGCCATTCGCCACGAACGGGGCCGAACATGTTGCGCCCGATGATGAAGGCGCCAAAGCCGTCCATCGAAGCAGCGGCGAAGCGCTCGTCAATGCCGGTTGAGCCGCCCTCCCGGCCGAACATGGCGCGGAAGGTTTTCGTTCCGAAAAACCATTGATGCAGTTCCGTGCCGCGCTTGCCCAAGGGATCCTCGAGGCTCTGCTCCGGTCCGGCCCCATAGCCATCGATCGACACTGCAAACCCTCGAACCTGCACTTTGGACATGAGCCTCTCCGAATGTGATGGGTATTGAATGCCGCTATTCATCTAACAAACCACTGCGAATGTCAGCCGACGCTGCCGCACAGTTCCCCTCCAAATGGATTTCTTCATGGCGGCGCAACGGAATTCCCGCTATTGCGCCCGCATGAAAGTGGATGCCTTCGATTTTTCCTTGCCCGATGACCGGATCGCGCTGCGGCCAGCCGAACCGCGCGACACGGCGCGAATGCTTGTCGTGGTGCCTGGCAATGGCCTGCAGGATCGCAGCGTGCGCGACCTGCCGGCGCTGCTCGAACCGGGCGATGCGCTGGTCTTCAACGACACCAAGGTGATCCCCGCACAGCTTTCCGGCATTCGCCAACGTGATGCGGCGGTCGCCCATATCGATGCGATGCTTCATATGCGGGTTGGGCCGGATCGCTGGAAGGCGTTCCTGCGTCCAGCCAAGCGCGTGCGTGCCGGCGAACGCATCCGGTTCGGCCACGATGGGAATGCCTGCTTTCTCGGAACGCTGGATGCGACGGTTCTGGAAAAGGGAGAAGCTGGCGAGGTGCTGCTCGGCTTTGATCTTTCCGGCCCGATGCTCGACGAGGCGATCTATGCATCCGGCCATATCCCTCTGCCGCCCTACATCGCTTCGAAACGGCCCGAGGACGAGCGCGATCGCAGCGACTATCAGACCATCTATGCCCGGCAGGATGGTGCGGTGGCGGCGCCCACGGCCGGACTGCATTTCACGCCGGAATTGATGGAAGCGCTCGACAGGCGCGGCATCGAGCGGCACTTCGTGACCCTCCACGTCGGGGCTGGAACGTTTCTGCCGGTCAAGGCCGAGGATACCGAAGACCACCACATGCATGCCGAGATCGGGCATGTCCCGGCGGAGACAGCCGCGGCGCTGAACGCCGTAAGAGCAAGGGGCGGCCGCATCGTCTCGGTCGGCACCACGTCGCTGCGCCTCCTGGAGAGCGCTGCCGGCGAGGATGGCCATCTGTCGGAATGGTCGGGCCCGACGGATATTTTCATCACGCCGGGTTATCGGTTCAAAATGGTGGACGTCCTGATGACCAATTTTCACCTGCCGCGATCGACGCTGTTCATGCTGGTCTCGGCGTTTGCCGGACTGGAAGCGATGCACGAAGCGTATCGGCATGCGATCGACGACGAATACAGATTTTATTCCTATGGCGATGCGAGCCTTCTTTTCCGGAGCGAGTTGTGACCGCCGATTTCTCTTTCCGTCTTCTCGCAACCGATGGGCGCGCGCGGCGCGGCGAGATTTCCATGCCGAGAGGCGTTGTTCGCACGCCCGCGTTCATGCCGGTCGGCACCGGCGGCACGGTGAAGGCGATGTTCATGGACGATGTCCGCGCGACCGGCGCCGACATCATTCTTGGCAATACCTATCATCTGATGCTGCGGCCCGGGGCGGAGCGGGTCGCCCGACTTGGCGGCCTGCATGAATTTGCGCGGTGGCCCCATCCGATCCTCACGGATTCGGGCGGCTTCCAGGTCATGTCATTGGCAAACCTGCGAAAGCTCAACGAAAGCGGCGTGACGTTCCGTTCGCATGTCGACGGAACCCCGCACGAGATGACTCCAGAACGGTCTATCGAGATACAGGGGCTTCTGGATTCCGACATCCAGATGCAACTCGACGAATGCGTGGCGCTGCCCGCATCGGAAAGCGAAGTCGAGCGCGCCATGGAGTTGTCGCTGCGCTGGGCCGGCCGCTGCAAATCGGCATTCGGGAGCCAGCCGGGAAAGGCGATGTTCGGCATCGTGCAGGGTGGCGATCTGGCGCGGCTTCGCGAGCGATCGGCGTTGGCGCTGGCGGGGCTCGACCTGAAGGGCTATTCCGTCGGGGGTCTGGCCGTCGGCGAACCGCAAGCCGTCATGCTCGACATGCTCGACGTTGTCGATCCCGTACTGCCGACGCACAAGCCGCGCTATCTGATGGGCATCGGCACGCCCGACGATATCCTCAAATCGGTGGGTCGCGGCATCGACATGTTCGATTGCGTCATGCCGACGCGCGCTGGCCGCCACGGGCTTGCCTATACAAGGCGCGGCAAGATCAATTTGAAGAACGCCCGCCATGCCGAGGATCCCCGGCCACTCGATGAGGAAAGCGATTGTCCGGCGGCGCGGGACTACAGCCGGGCCTATCTGCACCATCTGGTCAAGTCGAGCGAGGCGCTTGGCGCCATGCTTCTGAGCTGGAACAATGTCGCCTATTACCAATCGCTCATGCACGATATTCGCGGCGCTATAGAAGCCGGCCGGTTTGGGGAGCGCTCGGGTGAGATCGCCGAAGGATGGCGGGCAGGCGACCTGTCGCCGCTATAAGGCTCGCGCAAAGGGACCGCACGGGATGAAATATGTCTTGCCCTACGCCGTCGCCCTGATGATCTTGCTGGTGCTGGATGTCGCTTGGATCGGTTTGATCGGCCACTCCTTCTACGCAGGGCGCATCGGATCTCTTATGTTCGACCGGCCGATATTGGGCTACGTGGCGCTGTTCTATCTTCTTTATGCGTCGGGCATTGTCTATTTTGCCGTTTCGTCGGGATTGAAAAGCCGAAGCCTCATCCAGGCGGCGGCCAATGGCGGCCTCTTCGGATTTTTCTGCTACATGACCTACGACCTGACAAATCTCTCGACGTTGAAAGGCTATGAAGGCCTCATAGCGGTGGTGGACATTTTTTGGGGAGCGATTTCCGGCGCGATCGTCGCTGGTGCGACGGTGGCGATTGTAAATCTGATCCGAAGGAAGCCCGCCTAACAAGGTGGATCCCACAGGCAAATCTCGACCTTAACGGCCAAAGTCCGGACCGGCACCCAAAGCTTTCGAAGAGCCGGCGGGCGCGCCCTATCGCACCTGATCGAGAAGCCGTTTGCATTCCAGCAGATCGAATAACGCTTCCTGCAGAAGCGCGCGGTTGTCGCGCGAAAGCTTGCCACCGTCCGCCTGAACCGGCCCATCATCATCGGCGCGGCCGAGACCGAAGAAGCGGCGGCTGGGCTTGACCCTGGACTCGCCAACCAGCATCTCGTCGTCCGCCTGACCGGAGGCGGTCGCGGCGACCAGAGCCGGACCTGTCGTCTGGCGGCGCTGGGCGATCGCCTCCACGGCGGCTAGATCGCCGCTGCCAACCGCCACTAGAAACTGGTTGCCGTTCTCGCGGAGAAGCTTCTGGACGCCTTTTATCGTATAGCCCTGATCGTAGAGCATGTAGCGTATGCCCTTGATCAGTTCGACATCCTGCGGGCGGTAATAACGCCGTCCGCCGCCGCGTTTCATCGGTTTGATCTGGTTGAAGCGTGTCTCCCAGAAGCGCAGCACATGCTGGGGCAGGTCGAGTTCTTCAGCGACCTCGCTTATGGTCCGAAAGGCGTCGGGGCTCTTGTCCATGGTCGGGTTTCCTGGAACGAAGGCGATTCGTCCACCATTTCAGCGGTTTGCGCGGAAATATTCAAGCCGGCTCCGATCCGCGGTCGATCTGTGCACCGATTTCTTGGTCGCGGATGCTAATCGTCGAGAACCCAGGTGTCCTTGGTGCCGCCGCCCTGGGAGGAATTGACAACCAACGACCCCTCCTTCAGCGCCACGCGCGTCAATCCGCCGGGCACGATCTGTATACGGTCGGAAACCAGTACGAACGGTCTCAAATCCACATGCCGGGGCGCCAGGCCCTTTTCGGTGAGGATGGGGCAGGTGGAGAGAGCGAGCGTTGGTTGCGCGATATAGTTGGCGGGTTTGGCGCTGAGTTTTTTCGAGAAATTCTCCCGCTCCTTTTTCGAAGCGGCCGGGCCGACCAGCATCCCATATCCACCTGAGCCGTGCACTTCCTTCACCACCAGCTCGTCAATGTGCTCCAGCACATATTTCAGGCTGTCCGGCTCGGAACAGCGCCATGTCGGAATATTGCCGAGGATCGCTTTCCTGCCGGTGTAAAATTCAATGATTTCCGGCATATACGAGTAGATCGCCTTGTCGTCCGCGATGCCGGTTCCGGGTGCATTGGCGATGGTGATGTTGCCGGCGCGGTAGACGTCCATGATGCCGGCTACGCCCAGCGCTGAATCCGGGCGGAACGTCAGCGGGTCGAGGAAGGAGTCGTCGACGCGGCGATAAAGCACGTCGATGCGCTTGTAGCCTTCGGTCGTTCGCATGGCGACGTGGCCGTCGACGACCCGGAGATCCTGCCCCTCCACCAGTTCAACGCCCATCTGGTCGGCGAGAAATGCATGTTCGTAGTAGGCGGAGTTGAAGCTTCCTGGCGTCAGCACCGCGATGCAGGGCTTTCCTGTGACGCCCGGGGGCTTCACCGCCGCTAGCGAGCGGCGAAGAAGCTGCGGGTAATTCTCGACGGAACGCACATTGACCATCTGAAACAGCTCGGGAAAGAGCTGCATCATCGTTTCACGGTTCTCCAGCATGTAGGAGACGCCGGATGGCGTGCGCGCATTGTCTTCCAGAACATGAAATTCATTTTCCGCCGTCCGTACGATGTCCACGCCGATAATGTGCGTGTAGACGCCGCCGGGCGGCCGCATTCCGATCATTTCTGGCAGGAAGGCCTCGTTTCCGGCAACGAGTTCCTTCGGGATTCGCCCCGCCCTCAATATTTCCTGCCGGTGGTAGATGTCTTCCAGGAAGGCGTTGATGGCCTGTACGCGCTGCTCGATGCCTTGTGTCAGCCGACGCCATTCCGCCCCGGAGATAATGCGCGGAACGATGTCGAATGGGATCAGCCGTTCGGCCGCTTCCTGCTCGCCATAGACGGCGAACGTAATGCCGGTCCTCCTGAAGACGCGCTCGGCATCGCGCATCTTTTCAGTCAGGCGGTGCGTATCCTGCGCCTGTAGCCAGCGGTCATAGCCGGAATATGGTTCTCGCAGCCCGGTTGTTTCCGGGCGCATCTCGTCGAAAGCCGCCACGCGAACACTCCCCTGAGCCGTCAGTAGAACCGTTCGAGGGGCATAAAAGCAAGCATTATCGGTGGCTTGCGGCGTAAGTCGTAGCCAAGCCTCGCGAATGCACAAACTTCGGGCATGTTTGGCGCAATTGTGAACGGCCCAGGCTCGAAAACCGGGCTAGGTTTTTTAGTAGCGTCCCTGAAACCCCAAGGGGCGGAATCTCGTATCGTTTCCAAGGGATTTTGAAGGGAGATGGATCATGAACCGTTTACACGTCGTACTGGCTGTGTTGCCGGCGCTCTGTTCCACCCCCCTTTGGGCGGGTGATGCGGAGGTAAAATCGGCGCAATCCGCGATCGATGGCCAGCTCAAGGCCTTTTTGGCAAACGATAATGCGAAGGCCTATTCCTACGCCGCGCCCAACATAAAGAGCATTTTTCCGACATTGGATTCTTTCATGCATATGGTGGAGAACGCCTATCAGCCGGTTTGGCATCCCCAGAGCTACGCCTTCGGCAAGGTTGAGGAATCGAGCCCCACTACCGTCATTCAGGAAGTGATGGTGGTGGGACCGAATGGCAAGAATTTCAAGGCCGTCTACAAACTCGAACTTCAGCCTGATGGCATGTTCCGCATTGTCAGCGTCAGCTTGAAGGCCTCGAACTCGCTGAGCGCCTGAACGGCGTCAGGTCCTTCAAGGTGTTGATGACGCCGTGACGGTCGAGATGATGTGCTCCGCATGCGGCCGGGAGAACCGGCCGAGGTCTCTACGGCGAACCAACAGCAGGACCATTGCCGCGAGAGCGGAAGCCGCCGCGATAACGAAGGTCGTTGAGCTGCCGGCAAACTCCGCGATTTTCGGCGCCGCGAAGGGCGCGATGACCCCGGCGAACCAGCGCACGAAATTGTAGCCGGCCGAAGCGACGGGGCGCGGCGCGGTTGAGATTTCCAGCGCCATTTCCGTATAGATCGTGTTGTTCACGCCCATGACCGCGCCAGAGAGGACGACGGCGCCGATCACCATGCCCCGCGAGCCGAATGCAATGGCGAGTAGCAGCAGCGCCAGAATGCACAACATTGCCGAAAGAAGGTGGGTGCCGCGAAAATGCGATTGAAGGCGGGGCGCGACGACGACAGAGAAGATAGCGAGCAATACGCCCCAGCCGAAGAAGATGCCGCCGATCGTGTAGGCCGACATGTTGAGCACAAAGGGCACGAACGCGAGCACCGTGAAGAAGGCGTAATTGTAGAAGAAGGCGCTGCCGGCCGTCGTCGCCAAGCCGCGATGGCCAAGCGCCTTCAGCGGATCGGAAATACTGATCTTCTGTGCTGGCGGAGGCGTTCGCGCGAGCAGGAAGAAGACCGCGACGAAGCCGATCGCCATCAGGGTAGCCGTTCCATAGAACGGATAGCGCCAAGACATGGCACCGAGCGCCGCGCCGAGCAGCGGCCCGGCGGAAATGCCGAGCCCAAGCGCCGATTCGTACATCAGGATCGCCGCCATCGTGCCGCCACGGCTCGACGCCACAATCACCGACAGAGCCGTGACCACGAAGAAGGCGTTTCCGAGGCCCCATCCCGCGCGATAGGCGACCAATTGCGGGATCGATGTCGATGTGCCGGCAAGCCCGGCGAAGACGACGATGAGGGCGGCGCCGACAAGAAGCGTGTTGCGGCCACCAAGCCGGCTGGCGACGAAGCCCGTGACCAGCATCATGATGGAGGTGACGGCGAAATAGCTGGTGAAGAGGAGGGACACCTCCGCCGGCGTGGCATCCAGACCCTTGGCGATCGAGATCAGGATCGGGTCGACGAGGCCGATGCTCATGAAGCCGACCATCGCCGCGAACGCCGTCGCCCAGACGGCTTTGGGCTGGTTGAGGAAATGAGGCGTGTTTTCACCCGAAGGAGACGTCGAGGCCATTTAGAATTGACTCATCCAAGAGTAAATAGATGTATCATACAGATAAATGACTGGACGAGATTGGCAAGAGCCATGCGGGCGATAGGGTCGAACTGGAGGAATTCGCATGAATGCGGTTCGGGGTAAGCAGGCTTCGCTCCTGCCTGGCGGGTTGGCTGTAGAACCGCTGGAAGCCGAGCTTGCGCTTCTGGTGCGCGGCCTGGAGGCGGTGCAGCGCCGTCGCGTCTATCCGCTTGAACGCGCCCACTATCTTCTCATTCGACTGATCGAGGAAGAGGGTCCCAAAGCCATCGGGGAGATTGCCCGCCATCTTCTGCTCGACGCGTCCACGGTGACCCGCCAGGTGTCCGCGATGGCCGACGCCGGTCTTGTCCACAAGGAATTGAACCCTTCGGATGCGCGGTCGGCGCTGATCCACGTGACAGAAGCTGGCTTGGAGAAAGCGGCAAAGATGCGTCTGGAACGCTTCGCGCGGCTTGAGCGGCTTTTTAATGACTGGTCCGAAGAGGATCGGTCGGAGTGCGCGGCCGTCATCGCGCGGCTCAACAAATCGCTGCGTGAGGTGGTCGGCGGCAAATAGGTCGGATTGCCGCGCGGATCAATTACTGCATTGGAGTGCAGCTCATCCCATGGGCAAGGGCGTCGGCAAAACAATCGCGACGGGTGGGCCGACCTTCGCTGGAACTGCTGACAACTCGTCCGTCAGGGCTTGAACGCCGCCAGCGCCAGCCATCCTCGCCGCGATGGATCTCCCAAGTATCGCCGCTGCCGCGCCAGCATATCGCGGTAGCGGCGGAGGGGCTCACCAGCACGGCGTCAGGCCGGATCGCATCTCATGCCGTTGCGCCTTGCATTGTCGATGCAATCGCTGCGGTTCGAATAGCCTTGCGTCGACGACCCTACGATCCTGCCATTGCTTGCCGTTCGCCGCCAGCGCCAGCCGTCTGTCGCGGAGTAGATTTCCCAAGTATCGCCGTTCGTATCCGTGCAGCTTGCCATGCCATCTCTCCTTTGCCGGAGATCCAGCGATGGCTGATTCGCAGTGGTTGTACTACGAATTCACGGCCCGCTCAGGTTGCAGATGCGGAGCGCCTGGTTGCATTGGGTGAGCGGCCGGCGGGGGTCAGGAATACCATGTCCCCAAGACCACCTGTGTCCTCACCCCGGATGCCTTGACCTTTTTCGCGAAATCCTCCGGATCGGTGCCCTTGTAATGATAGGGATAGACGAAGGCGGGCTTAAAGGCCTCGACGGCGGAAGCGGCCTGGTCGGTGGTCATGGTGAAGGGAAGGTTCATCGGCACGAAGGCAATGTAGATGTCCTTCATGGCGCGCATCTCGGGTGTATCCTCGGTGTCGCCGGCAATGTAAACGCGGCGACCATCGACGGAGATGACGTAGCCGTTGTCACGACCCTTCGGATGATATTTCAGCCGATCCTCGGTCATATTGTAGGCCGGGACCGCATCGATCTGTATGTCGGCGATGCTGGTGCTCTCGCCGTTGGCGGGAGCCTTCGCCCTCGCCCTCAAATCTTCGGGCAGCATGCCAAAGACGGCCGGATTGGTAATCAAACGGGTCTTTTCACCAACCAGTCCTGCCAGCGTTTCGGGATCGTAATGGTCGGGATGCTGGTGCGTGATGAGAATGAGATCCGGTTCCGGGTGACCCTTATAGGCCGCCGCGCCGCCAACCGGATCGTTGTAGATGACCAGTCCCGGCACGCGCATGACGAAGGAAGCGTGCTGGATGGGCGCGATCGAAATCATCCCATGGTCGGTCTTGTAGCTGTCGCCATCCTTCGTTTCCTCGGCGCGTAGGCTTGCGGGAAGAACCGCCGTGGCGCCGAAACTCGCCAGTCCGGCCAGTCCGAGTTGCAGGCTTTCGCGTCGCGTTATCGTCACTGCTTCCTCCATTTCCAGGTCGGATCGTTGGCCGTCGCGTGAAACTTTCGATCAAACATAGGGCACATTTGATCTACGGCTCGACGGTGAACGAAAAAGAAGCGGTCAATCTTCCGTGTTCGATGGCCCTGCCTTGTTTGTTAAGAATGCGATTTAAACTTTGTTGGTAGTTTAGCCTTACCAATTGGAGTTCGCGTTTTTGGCGGCCGTGCCGTCCATCTGTTGTGTTTTGCGTACAGGTCACATGCGCTCGCCGAGCTTCGTTCCTCTTTGTCTGGCCTTCCTAGCGCTCGCCGGCTGCTCGTCGACGTCGGGCGTCGATGCGTTGCAATTGCCGGCGCTGTCTCACGAGACCACCAGTTCGATTGCCCGGCCCGTCGTTCCGGTTGCCACCCAACGGGGCGTCGCCGTTATCCCCGCGAGCGACGTTGCCGACCCGGTGCCCGAAATGGCGGTCTCCGAGACCCAGGAGATTGCCAAACCCGTTGACGCCATCGCCAGGGTTACGCCGCCACCCCCCATGCCGAGGCCAAAAGCCGTCGAGCGCGGGACGATCTACAGCTATGGCTTTCGCGATGCCGATCCCGTGGATTTCGGCCGCCACTCGCCCAAGCGCCTCGATGTCCACGGCGTCGACGTCTCGCGCTGGCAGGGCGACATCGATTGGGACAAGCTGCGCCGGCACGGGGCCAACTTCGTCTACATCAAGGCGACAGATGGCGGCGACCATCTCGATCCGATGTTCATGAAGAACTGGCAAGCCGCTAATCGCGCGGGTCTGAAGCGGGGCGCCTATCATTTCTTCTACTGGTGCCGCACGGCCCACGAACAAGCAGCATGGTTCATCCGCAACGTCCCGAAATCAGTTGGCGCGCTGCCGCCGGTGATCGACGTCGAGTGGAACCATCAGTCAAGCTGCAAGCGGCGTCCCTCGCGCGCCACGGTTCTGGAAAAGATGCAGGTCTTCATGGACCGGCTCGAGCGTCATTACGGCCAGCGGCCGATCATCTACACGACACCGGACTTCTACGAGGATAATCTGCAGGGCGCCTTCCAGAACTATCCGTTCTGGCTGCGCTCCACCGCCGAACATCCGGCAAAGGTTTATCCCGGCCGCGACTGGCTGTTCTGGCAATATTCCGGCTCCGGCCTGTCGCGCGGCGTCGACGGCCAGATCGACCTCAATGTCTTCCATGGCGACGAGAACGATTGGTGGCGCTGGGTCGGCGGGAGGCAGCTCGTCGCGGACGCCGATTAACACCATTCGGCCTTGGCGCGGCCGCCTCACTTGCATTACCATTATCGGGATTGTTGGACGCGCCGCACCGTATCCCGGGCGGCATGCAAGGAGGAGGCGCGGCGATGGCCGAGACGAATGGATGGCGGCCCATGGCGACGGCGCCGATGGACGGCAGCCGCATATTGGTAACGTTGAGGCCCTCGGAGCAGGGACCGGCGCAGGTTGACGTCGCCTACTGGGCGCGCAAGGACCGGGTTGGCGACGAAGGCTGGCGAGCCTTCGATTCGGAGCCGGGGCAAGTGGTCGGCTACGACGAAAGCGAGCTCAAATGCTGGATGCCCATGCCGAGCGCCAATACCGGCGCTTCGACGCCGGCGCCCTGGGAAGGCGACGAAATGGAGCTCTACGGTTCGGGGATCTGACAGAGCAAACCTTACCTTCAAACAGCCGGATCGCCGGTACGGCGCTGCTCGCAGCGCAACCGATCGTGACCGAAGGACGGGTTGCCGGAACGCCGGCGATGCACCATGTTGCATGAAGTTCCAATTTCGTTGAACAAAGCCAACAGCCGGAAGTGAGCCATGACCGATTCCACCGAATACACGCCGCCGAAAGTCTGGACCTGGGAGAAGGGGAACGGGGGTCAGTTCGCCAACATCAACCGTCCGATCTCGGGCGCCACGCATGACAAGGAGTTGCCCATCGGCAAGCATCCGTTCCAGCTCTATTCGCTGGGCACGCCGAACGGCCAGAAGGTCACGATCATGTTCGAGGAACTTCTGGCCAAGGGCCATAAGGACGCCGAATACGACGCCTGGCTGATCAAGATCGGCGAAGGCGACCAGTTCGGCTCGGGTTTCGTGGAGATCAACCCGAACTCCAAGATCCCGGCGCTGATGGACCGTAGCGGCAAGGAGCCGATCCGCCTGTTCGAGTCCGGCGCGATCCTCATGCACCTTGCGGAAAAGTTCGGCGAATTCCTGCCGACCACGCAGCCGGCGCGCGCGGAATGCCTGTCCTGGCTGTTCTGGCAGATGGGCTCGGCGCCTTTCCTCGGCGGCGGCTTCGGCCATTTCTACGCCTATGCGCCGACCAAGATCAAATACGCGATCGACCGCTACGCGATGGAAACCAAGCGCCAGCTCGACGTGCTCGACAAGCAGTTGGCCAACAATGAATTCGTTGCCGGCAGCGAATACACGATCGCCGACATCGCCATCTGGCCCTGGTATGGCGGCATGGTGAAGGGCTGGCAGTATGGCGACGCTGCGACGTTCCTTTCGACGCAGGAATACAAGAACGTCAACCGCTGGGCCGACCAGATCTTCGCACGCCCGGCGGTGACGCGCGGCCGCAAGGTCAATCGCACTTCCGGCGATCCGTCGAGCCAGCTTCACGAGCGCCACGACGCTTCCGACTTCGATACCATGACGCAGGACAAGATCGCCGACGCGGCGGAGTAGGGAAGAGCGAAGGACGCGGCTGATCTTTGCCACGCCCCGTTGCCGGTCTGGTCATTATTCAGTCGGGAAGACGGGCGGCCGCAGGGACGCTCATCTTATTGTTTATATGCGGCCTTGCGGCCGCCCGTCGGCGATTTTTGGCCCTCCGGCCGGGACGACTTGCAGCTTCCCGCGAAAAGTTCACGGCCCGCTTCGGATCCACACCCGCGCCCGCCGATCGACTGGTGGGCGAGGGCACTCGTGAACCGGACAAGTCCGGCTCCGCGCCTCGGTGGCCGGTGCCCCCCACCTCACGGAAACGTCTGACCGCGAGGCGAGGCGCCGGTTCCTTCCCACGCAATCACCGTCATGACCGGTGTTCCCATGGAAGGAACTGGCCCAAGGATAAGGCAGGCCGGGAAGGCGTGGAGAAAAGGCGGGGAAGAAAAATGTGCAAGACAGCTTAGCCAAGGGCCGGCGGCGATGGCGTGTGCGGGTCTTTCCGCGTTTCAGCAGCCGGTTGGCTCTGCCCATGATCCGCCCGGCAGGCCCGGCGCTGCTACTTTCCGCATTCCGTGTCGGATATCCGCCCGGAGGTTCGTCCTTGGAATGAAGGCAGGGCGGCAGCTTCGCCCGGGCCATGGCAGGAGCACGACATGACGATCCCCACCATCACTGCATTCGAACGCTCGCCCGATCGCGGCCTGGGACTGGCGCGCGACACGCGCGTTCGCTGGGCACTCGAGGAAGCGGGCCAGCCCTACGCGGTGCGCCTCGTCTCTTTCAAGGCGATGAAGGAACCCGCGCATCTGGCGCTTCATCCCTTCGGGCAGATCCCGACCTATGAGGAAGGCGATCTCGCTCTGTTCGAGACGGGTGCGATCGTGTTCCACATCGCCCAGCGGCACCCCGGCCTGCTGCCCGCCGACGCCAACGCAAGGGCGCGCGCGATCACATGGATGTTCGCCGCGCTCAACACGGTCGAGCCGCCGATCCTCGACCTTCAAACCGCCAAATTTTTGGAGGGCGACAAGCAATGGGCCGGGGAGCGTCTGCCGCTCGTCATGGATCGCATTCGCGACCGGCTGAAACAGCTTGCCGCCCGCCTGGGCAAGGCCGACTGGCTCGATGGCGCCTTCAGCGCGGGCGATCTGATGATGGTGTCGGTGCTGCTCAGATTGAGGCCGTCCGGCATTCTCGACGAATTTCCAAGCCTTGCCGCCTATGTCGCACGTGGCGAAGCGAGGCCCGCCTACAAGCGCGCCTTCGCGGCTCAGTTGGCGGTGTTCGAAGCGAGTGGAGGAGGGGGTGGTTGAGGTTGTAACGCAGCCTTGCCTTCTCCTCGTGTGGGAGAAGGCAGATCGACGTGAAGCGTTCATCCCTATTGAAGTCTACTATCGTCAGCCCACACAAACCCTTCTGCACCTCCCACAACCCAAATTTTCCTTTTTTTCTGCCGACAGACAAATGCGAGGAGGTCAAGAAACTTAAATATCTCGTCTGCTGCCGTATATTCGGGCGTCTGCTCTTTAATCATGGGGCCCAGAAGTGTCGCGGCCTCTTCTGAGTTAATTACAAATGAATGGTCTTTATAGTGGTTTACGAGTTGGTCAGCGGCATCGTGTGAATTAAGATCTTTTCCCAAGGGTTTCCCGCTTAACAATCGCTCTGCATATTGCACCGCGCTTTCGTTCACACGTTGATAGTATCCCAGCGTTCTGACCGGAACGTTGTCCGAAATGTATCTGCCCAAGAGCGATGCCGATTTTGGAAATTTGCACACGAGCTCGGCGATCACGTCCAAGGCATTACCTAGCGAGAGGGCGGGTAGCCCACCAAGCTGGGGATCGATTGGGCCTAGTTCACTCATCATTCCCATGTGAATTTCGTCTGCACCCAATGCGATTAATGTGGCTGCTGATTTCGCTCGACGTGGTACTGCGGCGATAAATTTGCCGTTAGATAATCGCTTAAGGGTTTTAGTGTCGGTCCACAAACAAGTTGAATGATATGAATCGCTTGTGATTCCATGCTGTTGGGTTGATTCGACGGAGCATGGAAATGTGGACGAAGGCGAACCGTGAGAAATACAATCGGGATGGCCTGCGCTACCCGAGCGATTTGACGGACGCGGAATGGGGGCTGGTCGAGCCTTTGATCCCGCCCGCCAAACGAGGCGGCCGCAGGCGCGAAGTTGATGTGCGCGAGATTGTCAACGGCCTGCTTTACGTTCTCAGCACAGGCTGCCAATGGCGAGCCGTGCCGAAGGACCTACCGCCCAAGAGCACGCTGTTCAGCTATTTCGACCTGTGGAATTGGGATGGCACCCTCGGTCGTATTCACGAGGAACTCTACGTAAAATGCCGTGAGGCGATGGGACGCGAGGCCAGCCCGACGGCGGCAATCATTGATAGCCAGAGCGTCAAGGGTGCTGAAAAAGGGGGCGTTGTATCGACCCGAGCGGGTATGATGCGGGGAAGAAGGTCAAGGGCAAGAAGCGCCATATCCTCGTCGATACGGTAGGGCTATTGCTGCACGCGTTGGTCCATCCGGCCGACATCCAGGACCGTGACGGCGGTGTGCTGGTCCTGAAGACGCTGTTCGGGCGCTATCCGTTTTTGAAGAAATTGTTCGCCGATGGCGGCTATCAGGGACCTGTCTTCGCCAAGGGCCAGAAGAAGGCCATGCCCGGACTTGCGACCGCGATCGTCAAGCGATCCGACACCGCCAAAGGCTTCGAGGTCCTGCCGAGGCGCTGGGTGGTGGAACGGACCTTCGCATGGCTGGGGCGATGCCGCAGGCTGGCCAAGGACTTCGAGAACCTTTCGTGCAACGCGCTTGCCTTCCTCAAATTGGCCTCGATCCGCCTCATGCTGCGAAAGCTCTGTTCAAATTGAATAACTTTCCGGACCGAACTTTTACTGATAAGATAAGAGGGCTCTATACGGCCCCCATTGCTGTTGATAACTAGAAGTATCTCTTGATTAGAATCTCCATTTGTCACAGAGGAATATATAGCATCGGTATGATAGGTAGATATTTCATCTACTTCATCATAGAGAATTAAAAATTTATATTTCTCACAACCGTTTTTTGTAAGGATACTATTTATTTCTGCGGAGACGGATCTTTTTACGCTTTCTAAGTCATCTGATTGGATGCCGGAAAGGGCGTCACTCATATTGTTGGGCGCGGCCTTTGGTGGTCGGGGCGGTTTTGGTGTTGGCGTGTCAGAACTCATTATCTTCTTTTCATAAGTTGCCATTTTGTTCTACAATCCCATTGCGTGCAAGGCAATCAGCCCTGCACGCAAAGGTTCAGTAATTCACAGTTTCCTCAACTACACCCGCTTGTCGCCCCGCATAAGGAATCAGGGGTCGGCATATTTATCTAGGGGAAACAGTATCTTGATTGTCGGCATACAGGAAAAGAGTATGCCGGGGCCCCGTGATCCAACCCGACACAGCGTCATGAAGCTTAGCTGCGAATCTTCGGATACGGAACGCCGCCAATTTTGCGGACCGAACTACCCGCCAGGCATCGCGACCACGTATGTAGCTCCGCTCCCCTTCCTTTGCAGGACCACATTGATCGCGGCGAGCTGACGGGCCTGGGCTGTCGCATCTGCCTGGAAGTCGTGCCGCACACGAAGGTTACGCGGCGGCGTCCAGGCTCCAAATCCTTGATCCGGTAGGGGTCGAACCAGCGGGTGGATGTCTCCTTCTCCAGAAGTCCCACAAGCACGTCATGGACATTGCCGTTGTGACGGCTCGTCGCCACCTTCTCGAGTTCGTCGAGGATGATCGCCGGGCCCGCGCATTTATGTCGGCGGATTGCCATGACGGCCATGCTTGGCTCGCCGGTGGACCACCGTCTCGCAGTCCCTCCGATGGCGCTGTCGCTGATCCCGCCGCAGGGCACCATTTCATACGGGAGCCCAAGTTCCTCCATCAGCCGCCACGCGAACCGAGATTTCCCGCCTCCGGGCGGTCCAAGGAGGATCGTCGGCCGCAGCCATGGATTACGCTTGCCAGCAAGCTTCGAAAGGACAGCGTCGATGACGGACACCGCATACGGGAACTCCGCGACCAGCCTCGTCCGCACCAAGGCGAGGTCCGGTGCGGCCGGCAGAGGCAGTGGCTTCCCAAAGAATTCCCGGAACTCCTTCTCGACCTTCCTTCCATCCGGGGTGGTCTCGTTCCCAACGGCCTTGAAGACGACTACGGACCCGGGCGAGGATCGAGCTTTCTCCGGCTCCGCTGTTCCGGCTTTTTCAAGCTCCTCGACAGTAAGTTCGAAGGCTTCGGGCTGCGGGGAAGCCTGTCGCTTCAGGATTGCAGTCTGGAACTGGTACTCGTAGCTGTTCTTCTCGCGGAGCTGCCCTGACCTGTGCCACGTCGAGAGACCATAGCCCTGCGACCGGATGGAACTGGAGAAAGCGCTCCAAGCCAGCGACCGCCACAGCAGTTCCAGATCATCGGATCTGTGGAGGTCGTTCAACGCCAGCGTGGCGATTTCCCCGGCAATTCTGGCAGCCGCATCCGGATGGCCCCAGCTCGCCAGATAGAATTGACAGCGAACGCCGCCTGTCTCGAACGAGGCGTGCGACCTGCTTTCCAACGCGCCGAATGCTGTGATGAGGTCTTGAACGGTGTGTTCGTTCTGATCAACGGTGAGCCTGTCGAGGGCCGCGATGAGGCCTGCAAGCCCGAGATCACCCCGCGTCTTGAGCGCCCCCGAAAGCCGGGTGGCGTATTCCCGAATGTCCTCGCTGACACTATCCCTGAAGAAGTTCATGCCCCGCAAGAGCTCATCCTCGGTCGGCAGGTGGAGCCCCGCCAGCGCCGCCTTTTCACGACGCTTGAAATGTCGGGCGTGCGCTGGGTCCTTCACCGACATCTGAGAACCTATGCATCCCGGCCGAACTGGCTCGCCGGCCTACCAAGCCGATACCAACGCGAAAGTGTTCGCGCCCAGTCGAAGTCGACGGACATCATCCAAAGATCCGAGGTGCCGATGGCCCGGCCCTCTCCAACGAGCTTCGGATGTCCCGTCGACAGTCCTGCCAGGCAGGGGGCCGGTCGTTTCGTCAGCACCCAGCGATCCAGGATCGGAACCTGGTCTCCGGCCATGGCTTCCGGCCGCACGCCACGCTGAATGCGCTCCATGTCGGCTGCGAGGGAAAGCATTCGCTTCATCCCGTCCACGAATGCAGGACCTTGATCATCACCTGGGTTGAAGAGCAGCATCGGGATCTCCCTCTGTCGGCCAAGGATCCGATCCGGTCGGACCTTCTGATTCGAAGGAATCAGCCAGGCAGACATACGGCGTCGCCAGTGCGGCGTCCACACGCCAACATCGGCGTCCGGGCGTCGCACCGCGCTGCTGGCCTTCTCAAGTTCAACGGGTTAGAAATCCGGCATGCAGGCATCCTATGACTTCCTCCGCGCCGCTCGATCTTTGCTGGATATCAGCGCGAAAGACCTTGCCCACAAGGCAGGGGTAAGCACTCGCTCCATCGTCCGAAATCGAGGCCGGTGAGCCCGTCGGTCTGGAGACAAGCATGCGCGTCCAGGTCGCGCTGGAATCATGGGGTGTTGAATTTCTTGCCGAGACGGCATCAAGCGGGCCGGCAATGCCGGTGCGCAAAGGGGTCGTCAAGATCGGGTTCCAATTGCAGGCCGGTTGATCGGCGAAAACCGCGGGTTGGGTTCCCCGAGCCGCGACAATGCCTCCGGCAGGAACTGTTCGGTTACCGAGCGGCCGCACGCTTCGAAATGATCGTTGATGACATCTAGCCTGGGAGAGACTTCCCGGGGGCTTCGACAACCTCACACCTCGCAGGCAGAGGCTTTGGCGGTGCCTGACAATCTGCGAGGTATCGTGTTGGAGAAGAAGATGGCCTTTCGTGCGGCTCTCAAAGCCGCCTGCGGCGGGGCAAGGGAGCCTAGCACCCGCGTTTTCGCCTTCTACACCAGCGTACTGACAGGCAGTCGCTGTCGGGGGCGGCTACGGCGCTATTGAGGGCGCGCCGCCCCCGACCGCTCCCCTACCAGCCGGAAGAAGAAAGTATGCCGATTATGCGGTCGGCATACTATGAGCAGCCCGATGTACTTCCGCACGTATCGCATTTCTCGCAGGTGCCGTTGCGGACCGTGGTGAAGTTCTGGCATTCCGAGCAGGAATTGCCGGTGTAGCCCTGCATGACCGCCTGCTGGCGGCGGGAGGCTTCCAGCTTCTTGGCCTCAGCGGCTTCGTGCGCGGCCTGGTCGGTGAAGAGCGTGGTCGCCGCGTCCTCCATTTCCGCTTCCTCGGCAACCTCACGGGACCGTTCCTCATAGTCGCGCTTGAAGGCGGTCGCCTCCTCGGCCAGCGCCGAGACGGTGGGTTTCAGCGCCGTGACGGTCGCGGTGGCGAGCGAACGCACGTTAGAGCCGGAAAAGGCCGTGGGGGCCGCGTGCCGAGGGGAGGAATTCTCGCCCGCAGGCCCCCCGGCAAACCCTTTCGGCTCGCTGCCGGAGACAACCTTGAACGAGGCGCCACGGGTCAGGCCTTTCGATACAGGCAGCTTGCCCTCGGTGATGCCGCGTCCGATCGTGGTGTTGGAAAAGTCCGACTGGTCGACATGGGCGAGGTCGTTGCGGCCGAGATAGGAGACCGCGAGTTCGCGGAACACATAGTCGAGGATCGAGGTGGCGTTCTTGATGGCGTCGTTGCCCTGCACCATGCCGGCCGGCTCGAAGCGGGTGAAGGTGAAGGCCTCGACATATTCCTCGAGCGGCACGCCATATTGCAGGCCGAGCGAGATCGCGATGGCGAAGTTGTTCATCATGGCGCGGAAGGCGGCGCCTTCCTTGTGCATGTCGATGAAGATCTCGCCGATGCGGCCATCGTCATATTCGCCGGTGCGCAGATAGACCTTGTGGCCGCCGACGATCGCCTTCTGCGTGTAGCCCTTGCGCCGGTCGGGCAGCTTTTCGCGGTCGCGGTACAGCCGCTCGACGACGCGCTCGACGATGCGCTCGGCGACGGTCGGCGGCCTTGGCGGCGGTGGGGGCGGCGACCAGTTCCTCGACCAGATCGTCGGCCTCCTCGTCATCGTCCGACAGCAGCGAGGCGTTGAGCGGCTGCGACAGCTTCGAGCCGTCGCGGTAGAGCGCGTTCGCCTTCAGCGCCAGCTTCCAGGACAGCATGTAGGCGTCCTTGCAGTCCTCGACGGTGGCGTTGTTGGGCATGTTGATGGTCTTGGAGATGGCGCCCGAAATGAAGGGCTGCGCCGCCGCCATCATGCGGATGTGGCTCTCGACCGAGAGCGAACGCTTGCCGATCCTGCCGCACGGGGTGGCGCAATCGAACACCGGCAGATGCTCGTCCTTCAGATGCGGCGCGCCTTCCAGCGTCATCGCTCCGCAGAAATGGATGTTGGCGGCCTCGATGTCCTTTTTCGCGAAGCCCAGCGCCGGCAGCATGTCGAAGGAGGTGTCGTTGAGCTGCTCGTCGGTGAAGCCGAGCACGTCGTGGCAGAACTCCTCGCCGAGCGTCCATTTGTTGAAGACGAATTTGATGTCGAAGGCCTGCTTCAGTGCCGCATTGAGGGCGGCGATCTTCTCGTCGTCGAAGCCCTTCGCCTTGAGCGAGCCGGGGTTGACGGCCGGCGCCTGGTTGAGATTGCCGTGGCCGACGGCATAGGCCTCGATCTCGGCGATCTGCGCCTCGCCATAGCCGAGCGAGCGCAGGGCTTCGGGCACGGCGCGGTTGATGATCTTGAAATAGCCGCCGCCGGCGAGCTTCTTGAATTTCACCAACGCGAAATCAGGCTCGATGCCGGTCGTGTCGCAATCCATGACGAGGCCGATCGTGCCGGTCGGCGCGATGACGGTGGCCTGCGCGTTGCGGTAGCCGTGCTCCTCGCCGAGCTCGATGGCGCGGTCCCAGGCGGCGCGGGCGTGGTCGACCAGTTCCTTCTGCCAGAGGTCGTCGGCGACCAGCGGCACCGGATTGACCGACAGCTTTTCGTAGCCGTCCTTGTCGCCATGGGCGGCGCGGCGGTGGTTGCGCATGACGCGCAGCATGTCTTCCGTATTCCGGTCGTAGCCGGGGAAGGCGCCGAGTTCGCCGGCCATTTCGGCGGAGGTCGCATAGGCGGTGCCGGTCATGATCGCCGTGATGGCGCCGCAGATCGCGCGGCCTTCCTTGGAGTCATAGGGAATGCCGGAGGACATCAGCAGGCCGCCGATATTGGCGTAGCCGAGGCCGAGCGTGCGGTATTCGTAGGAGAGTTTGGCGATCTCCTTCGACGGGAACTGCGCCATCATCACGGAGATTTCGAGCACGATCGTCCACAGCCGCACCGCATGCTCATAGGCTGCGATGTCGATCGTGCCGTCGGCGTTGCGGAAGTGCAGGAGGTTCAGCGAGGCGAGGTTGCAGGCCGTGTCGTCGAGGAACATGTATTCCGAGCACGGGTTCGACGCGCGGATCGGCCCGGCCGCGGGCAGGTGTGCCAGTCATTGATGGTGGTGTTGAACTGCAGGCCCGGATCGGCGGATGCCCATGCGGCGTAGCCGATCTTCTCCCACAACTCGCGGGCCTGAAGCGTCTTCATCACCTTGCCGTCCTTGCGGGCGGTCAGATCCCAGTCGGCCGTCTTCCTCGACGGCGCGCAAAAAGTCGTCCTTGAGCGGACCGAGTTGTTCGAGTTCTGGCCCGAAACGGTCAGGTAGGCTTCCGAATCCCAGTCGGTGTCATAGGTCTTGAACTCGATCGTAGGTGTAGCCCTGGCGAGCGAACTGGATGACGCGCTGGATGTAGTTTTCCGGCACGGCGTTCTTCTTGGCGGCCCTGATCTCGCGCTTCAGCGCCGGGTTCATGGCCGGGTCGAAGCAATCGTCGTCCTGGCCTTCGCAATTGACGCAGGCCTTCATGACCGCCTTCATGTGCTGGCGCACGATCTTCGAGCCGGTGACGAGCGAAGCGACCTTCTGCTCCTCCTTCACCTTCCAGTTGATGTATTCCTCGATGTCGGGATGGTCGATGTCGACCACCACCATCTTGGCGGCGCGGCGCGTCGTGCCGCCCGACTTGATGGCGCCGGCGGCGCGGTCGCCGATCTTGAGGAAGCACATCAGGCCCGACGACTTGCCGCCGCCCGAAAGCTTCTCGCCCTCGCCACGCAGATAGGAGAAGTTGGAGCCGGTGCCGGAGCCATATTTGAACAGGCGCGCCTCGCGCACCCACAGATCCATGATGCCGCCCTCGTTGACGAGGTCGTCGGCGACCGACTGGATGAAGCAGGCATGCGGCTGCGGATGCTCATAGGCCGATTTCGACTTGGTGAGCTTGCCGGTGAAGGGATCGACATAGAGATGCCCCTGGCTCGGGCCGTCGATGCCATAGGCCCAGTGCAGGCCGGTGTTGAACCATTGCGGGGAATTCGGCGCGACGCGCTGGGTGGCAAGCATGTAGGCGAGTTCGTCGTAGAAGGCGGGGGCGTCTTCTTCCGTGGCGAAATAGCCGCCTTTCCAGCCCCAATAGGTCCAGGTGCCGGCCAGCCGGTCGAAGACCTGCCGGGCGTCGGTCTCGGAGCCATAGCGCTCTTCTTCCGGAAGCTTGGCGAGTGCGGCCTCGTCGGCGACCGAACGCCACAGGAAGGAGGGAACGTTATTCTCCTCGACTTTCTTCAGGCGCGCGGGAACGCCGGCCTTGCGGAAATATTTTTGCGCCAGAACATCGGTGGCGACCTGGGAAAACTGCGCCGGCACGTCAATGTCGGCGAGCCGGAATACCACCGAACCATCGGGATTCTTGATCTCGCTCAACGCCTTGCGGAATTCGATCTCCGCGTAGGCGGCCCCGGAAGCGGATTGTGAAGCTTTGGTGAAACGCCGCTCGATGCGCATCTTATTGGTCCCTTTGTCATCTATATATAGCGCTTTTCGAAACGGATTTCCCGTCCCTTTTCGACAAGCGCAAATCCGCCACGTCCGGCATTCCAAACGGAATGGCCGGCTCTCCTTTCGCGACTGTCTACCGCTTAGCCGCCCTTGCCCTCGCGGACCGGTCGCTGCTTGCCGGCAAACCCTCGCGGGTTCCCTTGAAAGGCCCCCGGTGCGATTTCTCGTCCGAGGAAGCCATCCGTATCTAGTGCTGAACCTGAGCGCAAACACTAAATATAGTGTTAACAAGCAATTTACGCCAGTCCGACAATTTACCCAAACCCGCCCAAAAAACCCACGCTTCCGCCAGCCTCGTAAACAGGCGGATCGCAGACAAAACGCATTAAAATGCTGAAAAAGACCGGCCTCGAAACATTCCGGCCGCACCCGCGAACAGGAGCGCATCGCCCATAAAAAGCGACTCGTTCCGAACCGTCAAGGATTCGTTTCGTGACAGTCGCATGACGCAACATCTTGTGGGCGAGGGGTGTGGATATCGGGGAGGAGTTGGGCCCGAGCCGCGTGCGTTTGAGGACGCTTCGTCCTTTCAGGAGCCGATCAGGCGACGAACGGCGGCATCAGCGGAAACGAAATCCGGAGCAGTCAGCGAATCAGCATGATCCGGCAACGATCGCCCGACTCGGCGGCGGTGGCGTGCGGCGAGCGGATAATGAGGGCGTTTGCCGCGGCCAGCGTTTTCAGCATGGAGGAATCCTGCATATCGAAAGGCGTGGCCACCAGTCCGTCCGGCGTTTCCTCGGCGACAGCGCGGACGTAATCCTCGCGGCGATCGTTTTCGGGCATGGGCTTGCCCAATGCCGCCTCGACGATATTGGGCCGATGGGCGCGGCCGCCAAGTTTTGCAACCAGCGGAACGAGGAATAGATGCGCGCCAACCATGCTGGAGACCGGATTGCCGGGCAGGCCCAACGCATGGGTGCCGCCGATGCGGCCGAACATCAAAGGTTTTCCGGGACGCATGGCGATCTTCCAGAAATCGAGCGTCATGCCTTCTGCCGGTCAGCACTTCACGCACGAGATCGTGATCGCCGACCGACGCGCCGCCAAGCGTCACGAGCACGTCCGCTCCCGCATCGAGCGCACGATGCAATGCGGCCGCTATGAGCTTCCTGTCGTCCGCGACAATGCCAAGGTCGAGGATATCCGCCCCCGCAGCCCGAGCAATCGCGGCGACGCCAAAGCCGTTCGAGGCGATGATCTGATCCGGTCCGGGATGGCTGCCCGGCGCCAGCAATTCGTCGCCGGTGGCGATGATGGCGACAAGCGGCTTGCGCACTGCCTCGACAGAAAGCGTGATTCGCGGCGGCGGCGAGTGAGAGCGCCGCCGGATCGAAAGCGCGGCCGGCGGGCAGGAGAAATCGCCTTCCGTGAAGTCGAGACCGGCGCGGCGTATGTGGCGGCTTGGGCGGAACGCTTTCCTGCGCCTCGATCTCTCTCGTCGGCCGGCACCCGCGCGTCTTCCTGCGAACAGGATCGTGTCCGCGCCTTCCGGCACCGGCGCGCCGGTGAAAATGCGAACGGCCTCGCCTTGGTCCACCTTGCCGGAATAGCGCTGGCCGGCTGGCGCACTGCCGATCACGGTCAGCCGGGCGGGGCGTCGACGACATCTTCGGCGCGGACGGCATAGCCATCCATGGCGGAGGCATCGAAGGGCGGCTGGGTGCGCAGCGCCACAAGTGGCGCCGCAAGCACGCGGCCGGCCGCCTCGGCCGATGCGCCACGCGCTCGCCGCCCAGCGGCTTCGGCGCCGGCCAGCAATCGCTCCAGCGCGTCGCTCGACGGGCAGGAGACGTCCATGTCATGGCTCTGTCGGCCCGATAGTCGCCGGATTTGCCGCCGCTTTTCTCGAGGAGCCTGATGTCGCCGATCTCCATGCCGCGGTCGACCGCCTTGGCCATGTCGTAGATGGTCAGGCAGGCGACCGACGCGGCCGTCAGCGCTTCCATCTCGACGCCGGTCTTGCCGGTGACGTGCGTCAGCGCCGTCACCCGGAGGCCGGGCAGCGCCTCGTCGGGCTCGATCTCGACCGAGACCTTCGTCAGCAGCAGCGGATGGCACAGCGGGATCAGCTCATGCGTGCTGCTTCGCCGCCATGATGCCGGCGATCCGCGCCGTGCCCAGCACGTCGCCCTTCTTGGCGTCGCCGGCGAGGATCATGCGCCAGCGTCTCCGGCTTCATGGTCACGGCGCCGTCGGCCACCGCCGTGCGCTCGGTCTCGGCCTTGTCGCCGACATCGACCATGTGCGGCCTCGCCGGCTGCGCCGAGATGGGTCAGGCGAAGGAGCGCATAGGCGTCAGTCACTCGCGCCGCGTTCGAGCCGGCGCACGCGCCGAGAAGCGCCCGCGTTGCGGCGGCGACGTCGGCTTGCCGCATCAGGCTTTCGCCGACCAGGAAGGTGCCAATGCCCGCTTTCTGCGAGCCGCTGGCAATCGGCATGCGTGAAGATGCCGCTCTCGCCGACCAGCAGGCGGTCCTTGTGCCACCATCGGGCCAGCCGTCGGGAGGTTTCGAGATCGACGCTCGAAGGTCCGCAGATCGCGGTTGTTGATGCCGAGCAGGCGGCGAGGAAAGCGCCAGCGCGCGTTCCATCTCGGCCTCGTCATGCACCTCGACAGCGCGTCCATGCCGAGTTCCAAGCGCGGTCTCCTCGAGCGCGCGCGGCCTCGTCGTCGGAAAGCAGGCCATGATGATCAGGATCGCGTCGGCGCCCCAGGCGCGCGCCTCGTACACCTGGTAGGGATCGAACATGAAGTCCTTGCGCAGCGCGGGCAGGGCGGCGGCGCCGCGCGCCGCCAGGAGATATCCGGCGCGCCCTGGAAAGAGGGCGCGTCGGTGAGCACGGACAGACAGGCCGCGCCGCCTTCCTCATAGGCGCGGGCAAGCGGCTGGCGGGTCGAAATCGGCGCGGATCAGCCCCTTCGACGGGCTCGCCTTCTTGATCTCGGCGATCAGGCCGAATGCGCCGGCTTCGCGTCTTGCTTCAGAGCGCCTGGCGAAGCCGCGCGGCGGCCTGCGCTTTCGGCGCGCTGCGTTCATTTCGGCCGAGCGGGATCGCGGCTTTGGCGGCGGCGATCTCCTCGCGCTTGTAGGCTTCGATCTTCTTCAGAATGTCGCTCATCGCCGGCCTACGCCGCCCGGCTTGGAGACCTCGACCAGCTTCGTCAGCGCCGCGCGCGCCATGCCGCTGTCGATCGACGCCGCGGCCGCTTCGACACCTTCCGGCAGATCGTTCGCCTGGCCGGCACACGAGGACAGCCGCGCCGGCGTTGAGCAGAGCGATGTCGCGATAGGCGTTGTTCTCGCCGTCGAGCACCGCCGCAGCGCCGCGGCGTTGTGCGTCGGCATCGCCGCCTTTGAGCTCGGCGGCGAGACGCGCTTCAGGCCGACATCTTCGGGCGTGACCTCGAAGGTCGTGACCTCGCCGTCGCTGCAGCTCGGCGACCTTGGTCGTGCCGGTGGTGGTCATCTCGTCGAGCCCGTCGCCGTGCACCACCCAGGCGGCCTCGGCGCCGAGATCGTGCAGCACATGCGGCCAGCGGCTCGACCCATTCGGGCGAGAAGACGCCGACGAGCTGCCGCTTGACGCCGGCCGGATTGGAAAGCGGGCCGAGCAGGTTGAAGATGGTGCGGGTGCCGAGTTCGACGCGGCTCGGGCCGACATGGCGCATCGCGGAATGATGCGCCGGCGCGAACATGAAGCCGACGCCGGCCTCGCTGGATGCAGGCGGCGATCGCTCGGGCGTCGACCTCGATGTTGACGCCCAGCGCCGCCAGCGTATCGGCCGCGCCGGAGCGCGAGGACAGCGCCCGGTTGCCGTGCTTGGCGACCGGAACGCCGGCGCCTGCCACGATGAAAGCGGCGGCGGTGGAGACATTGTAGGAGCCGGACGCGTCGCCGCCGGTGCCGACGATGTCGATCGCGTCCGCCGGCGCCTCGACGGTCAGCATCTTGGCGCGCATCGTGGCTACCGCGCCCGATGATCTCGTCGACGGTCTCGCCGCGCACCCTCAGCGCCATCAGGAAGCCGCCGATCTGGCTCGGCGTCGCTTCGCCCGACATGATGATCTCGAACGCCGCGCGCGCCTCGTCGAATGTCAGGGACTGGCCGCTCGCCGTCTTGGCGATATAGGTCTTGAAATCGCTCATCTTCGTCAGAACGCCATGGCCCGCTCGATTGCTCCATGGTCCACCGTCACGCCGTATTGCGACTGCAATTTGGTGACCAGTTCTTCCAGAAGATCGTTGGCCATGCCGTCGGCAGCCGATTTCTGCTCGCGTTCGTCCACAGAACCCGGACCGGCGCCGGCTGGCTCGAACACCTCCGTCACCTTGAACAGGATCTGGGAGTTGTCGTCCGGTCCCGACACGACGCCCACGCCACCCTGTCCAACGCCGAACGCCGCGGCAACGCCGTCACTGCCGAGGTCCGGATCGTCGACTCCGCGCTTCATGCCGCGCTTCACCTGCTTCTCCAGCTTGAGCTCGCTGGCGATATCGTCCAGCGACGTGCCCGCCTTCAGCTTCTTCTCCATCTCGGTCGCCTTGGCGCCGAGCCGGGATTTCGCCTGTTCGTCCTTCCAGTCCTTGACCACCTTGGCGCGGACCTCATCGAGGGTCCGGTCACGCGCCGGGGTGATGCCCTCAACCTCGTAGAAGACGAAGCCATCATCCTTGGTCGCGATCCCGTCATTCTCGAGGCCTTTTTCGGCATCGAAGGCGCCCTTGATCAATTGCTCGGAAGCGGGAAGGTTCTTGACGATCGTTCCGTCGGGCGTTTGTCCGTTGCGGTCGATCGCGTCGATCGTCACCACCTTGAGCTTGAGCTTGTCGGCAGCCTCCTTGAGTGTGGCGCCGCCAGCCCGCGCATCCTCATAGGAATCGTGTACGTCGAGCAGGATGCGGTTCGCTTCGCTCAGGGCGAGGTTCTTGCGGATGTCGCTGCTGACTTCCGACAACGGCTTGACCACTTCGGGTTCGATCGCCGTTACGCGCAAGAGAACGGGGCCGAACGAACCCTCCACCACGGGGCTTACAGTATTGGCGTCGAGCTTGAAGGCGGCGTCCGCAATTTTCTGGTCGGGGATCTGTGATTTCTCGAGCGTTCCAAGTTTGGTGTCCGCTTCCGATTTTCCCTGCGACTTGGCGACATCAGTGAATGTTGCGCCACCGCGAATCGACGCCAGCGCCGCCTTGGCGTCGGCGTCGTTCTTGAAGACGATCTGCTCGATGGTTCGCTTCTCCGGCGTCGTATATTGCCTTTTGTGCGCCTCGTAATCCTTCTTGATCTGCTCGTCGCTGATCGAGGACGGATCGGCAATGTCCGCCGGCTCCAGCCTGGCATAGATGATCTTGCGGTATTCGGGCGCCGCGTACTTTTTCTTGTTCTTCTCGAACCACGCCGAAAGAATGCTCTGCGAAGGCTCTTCTATGGGCTCGACCAGCGCGCGCGGCAGCGTCAGATATTCCACCGTGCGGTCCTCGCCGCGATAGAGCGCGAGAGCCTTGAGGAACGTGTCCGGCGCCTTCATGCCGCCGGAAATCGCGTCGACGATTTGCTCCCGCACGGCCACCTGTTCGCGATTGTTCATGTATTCTTCCGGGCGCATTCCGACATTGCGCAGCACGTAATCGAATTGCTGGCGATCGAACTGGCCGTTGGTGCCGTGGAACGCGGGATCCTCGCGGGTAAGGGTAGCGATGCGCTGGGTGGATACGCCGAGACCAATCTTGCGGGCCTGTTCATCGAGAACCGCTCCGGCGACGAGTTGGGAAAGGACCTGCTGGTCGACTCCCATCGCGGTTGCCTGTTTGCGGGTGAGGCGCTGGCCGACCTGTTGCGACAAGGTCGAGACCTGGCGATCATAGGCAAGGCGGTATTCGTTGAGGGACACGGTGGTGTCGCCGGCGGTCAACACCGAATTGCCGCCGAAGCCACCCTCGATGCGTCCGGAGATTCCCCAGCCGGCGAAACTGATGACCAGTACGATGAAGAAAAGCTTGGCTACCCATGAGCCGGCCGCGTTTCTCATTGAATCAAGCATATTCGATCCCGTTTAGGCGATTTTCCGCGCCAAATTCGCGCGCGTCCGGCAATAACGCCCTTATCGGCCAGTGTCGATTGCTTTGTGACGCGAATTTGCTAGAGAGCCTGTAGCAAACAGGCTCGAGGAAGGCCATGACCCCCGCGATCCGCCCGCTCGTCGCCGGCAACTGGAAAATGAACGGCCTCGGAGCCTCATTGAATGAATTGCGGGCAATCGCGCGCGGTTTCATGAGCGGATTGGAAAATGAAACGGACGCGCTGGTGTGCGTGCCGGCGACATTGTTGACGCGCGCCTCGGAGATTGTCCGCGATACGCCCGTCAAGAGCGGCGGTGAGGATTGTCACGCCGATGCAAGTGGCGCGCATACGGGGGATATTTCAGCCGAGATGCTCAAGGACGCGGGGGCTTCCTTCGTGATCGTCGGACATTCGGAACGCCGCATCGACCATGGCGAGACCGACGCCATGGTCCATGAAAAGGCGCGTGGCGCGTGGCGCGCGGGCCTGACCCCCATCATCTGCGTCGGCGAGACACACGATCAACACGCCGCCGGCGATACGATGAAAGTTCTCTCGGCGCAGATCGCCGGATCGGTTCCGTCCGGCGCGCTCGCCCGCAATACCGTCATTGCCTATGAACCGGTTTGGGCAATCGGCACCGGTGTGACGCCAACGCCGGAGGATGTGGCCGAAGCGCATGCGCACTTGCGAGGCGAACTTGCAAAGGTGGTTGTCGAGGAAGCCCGCCATATGCGAATACTCTACGGTGGATCCGTCAAGCCAAACAATGCGCGTGAACTGCTTGCTCTGCCCAATGTCGACGGCGCGCTCGTCGGCGGCGCCAGTCTGAAGGCCGGCGATTTTCTCGGCATCGCGGAAACCTATCTGTCGCTTTGACGGCGGGGTGCGAAAACGCCGCGTTGCAATTTGGCCCTGGGCGTCCATATGGGGTTGGAATGGGCGGCAAAGGCGTGTATTGAGCCGCGTCCGATGCCGGGCGAAACTCCCAGCCGCTTCTTGCTGAAAATCCGGAACCAAGTATGGAAACCGTTATCATCGTCATCCACCTGATGGTCGTGATTGCGCTTGTCGCAGTCGTGCTCGTGCAGCGCTCGGAGGGCGGCGGCCTCGGCATAGGCGGTGGATCGGGATTCATGACGGCGCGGGGCGCGGCCAACGCCCTGACGCGAACGACAGCCATCCTGGCGGCGATCTTTTTCGCGACATCGCTGGGTCTGTCCCTCCTGGCCCGCTATCAGGGCAGCGTGGCGGATATTCTCGATAATCCAGCGGCGTCCAATAGCGCGCCGAAGGACAATTCGGGTAAGCAAAACGGCAAAGGCATCCTTGACCAGCTAGGTGGCGCGCCCGCGGCAAAGGCGCCGGCCAAGAGTTCCAATCAGGCTGACACCGTCCCAAATGGCGGAACCGCCACGACACCGGCTCCGGCGAGCACCAATCCGAGCGCGCCATCCACCCCGGCGCCGGCTGCTCCGGCGACGAATGGTGCTGCTGCTCCGGCATCCGGCGACGCGAGCGGGACCGCGACTCAGGCACCATCGCAGGTACCCAATCAGTAGGCTTACTTCGAGCTGAAGCGCTCATCGTATCCTGGCATCTTCCACCCCTTGTGTGGACCATTCCAATCGCAATTGTGATTCCGCGAATCTTCGACGGGGGGCGGCGAGGCCGGCCTTGGGGATGTAAAACTGTTGTGAATAAACCACACAGCGCGTCGATTGATCCTTGCAGAGGTCCCTGGGTCGAACCGCACGCGTGTTTTTCTTGAGCCACCTTCACGGCATCAGGTATATGTCCTGTCGGGCAACTTGGCGCGGCGTTGCAATCCAGCATCTTCCGGCATGACATGGCCCGTTGAAAAACAGGGTTTCCGACAATGTATTTTCGCAGGCTGGTTTTGCTTGGCATCGGTGCGGCTTTGGCTGTTTCGACACCCGCAATCGCAAGTTCCTCTTCCAACTTCGTAAGGCTCGACAAGGGCCGCACGGCGTCGATCGAATCGATGCCGAAGATGCATGCGCCAAAGCGCAAGATGCACGCCAAAGCCAAGAAGAACGCCAAGGCCGAACCGATGCAGGCACCTGGCGGCCCGTTGGAGAACAATGGCCAGTTGCGCAGCGAACAGCAAATTCAGCCGAACATCTTTTCGGTCCTGTTCGGCGGAGACAAACAGCAATTGCTTCCCGAGACGCGCGATCTCGACGCCGCGCTGAGGGAGAGAGAAGAGCGCCGGCCTTTCAAGGTGAAGGCGGAATTCCAGCCGCAGAGCGTTCCCTATTCGGGCTATGATCGCGGCACGATCATCATCGATACCAGCAAGAAATTCCTTTATTTGATGGAATCTTCCAACAGCGCGCGGCGTTATCCCATCGCTGTCGGACGCGAAGGCCTGCAGTTCAAGGGCACCGCCATGATCGGCGACAAGCAGGAATGGCCGCGCTGGATTCCGACACTCGACATGCAAAAGCGCGAGCCGAAGCATTACGGGCAGTACAAGGACGGCATGCCCGGCGGCCTCTCCAATCCGCTCGGCGCGCGGGCCATGTATGTCTATCAGGGGAAACAGGACACCCATATCCGCATCCATGGGACGACGGATCCGCGGTCGATCGGCACGTCGGCATCAAACGGGTGCTTCCGCATGTTCGATGACCAGGTGATGGACCTTTACCGGCGTGTCCGGCTCGGCACCAAGGTTGTCGTGCTTTAAGCGGACGTTTCTTTGGGACACTGGACCTAGCGGCCGGCCTTGCCGGCCGTTTTATTTTGAGCGGATCACAGCTGTGATCATGCGAGCGAAGGAACGCCTATGGAAAAGAGCGCCTATGTGAACTTTCCGCTGGCGGAATCGGATTCGCGGCGCTAAGCCCTGACTCCCATGGCGCGATACGTATTCATCACGGGCGGCGTGGTTTCCTCGCTTGGCAAAGGCATAGCAGCGGCGGCTCTTGGAGCCCTCCTGCAGGCGCGAGGATATCGTGCGCGCATCCGCAAGCTGGACCCCTATCTCAATGTCGATCCGGGCACGATGTCGCCCTATCAGCATGGCGAGGTCTTCGTTACCGACGATGGAGCGGAGACGGATCTCGACCTCGGCCACTACGAACGGTTTACCGGGCGCTCGGCCAACAAGCAGGACAACATCACCACTGGCCGCATCTACCAGAACATCATCGAGAAAGAGCGGCGTGGCGACTATCTCGGCGCCACCGTGCAGGTCATCCCCCACGTCACCGACGAGATCAAGAATTTCGTCGTCGAAGGCAATGAAGACTACGATTTCGTCATTTGCGAGATCGGCGGTACGGTCGGCGATATCGAAGCGATGCCGTTTCTTGAGGCGATTCGCCAACTCGGCAACGATTTGCCGCGCAACAATGCGGTCTATGTTCACCTGACCTTGATGCCCTACATTCCTTCGGCAGGGGAACTGAAAACCAAGCCGACCCAGCACTCGGTCAAGGAACTGCGCTCAATCGGCATCGCGCCGGACATTCTTCTGGTGCGTGCCGACCGCGTCATTCCCAAGGAGGAGCGGCGCAAGCTGTCGCTGTTTTGCAATGTGCGCGAATCGGCCGTCATCCAGGCGCTCGATGTCGGCCACATCTATGATGTGCCGATCGCCTATCACAAGGAAGGCCTGGACGGCGAAGTGCTGGCGGCCTTCGGCATCGAGCCTGCGCCCAAGCCGCGCATGGAGCGCTGGCAGGAGGTGTCCCACCGCATCCACAATCCGGAAGGCGAGGTCACCATTGCCGTGGTGGGCAAATATACCGGGCTCAAGGACGCCTATAAATCGCTCAACGAAGCGCTGGCGCATGGCGGAATGGCCAACCATGTGCGCGTCAAGCTCGACTGGATCGAAAGCGAAATCTTCGAAAAGGAAGACCCGTCTCCATGGCTGGAAAAGGTCAATGGAATCCTGGTGCCCGGTGGCTTCGGCGAGCGCGGATCGGAGGGCAAGATAAGCGGCCAAATTCGCGCGGGAGCGCAAGGTGCCTTATTTCGGCATCTGTTTCGGCATGCAGATGGCGTGCATCGAGGCGGCGCGTTCGCTGGCCAACATCGACAAGGCCTCATCGAGGCGAATTCGGTCCGACCGACGAGCCGGTCGTCGGCCTGATGACGGAGTGGCTGAAGGGCAACATGCTGGAAAAGCGCCGTGAGTCCGGCGAACTCGGCGGCACCATGCGGCTTGGCGCCTACGCGGCCGAATTGGCTAAAGGATCGAAGATCGCCGCCATTTACGGCGATACCGTCATTTCCGAGCGCCATCGTCACCGCTACGAGGTGAATATCGAATACAAGGACCGCCTGGAGGAATTCGGCCTTGTGTTCGCCGGCATGTCTCCTGACGGCGTGCTGCCGGAGACGGTCGAGTATGCCGACCACCCCTGGTTCATCGGCGTTCAGTACCATCCTGAATTGAAAAGCCGGCCGTTCGAGCCGCATCCGCTTTTCGCCAGCTTCATCGCCGCCGCGGTCGATCAATCACGGCTGGTTTGAGCAGCGCGAAAGCTATTTTCTGACGCATTCCGGGAAATACCGGGCGACGAGTTCCGCAACGGTTTCATTGCGTTCCCGCGCTGTCTTCCCGCCCATCACTACGGCCACCATCTTGCGGCCGCCCCTGTTCACGGATGTGACGATGTTGAAGCCTGATGCACGGATATAGCCGGTCTTGATGCCGTCGGCGCCTGCTACATTATCCAGGACCTTGTTGTGGCCCCGCACCAGTCTGCCGCGATAGACAAAATTCTCGATGGAGAAATAGGAATAATATTGCGGAAAGCGCTGGCGTAACGCCAGGCCCAGCACGGCCATGTCATGCGCGGTGGTGCGTTGATCCGGGTCCGGCAGTCCGGATGCGTTTCGAAAGCGTGTGCTCAGCATGCCTAGTTGGCGGGCCTTGGCGGTCATCGCCAGTGCGAAGGCTGGTTCAGACCCGCCAAGAAATTCGCCGATCGCAACCGCCACATCATTTGCCGATTTGGTAACGATCGCCCGGATAGCCGAGTTGATATCGATCGTTTCGCCCGGCCTGAAGTGGAGTTTGGTGGGCGGCATCGAGGCGGCGTGGGCTGAAACCGGTATCCGCGTCGATTTGGTGACGCGTCCCTGCTCCATAGCTTCGAAGAGCAGGTAGAGCGTCATCATCTTGGTCAGCGACGCCGGGTATCGCAAATCGTTCGGGTTGACGGAGTAGAGCGTGCGCCCGTTGTTGGCGTCGACCACAATGGCGGCGAATTTCGTCGGCTCGGCCGAGGAAGGAATGGGCTGGGTAAGAGAAAGCGTATCGGCGGTCGTGCATCCGGCGAGAATCAAGAGCCCGAAGAGAAGTTGTACTCGGCCGTAAGAGAAGGCCAGACGTATGATTGCACTCAAGAAAACACCCCAATCCCAATGGACCCATGCGGGCCTGGCAGCCCCTATCACCGTGTGCGCAGATTAAGCGATGCACCGGGCATGGGGCAATGCCGGGATCGGCAAAAGCTGTTTGTCGGTTGGAGAACGGCTGATGGCGGAAGGGGCCGGCCCCCGTTCGAGCGGGGGGCCGGCAAGATGGTCAGGCGCGTGCTGTTTTCGCTCCGGCCCCGGCCGTTGCCGAACGCAGCACATAGTAGACGAGGCCTGCGATACCAACGCCGAAGAACCAGCCATAGACGCCCCACCAGGCGGGAAGCCAGTCGGTGAAGTTGGGCAGGATGGAGGAGAATATCGCGCCTATGCCCGCTGCGATGAAGGCGTTGACATGCCAGCCGCCCTGGAAGCGGTATTCGCCGTCTTCCTTATAGAGGCCGACCACGTCGAGTTCGCCTTTGCGGATGAGATAGTAGTCGACCATCATGACGCCGAAGATCGGTCCCATAGTCGCGCCGATGACGCCGACGAAGCCCGCGGCGCTGCCTTCCCATGGCGCGAAGGGATAAAGCACCAAGGCGATGAGCGCCGCGATATAACCGCCCTTCTTGAAGTCGATCTGGCGCGGGAAGACGTTGGAGAAGTCGAAGGCCGGCGAGACGAAATTCGCCACCACGTTGATGCCGAGCGTCGCGACCGCGAAGGTGAGGGCGGCGAGCGCGGCCAGGAACCAGTTGTCGAACTTTGCCGAAATCTGGTCAGGGTGGATCAGGACTTCATGATAGACGTCCCAGGCGGCGATGGTGGTGACGCCGGCGACCAGCGAGAACAGGATCAGATTGATCGGCAGTCCCCAGATATTGCCGGTCCTGACCGCCGCCTTGTCCGGCGCATAGCGGGCGAAATCGCAGAAATTCAGATAGAGCGCCGAGAAATAGGTGACCCAGATCGCGGCGACCGCCGCCAACGAGGCGAAGGATCCCGGCAAGCCGGGTACGCCCGCATCCTTGGTCTTGGCAAGCAGCACGTCCATCGGGATGTCGCTGGTGAAGGCGAAGCTGCCCGCCTTGACGCAGAGATAGATCGCCAGGATCAGCATCATCACCCAGACCGCCGGGCCGGCCCAATCCTGGAACTTTCGCACGGTTTCCATGCCGCGCTGGATGATGAGAAGTTGCAGACCCCACATGACCAGGAAGCAGATCACGTCGAGGCCGGAATGTCCGAGGAAATGCGTGTTCTGATGGAAGTGCGCGAAGACGTCCCAGCGCGTCAGTAGGGCCACCACCGCGCCCGAGGCCGCCGCCGTCTGCGCGCCGTACCAGAAGCAGGCAACGATGGCGCGGACAAGGGCGGGGATATTGGCGCCCCAAATGCCGAAGGAGGCGCGCGCCAGCACGGGGTAGGGAACGCCCGTCTTCACGCCGGCATAGCCGATCATGCTCATCAGCGCGAAAATGATCAACGAGCCGATGCCGATGGCGATGATGAAATTGACGAAGCCGCCGCAAAACAGGAAGAGGCTCGCCGCCAGATAGTAGCCCCACAGGCTGTGCACGTCCGATGTCCAGACGTTGAAGATGGAAAATGGTCCCCAGTTGCGTATGGTGGCCGGAGCCAGATCTTCGTTGTACAGTCCAGGCGACGCGCCCTGTATCGTCATTTGATTGGTCCCTCCCTTGCGACTCTGCCCAATTTGTAGGCATTGGCGGAAGCTAAATCTGCCCCTGGGGAAAGTAAACCAGCGCGAAGGGCGCTGCGGATGAACGTAGTGGACAATCGCGGCCGGCGCGACGGGCCGTCTGCTTGAACCGTCCGTCATTTTGAGGCACATGCCCGCCATGGCCGAATTTATTTCACCGCCGCCGCGTCCGGTCGATCATTGCGTCTTGCCAACGGCGGATATCGAAACCGCGCGCAACCGCCTTGCCGCGCTCGGTTTCAATGTCGCGCCCAACGGCCGTCATCCGTTCGGCACTGAAAATTGCTGCGTGTATCTGGCGGACGGCACCTTTCTGGAACCGCTTGCGGTTGCGGATGAGGAAGCGGCATGGGAGGCCGCGCGCACGGGCAACATATTCGTCAAGCGAGATATCGCTTACCGCTACCGGCGTGGCGAGGACGGATTCTCGGCGCTCGTCTTCGGCACTGCGGACGCCGCCGCCGATCACGCGGCTTTCGTGGAGGAGGGTTTTTCCGCGGGCGATATGCTGGAATTCTCGCGCGATTTCGTCGACGCGTCTGGAAAGGCGGACATGGCGTCCTTCAAGCTGGCGTTCGCAGCGGATTTACGCGCCCCGGATTGCTTTTTCTTTACATGCGAGCGGGTCAATACACCCAAGGTCGATCGCAGCGCGCTGGAGCGTCATTCAAACGGCGTGACGCGGATAAAGGAAATCGCGCTTTCGGCCCCGGATGCGGGCGCGTTCGCGGAGATCGCCCTTTTGGCGTCGGATGCGCCGGCCGGCGAGACAATCGGGGGTGTTACGGAGATAGAGGCGTCGAATTCGAGGCTGGCGCTTCTCGACAATGGCGTTTTCGAAGCCCGCTTTGGCGCGGCGTCCAGTGAAGATCGCGGCCTGCAATTACGGGCGATTGTTTTCGGCACAAGCGACATCGGTGCGACAAGCGCGCTCCTTGCGGATGGCGGCGTCAACTATCAGAAAATCGGGTCGCGGCTCATCGTTCAACCGGCGCCGGGGCAGGGCGCCATTTTCGCATTCGAGGCAGAATGACCCAACCGAACAATACCGTCACGGCCGGTTCCGTTTCGTTTTCCAATTCCGGCCCGCTGTCGCTGATCGCCGGACCGTGCCAGCTCGAATCGCACCAGCATGCCTTCGACATGGCAGGCAGCCTCAAGGAACTGACCGCCAGACTCGGCATCGGGCTGGTTTACAAAACGAGCTATGACAAGGCCAACCGCACCTCGCTTTCCGGCAGGCGCGGGGCGGGACTCGAGGCGGCGCTGCCCGTGTTCGACGATTTGCGCAAGGAATTCGGCTTGCCGGTGCTGACCGATATTCATACGGAAGAGCAGTGCGCGATCGTTGCGCCGCATGTCGATATCCTGCAGATACCGGCGTTCCTGTCGCGCCAGACCGACCTGTTGATCGCCGCGGCCGCCACGGGCAAGATCGTCAACGTCAAGAAAGGCCAGTTCCTGGCGCCGTGGGACATGAAGAACGTCGTCGCCAAGATCACCGGCTCCGGCAACGCGAACGTCCTCGTTACGGAACGCGGGGCCTCCTTCGGCTACAACACACTGGTGTCGGACATGCGCGCTTTGCCGATCATGGCCGAGATCGGCGCGCCGGTGATTTTCGACGCGACGCATTCGGTGCAACAGCCCGGCGGGCAGGGTGGATCGACCGGCGGCGAGCGCCGCTTTGTCGAGACGCTTTCGCGGGCGGCGGTCGCCGTCGGGGTCGCGGGCGTCTTCATCGAGACGCATGAGGATCCGGATAATGCCCCTTCCGATGGACCCAACATGGTGCCGCTCAAGGATTTGCCGGCGCTGCTCGAACGTCTGATCGCGCTCGACCGCGTGGCCAAGGCCAACTAGGTTCAATTGGGCGTGAGAAGGGCTTCCAACCGCTCTCGGCGCGTTTCAGCATCCTGACGATTGCTTCCCATCACGAAGCCGGTGCAGATGCTCTTTCCTTCCGCCGCTGGACATAACGCGCCGTCGAACAGACGGGTCGGAACGAACCACCCTTCCGCTATCGGACCAATGATCACACTCGCAAGATCGCCGAAAGGCAGAGATACCGGCAGATTCAAGGAAAGGCTGACGGAGAGGCCGCTCGTATGTGCAGCCGCCTCGTGCAACAGTGCCTGCTGGGTCGATGAATTGATGCGGAAATTCGGGTCAAAGACGATCAGCCGACCCGCCGCCATTCCGATATCCAGGCCTGCAATACCAAGATAACCCAGTGCAGCTGCCCGATTGCCCACCTGGACCGCAAGTTCGACACCGGCCTCCGGGAACGGATTTTCCGGATCGACAATACTGCGCGCCTGCTTGCCTGGCGCGCTGAAAATCTGCTCGGCGGCGCCCAGGCAGCGTGTTCCCGTGGCCGAGACCGAGATCGATACACACCAGCAGGCCGATGGCTGCATGTCCTGTTCGACGATGACGCGCGGAATGTCCCGGGAGCGGGAGGCGAACCATTCCCTCGCCGCTTCGTAGCCGGCAGCGTCTTCGCAATGTCGGACCGCGTAGCCCCATCCCGTTGCAAGGTCCCCACCGGCCTTGAGATACACAGGCCGCTCGAACGCTCGCGACGAGAGCCGATCATTGGCCATGATTTCGCGAGGGGGCAGATTTTCGGGCCGGACCAGATCCGCAAGATTTTCCTTGGCGTTCAGGCGGGTCCAAAGTGATGGCGGGACGATTTGACCAGAGTCTGGAAAGCGTCCTTCTCTCAGCGGATAGGGGCTGAACAGGCGAAGCCTTCTCCGATCAGCCGGTCGGCTTGCCGTTCGGCCTCTTCCGCCGTTTCGTAAAAGCGGATGTCTTCATCAATGGGAAGCCCCGCGTGCTCAAATATGCGAAGGATCGCATCGGTTGCGCCGGCCCGATGACGAACCGTCGGCTGCGCCCCGAGAACGCCGGTGAGCAGGGCAGTTACGCTGTCTGCATTGAAGGCGCTGTATCCCAGCATGCGGGTTTGGCGAAGGTCAGTTCGAGCCATGTAGGCAGAATCAGGCAGGAACAGCGCCTTGGCGGCTTCTGGAGGGAAGAGAAGCGTCTTATGGCTCACAGGAACTCCTGGATTCCCTCGGCCAACATCTTCGTGCGCGGGCTGTTGCCGTCCGTTGCCAGCGTTGGCGTCTTGTTGGCGTCGAAGACAACGGCCTTACCGTCGTGAATCACGTAGTCAAGCTTGCCGAAGTCAAGCTTAAGATGCCTGCGAAGGTTGTGAAGTTCATCGGGTATGTCGGTATAGAACTCATGACGCACCATGGAGCCGGTCTTCACCAGGGGATCTGTCGCAAACAGTTGATAGCCATACCCACGTGATCCGAAGAACAGCCATCCCCTGACAGAGAAGAGGCCTTCGTGGCGTTCTGGCACGAACTTCTCGACCAGATAGCGCGTGTCCGTCCATATCCACCCGGGCACATCCCGGATCGACTTGAGGACAGGGTATTGCCTTGGCGGAAGGCGTTGGGCCATCCGCCAGGAATAGCGGGAAAGCGTCCTTTGGACAGAGCCGAAAACCGTACGACGGCTCTGGCGATGCTCTGGAATGCCATGGCTGTTGAGGTTTGTCTTGACGATGACCGGCCCATCCCAATCGCCGTCCTCGGCAAGCGACAGTGCGGAATACAGCCGCTTGGAGATGTCCAGCGCCTCGCCGTTCAAAACGCGCATCCCGGCGGGTATTTCAGGTATGCCGGGTTGTTCGATACGAGTACGGTCGTGGTGCAAGATGCAGATATCCGCACGCTCGTCGAACGTGCCGCCAACCACGGCCTTAATGCCGGCCGCCTCCCAATGCCGCGCCAGTTGAGAGACCACAAACCTCTTGGACATCGGTGTAGGCAGTGCGGAAATGCTGACGGTCTTTTGCATCTCACCCCTCGATCCGCACGATAAGCGCGAACCTGTCCGATTTTGAATTCTTTGGCAAACCGAAAACGCTTTCGAAAACGGACTGACGGGGGAGAGATACAGGAACCTGTTGCCCCCTCTTGCCTGGAAGCAGATTGCGTTTTTCCTTCCCTCCGCTAAGAAAGCGCCATTCCGTGTTTCCGCTCGAAAGGATACTTCCATGACCGCCATCGTCGATATTATCGGCCGCGAGATTCTCGACAGCCGCGGCAACCCGACCGTTGAAGTCGATGTGGTCCTGGAAGACGGTTCGATGGGCCGGGCGGCGGTTCCTTCGGGGGCGTCCACCGGCGCGCATGAGGCGGTCGAACTGCGCGACGGCGGCGGGCGCTATCTCGGCAAGGGCGTCGAACGCGCCGTCGAGGCCGTCAATGGCGAGTTGTTCGAGGCGATCGGCGGCATGGAGGCGGAGCAGCAGATCCATATCGACCGGACCATGATCGAGCTGGACGGCACACCCAACAAGAGCCGGCTCGGCGCCAACGCCATTTTGGGCATATCGCTGGCGGTCGCCAAGGCCTCGGCCGAAGCGGCGGGGCTGCCGCTCTACCGCTATGTCGGGGGCGCATCGGCGCATGTCCTGCCGACGCCGATGATGAATGTCATCAATGGCGGGGCACATGCCGATAATCCCATCGATTTCCAGGAATTCATGATCATTCCGCTCGGCGCGCCCACGCTGCGCGAGGCGGTGCGCACTGGCTCGGAAATATTCCACACCTTGAAAAAGGGGCTGAAGGATGCCGGCCACAATACCAATGTCGGCGATGAAGGCGGCTTCGCTCCCAATCTTAAGAGTGCGCAGGCGGCGCTCGATTTCATCATGTCGTCGATTGAAAAGGCCGGCTACAAACCCGGCGACGATGTGGCGATCGGGCTCGATTGCGCGGCCAGCGAATTCTTCAAGGACGGCAAATATGTCTATGGCGGCGAGAAGAAGACGCGCGACGCCAAGGCACAGGCCAAATACCTGGCCAAGCTCGTCGGAGATTATCCGATCGTATCGGTCGAGGACGGCATGTCCGAGGACGATTGGGAGGGTTGGAAAATCCTTACCGACCTCGTCGGCGGCAAGACGCAGCTTGTCGGCGACGACCTCTTCGTCACCAACACGGAACGGCTGAAGGACGGCATCCGCATGGGGATTTGCAATTCGATCCTCATCAAGGTCAACCAGATCGGTACATTGACCGAAACGCTGGAAGCCGTCGATATGGCGCATCGCGCCGCCTACACCTGCGTCATGTCTCATCGCTCGGGCGAGACGGAAGATTCCACCATTGCCGATTTGGCCGTCGCGACCAATTGCGGACAGATCAAGACCGGCTCACTCTCACGCTCCGACCGTCTGGCCAAATACAACCAGCTTATCCGCATCGAGGAAGAACTCGGCGGGCAGGCGCGTTACGCCGGCCGCACCGCATTCAAGGCCGTCGAGCAGGGTACCTGAAACAGGCGTATTTTTTGCGCCAAACCCCGCGAGCGTAACCGGCCATTAAGCATGACAAGGCGATATTCCCGCACAAAAGGAATTTCGCTCTCATGTGGTCGCGCCGCAGTACTTCATGGACCCGCCAGCATCGGAAGAGATGGGGCGGCGTTCTCATCGTTCCCACCATTACCATCGCGTTCATCGCCTATTTCGGCTTCCACGCCTATCATGGCGAATTCGGCATCTATTCGAAATACAAGCTGGATGCGCGGGTGGCGTCGCTTCGGGCGCAACTCGACGACATCAAGGAACAGCGCATCGAACTGGAGCGCCGGGTGCAGCTCCTGCATGACGGAACATTGGAAAAGGACATGCTCGACGAGCAGGCTCGCCGCGCATTGAATTTGTCCCGGGCCGACGAGGTCACAATCTACCGGTCACGCCAGCAGGCACTTAACTGAAATCCAGTTAATCATCGATAAAACAAATGTTCTGAACATCTTAGAGGCATGACTGCCATGCGCGTTTGGGCATGGCAGAAGCCTCTCGCTCATGCTACCTTGATATCAATCGGGGAGCGCTAGTTCCCTCATAAGACGTTTTTACGGGGAGTGATGCATGGCGACCGCCGCAAAGAAAGCGCCCGCGCGCGCTAAATCCGACAACAAAGCCAAATCCGCGCTCAAAACGCCATCTCCCGCCGACTTTTCCAAGGACGAGGAACTGTCCGCCTATAATTCCATGCTGCTCATCCGGCGCTTCGAGGAAAAGGCCGGGCAACTTTACGGCATGGGCTTCATCGGCGGCTTCTGCCACCTCTATATCGGCCAGGAAGCGGTCGTCACCGGCATGCAACTGGCGCTTAAGGAAGGCGACCAGGTCATCACCGGCTATCGCGATCACGGTCATATGCTTGCCACCGGCATGTCGCCACGCGGCGTGATGGCCGAACTGACCGGACGTCGCGGCGGCTATTCGCATGGCAAGGGCGGCTCCATGCACATGTTCTCCAAAGAGAAGAATTTCTATGGCGGCCACGGCATCGTCGGCGCGCAGGTGCCGCTCGGCACCGGCCTGGCCTTCGCCAACCGTTACCGCGACAACGACAATGTCTCCCTCGACCTATTTCGGCGACGGCGCGGCCAATCAGGGCCAGGTCTATGAGAGCTTCAACATGGCGTCGCTGTGGAAGCTGCCGGTCGTCTACATCATCGAGAACAACCGCTACGCCATGGGCACGGCGGTGTCGCGCTCTTCGGCCGAGACGGATTTCTCGCATCGCGGGCTGTCCTTCAAGATCCCGGGCATCCAGGTCGATGGCATGGATGTTCGCGCGGTGAAGGCCGCCGCCGATATGGCGACGGAATGGTGCCGCGTCGGGCAACGGGCCGATCATCCTTGAAATGCAGACCTACCGTTATCGTGGCCATTCCATGTCCGACCCGGCGAAATACCGGTCCAAGGACGAGGTCCAGAAGATGCGCTCCGAGCACGACCCGATCGAGCAGGTCAAGGCGCGCTTGGTCCAGAAGAAATGGGCGAGCGAGGACGATTTGAAGGCCGATCGACAAGAAGGTTCGCGATGTCGTCGCGGATGCCGCGGATTTTGCCCAGAGCGATGCGGAGCCGGATGCGTCCGAGCTCTACACCGACATCGTGCACCTGAACGGCGAGCGAGGGACTTCAGATGCCGATCGACATTTTGATGCCCGCTCTCTCGCCGACGATGGAAGAGGGCAATCTCTCCAAATGGGTCAAGAAGGAGGGCGACAAGGTCTCCGCCGGCGACGTGATCGCCGAGATCGAGACCGACAAGGCGACCATGGAGGTCGAAGCGGTCGATGAAGGCACGCTTGGCAAGATTCTGGTTGCCGGAGGGAACCGAGAACGTGAAGGTCAACGCGCCGATCGCCGTGCTGCTGGAAGAAGGCGAGAGCGCCGACGATATCGATGCGCAAGGCCGCTGCAACCCGGCGCAAAAAGCAGCGACAAAGCGAGGCCGGCTCCAATGAGCCGAAGGCCGATGCGGCCGAGGGCGCAGCCGAAAAGCCCGAAGCACAAGGTTCCCGCCGTTCCCGAAACCAAACCCGCCGCCGACCCGGATATTCCGCGAAGGCACCGAGATGGTTTCGACCACCGTGCGCGAGGCTTTGCGCGACGCCATGGCGGAGGAAATGCGCCGCGACGAGGACGTCTTTGTCATGGGCGAGGAAGTCGCCGAATATCAGGGCGCCTACAAGATCACCCAGGGGCTGCTGCAGGAATTCGGCGCCAAGCGCGTCGTCGATACGCCGATCACCGAGCATGGCTTCGCCGGCGTCGGCGTCGGCGCGGCCATGGCCGGCTTGAAGCCGATCGTCGAGTTCATGACGTTCAATTTCGCGCAGCAGGCGATCGACCAGATTATCAACTCGGCGGCGAAGACGCTTTATATGTCGGGCGGCCAGATGGGCGCGCCGATCGTGTTTCGCGGGCCGAATGGCGCCGCGGCGCGTGTCGCCGCCCAGCACAGCCAGGATTATGCCGCCTGGTACAGCCATGTGCCGGGCCTGAAAGTGGTCATGCCCTATACGGCCGCCGACGCCAAAGGCCTGCTCAAGGCGGCGATCCGCGATCCGAACCCGGTGATCTTCCTTGAAAACGAGATACTCTACGGCCACTCCTTCGATGTGCCGAAGCTCGATGATTTCTTGCTGCCGATCGGCAAGGCGCGCATCCACAAGGCCGGCAAGGACGTGACCATCGTCTCCTTCGGAATCGGCATGACCTACGCCGTCAAGGCCGAAGCGGAACTGCGCAAGATGGGCATCGACGCGGAAATCATCGATTTGAGGACCATCCGGCCGATGGATCTCGACAGCGTCATCGAGTCGGTGAAGAAGACCAACAGGCTGGTCGTGGTCGAGGAAGGTTTTCCGCAATCGTCGGTCGGCGACTTCATCGCCAATCAGGTATCGCAGCGGGCTTTCGACTGGCTCGACGCACCGGTCATCACCATTGCCGGCAAAGACGTGCCGATGCCGTATGCGGCGAACCTCGAGAAGCTGGCGTTGCCTAATGTCGGCGAGGTTGTCGAGGCGGTCAAAGCTGTGACGTATCGGGGCTAAGCGGTTAGGCTGATCGTCTGCGGGAGACAGGGATGGCTGAACAAGGAAAGCGGGCTACCTACGCCGATCTCGAAGCCGTGCCCGAACATCTGGTCGCGGAAATCATCGACGGGGTGCTTCGAACCCATCCGAGGCCGTCACCCAGGCATGGTCTGGCGGCAACCAGCTTGAGCGACGAACTGTCAGGCCCTTTTCAGAAAGGCCGAGGCGGCCCAGGAGGATGGATCTTCAGCGTCGAGCCCGAAGTCAAATTCGATGAGAATATTCTCGTACCCGACATTGCGGGATGGCGGCGCGAACGGCTTAGCGCATATCCGGAACGAAACTATTTCGAGGTTGGTCCCGACTGGGTGTGCGAGGTTTTATCCGGCTCGACCGAGAGACGGGATCGCAGCGTCAAGAAGAGAATATATGCCGAAGCGGGTATCCCTCACTTCTGGCTGATCGATCTCCGCCTGCAGCTTCTGGAGGTTTTCGAATTGCGTGACGGGTTCTGGACCGATGTCGGAACGTGGAGTTCCGACGACGACGTCCGCGCGCGCCCCTTCGACGCCATCTCCTTTTCGCTTGCCGATCTGTGGCCGTTGGACAAACCGCTCGGCATGAATGAAGACCCAACGCCTTATTACGCCGGAGACCGCTAATGCCGATCAACATCACCATGCCGGCCCTCTCGCCCACGATGGAGGAGGGCAATCTCGCCAAATGGCTGGTCAAGGAGGGCGACAAGGTCTCCTCCGGCGACGTGATCGCCGAGATCGAGACCGACAAGGCGACCATGGAGGTCGAGGCCGTCGATGAGGGCACGGTGGCGAAGATCGTCGTGCCGGCCGGCACCGAGGGCGTCAAGGTCAATGCGCTGATCGCCGTTCTCGCCGGCGAGGACGAGGATGTGAAGGACGCCGCGAAGGCGGCGGCGGATGCGCCGAAACCGGAAGCGCCAAAAGCAGAACAACCGAAAGAGGACAAGGCGCCGGAACCCTCTCTTGCAAAGGGTGAGACCGAAGCGCGCCCCTCTGGCCAGCCGGCCAACTCCCCCTCTGAGGGGGAGATCAGGCAATCATCGGGCGAACGCACTTTTGCCTCGCCCTTGGCTCGCCGCATTGCCAAGGATGCCGGAGTCGATGTGTCGGCGGTGAAAGGTTCCGGCCCGCACGGCCGCGTGGTCAAGGCTGATGTCGAAGCGGCGGCTGCCGGCGGCGGGGCCAAGGCGGCTTCAGGCGCCGGTGCTCCCGCGACCGCGCCCGCCGTCAAACCAATGTCCGACGACGCGGTGCTGAAACTGTTCGCGGAAGGCTCCTACGAACTCGTGCCGCATGACAATATGCGCAAGACGATCGCGCGGCGTCTGGTTGAAGCCAAGACGACCATCCCGCATTTCTACCTGACGGTCGATTGCGAGATCGACGCGCTGTTGGCGCTGCGCGCGCAGATCAACGCCGCCGCACCGATGAAGAAGACCGAGCATGGCGACGCGCCGGTCTACAAGCTTTCGGTCAACGACATGATCATCAAGGCGATGGCGATGGCGCTGATGGCGGTGCCGGAAGCCAATGTCTCGTGGACCGAAACCAACATGGTCAAGCACAAGCACGCCGATGTCGGTGTCGCCGTCTCCATCCCGGGCGGCCTGATCACGCCGATCATCAAGCACGCGGACGAGAAGACTGCTTCGACCATCTCCAACGAAATGAAGGATCTGGCCAGCCGCGCCCGTCACCGCAAGCTGAAGCCCGAGGAATACCAGGGCGGCACGACGGCCGTCTCCAATCTCGGCATGTTCGGCGTCAAGGATTTCGCCGCCGTCATCAACCCGCCGCATGCTACCATCCTGGCGATCGGCGCGGGCGGCGAGCGGGCGGTCGTCAAGAAGGGCGAGATCGTCGTCGCCAATGTCATGTCGGTGACGCTGTCGACGGATCACCGCGCCGTCGACGGGGCGCTCGGCGCGGAACTGATGGTCGCCTTCAAGAAATACATCGAAAACCCGATGGGGATGCTGGTGTGACGCAAAACTCTCCCCCTCAACGGGAGAGTGGCCGCCAAACGGACGCGGAGAAAGCATGAAGACCATCCTCTGCTACGGCAACTCGCTTACCTGGGGCTACAGCGCCGAGGGTCCGGGCCGACATACCCATGCGGATCGTTGGCCGAGCGTATTGCAAGCCGCGCTTGGGGACGCCGCTTTAGTGATAGCGGAAGGGCTGAATGGCCGCACCACCGCCTTCGACGATCATGTGGCCGGAGGGGATCGCAACGGCGCGCGCATTCTGCCAACTATCCTGATGACGCATGCGCCGCTCGACCTCGTCATCGTCATGCTTGGGTCGAACGACATGAAGCCGTGGATCGCGGGCCATGCCGTGGCGGCCAAGCAGGGCATGCAACGGTTGATCGACATCATCCGCGGCCACGACTATCCGCTGGATGACGAAGCGCCGGAAATCCTGCTGGTGGCGCCGCCTGTGCTGCGCGAAACGGCCGATCCCGATTTCGCCGCCATGTTCGGCTCGGGCATCGGCCAGTCGAAGATGCTGGCCTCGATGTATGCGGATCTGGCCGACGAGACCGGCTGCGGATTTTACGATGCCGGATCGACCGCGAGCACGACGCCGATTGATGGCGTACATCTCGACGCCGAAAACACGCGCGCGCTGGGCCGGGGCATCGAGCCCGTGGCGCGCATGATGCTGGGATTGTGAGCGAAGGAGTTCTGAAGTGGCGGAAAGCTATGACGTCATCATCATCGGTTCGGGTCCCGGCGGCTATGTCGCGGCGATCCGCGCCGCCCAGCTTGGCCTGAAGACGGCGATCGTCGAACGCGAGCATCTCGGCGGCATCTGCCTCAACTGGGGCTGCATCCCGACCAAGGCGCTGCTGCGCTCGGCCGAGATCATGCACTATGCCGACAATCTCAAGGATTACGGCCTCAAACTGGACGGCAAGGTGACGGCCGACGCCAAAGGCGGTGGTGGACCGCTCGCGCGGCGTATCCCAGCGGCTCAATTCCGGCGTCGGCTTCCTGATGAAGAAGAACAAGGTCGACGTCATCTGGGGCGAGGCGACGCTGACCAAGGCGGCGAAGGGCGGTCAACCGGGCGAGATCGTCGGTGGCGGCGACGAAGAAGAAGCCCATGGAGCCGCAGCCGGCCCTGCCCAAGGGAGCCAAGGGCGAGGGGACATACACCGCCAAGCACATCATCGTCGCCACCGGCGCGCGGCCGCGCGTGCTGCCCGGCATCGAGCCGGACGGCAAGCTGATCTGGACCTATTTCGAGGCGATGGTGCCGCCAGAAATGCCGAAATCGCTGATCGTCATGGGCTCCGGGCGCGATCGGCATCGAGTTCGCCTCCTTCTATCGCACCATGGGCGTGGACGTGACCGTGGTCGAGCTTTTGCCGCAGGTCATGCCGGTCGAGGATGCCGAAATCGCCGCCCTTGCCAAGAAGCAATTCGAGAAGCAGGGCATGAAGATCCTGCTCGACGCCAAGGTGACCAAGGTCGAGAAGAGCGGCAACGCCGTTACCGCGCATGTCGAGACTGAAGGACGGCAAGGTCGAGACGATCACCGCCGACCGGATGATCTCGGCCGTCGGCGTGCAGGGCAATATCGAGAGTCTCGGGCTGGAAACGCTGGGCGTGAAGACCGAGCGCGGCTTCATCGTCATCGACGGCTACGGCAAGACGAACGTGCCGGGCATCTATGCTATCGGCGATGTCGCCGGCCCGCCGATGCTGGCGCACAAGGCCGAGCATGAAGGCGTCATCTGCGTCGAGAAGATCGCCGGCGTGCCGGGCGTGCATCCGATGGACAAGCAACATGATCCCCGGCTGCACCTACTGCAATCCGCAGGTCGCTTCCGTCGGGCTGACCGAAGCGAAGGCCAAGGAGGCCGGCCACGACATCCGCGTCGGCCGCTTTCCCTTCGTCGGCAACGGCAAGGCGATCGCGCTCGGCGAGGACCAGGGCATGGTCAAGACCATCTTCGACAAGAAGACCGGGCAGCTTCTGGGCGCCCACATGGTCGGCGCGGAAGTCACCGAACTGATCCAGGGCTTCGTCGTCGCCATGAATCTGGAAACGACCGAGGAAGAGCTGATGCACTCGGTCTTCCCGCACCCGACGCTTTCGGAAACGATGAAGGAAAGCGTGCTGGACGCCTATGGCCGCGTGATTCAATGTGTGACGGGCCGACCGGCGCGGCAAATACTGCGAGACGTTCTGTTTCGAGATCATTCGCAGGGAAGGAGAAGGAAATGCATGCAAACGGCGTAGGGTGGATTGCGGCGATCATCATCGGCGGCATCGCCGGCTGGCTGGCCGAACAGTTCATGAAGAGCAATATGGGCGTCTTGATGAACATCATTCTCGGCATCGTCGGCGCCGTGGTCTTGAACGCCATTCTGGCGGCATTCAATATCGGCTTCACGGGCTGGATCGCCTATCTGATCATCGGCTTCATCGGCGCGTGCATACTGATTGCGCTCGGCCGGATGATAAAGCGCTGATCGCAGGGAATCAAGAGGCCGTCCGGAGCTTTTTCCGGGCGGCCTGACATTTTCCGGCGGGCAATGACTACATGCTTCTTGCCGGTGCACCTGCCGGCATGAAGCGAAACGGGTTGGTTGAATGGTAACGGTTCTCGACAGGGTCTTCAATCCGCCTCGCGCCGCGGCACCCGGAGAAGGCGCATCGGCCGGACCAGGAGGTGCTGCGCAAGCCGGACTGGATCCGCGTCAAGGCGCCGACCTCGAAGGGCTATCTGGAAACCCGCGAGATCGTGCAAATCGAACAATCTCGTCACCGTCTGCGAGGAAGCGGGCTGTCCCAATATCGGCGAGTGCTGGGACAAGAAGCACGCCACCTTCATGATCATGGGCGAGATCTGCACGCGCGCCTGCGCGTTCTGCAATGTCGCTACCGGCATGCCGACGGCGCTCGACGCCAACGAACCGGAGAGCGTCGCCAAGGCCGTGCGCGAAGATGGGCCTCAATCACGTCGTCATCACCTCGGTCGACCGCGACGATCTGGCCGATGGCGGCGCGCAGCATTTCGCCGAGGTGATCCATGCCATCCGCGATCGCTCGCCCGGTACGACGATCGAAATCCTGACGCCGGACTTCCTGCGCAAGGAGGGTGCGCTGGAGATCGTCGTCGCGGCGAAGCCCGATGTCTTCAACCACAATCTCGAGACGGTGCCTTCCAACTACCTGACGGTGCGGCCCGGCGCGCGCTATTTCCATTCGATCCGGCTGTTGCAGAGGGTCAAGGAACTCGATCCGTCGATGTTCACCAAGTCGGGCATCATGGTGGGGCTGGGCGAGGAGCGAAACGAAGTGCTGCAGTTGATGGACGACCTGCGCACGGCCGGCGTCGACTTCCTGACCATCGGGCAATATCTGCAGCCGACGAAAAAGCATCACCCGGTGAAGAAATTCGTGACGCCGGAAGAATTCAAGTCCTACGAGACGGTCGCCTATTCGAAGGGCTTCCTGCTGGTCGCATCCAGCCCGCTGACGCGCTCGTCGCATCATGCCGGCGAGGATTTCGCAAGGCTCAAGGCAGCGCGCGACGCCTCGCTCAAGAAAACCGCGCAAACTTTCGCCTGATGCCGAAATTCGAGACAAATCGTCATGTCGCGCATCCGCCCGAAAAGATGTTCGCTCTGGTGGCCGACGTGGAGAAATACCCGGAATTCCTGCCGATGTGCAGGCGCTGACCGTGCGCTCGCGCAAGGAGCGGGACGGTCTGACCGTGCTCGTCGCCGACATGACGGTCGGCTACAAGGCGATCCGCGAAACGTTCACCAGCCAGGTCGTGCTCAAGCCGGAGGAAAACGCCATCGACGTCAAATATCTCGACGGGCCGTTCCGCTATCTGCAGAACGCCTGGCGCTTCGAGCGATGACGGCAGCGGCGGCTGCAATGTCGGCTTCTTCATCGATTATGAATTCAAGAGCCGGCTGCTGGGCGCGGTGATGGGGTCGATGTTCGATCGCGCCTTCCGCATGTTTTCCGGAGCGTTCGAAAAGCGCGCCGACGAGATTTACGGCCCTGTTTGAGCTGGTCTGCGTCTTTCGGGGCTCGCCCGTCTAATGTACGGCCACCTCCGGGATATCCTTCCGCGGGCTCGCACCTCAGGACGAGGACCGTGGACCCAAACCTCCCTCATCCTGAGGTGCTCGCGAAGCGAGCCTCGAACGACGCACGATCATTCTTTGCCGAGTCTCGATGATCATTTCCAAGGCGTGCCGCACTGTTTCGCTCCGGATATAGGCACGCCCCTTGTCCTCGAACACCTGCCTTTCGACGATCGGATCGGCATTTTTGCGCGCCAGTCCGAACCAGACGAGGCCGACCGGCTTTTCATCCGTTCCTCCGCCCGGGCCGGCTATTCCGGTGACCGAGACCGCGATGCCGGCATTTGAGCGGGCGAGTGCGCAGGAGGCCATTTCCCGTGCCGTTTCGCCGGACACCGCGCCGTACTGTTCAAGAGTCGTGGATTTGACCCCGAGCATCTCCATCTTGGCTTCATTGGAATAGGTGACGAAGCCTCGATCGACCACCGCCGACGATCCGGCAATGTCGGTCAGGGCGGCGGCGATCATGCCGCCGGTGCAGGATTCGGCGGTGGCGAGCAGGATGCCGCGCGCCTCGCACTGCGACAGCACCGCCCGCGCCAGGTCTTCGGTTTCGCTCATTCGGGCAGGTTCCCCGGATAGACCACGCTGACGGTCGCGATGGCGGCGATGCCCTCGTTGCGGCCGATGAAGCCCAGTCTTTCGTTGGTCGTCGCCTTGACCGAAATGCGCTCGGGCGAGATGGCCAACATATCCGCCATGGCGGCGACCATCTTGTCGCGGTGCGGTCCGATCTTCGGGGCCTCGCAGATCAGCGTCACGTCTGCATTGGCGATGCGTCCGCCTTTTTCGCGCACGATCTTTGCCGCATGTTCCACGAAAAGGCGCGAGGCCGCGCCCTTCCATTGCGGGTCGGATGGCGGGAAATGCGTGCCGATATCGCCGGCGCCGCAGCGTCGCGAGCAAGGCGTCGGTCAGCGCATGCAGGCCGACATCGGCATCGGAATGCCCCGACAGGGCCTTGTCGTGCGGGATCGCGCACGCCGCACAGCGTGACATGGTCGCCCGGTTCGAAAGCATGGACATCATACCCATTGCCCGTACGCACATCGGGAAAAGTCGCCATCGCCCGCGACAGTCTTTCATCGGCCATGGCGATATCCCTTGCCCAGGTCAGTTTCACATTGTCGGAAGAGCCCGGCACGATCCGCACGGGAATTCCGGCCCATTCGGCGATCGCCGCGTCGTCGGTGAAATCGTCCAGCCCTTCGGCCTCCGCCCTTTCATGGGCGTCGAGGATGGCCTGGAAGGGAAAGCCTTGCGGCGTTTGCGCCGCGAAAAGTCCCGCGCGCTCGACCGTTCCGATCGACCAGCCCGTCACGGCTGGACCGCTTCAACGTGTCGGATACGGCGAGCGCCGGCAGCGCGCCGCTGCCATTTGCCGCAGGCCTCGATCACCCTGTCGACGAGTTCGGCATCGAGGAAGGGGCGCACCGCGTCATGGATCAGCACGATGTCGGCGCTCAAGTCCGAAGAGCCCGCAGCGCGCGCAACGTCGAGGCCTGGCGCGTCGGCCCGCCATGCACCGCCATCGTGTCGGGCGGCAGATTGCCCAAGGCGGAGGCAAGCAGCCCTTCATCGTCTGGATGAATGGCGATGACCATCGCCGAGATGGCGGGATGATTGCGGAAAACATCGACCGTGTGCGCGATGACGGGCCGCCCGCCCATCGGCCGATATTGCTTCGGTCCGTCCCCTTTTCCGGCACGTTCGCCACGGCCGGCGGCAACGATCACGACCGCAATTTTCAGTTTCTCTTTGCCCTGCTTCATGACACGAGGATTAGAGCATCGAACGTTTATTAGGAAGCCGATGTCGCAGGCGAAGCCTGTTGCGTTGCATCATCGAAATGGCTAAGAAATGTGCAATAGGGAAATTTGCGACGAATTTGAGCAACACGTTGAGTAATTTGGCTGGTCCTCTGACGCTCGGCAATGTGCAATTGCCGAACAGGGTCTTTCTTGCGCCGCTGTCGGGTATCACCGATGCGCCATTTCGCGCGCGCGCTTTTTTACATGGCGCCGGCATGGTCGTTTCGGAAATGGTTGCAAGCGGAGAACTGGCAAGAGGCAAAGGCAAGGCGGCTTTACGGGCGCACCGATCCGCGATCACGCCGCATGTCGTCCAGCTTGCCGGTCGCGAGCCGCATTGGATGGCCGAAGGCGCTCGGATCGCGGTGGGCGAGGGGGCCGACATCGTCGACATCAACATGGGTTGTCCCGCGAAGAAGGTGACGGGGGGTTATTCCGGGTCGGCGCTGATGCGCGACCTCGATCATGCGATTTCGCTGGTCGAAGCGGTCATTGACGCTGTCGCCGTACCGGTGACGCTGAAGATGCGCCTTGGCTGGGATGAGACGGCGCTGAACGCGCCAATACTCGCCCGGCGCGCGCAACAGGCCGGCATCGCCATGGTCACGGTACATGGACGCACGCGTTGCCAGTTCTATACGGGCAAGGCCGACTGGCGCGCGATCAGGCGGGTCAAGGAGGCGGTTTCGATTCCGGTCGTGGCCAATGGCGATATTCATACCGCAGCGGACGTGGCGTTTGCGATGGAGCAGTCGGGCGCCGACGCGGTGATGATCGGACGCGCGAATTGCGGGGCGCCCTGGACGGCGGGCGTGATCGCCGCCGCCGCCGGTGGCGCGATTGCGGCGGGGGTGCCCCATGACGCTGAGTTGGCCGACTATGTGGCGGCGCACTACGAGGACATGTTGTCGCTCTACGGGGTCGAGAGCGGCATCCGTCAGGCCCGAAAGCATCTCGGATGGTATCTCGATCGCCACGCGGCAGGCCTGGATCCCGTGCTCAGGAAAAACGTCATGACGGAAACTTCTCCCGATGCCGTCGTTCGGTCGCTTCGCCATATTTTTTGCGAGGCGATGCCCGTTGCAAGGAAAGTCGCCGCATGAGTGTAAGTCCGGCGCGTAAGTCGCCGCCCGTCGATGCGGCGCAAATCGTGCTCAACACGATCCGCCATCCCGTCATCATGGTCGGACCCGACAATTTTATCAGTTTCGCCAATGCGGATGCGGAGGATTTCTTCCGCGCCAGCGCAACATTTCTGGCGCGCAACCGGCTGGCGAGCTTTGTGCCTTTTGGCAGTCCCTTGCTGACCCTGGTGGATCAGGTGCGCGAAAGACTGGCTCCTGTGAACGAGTATCGCGTTGATATTTCATCACCGCGCCTCGGGGTGGACAAGGTGGTCGACATCTACGTCGCGCCGGTGCCGGAAGCCGTGGGCGCCGTGGTCATCATGCTTCAGGAACGGTCGATGGCCGACAAGATCGACCGTCAGATGACCCACCGGGGAGCGGCGCGATCGGTGACCGGGCTTGCGGCCATGCTGGCGCATGAGATCAAGAACCCGCTTTCGGGCATCCGGGGCGCGGCGCAATTGCTGGAAAGCGTGGTGCCGGACGAGGACAGGGCGCTCACGCGGCTGATTACCGAGGAGACGGACCGCATCGTCTCGCTTGTCGATCGCATGGAGATCTTTTCCGATGAGCGGCCGATTGACCGTACCGCCGTCAACATCCATGTCGTGCTCGACCATGTAAAGGCGATTGCGAAGAACGGCTTTGCCAGCCGTATCAAGATATTCGAGGATTATGATCCTTCGCTGCCGCCCGTCTTCGGAAACCGGGGACAGCTCATCCAGGTTTTTCTCAATCTGGTGAAGAATGCCGCGGAAGCGATCGGCTCCGACGGGAGCGGAGAGATAACCCTGTCGACGGCGTTCCGGCCGGGAATGAGGCTGTCGGTCCCCGGCTCGCAGGATCGCGTCTCGCTGCCGCTGGAATTTTGCGTGCGCGATAACGGGTCCGGCGTATCGGAAGATATAAGGCCGATTCTCTTCGATCCTTTCATCACCACCAAGCAAAACGGTTCGGGCCTCGGTCTGGCGCTGGTAGCCAAGATCGTCGGCGAGCATGGGGGCGTCATCGAATGCGAATTCGTCCTCGCGCGGCACGATTTTCCGCATCCTGATGCCGGCATGGAAGGAAACGCCCGGGGAGATCGGCTGGCTTGACGAGATGGAGACAGAACAATGAGCGTGAGCGGGCAAATTCTGGTCGCCGACGATGATGCCGCCATCCGCACTGTGCTCAATCAGGCTCTGTCGCGTGTCGGGCATGAGGTAAAGGTTACATCGAATGCCGCCACGCTGTGGCGTTGGGTTGCGGCCGGCGAAGGCGATCTCGTGATTACCGACGTGGTCATGCCGGATGAAAACGCCTTCGACATGCTGCCGCGCATCAAGAAGGCCCGTCCCGAGCTTCCGGTCATCGTGATGAGCGCCCAGAACACCTTCATGACGGCCATCCGGGCCTCGGAGCGCGGCGCCTATGAATATCTTCCCAAGCCGTTTGACCTTACCGAGCTTCTGAACATCGTCAGCCGGGCGCTGTCGGAGCCAAAGAGCGCCGGCCGCGATCAGCGTGCCGAGGAGCCGCCGGAATCCATGCCGCTTGTCGGTCGCTCGGCGGCCATGCAGGACATCTACCGCATGCTGGCGCGGATGATGCAGACGGATCTGACCGTCATGATCTCGGGAGAATCAGGGACCGGCAAGGAACTCGTGGCCCGGGCGCTGCACGAATATGGCCGCCGTCGCAACGGGCCCTTCGTCGCCATCAACATGGCAGCGATACCCCGCGATCTCATCGAATCGGAACTGTTCGGCCACGAGAAGGGCGCTTTTACCGGAGCGCAAACGCGCTCGACAGGCCGCTTCGAACAGGCCGAAAGCGGAACGCTCTTTCTCGACGAGATCGGCGACATGCCGATGGAGGCGCAGACGCGCCTGCTGCGCGTTCTGCAGCAGGGGGAATACACGACCGTCGGTGGTCGTGTACCGATCAAGACCGATGTGCGCATCGTGGCTGCAACCAACAAGGATCTCCGCTCGCTGATCAATCAGGGCCTGTTTCGCGAGGACCTCTTCTATCGGTTGAACGTCGTCCCGTTGCGCTTGCCGGCATTGCGGGAGCGTTCGGAAGACATCCCCGATCTGGTGCGGCATTTTTTCAGGCAGGCCGAAGGCGAGGGGCTTCAGACCAAGCGGATAGCGTCGGGCGGAATCGAGCAGATGAAGCGCTACCCTTGGCCGGGTAACGTGCGCGAACTGGAGAATTTGATCCGGCGGCTGGCTGCGCTTTATCCACAGGATGAGATTTCCCCGGAAATTATCGAGGCGGAACTAAAGACCGGAGATCACGCCGCCGCGCCGGGCGGTAACGGCTTGTTGCAGGACGATGTTTCCATCGGCCAGGCAATGGAACATTACCTGCAGCAATATTTCTCTTCTTTCGGGCGCGAATTGCCGCCGCCCGGCCTTTATCAGCGCATTCTGGCCGAGGTGGAGTATCCGCTCGTGCTGGCTTCGATGACCGCGACGCGGGGCAATCAGATCAAGGCGGCCGAATTGCTTGGCCTGAACCGCAATACCTTGCGCAAGAAAATCCGTGACCTCGGAGTCAGCGTTTATCGCGGTGCTCGACCTTAAGCGTCGTTTTGTTGCATTATCGCCACATTGCGTTGCATAAGTGCCACGCAGCGAGACAGTGTGTGGCGACATGGCGATTCAGGCCGATTTCAACAATGCTGAGATGATTCCGGGCGGTGCGGGCTTTGAACGCCGCCGCGTGCTGATTTTGCCCGGCCTTATCGCCGTTATCTGCGCGCTGCTTATCGCAGGCGTTTCCTTCGTCATCCTCACCGGCCTGACGCCCATCACGCCGGACGAAACGACGACTCTGATGCTGATCGGCATCAACGCGGCGTTCATCCTCTTGCTTGCCGGCCTGATCGCGCGTGAGGTCCATCGTATCGTCACGGGTCGGCAACGCGGCAAGGCGGCCGCGCGGTTGCATGTGCGCATCGTGACGCTGTTTTCGCTCGTCGCGGTAATTCCGGCGGTTGTGGTTGCTATCGTCGCTTCGATTACGCTGAATATCGGGCTCGATCGGTGGTTCGAAATCCGCACCAAGACGATTGTCAACTCGTCGCTCTCGATCGCCGAAGCCTATGTCCGCGAGAACGCCAGGAATTTGCAGGGCACCACGCTCTCGATGGCGTATGTGCTCGACGAGTCGCGCTCGCTTTACGATCTGGACCGTAACGGCTTTCGTACTCTCATGAGCCGGCAGGCTACCGGTCGTGAACTTGCCGACGCCGCGCTGATCAAGGCGGACGGGTCCTTTGTCATCGAGGCTGATACAAAATCGGATTTTCCCATGCCGGAACCGCCTATCCAGGCGGTACACAAGGCCGCCGATGGGTTGCCTGTGCTGATCGAGCCGAGAATCAGAAATATCGTCGGCTCTATCGTCAAGCTGCGCGAAATCCCCGACGTGTATCTTTATACGATCCGCCTAGTCGATCCCCAGGTGATCCGCGCCCGCCAGATCGTCAAGTCGAACGTCGCCGATTATAGCGCATTGGGCGCCAACAGGCGCGTGACACAGATCGCTTTTGCTCTGCTCTATCTGGGACTTGACGCTCGTCGTGGTGCTGGCGGCTATCTGGACAGGCCTGGCGGTTGCCGATCGTCTCGTGCGGCCCATCCGCCAGTTGATCGGCGCAGCCGACGAAGTGTCGACGGGAAATCTCGATGTTTCCGTAGCGGTTCGGGCCTCCGATGGCGATGTCGCGAGCCTGGGCGACACGTTCAACACCATGATTTCGCAATTGAAATCGCAACGCAACGAACTCATCGCGGCCAAGGATGTAATCGACGAGCGGCGTCGGTTTTCCGAAGCCGTCCTGGCCGGGGTCACGGCCGGGGTCATCGGCGTCGACGCGCAAGGCATCATCACGATCGTCAATCGCTCGGCGGAAACGATGCTGGCGATTTCGGCCGAGGCGTCGCTTGGAAAGAACCTCTCGGCTATTCTTCCGCATGTCGGCCGCGTCTTCCAGGTCGGCCGCTCGTCGGGACGGCCGGTCTATCGCGAGCCGGTAACGTTTTATCGCGCCGGCGCCGAACGTACCTTCAATGTGCAGGTGACGCTGGAGGAACGCGAGGCCGATGACGAAGGCGAGTCCTACGTCGTTACGATCGACGACATCACCGACCTCGTACAGGCGCAGCGTTCGACCGCCTGGGCGGACGTGGCGCGTCGTATCGCGCATGAAATCAAGAACCCGCTGACGCCCATCCAGCTCTCCGCTGAGCGCATTCGCCGGCGTTTCGGCAAGTCGATCACCGAGGATCGTGAAATCTTCGATCAATGCACCGACACGATCATTCGACAGGTTGGCGATATCGGACGGATGGTCGACGAATTTTCCGCCTTTGCCCGCATGCCCAAGCCGGACATGCAGTCCCTCGACCTTCGCGAACCGTTGCGCGAGGCGTCGTTCCTCGTCGAAGTCAGCCGCCCCAATATCACTTTCGAGCGCGATTTTGGTTCGACGCCGCTTACCGGAACCTTCGATAGCCGCTTGATGGCCCAAGCTTTCGGAAACGTCATCAAGAACGCGGCGGAGGGGATTGAAGCGATCGAAAGGGAAGGCGGCGAACCCGGCGTCGTTCGCATCATCGCCCGCCCAAAGAACGGCATGATCGAGGTGGATGTGATCGACAACGGAAAAGGGTTGCCGCGTGAAAATCGGCAGCGCCTTCTGGAGCCTTACATGACAACGCGCGAAAAAGGCACCGGCCTCGGCCTCGCGATCGTCAAGAAGATCGTTGAAGACCATGGCGGGCGGCTGGAACTGCACGATGCTCCGGCCGACTTCCATGATGGCAAGGGAGCGATGATCCGTATCGCGTTGCCTCCGGCCGCGCCCGGGAAAAAGCGCGAAATCGAGGGCGGGGCGTCCCACAACGAACCGGAACAGGTCGGAAATGGCATCTGATATTCTCATCGTCGATGACGAAGAAGACATACGTGAACTCGTCGCCGGAATTCTGAGCGATGAAGGGCACGAAACGCGCACGGCCCATGACAGCGACAGCGCGCTTGCCGCGATTTCCGAGCGCGCGCCCCGGCTCGTGTTTCTCGATATCTGGCTGCAGGGGTCGCGTATCGACGGGCTCGCGCTGCTCGATGAAATCAAGACGCTGCATCCCAGCCTGCCGGTCGTCATGATTTCGGGGCACGGCACGATCGAGACCGCGGTCTCGGCGATCCGGCGCGGCGCCTATGACTTCATCGAAAAGCCATTCAAGGCCGATCGATTGATCCTGATCGCCGAACGAGCGCTCGAAACCTCCAAGCTGAAGCGCGAAGTCATCGATCTTAAGAAACGGGGCGGCGACACGCAGGAATTGCTCGGTACATCCACGGCAATCAACCAGCTTCGCCAGACGATCGAACGTGTCTCGCCGACAAACAGCCGCATCATGATCATCGGACCGTCGGGCAGCGGCAAGGAGATTGTCGCGCGCTCCATCCACGCACATTCAGCCCGCGCGGGCGGCCCTTTCGTATCGCTCAATTCGGCGACCATCACGCCCGAGCGCATGGAAATCGAACTCTTCGGCACCGAATTGAACGGCAGCGAGCGCAAGGTTGGCGCGCTTGAAGAAGCCCATCGCGGCATTCTTTACCTTGATGAAGTGGCCGACATGCCGCGCGAGACGCAGAACAAGATATTGCGCGTTCTCGTCGACCAGCAATTCGAGCGGGTAGGGGGCACCAAGCGGGTGAAGGTCGATGTGCGCATCATTTCATCCACTGCACAAAATCTGGAAGCGATGATCGCCGAGGGGCGTTTCCGCGAGGACCTCTATCATCGTCTCGCGGTGGTTCCCGTGCTTGTCCCCGGCCTTTCGGAAAGGCGCGAAGACATTCCGTTTCTTGTCGACCACTTCATGCGGCAGATTTCCAACCAGGCGGGTATCCGGCAGCGTCGGATCGGCAACGACGCCCTTGCGGTCATTCAGGCCCATAATTGGCCCGGTAATGTGCGTCAGCTTCGCAACAACATCGAACGGCTGATGATCCTGGCCCGCGGCGAGGATGTCGATGCGCCGATAACGGCTGATCTTTTGCCGCAGGAGATCGGTGACGTGATGCCGCGCGCGCCCAACCAGTCGGACCAGCACATCATGGCGCTGCCGTTACGCGAAGCGCGCGAGATGTTCGAGAAGGAATATCTGATCGCGCAGATCAACCGATTCGGCGGTAATATCTCGCGTACGGCGGAATTCATCGGCATGGAGCGTTCGGCTTTGCACAGGAAGCTGAAATCACTCGGTGTGTAATAAGCCGGCGCTGACATTGCCTGTAGAACTCGCATTGATTTTGGAGAAGAAGTTTCATGTCGCGCATCGCCTACGTCAACGGGTGCTACGTTCCGCATTCCCAAGCAATGGTGCATGTCGAGGATCGCGGTTACCAGTTCGCCGATGCGGTCTATGAAGTCTGCGAGGTAGCGCGGGGCTACATCGTCGACATGACCCGTCATCTCGACCGTCTGGACCGCTCGTTGCGTGAACTCCAGATCGATTGGCCGATGCATCGATCCGCCTTGCAGGTCGTCCTGCGCGAGATGGTTCGGCGCAATGGTGTGGCCAACGGGATGGTTTATCTCCAGGTCAGCCGCGGCGTCGCACGCCGGGACCACGTCTTTCCCGCGCCATCGACCCGTCCAGCGATCGTGCTTACCGCCAAGCGCGTCGACCCCGCCGCCGCCGCCAAACGAGCGAATGCGGGTATCAGGGTCATCACAGTTGCGGAAAACAGATGGGAACGGGTGGATATCAAGACAGTGGGGCTTCTGCCAAACGTTCTCGCCAAGCAGAAGGCCAAGGAAGCCGGCGCGCAGGAGGCATGGTTCATCGACCCTGACGGCAGCGTCAAGGAAGGCGGGTCCACCAATGCCTGGATCGTCAGCAAGGAGGGAACGCTCGTCACCCGCTCGGCGGATTCGGGAATATTGCGGGGTATCACGCGCACGACCCTGTTCGATGTCGCGAAGAAACTCGGGCTGAAAGTCGAAGAGCGCGCCTTTACGGTTGAAGAAGCCAAGAATGCACGCGAGGCGTTTATTTCATCGGCGACGACACTGGCTCTCCCCGTGGTGGAAATCGACGGTGCACCCGTCGCAAATGGCCATCCGGGAACGGTAGCGTTGACATTACGTGAGGCGTTTTTTGACGTTGCGGAAAAAACCAAGGCCTGATAACCGCATACGCGGCGGCGCAACCCACAATTTTGTTTTGTTTGTCCGGAAGGGCAGAGAAAACCTTTGTGCGCGGTTGACTCCGTCCGGCTAATCTTGCGCTATTGTGTGCTGGATAACGGGGACACGTGAAAGATAACAAAAATGGCGGAACGAACACAAAACCTCCAGGATCTGTTCCTGAACTCGGTAAGAAAGAACAAGAACCCGCTTACGATATTCCTGATCAACGGCGTGAAACTGACAGGCGTGGTGACGTCTTTCGATAATTTCTGCGTGCTTTTGCGGCGCGATGGCCATTCGCAGCTTGTTTACAAGCATGCCATCTCGACAATCATGCCCAGCCAGCCGGTGCAGATGTTCGATAGCGAGGAGAGCGGTCAGGAAACCTGATTGGTCAAGGACATTTCGCATCGGGAAACGACCGGCGCGGGGCCTGCGCGCGGCATTGACACACAGCGTTCCGGATCGGGCAGGGCGGTTATCGTCGTGCCCGCCTTGGGGCGCAAGGCGCGTGGCGTCGACGAATCGCCTTCCCGATCGCCCGAAGCGCGGCTCGAAGAAGCGCTGGGGTTGGCTCGGGCCATCGACCTGGAGCCAGTCCATCACGAAATCGTGAATGTCTCGACGCCCCGCCCGGCAACGCTGATCGGTCCCGGGAAAATCGAGGAACTGGCCGCGATCATCGCGGAGACGAAGGCTGAACTGGCGGTATTCGATCATCCGTTGACGCCGGTCCAGCAGCGCAATCTCGAGAAGGCGCTCAACGCCAAGGTGCTCGATCGCACCGGTATCATCCTGGAAATCTTCGGACGCCGGGCACGCACCAAGGAAGGCGCGCTGCAAGTCGAACTGGCGCATCTGAATTACCAGAAGGGGCGTCTCGTGCGCAGTTGGACCCATCTGGAGCGCCAGCGGGGCGGGGCGGGCTTTCTTGGTGGCCCGGGCGAAACCCAGATCGAGGCCGACCGGCGCATCCTGCAGGAAAAGATCGTCAAGCTGAAGAAGGAACTGGAGACCGTGCGCCGGACGCGCGATCTGCACCGCGCCAAGCGCAAGAAGGTGCCGTATCCGATCGTGGCGATCGTCGGCTATACGAATGCCGGCAAATCGACGCTGTTCAACCGGCTTACCGGCGCGGAAGTCATGGCCGAGGACATGCTCTTCGCCACGCTCGATCCAACACTGCGCCGGCTGCGCTTGCCGCACGGAACGATGGTGATACTCTCCGACACGGTGGGGTTCATTTCCGATCTTCCGACGCATCTGGTCGCCGCCTTCCGGGCCACGCTGGAAGAGGTGGTAGAGGCCGATCTCGTCCTGCATCTGCGCGACATCTCCGACCCCGATACCGCTGCCCAGGCGATCGATGTCGAGCACATTCTGGCGGATCTCGGCGTCGATGCGAACGATGCGACACATGTCATCGAGGTCTGGAACAAGATCGATCTGCTCGACGGCAATAGCACTGAAATGCTGGAAATTGGCGTTGCGGCCAACCGGCTTCCGCCATTGCCGGTCTCGGCGGTGACGGGCGAGGGCATTCCGGCCCTGCTTGATCATATCGAAGCCCGCATCGCCGGCGAACTGGAGCGGATCGAGGTGACGCTGCGTCCCGACCAGCTCGGCTTGAGCGATTTCATCTACAGAAGCGGGACCGTCGTCGGCCGCGCCGACAATGAGGATGGCAGCGTGTCCATGCAGCTTCTCACTACGGCCGCGGCCAGAAGTGAGATCCAGGGAAGATTGGGGCACGAGAGCCACGAATAGGCGGTATCAGTCCGTCGTCTTCGCCTGCTGCCAGAACATTTCCATCTCGTCCAGACTTGCCGCTTCCAGGCTGCTTCCCGTCTCGCCAAGACACCGTTCGATGTGGTGGAAACGGCGGCGGAATTTCTCGTTGGTCTGGCGCAGCGCCGCTTCCGCATCGATGCCGAGGTGGCGGCCATAATTAACCAGGGCGAACAGAACGTCGCCGAATTCATCGGTCATGGCGGCCTTGTCGCCGTCGTCGACGGCTTCGTGCAATTCGCCAAGCTCTTCCTCGATCTTGGCGAGGATCGGCGCGGCCTCCTTCCAGTCGAAGCCGACCCGCGCGGCTTTCTCCTGCAGTTTCAGGGCGCGCACGAGCGCGGGCAGGGCCGGGGGAATGCCGTCGAGGAAGCCCTTCCCGTGATCTTCCGGATCGATGCCGCGCGCCAACCGCTCGGCCCGGCGCTCCGCCTTTTCCTCCGCCTTGATCGTGTCCCACATCCCCTTGGCGAGCTTCGCGCCGCGAACGGCATCCGGCCCGAAGACATGCGGATGCCGGCGGATCATCTTCTTCGTGATCGCCTCGACCACGTCGCCAAAAGCGAACGCGCCTTGTTCCTCGGCCATGCGCGAATGGAAGACGACCTGCAGCAGCAGGTCGCCGAGTTCGTCGCGCAGATCATCCAGATCCTGGCGCTCGATCGCGTCCGCAACCTCGTAGGCTTCCTCGAGCGTGTATGGCACGATCGAGGCGAAGTCCTGCTCCAGATCCCAAGGGCAACCCGTCTCGGGCGTCCTGAGCGCGGCCATGATCTCGATCAGGCGCGAGATGTCTTTGGATGGGGTCATCCGATGATCCTAGTGACGTTTCAATCGTGCGCATACCGGGAGCACGAGCAGGGCGATCCTTGTCCACAGTCGGGCGAACCGCGGCAATATGAAAGTCGCATAAGATAGATTATGGAACTATTGCTATAGAGGAAAGGCTGGAAACTGGCCGCGTCACAGCACCGATCATCGGTTGGCTGCGTGCAAGTCGACGACGAGTGCGGCGCTCCTCTGTGTGGCCCGCAATGTCCATTCATCCGGCCGGTCGTCAACGACAAGCGTCTCACCGGGCATCACCGCTGTACGGCGCGTGCCGTCCTCGAGCACCAGTTCGCCGGACTGGCAAAAGACGATCGTCATTGCGGCATGTTCGTCGAGTTCGATCGACTCGGCGCTATTCACCCGCATTCGACGTAGCCCATGTCGCCAGTGTCGGCGCCGCGTCATGGCGTTGAAATCGGTGATCGGACCATTCACCAATCGGGCAAAGCTTGGCGCGTCGGCCGCGAACGACAAAGGTTCGGACGCGAGGTCGAGGCGCTTCGGCGAACCATCGTCAATCGTTAACAGCAGGCCGTTGCCATCGAGCAGGCATAGCGAACGGTCGACGCCAGCAAAGGCCGAAAACGGTCCGTCCGATGCGACAGTCGCCATGCTGATGCGAAACTCGAAATCGTCCAGGCCGGCATCGGGCGGCAGCACCAATATTTCGGTGGTTTCGCCGCCGCCGTTTTTCCACGGCATGCGACGGTATTCATCGGCGTGGATGACCCGCCAGTTCATGCCGGTTTCATTGCGCCAGATCTTCTGATGACGTTCCCGCGGCCGCCAGCAATTCCCTCGGGTTCGCGGAGAATACGGCGTCGTGTGCCCCGGCGGCCGCCCAGACGATGTCGTGATCGAGCAGCGTGCGATCGGCGAATGCCGGGATTGCCGCCTTGTGGCCGATCGGCGATACGCCGCCAATGGCAAATCCGGTCTCGTCGCGAATTCGCTGCGGACTCGCGCGCTTGAGCGTCTCCCCAACGAGCCTGGCTGCCTTTTCCAGATCAAGCTGCCTGTCGCCAGACACCAGGAAGAGAATGAGCCGGCCGCTGTCTTCCCCTTCGAAGATCAGCGATTTGACGATCTGCGCAACCGTGCATCCGCATTGATTGGCAGCATCTTGCGCGGTGCGCGTCGATTCACCCATGCGGCGGATCTCGATGTCCAGTCCGGCGCTTTGCGCTGCCTGTCCGACCCGATCAAGACTTCCAATCATTGGTCAACTCAATTTTCTATCATATTGATTCATAGGGCAGTTCGATCACCATACCATCGAAGCCAGGTTCGACGCCCGCGGGTGTTTCACCTCGCACGGTCTCGTAATCCAATGGTATGTGCATATGAGTCAGGACCGCCTGTTTCGGATTCAGGCGGTCGATCCAGTCCAGTGCTTCCTCGAGCGAGAAATGGCTGGGATGGCGCTTGTACTGCAACGCGTCGAGCACCAGCACATCAAGCCCAGCAAGTTTTGGCGCGGTACCGGCGGGAAAATCGCTCACATCGGGACAATAGGCGAGGCCGCCGATGCGGAAGCCGAGCGAAATGATGTCACCATGGATTTGCGGAAGCGGCTCGAAGGTGAGGGTACCCCCCTCTCCTTCTATGGTCACCTGTGCATCATGGGCGATGGTATGGGCGCGCAGGATCGGCGGATAGGAGCTCCCCGGCGGCGTCTCGAAGCAATAGCCGAAGGCTTCCTTCAGCCGCTCGAGGGTCGGCTTGTCGGCATGGATGTCCATCAGCTTGCGCTGCGCCAGTACAAAGCCGCGAAGGTCGTCGATGCCGTGAATGTGGTCCGCATGCGGATGGGTATAGAGAACCCCATCGATGCTCTGGACCCGGGCGTCGATCATCTGTTCGCGAAAATCCGGTCCCGTATCGATGACGACAGTCGTGACGCCGCTGTCGCTGATGCGTTCGACGAGGGCCGCGGCGCGCCGCCGGCGGTTTTTCGGATTGGACGGATCGCAATTGCCCCAGTCGCCGGTGATACGTGGCGTGCCGGGCGATGAACCGCAGCCAAGGATCGTCAGGCGCAGAAGGTCCGCCACGATCAGGCTTCCCGTGCCTTTGGCCGCGGCGCCTTCGAAAAAAGCCGGAAAAAGTTGTCGGTCGTCAGCGTCCACGCTTCCTCGATGCTCAATCCGAGCGTATCGGCCAGAACCGATGCCGTGTGAACGACATAGGACGGTTCATTGCGTTTGCCGCGAAACGGCACGGGTGCCAGGTATGGCGCGTCGGTTTCCACCAGCAGCCGGTCGTGCGGAATGCCTTTGGCGATGGCGCGCAATCGTCGGATTTCCTGAAGGTCAGGATGCCCGAAAAGGAAAGGGTACCCGCCAAGCTCAATGCCTGCGGCGGCCAGCTTGGCTCCCGACGAAAAACAATGCAGAATGAAGGGGAAAGCGCCCTTTCCTGTTTCGTCGCGCAAGATCGCTGCCATGTCATCGTCGGCATCGCGCGAATGGATGACCAGCGGCAAGCCGGTCTGCCGCGCGGCGGCGATGTGGCGGCGAAAGACGACCGCCTGCACATCGCGTGGCGAACGGTCGTAGAAATAGTCGAGGCCGGCTTCTCCGATCGCGACCACCTTCGGATGAGCCGACAGCGCACTAGTTCTTCGGTGGTCACGTCCGGCTCTTCGGCGGCGTTGTGCGGATGTGTACCGACCGAGCAGCAAACATCGTCATAGGCCTCGGCGATCGCGCGGACGGAGTCGAATTTTTTTACGCGGGTAGAGATGGTGACCATGCACCCGATCCCGGCGGCGCGGGCACGCGCCACGATCTCATCGCGCTCGTCGGCGAAATCCGGGAAGTCCAGATGGCAGTGGCTATCGACAAGCATAGGCTATTCTCGCGGCTTCCTGGATCGACGTAACGCGGAAAGACGCCTTGCGGCGGCGGCAGAGGCGTTCCGGGCCGCAGCGCCTGGCCGTCTCCAGTGCGCGAAGGCGCGGTCGTCTTCCGGAACGGCAAGGAGATCCAGCAGCTTCGCCGCCGATCCGGGGATGAACGGCTGGCACAGGATGGCGACGCGCCGGATCGTCTCAGCCGTCGTGTGAAGCACCGTTTCCATGCGCGCCGGATCGCTCTTGCGCAGCGCCCATGGCTCTTGCGCGGCAAAATAGCGATTGGCCTCGGCAGACGACGGCGAAGATCGCCGCCAGCGCCAAATGGATCGCCTGCTCGCCCATGGCGCCGCGCGCCGTGTCGAGCGCCGCATCGGCCTGCGCGAGGATGGCGCGGTCCGCCTCCTGCAGGTCGCCTCGCGTCGGCACCCTGCCCTCGCAATTCTTGGCGATCATGGAGAGCGAACGCTGCGCCAGATTGCCGAGGTCGTTGGCTAGGTCGGCATTGGTGCGGTTGACGATCGCGTCATGGCTGTAGCTTCCGTCCTGCCCGAACGGAACCTCGCGCAGGAGGAAGTAGCGCACCTGGTCGAGGCCGTAGTGTTCGACCAGCGCGAATGGATCGACGACATTGCCGACCGATTTCGACATCTTCTCCCCACGGTTGAAGAGGAAGCCGTGGCCGAAGACGCGCTTGGGCAACTCGATGCCGGCCGACATCAGGAACGCCGGCCAGTAGACGGAGTGAAAGCGCACGATGTCCTTGCCGATGACGTGAACATCGCATGGCCAGAAACGCCATTTCTCTGAGTTTTCATCGGGATAGCCGACAGCGGTAATGTAGTTCGTCAGCGCGTCGACCCAGACATACATCACATGCTTTTCGTCGCCGGGCACCGGGACGCCCCAATCGAAGGTGGTGCGGGAGATCGACAGATCCTTGAGGCCTGACCGGACGAAGCTTAGAACCTCGTTGCGCCGCTCGACAGGCCCGATGAAGCCCGGATTGCGCTCGTAGAGGTCGAGAAGGCGATCCTGATAGGCTGACAGGCGGAAAAAGTAGCTCTCCTCCTCTACCCATTCGACCGGCGTGCCCTGCGGGCCATAGCGCACACCGTCGTCGCGAAGCTCGGTTTCGTCCTCGCCGTAATACGCCTCGTCGCGGACCGAATACCAGCCGGCATAGCCGCCCTTGTAGATGTCGCCGTTCTTCGCCATCGCCCGCCAGATGGCCTGCGAGGACTCGTAATGGCGGGCTTCCGTGGTGCGGATGAAATCGTCGTTGGACGCGTTCAGCAATGCAGCCATGTCACGGAACATGTTCGAGTTGCGATCAGCGAGTTCACGCGCGGTGATGCCCTCGTTGCGCGCCGTCTGCAGCATCTTGATGCCGTGTTCGTCCGTACCGGTGAGGAAATAAACATCCTTGCCGTCATGGCGCTGGAAGCGCGCAAGGGCGTCGGTGGCAATCAATTCATAGGCATGGCCGATATGCGGCTTGCCGTTGGGATAGGAAATCGCCGTGGTGATGTAGAATTTTTCGGCGGGCATGAAAGGGTTCCGGACTGTCTGGGATGGCGGTCAGATAGCGCATCGGGCGGGCGATTGCCATCCCGGTACACATGCGGCGCTCATGCGTGCATCATCTCGTGCATGCGGCCCATGAGGGCGACCGCGTGCTGTTTCCTATCGAGATTGTAGACATCGGTCTCGATGACCTTCTGATTGGCCTCTGCCCAGAAATTCGAGAGCCGTCCTGCCCTCTCCATGTCGCCCTGATCGGCCGCCCTGCCCGCCGCCTCGCCGATCGCCCCCAGTGCGGCCTGGTTGAAGATCGAAAACTGGATGGTCTTGTCACGGCCGCTGACCGCGTCACCGAGCCGGTGTGCCGCCGCGACATCGAATCGGGGAGCCGCAAGTGCACCCTCAAGCGCCTCGCCGATTTCAAGCCCACCGAACTGGGTCAGAAGGATCGCCGAACGTGCGCTTCCCTCGGCGCGCGCCGCAAGGGCGAGAGAGATGCCGGGTCGCCCGGCAAGTCCGTTTCGAGGGTTGAAAGGACGGAAAGCAGCGATGTTTCATCACAGAGGGTTCAGCCGGACGGTCTGGCATCGCGACCGGATCGTCGGCAAAAGCCTGCCTGGCGCGTGCGTGATCAAAAGAAACACCGTCCGTGGAGGCGGTTCTTCAAGAACTCTTCAATAACGCATTGGCGGCACTGGCATTCATGTCATCGGCGGAGTCCACGATGACAATTCGATAGCCACCATCATGCGACGTCATCGACAGGAACCGATTGACCCGGCGGATCTCCTCGACGGTGACGACGGTTTTGAAAACCTTGCGTTTGTCGTCATACGGGCGCGTCAGATTGAGCACCGATGGGTGCGCTCCACTGGCGACCTGCCGGAATAACGGCGTCCCGACATCGGCATCCTCCAGCCTGTCGGGCGCGGCTTCGGAGCGGGGATATTTCAACAGATGGCGCGCGAGGTGAAAAGCCAGCGTCGCCTTGCCGATACCGTGCGCACCGGCGAGCAACAGCGCATGATGCAGCTTGCCGGCTCGATACGCGCCGGCGAGGAGCGCCGACGCCTCGGCATGACCGATCAGGCGCGGGTTTTCCGCCGGTTCGGGGACGCCCGGGATGCTGTCATATTGCTCGGGTGCGAGGCGCTCGAACATCAGCCCGCGACCCTTCCGGGTTCCAGCCCAGCCTGCTCGATCGCCGCGCCGACGACATCGAGAATTTCGGCGGCAATTCGTTCGGGGGTGCGGGAAGCGTCGATGACCTTGCAACGACGCGGCTCCTGCCGGGCGATCTCCAGAAATGCCTTACGCCGGCGCCGATGCAGCGAAAGCGCCTCCTTTTCGAAGCGGTCGGCGGCGGACGCACCGCGGCGGATGCCGGCGCGGCGCAATCCCTCTTCGGGATCGATGTCGAGGATCAGTGTCAAATCGGGCATCATGTCACCCACCGTCGCGTGTTCCAGCGCCTTCATCAATGACGGGTCGATGCCGCCGGTCACGCCTTGATAGACGCGCGAGGAATCGACAAACCGATCGCACAGCACGACAGCGCCACGCGCCAGCGCCGGCCGGATGGTGCGGGCGATGTGGTCGGCGCGGGCTGCCGCGAACAAGACTGCCTCCATCGGCGCACCAAAGGGTTCGGCCGCCCCCGAAAGGACGACATGGCGGATGGCTTCCGCGCCGGGCGAACCGCCGGGTTCCCGGGTCATCACGACCTCGTGGCCGTCAGCGGCCAGGGACTGCGCAAGCGAGCGTATCTGGGTCGACTTGCCAGCTCCCTCCCCGCCTTCGAATGTGATGAACAGTCCGCGCGTCAATTCCGCATTTCCCCGCATTGAGGATGAAACGGGCTACCTGCCCATCTGTCGTAACTATGCGGTACGGCCCCAAAAATCCATGCGGCAATCCGTTGTTTCTATCGAAGCCAGCCTACCGCCAACTCTTCCAGCGCACTTGTCGCGCGCTGGTAAATTGTGCCCTTGCCAACGGCATCCGCCGTGTAGAGCGGCGTCTCCTGGCTCAGCGTATCGCCGATCCAGACGCGCAGCGTGCCGACCGGCGTATTATCCGCTACCGGCGCGACGAGCGGTCCCTTGTAAATCACGCGGGCCGTCAACTGATCTCGATTGGTCAACGGAACGAAGATCGACACCGGACCCTTCGATTTCAGCGGCACGCTCGACTGATCTCCGCCGAACACCGAAGCGCGCGCCACGACTTCGCCGCCGGCAAACAGTTGCGATTTCTCGAAGGCGCGAATGCCCCAGTCGAGGATCTTGCGGCTCTCCTCGGCGCGTTCACCTTCGCTGGCCATGCCGCTCAAGGCGACGAAGAGACGTTTTCCGCCGCGCTCAACAGAGCCGACGATGGCGTAGCCGGAGGCATCGGTGAAACCGGTCTTCATGCCGTCGGCGCCGATATCCATCCTCAATAGAGGGTTCCGGTTGCGCTGCTTGATCTTGTTCCAGGTAAAATCCGGCAGCGAGAAATAGTGATAGAGGTCGGGATATTCGCGCCAGATGTGCAGGCCGAGAAGGGCCAGTTCCTTGACCGTCACGACCTGGCCGTCCGCCGGCAGACCCGTCGCGTTCTTGAAGACCATGTGGGCGAAGCCGAGCGCGCGGGCTCGCTCCGTCATCAGTTTGGCGAAGTTCTGTTCCGATCCCGCCATGCCTTCGGCTATGGCGATGCAGGCGTCGTTGGCCGAGACCACCGCCATGCCCTTGATCAGATCCTCCAGGCGTATGGACGACTTGACCTTGGCGAACATGGTCGAGCCGCCGGAACCGGCGCCGCCATTCCGCCAGGCGTTCTCGCTGATATAGAAATTGTCGTCCAGATTGAGCCGCCCGCTCTTGATCGCATGGAAAACGATCTCGATCGTCATGAGCTTGGCGAGAGATGCGGGCGGAATAAGTTTGTCGGCGTTCTTGGAGAAAAGGATAGTCCCGGTGTCGGCGTCGATCATGTAGGCTTCCGACGCCCGCGTCGAGAAAAGCTGCGCGTGCGCGGCCGGAACCCAGATCGAGGCCATCAAGAGAAGTGCGCTCGCGACTTGCGCGAGACTTCTGAACGTACGCGCTTTCACCCTGGCTCCCGTTCGCCCTGCGCCAACATTATCGCGAGCCTGGATATGTCCCATCCCGCCGCGATCTGGCCCAAGGCTAGCAGCGTGAGCGCAAGATAATCAAACGAATAGGCGGAGAATGGTGAACGGGCCGGATTATTCGCGGACGGTCATGGCGTCTTTTGCGCCATTGTTCCATGCCTGCTGGAGCATTTCGTCGAGCGAAGCGCGGCCATTGGGATATAGATTGACGCTATAGACCACTTTGGAGCCGAAAGTGGATGCTTCGACCTCGGGGCGGCCATAAGCGGCAAGATCCAGCGCCTGTTTTCTGCCTTGCTCGGCGCTGGCGAACGTCCCAACGGAAATATAGGCGCCTTCATCGGCGTTCACGGGCTGGAAACGCTTCCACGACGCCACCACATCGGCGGGCGTCATGGTCTGGTGTCCGGTCAATGCGTCTAATGCCTGGGACGCACGCGCAACGCGGCTCTCGGCATAGCCCATAACCGGAAGGTTCTCTGCCGTCCCGTAGGCGGCAAGACTTACAAGCGGGCGTTCGGGTACGATCGGTCCCACGGCGGGAAGGACTGGATCACTGCCATCGAATATTTCGGCAGTCGCCGCGGAGGCCATTTGCACCTGCGGATCGGGACGTGGCGCCGGAGCGCCCGTCGGAAGTCCGGCGCTGTCCAATTGCCCGGGGAATGGAACGGCGTGGCGCGAACTGGTCGGCGTGGACCCGTTCATGGCGACCATCACGCCAGTCGCGATATTTTCGCCCGGCAGTGGCGTGGCGTTCTTGCCCGGATGATAAGAAGCCATCAGATAGCTGTCGTCGTTCGGCTCCAACGGCGCGGGCCCAATATATTGGACCTTCACCTTGGCAACGCCGGCGGTGCTGTAGTCCAGCATCTCGGCGGCTCGCTTGGAAAGGTCGATTACGCGGCCTTGCGCGTAAGGCCCGCGGTCATTCACCCGCACCACGACGGAACTGCCGTCCTTGAAATTCGTAACCCGTGCATAACTTGGCAGCGGCATCGTAGGATGCGCCGCTGTGAGCCGGTTCATGTCATAAATTTCGCCATTGGCCGTCAGCCGGCCGTGAAAGGCGTCGCCATACCATGAAGCGGCGCCGACCGCCTTATAGTCACGATTTTCCTTGGGGTAATACCATTTGCCGTGGACTTTGTACGGCTGCCCCAGTTGGGCGCGGCCTTCGCGCCGAGGCAGGCGCGAACGTTTGCTGGTGACGCGCGGGCTCGCCGGCACGCCGTATTCAGCGGCCGAAAAATATTCGTTTGAATGCTTCTGGCTGCTCGCCGATGGCCCGGTTGTGGTGCAAGCCGCAAGCATAATCGCAGATGCGGTAACCGAGAGCACGGACAACGCTTGTTTAAGGCGCCGGTGCGGGTTGGCTGCCACCATGCTCGGTTGGTCCCCTCGTCTCATACACGACGGCCACCTAACCGGTTCCGCCGCGAAACTCAATCAAAGCCGGACAAAAAGCCCCTGTCACCCGGCAAGTTAAGTTTCTTGTTCCCATAAAATTATTGAAACCCGATTAACCGACTATGGCGCGAAACCGGCAAGATTGTGGCAAATAATGTTCTGTTTCCTCTGCGCCGACACCATTGTCGTCATCGGGGCTTGCGGAGTGGCTGGAACCCGGTCTCATCTGGGCGGCTTCCAGAAGTTTTCCATGGAGAGATAGGTGAAGGACGCGGTCCAGCTCAGCAGCACCAGACCCGTCAACGCCTCGGAGGCGGCGACCAGCCGCAACGCGCCGATGGCATGGAGGTCGCCAATCCCAAGCGTCGTCTAATCGCGGAACGAAATGCAAGCCCAAATTCGCATTGAGGTGTCGTTTGCCGGGAGCACGGTCGTCTTCGCGGTCGACATGAAGCCGCCGCATGATGGGCTTCGCGAGGGATGAGCCTTCCAAGGTTTGAAACGCAATCGCGGGCGTTGTGGCGCCAACGATGCAACTGAGACAGCGGAATAACTCGGCCCACGTCCTGGCAGGGACGTCTCGTTACGCCTCGGGCAGGCGCATTCGAACTTCCTTATGGATCAGGCCATGGCTTCTTCTTCCCGGTTGAACAACTCACCGGATTTCAGCATCGCGTGCATGATGACGGCCAGCTTGCGGGCGACAGCGACAGCTGCCCTCTTGAAGCCGATCTTCTCGCGCAGCTTCAGCCCCCATGTGCGCAGGCTGCTGTCAGCCCGGCAGCGCGTCAGGATCACGACTGCGGCCTCATAGAGAAGCCCTCTCAGATGAGGATCGCCACGCCGCGAGATATGACCATCATAATCGACTTCGCCGGATTGATAGCGTCGGGTTGTCAAGCCCAGCCACGCGCCGACAGCGCGCGATGTCTTGAAGTTCGATGGGTCTTCGATGGCGCCGATGAATGAAGTCGCAGTGATGGTGCCGACGCCGGGGATCGACATCAGCAGCTGGCATGCGTCATTGTGCCGGGCGTTGGCGACGAGTTGCTGTCCGAGTTCAGCAGCGCGGGCGCGCATGCTGAGCCAGGCTTCGAGAAGTGGCAAGACAATCCGGGCAAGCTCTTCCTGACCGGCCAGCAGGCGCCGGGCTTCGGCTTCGAACTTGCCGCCCTTGCTTCGCGGAATGACCAGACCGAACGTCTTCATGAGCCCGCGAATCTGGTTGGAGAGATCGGTCGTGATCCTGACCAACCTGGTCCGCGCGGCCACAAGCGTGCGGACCAGCATGCTGTCATAGCCCTTCACCCGCACCGAGCGGTAGAAGCCAACCTCGGCCAGATGGGCCAAGCCGTCAGCGTCGTTCGCATCGGTCTTGTTCGGTGCCATGTCGAGCGCGGCCTTGGCATGGCGGGCGTCGATGCAGATGGCCGGAAGTCCTTCGGCGTTCAGAGCATGATAGAACCACACCGACAAAGGTCCGGTCTCGAACACCACCCGCTCTGCCGCTGGCGCGTGCTTGCGGATCACCTCTGCGATCAGGCTCGGATCAGAAGGACATTTGCCGCGCCAGACCCGCTTGCCTTCACGCCGCACAGAAATCGCCGTCTCTTTCAACGACACGTCGAGACCGATATATTCGCCCATGGTTGTTCTCCGTTCGATGCTTGGGCCCGGCTTCCAGTCGTGAGCCCGTATCTCCATCTTATCGGGGAACAACCACCCGCTCTTCAATGCCATCACATTCTGGCCTTGGGGCGAATCGCTCCCGCGATTACTCCATGTCGTGTAATTCGTTATCGAGAAATAGAGATAATCGACATAGGTGTTGTCGGTCATGCCGATGATCGCCCCCAGCGACGTTTTGACGGGAATCGCCCAAAACGCCAGGCCATAGATCGAGATTTCGAACGTGTGCGCGGCCAGTGCTCCAAAGATGACGATCAACAATCTGCGCCGGTTCGGAAAATCCGCCGAACTGGCCGCGCGCGCCGAATGGGCGACCAGCCGAAAGGCTTCATAGTGCACCAGAACCGACACGATGGTCAGACCGAGCGCTATCAGACTTGCAAGAATTACCGCCATTTTGCGCCCCCGCCGATGCGCGCTACGCTAAATCACCGTTATCGTATTTCAAGTCCTTCGGGCTTGAGAGTTGATCGCGGGAGGGAAAGAGCTGCAGGGATTTGGGTTCCTTGCCGAAATTTCCTTGACCGAGGACCGTGCCTTACCGAACAGGTTGACGCAGCCGCCTGCCAGCCGATAAATGCGCCGGCGACGGCGTTGTTCGGAAATGCTGCGGCGCATTCTTTTTTTAATGATGAAGGCGCCGAAAATTGTACACCGGGTTCTTCAGCCGGAGGGATGGCCGAGCGGTTTAAGGCACCGGTCTTGAAAACCGGCGTGGGTGCAAGCCCACCGTGGGTTCGAATCCCACTCCCTCCGCCATCTTCCTTAAGCCGATGTTTATCTAAGCGATTGTAAAGACGACATAAATTGCCGCCTCAGCCCGCCGTTTATTCGCCCGATACGACGGGGAACATCCCCCCTTTTTAGCAGGCTCGTCGCCGTGCTGTGGGCCTTCAGATGCGTCGCATCGATCATGATGCGCTCGGGTTTGGGTCCTTCGCCGGCGAGCCGGGCGAAGATGCGGTCGAAGACGCCGAGCCGGCTCCAGCGGATGAAGCGATTGTAGAGCGTCTTGTGCGGGCCGTAGCCGGCCGGCGCGTCGCGCCACCGCAGGCCGTTCCGGATCACGAAGATGATGCCGCTGACGATCCGGCGATCATCCACTCGCGGAACTCCATGCGACAGCGGGAAGAACGACCATATCCGCCCCATCTGACGCTCGCTCAGCAGAAACAAATCACCCATAACGGCCTCCTGATCGGAAACCGTGAATCACATCTCAAACAAAATTAATAGGTCCTGACCCTAGGCAATTATTAGAAGAGCGACGGGATGCCTGGCGAGTAAATGATCGACTCTTAATTGCGGCGAAGCCTCGTATGTTCGATGCGTCAATACGTCGGAGTACCCGGTCAACCCACCCGGATAGACGACACGCGTATCACTCCAGCAGGCAGGCTGAAGCAAATGATCTTTGCCCTCGAGCAGCCGCACCGGAAGCCGAGGCGTTACGCTGATGGCAGCGCTGGAGCGGTCGCGCCGCATGAAAGCGATGATGTGGTTGCGCTTCTCGCCTAGAACCTCAAGCGGGACATAAGCTCCCTGGCTGAAAAGCTCGTGAACCGACTGGCGCAGCGCCAAGCATTGGGAGATCAGCCATTGCTTGTAAACGCCGTTCGCCAAATTGTCTTTCGAGGGTGCCAAAGTCTCTTCAGAATTCAAGGAGCGGGCGGCAGAAGCGAAATCGAGCATTTGCCGATTGTCGGGATCGACCAGGCTTAGATCGAGGCGCTCGGACCCTTGGTAGATGTCGGGAATGCCGGGTGCGGTCAGTTTGATCAGCGTCTGAGAAAGCGAATTGAGCGCGCCGGCGCGCATGAACGGGCCGACAGTCGTCTGGAAATCGTCGAGGAAGGGACGGTTTTCCGCAGAGAGCGTCCGGTCGACGAAGCGTCTTGCGGCGTCCTCGTATTCGGCATTGGGATCAACCCAATCGGTCCGGAGTTTCGCCTCTCGCAACGCCTTTTCCATGTATGGGCCAAACCGCGCGCGCAAGTCGGCGAGGCCCGCCTCGGATGCGACTGCTTTCCCGCCCGGCCAGGCGCCCAGCAGCGCCTGGTAGAACATCCATTCGATTTCGGGTTCGGGCACCGGCCCGCTATCGGTGGATTCAGTCGATTTCTGGTTCATGGCACTCCAGCGCCGCACCGCCTCGGCCCACACCTCCGGTGCCTCGCTCAGCGTGTAGAGCCTGGCGCGCGCATCCTCGCCGCGCTTGGTATCGTGAGTCGCGGTCGCCGATAGGCCAAACGGTTGAGCCTTAGCGCGCTCCTCCATGAACTGATGAAAATCCGCCAGGCCGCCGAGGGCCTGATCCGGGTGGCTGCCGACTTCGTTCAGGGCGATCAGGGGATTGTACCGGTAGAAGAACGTATCCTCGACCGACTTCGCCGTGACCGGTCCCGACAATTGCTGGAACCGTATGCGAAACTGCAGCGCGAGTTCGCGTGCGGCGTCGGGGAAATCGTCAAGCAACAGGCCGAAAATCGCGTCAACGGCATCCTGGTCGCCCACACCCGCCGATACGCTGGAGCCACCGTGCCGAGCAGATCCCGGTCGCTGGCCGACAGGCCGTTCGCATCGGTATATGTCCGGTAGACCGGAAAGGCCGCCAAGATCTGGACGATAGCGTCTTTTATCGCATCTGTCAAGGCTCCCGATGCGGCTGTACCGCACGCGTCGCTGCAAGGCCCGCCAGACGATCGACTTCGCCCGCGAAATTGTGCGAGGCGATGCGTTCCTTGACGGCAGCGATATCGCCGGCCGGGTCGCCAGTCCTCTGGGTTACCCCGTCGTAAATCCGGTGAAGCTCGGCCACGCCTTCCACATCAACGAGCCCGTCGGCGAGTGCGGCGATGAATTCGTATCCGGTGGTCCCGCATATATCCCATGCCGGCGGCAGCCTTTCCTCGGGCCCCAATATTTTTTCGACGAAGATGGGGGTTTCGGGTCCGAAGGCGCGGCGCAATTGGGTCAGATAGGCCGTCGGATCCGCCAATCCGTCGACATGATCGATGCGCAAGCCGTCAACCATGCCTTTCTTGACGAGTTCGAAGATGAGGCGATGAACGTCAGCAAAAACGTCTTCGAGCTCGACGCGGACGCCGACAAGGCCGGTCACCTCGAAGAAGCGCCGATAGCTAAGATGGTTGCGGGCCTCCTTCCAGAACGTCGGTCGCCACGGTTGAGCCTCCAGGACCCGACGCAGATATTCGGGCTGGCGCGACCGCTCGCAGAGCTTCCAGTCAAGGCGATCGGCAGGACCATTGTCGGAGAGAAACTCTCGCAGTTGAGCATGCAAAAGCCTGCTCCGACCCCGGATATGCAGACCGTGCTACTTCGGTGATTGCCGGCGCCAGCGCGTCGTTCAAGCCTGCGAATGCAATAGCGTAGGTATGGGGATGGAGAGGCAGCAGCCAGTCGAAATATCTCAACGCCAGCCCGCCTGTCCCCCGGTTAAGCCCAATGGTAAGCTCGCCTGCCGCGATCGCGTCTCCAGGGACCGGCCGAGCATCGGCAAGGTCAGCTTCTCGCACCAGTCAATGTCGAAATAGGCGCTGAAACGGCTCTGCTCGCCCCATTCGACGACACTGCGCCACCAAGGATTTTCCAGCGATGCAGCCATGTGGTTGGGCACGATGTCGAGGATAAGGCCGAGGCCCGCCTCTTTCAGCGCCGCGCACAGCCGCTCCAGTCCTTCCATTCCCCCGAGGACGGGGTCGATCTCGCCATGGTCGGTGATGTCTAGCCATGCGTTGAGCCGGAGACGCCGCGAAGATGGGCGAGGCGTAAAGATGGCTGATACCCAGCCGCTTGAGATAGGGAATGCCCTCGATGGCGCGATCGAAGGTCATGCCATTGCGAAACTGCAGGCGATAGGTTGCGGTGATTGTCCTCATGGATTTTTCGGCCGTTCCGCCGCCATCGCGCCCGTGACCAGGGCGAAGAACGGAGCCGCTGCGAGCTCTTCCAGAAAGACCGACGATTTCAGCCGCCAGTTCGGGTAGCTGTCGACGGTGCCGGGAAGGTTGGTTGGTTTCTCTTCCCCGGCGAGATCAGCCAAGCGGGCGACGGCCAGCAGGCACGGCGTCTGGGCTATGAAGCGGTGTGCGGCCGCCATGATCGCCGTGGGGAGGCTGGAGTCGGGATCGCCAGCGCTCGCTTCGGCATCGGCGACGCTTTCATGCGGCAGCGCGCCTGACGCGGCAAGGGCCCGCACGAGCTGAAAGCGCTCGGCGGAACGATCGCGGATCTGCGTCGCCACCGCCGCCGCTTCGATCAAGCCGTGCTCGGCGCGCAGCCGGATGTCGTCGGCGCGCCACCAGCCCCGCAGCGTCGGCAAATCATGGGTAGACAGGCATGCCAGCGCCATTCGGGGATAGTGGTCGGGGGCGAAAAATCCCGCTTCGCCATTCTCGAAATAGAGAATGCGATAGGACAGGATGCGCGCCGCGTGCATGACCTCGCGAAAGCCGTCCGGCACATATCCCAGATCCTCGCCGATCACGATCGTCCGCTCAGCATGCGAAATGTCGGCGACGATGCGCAGCAATTCGTCGATCGGATAGCGCACATAGGCACCATGCGCCGGGACATCCTCCTCCGGTACGAAGAAAAGCTGCCACAAGGACATCGCATGGTCGATGCGGATTGCCCCGGCATGTCGCGCAGCCGCCTCGATCATGCGCCTGTAGGCCTCCAGCCCCCCCGTCGGCTTCATGGCGGGCGCCGGAGGAGCAAGTCCCCAGTGCTGGCCGTCGGCGGTGAAGACGTCGGGGGGCGCGCCGATGCTGGCATCGGCGACGAAGCGCTGCGGCTCGGTCCAGCGCGCCGAGCCGTCCGGCGTCTCGCCGACCGCGACATCGAGGTAAAGACCGATTCGCATGCCCGATTCCGTCGCAGCCGACGAAGCCTCCTGCAATTGCTGGAAAGCAAGGAATTGAAGCCACATTTGAAATTCGATCTCGGCGGCTTCAGCTTCGGCGAACGCTGCGACGGCCGCGTCTCGCGCATTGTGGAAGCGCTGCGGCCATGAGGTCCAACCGCTGCCATGTCCCTCCTCTACCATCCGCAAAGACAGCGCTTCGAACAGCGCGTGACGTTCAAGCGCGGCGCCATTCTCCCGCTTGAATTGGGCGAAAGCGTTCCTGTCGGAGCGGTCCGCTGCCCATAGAAGCCGCAGGACACGCAGTTTTTCGCCGGCCACTCCCGCATAATCGACTATTTTTGCTTCGCGCAATGTGGCGAGCAATCCTTCGTCCGCAAGGGAGGACGAATATCCGGGCACCCGGTCGACGGCGATGTAGATCGGGTTGAGAAAGCGCCGGCTGGACGGCGAAAACGGGCTGCAGCGCGTCGGCTCGGCGAGAAAGAGCGCGTGCACCGGGTTGATGCCGACGAAATCCGCGCCCGCCGACCCGGCGATTGTACAAAACTCCGAGAGGTCGGCGAAGTCGCCGATGCCCCAGTTGCGGCGTGAGCGCAATTCATAAAGCTGGACGGCGATGCCCCACGCGCGCGCGTTTTCCATCCAGTCGGGAAGGTATGCGCTAACGCCTTGCGGCGCTTCCAGAACGGGCGGCTCCTGCGCCTCGGGGCGATGGTCGTCCGTAGCCCAAACCCCGACCAGTTCGAGCGTTCTGCCAAGGATCGAAATCTTCTGTTCATCGGTATAGCCTTGCGGCCGGTGCGCCAGCGCGATCCCGTTGCGCCGCGCAAGCTCCTCCAAGGATTTGCCGGTCATCTGGCGCCTCCCGCGGCGATGCCGAAAACCGCGCAAAGGGGCGGCAGATTCCCCTCAGCAACCAAGACATCCGCCACCTGCGAAGGTTCGGAATACAGGACCTGCCCTCGAAGCGGCGGACACGCGGCCGAGCGAGTGGAAAGGTTCGCCCTCAACGACAGCACCGAACCGCCCAGTTGCCAGTCGACCGCGACAATCCCTTCCCGCGCCTCAAGAACCGTACCGCTAAGCCCACCGGCTTCGGCCAGAAGCGGCACGATGTGACTGCATCGCAAGGCAAGAAGATTTTCCAGGCGAGCAAGGAAAGCGCGACCTTCGGGCATTTCCGCCCTTCCCCAGTCGAGCTTCGATGCCGAATGTCTCCCCGGCGTTCGGATCCGGGATCTTTTTGATTTCGGCATCGTTTTCGAAAGCGGCGAAGCCCGCGAATTCGCGTCGCCGCCCGTTCCTCACGGCATCGGCAAGGTCGCCATGGAAATCGGTGAAGAAGGAGAACGGGCGAATCCCGCCGATACTCCTCCCCCATGAAAAACATTGGAATGTGAGGCGACAACGCCAATATCGCGGACAAGGCGCGCAGCATCGCCGGGTCGGCAAGGAGGGTTAGCCGTTCGCCGAACGCGCGGTTGCCCGTCTGGTCATGATTTTGCAGGAAATCGATGAAGGTCGTAGGCGGAAGGTGGCTGCTCGGCTCGCCGCGACCATTATCGCCCCAAGCGGCATCGCCTTGAAAAACGTAGCCCTCCGCCAGCGACCGGGCCAACTTCGCCACGGCGTTTTCCGCAAAGTGGGCATAATACCCTTCGCTTTCGCCGGTCGCGATAGCGTGCGCCGCATTGTGAAAATCATCGTTCCACTCAGCCGTGTATAGGGCGACATCGCGCTGCGCATCGCGCTCATGCAGCGCGGTGATGTTGCGGTTGTCTTCGGTCGTTAGATGGATGTATCGATCCGGCCATTTCTGCCTGACCTCACGCGCGAGATCGACCAGCATGTGCACTGCGGAGGTTGCGTCCCTGATCTGGTCGATGGCGTCGAGACGCAACCCGTCGAGGCGGAACTCTCCCAGCCAGTAGAGCGCGTTTTCGATCGCATAGCGGCGGACGGGTTCCTGGCCATAGGCAATGGCCGGTCCCCACGGCGTCTTCTCGGCGGGATCAAAAAACTCTGGCGCCAGGCGTGGCAGGTAATTCCCGTCCGGGCCGAAATGGTTGTAGACGACATCGAGCAGCACCATCAGCCCGTGGCCATGTGCGGCGTCGATAAAACCCTTCATCTCGTCCGGGGTGCCGTAGGCGCGATGCGGTGCATAGAGCAGGACACCGTCATAGCCCCAGCCGCGATCTCCAGAAAATTGCGCCACCGGCATCAGCTCGATCGCAGTGATGCCCAAGGATGCGAGATGGGCCAGCCGCTTGCCCGCGGCGGCAAACGTTCCCTGCGGCGTGAACGTGCCGACATGCATTTCATAGATGACGGCTTCTTCCCAGGGCCTCCCCTTCCAAGCCGCATTTCGCCACGCATAAGCGTCGGGATCGGTCACGAGCGAGGAACCGTGCACGTCGCCCTGCTGCCTGCGCGAAGCCGGATCGGGTACGGCAAGGCCGTCGGCAAGTACGAAAGCGTAAGGCGCGCCTGGCTCCACGTTGTCGGCCCGCAATTCGAACCATCCGTCGCCGGCGGCAAGCATGGGCAGATCCTTGTCGCCCAGCCGCAGGCGCAATCCTTTCTGGCCAGGCGCCCATAGCCGGAAATCGACCTCACCGGGGCCGGTTACGGCCGCTCCCCAACTCATGCCGCCACGTGCTTGCTTGCCCGCCACGTGCCGCGCCTCAATTTGCCAGGAGATAGAGCGCGCGTCCGGGCAAGGATATCCTTTCCTGATCGTCGATGCCTTTTCCTTTCGACCCGGCGAAACCTTCCGCCGTATCGATGAGCATGCGCCAGACGTCTTTTTCGGACGGGGGAAGCTTGAACCCTACGTCTTCGAAATGCGCATTCAAAAGCATCAGCAAATGGCTGTCAGATCCCGACAGCAGGACTGCCATGGAGCGCGTGTGCGGCTGCTCCCAGTCGGATTGCTGCATGGCCTCGCCATCCGGACGCAACCAGCGAATGTCGGCCTCGCCGTTTTCCCGAGGGTTGCCATGCAGGAATTTCCATTGTCTCAGAAGTGAATGATCGGCCCGGATTTTCGTCACGGAACGGACGAATTCGAAAAACGCTTTGTCGCGCTGGCCGTGGTCTTTCCAAGCCAGCCAGTTCATGGCGTTGTCCTGGCAATAGGCGTTGTTGTTGCCCCCCTGGCTGCGGCCAACCTCGTCACCCATGAGCAGCATAGGGGTGCCTTGCGACAGGAGAACGGTCGCCACCAGATTGCGGCGCATGCGGTCGCGCAGGTCGAGGATGGCGTCGTCATCTGTCTGACCTTCCGCCCCGCAATTCCAGCTCAAATTATGCGAATGTCCATCCTGGTTGTTCTCGCCATTGGCCTCGTTGTGCTTGTCGTTGAAGCTGACCACATCCGCCAAAGTGAAGCCATCATGCGCGGTAACGAAATTGACGCTCGACCAGGGCCGCCGGCCGCGTTTTTCGAACTGCGCCGACGAGCCGAGAAGATGGCCAGCGAGCTCCGACGCCATCCCTTCGTCTCCCTTCCAGAACGCCCGCACGTTATCGCGGTACTTGTCGTTCCATTCGGCCCAGCCGGGCGGAAAATTGCCGACCTGATAGCCGTCCGGGCCGGTATCCCACGGCTCGGCGATAAGCTTGACCATCGACATGACCGGATCCTGCCGAACGGCATCGAAAAAGACCGCGTTGTGATCGAACATGGCGCGGTCGCGCCCAAGCGAGCTTGCCAGATCGAAGCGGAAACCGTCGACGTGGCATTCCTCTACCCAGTAACGCAACGAATCCATGACCATCTGCAAAACGCGCTGATGGCGCAGATTGACCGTGTTGCCGCAGCCGGTGCTGTCGAAATAATAGCGGGGATCGTCAGCCAGCGTATAATAGCTCGCATTATCGATCCCCCGGAAGGAAAGCGTCGGGCCGAGTTCGCTGCCCTCGGCGGTGTGGTTGTAAACGACATCCAAGATGACCTCGATGCCTGCTTCGTGCAGCCGGCGAACCATCAGCTTGAACTCGTGGATGCCACTGCCGGGTGAAATGTAGCGCGTCGCAGGGGCGAAGAATCCGATGGTGTTGTATCCCCAATAATTGGTGAGACCCTTTTCAACCAGATACCGATCGTCGAAGAAGGCCTGGCTCGGCATCAGTTCGATGGCGTTGACGCCCAGCTTCACCAGATGGTCGATGACTTTCGGGTCGGCAAGACCGGCGAACGTCCCACGCCATTGGGGCGGCAAATCGTCCGATAGCGCGGTCATACCCTTCACATGCGCCTCGTAGACGATGGTTTCCGCCCACGGCACGCGCGGACGGATATCATTTCCCCACGTCACCGCCGGATCGACGACGACACATTTGGGCATGACGAAAGCCGAGTTGCGCCTGTCGAAGGATAAATCCTTGCGTGGGTTGCCGACGCGATAACCGAACACGGCGTCATGCCAGCGGATTTCGCCACGCAGTTCGAGCGCATAAGGATCGAGCAAGAGCTTGTTGGGGTTGAAGCGGTGCCCCGCGTCCGGCGCATATGGACCATGCACGCGGTAGCCGTAGAGTTGGCCGGGCCGCACCTCCGGCAGGTAACCGTGCCAGACCTCGTGCGTGTATTCGGGAAGCACCACACGTTCCAGTTCGCGACGGCCCGCTCCATCGAACAGGCATAGCTCCACTTTTTCCGCATTAGCGGAGAAAATGGCAAAGTTCACGCCGGAGCCATCCCAATGGGCTCCCAGCGGAAAAGGCGAACCGTGCGAAACGCGGTACCGCGATCTGGACATGAAACCCTCAGGAAGCTGGAGCGAAATAGACGGTCGCAAGTGGTGGAAGCGAAATACGCAGCGATGCGGGACGCCAATGCCAACCGACATCATCGGCTTCTGTCGTCCCGGAATTAACGACGCCGGAGCCGCCATAGATCTCGGTATCGGTATTCAAAATCTCACGCCATGTACCGCCGAACGGCACGCCCACTCGGTAGTCATGGCGAACGACAGGCGTCATGTTCGAAATGGCCAGCACCGGCTTGGCATCGCCCGTGCCCCTGCGCATAAATGCAAAGACGCTGGTTTCCGCATCGCCGGCCTCGATCCATTCGAAGCCTGCCGGGTCGCAGTCGAGTTCGTGCAACGCCGCATTGTCGCGGTAATGCCGATTGAGATCGGCGACCAGTTGAGTGACGCCTGAATGCAATGGGTCGTTGAGCAGATGCCAGTCCAGCGACTGATCGTGGTTCCACTCCCGCTCCTGGCCGAACTCGGAGCCCATGAAGAGCAGCTTCTTGCCGGGATGCGCCCACATGAAGCCAAGATAGGCACGCAAATTGGCGAATTTCTGCCATTTGTCGCCCGGCATCTTGCCGAGTAGCGACCCCTTGCCATGGACAACTTCGTCATGGCTGATCGGCAGGACAAAGTTCTCCGAAAAAGCGTAGACGAGGCCGAACGTCATCTGGCCGTGATGGTATTTTCTATGGATCGGATCCTGGCTCATATAGGCCAGCGTGTCGTTCATCCAGCCCATGTTCCATTTGAAGGAGAAGCCCAGGCCGCCATCCTCGACTGGACGGCTGACGCCTGCGAAGGCGGTGGATTCTTCGGCGATCGTCAGCGCGCCTTCGTGCCGTTCGTGAATGCGCTGGTTGGTGTCACGCAAAAAGGCGATAGCGTCTAGATTTTCGTTGCCGCCGTAGCGGTTGGGAATCCACTCGCCCGGGTTGCGGCTGTAGTCGAGATAGAGCATCGAAGCCACGGCATCGACGCGCAGCACATCGATGTGAAAGCGATCGAGCCAATAGAGCGCGCTCGCCTGCAGGAAATTCGCCACCTCCGAGCGGCCAAAATTGTAGATCAGCGTGTTCCAGTCGCGGTGGAAGCCGAGGCGCGGGTCTTCATGCTCGTAAAGCGCCGTTCCGTCGAAACGCATCAACCCGTGTGCGTCCGCTGGAAAGTGGGCCGGCACCCAATCGATGATGACGCCGATCTCCGCGTCGTGAAGCGCATTGACGAATTTGGCAAAATCCTCTGGCGGCCCGAAACGACGGGTCGGAGCGAACATGCCGATCGGCTGGTACCCCCAGGACCCGCTGAAGGGATGCTCGGAAACGGGCATGAGTTCTATATGGGTGAAACCCATGCGTTTGACGTAGGGCACCAGCAGATCGGCGATCGCCTTGTAGTCCAGGGTCTCGCCTTCGCCGCCTCTACGCCAGCTTCCCAAATGCAGCTCGTATATCGAAATCGGCGCCGACCGGTCCTGCCGCGCGGCTCGCCCGCGCATCCAGGCATCGTCGGTCCAGCGATGTTCCGGCAGGCCGCGGACGACCGATGCCGTCGCCGGCGGGTTTTCCTGGCCGAATGCCACGGGGTCCGCTTTCAGCGGCAGCACCTCTCCGTGCACGCCAAGTATTTCGTATTTGTAGATTTCGCCCTTCCCCAGACCGGGTATGAACAGTTCCCACAAGCCGACGCCGAGCCGCCTGCGCATCGGATGGCGACGGCCGTCCCACGCGTTGAAGTCCCCAACCACGCTGACGCGGCGCGCATTCGGTGCCCATACGCAAAACGCGATGCCGTTCACGCCATCTATAGCCGTAGGGTGCGCGCCAAGCCGCGTGTAAAGGTCGAGATGCTTGCCCTCGGCCATCAGATATTCGTCCAGTTCGCCCAGTACCGGCGGAAATCGATAGGGATCTTCCACAACCCACTGCTGATCGCCGGCGGTAACTCGCAGCCGGTAGGCAAAGCGCCTTTTCCTGCCGTTCAGATAGGAAGAAAAGAACCCTTCCCGGTCGATCTTGTCGAGCTCTGCGACCACTGCGCCCGTGTTGGAGTCCAGCACTGAAATGGTCGCGGCCTGCGGCATGAACACATTTACCGACAAAGATTGCCCTTCCCCGCCATGCATTCCAAGCACCGAGAAGGGATTGCCGTGTCTGCCCCGCAGAATGGCTTCGACATCGGATGGCTGGGCCGGACGCGCGTCGCTCATGGGGTCTCCGTGTTGAGAAGATCGAAGATGCCACGCAGCGGAATGCCGACCCAGTCCGGCCGATGCGCGAGTTCATATGCGATCTCATAGGACGCCTTCTGCAACAGAAAAAGGTCGAGCAACCGGCGAGCCGCTTCGGGATCGTCCGGATAAGTCGGGCCACCGGCGATATGTTCCCTATACGACGCCAGAAATTCCCTGATCGCCAGGTCGCGCCAACCCGCCACCCTTCGGGCTGCGGCTTCGCTGGCGGCCGTGGCGCCGCCGCGATACTTTTCCAGAGCGGCGGCCGCGGCGTAGTCCAGCGACCGCAGCATGCCTGCCACGTCCCGCAACGGGCTCGTCTTGCGCCTGCGCTGTTCGAGCGGCCGGCGTGGTTCGCCTTCGAAATCGATAATCAGAAGATCGTTCTGCGCCACCAGAACCTGACCGAGATGGAAGTCGCCATGAATGCGCGAGCGGCCGCCGGAAGGCTTCACACTGGACGCAGCTTCCAGGCGCTGGAAGAGTTCAGCGCGCACGGAGAGAAGATTTGTGGCGGCCTTGCCGGCACCTTCGGGCAAGGTCGCCAGCGCGCTTTCAAGCCGCTCCAGCATGGTCGAGATGTCCTCCGACGCCTCCTGCGACCACGCTTTCAGATCGTCCGGCGTTACCGCTTCAACGCTGAATGCCGGATCGTCCGTCGGGGTGGCCAATGCCAGATGCAATTCAGCCGTACGCTTGCCAAGTAGGCTGCCAATATTCAACGGGAAATCATGGGTGTCTTTAGCCGGCGCAGTGTCGCCATCCGACCGCGCGACGGCGAGATCATTTTCCTCCACGTCACGCTGGAGACCGGAAGTCACAGCCTCCCAAGCGTCACCTTGATTTGCGGCAAATGCGAAAGCCGCCGCTAGTGTCGTTTCGCTGCCCTCCGTTGAAACATGTTGGGCAAGGCCGAGAAAGGCGGGCGTATGCTGAAACTGAGCTGTGTCCGTCAAAAACCGGGCAATTTCTACGTCGGGCTGAACGCCATCGCGCAAGCGCCTGTATATTTTCAGGATAACCTGATCGCCGTAGACGATCGAGAGATTGCTTTGCTGCACGGCGAGCGGACGTGGCTCGCCGATCTCCACCATGGATTTGAGCTTCGGGGTGCCTTCGAAACGGAGAGTACCTTGGTCGATCCGATCTGTCCGCCGTCGCGCATGCTGGAGAGGAGTGTGTCCGCCAGATCCTGATCGAACGCACCGTCGATCAGCGCTCCGACGCGGGAGCCCTTCCGCAATTTGGCGATCGTATAGCTCAGCTTTGGCGCACCGAAGCCGAGATTTTCTTCGCCCCACAGCGCCGCGACCGGCAACAAATAGCGATGGGCCTCCCCCTCGACGTCGACGTCGACCGCTGTCAAGGCGTGCCTGCCATCGGCGAATTCCGCCAAAAGCGTCAGATGAGTCTCTTCAACCACCCGGTCCTTGGCGGCGAACCAGCGCTGCAACGGCAGGAATTTCGGCAGGATGTCCTGTTCCAGAAGCTGTTTCTCGCGCCCCGAAAGCGCGGTGGAAACCCGTCCGTCGCGCGTGGTCAGCGTGACGAATTCCGGAAGAATATCCTGGGCCGGCTGATGCCAGCGAGGCGCCTCGGCCTCTTCGGCGAGAAGGAACCAGTAGAACCCATAGGCCGGCAGGGTCACCAGATAGGGCAAATCGCCGACCGGCGGAAAGGCGGACCGGCCCGACAATTCGATCGGCACCGCGCCCTTCCATTGCGCCAGATCGAGCTCCACCGCCTGCGCCGCGCGCGAGAGGTTGGCCACGCACAGAATGCTGTCGCCGTCATAATGGCGCACATAGGCCAGCACCTTGCGGTTGCGCGGGTAGAGCAGCGTCGTCGTTCCACGGCCGAACGCCGGGTGCTCCTTGCGCACCGAGACCATGCGCCGTGTCCAGTTGAGCAGCGAGGAAGCGTCGCGGCTTTCGCTCTCGACATTCAGCGCCTGGTATCCGTAGATCGGGTCGAGGATGACCGGCAGATAGAGCTGTTGCGGGTCGGCGCGGGAAAAGCCCGCATTGCGGTCGGACGACCATTGCATGGGCGTGCGCACGCCGTCGCGGTCGCCGAGATAATAATTGTCGCCCATGCCCAGTTCGTCGCCGTAATAGAGGATCGGCGTCCCCGGCATCGACATGAGCAGCGAATTCATCAGTTCGATCTTGCGCCGGTCGTTCTGCATCAGGGGCGCCAGCCGCCGGCGGATGCCGAGATTGATGCGCGCGCGCGAATCCTCCGCATAGGTCTTCCACAGATAGTCGCGCTCCTGGTCGGTCACCATTTCGAGCGTCAGCTCGTCATGGTTGCGCAGGAAAATGCCCCATTGGCAGTTTTCCGGAATGTCCGGCGTCTGCCTGATGATGTCGGTGATCGGATGCCGGTCTTCCTGTGCGACCGCCATGTACATGCGCGGCATCAGCGGAAAGTGGAATCCCATCTGGCATTCGTCGCCCTCGCCGAAATAGGGTCGCGTGTCTTCCGGCCATTGGTTGGCCTCGGCAAGCAGCATGCGGTCGGAATAATGCGCGTCGAGTTCGGCGCGTATCTTCTTCAGGATGACATGCGTCTCGGGGAGATTCTCGTTGTTGGTGCCTTCCCGCTCGACCAGATAGGGAATCGCGTCGAGCCGCAGCCCGTCCACGCCCATCTCCAGCCACAAATGCATGACCTTCAGCACTTCCTGCAGGACACGCGGATTGTCGAAGTTCAGATCCGGCTGGTGCGAATAGAAGCGGTGCCAGAAATAGGCGCCGGCCTCCGGATCCCACGTCCAGTTCGACTTTTCCGTATCGATGAAGATGATGCGCGTTTCCGGAAATTTTTCGTCGGTGTCGCTCCACACATAGAAATCGCGCGCCGCCGAGCCGGGCTTGGCCTTGCGCGCCCGCTGGAACCACGGATGCTGGTCGGAGGTGTGGTTGATGACCAGTTCGGTGATGACGCGCAGGCCGCGCCGATGCGCCTCGGCGATGAAGGCGCGGAAATCGCGCATCTGGCCGTAGGACGGGTTGATCGAGGTATAGTCGGCGATGTCGTAGCCGTCGTCGCGCAGGGGCGAGGGATAGAACGGCAGCAGCCAGATCGCGGTGACGCCGAGATCCTGGATATAGTCCAGCCGCTGCATCAGCCCGGCAAAATCGCCGATCCCGTCATTGTTGGCGTCCTGGAACGCCTTGACGTGAAGCTGGTAGATGATGGCGTCCTTGTACCAGTCGAACCGGGTACGGTCGATGAGCCCGTCGGCGTTCTTCTTGCCCCTGGTCATCCGGCGCCCCCGGTGGAAAGATGCGCCAAATGGCGTAAGGCCGCGAAGCCGGCTCCAGCCTCAGGCTCTGGGTCTTGCCGTGCCAGGTGAATCGATTGCCCTGAAGCAGGTCCTGGACCTCGATGGACGCGTCATCGGGCAGCCCGAACTCCCACATCGGCACCTCGAAGGATCCCTCCTGCGCATTGTGCGGGTCCAGATTGACATGGAAGAGCAGGAAGCTGTTCGCCGTGGCGTCGCTCTTGCCGTAGTACAACACGTTGTCGTTGGCGAAATTGTAGAAACGCAGCGAAGTGAAGGAACGGATCGCTGCATGTTCCCGCCGCAGCCTGTTTATCCGAACAATGTCCTCGCGAATGTTGCCGGGTACGTCCATGTCCCACACACGAACCTGGTATTTCTCGGAGTCCAGATATTCTTCCTTGCCGGCGACGGGAGCGGCATCGCAAATCTCGAAGCCGTTATAGATTCCGTAGTTACCTCCAAGTGTCGCCGCCAGGACGAGGCGCATTTGAAATCCTGCCCGGCCGCTGGTCTGCAGGAACAGCGGGTTTATGTCGGGCGTGTTGACGAAGAAGTTCGGCCGCATGGTATGGCGGCACTCCCCCTGGGTGAGTTCGGTGAGATATTCCTCCAGTTCCTCCTTGAGATTTCGCCAAGTGAAGTACGAATAGGATTGGGTGAACCCGACCTTGGCCAGCCGCTTCATCACCTTCGGCCGGGTAAATGCCTCGGCCAGGAAGATCACCTCCGGGTCTCGACTGCGAATATCGCCGATCAGCCACTCCCAGAAGGGGAAGGGTTTGGTGTGAGGATTGTCGACGCGGAATATCTTTACGCCGTGTTCCATCCAGAACAGGACGATATCGCGCAACGCATACCAAAGGTCTGGAATAGCTTTCCTGTAAAAATGGACGTTGACGATGTCCTCATATTTTTTTGGTGGATTCTCCGCGAATTTAATCGTTCCGTCCGGCCGCCAGTCAAACCATTCCGGGTGCTGTTTGATCCATGGATGGTCCGGTGAACATTGGATGGCGAAATCAAGGGCAATCTCGAGCCCATGCTGCGCGGCAGCGTCCACGAGGCGGTCGAAATCCTCGATGGTGCCGAGTTCTGGATGAACGGCATCGTGCCCGCCGTCGGTCGACCCGATCGCGTAAGGACTGCCCGGGTCGCCCGGCGCCGGCGTGAGGCTGTTGTTGCGGCCTTTCCTGTTGGTCGCGCCGATCGGATGAATGGGCGGGAAATACAGGACGTCAAAACCGAGGTCGCGGACATAGGAAAGCCTCTCAAGCACATCGTCGAAACGCCCATGGCGCGAGGGATCAGAAGTTTGTGAGCGCGGAAACATTTCGTACCAGGCGCCGAACGCGGCCAACGGCCGGTCCGCCCAAACTTCGAGAGTGCGATCGTACTGGCTGAGATTGGTCCTCGGTCCAGCCGTTCGCATGAGCGAAACGGCCTCATCCGCCATAAGAAGGTCGAGTTTGCCTTTTGCGTCCGCCTTCTCTACGTCCGCCAGCAAGCGCGCCAGCTTCGGTCCGCCGGACCCTTCCGCCTGCCTCGCCGCGCTCTCAACCAGCAGCCGGCCTTCTTCACATTCGAGCGTCACTTTCTGCCCAGCCGCGATCTTCTTTTCAATCTCCTTGCGCCATGTGATGAAGAGGCTCCGCCACGCAATCAGTTTGAATTCCCAGAGTCCCGGCTGAGTGCAGACGAATTCCCCACGCCAGCGATCGTTTTCCAGAAACGCCATCGGCCGTTCAGACCATGCGCCGCCTGAAGATTTTCGAAAGAGAAGCGCCGCCTCAATCGTATCGTGCCCGTCGGAAAAGATGTCCGCCTCAACGATGGTAGACTCACCGGTAATGGTTTTGGCGGGGAAACGCCCGCCATCAATTTCCAGATTGATTGCCTCAATAGCAATTCGGTTGTCCGCAAGGCCCTTCAACTGGTCCTCCGAAGGGTGCGAACTCCGCCACATATCCGTTTTGTCGCGCTTCGCTCCAACCATAAGCTTTTGCGTGCTCTTTAACTTTTCGCCGCCGGACGTCTTGGAGGAACGCGGCTTAATTTTCTGATCGGGCAAGGATACCCCTTCACATCTATTATTCGGACAGAACCATCAAACGGTTCGGCTCTGCTAAACCGCTTTTCTAACCCCACTTTGCCGCCTTTAAGCGTTTTACATAAACCCACACGGTGAACATGTGTCGGCCGGATATGTTCCAAATAAGCAGACCAAATCGAACACATGTGTGGATTTCGCCATGTGTCGCGTCGCTTTGCAACTCATTTGAATCAACGCGTGAATCAACGCGCTGTGATTAATGCAGATCAACGCTTGGCGGCGGGAACAATCCGTCTGCTCAACTCTTGTAAACGTTGGTAATACGAGAACAACTATCGACGCCAAATTCGAGGGCAAATTGGCATTGATTTATGCGTCGAATTGCGCGCTGGAAGCGGCAGTCAGAGGAGGCTCGAATGAAAAAGATCGACACCGAACAATTCTATAAAGACAAGCGTGCAAATGTGAAATCCGGCCAAGCCTTTAATTTCCGCAGCAGCGATGGCAGTCTGATAACGCTGACGGTCGATCAATCGAAAAAAGGGATTTCGCGCCAGGATGCATTGAAAATCGCCCAGGAAGCCATGGCGCTGGAAGTTCCCAATCCGGGCAAGCCTTCGGACAGGAAAGAGCATGATGGTAGCCTTTTTTGGAGTTGGGCTGGCCCGAGAAACTGAAGTTTCCATTGCCAATGGATCGAGAACACGGACATGCCCGTGAATCGTGTGCCGAGTGGGCCTTGATCGCCGTAACGGCTCGGCGCTCGTCCTCTCCCTTGGCCGTCGCCGGCCCGCCGAAGACGTTTGAACCGGATCACGCGACGAAAGCACCCTCCGCAATCCCGGACACGCCCGGCTCAATCGCCAGCAAGGCTCCCGCGAGCGGCTCCGTCGCAAGCTCGGCCTCGCCCAAGCCTTGCCGCGCCGTGGTGGTGAAGAATTTTTCGAGATTTGCTCCGCCGAAGCTGCAAGAGGTCGGTCGCGACACCGGCAAAGGGTAGATGACATGCTGCGAACCATCAGGCGTCGAGCGGACAATGCATCCCCCGCCAAAACGCGCGTTCCAGACATGGCCCTCGCAGTCCACGGTAGCGCCATCCGGACGGCCAGGCACCACGCCTGGCGCGATGATACTGCCCATTTTTCGCACCGTGCGGCCATCGCCTAGACCATGCGCCCCACCCTTCGATCATCCGGCTCGTCAATCTGCCAGATTGATTGCCGAATTCGGTTGGGACGGCATTTGTGGAAAAGTGCGGGGCGGACTATTCCGGTAATCGTTGAAAAAGGTGCGGAAAGACCAGATGGCGAAGCTGAAATGCGCGATACTTGATGATTACCAGCAGGTAGCCCTGCGGATGGCCGACTGGACGTCGCTGACGGATCGGGTCGATTTCGACGTATTCACCGAGCCGATGGCAGGTTCGCTGGATGCGTTGGCGGAACGGCTGCGCGATTATGAGGTGATCGTCGCCATGCGCGAGCGGACGCCGTTTCGCGCTGTACTCCTCGAGAAGCTGCCAACCCTCAAACTGCTGGTCACGACAGGCATGTCGAATGCCTCGATCGACGTCGAGGCGGCCGCACGCAATGGCATCCTGGTATGCGGGACGCCCGGTTCCGTCGGGTCGGCGGCCGAAATGGCCTGGGGACTGCTTATGGCGCTGATGCGGCATCTTCCTTTGGAAACGGCCAACCTGCGCGGCAAGGGAAAAAAATGGCAGGTCTCGATCGGTTCAGATCTCAAGGGCAAGACGCTCGGCGTGGTTGGCCTCGGCAAGCTCGGGAAGCTGGTTTGCGGCTACGGGCTGGCGTTCGGCACGAACGTGATCGGCTGGTCGCGCAGCAACACGCCGGAGAAGAGCCGCGATCTTGGGATCGGTTTTGCGGCGACGCTCGACGATCTGCTGACCAAGGCCGACATCGTCTCGCTGCATCTCACCCTGACGCCCGAAACGAAGGGCATCATCGGGGAACGCGAACTTGGGCTGATGAAACCCGGAGCCATCATCGTCAACACGTCGCGCGGTCCGCTGATTGAGGAGATGGCGCTGCTGGCGGCATTGCGCGACGGCAGGCTCGGCGGCGCGGCGCTCGATGTGTTCGATACGGAGCCGTTACCGGACGAGCATCCGTTCCGCACCCTGCCGAACGTGCTCGCGACGCCGCATCTCGGCTATGTGACGGAAGAAACCTACCGGATCTTTTATGGCGGCGCGGTCGAAGATATCGCGTCGTGGCTCGATGGAACGCCGCTGCGCGCGTTGAATTCCCCGACGCGGCGGCCTTTCGATGACCGGGACCCAGCGGACGGTGGAAGGCGATCATGACCAACATCATCGTCGGCGCCGGGTCGGCGGGTTGTGGGCTGGCTAGCCGGCTTTCCGCGGATTCCAAAGACAGCGTGCCCCTGCTGGAAGCCGGCGGGCGCGACACCTGGCTGCAAACGGCCGCGCCGTCGCCGTGGTGCCCAAACCCATGTCGCGCCGCTTGCGCGTTTGAGGCAATACAAACCGCAGAATCCATTTCCCTTGGCCACGGGCCGAGCCAGACACGAGATAGAGGCCGGGAACGCCGCCTGCTGAAATCGGTTTACCTCCCGCCCTCATTTTTGCGAGTCTTAACGTCTGTTAGTTGATCCATAAACATTTTCCTCCGAAGATCATCTGCCCCACATCTAGACCCGCTTGCAGCCACATCTAGCGCCACATTTCTCGTGTGATTTAACAAGACGAGATAGGACTGGACGATACAGGGGAGACCAAGAGTTGTCCCGCTTTCGGGGGAGTCGTAAGGCCAGACGCAACATAACACCACGAGCTGCGACTAGGATATGGCAGACACTCCCTCCGCCAGATTATTGAACGGAATAAACGAAAGAGCGAGGAACTTGCCGCAACCTGACGGTGTTGCCGCCGAGGAGATTTGGCATTAGACGGTCCCGGGATCATTTTCGCAGGCTTGGGCTTTGATCATCACGCTATCTTCGATACCTCCGCGCTTCGGGCACCTGCGGCCAACGCTGAATTCGCTGCTTCGCCAGAGACTTCCGGCAGAGCGGACCATTCTCTACATCCCGGAGCACTATCGACGTTTCCCCGACTGGAATGGTGAGATTCCGAAAGTGCCCGATGGCGTCGAAGTCCATCGCATCGAAAGCGATCTAGGCCCTGCCACCAAGGTTCTTCCCGCCGTTCGCGAGTTTACCGGGAAAGATGTCGATATCCTGTTTTGTGATGACGATGTGGCTTATGATCAAAACTGGACGCAACGCTTTGCCAAATTGCGAGAGATGATGCCGCGTGCATGTCTTGTCGAAAGCGGCAAGGACATAAAGGGCATCGCCGCTCGGAACCCGCAGCGTCTCCCCAGGCTACAGCGGAAGCCCCGGACGCTACTCCGACATATATTGCGCAAATCCAGCTACGAAGCCAGCGGCTATTGCGATATCCTAATGGGCGTCGGCGGTGTGATGGTGCGCCCGGATTTTTTCACCGAAGCTGCCTTCGACATACCTAGCGTCTTGTGGGCCGTTGACGACATCTGGCTCTCGGGGCAACTGGAAATGAACAGCATCCCGATATGGCTCAATGCCGAAGCTCCGAGAAGGAGAGAGCGCCAGAACAAACGCATTGCGCCGTTAGCGAAAACCGTAAACGACGATCACCAAAGGGACGAGGCGAACCGGGCTGGAATTGCCTATTTCCAGGAGACTTACGGGATATGGGCCAATTGGCCCGCAAATTCATAAACCGGGTACCGAGGCTTTCTTCGGTGCCCTCGAATGTCCCAGGATGATAATGCATTTTAGCGCGGCAGAAGGCGCGGACGGGCATTGCGAGATGGGCAACCGCTCGCTCCTCAACCGGCGGGTCCTTGATGGCTCGACGAGCAGTTCGGCACACTTCGTTGAAAGCCGTGCACAGGATTGATCGTCGGCAATAGAGCATTTTGCAGCCAGACGAAGTCGCTGGCGGCGTTGCACAGATGGGACTGAAGAACTGAGCCAGAGCAACGGACGCTGCGTTCGTCTGCCTGACGTGGCGCCAAGGTGTCCTCTTCAACTCGATCCGCGGCGCAGGCGCATACGCCGACGCCGATGTTCACGCTTCAAGAAACCTGTATCCGACGCCCGGCTCGTTCATGATGAAGCGGGGCGAGCCGGGTCGTCGCCAAGTTTCTGCGGAGACGGCCAATGAAAACCCGGAGATATTGCGCGTCATGTTCATGGGCGGGACCCCAGATGCTGCGAAGGATATGGCGATGCGTGAGGATGCGGCCGGCGTGGCGCGCCAAGAGGGCCAGAAGATCGAACTCCTTCGGTGTCAGGTGGACCAGATCCTCGCCCAGCCGGACTTCGTGCCGGGCAAGGTCGATGAGGAGGTCGCCGTGGCTCACCGTTGAATTCTGCTGGCCGGCCAGTGTTCTGGAGCCGCGCAAAGCGCCCGACGCGGGCAAGAAGTTCGGCAATGCCGAACGGCTTGACGACGTAATCGTTTGCGCCCCGGTCGAGGGCCGCGACTTTCTCGCTTTCCGCATCGCGAACGGAAAGGATGAGGATCGGCAACTGCGACCATTCGCGGATACGTGTGACGACATCCTTGCCGTCCATGTCCGGCAGCCCGAGGTCGAGGATGATCAGGTCTGGCGTTGCCGTGGCCGCCTTGCCGACGCCTTCCTTCCACTTGCGGCCTCAATAACCTCAAGATCGTTTGCCTCCAGCGCGATGCGCAGAAATTTGCGGATCTGCGGCTCGTCCTCGATGATCAGGATGCGTCCTGAGCTCATTCAGCGCCCTTCACCGATTCTGGATTGCCTGTGGCTACAGGCAGAAAAAGCGTCATGGTGGTCCCTAGCCCGTCCGTTCTCGCGGCGCCGATTTCGATGCGCCCGCCATGGGCATCGACGATTCCCTTGCAGATGGCAAGTCCCAGGCCCGTCCCGGCCGCCTGACCGTCTCCAGCCCGAACGCGATAGAACATGTCGAATATCTTTTCACGGTCGGCAGGCGGGATGCCCGGCCCCTCGTCGCAAATGGCCAGTTTGACCAGGCCGGATCAGGGTTGCGCCTTCACCATGATCGGCGTGGCCGGAGGAGCATACTTAGCGGCATTGTCGAGGATGTTGGTCACGACCTGTTCCAGAAGCATTGCGTCTCCCGAAACGTCCGGAAGATTGGTCGGCAGCTGGATGTCAACATGATGCCCGGCGAGCGTTCGGCCGAGGCCGTGGATCGCTCGCCCGACGACCTCCCGGAGATCGACCGGCTCGACGCGAGATCTTCAGGCTGCCATATCCGAGCCTCGTCATGTCGAGCAGGTTCTGGATATAGCGGTTGAACCTCTCGCCTTCGTCGCGGATGGTCTCGGCAAGCATTTGCGGCCTTTCGCGCTGATCGCCTGGCCTGCCTCAAGAAGGCTGATGGCGGCGCCGATGATCGAGACCAGAGGCGTCCGCAGATCGTGGCTGACGGACGACAGAAGGGCCGCCCGCAGGCTCTCGGTCTCGGAAAGCAGGCGCGTCTCCTCCATGTCCGCCGGCAAGCTTGGTGCGCTCGATGGCGATGGCCACTTGGTCGAGCAGGGCGTCGAGCAGGCGTTGCTCGTCAGGGGTCAGATACTGGTTGCGGGCGAAGCGCACGCCGAGCAGGCCGTGACATTGTCTGCGCGGTCTTCATCGGCAGGAAACAGCCATTCCGCCGCCGGCAGCGTGTGCGAGCTCCAGCCGGCCGGCTCTCCTTTTTCCCAAGCCCATTCGGCGGCGCCCCAGTCGCGCGCTTCGAGCTGGTCCTCCGGCGGATAGCCGCCGATGATCGTGAGTTTGCCGCCACGCGTCGGGCATCAGGATCAGCGACGCGCACTGCAAGGTCGAGGCAACGTGATGACCGCCGCCCAGACGACGTCGTCGAGCGAGACGACGCTTGCGATCTTGCGGGAGAATTCGAACAGATTGGCGGTGCGCCTGGCGATCGCCCGTTGCGCCCTCACCTGCGCCCTCAGCCGGGCGGCCAAGGTTGCCGGTCACGATGGCGACCGCAAGGAAGAGCAACAGGGCAAGGAAGTCGTCCGCGTTTGCCGATGCGGAGCGTGAAGTAGGGCTCGGTCAGGAAAAAATTGTAGGCTGGGAAGGATAGCAGGCTGGCATAGAGCGAGGGCCACAGCCCGAATCGCGTCGCCACGCCAGCACGCCGACAAGGAAGAACAGCGCCAGGCTCTCGACCGGAAAAACGTGGTTGAACCGATCGCCACGACCGCCGATACGATGACCGCGAGGTCGCCCACAGATAGGCTGTCGGATCCAAGTTCCGGCGCCGGCCGAGGCAGGGCGATGAGGGAACTGCCGCCTTCACCGGAATCGGCCGAAACGATCGTCACCTCGAAATCGTCCGCCTTGCGGATGATCTCCTCGGCCACCGATTTCGCGGAAAAGCCATGCAGCCGAAACGGCGCGGGCGGGGCCGCCCGAGAACGATGCGCGAGACATTGCGGCTCGCGCGCAAAATCGAGGATCTCGTCGGCGACGTGGCATTCCGCATTGATGGTGGCGATCTCGGCGCCGAGGGATTTCGGCCAGCCGCAACGTCTCGGCGATGGCGTCCTTGGCTTCGTCGGCAGAGTGATTCGGTTTGCGGCGTCACCACGCGCGCCACGATCCATGCGGCACGGGCGCGCTCGGCGATGCGCTTCGCCGCCCGCACCAGCGCCTTGGCGACCGGGGCCTCGTTGACGCAGACCAGCACGCGCTCCTGCGTCGGCCACGGGCCGGGGATGGCATGGCACCTCATATGCGCGGTCATCTGCGCATCGACGCGGTCGGCGGCGACGCGCATGGCGAGTTCGCGCAGCGCGGTCAGGTTGCCCTTGGAGAAGAAGTTCTGGATTGCGCGCGCGATCTGGTCGTGGACATAGACCTTGCCTTCGCGCAGCCGTTCGATCAGTTCCTCCGGCGGCAGGTCGATCAGCTCGATCTCGTCGGCGAGTTCCAGCACCTTGTCGGGCACGGTCTCGCGCACCTTCACGCGCGCGATGCGCGCGACGACGTCGTTCAGGCTTTCCAGATGCTGGACGTTGAGCGTCGTATAGACGTCGATGCCGGCATCGAGCAGTTCCTCGACATCCTGCCAGCGCTTGGGATGGCGGCTGCCCGGCACGTTGGTGTGGGCGAGTTCGTCGACGAGCGCGAGTTCCGGCTGGCGCGCCAGCAAGTCCGTCGAGATCCATCTCCGGCAGCAGCCGCCCGCCATAGGCAGACGTGCGCGCGGCAGGACCTCAAGCCCGCCAGCAGGCGTTCGGTCTCGGCGCGCGCGTGGGTTTCGACGACGCCAACGACCACGTCGATGCCGTCGCGCTGCGACGCTCGCGCGCGGCCTCCAGCATGGCGATAGGTCTTGCCGACGCCGGGCGCCGCGCCGAGGAATATCTTGAGCCGCCCACGCCCTTCCCGGCGGCTTCGGCCAGCAGGGCGTCGGGTTCGGGGCGGCTTCCTTGGCCATGGATCTCTATTGCCCGAGGCCGGGCCACCCGGTTTCGGCGAAAGCTTGTCGAGCGCCAGGTTGAGCAGCAGCACGTTGACGCGCGGCTCGCCGAGGATGCCGAATGTCCTGCCGTGTCGATTTGCGCCTATCAGTGCACGGACCATTGACAGGCCGCAGACCCCGCGCCTCGGCGACCCGCGCGGCCTGGAAATCGGCGGCGGCCGGCGAGATGTCGGGATCGAGCCCGCTGCCCGAGGCGGTGACCAGATCGATCGGGCACCGTGGCGCCGCCATTGTCTTCGCTAAGCGCGGGCATCGTCGGAGACACGCGTTCGAGCAGCGCCTTGCTTGTCGGTCCCAGATTGCTGCCGCCGGTGGATGCCGCGTCATAGCCGTTCCCGGCGGCGGAAGGGCGGCCGTGGAAATAGGCCGGGATCGGTGAAGGCCTGGCCGATCAGGCCCGAGCCGATGACCTTGCCGTCCCGCTCGATCAGGCTGCCATTGGCCTGCGACGGGAAAAGCAAGTCTGCGCCATTCCGGTCATGGCCAGCGGATAGGCAATGCCCGTCAGCAGCGTGAAGAGCGACGATCATGGCGAGCGCGGGTCTGAATTCGGAAAGCATGGTCACCTCACACGATGCCGAGCGGCGTTGACGATCAGGTCGATCACCTTGATGCCGATGAAAGGGACGACCAGCCCGCCGAGGCCGTAGATCAGCAGGTTGCGCCGGAGCAGCGCTGGCCGCGGTGGCCGGTGCGTAGCTGACGCCGCGCAGCGCCAGCGGGATCAGCGCGATGATGACCAGCGCGTTGAAGATGACCGCCGACAGGATGGCGCTGGCCGGGCTCTTGCAGGTCGCATGACGTTGAGCGCGTCCGAGGCCGGATAGGCGGTGACGAACAGCGCCGGCAGGATGGCGAAATATTTTGCCACGTCGTTGGCGACGGAGAAGGTGGTCAGCGCGCCGCGGCTGATCAGCAACTGCTTGCCGACCAGCACGATCTCGATGAGCTTGGTCGGGTCGCAGTCGAGGTCGATCAGGTTGCCCGCCTCCTTGGCGGCCGGCGTGCCGGTGTTCATCGCCACGCCGACATCGGCCTGGGCGAGCGCCGGCGCATCGTTCGAGCCGTCGCCGCACATGGCGACCAGCTTGCCCTTCGCCTGCTCCTTGCGGATCAGCTCGAGCTTTCTTCTCCGGCGTCGCCTCGGCGAGGAAATCGTCGACGCCGGCCTCGGCGGCGATCGCCGCCGCCGTCAGCGGATTGTCGCCGGTGATCATGACGGTGCGCACGCCCATGCGCGCGCAGTTCGGCAAAGCGCTCGCGGATGCCGGGCTTGACGATGTCCTTGAGGTGGATGACGCCGAGCAGCTTGCTTGTCGCGGGCGACCAGCAGCGGCGTGCCGCCGGACTTGGCGATGCGCTCGACCATGGCTGCTGAGCTGGCGCGTGGCGCGACGTCCGCACCAGGCCAGGACCGCGTCGACCGCGCCCTTGCGCAGCTCGCGTTCCGTCGCTGAGATCGGCGCCCGAGATGCGCGTGTTGGCCGAGAACGGGATTGACTCGCGCAACCTTCACTCGGCGTCTTGCCGTCTCGGCGGCCGAGCCGCTTGCGGGCGAAGTCGACGATCGACTTGCCTTCCGGCGTCTCGTCGGCCAGCGAGGCCAGCAAGGCGGCCTGCGCCAGTTCCTCGCGCTCACGCCGGGCAGCGGCTCGAAGGCGTCGGCCATGCGCGCGCCGAAGGTGATGGTGCCGGTCTTGTCGAGCAGCAGCGTGTCGACGTCGCCCGCCGCCTCGACGGCGCGGCCGGACTTGGCGATGACATTGGCCTTCACCAGCCGGTCCATGCCGGCAATGCCGATCGCCGAAAGCAGCCCGCCGATCGTGGTCGGGATCAGCGTGACCAGGAGCGCGACCAGGAAGACCACCGGCACGAAGGCGCCGGAATAGATGACGAAGGGCTCCAGCGTCGCGACGACGATCAGGAAGATGATCGTCATGCCGGCCAGCAGGATGTTGAGCGCGATCTCGTTCGGCGTCTTCTGGCGCTCGGCGCCTTCGACCATGGCGATCATGCGGTCGAGGAAGCTTTCGCCGGGCTTGGCCGTGACCTTGACCTTGATCCAGTCGGAGACGACGCGCGTGCCGCCGGTGACGGCGGAGCGGTCGCCGCCGGCTTCGCGGATGACCGGGGCGGATTCGCCGGTGATGGCGACTTCGTCGACCGATGCGATGCCCTCGACGACCTCGCCGTCGGCCGGGCACGATGTCGCCGGCCTCGACCAGCACGAGATCGCCGGCCTCAGGCTGCGGCTCGAGACCGTCTCCTGCGTCGTCGTCATCGAGCGACGGCGAGCTTGCGCGCCGGCGTCTCGCGACTGGGTCGCGCGCAGCGTGTCGGCCCGCGCCTTGCCGCGGCCTTCGGCCATGGCTTCGGCGAAATTGGCGAAATAGACGGTGAACCAGAGCCAGGCGGCGATCTGGCCGACGACGGCGACGATTGCGGCCGCCCGTGCACGAGATCGCGCAGGAACAGCAGCGTCGAAAGCGCCGCCACGATTTCGGTGACGAACATGACCGGGTTCCGGGCCAGCGTGCGGGGATCGAGCTTGACCGACGGCCGACCGCAGCGCCGGCCCGGCGATCGTGCGCGATCGAACAGGGAGATATCGTGCTTTCTTGCGCATTGACGGGATCCTCAGAAGGTCTGGCCGGCGAGCATCGCGAAATGCTCGGCAACCGGTCCGAGCGCCAGCGCCGGGAAGAAGGTGAGCCCGCCCGATGATGAGGATGACGGCGACGAGCAGCACGACGAACAGCGGCGTATGCGGTCGGGAAAGTGCCGGCCGAGGCGGGCACGTGTCTTTCTTGGCCGCAAGCGAGCCGGCGATTGCCAGCATCGGCACGATGTAGACGAAGCGGCCGAGCAGCATGGCAATGCCCTGCATGCGTGTCGTGGATAGGGCGTGTCGGCGTTGAAGCCGGCGAAGGCCGAGCCGTTGTTTCCGGTCGCCGAGGAATAGGCATAGAGGATTTCCGACAGCCCGTGCGGGCCGTGGTTCTGCAGCGAGGACAGCGAGACCGGCAGCACGGCAGCGAGGGCGCCGAAGACCGAGCACGCCGAGCGGCATGACCAGGAAGGCGATGACGGCGAGCTTGACCTCCTTGCGCCTCGATCTTCTTGCCGAGATATTCCGGCGTGCGCCCGACCATCAGCCCGGCGAGGAAGACGGTCAGCACGACGAAGGCCAGCATGCCGTAGAAGCCGGAGCCGACGCCGCCGAAGACGACCTCGCCGATCTGCATCTGCAGCATCGGCGCGAGCTCGCCGAGCGGCATGAAGCTGTCGTGCATGGAGTTGACCGAGCCGTTCGAGGCGGCCGTGGTCGCCGTGGCCCACAGCGCGGAATTGCCGACGCCGAAGCGGACTTCCTTGCCTTCCATGTTGCCGGCCGACTGGTCGATCGGCAGATGCGGCGAAGAGCGGATTGCCGCTGGATCTCGGCGCGTAGGTGAGCGCCAGCGCGGCGAGGAACAGGATGCCCATGGCCGCGAAGATCGCGACGCCCTGGCGCATGTCCTTCACCATCCTGCCGAACATGAAGCAGAAGGCCGCCGGGATGAGCAGGATCGACACCATCTCGATGAGGTTCGAGAGCGGCGTCGGGTTCTCGTAGGGATGGCCGAATTGGCATTGAAGAAGCCGCCGCCATTGGTGCCGAGCTGCTTGATGGCGATCTGCGAGGCGGCCGGGCCCTGCGCGATCGTCTGCTTGGCGCCTTCGAGCGTGGTGGCGTCGACATAGTGCAGGAAGTTCTGCGGCACGCCCTGCCAGACGAGCACCAGGCCGACCACGATCGAAAGCGGCAGCAGCACGTAGAGGACGCGCGCGGGTGAGATCGACCCAGAAATTGCCGAGGGTCTTCTGCTCGCGGGCGAAGAAGCCGCGGATGATGGCGGCGCAGACGGCCATGCCGGCGGCGGCGGACACGAAGTTCTGCACCGTCAGCCCGGCCATCTGGCTGAAATACGACAGCGTCGTCTCGCCGCCATAGGCCTGCCAGTTGGTGTTGGTCATGAAGCTGACGGCGGTGTTGAAGGCGAGGTCCGGCGACAGGCCGGGCAAGCCCTGCGGGTTGAACGGCAGAGAGTGCTGCAGCCGCAGGATGCGCATAGAGGACGAGGAAGCAGACGAAGCTGAAGGCGAGCACCGAAAGCGCATAGCGCGTCCAGTGCTGACCGCACCTTCGCGGTCAATGCCGGCAGCCGGTAGAAGCCCGTTCGACCGGCCGATACAGGTCGGAGCCAGGTGCGCTCGCCGAGATAGACCCGCGCCATGTAGAGCCCGAGCGGCCAGGCGAGCAGCGTCACGACGACCGCATAGATGATGAATTGCAGGATGTCGGATGCCATGGTTCGCGGCGCCTCAGAACCGCTCGGGCCGGACGAGTGCGTAGGCGAGATAGACGAGCAGGCCGAGCGCCACGACGCCGCCGAGGATGAGATCGAAAATCATGGCGCCGCGCCTCAGAGCCGATCGAGGAGGCGGACGGAGGCGGCGGCAAGGGCGAAAAAGCCGGTTGCGAGCAAAAGATAGAAAAGATCGAG
>CAVVZH010000003.1:0-29599 GCA_963752795.1 uncultured Alphaproteobacteria bacterium
AAGGGCCGCTTCATGCGGCCTTTTGATTTACGGGGCGGTGTGTTTTGTAAGCTGATGCTTACGCAAAGTTCACGCGGGGTGGAGCAGCCCGGTAGCTCGTCAGGCTCATAACCTGAAGGTCGTAGGTTCAAATCCTGCCCCCGCAACCAAATTGAACCCGCCAGGCGAAAGTCTGGCGGGTTTTTTGCGTTCTGGCGCCAGCGTCTCGGGGGCGCCGAAAAGCGAGGCGAGGGCATCCGCCCCGAGCCTTTTGGCCTATCCCGGGAAGAGCATGCTCCCGCCATCGACGCGGATGACCTGGCCGTTGATGAATCGGGAGCGTGGACCGGCGAGGAAGGCCACCGCATCGGCGATTTCATCGGGCTCGACATAGCGATCGAAAGAGCGGATCGACGAGTCCATCTTCTTCGGGTCTGTGACCCGGGTCGCCATGAAGCGGGCGGTCTTGGTCGGGCCGGGGCTGACGGCGTTGACGCGCACGCCTGCTTCGCGCAGTTCGGCGGCAAGGCAGCGCGTATAATGCACCACGGCCGCCTTCAGCGTGGCGTAGATGCCGCCATTGGAAAATCCGGCATGGGCCGCGGTCGATCCGATGTTGATCACCGTTCCCGTTCCCGCTTCGACCATAACCGGGATGAAGGCCTGGCACATCAACATGGTGCCGATCAGATTGTTGTTGGTCAGGGTTACGATGTCGTCATAGGGAATGCCGAGCAGATTGTTGGGCACGGGCTTGCCGCCGGAAGCGCCGATGTCGCCGCCGGCGCAATTGACCAGGATCTCGACCTTGCCGAGCTTCGCCTCGATGTCGGCTTTCATTTTTGCGACGGCGTCCCGGTCTCCGATGTTGCCGGTGACCGCTGTCGTCCTCACGCCGATGCTTTCGATCTCCTTGGCGACTTCCCCCAGATTGGCGGCTTCGCCGAAGGTCGCGCTCGATTCCCAGTTGAGATCGTGGAGGGCGACATCGGCCCCCATTTCGGCCAGCCGCCGCGCCATGACATTGCCAAGGCCGCGCCCCGAGCCGCTGACGAAGGCGATCTTGCCCTTCAGTTCCTGGTCCATTTCAACTCTCCTCACATGAATCCCAGCGCCGACATGTTGGCGGCGCTGCGCCGGATCATGTCGAGTTCGTATTGTTCCAAATTGGCATCCTCCTGGCGTTCCCACGGCGTTTGCCAGTCGGCATCGTCGGGCAGCCGGTTGCGCCGGGCGGCGAGCAGGCACGCGGCCAGCGCCTCGGCGCTTCTGGGCGCATAGCCCTTCCACCAGTCGGGCGTGAACAGGCGGACATGCCGCGCCTCGAGCGCGCCCGGTTCGAGCACGGCGGGCAATGTCTCGTGGTGTTCGGCCAGGATCGCCACCAGTTCCGGGAACGGCACGGCGCCGTCTCCAATGGCGCAGCGCACCAGGCGCAGGCCTTCATCGGTCCATTGGACGCGATAATCCTTGAGATGGACATGCTCCACATAGGGCGCGATCACGCGGGTGAAATCGAGCGGCGCTTCCCCGACCGGGAAGCTGTTGCCGGTGTCGTAGACGATGCGCACGGAGGGGCCGAATTCTTCGCAGAAAGCGACCAGTTCACGACTGGTGAAATCCTGATGGTTCTCGATGACGATGGTGAGTCCTGTCTTTGCGGCCATTGGCGCATATTTGGCCAGCCCCGAACGGACACTCGCCACCAGTTCGTCCCATTTGTCGCCGGCAGCGTTGCGGTCGCCGCACAGAATGGGCGTCAGCGCGAAACGGATGAGTTTTGCGCCGAGCGCGTGAGCGGCACGGGTGCACAGATCGAAATCGGTGCGCTGCAGGCCTGAACTGACGACCGGCATCACGCCGAGCGCATCAAGGCGATCGCGCAGGGCGCCAAGCTCCGCGTCGCTCATCGGCGCCAGCCATCCCTCCCAGATTTCGAGGGTCTTGGCGCCGAGTTCTGCCGCCAGCGTGATGAAGCCTTCCAGCCCGGCAGCTTGCGGGTTGGCGCGGGGCGTTCCTCTCCCTTGCAGGCCCAGATGGTAGGTCAGGCCGTAGGGGTTCAATCCGATCTGAAGCATGGGCGTTATTTCCGTGATGAAAGGTCAGGCCGGCGACCGGCCGCGCGGTGCTTTGTGGCCTGTGGTTGGAATTGCGCCGGCAGGGGCCGCGGCGCGCTCGTATCGTTCAGCGCAATCCTCCGTCGACGACGATGCATTGCTTGGTGACCATCTCGCTGTCGTCGGCTCCGAGAAACAGGGCGACCCGAGCAATGTCCTCGGGCAACAGCCGACGCTTGATCGCTTGCCGTTCGGCGGTGCGGTCGACGTCCTCTTGCGTATGCCACAGACGCAACTGGCGCTCCGTGACAACGGCGCCCGGCGCAATCGCGTTGACACGGATATTGTCGGAACCGAAGGCGCGACCAAGGCTGTTGGTCAGGCCGACAACGGCGGCCTTGGCCGCGCCGTAGACAGCCAGCGTCTCGCCGCCGGACATCCAGACGATGGAGGAGAAGTTGATGATCGAGCCATGGCCGAGTTCTCTCATATGCGGACGCACAGCCTGCGCGGCAAAGAATTGATGGCGCAAATTCACGTTCATAGCGCGATCCCAATAGTCGGGCGTCACCGCGTCGATGTCGTGGCGCTCGTCATTGGCCGCGTTATTGACCAGTACGCCCACCGGCCCGAGCCGCTGGCGGGTTTCTTCCATCGAGGCGCGCAACGCGTCGATGTCGTTCAAATCGACGGGCAGGAAAACCGGCTTCCGCGACGCCTCGCCCAGTTCGTCCGCCAGTGCCTCGCCGGCCTCCTTCTGGATGTCGACGAAGGCGACGCTGGCGCCGTTTCCGGCGAAGGCGCGAACCATCGCCGCGCCGATGCCCGAGGCTCCGCCGGTGACAAAGACAACGCGCCCCGAGAGGCTTGGGTACTGTGCGAAATTCATGAAAAATCCCTAGATCAATTTTTTGGTCGACGGATCGAAGAGGCAGGCATGCGTCATGTCGATGCCGAGCTGGATTTCCTCTCCGGCTTTCGGGGCTTGATCGGGATCGAAGCGTCCGATGATTTCGAGATCGCCAAGGCGCATGACGGCATTGGTTTCCGCGCCGGTTGGTTCGACAAGTTCCACCGGCACGGAAATCGATGCCAGTCCGGGCTTTCGCGCCGCCGCGCTCAGACTGAAACGGCTAAGGTGCTCCGGCCTGACGCCGAGGATCACCGACCCCTCGCCAAGGGACGGGGAACCACCGTTGCAAAGGGCAAGGGAGGCGGTCTGGCCATTTGCCGTTCGCACAGACAGGCTTCCCCTTCCGCCTTTCGAGCTCAGTTGCGCCGGAATGAAATTCATCGACGGCGACCCCATGAAACCGGCGACGAACATGTTGGCCGGGCGATCGTAAACGGTTTGCGGTTCGTCGAATTGCTGGACTTCGCCTTGGTGCATGACCGCGATGCGCGAGGCGAGCGTCATCGCCTCGACCTGGTCGTGGGTGACATAGATGGTGGTTTTGCCGACACGCTGATGCAGCTTCTTGATCTCGGTGCGCATGTCGATACGCAGCTTGGCGTCGAGATTGGAGAGCGGCTCGTCGAACAGAAACAGTTCGGGGTCGCGCACCAGCGCCCGGCCCATGGCGACGCGCTGGCGCTGGCCACCGGAAAGCTGACCGGGCTTGCGCTTGAGCAACGCCTCGATCTGGAGCAGCGAGGCAACCCGCTTCAGGGCCGCTTCCTGATCCGCCCTTGGCACGTTGCGGCATTGCATGCCGAAGAGCATGTTGTCGCGTACCGTCATGGTCGGATAGAGCGCGTAGGACTGGAAGACCATGGCGATGTCCCGGTCTTTCGGCGCGACCGAATTGACCAGCCGGCCGCCGATGCGGATTTCACCGCTCGTCACGCTTTCCAGCCCGGCGATCATGGCCAGCAAGGTCGACTTTCCGCAGCCTGACGGGCCGACGAGGGCGATGAATTCGCCGGTCCTCGCCTCGAGATTGATTCCCCTCAAGACTTCGACAGTGCCGAAGCTCTTGTGCAAATTGTGAACGGTCAGGGACGACATGAACGCCTCATCATTTCAAAGCCCCTTGGGTGAGGCCGCGCACGAAATATTTGCCGCCGAGCAGGTAGACGAGAAGCGGCGGAATGGCGCCGATGAGCACGGCGGCGCTCGCCACGTCGTAGGCCTTTACGTTCTGGCCGACCGAACTCAGCGCCACCAGGGCGGCGGTGATCGGCTGCTGGGTGCCGGAGGTGAAGATCACGCCGTAAAGGAACTCGTTCCAGATGGCGGTGAATTGCCAGATCACCGTGACGATCAGGATCGGCGGGGAAAGGGGCAGGATGATCCGGTAGAAGATGCGCCAGAAGCCGGCTCCGTCGATGCGCGCCGCCTTGACGAGGTCGTCGGGGATGCTGACGTAGAAATTGCGGCAGAAGAGGGTGGTGAAGGAGATGCCCTGGACGCAATGGATCAGGATCAGGCCATAGACGGAGTTGGTAAGGTGGAGCCGGCCGAGGAGGAATGCCCATGGCAGCAGCGACAATTGCCCGGGTATGAAGACGCCCAGCAGCATGAACCCGAAAATGATCTCGGAGCCACGGAACTTCCACTTGCTCAGTATGTAGCCATTTATCGCTCCCAGCGCGGTTGAAATGATCGTCGCGGGAATGGTCATCATCAAGGAATTGTAGAAATTGCCGTGGACGCCGGCACAGGTGCCGCCGACACAGAAGGTGCTCCAGGCGGCGGCCCACGCGTCGAAGGCGAAGCTTTTGGGAAAGGCGATGAGCCCGTCATGCGCGATCTCGGGTACGCTGCGGAACGAATTGGCGACCACGACCGCCAGCGGCGCCAGATAAATCGCCGCGAAGAAGGTCAGAAACGAATAGATTACCGTGCGCGAGACGAGCCGGCGGCGGCGGGCGGTGCCGGCTTCCGGATCGACGGCCGCGAGGGCGGGCGAAATGACCGTGCCGGTTGCGTTGATCTCAGACATTCTGGCCCTCCCGGCGGCGATGCCAGACCAGCCAGACCGCATAGGGGACGAGAACGATGGCGAGCGCCGCGAGGATCATCATGGCCGCCGCGGCGCCCTGGGCGATCTGACCGCGCTGAAAAAGAAGGTCGTAGACGTAAAGCGCGGGAAAGGTCGTCGATATGCCCGGCCCGCCCGAGGTCAGCGCGATGGCCAGGTCGAATGTCTTGATGGCGAATTGCAGGAGCACGACGATCACGGCCAGGAAAATCGGTGCGATCGAGGGCAGCACGACCTTGCGGTAGGTGCGGAAGGCGGAGGCGCCGTCGATCTGCGCGGCCTTGAGGATGTCGGGGTCCACCGATCGCAGGCCGGCGAGGAACAGAGCCATGGCGAAGCCCGAGGATTGCCAGATGCCGGTGATGACGATGGCGTAGAGCGCGGTGTTCCGATCGGCCGTCAGGGCGAAGTGGAAATCGGTCCAGCCGAGATGCCTGACAAGCGCCTGGATGCCGACATCCGGCGAATAAAGCCAGCTCCAGATGGTGCCCGTCACCACGAAGGAGACCGCCAGCGGGTAGAGAAAGATGGTTCGCCAGATCGCTTCGCCGCGCACCCGCTGGTCGATGAGGATCGCCAGTCCGAGACCGATGACCAGCGCGCCTGTCACATAGAAGAGCGAGAACACCAGAAGGTTGTGATAGGCGACGTTCCAGCGGTGGTTTGCCCAGAGATCCACATAGTGCTTGAAGCCGACGAAGCCGTAGGTCGGCAGAAGCGATGAATTGGACAGCGAAATGTAGAGCGTCCACGCGGCAAAGACGAAAACATAGATGAAACTGGCGGCGAGCGACGGCGCCAGCACGATGAAGGGCAGCGCCGACGCGAGGCGTTGGCGAAAGCTGCGCCGCGGGACGGTTTCAAGCGCTCGAAGTTCGACAGATGACATGGTCTCCGCCTTCGGCCTCCTTGCTGAACCGCCCGCGATCCGTTGATCGCGGGCGGCCGCTCACCTCGAACGGCTATTGTTCGGCTTCGACGCCATCGGCCATGGCGTCCGCCGCTTTTTGGGACGTCATCGACGGCGTGTTCACGAACTGGGTGACCACATCCATGATGGCGCCGCGATATTTTTGCAGCAGGGTCATGTTGTGGGCCAGCGAGCGAACGAGCGTCTTGTCGGCGATGGCAGCCTGCAAATCTTTCTGCGACTTGACCTGGCAGGGATTGAAGCCCTGGGAGATGTCCACGTCGAGGCGTGCGGGGATCGACCCCTTGGTCTTGTTGAAGACTGTCTGGAATTTCTTCGACATGATCAGATGCGCCAGCAGTTTGCCGCCGGCGGCGTAGTCGGGGTCGCTCTGCTTGAACAGCACGACCGAATCCGAATTCAGGATGAAGCCGGTATTGCCGCGATCATTGGGCACCTGGCCGCAGACGTAATCACCGTCCTTGCCTTCCTTGTATCCGGCAGCGGTCAGGATGCCGATCTCCCAGTCGCCCATGATGTAGAACAAGGCCTTGCCCTTGGCCATCATGTTGGAGGCGGTGTCGTTGTCGCGTCCCGCGATATCGGGATCCATATATTTGGAGACCATGAGCCGCATCTGGTCGAGCGCCTTGACCATATCGGGGCTGCGCATCGCATCCGTATCGCCCTCGACGAAGGCCTTGCGATAGAGGTCGATATTCTGGCCGTAGACGACGTTCTCGAACGTGGTCATGTCGGTCCAATCCTTGCTGGCATGAGCGATGCAGACCAGGCCGGCGGCGACCGCCTTGTCGCAGTCGGAATTGAATTGATCCCATGTCGTGGGAATTTCGGATACGCCGGCCTTGTTCATGGCCTTGGTGGACGCCCAGATCCAGTTGATGCGGTGGATGTTCATGGGCACCGCGACCCAGTGGCCGTCGGGTTTCATCACCGGCAACAATTCGGGCGCCACGGCCTTGTCCCAGCCTTCCTTGGTGGCGATGTCGTCCAGATTTGCCGTCATGCCGGTGTCGTTCCATTCCTTGATTTCCGGCCCCTTGAGCTGAACAGCGGGTGGAGCGTTGCCGGAAACGACGTCGGCGCGCAGCTTGGCAAGCGTATTGGCGGTGTGACCGGCGATGGACGTCGCCTGCCATTGGCCTCCGGCTTCCTTGAACATGTCGCCAAGCTTGGCGATGGCGGCGGCGTCGGAACCCTGATCCCACTGGCTGAGCAGATTGGTCTTAGGCTCCGCCATGGCCGTTCCAGCCATGAGCGCAAGCATCACGAGGCCAATTCCGGCCTTGGTCAGAAATTTCATGGTCTCTCTCCCTATGCGGGCCGCCCGGTCCTCCGTCCGGTTTGGCGCAGCCCTTGTTTATTTCGGCTGTCGGTGCTCTTCCTCATGCGCCCAAGCCTAATTTGTTCTATTATGAACATATTATCCCGTCAACGCACACTTGATGAGCAGACCATGTTTGAGCCGGAATTGAGATTCTTGCTGTCGGACAAGACCGTCGGTACGCCGGTCGGCCGGATCGTGCGGGTACTGAGCGAGCGCGGTACGATGAGCGCGACGGCCATCGCCAAGGTCACCGGCATGGCCAAGTCGACGGTTTCCACGGCGCTGACGGAACTGCGGCGTTCCGATATCGTCGTCGACGGTGAAGGGCAGGGGAACGGCGGTGGCGTCGGACGCCCGGCAACGGCGATCAGCCTCAACCCCCGCGCCGGTACCGCCGTCGGCATCTTGATCGGCCTTCAACATATCCGCGTGGTCGTCGCCGACGTCTCGCATGCCGTTCTGGCGCAAGAGAAGATCGATCTCGAACCCGACTATTCGCCGGCTCACGCCGCCGCGCTCGCCAAGGATCTGATCGAACGGTGTTACCGCGAGCAGGGGCTGTCGCGCCGGACGCGGCTTGGCGTGGGCATCGCGTTGGCCGCGCCGATCAATCCGCTCGATGGAAGGGTGCTGCGCGCCGGCGGCGTTCCGACCTGGGCCGGCGTCGACCTCAAATCGGTGTTCGAGCCGGTGTTGAAACAGCCGATCGTGGCCGACAATGAAAGCAATTGCTCTGCCATCGCCGAAATGATGTGGGGCGCGGCGCAAGGCTACGAGGATTTCGTCATGTTCACCGTCGATTTCGGCGTCGGCGGCGCCATCGTCCATCGCGGGCGGGTGATGACCGGGATCGCGGGCGGGGCGGGCGAATTCGGCCACATGTCGATCAACCCCGAGGGTCCGCTCTGCCGCTGTGGCAATCGGGGATGTCTCGAGCTTTATGCGAGCCTGCGCCGGCCGGTGGCGTCAGCCTCGCGGCACTTCAAGCGGGAGGTCGGCATCAAGGAGATGATCTCCCTGGCGAAAGCAGGCGACGATCGTTGCCGCCAACTGATCGCCGATACCGCCGAGGCCGCGGGTCGCGGACTGGGCCTGATCGGATCGGCCATCAATCCGGGCCTGGTGGTGGTCGGCGGCGGCATCGCGCTTGCCGGCGATCTGTTCCTCCTGCCACTGGAGGAAAGTTATGACCGTCACACGCTGGTCAAGCGCAGAGATGTCGGAGCAGCCGGCCGAACCAGATTTGCCACGGCGAAATTCGGCGAAACGGATGCCTGCATGGGCGCGGTGGGGCTAGTGCTGCGCCGAAATACGCAAGCCGATCATCTCACGCTGACGCCTTAACCCTTTTTCCGCATCTTTTCGGCCCGCCGCACAAAGAGCCGCGATAGCGGGCTGTCGTGGCGTGCATGGTCACGTTCGGCGGTGAGCCGCATGGCGAGGGCGGCGTCGCCGGAGCGGATCGCCGCCTCGATCAGGGTCAATTCAATCACGTCGCGCTGGGCATGACTGCCGCCGAAGCGCGCGGCAATGGAGCGGATCGGCAGGATGAGATTTACGGCATCGGCGTAGCGCCGCTCGCCGAAGGCATGGATGGCGCGCGCCAGCGGATGGCCAACATCGCGCGTGAAGCCGGCATTGTCGCCGGGTTGCCGCATCGCTTCCTGCTGGGTGGCCAGCAGTGTGCGCGCGGCTTCTTCGCGCCCGGCGCCGACGAAGGCCATCATTGCGTGGGCATCGTTGAACGCATAGTTGCCGGCGGCGGCGAGGGGCAGCCAGTTATCAGCCAGGGCCTGCCAGCGTCCGCCGACATCGACGCCGCCCAGATGCAGCCGCCACAGGATCGACGAGGCATCCACCATGTTGAGGACAAGCGGAGAGCGTTCGCCGTAGATCGGCCCATCATAGAGGGCGAGGATTTCGTCGGTCTCGCCGAGATCATAGTGAAACAACGCCAGATGCCACCAGTTGTGCACTTGAAGAAAGCTGTCGGTCGACCAGGCTTCCGGGTTGGCGCGCATCCAGCCGATCCCGTCCTTTTGCCGGCACTGCATCTCCATGACATGCGCGACGGCATGCTGCGCCCAGCCATTGCGCGGCTCGATTTCGACGGCGCGGCGGCCGACCGCTTCGGCCTCGGCATATTGCGCATTTTCCTCAAGCCCGAACGCCTGCATGCCCAGCATAGAATGATAGCCCGGCATGGTGTTGTCCCATCGGGGCAGGGCCGCGGCGATGCGAGCCCGCAGCGATTTCGAACTGCCGGTGAAGAAATCGATCTGGTGGCCGGCTTGCAGCGCCAGAATGTCTCGGGAATGTTCGCCCGAGACCCCGGCCAGCACCGCGCCCGCCTCATGCCAGCGGCCTTGCGCCAGATGGCCAAGCGCCTCGACATGGCCGCGCTCGCGGCTTGTAGCGGGGAATTGCGCGGCGACACGATGGCACTCGGCTGCGACGTTCATCGCCGCCGGCTCGGTGCTCAACGCATAAAGATAGCCCTTGAAGACATGCGCCATGACGAAGTCGGGCGAGGCGGCGATCGCCTTGTTGGCCGAACCGACTGGATCGCCGACGAAACATTGCAGTTCGCCCACCGCCTTTTCGTAGGGCGCGAGGCTTTCGGCGGATGCGCCGCTCAGCGGCAGGCCGAGACTGTCGTGGGTGGTCACGTTTTTTTGCTTCCAGTCGGATACGCCATGGCCGACAATTTAGAACGGCCGGGCGTTGCGCGTCTATCGCGATCGGATATCGTCGCGGTGCTTCCAAGGCGTTCGCCGCCAGAAACCAGACAAAGGCCAAGCCAATTGCCGGAAACGATCAGCCTCCAACGGGATGGCTCCGCCGCATCGATCTCCGCCCTCGGAGCGGAACCCGTCGCGTGGTCCGTCGGCGGGCGCGATCTGTTGTGGTCCGGCGATGCGGCATACTGGGCGCGTATCAGCCCGGTGCTGTTTCCGATCGTCGGGCGTGCGAGAGACGGAGAGATCCGGGTTGGCGGCAAAGCCTATCCGATGGATATTCACGGCTTCGCGCCGGCAAGCCTGTTTGCGGTGGCGGAGCGTTCGCAAGATCATGTCCGGCTCGTGCTCAGCGACAATGAGGAAACGCACCGTCATTTCCCCTTTTCGTTCCGGCTGAAAGTGACGTACCGGCTATCGGCCAATGCGCTGATGGCCGAATTCCTGGTCACCAACCCGGGCGATGGGCCGCTGCCTTTCGCGCTCGGGTTCCATCCCGGCTTTCGCTGGCCGTTCGGGGGCGGCGGAAAAGAGGGATACCAAGTGGCGTTTGAAGAAGCCGAAAGCGCCGCCATCCCGATCATCACCAGGGACGGATTGTTTTCCCAGCATACGCGCCAGGCGCCTCTCGAGGGCGCCAAGCTGCCGCTTGGCGACGATCTGCTGGCCCGCGAGGCGCTCTGTTTTCTGGACGCGAAAAGCCGGTGGCTCCGCTTTATCGGCCCGGAGGGAAGCGCGATCCGGGTGAGGGCGGAGAATTTCGCGCATTGGGCGCTGTGGAGCCGGCCGGGCGCAGGGTTCCTGTGCATCGAAGCCTGGACCGGCTATGGCGACCCGGAGGGATTCTCGGGCGACATCACCGACAAACCTTCGATGCGGTTTCTCGCGCCCGGCGCCGAATCGCGCCATCGTGTCGAACTCGGCTGGGAGCCGCGCGGATCGTAGGCGGAGTTCGAGCATGTCCTTTCCACCTGAGCGGATCGTCTGCCTGACCGAAGAGACCGTCGAGACGCTTTATCTTCTTGGCCATGAGCATCGTATCGCCGGCGTTTCGGGCTATGCGGTAAGGCCGCCGCGCGTACGGCGCGAGAAGCCGCGCGTCAGCGCCTTCATATCCGCGGATATCCCGAAGATACTGGCGCTCGAGCCGGATCTCGTCCTGACATTCTCCGATCTGCAGGCAGAGATCGTCGCCAGCCTCATCCGTGAGGGCGTTGCCGTCCATGCCTTCAACCAGCGCTCGGTCGAAGGCATTTTCGATATGATCCTGACGCTGGGCTCCATGGTCGGTGCGGCGGACGGGGCCGCCACGCTCGTCGCCTCCTACCGCGACAGGATCAAGGCACTGGAACGCCAGACGCCCAAGCGGCGGCCAAAAATCTATTTCGAGGAATGGGACGACCCGTTGATCTCGGGCATCGGCTGGATTTCGGAACTGATCGCGGTCGCCGGCGGCGAGGACTGCTTTCCCGAACGCGCCAGCCGTCCTTCGGCGCGCGAGCGCATCGTCCAGCCGGCGGACGTCATCGCGGCGCGACCTGACATCATCATCGGTTCATGGTGCGGCAAGAAATTCCGTCCCGAGAAACTTGCCGCGCGCGAAGGATGGTCGGATATCCCGGCGGTTCGCGAAGGGCGGCTCCACGAAATCAAATCGACGCTCATCCTGCAGCCCGGCCCGGCCGCGCTCACCGAAGGGCTGGACCAGCTTGCCGCGATAATCCATACGGTGGAGAAATGAAATCCGTGCTTCAACAGCGGCCGGAACATCCCCCGCGCGGATACGTTTTTATCATAGCTTCAAGGAGATCAAGATGGTGCATGTGACCTACCATATCGTGGAACATGATGGCGGCTGGGCCTACAAGCTCGGCGAAGTCTTTTCCGAGACGTTTCGGACCCATGATGAGGCCATGCGCGCGGCGCGGCGCGCCGCCATGGAACAGGAGCAGCCGGGCCGGACCTCGGGCATTCGCTATGAGGACGCCAAAGGCGAATGGCACGAGGAACTGGCGCGTGGCGACGACCGGCCGCAAGCGGATGTCGAATAGCGGGCGGGATCTTTTCAGACGGCGGAACTGTCCTTCCATTTTGGATTTGTGCCGCGCTAGATGTTTTGGTTCCGCGCGATAGCGTGTGCTCGACTTGAGCGTAAGGTGATCTATTTCCCTTCTTGGCTCCAGTGGAAGGAAATTATCATGGTTACGAAAAGTCTCTATGTGCATCTGAAGGCGAAGCCCGGCAAGCAAGCCGAGGTCGCCGCCTTTTTGAAGAGCGGATTGGCGATCGTTGAGCGTGAACCGGCCACGACGGCCTGGTTCGCCATCCAGATGGATCAGTCCAATTTTGGCATTTTCGATGTTTTCCCCGACGATGCCGGCCGTGACGCGCATCTCAATGGAGAGGTGGCGAAGGCGCTGATGGCGAAGGCCGATGATTTGCTGTCGGAGCCGCCGTCCATCAACAAGCTGGACGTGTTGGCGGCGAAGCTGAAATAGCGGTTTGGCGAGAAGCGAGAACTTGCTGCCTTTACAGTCTGGCGCCAAAAGCTCGCCAGGCCCCATCTCGTCTTTTGCCTGGCGTTACGCCATCGCAGGCATGGGAGTTTGACGGTGGTGGCGTCATGCACGGACATATTCATCGCGGAATCGGCTCACGCCGGTTCCTCGTCGCGTTGCAATGGTGTGGCTTCACGCTATAAATCCCTCACATGACGCCGCAAGACATCACAAAGCTGATCGTTCGCACCTCGATGAAGGATCGGGCGGCGTTCGATGCACTCTATCGTGCGACCAGCGCGAAACTTTTTGGCGTCTGCCTGCGTGTATTGAACGATCGTGCGGAAGCGGAAGAGGCGCTTCAGGAGGTCTTCGTCAAAGTATGGACGAAGTCCGACCGGTTTGCCGTCTCGGAGTTGAGCCCGATCTCATGGCTGGTGGCGATTGCCCGCAATCACGCGATCGATCGCATCAGGGCGCGGCGCCGGCCATCATCCGACATCGATGCCGCCCTCGACATCGCCGATCCGACCCCGAGCCCCGAGGCGCTCGCTGTCGCCGGGGGTGAGCGTGAAAGGATTTATGGTTGCCTCGAGGAACTGGACAAGGATCGCGCGGACGCGGTTCGTGGCGCCTATCTGAAGGGGGAAAGCTATGCCGAGCTTGCCGCCCGACATGACGTGCCGCTCAATACGATGCGAACCTGGCTGCGCCGCAGCCTGATGAAACTGAGGGAATGCCTCGAAAGATGACTCATCTGGACGAAAACGGACCGGTACCCGGAGGCGACGATATCGTTGCCGCCGAGTATGTGGTCGGCCTCCTGGAGGCCGAGGAACGGGCGGAAGTCGCGGCGCGCCTGGAGCGCGACGCGGCATTCGCGCGCCTGGTCGATGAGTGGGAGGTCCGTCTTTCTCCGATGGCGGAGGCCTATCCCTCCGCCCAACCGCCGGCGGATGCCAAGCACGGCATCGACCGCATGCTGTTTTCTTCGGAAGCTGCTTCAACACGGAGCGACAGCGCCGCGCGCGCCGGCCTCTGGCAGAGCATCGCCTTCTGGCGCGGGCTCACGGTGGCGGCGCTGGCGCTCGTGGCGATCGCGATCATCGTTCCGCTGGTGTCGCAGCCGCGGCCCGGGCCGGCGGCGGGACCGCAATATGTCGCCTCGATATCGCCCAAGGACAGCGATGTAAGCTATCTCGCCTATTATGACGCCAAGACCGGCCAGCTTTCCCTTTCGCATGTTTCGGGTGAGCGCGGCTCGGGTCACGATTTCGAGCTCTGGGCGATCGAGGGACAGGCGAAGCCGGTTTCTCTCGGCGTTATTCCGACGGGTAAGAGTATCAAGGTCAAGGTAGGACCGGCGCTTGAGAGCGAACTCGCAAAGGGCGGCGTTCTCGCCATCAGCCTGGAGCCGCCGGGCGGATCGCCTACGGGCCAGGCCACGGGACCGGTCGTCGCCGTTGGCGGTCTTCAGAAAATCTGAGCCGCCGCTCGTTGCAAATTCGGTGATTCTTTTTGGAGGCTGGTTGTTTAGTCGAGTAGCTATTCGACTACAAGGTTGTTTTCATAGAATTTTCCGAGATTTTTTTGCACCGGGGTCTCGCTCAGCACGGAATAAAATTTTTCTACGCTTGGACGAAACTTCGCTGAAATGCCCTCGTATCTCCACTGCCCCCCAATAATGGGAAAACCAGGGAGATAATCACATGCTTACACGTAAAATTGCTGCCGCTCTTTTTGCCGGCTCCATGGCCTTCACCGCTCTCGGCGGTGTCGCCTATGCAAAGAATCCGATGGTCGGTGGCGCGGCCATGTACGCCAACAAGAACATCATTGAGAACGCTGTCAATTCCAAGGATCACACCACGCTGGTCGCGGCCGTGAAGGCGGCGGGTCTTGTCGACACGCTGGAAGGCAAGGGCCCGTTCACCGTCTTCGCGCCGACCAACGAAGCCTTCGCCAAATTGCCGAAAGGCACGGTGAAAACCCTGCTGAAGCCTGAAAACAAGGCGAAGCTGACCAAGATCCTGACCTGTCACGTCATCGCGGCAGACGCGACGTCGAAAGTGGCGATGAAGATGATCAAGGACGATGGCGGCTCGCACAAGGTGAAGACCGTGGGCGGATGCATGCTGACCCTCAAGACGCATAATGGCCATCTCACGGTTACGGACGAAAACGGCCGCACCGCACGCGTGACCATTCCGGACGTCAAGCAGTCCAACGGCGTCATCCACGTGGTCAACATGGTTCTCCTGCCCAAGCAGTGAGGCAGTTCCGACGGGCCGCCGTTATCTCCGGCCGCCCGATCCGGACAAGAAGAGCGCCGGCCGCGCATTCCCCCAAATGATGTGTGGCCGACTCTCAAGCTCCGCCGGCATTTCTTCCGGACCGTCAAGGCAACGGAACAGGCTGAAAAGAATGCGGGCGGGGCGCATCATCGTCTGCGCGCCAGTTTTCGATCCCGAAGATGTGAAGGCTGGAACGGCAAATATGATGTCGTAAATATCGTCGAATACCTCATTATCGTGCCGAACCAGCGCTGAAAGGCGCCGGATGCGAGAAAATCGAGGAAGGAGACTTTGACCATGAACCGACGCAATTTTCTCTACGGGTCCGCCGGCGCTCTGGCGATAATCGCGGGCGGCTCGACCATCATGCGCTTGTTGTGGGCCGATGACGCACATGCCGAAACGTTCGAGGTAACCAGAGACTCCCGCCGAATGGCACAAGATCCTGACGCCGGATCAATTCAACATCCTGCGGGAGGAAGGCACGGAGCCGCCCTTCACGAGCCCTCTGCTCAAGGAACATCGCGCCGGAATCTTCCATTGCGCGGGCTGCGACCTCGCCGTCTATTCGTCGAAGACGAAGTTCGATTCCGGCACGGGCTGGCCGAGTTTCTGGGAATCGCTTCCCAACGCCATCGGCACCAGGACCGACAATTCGTTTCTCATGCAGCGCACCGAGGCGCATTGCCGCCGTTGCGGTGGGCATTTCGGCCATATCTTCGACGACGGTCCCCAGCCGACGGGCAAGCGTCATTGCCTGGATGGTCTTGCGTTGACCTTCAAGCCATCAGATCCAAAGGCGAGCTGAGAACGGCAAAATTACCCCCAACCGGCTGGCGGTCGGGGGCCTCGAAAAGCCAGTCGGCCGGGCCATGATCGGACAGTCCGGTCATGGTTCGGGCGTTTGGAGCGCTATTGAACGAAACCGAAAGCCGGCCTCTCGCGACACGTTTCGGATGTCGGGTCAGTGCCCGCCACCGCCGCCCGCCGCTTCGGGCGGCTTGCGCATCAGCATGGCAAAAAGGGCCAGTGACGCGAACAAGAACGTCAACAGGTAGAACACGTCGATGAACGACATGACGGTCGCCTGTTTGTGCACTATTCCGCTCATTGTCGAAATCGCGGCGGTCGCGCCGTCCAGACCGTAGGAATTGAACTTCTGGGTCAAATTGCTCAGCATCTGCTCGGCCGCGACGCTGCCATATCGCACATGTTCCGAAAGCTGTTCATAGTGCACGTCGCCCCGGCTGATGAGGACGGTGTTGATGACCGCGAGGCCAACCGCACCGCCGAGGTTGCGTGTCAGGTTGAACAGGCCCGAGGCATTCTTAATGCGGTCTGGCGGCAGCGTCCCCAGCGCCAGATTGTTGATCGGCACCATGCACAGCATCAACGAGCAGCCACGCAGGATCTGCGGGATGAGCAATTCGTTGAAGTCCCAATCGGCGTTCAGATAGGTCATGCGCCAGGTCCCCGCGCGCAAACCCCAGGAACCCGATCATCATCATGATGCGCGGATCGATCTTGCGCGACAGAAAGCCGGAGACCGGAGCCGTGGCGAACATGGCCAGCCCGCTGACGAACAAGGCTTCGCCGATCATCAGGGAATCGTAGCCGCGGATGCGCCCGAGATAGATCGGGTAAAGATAGGTCAGGCCGTAGAGCCCGATGCCCAGCACGAAGGAGAACAGCGAGCCGAACGCGAAATTTACGTCGGAAAAGGCGCGCAGGTCGACGATCGGCTGTTCAGCCGTGGCAATCCTTATAATGAAGACGACGAGGCCCACGACCATGACCACGGCGCAGATCGCCACCGCCTGGTCCTGCAGCCAGTCATGGTTCGGACCTTCCTCCAATACGTATTCCAGCGATCCGAGGAAGGCGGCCATGCCGGCAAGGCCCCACCAGTCGAACTTCTTCATCAGCGAGAAGTCCGATTTGTCGAAATCGATCAGGAACCAGCGCGACGTCGCCACCAGGATGCCGGGAATGACGTTGACCAGGAAAAGCCAGTGCCATGAAAAGGCGTGGCTGATGTAGCCGCCGACCGTCGGCCCGATGGTCGGCGCGAGCGTGGCGACCAGGCCGATCATCGGCGAGACGATGGCGCGCTTGGAAGGCGGGAAGATGGTGAAGGCGGCCGCGAAGACCTCGGGATCATGCCGCCGCCGATGAAGCCCTGGAGGGCGCGGTAGATGATCATCTGGTCCATGTTGGTGGCCGTGGAGGCGAGCGCGCTGGCTGCCGTGAACCCGGCCGCCGAACAGGTGAACAGAACGCGCGTCGATAAGCATCCGCGCCAAGAAAGCCCGACAGCGGGATCATGATGACTTCGGCGATCAGATAGGCGGTCTGCACCCAGGCGATCTCGTCGGCGCTTGCCGACAGGCCTGCCTGGATTTCCGGCAGCGACGCGGAGACGATCTGGATGTCGAGGATGGCCATGAACATGCCAAAGACCATGGCGATGAAACGCGAAGATCTTGCGCGTGTCGAGCACATCGGCCTGTGGCCGGGGCGGCGGCCAGCTTGATCGTGGTTGCCGTTGCCATGGCTGTCGGTTCCGAGCAGCCTAATGCGTGGCCGATCTCGCCGGCGCGGTGCGGCTGTCGACGTCGACGATGACGCTGAGGCCGGCGCGAAGCTTGCCGCTTGTCGAGCACGTCGGCAGGAAGTCGATGCGCACGGGAACGCGCTGCACGACCTTGGTGAAATTGCCGGTCGCGTTTTCGGGCGGCAGCAGCGAGAACACGGAGCCCGAAGCCGGGGCGAGCGAAGCCACCGTGCCGTTGATCGCCGCCGCCATCCAGGCGTCGACAGGGACATGGACCTTCTCGCCCGGCAACGAGGTGCGCGAGCTGCGTTTCCTTGAAATTGGCGTCGATGTAGAGCTTGTCCGATCGGCACGAGGGCGCGCGAGCTGCTGGCCGGACTGACCAGGTCGCCCTCCTTGCACCGCGAGATTGCCCACGACGCCGTCATAGGGCGCGCGCAGGACGGTGAAGGACAGGTCGCGCGTCGGCCTTGTCGCGGGCGAGCTCGAGCGAGCTGAGCGGGCTCTCGGCCTCGGCATGTTGCGCCTGCAGCACGCCGATATTGGCGTTGGCGGCCGCGATCTGCGCTTCGGCGCCGGCGAGATTGGCATTTGCCTGTTCGAGCGGCGGTGGCGAGCGTCGTCGAGGTGCGCCTGCGAGCCGACATGGGTCGCGACCAGCTTTTGCGCGCGGTCCTGCGTCCGCAGTGCGTTGTCGGCCGCGGCCTTCGCCGCCGATCTTCTGCGCCATGGCCTGCGGCAAGCGCGGCGCGCGCGCTGGCGATCTGCGCGTCGATGCGCTTGAGGGTCTTGTTCTGGGTGGCGATCTGGGCTTCCGCCTGCTCCCGGGCGATGCGATAGTCGCCGTCGTCGAGGGTGACCAGCGGATCGCCGGCCTTGACGTGTTCGTTTTCCGTCGCCGGCACTTTTTCGACATAGCCGGTGATCTTCGGCGCGAGAATGCCGATGTCGACATGCACATAGGCGTCGTCGGTCGAGACCATGAAACGCCCGACCGTCCAGTAGTCATAGCCATACCAGCCGGCTCCGGCGAGCAGGGCCAAGCCCACGATCGGCAGAACAATGGAACGGGCCGAGCGCTTCTTCTTCGTAGAAGCTGTTTCTGGCGTCGGCGCGTTGTCCTGGGGCGTCTCGATTTCGGGCGCGGACTTGGCCTGAGGGAACGGACGAACTTCGGCGGTCGTTGTATTGGTGGAGCTGGACATGCGGGAACCTTCACAAGTAACGAACTGAACCGTTCGGTTCGAACTTGACATAGCTCATGACTGGGCCCATATCAAGGGCAATCGAACCGCATGGTTCGAAAAAAATGACAAAAAGTTCCGGGGCTGGAAATGGAAACCGACTTCAAATCACATTTAGCGAAGGACCCGCCAGAGGACAGTTGCGGAGAAGCGGTTGAAACTCTTCGCCGGGGTCGGCCGGCGGCCGGACAGGATCCGGTAAAACGTAAGCAAATCATCGATGGCGCCCGCCGCGTCTTCATCGACATGGGGTTCGACGCCGCCTCCATGAATGACATCACGCGCGAGGCGGGCGTTTCGAAGGGTACGATCTACGTCTATTTCGCCAACAAGGAGGAATTGTTCGAGGCGCTTATCGATGAGGAGCGCGGAACGATCTTCAATAACCTTTACGAAGCGCTCGATAGCGGCGGCGCCGTACGCGAAGTCCTTATCCGTATCGGCAGGGCGTTGTCGGTGAAGATCACCTGCGAAAAAGTCATTCGCGCCCAGCGCACCGTGATCGGCGTTTCCGAGCGCATGCCCGAACTCGGCAAGCGCTTTTACGAGCGCGGACCCAAACAGGGGCATGAAAAGCTCGTCGCCTATTTGAAATTGGCGATGGAAAAAGGCTTGCTCGACATTCCGGATGTCACGCTGGCTGCGCACCAGTTCGTCGATCTGAGCATGGCTGGCCTGTTTCGGCAGTGTGTCTTCGCCTACCGTATGGACCCACCCTCGAACGAGGAGATCCTCCATGTGGTGACATCCGGCGTCGACCTCTTCCTCAAGGCCTATGGCACGGAAAAGCTGCGCGCGGCCGAAGGGGCCTGACCCTAAGCGGCTGTAGCCGGTCAGGATGGCGGCCTGCAATTCTTCGATGCCGCCCATCTTCTCGGATGAAGTCGCCAGGATTTGGGGATAGGCCGCAGCGCGTTTGCGGATTTTTTCGGCCGTTTCCAGAAGCAGCTTGTCGACGGCTGGCGGTTTGATCTTGTCGGCCTTGGTGAGCACGAGCTGGTAGGAAACCGCGGCCTTGTCGAGCAGGTCCATGACCTCGCCGTCGATGGTCTTCACGCCATGGCGGGCATCGATCAGCAGATAAACGCGTTTCAGCGTGACCCGGCCGCGCAAATAGTCGAACACCAGCTTTGTCCAGCGGTCGACCTGTTCCTTCGGCGCCTTGGCGAAGCCGTAACCGGGCATGTCGACCATCGCCAGCGGCGGCAGGTCGTCCGCCGATCCCGCATATCCCTCCGGCACGAAATAGTTGAGTTCCTGCGTCCGGCCGGGCGTGTTGGACGTGCGCGCCAATGCCTTCATGCCGACGAGCGCGTTGATGAGCGACGATTTGCCGACGTTGGAACGTCCGGCGAAGGCGATCTCGGGAGGCCCTTCGGGGGGCAGGAATTTCATCGCGGGCACGCCGCGGATGAAAACCCAGGGGCGACTGAAGGGCGCCGGTTTGGCCGTCGCGCGCAAAGGGGTATTTTCCATCGTCATGTAGCGCGTTCCAGCCGCGAGATGTCCGCCGAGGCGATGGCATCGACGTTGCGCGCGACCTTGTCAACCGGCCAGTCCCACCAGGCGATGGCAAGCAGCTTCGAAACCGTCGGTTCATCGAAGCGCGTTCTGATGATCCTGCCCGGGTTGCCGGCGACCACGGCATAGGGCGGCACGTCGCGGGCGATGACGGATTTGGCGGCGATGATGGCGCCATCGCCGATCTTTACGCCAGGCATCACCGTTGCTTCCATGCCGAACCAGACGTCGTTGCCGACGATCGTGTCGCCGCGGAACCCCGCCTTGATCGATTCCTGATCCCAGGCATCATGCCAATTCCGGCCGAAAATGCCGAATGGATACGTCGAAAAACCGCGCATGTCATGATTGGCGCCGTTCATGATGAAGCGGGTATTGGCCGCGATGGCGCAGAATTTGCCGATGACCAGGCGATCGCCGATGAAGTCGAAATGATAGAGGACGCATTCTTCCTCGAAACGTTCCGGCCCCAGCGGATCGTCATAATAGGTGAAGTCGCCTATCTCGATCGTTGGCCGGGTGACGAGATTCCTGAGGAAGCCGCACCGCGCCTGGCCGGGCATGGGGTGGATGACGGTTGGATCGGGGAGGCGCATGCCACTGCTATCGGTTGTGTGATGATCGGGATGAGCTTTCCTTAGCCCACGACCGTGCATAGGCCAATGGGGGATCCAGACGCATCGAACCCCGCGACGCCTGAGGCGCGCGGGGTTCGACAGGCAGGGCCTGAGACGGTCCCTTATTTCGGAACGAGAACCGTATTCACGACATGGATAACGCCGTTCGACTGGTTGACGTCGGGGATCGTCACCCGCGCCGCATCGCCCGAACTCGTCGATGATGTAGATGCTGTGGCCCTTCATCTCAGCGGTCAGGGCGTCGCCGCTGACGGTCGTCATGTTGTACTTGCCGCCATGCGAACGGATATCGCGCATCAGCGTGTGGGCCGACAGCTTGCCAGCGACGACATGCGCGGTCAGCACCTTGGTCAGCATCGCCTTGTTCTCGGGCTTGAGAAGCGTGTCCACCGTGCCCTTGGGCAGTTTGGCGAAGGCTTCGTTGGTCGGCGCGAACACGGTGAACGGGCCGGGACCCTCCAGCGTATCGACTAGGCCGGCGGCCTTGACGGCGGCAACCAAGGTCGTGTGATCCTTGGAGTTCACCGCGTTCTGGATGATATTCTTGGACGGGTACATCGGCGCGCCGCCGACCATCTTGGTCATCGCGGCCTGTGCCGATACGGGCGCGAACGCCACGCCGGCAAGGCCGGAAACGGCTACGGCGGTTGACAGGAAAAGGGCCTTGAATGTCAAAGTACGCATTGTTGGAGTCTCCCTCACTTTTTTCAGACCCAACAGCTACGGCGGGGTGATGCCGAAAGTTGCCTGCGGTAAATAAAACGTGAAGGAAGCATTCCCCACTGCAACCTGAAACGAGAAACCCCGGCGCCATGGCCGGGGTTTGCACATCATTTCAAGGAGCGGCGCGAGTACTCCTGAATATCTTACTCGGCCGGTTTGGGTTTCTTCCGGGAGAAAAGATTTCGCAGATTGTTCCACAATTCGATCTGGACGCCCTGACGTTTCATGATGACGCTTTGCTGGACGACGGAGAGCGTGTTGTTCCATGACCAGTAGATCACGAGGCCGGCGGGGAACCCCGCCATCATGAACATGAACACGAACGGCATCCAGGTGAAGATCATTGCCTGTGTGGGGTCCGGCGGCGTCGGATTCATGCGCATCTGCATGAACATGGTGACGCCCATGATGAGCGGCCATACGCCAAGATGCGGCAGGAAAGCCGGCGGCATGTAGGGCAGGAGTCCGAAAAGATTGAAGACCGATGTCGGGTCGGGGGCCGCGAGGTCCTGGATCCAGCCGAAGAACGGCGCGTGCCGCATCTCCAGCGTGATGTAGAGCACCTTGTAGAGGGAGAAGAATACCGGGATCTGCAAGACCACCGGCCAGCAGCCGGCGACTGGATTTATCTTCTCCGTCTTGTAAAGCGCCATCATGGCCTTTTGCTGGGCCATCTTGTCGTCCGCGTATTTTTCGCGGATTTCCTTCATGGCGGGCTGCATCTTCTTCATGTTCGCCATGGACGCATAGGATTTGTTGGCAAGCGGAAAGAAGACGAGCTTGACGATGACGGTGGTGGCGAGGATCGCCAGACCGAAATTTCCGAGGAATTTGTAGAGCGTGTCGATCAGCCAGAACATCGGCTTGGTGATGAAATAGAACCAGCCCCAGTCGATCAGGAGATCGAATTTGCGGATATGGCGGTCCTTCTCATAGGCGTTGATCGTCGAGACTTCCTTGGCGCCGGCGAAGACAAGCGAATTCGATATTGGCGGTCTGGCCGGGCGCGATCTTGACGGGATCGCCGAGATAGTCCGACTGATAGCGCGGCCGCCCGTCGCTGAAATAATTGAAGTGCGGCTGGAAGGCCTCCTTGTCGGACGGCACGAGCGCCACGGCCCAGTATTTGTCGGTGATGCCGAGCCAGCCACTGTCGGATTTACCCGGCGTGACCTGCTTCTCGCTCTCGATCTTGGAGTATTTTATCTCCTGCAGGCCTTCCTTGCCGGTAACGCCGATCATGCCCTCGTGCAGCACGTAGGTCGAGCGGTCATGCGGCTTGTTGAAGCGCGTGACGCGGCCGTAGTTGGACAGCGACACCGGCGCGCCGCCGGCGTTGGTGATGCCGTCATCGATGGTGAACATATATTCGTCATCGATCGAAATGGTGCGCTTGAAGGTCAGGCCCTTGTCGTTGGTGAAGGTCAGCGTGACGGGGGTCGATGGCGTCAGGGTGGGATTGCCCTCGACCGTCCATTGCGTCTGGGGACCCGGCACGGCGCCGGTCTCATCGTTGCCGACGAACCCGACCTCGGCATAGTAGCCGTCTGGAAGGCCCGCCGGATTGAGCAATTCGATGTTGGGCGAGTTCTTCTTCACCGTCTCGCGATAGTGCTTGAGGACCAGATCGTCGATGCGCGCGCCGGTCAGGTTGATGGACCCGGTGAGACTTGGCGTCTCGATCCTGACGCGCTTGTTGGCGGCGATGCTCTGAGAGCGGTTCTCCTGTGTCTTTTCGACACCTGCCACCTGTCCCGGGACATCGGCACCGGCGGATTGCGGGGCGCCAGCGGATTGCGTGGCGTCGGCGGTTTGATTGTTCGCCGGTTGTCCGGCAGAACCCGAGGCGGACGGATTTTGCGCCTTGCCCGCGCGCTGGGCCTCGATCTGAGCCGCTTCCTTCTGATGCTGGATGCGCGGGTTCATGTAGAACACCTGCCACAGCGTCAGGATCAGTACGGACAGCCCGATCGTGATAAAGAAATTGCGTTGATTATCCATTTGAAGTTTTTCCGCTCATCCGCCGCGAGAGCTCCGCCTTCAGCACGCCGAAGGGGGCGTCGATAACTTCACGCCTGCCGACGATGACATAATCGCTGCCAGCCGCCATGTCACGGGCCGCCTGGGTCCGTATAGCCTCTTTTAGCCGCCGCCGGATGCGGTTTCTTGTCACCGCGTTGCCGACTTTCTTCGTTACTGTGAAGCCCACTCTCGGCTCGCCGGCATCGCCGCGGTCAAGCACTTCAAGGAGGAAGAGGCGGCCACGGCGCTTTTCTCCACGCCGCACGGCAAGGAACTCGGCGCGCTTTCGCAGCCGACCATAAGAATCCTGATGCGGCGCCTTCGCCCCATCCGCCCGGTCGATGGAACGACCACCTTCCATTGGCGTCACGGGGCTTTGTGGCTTCGCCGCGTCCGAAAGATCTGAAACGCTTGGTTGCGCTGATCTCCGGTCAGGGAGCACGCTCAGGCCGACAGGCGCTTGCGCCCGCGATTGCGGCGGGCGGCGACCACTCCGCGGCCTCCCTTGGTTGCCATGCGGGCGCGGAAGCCGTGGCGGCGCTTACGGACGAGTTTGGAAGGCTGATAGGTACGCTTCATTTATTTGAATACCGCGGGGTGCGGCCCTTCTTGGTTCTGTTGCCTTGAACAGGAGCTTTTGTCCGTTTGCGCGCAACGACAATGGCGCCGGGCGGACAGCCCGAACGTGGCCGGCTTATAAAAAGAAGGTTCGTCGAAGTCAACCGGCGCGCGCCAATTCGTCCGCGCGATTTGTCCGGCGTCACGAAACGGTGAGAGCCTGCAATCCGCCCCTCAAATGGCGGTGATGCGGGGCAAAGCGACTTGCGGGGGCGGTCCGCTTCCTGCATCTGAATATCAGGAAGGTGGCGATATTGAGAAGTACGGAGGACAGGGCGAATGGCGGATGTGGCCTGGAACGGCGACGCGGCTTCTGGCGCGAGACTGCCGCCCATGCCTGAGCGCTCCGGCCAGGCCCGATCATCCGAGGCGCGGTCCGGCTCCGAGCGCCGGTCGCGTTGGTTGCGGTTCGCGCCGATCGTGCTGATCGCGATTTGCCTGGCCTTCGGATATGCGATGGGCTGGCAACGCTATCTGACGCTCGAATATCTCAGCGCCAGCCGCGTAGAGCTGAAGGACTTCGTCGCCGGCAATCCGGTCCTGGCGGTGATCGGCTTCGCCGGGATCTACGTGCTGGCGGTGGCGTTGTCCTTTCCCGCCGCGTCCATTCTCACCATCTTCGCGGGCTTCCTGTTCGGCTGGCTCGGCGGCGGCGTTCTGGTCGCCTTCGCCGCCACGATCGGCGCGACGCTGCTGTTTCTGGCGGCCCGCACCGCGTTCGGCGATTTCTTGCGTGGCAGGGTTGGCGGTCGGGTCGCCCGGCTCGCGGAAGGTTTCGAAAAGGACGCGTTCGGCTATCTTCTGGTGCTGCGCTTGGCGCCGATCTTTCCGTTTTTCGTCATGAATATCGCTCCGGCGCTGTTTCATGTGCGCTTGCGCACTTATGTCGCCGCCACGTTTATCGGCATCCTGCCTGGAACATTCGCCTATACCTACCTGGGCAAGAGCATCGATACGATCCTCGCCGCCGCGCGTCAGGAAGGAAGAAGCGTCAGTCTCGCCGATCTGGTGTCGCCGCAGATCACCATCGCGTTCGCTCTGTTGGCGCTGGTGGCCGCCGCGCCGATGATCTTCAAGGCTTTCCGACGCCATCGTCACGTCTGATGCCCCGGAAAGCCGCAAACGGTGGTCGGAAGGGCTTCGGCCCGTGCCGGATCTTGTTCGCCTTCCGTGTGGATTTATTGCGTATCTTCAATCATTTTGCAGGTATATGCGCGGAGTGGGGGAACGGGAATGACAGACCTGCTCAGGCCTGACATCTGCGTCATCGGCGCCGGGTCAGGCGGTTTGACGGTCGCCGCGGCGGCAGCCGCTTTCGGTGTACCGGTGGTGCTCATCGAAAAGGGCAAGATGGGTGGCGACTGCCTGAACTATGGCTGCGTGCCTTCCAAGGCCCTGCTCGCGGCGGGCCGGGCTGCGCACCAGCAGCGCCATTCAGCGCCATTCGGCGTGGCCGGCAGCGATCCGCAAATCAATTTCGGCAAGATCAACCGGCACGTCCATGAAATCATCGACGCGATCGCGCCGAACGATTCCGTCGAGCGGTTCACGGCGCTCGGCGTGCACGTCATCAAGGGCGAGGCGCGCTTCAAGGATAAAAGGACCGTTATCGTCGGCGACTTGGAGATTCGCGCCCGCCGCTTCGTCCTTGCCACGGGCTCCTCGCCGCTCGTTCCGCCGATTCCTGGACTTGAGGTGGTCGACACCCTGACCAACGAGACGATTTTCGACTTGACCCGGCGGCCAGGCCATCTGATCGTTATCGGCGGTGGGCCGATCGGAATGGAACTTGCGCAGGCGCACCGGCGGCTGGGCGCCGATGTTACCGTATTGGAAGCCTCGACGGTGTTGGCAAAGGACGATCCGGAGCTTGCCGCGCTGGTGATGCGAAGCCTGCGACGGGACGGCGTCGTCATTCGCGAAGGCGAAAAGGTGACGCGCGTCGAGCGTCACGGCAAGAGTGGCGTGCGCGTGCATGTCGAGGGAGCGGAAGGCGCGGCCTTTGTCGACGGGACGCATCTTCTGGTCGCGGCGGGGCGGGCGGCGGACGTCGATGGCCTCGACCTTGGCAAGGCCGGAATCGCCTTCGATCGCAAGGGCGTCAAGGTGACGGCCAAGATGCGCTCGACCAACGCCCGTGTCTATGCCGTGGGCGACGTCGCCGGCGGCCTCCAGTTCACCCATGTCGCGAATTATCATGCCGGGCTGGTGATCCGCGCTCTGCTGTTCCGGCTGCCGGCGCGGGAAGACAGGATGATCCTGCCGTGGGTCACCTATACCGATCCGGAACTGGCGCATGTCGGCATGAACGAGGCGCAGGCGATGAAGGCCCATGGCAAGGTCCGCATCCTGCGCTGGCCCTATGCGGAGAATGATCGCGCCCAGGCCGAACGCAAGACCGAAGGCTTCATCAAGCTCGTGACGAACAAGCGCGGCCGTATTCTCGGGGTTTCGATCGTCGGCGCGAATGCGGGCGAAATGATGAATTTCTGGGCCCTCGCCATCTCCAGGAAGATGGGCGTCCGGGACATCGCCGGTTATGTCGCGCCCTATCCCACGATGGGAGAAATTGGCAAGCGGGCCGCAATCGCCTATTTTGCCGACGCGACGAAAAAAAGGCTGGTGCGGGGTGCGGTGAGATTTTTGCGGATGTTTGGGTGATCGCCAAACCTAAGCGCCTTGCGGCGGAAACGGAACGGGATGAAGGACGGGGAGGAGGACGAAAGGGCGGGCGGCGCGGAAGCCGCCATCGCGGACGGCGTGCCATTGACACGCGGCCTGTCGACCAAGCTCCTGCTGCTCACGATCCTCTTTGTCCTGATCGCGGAAATCCTCATCTTCGTGCCGTCCATCGCCAATTTCCGTCTCAACTGGATGGAAGAGAAGCTGGGGACGGCCGCGGCGGTGGGCGTGGTGCTAACCCAGGGGAAGCCGGATAGTCTGAGCCGTTCGGCCCAGGACGAGTTGCTGATGGCGCTGGGCGCGAAGGCGATCGCGGTGCGCGACGCCGGCGTCTCGCATCTGCTGGTGGTGTCGAAGATGCCCCCGCATGTCGATGAGCAGATCGACGTCAACCATACGGCCGTCTGGCCGGCCATGATGGGGGCGATCAATACGGCTCTCTTCGGAGGAAACCGCATGTTGCGAATCTACGGAAAGGTGGGGGAAAGCGATATGGGCTTCGAACTCATCATTCCCGACACCGAACTGCGGGAGGCGATGATGGTCTATGCGCGCAACATCGCGCTTCTGTCGCTCCTGATTTCTCTTTTCACCGCCAGCCTCGTCTTCTACGCCATCAACCGCATCATGATCCGTCCGATCCGCGCCATGACGCGCTCCATGCTGGATTTCGCCAGGTCGCCCGACGATCCCGGCCGCATTATACGCCCTGAAAGGCGGGGCGACGAGATCGGCGTGGCGGAGCGCGAATTGTCTTCGATGCAATCCAATCTGCAAAGGACGCTGGCCGGCCAGAAACATCTGGCCGATCTCGGCCTCGCGGTCTCGAAGATCAACCACGACATGCGCAATGTGCTGGCTTCGGCCCAGTTGATCTCCGATCGGCTGAGAATGGTCAAAGACCCTTCGGTGCAGGCCTCCGTGCCCAAGCTGGTGCGTTCGCTCGATCGCGCGGTGGCGTACACGGAGGGGGTGCTCGCCTACGGCCGAACGCAGGAAGCGCCGCCCTCCCGCCGACGTCTTAGGCTTCGCCAGCTTGTCGACGAAGTGCACGACATGCTTGGCATCGATCCCGAAAGCGGTATCGAATTCGAAAACGATGTCGATCCGTCGTTCGAGATCGACGCCGACCCCGAACAGCTTTTTCGCGTTCTCACCAATCTTTGCCGCAACGCCGTCCAGGCCATGACCGGCGATCGCGAGAAGGAGGTGGTGAAGCGCTTGTCCCTTTCGGCGATGCGTAGCGGCAGCGTCAGCCGCGTGACCGTCGCCGATACGGGTCCCGGCCTGCCGGCAAAGGCGCGGGACAATCTTTTCGCTGCCTTTCGCGGGTCGGCGCGCAGCGGTGGCACCGGGCTTGGCCTTGCCATCGCCCACGAATTGGTGCGTGCGCATGGCGGCGCTATCGAGCTTGTCGAGAGCATTGGCGGGCGCACGGTCTTTTCCGTGACGATCCCCGATCAGCCGGTCAAGCTGGAGGCGGCACGCAGCGCCCTGCGCCGCCCGGCATGAGTTCAATGGTGTCTGGCCTCGCAAGTTGGCGATGCCTAGTTATTCGCTTCGATCCGCGATTAGCGCGTGCCGTTTAGAGCCGCAAGCGTCCAACCGGCCGCAAGGTGGAAGCCATCAAGGTCTTGATCGGACACAGGACTATTCCAAGCGGCAAATTCCATTTTGGGCTCGATGCCATATGCTTGGCGAAGTTTTGCGCCGATCCGCTTGCTTTTCCTGCCGCCAGTCGCTAGGTAACCGCCCACGGTTTGCCGGACGGCGTCCAACGCTGCCCGACCGGGGCCAATGGCCTTGACCGACTGCGCGCCCGTAGCTCAGCTGGATAGAGCACCAGACTACGAATCTGGGGGTCAGGAGTTCGAATCTCTTCGGGCGCGCCATTTCTGAACAAAACCGGGCATCCCACCTAGCGTCTGCGACGCCGACCCGACGAAGCAAGATAGCCCAGCGCAAGCGTCATGACGGCGACCGCGATACCGGAGCTGATCACGCCTGCCGGCGTTACCCTAGCACTGCCCTGCAGGGTGATGTGCTTGCCCACACGCAACTCAAAAGCCGACCTGATTTCCTCGGGATGCGAGGGATTCTCGGGCGAAGGTTCTTCCCCAGCAACCGACATTTGAGCCTTCAATTTGAATAGGCAGCTGCTCGCACAGCGGCCGGCCACGATCTTCAACCTTTTGCGCCACCGCCACACATGTATTCAGGGCGAGGCTCCACAATCGAGAGGTCCTACAATACCATAACGGTACCCAGTTTCATCCTCTCCGGCGCGCCATTTTATTTCAACGACTTAGCATCTTTCGCGGCGGGCTCCGTCGCCTTGGTTTGCAGACGGTTTGCAAAATCTGTGCTTGGTGCGTTCTCGAACAAGGCCACTGCCTCGCCTGCGAGAGTGCGTGTTCTTGCCAGATATTTGTTCAAGATTCCTGTAACGGTCCCTAACCATGCGGACAGCCCGCAAAGTCTAGAGGACAAAATGACGCCTGCGCGAATCTGTTCGATTATGCCGAGCGCTTCTGGTCCCCTCGAAAACGGCGCTCCAAATAGGCGATATCAAGCCCGTCGAGTTCGAAGAGAAAGCTATGTTAGCTTAACTTGGCTGCCGAAAAACCGGCAGCAGGCCGTAGTGAAAAAACTAGGCTCAGGACCTATTAAAGGGCTTGCGGCGGTGGTGGTCGGCTGATTCACTGGTGGCGCAAGGAGGCGTTGCCATGAGTGATCTGATCTGGTCGACGATCTCAACGAGACCGGATCTCCCACTCATTCATCGAGCC
>CAVVZH010000004.1:0-247379 GCA_963752795.1 uncultured Alphaproteobacteria bacterium
TCAAGAACAATTAGAGAACAAATGATCGCGCAGGCTGCAATCCGGTTGTATGGGGTTGCAGCGGAAGAACAAAACGCTTCGCGAGCATGGCGGGAAAAAGGCCAAGCGAACCGTCTGCATTAGCCCCGGCCGCGCTTTTCCTCCACCGCATCCCAGAACAGCGCCGCGATATCCTCGCCGCCGAAACGCTTGACCTCGCGGATGCCGGTCGGCGAGGTCACATTGATCTCGGTCAGATAATCGCCGATCACGTCGATGCCGACGAGGATGAAGCCGCGTTCCTTTAGCGCCGGGCCGATGCGCGCGCAGATCTCGCGTTCGCGGTCGGTGAGTTCGCTGTGCTCCGCCCGCCCGCCGACATGCATGTTGGAGCGCGAATCATGCTCCGCCGGCACACGGTTGATGGCGCCGACCGGCTTGCCGTCGATGAGGATGATGCGCTTGTCGCCCTTGCGGACGTCCTTCAGATAGCGTTGCACGATATAGGGCTCGCGGAACATCTGCCCGAACACCTCCAGCAGTGAGGAAAGGTTGCGGTCGGCCTCGAGCAGGTGGAATACGCCGGCGCCGCCATTGCCGTAGAGCGGCTTGATGATGATGTCGCCATGCTGCCGCCGGAAGGCCGCGACCTCGAGCGGATCCTTGGTGATGAGCGTGTCCGGCATCAAATCTGGAAATTCCATGACGAAGATCTTTTCCGGACTGTTGCGCACCCAGGCCGGGTCGTTGACCACCAGTGTCTTCGGGTGGATGCGTTCGAGGATATGCGTGGTGGTGATGTAGTTCATGTCGAAGGGCGGGTCCTGCCTCAGGAGCACCACATCCATCTCCGAAAGATCGGCGCGCACCGGCTCGCCGAGCTCGAAATGCTTTTCCGCGCGGTCCTCGACCTTCAGGCTCTCCATGCGCGCAAAAACCTTGCCGCCGATCATCGACAGGCGGTCGGGGGTATAATGATGGAGAGCGTGTCCGCGCCGCTGCGCCTCCAGCGCCAGCGCGAAGGTCGTATCACCTGCGATGTGGATGCTGGACACATGGTCCATCTGGATGGCGACGCTGAGCGGCATGGGAGGTTCCTTCGGTTGGTCAGCGAGATGGCGTCGGACGCGAGCGGTGTCAAGCGCGTTCAAGCCCGGATCCAAGCCGCGCGGGCCGGCCCGGAGGGTTCAGCCGCTTACGACAAGGACGCCGGCGATGATCAACCCTGCGCCGAGCGCATAGCGCAGGGTGAGCGTTTCGCCAAGGAAAAGCCAGGCCAGGGCGGGCACGACGCAGAAGGTCAACGCCATGAAAGGGTAGGCTACCGTGAGGGGCACCGATTTGAGCACGTAGATCCACATCACGGTGCCGATCGCATAGATGGCGAGGGCGGCGATAAGATAGGGATCTCGAACGGTCTTCAGTAACCCAGCCGCATCTGCTGCGCCCGCCCGGCTGCTGGTCAGCTTGAAGAGGATCTGTCCGGCAGAGATCAACAAGGGTGTCAGCACCAGCCCGGCGGCCACCGGCAGTGGTGTTGTCTGCATGGTAATCAATTCTCCGTCCGGCTTTCCATGTAATAGATGTCACGCCCGACACCGACACAGACGTGGTTTTTGGCACCGGGTGCATGGCCCGCAGGAAGGAGTGGGTGTAGGGGAAGAAGTTGAAATGCGGATTGAACGTGTAGCGGTACTCCCGTTCCCGCGGCACGACGATAATCAGCCGCTTGACGGCGACACGACGCAATTCCTCGATTGCCTTGCGGTACTCCAGTAGATGTTCAATGACATGCGTGCAGATCACCGTGTCGAAGGAATTGTCTTCGAAAGGCAATTCCTCGATCCGGGCCGCCGTATATTCGATGCCTTCGATGCGCGCGGCATCGTCTATGACGAAATCGACGCCGGCGTACCGGATGCTCTCCCCGTGCGCGGCGCGAATTCTCTTCAGGAGAACGCCTGTCCCACAACCCACATCGCAGACCGAGGCGCCCACTGTGTCGGCAATAATTTTGAGGATGCAAGCTTCCGAATTGTCGGTCCCTTCATGCACGCGCGGGTGCTCGCGATAGAGGGTTTCATATTCGTCGGCAGTAAGAAATGGGGCCCTTTCGCGGAAGGATGCCAGACGTCCGATATGGTCGCCCCAGACGACCTTGGCCAAGCCTCGAAAGACGGCGGAGTCGCGGGCGATCGGGGGCAGAATGTCCTCCATCACGAAGCGGATTCTATCGGTGGTCTCCCGAATTCATTTCAAAGGCTCCATCTGTTCCTTACGCCGCGCTTTTGCGATCGACGCGCAACTTCCTGGGATGCCTTTCGCCGCGGATCGAGGGCAGGCTAAGATAGAGGATGCGCTTTTGCTCCGCGCGCCCCCGTGCTACCGAATCGAGGATCAATCCTGTTACACCAAGCAGCATCGACATGAGCAGGAGGCTTACCGACAGGACCCAGGTGGGCATGCGCTGCACAAGCCCCGTGACCAAATAATCGGCGAGCACGGGAGCCATCAGGATAAAGCTCGCCAAGGCGAACAAAATGCTCAACAGGCCGAAAAATCGAAGCGGCTGCGTCTCCTTGAGCAACATCGCGAAGGTTCGCAGGATCTTGGCGCCGTCGCGGAACGTGGAGAGCTTGGACAAGGATCCCTCGGGCCGCCTGCCGTAATCGAGGCCGATTTCGCATACGGGGATCTTCAGCATCAGGCATGGACCGACATCTCGGTTTCGATCTCGAAGCCACTGGAAACCGCTGGAAAGCTTTTCACGAAACGGCGCGTGAATACCCGATAACCGGAGAAGATGTCGGTAAAGTCACGGCCAAACAGGCCATGATAGAGACGGTTGAAGACAAGGTTGCCGATCGCGTGACCGGCGCGTCCCGCGTCATCGGTCACGCCGCGCCGTGTTCCGACCGCCATATCCGCGCGCTCCGTCAAAAGCATGTTGATAAGCTGCGGAGCGTCTTCGGGTTGATAGGTGCCGTCTCCGTCGGCCATGACATAGATTTCGGCGTCGATGTCGGCGAACATGCGCCGCACAACGTTGCCTTTACCCTGGCGCGGTTCCCGGATGACGATTGCGCCGGCCGAACGAGCTTTCAGCGCGGTCAGATCGGAGGAATTGTTGTCGTAGACGTAGATATGCGCGACCGGTAGCGCGGCGCGAAAGCGTCCAACGACGTCGGCTATAGTCAGTTCCTCATTGTGGCACGGAATCAGCACCGCAATGGAGAGGTCGGGAAAACCATGCTCGAACATTGAAATTTCCAGACGAAACGGAGTCCTGTCGCCGAGGTTGAACGGCTTTACTTTTTATTGAAGCCGTTAAGGTTAGGTTTAAGAGCACGAATTTTACGGGCCGCAGGCGCGAACGGGGCTTCATGACGCATCAACTCACCGCGGCTGCACCGCGCGTTTCCAGTTGGCAGAGCTGGAAGCGGGATCTGGGGGTCGCGCTGCTTGCTGCCGCCGCGGTCGTCCTTGTGCATGCGGCGCGGGGCTTTCCATTGATTGTCGGCCCAAATGCCGACAATGACAGTCTGTTGCGAATGGTGCAGGTCCTCGATTTCCTGGCGGGACAGAATTGGTACGATCTTCACCAATACCGGATGGGGCCGCCCGGCGGCTTTATCATGCATTGGTCGCGGTTCGTCGACGCGCCGATCGCCGCGCTGCTGCTGTTGGCCCGCGCTATCACCGGAAGTCTCGACGCGGCGGAAAAGATCGTGGAGGTCGTCTATCCGGCATTGCTCCTGATCGCCGCGATGTTTCTCCTGCTGCGCCTCGTACGGCTGCTTGGAAAGCCGGAAGCCCTGCTTCCCACCACGATCGTCGGAGCTGTGGCGCTCTACAACCTGCCACTCTTCCAGAGCGCCGCGCTCGACCACCACAATATCCAGCTGGTGCTGGTTCTGACCACGATCCTATTCCTGATTTCGGCGCCCGAACGGCCGCTGGCCGGCTTCATCTCGGGAGCTGCCGCCGCCGTTTCTCTGGTCATAGGCATGGAAACCGCGCCCTATGTCGCCCTTGCAGGTGTAATCGTTGCGCTTGGCTTTCTCTTTCGCGGCTCCGCCGAACGTCTGTATGCAGCCGCCTTCGGGGCCGGCTTCGCGGGCATTTCCTTATTGTCGTTCCTGTCGACCGTCCCATGGCCGCTTTGGTCGGATCCTCGTTGCGACGCTTTCACGCTGCCGCAAATGTCTGTCGCGGTATTGGCCGGAACCGGCCTGACCGCCACGGCGCTATTTCCGGCCTGTCACGGCAGCCAGTGGCGCAGGACATTGTCCCTGCTTGCAGTGGCCGGGGCGGTGGCCGCGTTGTTGCTGCTTGCCTTTCCGCAATGCATTGCCGCGCCCTACGCTGCTCTCGACCCGAGACTTCGGGCCTACTGGATGGGCTCGATATCGGAGGCGCAATCCATCCGGCAAGTACTGCAAACTCAACCGGCTATGGTCGCGACTTATTATTGCACGCCGGTCCTGGGGGCGCTGGTCCTTGTGTGGCGGTCATGGCGTGTCGGGCCGCAACGCCCGGAACTGATTTTCGCGGCGTTCCTAGTCGCCGCGATCTTTGTCAGCCTCTGGCAAATCCGCGGCATGTTCTTCTCCATTCCGCTTTCCGCCGTGCCGCTTGCGATCTGGGTCGGAGATTGGCGCGCGAAGATCGAGCGGGAGCCCTCACGCTACGGTTCACTGAAACTGGCAGCGGTATGGCTGCTGTCCTTCAATTTCGTCTGGAGCACCGCCACCCAGGCTGCGGTCGCCCGCTTTTCGCCGGAAAAGGCGGCTGGCGATGCCGCCGTCAAGGGCGATTGCGTCTCGCCAAAGGACTATTCGGCGTTGGCGGCCCTGCCATCGACCACCGTGCTCGCCGTCACCAATCTCGGGGCGCCGATACTGCGCTATACGCGGCATCGTGTCCTGGCCGGTCCTTATCATCGCGACGTCCAGGGGGGACTGGCGATGCTCGACGCATTTACGGGAACGGACGCCGACGCACGCGGCATCGTGCGCCGCTATGGCGTCACACTGGTGGCCAGTTGCGCCGGCAACGCCGAAACCAGGAAATTGAAAGGGATGGCGCCACACGGTCTCGCGGCACGGCTTGCGGAAGGAGATGTGCCCTCATGGCTCTCCGCGATCCCGGCTTCGCCGGACTCAGCTTTAAGGCTGTTCCGCGTTGATCCGCAGGCGGTTCGCAAGTGAAAGCCGTGGCATAACGGCGATGACGCTCATTGGTGCAATCCGGTCCTTTCGCGATACGTTTCCTAAACGCTTTCCTGTCAGGGTCCGCGCGGGGATGAAATGACAGGGATACCGATGCAGAACTTGTTCCGCAGCGGACATGACAGGCAGGACGCGGATCTGGCGTTTACCGATCCGCTAACCGGCCTCGGCAACCAGCGGCGCTTTTTCGCCAAGATCGAACGGCTGATCCGTGAGCGTGCCGACGATCCGGCGCCTTTCGCCATCAGCATTCTTGATCTGGACGGCTTCAAACCGATCAACGATCTGTTCGGCCGCCGCGCCGGCGACGAGATTCTTTTGCAGGCCGCCATGCGGTTGCGCGCGGCGATGGATGTTCATTCGACGGTAACGCGCGTTGGACCGGACGAATTCGCCTTTCTCTATCCGATGATCTTTAGTGAGGAGACGGCCGAGGAAAAGGCGAAGATGCTGATCGAGGTGCTCTCCGCGCCCTACGATATCGGAGAGCGCACCGCGCGTCTTTCGGCCTCGGTCGGATGTTCGCTGTTCTACTCCGGCGATGAAACGACGGAACTTCTCGTTAACAAGGCCGAGACCGCTCTCTACCACGCCAAGAATTCCGGCCGTGGCCGGGTCGTGGTCTATTCGCACGAGATGGAGGAAGCGGCCAAGCGCGTCACCCGTATCGAGCAGGCATTGCGCCGCGCCGTTTCGCACGGCGAGGTCGAGCCCTATTTCCAGCCCATCGTCGACATGAAAACCCGCCACACGATCGGCTTCGAGGCGTTGGCGCGCTGGACCGACAAAGATCTCGGCATGGTCCCGCCCAGCCTGTTCATTCCGATTGCCGAGGAGCGCGGCATCATCGGGCCATTGTCGCAACTGGTCCTGCGCAAGGCGACCGAGGCGGCGCGCGGCTGGCCCAAGGAAATGTTCCTCTCCTTCAATCTTTCGCCGTCGCAACTGGTCGACCAGAATACCGGTCTGCACATACTGGCCATTCTCGATCGGGTCGGGTTTGACCCGCGCCGGCTGGAGATCGAAATCACCGAAACCGGTCTGATGACGGATCCGGTTTCAGCCGAGAAAATCGTCAAGGATTTGCGCGCCGTCGGCATCCGCGTTTCGCTCGATGATTTTGGCACCGGGCAGTCCAGCCTTGGGCGCTTGCGCGAATTTCACTTCGACAAGCTCAAGATCGACCGGACCTTTGTTGCTTCCATCTTGGAGGACAAACCCTCGGAACACATCATCCGTGCGATCCTCGCCATGTGTGAGGGCCTGGGCATGGATGTCGTGGCGGAGGGCATCGAGCAGGAAGGCCAGGCGGACCGTCTGCTGCAGTTCGGCTGCGGCGGGGGGCAGGGCTACCTTTTCGGACGACCGATCGACGCCATGTCGACGCTTGATTATCTGCGGTCAGCGGGCGACCTTCCGCTCGTGCCAGCCTGATAAATTCCCCGAAAGCTCTCTATACTCCAGTTAGCCCAAAATACTCCAGTTAGCGCAGAGCTGACGTGTGACGCCTTGCCGGTGTCGTCTTCCTGGGTAGATTACCCTTTGAATTTCGTCTTCTATCTCAACGGATCCGAGACCCCGCAATGACAGCCATGAGCAGCGCGATTTTCCCCGACCTCAGGGATGCTTCCGTTCTCATCACCGGCGGCGGCTCGGGAATCGGCGCGGCTTTGACGGAGGGTTTCGTCAAACAGGGATCGAGGGTCGCCTTCATCGACGTTGCCGCCCAACCGAGTGAGGCGCTGGCCACGCGCCTGGAGGGCGAGGTAGGCGTGCGGCCGCTTTATCTGAACGTCGATTTGCGTGAAATTGAAGCTATCCGTGCAGCCGTGGAAGAAGCGGCGCGCGCGCATGGCCCGGTGACGGTGCTTGTCAACAATGCCGGGCTCGACGACCGCCATGAAATCGAAGATGTGACCGAGGAGTTCTGGGAACACAACCAGGCCATCAATTTGCGCCCGCACTTCTTCACCGCGCAGGCGGTGGCGCCCGGGATGAAAGAGGCCGGCCACGGCGCGATCGTCAACTTCACCTCCACGTCCTTCATGATCAACCATGGCGGGATGCCGTCCTACACGACCGCCAAGGCCGGGATCATCGGCCTGACCAAGGGCCTCGCCGGCGCGCTCGGACCGCATGGTATCCGCGTCAACGCGATCGCGCCGGGATGGGTCATGACCGAACGGCAGAAGAAATTATGGGCGAACCCCCAAGATCTGAAAGCACACATCGACAGGCAGTGCCTGAAAGAGGCCATGCAGCCGCATGACATGGTCGGCCCGTGCCTCTTCCTGGCATCGGACGCGGCGGCGATGCTTACGGCGCAGACGATGATCGTCGATGCAGGCGTCATGTAATCGCTTCGGCGGCAAGAGAGGTTATCGGGATGAACCACGCGCAAGCTTCCGTTTTTTCCGATGTCGTTTGCCAATTGGGTGAGGGGCCGACCTACGATCCCGCCAACGGAACGGTTTATTGGTTCGACATCACCGGCCAAAAGCTTCTGGAGAAGAAATTCGCCGGCGGCGATGAGCGTGTCCACGATCTGCCTTTCATGGCGAGCGCTCTGGCTTTCGTCGACGGCGCCCGGCAATTGCTGATGACGGAGCGTGGGCTTTATCTGCGCGACCGGAAAAGCGGAGCCCTGGCGCTGCATCTTCCGCTGGAAGCGGACAATGCGGTCACGCGGTGCAATGATGCCCGCGTTCACCAGAGCGGCGCCTTCTGGGTCAGCACGATGGGCAAGAAGCAGGAGCATCACGCCGGGTCGATCTACTGGGTCTGCAAGGGTGAGGTCAGGCGTCTCTACGCCGACATGACCGTGCCGAATTCGATCTGCTTTTCTCCGGACGGCGCGGTGGCCTATTTCACCGATACCCGCCGCAATGTGCTGATGCGCGTCGATTGCGACCCGCTTAACGGCTTGCCCGTCGGCGAACCGGCGATCTTTGTCGATCAGCACGGCAAGCCGGGCGGCATGGATGGTTCCGTGGTCGATGCCGATGGTGTCTTGTGGAACGCACGCTGGGGCGCGTCGAGGGTAGACGCTTACGCGCCCGACGGCACGCATCTGCGCTCAATCCCGTTACCCGCCCAGCGCACCTCCTGTCCCGCCTTCGTGGGGCCGGATGCGGGTCGAATGGTGGTCACCTCCGCGTCGCCGCCGGACAATGAGGGTCGCGCCGCCGATCCACTGGGCGGCCGCATCTTTCTGGTCGATCTTCCGATGAAGGGCCGCTTCGAACCGAACGTGGCGCTCTGATCCATGCCGCCCGCTGTGGTCCCGTGGGCTTCGTTGATCAGCGGCGCCGAAGGCCTGATCGTCGAAACGGTAGCGCGCGGCGTCAAGCGGCTGTCCGAGGCGGTTCTTGCACCGGCCGAACGCAGCTTTTTCCATCTCGTCGAGGGTACGGATCGCGATTGCCTGATAGACGGCGGCTGGGGGTTGTGCACGTCGCTCGACGCCCTGCGGCAAGACCCGTCAAAGCCGCTTATCGGCATCGCCACGCATAGCCATTTCGATCATGTCGGCATGCTCCATCTCGCCTCGCCGCGCTATGGCCATGCGTCGGAAGCAGCGATTTTCGCGAACCCCGCTCCCCAGGCGACGCAGGCGCTGCCCTTTCTCGCCGGTCGCCGGGTGCTGGCGGGCGGCGGGATGATTGAACCGGGCTCGATTGAGCAGGCGCAATGCAAGCTCGACCGCCATGTGGGTGAGGGCGACCGGATCGACCTCGGTTCCCGCACGCTCCATGTCCTTCATACGCCCGGGCATTCGCCGGGGTCGCTGTCGATCCTCGACGCCGATACAGGATTGCTCTTCGTCGCCGACACCGTTCACGACGGTCACATCTATGACGATATCCCCGGCGCGGATCGCGAGCAGCTTCTTCTGTCGCACCAGCGCCTCGCCGGCGTCGATTTCGTGCAAGCGCTGCCAGGCCATGGCGCGCTTCTCTCGCGGAAGGCCTTTCTGCAACGGATCGGCCGCTATCGTCGCGGAGCGGGTGATGAGTGATGGTATTGGGCGTCCGCGCCTGGTTCTCGTCCATGAAACCGAAGCCGCCTGCCGCAATCGGCTTGTCGCCGATGGCATGCACGCCGACCGCGCCGATGAAGTCGCCTCCTATCTGGCGCAATCGACCGACCTGGACGCGGAATTCGATGCTCTGGCCCGCGCCTGCGGTGTGCGCGGGCTGGATTTCATGCCGCTGGAACTCGACGGCGCGTCCGCCGGTCTGGCGGCTTGCGATCCCGCAACCACGTTGGTGTGGACCTTGACAGACGGTATCGCCTATTTCCGTGGCAGCGCCGCGCCGGCGCTTGCCCGCCTGCACGGACTTCGCACGTTCGGCTCCGACAATTCGCTCTTCGCGCTGTGCCAGGACAAGTTCCGCGCCGGCAGTGTGCTGCGCTCCCTTGGCCTGCCCGCGCCGGTGGGCGGGTTAGCTCGCGATGGCGAATGGATCGTGCCGCCGCCGCCATCGTCCTCGGGCTATTTCGTCAAGCCCAACCGGCTCGGCGCGAAAATCGGCATATGGAAGGATTCGCGCTGCCAGACCGGGGCGGAGGCGCTTGGCCTGAGCCGCCGCATCCACGCCGCCTATGGAGATGACGCGATCGTCCAGCCCTACCTGCCGGGCCGCAACGTCCGCGCCAGCTTTCTGGCGGTTGAACCCGGCGCTGGCGTCGCAAAGCTTGGCGTCTATTTCGTCGATTCAGGCGCCGACTTCCAGACCATGGCCGACAGCCTGGCGCTCTATGGGCAAACGGGCGTGAAGGCGCGCGAACACGGACGCTATGCCGAGCCGGATCTTGTGCCCGTCGCCGATGCCCAGCCGCGCGCCGATGGCGTGATCCGCGAAATCGCGGCAATGCTTATGCGCGGACTTGGTTTGAAGGACGTCTTCTCCGCCGATTTTCGCGTCGAGGCGGACGATACCGTTCACCTCATCGAATTCGAGGTCTGTCCGGGCCTGCCTTGCTTCGATTTTCGCGCCTATTGCAAAAGAGAATGGGGCATGAGCCTTGCCGACGCGATGGCCGAAACGGCGCGGCGGCGCCTGTTCTCATTCGGCGCTGGCGAAGCAGACCGAGGTATGTCCCGCATGGACGAAGCCGAGCCTGCGGGCGGCGCCGCGTGAAAGGTCCAGAACGCGGCCCCGCGCGAACGGTCCGCGATCGTTGATGCGGACCGTCACGACCTTGCCGTTCCGCCGATTGGTGACGCGCAGCCGGGTGCCGAAGGGAAGCGTGCGGTGCGCGGCGGTCATGGCGGCGGGGTTCATGCGCTCGCCAGATGCAGTACGGCTACGCAGCGCATACCAGGAGGCGCGACCGCACTGGGCGGATGCCGGCAAAACGGGAAGCGCCAGAGCCATGCCCACTGCAAGTGATGCCGCTGTGAGCCGAGAAGTGGAATTGTTCATAGGGAGAAGGCCTTTTTCGAGTAAGCTTGGGCCTAGAGATGAAATGTGGCGTCAATTGCGGCAGTAACTTGCGGGTTCCGTGATGCTGGAACAATTTTTGAGTCGCCAGGTTACATTCCCGCCGACTGTTTGATCAAAGTCCGGAAACGGCCATCTGAAATTGGTTTTGCTGTCGGTCTACGCGCAATTTTTGAGTCGAAAAGAAATACTGGTACGACGCAAAAAATATTTCCGGACAAATGCATCCGGCTTGGCCCATTAGCCGGATATCGATTTCCACCATCGAATAGCCTATATTTCGGAGATGTCTGGCCGTTGGAGCCGCTGGGTTCCACATCGCAGCCAGAAGGCATATGCGGCATGCACCTTGGTCGGATAGGATATTACAGCGACTTCTTCGTCTATCCGGTGTTGATCCTGGTGCTGTCGGGGGCGGGTCTGCTCCATTCAAGCCCCGACGGCGCGGCGGAATGGATAGCGACCTTCCTGCTGTGTCTCGTCTTGTGGACGCTGATCGAATATCTCATGCACCGTTTCGCCCTGCATCACATCCCCTATGTCCGGGAGATGCATGACGATCATCACGTCAACGAACGCGCCCCGATCGGCACGCCGACCTATCTCAGTCTGGGTCTGCACGCCGCCTTGGCGCTTATCCCCCTATGGATATTGCTGGGCTTCGCGCTGGCCAGCGCGGCGACGGGCGGACTGATGCTCGGCTATCTCTGGTACATCAGCGTGCACCACATCCTTCACCACTGGCACCCTTCGCATTCCGGCTATTTCTACGGCCTCAAGCGCCGCCACGCCTCTCATCACCATGTCGACGAACATACCAATTTCGGCGTCACGTCGAGTTTTTGGGACCGGATATTCGGCACCATCCGGCCGTAGGCCTACATATTCGGCGGTCAATTTTGGCCGGTGAAATACCGAAGAATTGAAGTCGCGGGCCAGGATGCGTCGAACTAATGATCCATCAAAGTGTAGTAAGGCCTATTTTCACTTCGATTTTCAAAGTACCGATGAAAAGACCAGCAAATCCATTCGTGACTCCGAAAAATCATACGTGCGAATGGCGCTCGGTGCGACAGGTCTGACGTCAATCAGCCCGGCTCGGCCAGGTGGCAGGCGACAAGGCGGCCGTCGCCACGAACGGTGAGGGCCGGATGCGCTTCCTCACAAATGGCGCCGATCTTTTTCGGGCAGCGTGGATTGAAAGGGCAGCCGGACGGTAGCGCGATCGGGCTCGGGATATCGCTTCCGAGGACAGGCGCTTCCTCCTGTCTGGCCACCGGTTCCGGGACCGACGCGAGAAGTACTTGGGTATAGGGGTGGCGTGGGGTGTCGAAGACGTCGCCGGTCGGGCCCGCCTCGACGATACGGCCCATATACATCACAGCGACATTGGAGCAGACGTGGCGGACTACCGCCAGATTGTGCGAGATGAACAGATAGGTAAGATCGAGGCGGCCCTGCAACTCGCGCAGGAATTCGAGGATCTGCGCCTGTACCGATACGTCGAGCGCCGATGTCGGTTCGTCGAGAACCAGCAATTTGGGGTTCAGCGCGACCGCGCGTGCGATGCAGACCCGCTGCTTCTGACCGCCCGACAGTTCGTGCGGGAAGCGGTACATGAACCGGCGATCGAGTTGCACTGTTTCCAGAAGTTCCTCCACCCGCGCCCGCAGACGGCTGCCGCGCAACCCTTCGTGGATAGTCAGCGGTTCGGCGATGCTTCCGAAGATGGTCTTGCGCGGATTGAGCGATGAATGCGGATCCTGGAAGACCATCTGGATATCGCGACCGAGTCGATGACGCTCCCGGCTGCCAACGGCGGGGGCCGGGGCGCCGTCGAACAGGATTTCTCCCGCTGTCGGGCGGTGCAGTCCCGTGACCAGGCGCGCCACCGTCGATTTTCCAGAGCCGGATTCGCCGACGAGGCCAAGGCTCTCGCCCCGGTGGAGTGTCAGGTTGACCCCGTCGACAGCCTTCAGCACCGCCTTTCCGAAGCGGCCCGAACGGATGTCGAAATGTTTGGCCAGTCCCTTGACCTGAAGCAGCGGCGCGTCAGCCATAATGCGCCTCCCGCCTGGGACCCGGATAGTGATGGCAGGCGACGCGTTGCCCGCCGCCGGCATCCACGAGCGGCGGCTTCTGCGTGAGGCAGATATCCATTCTGAGCGGACAACGATCGTAGAAGCGACATCCAGCCGGTGGTTCATGCAGATTGGGGATGCTTCCGGGGATGCCGGAAAGGTGGTCTTTGCCGCCACCACGCAATCTGGGAATGGCCGCAAGAAGACCCTGCGTATAGGGGTGGAGCGGACGGTCGAGCAGGTCCTCGACCGGGCTGTCCTCCACCACCGTCCCGGCATACATCACCACGATGCGCCGGCAGACCTTGGCGACCACGCCTATATCGTGAGAAATCAGGATGACGGCCAGGCCGAGGCGGTCGACGAGTTCGCTGATCAGCCGCAGGATCTGCGCCTGGATGGTGACGTCGAGCGCTGTCGTCGGCTCGTCCGCAATGAGCAGCGAAGGCTTTCCGGCAAGCGCCATCGCGATCAGGATGCGCTGCCGCATTCCGCCGGATAGTTCGTTTGGATAGGCGTCCAGCTGCTTTTCGGGATGTGGCAGTTGGACCTGGCCGAGGAGTTCTATAGCCCTTTCCCGAACTGTCTTCTCCCCGCGTCTGCGGTCGTTCGGCAACGTGCGCCGGTGTGCCTTGATGACGTCGGTCAATTGCTGTCCGACGGTGAAGACGGGATTGAGATAGCTCATCGGGTCTTGCGGGATGAGTGCGATATCGATGCCCCGGATGCGCCGCATTTCGCGTTCCGACGCGGTTGCGAGATCACGTCTTTGAAGCGGATCGAACCGCCGGAAAAGCGTGCCGGAGGCATCGGCAGCAGACGCAGGATGCTGCGTACGGTTACCGACTTGCCGCAGCCGGTTTCGCCGACAATGCCAACCGTCTCGCCGGCATCGAGCGTCAGGCTGACGCCGTCCAGCACGTGTAGCGGGCCCTCGAACGTGTCGAAGTCGAGGTGGAGATCCTCGATAGAAAGAAGCGGCCGCGGCGTTGTCATCTTCCTCGGCTCCTGGGGTCGAAAACGTCGCGGAGGCCGTCGCCCATCAGGTTGAAGCCAAGCACGGTCAGATAGATGGCAAGCCCGGGAAAGGTAGCGTACCACCACCAGGTCGGCAGGTAGTTTCTGCCGATCGATATCATGGCTCCCCACTCGGGCGTCGGGGGTTGGGCGCCAAGGCCGATGAAGCCGAGACTGGCGGCGGCGAGGATCGCCATCCCCATATCCATGCTTGCCTTGACGAGGATGGGGGACAGGCAGTTCGGCAATATGTGCGAGAACAGAATGCGGGCGGTGGATGCGCCGGCCAGGCGGGCGGCGTCGACATAAGGCTCGCCCTTCAGCGACAGGGTCTTGCTTTCGACGAGGCGTACGTAGCCGGGCCACCAGACCAGTGATAGCGCCACGATAGCGTTGACGATTCCGATTCCGAGCGCCGCGACGATAGCTATCGCGAGGACCAGCGCCGGCACGGAGAGGAACACATCGGTCACGCGCATGATGATTTCGCGCGTCCAGCCGCCACTGAAGCCGGCAAGAATGCCGAGCGGTACGCCAACGACCGTGGCCACGCCGGTTATGATGATGGCGATCTCTAGCGAAAGCCGGGTCCCGATCAGGAGCCTGGTGAGGATGTCGTTACCGACTTCGTCCGTGCCGAACCAATGCGTGGCGGAAGGGGGCAGCAGTTTGTCCGCCATGTGGACCGCACCGGTGGCGTCGGCGGGAAAGGGCACGATCCATGGGCCGACAAGGGACAGGAGCAGGAAGATCGCGACAATGACGAGGCCGATCATTGCGGACACGTTGCGCCGATAGGTGCGCCAGTAAAGACGCATCTGGCGGATAGAACTCGCATGCCGCTCGCGCCAGGTTTCCGAGGCTGGGCCGACGCTGTCCGGATCGGATGTCGCCGTCTTCATGCCGCCTCCCGGGCCCGCGGGTCGAGCCAGATATAGGCAAGATCGACAAGCAGATTGGCGAGCATGAAGTTCACGCCGATAAGGAGCGTCACTCCCATAATCGGCTGGAAGTCCTGGGCAATCGCCGACTGCGTCGCATAGAGGCCGATCCCGGGCCAGTCGAAGACGGATTCGACCAAAACCGTTCCGCCGAGCATCCAGCCATAGCGCAGTCCGATCATCGCAAGCGTCGGCAGGAAGGCGTTTTTGAGCGCGTATATCGCTACGGTGCGGAAAGGGCCGATGCCCTGGGCTCGGGCGTTTACGATGTAGTCCTGACCCAGTGCTTCGATCATTTCGGCGCGGTTCACGCGGGTGATTGAGGCCAGCGCAGGAAAGCACAGAGCAACGGCTGGCAGTATCAGATGCACGAGTGCATCCCTGAATACGTCCCACTGGCCGGCCAGGAGGGCATCAATCAGATAGAGATGTGTGACCGGATCGGGCGGCATCGACATGATGCCCAGCCGTCCGCTCAGCGGCAGCCAGCCGAGATAAAGCGCGAAGGCCAGTTGCAGCATCAGCCCGAGCCAGAACATGGGTATCGCGACTCCGGAAACGCTGACGATGCGGGCGAGGTGGTCGAACCAGCCATTTTGCTTAACGGCCGAAAGCATTCCAAGCGGGATGCCGAACAGGATGGCGATCAGCATGCTCACCGTCACCAGTTCGAAGGTCGCAGGAAAGAATTCGCCCAGATCCTCGATGACGGTATGGCCGGTACGCACGGATCGGCCGAGGTCTCCATGCAATATGCCGGCGACATAGAGGCCGAATTGAACCGGAAGCGGCTTGTCGAGCCCGTATTCATGGCGGATTTGTTCCACCATCCCAGGCGGGGCGTCCGGTCCAGCGGCGAGCGATGCCGGATCGCCCGGCGCCACGTGCGAGATCAGGAATGTAATGACCAGAAGCCCGAACAGCATCGCCACGAGGAACGTCAACCGTTTGCCGACGTAGATTGCCATTCCTTCCGGCTCCCTGGATCGATATCGCAACGGCCGGGCACATCGGCCCGGCCGCTCGGCTGCAAACAATCAGACCCCTATTTGGGTGCGATCTCAAGTTGGTAGAGGTCGACCTCGCCAGTGAAATGGACCGGAGAGAAATTGAAACCATGCACCCAGTCGCGCCGCGCCCAGCGGCGGTTCGCAAGCATTCCGAACACCTCAGGCTGGTCGTCGACGATACGCTGCTGGATCTTGGCATAGATCGGTGCGCGCTTGTCCCATTCTGCTGTCTGCCGCGCCTCGACGATCATGTTTTCCAGATCGGGATCGTCCAGGTAGTGGGAGCCGTAATACTTGCCCCATGAGCCCTTGGCATATTGAAATGCCACGGCGTCAGGATCGGTGGCCACCGGCGTGGTGAAGACCGCCATCATTGCCGGCGAAGTATCGGCCTTATCGGCCAGTGCCGTCATGTTGGGCCAGGTCATGGGCTTCAACTGAACGGTGATGCCCAGTTCCTTCAAGTCGTCGAGCAGGATGAGTCCGATTTTGCGCTCCTCCTCCAGCCCCTGGACATAGACGTAGTCGAGCGTCAGACCGCCTTTGGCGTATTTGCTTTTGGCAAGATATTCCTTCGCCTTGGCCATGTCCTTGTGCGGAATGTCGCTGATGGACACGTGCCCCTTGATCGCGGGCGGGAACGGGCTGTCCTCGAGTTTTGCCGCACCATTGTAGACCGTCAGCAACGCCTTGTAGTCCATCGCGTAGGCAATGGCCTTGCGCAAATTGATATCCGAGGTCGGGCCCTTCGCCGTGTTGAACATGACCCCGAACGTCGTCATGCCGGGATGGTTTTCGATGGCAATGCCAGGCATGGATTTCACGGCTTCGTAGTCGTCCGGCGACAATCCTTCGACGATGTCGGCATCTCCGCGGATGAGCGCGCTGCGCTGCGTCGCGTTCTCGCGCATCAATTTGTAGATGATGCCGGCCGGATGGGTATCGTGAGGCCAGCCTTTCCAGTACTTGTCGAGCGCCGCGAGGCCGTAGAGCGTGCCCTGCTGCCAGCGCGCGATCTTGAACGGACCGCTTCCCGCCGCGTGCTCCATTAGCCAGGCTTGGCCCATGTCGCCGTCTTTTTCATGCGCCGTCACTTCCTTTGGATTCATGATGTACCACCAGGGAAGGAAGGACAGGAATGGTGCGTAGGGTTCCTTGAGATGAAAGCGGATCGTGTGCGCGTCGATCACTTCTATCCCGTCGGGATCAAGGACGGAAGACAGCATCCAGGACGGTCCCTTGCCGATCTTGAGCGTGCGCATGAAGGAATATTTGATGGCATCCGCATCGACCGGGTCGCCGTTGTGGAAGGTTGCGTCGTCGACGAGGTGGAAGGTCCAGGTCTTTGCGTCGTCGCTCTCGTCCCAGCTTTTCGCCAGCCACGGCTTGATCTTGGCCGGATCGCCTTCGTACTTGACCAGCGCGTCATAGACCGCCTGCTGCAACATGCGCGTCGACCAGTCGTATTTCTGGCTCGGATCGAGATTGGGCACCGGTTGCCGGCCGCCGAAGACGAGTACGTTGCCGTCAGCGGTCTTCTCGAAGGCCTGCGCGGGGTGTGTGTAGGCAAAGGTCGCCGCGGTAAGCGCGAGCGCCAACGGCAAGGATTTCATTTTGACCGATAGTGAATGCATTTTCTGTTCCCTCTTTTCTTGTTTTGCGCGGTGCGGATTTTCCGCCTCAGGAGATCAGCAGGTCGATCGCGTGGGCGACCATCCGGCGTGAAAGCAGCACAGGGCGTTTGGCCACGGCGGCAACCTCGCGCCGCATGGTTTCCGAATAGCCCATGCAATGCATGACGATGACATCGGTGTCGGCGAGTTCGCGGGCCGCCTGCGTGAAGCGCGGCGTCCCGTAAGGCGTTGCAAAGCTCAGCTTCGCGTCAAGCCCGTCGATGCCATGGAATTCCTCGGTCTGTTTCTCGTTCGGAACGAGCACGCCGAGCGTCTTGGCGCCATAAGACAAGCCCTTGACGAAATTATCCACGACGAGCTGGGGTTCCAGGAACGGCGTCTTTACGCTGAACGGCTCAAAATGGCCGGTACAAAGCAGCACGATCAAATCGTAGCCTTCGCCGTCCAGCCTGTCGAAAACCTGCTGCAGTCTGGCTTGTGTCTTTCGCTTTCCGATAATGACCTCGGTGCCGTCCTTCAGGCGGGTGACCAGTCGCTCATCGTCCGCGTCCGGCGCCATGGCGTTGACCGCATCGGCATCCATGCCGTCGAGCGCTCCGAACTCATCGACCGTCAGCGGCGAGCGCACTTCCGCCAAGATGTCCGGCGTCACATCGCCGCGCGGCGCTTGGCCGATGGTTACGAAGGCAGTGCGCTTGGCCACAGGAGATCTCCACAATCCAGGCCCGCCGGTGAGGCGACGAGCACGGACCACGGTACGGAAGAACGCAAGCCGATCAATACGTGGGAACACGTACGATAAGGGTTCAGGGCCGCCTTTTGAGCAGGATCTGGCGGATAAGGTCGGCCGCGGAAGTGACGCCAAGCTTGCCGAAGGCACGTCCCCGGTGGATCTCGACCGTCCGGTAGCTGATGCCGAGGCGGCGCGCGATCAGCTTGTTGGACAGGCCGTCGAGTACGAGCGTGGTCACCTCGCGCTCGCGTCCCGTGAGCGGTTCGCCGCGAACGGGCAGGCGCTCGACCATATCGGTCGCGCTCACGTCCGGCGTTTCGTCGATCTGCATCAACTGGAGCCTGATTGCCCCGGCGATGACGCGGCGCGCGGTAACGACGGGCGCCGTGGTGAGGCTCGCAACCTGCTGCGCCATCGCCTCCGTGTAGCCGACGGAATGCATCAATACGAGATCACAGCCTTTCAATTGTATCGCCGCTTCCTCCAGGCTTCGGCTCTCGCCCGAGGCGGCTTGCGCGCGCGGGTTGCGGATCGTGGTGGCATGGCCGCGCAGGTCGCGTTCCGCGATCTGCCGTTTCAACGGATAGATGATGCCGATGCGACTGTCGTCCATGACAAGCGATTCGATCCACGCATCGACCACGCGCTGGCCGTTGATCAGCGGCGTACGCGCGCCAAAGGGCCGGTAGACCCCGGTCGTTATGATGGCGATCAGATCATAGCCGGCTTCGTCGGTGCGCCGGACGACCTCCTCGAGACGCGCTTCGACGAAATCGGCGGAAACGATAACATGTTCCCCGTTCGCTAGCCGTGTATAGAGGCTGTCTTCGCCCTGCGCCGGAGCGTTGCGGGCGATCTCTTCAGCCGATACGTCGTCGAGCGCGCCATACTGGTCGCAGAGCGCCGGGCGTTCGATCATGCCCAGGATTTCCGGGACGACATCGTCGCGTGGCGCTTGGCCGATCGTGATGAAGGCTATTCGATGCTGTACGGCATCTGGCTCCAATTCCGTCATGCGGCTTTGGTCGCCGAAAGATTTCGGAAGCCGAGCGACATGGCCATCCCATTCTGAGAAAAATGCTGGAAGCGATGATGGCACGCTTCGGCCCATCGCGCTAGGTTCCGAGGCCTGGCCGCACTGTACCGTACCGTCGTCCCGGCCTCTAAGTACTCGCCCGTATTTGCGGACCTCATTTCCATAGATAGGGTGCCGCTGCCGTGGGGGGAGCGATTTCAACCTTCCGCTTCGCAACCGAGGGCGCAAAGGACTGCAAGGCAATGCTGCGGGAAATCGAACGGGATGAACTTGAACCTCTGGCTACCGGGGCCTGGATACTCGGGGCGGGTGGCGGCGGCAGCCCCTATCTTTCCTATCTGAATATGCGCAACCTCTACGAAGAGGGCACGCGGGTGCAGTTGATGGACCCGATGGCGCTCGCGGACGACGATCTTGTCGCCGTCGTCTCCAATATGGGCGCGCCGCTGGTAGGGCAGGAACGCCTGTCCGATCCGGCGTTCGCGGCCAAGCCACTCCGCGCCATGGAAGACTATCTGCAGAAGAAGTTTCGCGCGGTCATGTCGGTGGAGATCGGCGGCGGCAACGCGTTGCAACCCCTGCAGGTCGCCGCGGTGACGGGGCTGCCGGTGGTAGACGCGGATTCGATGGGGCGGGCCTTTCCGGAAGCGCAGATGACGAGCTTCGCTATTGCCGATCTGCCGATGTTCCCGCTTACCCTGGCGGATATCCGGGACAACGAGGTGGTGGTTACCCGCGCGGCCAGCTGGAAGTGGATGGAGCGGATCAGCCGCAAGGTCTGCACCGAGGTCGGCTCGATCGCTGCGACCTGCAAGGCGCCGCGTAGCGGGCGTGAGGTGAAGGACCACGGCGTGCTCTATACGACCACCAAGGCAATCCGTATTGGTCGCGTCGTGCGCGAGGCGCGCCGTCGGCACGAGGACCCGGTCGCCGCCCTGATCGAGGCGGAGGCGGGTGTCCTGCTTTTCAGTGGCAAGGTGCAGGATATAAGCCGTCGTACGACGGAGGGTTTTCTGCGCGGCCGCGCTCGTATCGAGGGGCTGGACGGGGACCGCGGCTCGGCGCTCGATCTGGAGTTCCAGAACGAGTTCGCCGCCGCATGGCGCGACGGCGATGTTGTGGTGACGACCCCTGACATCATCTGCGTGATGGACAGCGTTTCGGGAGAGGCCATCGGCACTGAATCGATCCGCTACGGGCAGCGGGTCAGCGTCGTGGTGCTTCCGGCGCCGGAAGTGCTTCTCACTCCGAAGGGGCTTCAGCATGTCGGCCCCCGCGCCTTCGGCTACGATTTCGATTACAGGACGGTTTTTGGAGCGGCGGCATGAAGCGCATCGGCATTGATGTGGGCGGGACCAATACGGATGCCGTCCTGATCGTGGACGGAAAGGTACTGAAGGGCATCAAGACGCCGACCACCGAGGATGTGACCTCAGGTGTCAAAAAGGCACTCGATCTCGTGCTGGCGGATAATCGCGATCTTGCGGCTTCGCTCGATGGCGTGATGATCGGCACCACGCATTTCACCAACGCGGTGGTGCAGCGTCGTGGGCTGAACAGGGTAGCGGCGCTGCGTATCGGATTGCCGGCGAGTGCGGCGCTGCCGCCCTTCGTCGATTGGCCCTCCGATCTGGCGGGGCTTGTCTCCGGTGAAATTCATATGATCAGCGGCGGGCACGAATATGATGGACGGCCGATCGTGCCCCTGGATCATGCAGCGATCCGTGAAGCCGGCGAGAGAATGGCGGACGCCGGTATCAGTTCGGCTGGGATCTGCGCGATTTTTTCGCCTCTGACCGCCGAGTGCGAGCAGAGGGCCGCCGACATCCTGCGTGAGGAGAACTCCGACCTGCGCATCACGCTATCGAGCGATCTGGGTCGCATCGGGCTGCTCGAGCGCGAGAATGTGACCTTGCTGAACGCATGCCTTCAGGACTCGCGCAGCAAGACGACCCGCGCGTTTGTCGAGGCGATGCGGGCGAGCGGCATCGAAGCGCCGCTTTTCCTTACCCAGAACGATGGCACCATCATGCGGGCGGAAATGGTGGAGCGCTTTCCTGTCTACTGCTTCGCTTCCGGACCGACCAACAGCATGCGCGGCGCGGCCTTCCTGTCGGGCATCGAGGATGGAGTGGTCGTCGATGTCGGCGGTACGACGAGCGACATCGGCTATCTGAAGGCCGGCTTCCCCCGCGAGGCCAATAGCGCAGTCGAGGTCGGCGGTGTGCGCACGCTCTTCCGGATGCCGGATCTGCTGTCGCTCGCTCTCGGCGGCGGCACCGAGATTGCCGCGGATGGATGCCGCGCCATCGGCCCGGGCAGCGTTGGCTACGGCCTGACCAGCGAGGCGCTGGTTTTCGGTGGCAAGCAGCTTACCGCGACGGACATTGCGGTCGCCGCTGGCATCGCGGAGATAGGCGAAGGGAAGCGCGTCGCGCATCTGGCGCCGACGATGGTGAACCGGACCCTCGCTGCGATGCGTGAGATGATCGTCGAGGGCATAGATCGCATGAAGACCGAGGCCGGTGATGTGCCGCTGATGGCTGTCGGCGGGGGCAGCTTCCTCATCCCCGATCGGGTCGAGGGAGCCTCCGACGTCGTCCGTGTCGAACATCATGCCGTGGCAAACGCGGTGGGCGCGGCCATCGCACAGGTCTCTGGAGAGATCGATCGCATATTCTCCGATCTTTCCCGGGATGCCGCCCTCGCTGCGGCCGTCGAGGAGGCTGAGGAGAAGGCGGTAGAGGCCGGAGCCGACAAAGCCACGCTAAAGACGGTCGAGGTCGAAGACCTGCCGATAGCCTATCTTCCTGGCAACTCCGTTCGGGTCCGCACGCGTGTCATCGGCGATATCGCCGGCCCCAAGGCCGCGTAAAAGCGATTTACCGTTTTCAGAGGCGTATCGACTTGACTGGCGGTGCATCAGATTGAGAAGCCATCATGCAGTACTATACGGCGGCCGTCTGCCCCGCCGTCTGTTCTCCCTGTCCAACTAAATTAAAGCCGGCAAAAGGCCACTAGTGCGGAGACTCTCTCTCCACCAGCTATTCTGCCTTTTGATCCAAGCTGAGAGTTGCGCTCACAAAGCCCGCAGATATGCGGCTTTTGGGGAACGCGCCTTGAGAACGGGCGGGGTGGCCGGATCGGATGGCGCCCCGCAATGAAAGCGAACTTCTAGCGAGGTCGGCGAGGCGTAAGGAACGGCTCAAGCTGGACGTTTACCCGAATCCAGCGGCTTTCGGCAGCCACAGCGCCAGTCCGGGAACGGCCCATACGATCAGAAGGCCGAGAATCATCAGCACGACATAGGGGGTGATGCCGCGAATGACATCCGACAGCGGCGCGTTGGTGATGCCTTTGATGACGAACAAATTCATGCCCACCGGCGGCGTAATCAATGCCAGCTCCAGATTGATCATCAGCAGGATGCCGTACCAGATCGGATCGATGTGGAGCGCGGTCAGCGCCGGCAGGATGATAGGCGTGGTGATGAGGATGATCGAAATTGTTTCGAGAAACATGCCCAGCACGAAGATCGCGATCATCACGGCCAGCAGGAAGCCGCTTTGCGAGAGGCCCATCGCGGCGACATGTTCCATGATTTCGGCGGGCAACCTGACGATGGTGACGGCATGGCCGAACAGCGCCGCCCCGGCGATGATCATGAAAAGCATGGAGCTGGTGCGCATCGTTTCGACGGTGCATTCCACGAGATCGGCAAACGTCACGTTGCGATAGACGAATATCGCCACCAGAACGGCATAGACGGCGCCGATGCCGGCTGCCTCGGAAGCCGTGAACACGCCGAAATAAATGCCGCCCAGAATGATCGGCGGCATGAGCACCGCCCAGATCGACTTTACGAACGCCCGCAGCACCTCTTTGCCGCCGGGCCAGCTTTCCGCCTTTGTGCCGCCATGCATGCGCGCCTGAAGCCAGCTGTAGACCCCGAAGAGTGCCGCCATCATGAGGCCGGGCAGGAAGCCAGCCAGGAAGAGCCCGCCGATCGAGGCGTTGGTGATGATCGCATAGAGGATCATCGGTCCCGATGGCGGAATGAGGATGCCGAGCGTGCCGCCAGCGGCGATGACGCCGTATGTATCGCGCGGGCGGTAGCCGAAGCGCTGCATCTGCGGGATCGCGGTCGAGCCGATGGTCAGCGCGGTGGCGACCGATGAGCCGGAGATCGTGGCGAAGATCGTGCACGATATGATCGTGGCGAACCCCAATCCGCCTCTGACATGGCCGACCAGCTTGTTGGCCATGTCGTAGAGATCGTCCACTACTTTCGCCTTGATCATGACATGGGCCATGAACGCGAACATCGGCAACGTCGCCAGCAGCGGATCGTTGAGGCTGGCGAAGACCGTGTCGGCCATGCTCGAAATCTTGCCTTCGAGCAGTCCCATGACGAGCAGGGACGATAGGCCGAGCGCCGCGAAGATCGGCATGCCGGTCAGCAAAAGGATGATCAACAGCGCCAGGATAAGCAGGATCACCGCGGCGCTCCATGGGAAATCAGACGTGCGATTTTCAGGATGGCGACAAGCCCGAGCAGAAACGCGCCCGCCAGCATCGCCGATTCCGGTATCCACATCGGCATTTCCAGATAGCCCGTGGAATAGTCCTGGAAACGGTAGGAGAATTTGACCGTGCGCCATGCCGTGAACAGGAAGAAGCAAGCAAACACCAGAACGCAGAGATAGGACCAGATATCGAGCATCCAGCGGATCCGGTCACTGACAAGGTTGGTGATGAGGTCGATGCGGATATGGTCGTTGCGGCGAAGCGCCTCCGCCGCGCCGAACATGACGATACCGACGACCAGAAAGCCGGTTGCCTCATCGGCGCCGCGCAGCGGCACACCCCTGACATAGCGCTCGAAGACGCTGACAGCCGTCAGCAGCAGGATGGCAACGATCAGGAGGCAACCGATGGCGCCCCCGGCCCTCGCGATCCATTCGCCGAGACGGTAGAGCCGCGAGGAGGCGGGGACTTCCGCCTCCTCGGTAGGGTTGTCGGTGCTGTCCTGCACGGACCCCGCCTATTGCAGCTTGGCGACGAGTTCGAGAAGCTTCTTGCCGTCCTCGCCGGTCTGCGCGGCGAAAGCCTTGTTGAAGGCCGGTCCCATTGCCGCCTTGAACGCGGCATTCTCCGCATCCGTGGCGATGTGTACCTTGACGCCCTTGCTTTCGAGTTCAGCGGGAGCGTCCTTGGCCGCTTTCTGCGAAGCTTCGATAGCCCATCCGGCGGCTTCCTCGCCGGCCTTTTTCAACGCCGCCTTCGATTTGTCGCTGAGGCTGTTATAGAAATCCGGATTGACGTAACCATGGGCATAGGCGGCCAGTACCGGGGTCACCGTCATGTGGTCCTGCACTTCGTAATATTTGCGCGACCACGCCGCCGCCACATCGGTGATTCCGGCGTCTATGACGCCCGTCGCCAACGCCTGATAAACCTCGCTGCCAGGCAGCGTGGCGGGTACCGCGCCCATCGCCACGAGACCCTGGTCGAACGGACCGCCCAGGCCACGGATCTTCACCCCTTTGAAGTCGGAGGGCTTGAGAAGCGCGCGGCCTTTTGAGGTGAACACGCTGGTATTGGTCTGAAACAGCCAGGCGACATTCTTGACGCCCTTTTCCTCAAGCTTCTTCTCGAGAAACGCTGCGGCTTCCGAGGTCGGCCACTTCTTCCAGGCGGAAATGGAGGACATCGTGTAGGGCCCGATGGTGACATTCATCAAGGGCAGCGTCTTGCCCCACTGGAAGTTGAGCGAGAAGGCGCATTCGATGTCACCCTTGGCCACGGCCTGGATATTGTCGTTGGCCTTGACAAGACTGTCCGCGCCGAAGACCTGCACGTCGAGTTCACCGTCGGACAGCTTGTCGACCTCCTTCGCCCAGCGGTCGATGACCTTGGCAATGTGATGCGCTGGCGGCAGTTGATGGCTGCAGCGCATCTTGGTGGCGGCGAAGGCGTTGCCGCCAAGCGCGGTCGCCAATGCGAACGCCGCCGTGATCTTGAGTAGTGTGGTCATCCTGATCCTCCCGATTGATCTTGTTTCGCGGCCTTCCGGCCGTTTCTCTGGAAATCCCGCCCGCATGCTGTTTCGTCAGGCCGCCTTTCCAGGCAATCCCGCGCGCGCCATCCCGCCATAGAATGCTTCGCTCGGCATCCCGGCCTCCACCATTGCCCGCACGGCGAGTAGCCTGTCCATGTCGATTCCGGTGTCGAACCCCTTGGATTCAAGAAGAAACACCAAATCCTCAAAAACGACGTTGCCGGTCGCCCCCGGCGCGAACGGGCAGCCCCCGAGCCCGCCGAGAGAGCCGTCGAGAATACGCGCCCCCGCGTCGAGCGCGGCGGAAGCGTTGACGATGCCCATGCCGCGCGTGTCGTGCAGATGGACCACGACCGGCCGGCCGGCGGCGATCCGGACGATCCGTTGGGTGAGTTCGCCCACCTGCCTTGGGCCCGCATAGCCGACCGTATCGGCGACCCCCACGGCGTCCGCACCGGCCTCGAAGCAACGCTCGGCAAGCCGCACAACCTCATCGGGATCGACGTCCCCGGCGATTGAACAGCCGAGCGCCATCGGAATTCCGGCATTGACGATCGGGCGATGCGAACAGTCGTCGCGCATGTCGCACAGCCGCTTCAAATCCGCGATGGACGCATCGCGCGAGCGATGCGTATTCGCGAGGCTATGTTCTTCGGTCGCCGAAACCACACAGCCGATCTCGGCCACACCCGAGGCGATGGCCTCGCGCGCGCCACGGTCGTTGAGCACAAGTGCGATACCATGCGCGCCACGCAAATTGCCAACCGTCGCCACGATTTCCAAAACGTCGGCGAATTGCGGAAAGCGCGAGGCGGGCAGGAAGGAGCCAACCTCGAAATGCCGGACGCCCGCTTCGTATTCCTGTTCCATCCAGCGTCGCTTGTCCGCCGTCGAGGGAAAGTTCTTCACCAGTTGCAGGCCGTCACGCAGGCCTACTTCGCGCAGGACGACGCGCCCTTCGGGATAGATGTCGTCGATGCTGGTCATGCCACTCCCTTCCGCCTCGGGGCCGAGGCCAAGTTCAGCAAGTACCGCCTCGTTGTCGGCGCCGAGCGCCGGTACCTGCAAATCCTCGCCAATGCCGGAACCGTCGAGCTCAAGCGGCAGGGTCGGTATGCGAATCACCTCGCCATCGGCATTTCTGGCGCTGACCAGCCCGCCCGGCCGCAGCACATGAGGATCGTCGAACAGGTCCTCCGGCCGGTTGATCGGCGAAAAGCAGATGTTCAGCCGGTCGAGTTTAGCCGAAAGATCCGCGATCGTCTCTTGTTTCACGCGTTCGGCGACCAGGGGCAGAATACGCGGCCGCGCGAAAATGCGGTCCGTGGTGGTCTTCAATGACGCATCGTCGGCCAATTCCTTGAGGTCGAATTCACGGCAGAAAGTCAGCCAGTGCTGCTCGGTGACGACACCGATGAAGAGTTTCTGTCCTTCCTTTGTCTCGAAAATATCGTAGACCGGCCAGGCATGCTCGCGCTCGGGGAAGGAGAGCGGCGCGACGCCGGTCATCTCGTACTGGACCATGTGCTGGGCGACGAGGAACAGGCAGTTCTCGAAAAGGCCGACCCGGATATTCGCCCCCTTGCCGGTCTCGCGCTTGCGGTAAAGCGCAGCCAGGATAGCAATGACGCCGAACATCCCGCCCATGATGTCGTTGGCCGAGGAACCGACGCGCAAGGGCTTGGCCTTGGTGCCGGTCATCGCGGCCAGCCCCGACATCATCTGCACCACTTCGTCGAGCGCGGGCCGGTGCTCGTAGGGGCCCGAGAGAAATCCCTTGTGACCGGCGATGATGAGATCGGGAAAGCGCTTGTCCAGATCGGCCGTTCCCAGCCCCTGCTTCTCCAGTAGGCCGTCACGAAAATTTTCCAGGAACACGTCCGCCGTACCGAGGAGCCGGTACATCGCCTCGCGACCGTCGACCGTGGAGAGATCGAGCATCACACTCTTCTTGCCACGGTTGAACAGCGGGAAGAAACCGGCCCCCATGCCGCCGAGTGTTCGGGTCTTGTCGCCCTGTGGCGGCTCGACCTTGATGACCTCGGCGCCAAGCTGCGCCAGGATCATGCCGCAGGTCGGGCCCATGACCATATGGCTCATTTCCACGACGCGTACGCCGGAAAGGGGCAGTTCGTTGACCATTCGGGAAATTTCGAGCCTCCGGAGAAATCGATCTCGACCCGTTGTCTAGCGCTTGCCGAGGCATCTGAAAAATATAGAATAGAGATAGTTGCGATCTAAAAATCAGAAGGCATGTCTTGGACTCGCGCCAACTTCGATATTTCGCGGCAGTGTATGAGCAGCGAAGCCTGTCGCGGGCGGCGCGTCTTCATAATGTCGCGCAATCGGCGCTTAGCCATCACATCAGCAATCTTGAGGCCGAATTCGCGATGCCGCTCTTCGAACGCCAGCCGCGCGGAATGGAGCCGACCGCGGCGGGCGAAAGGCTCTATCAGCACGCCAAGCTGATCCTGCGGGCGATCGGCACGGCGGAGCGCGATATTCGCCAATCAATCGATGATGTGTCCGGCGAAATTGCCGTTGGTCTTTCCTATTCCGCGACCAAGGCGATCGGCGTGCCGCTGATGAGGAGCGTGCTTGAACGCTACCCGAAGGTGAAGTTGTCCCTTACGGAAAGCCTCTCCAGCGCGGCGTTGCTGCATCTGATGAATTCGGAAGTCGATCTGGCGCTGGTCTACAACCCGCCCGCCGACAAGCAACTCGTGATGGAACCGGTACTGGAAGAGGAGATGGTCTGCATCGGCAAACGGGAGATGGTGGGCGACACCGACGAACCCCTCCAGTTCGAGGAATTGATGAACCTGCCGATCATCCTGCTCCGGCAGGGCTTCGCTTCTCGTGCCCTGATCGATGATCCGGTGCTCCTGAGGAAGCTGGAAGCCAGGGCCAGCCTGCAGATCAACTCCGTCTACGCGATCGCCGGCGCCGTCCTGTCGGGGCTGGGCTGCGCCATATCGACCAAGCTCATCATGCGCGAGCAGCTGGCCCAGGGGAAAGTCCATTTCCGGCGCGTCGTCAAACCGGAGCTTTGGCGCACGCTCTATCTCTGTCAGCTCGCGGACCGTCCGGCGACCTTTGTCGCGGAAGCGATGAAAGGACTGATCGTCGATCTGGTCGGCCGGGAAATCGCGGCTGGCGGCTGGGAGGCCAAGCTGCTTCTCCGCTGAGTATCTTCCGAATGTCCCAGCGATTGCAGCGACCGGCTGTCGATGGCCTACGGTATGGTAGAGAGCGCGAAGCGGAATCACCGCCGAGGCAGATGCGGCGCGGATCAGAAGGCGGAAGAGACGGAGGGCATGTATATCGAGAGGCAGCGAGGGCGCGACGCGGTCATACATCAAAAGGCCACTGAAAGGCAGCTTAGGCCGAAGGCAAGGGTGAACATGGCCTCACCACATGTCTATTGTGATCGGTCGATTCTGACCCGCTCTTCGCCTTGTCCCCGTTTTTCCCAGTAGGCAGCACAGTGGCAAACACGCCGGACTTCTCTGGATGCCATCACATTGTGCTGGAGGGTCAGAGACGCGAACTGCGAAAAAGCCGACAAAAACCCGCTTTCGCGGGGTTCAGGGACGGTCTGAAACGGTAGTTTGGTGCCCAGGAGAGGACTCGAACCTCCACGCCTTGCGGCACACGGACCTGAACCGTGCGCGTCTACCAATTCCGCCACCTGGGCAGGTGCGCCGCTGATGTAAGCGGGCGGGGAAAGCGTGTCAACGCGTTTCGTTGTGAAACGGCCGGTTTCCCGCGAGCCTCTAGATTTCGATCACCTCTTTCGACGCCACGGTCGAATCCGCATTGAGCCGGTAGATGATTGGAATGCCGGTTGCGAGCTCGAGCTTGACGATCTCGTCTGGCGAAAGTCCGTCCAGCGCCATGATCATGGCGCGCAGCGAATTGCCATGGGCGGCGACCAGCACCGTCTCCCCACGCAGCACATGCGGCTGCATCTCGTGCAGATAGTAGGGCCAGACGCGCGCTCCGGTATCGCGCAGGCTTTCGCCGCCGGGGGGCTGCACATCATAAGAGCGGCGCCAGACATGCACCTGCTCCTCGCCCCATTTGGCGCGCGCGTCATCCTTGTTGAGGCCCGACAGATCGCCATAGTCGCGCTCGTTGAGCGCCTGGTCGCGGACGGTCTCCAGCCCGGGCTGTCCGAGGACGTCAAGAATGATGTCGCAGGTCTTTTGCGCCCGGGAAAGAACGGAGGTAAAGGCGATATCGAATTTCAGGCCACGCGCCTTGAGCTTTTCGCCCGCGGATTTGGCTTCCGCCCGGCCCTGGTCCGTCAGCCCGACATCGCGCCAGCCGGTGAACAGATTCTTCAAATTCCATTCGCTCTGGCCGTGACGGACAAGGACGAGGGTTCGCGACATGGTTTTTCCTTCCCGATTGGAGATCAGCGCCCGGCAAGTCCCAGCACGTCGAGCATGGAATAGAGGCCCGGCTTCCTGCCGCGCGCCCAAAGCGCCGCCTTGACGGCGCCGCGCGCGAAGATGGCGCGATCTTCGGCATGATGCGACAGCACGACACGCTCGCCGGCGCCGGCGAGGATGACGGAGTGTTCTCCGACCACCGATCCGCCGCGTAATGTCGCAAACCCGATCGATCCCGCCTCGCGCGCTCCGGTGTGTCCGTCGCGCACTCTGACGCTCGATTGGCCAAGGTCGATGCCGCGCCCTTCGGCGGCCGCCTCGCCGAGAAGCAGCGCCGTACCCGACGGCGCGTCGACCTTGTTGCGATGATGCATTTCCAGGATTTCGATGTCGAAATCCTCCGCATCGAGCGTCGCCGCCGCCTCGCGCACCAGCACGGCCAGCAAATTGACCCCCATGCTCATATTGCCCGATTTGACGATCGTCGCATGGCGGGCGGCCGCGGCGATCTTCGCATCGTCTTCGCTGCCGCAGCCCGTCGTGCCGATGACGTGCACGATGCGCGCCTGGGCGGCATACCCGGCGAATTCCACGCTTGCCGCCGGATTGGTGAAATCAAGCACACCGTCGGCCGTGGCGAAAGCCGGCAGCGGATCATCGGTGATGGCCACGCCGATACGACCGACACCGGCCGTCTCGCCGGCATCCTTGCCCAGGAGCGGCGATTGCGGACGCTCTATGGCTCCGACGACCCTTGCCCCGTCGATCGAATGAACCGCACGGATCAGCGTCTGGCCCATGCGCCCGGCCGCGCCCATCACGACAAGCCCCATATCGGCCATCACGCAATCCCTCCGCCGGCCGTCTTCCGCGTTTTTGGGCGCGTCGGCGCCTCGGCCAGACCGGTATCGTCCACGAGTTCGAGCCCCTTGTCGTTACGCGTATTGTAGAACCGTGCATAGATTCCACCGGGCTTTGCCAGCAGCGTTCGATGTGAACCCTGTTCGACCACGCAGCCCTCATCGAGCACCACAATGGCGTCGGCGTCGATGACGGTGGAGAGGCGGTGCGCGATGACGATGGTGGTGCGCCCCTTCATGACGGTGGTGAGCGCCTGCTGCACACGCTGTTCGGACTCGTTGTCGAGCGCGGAGGTTGCCTCGTCCAGCACCAGAACGGGCGCGTTGCGAACGATGGCGCGCGCTATAGAGAGACGCTGGCGCTGGCCGCCGGAAAGGGTGACGCCGTTTTCGCCGACCAGCGTTTCATAGCCGTGTTCCTGCTGGAGGATGAAATCGTCGGCATGTGCCAGTCGTGCCGCCGCCTCGACCTCCTCGTCGGTGGCGTCGGGACGGCCGTAGCGGATGTTGTCGCGAATCGTGCCTTCGAACAGATAGGGCTGCTGTGAAACATAGCCGAGCGATTGGCGCAGCGAGTGCATGGTCACTTTCGAAATGTCCTGGCCATCGATCTCGATGGTCCCCGAATCGAGATCGTAGAACCGCTCAAGAAGCGCGACCAGCGTCGATTTGCCGGCTCCGGAGGCGCCGACCAGGGCCGTCATCTTTCCGGCTTCGGCCGTGAAGGTCACGTCGCTCAGCACCGGCATCTTCTCCGCATATGAAAAGCATACGTCGCGGAACTGAACCTTGGCGTTCTTCACGACAAGATCCCTGGCGCCCTGTGCGTTGCGCTGATGCGGGTCGATGTCGAGGATCTCGTAGATCATGCGGGCGTTGACGAGCGCCCTTTCGAGGCCGACCTGCACCTTGGCCAGCCGGCGCGCCGGATCGTAGGCGAGCAGCAACGCCGTGATGAAGGAGAAGACCGAACCCGGCGGGACCCCCTGGGAGGCGGACCGGTATCCCGCATAGCCGATCACGCCGGCGATGGCGAAGCCGGCAAGCACTTCGGAAATAGGCGACATGCGTTCCGAGACGCGCGCGATCTTGTTGGAGCGCTTCTCGGCCTCGAGGATGAGTGTGTTCAGCTTCGATGAAAGCTGATCCTCCATCGTGAAGGCCTTGACGATGGAAATGCCCTGCGTCGCCTCCTGCATGGCCCCGATCAGCCGCGAATTATATTCGACCGCTTCGCGCGTGACGCTGCGCAGGCGACGCATCAGATAGTTGACCGCGAAGACCATCGGCGGCGCGATGAGGAGCGCGATGCACGAAAGCAGCGGATCCTGAAACACCATCACGCCGACGAGCCCGAGGACCGACACCGCGTCGCGCGCCACGGATGTGAGCGTCAGGTTGAGAAGATCGCGTATACCCGAAACATTCTGATTGATCCGCGCCGCGAGCTGGCCGGAGCGCGTCGCCGTGAAATAGCTGACGCCGAGCCGCATCAGATGGTCGAACATCCGCTGCTGGTAGCGGGCGACGAGGTTGTTGCCGATCCTGGCGAGCAGGACCGCCTGCAAATAGCTCGCCACGCCGCGGATGGTGAAGGCCACGACGATGCCGCCGCAGATCAGGGTCAGCAGATGATATTGCTGCTTGTAGAAGACCTTGTCGACGACATCGCGCATGATCCAGGCGCAAAAGCCGGTCGAGCCCGCGACCGCGAGCAGGCATATGATCGTCACCGCATAGGTGCCGATATAGTCACGGCCGTTCTCCGTCAGGATGCGGCGGATGACGGCGATGACCTCACCGGGCGGCGCCGGGGGATACTTCCGCAATTTCGCAGCCCGTGCCAGCTCCGCTTCCTTCCAGTCTCGAATCCGGTTTCAAATAGCGTTATCGCGGCGGCTTGCCTATGGGAGGGGGCAAGATTTCGCCAATTGTGCGCCTAAGCCGATTTCCAGCGCCGGCCAGAGGTCTCGACGCCGAAGCGGGTCGGCGTGCGCGCATAGGCCGCTAGGCCTGAGACCGCTCCGCGCGGATTGGTGATGACATAGACCGGCATCGCCCGCAGCAATTGCTTGTGCGGCGCTTTGTCTTCGAAGGCGCTGCGGAACGCGCCGCTTTTCAGGGCCGGTACGATTTTCTGCGCGATTCCGCCGGTCAGGTAAACGCCGCCCCGGCTCATGAAGACCAGCGCCAGGTCGCCGGCCGTGCGGCCAAGGCAGGTGACGAAGACGGAGAGTGCCTCGACCGCGATCGGGTCGCGCCCGTCAAGCGCCGCGCTCGTGATTTCGGCCGGCGTGGTCATGTCCCGCGATTTGTCATCCGCCTTGGCGATCGCGTTATAGATGTTGACCAGCCCGCGGCCGCACAGAAGCTGCTCGCCGGAAATCCGCCCCTCGATTTTGTCGAGATGCGGAAAGATTTCAAAATCCCGCTTGCTGCGCGGGCCGATATCCATATGGCCGCCTTCGCCCGGCACGGGGATCCAGCGGTGGCAGGCATGCACGAGCCCGGCGACGCCAAGTCCTGTGCCTGGACCGAGAATGACGCGGCTGGCGTCCTCTTCCGCCACGCCGTCGCCGATTTTCTCCATCTGGTCTTCGCCAAGCGCGACGACGGAAAGCGCCTGCGCCTCGAAATCGTTCAGCACGACGATGTCTTCGAGATCGAGTTCGGACGCCATGCGGTTTGGCCGCACGACCCAATCGCAATTAGTGAGGCGTATCTCGTCGCCTTCGACCGGGCCGGCAACGGCCAGCACCGCCGAGCGCGGCTGCACCGAGGTATGATCCAGGATAGCGGTCTGGATGGCCTCGTCGATGGTAGCGAAATCGGCCGTCTGCACGTTCGGGAATTCTTTCGGCTCGGCATAGGTGTCGAGGAGGATCGCAAAGCGCGCGTTGGTTCCGCCGATGTCGCCGATGAGGATCGGAAACTTCAGGGCGCTATCTTCGCCGTTGGCTTGCTGCATTATCAGTTTACCCTTGCGGTGTGCTGCCTCATCGGCCCCGACGGTCCTACCTCTTGCGGCATCGGCATGGAAGGTTCAACGTCTCGCGCCGCTATAAATCGGTTGAAACGTATAAGGGCGGACGCGAGGCGGGGAAAGCGTCATTCGCGCCAGACGCCAAGATTTCTCTGCTACAGCGGCACGCTTCTCATCTGGCGGAGTTTGTCGGCCGAGGCTGCGGCAGCGGCGCGGCGGAGGCCGCCGGGGTCGGTGCGTAGGCGGTAACCGGCACCGGCAAGGCCTCCGCAGTGGGTTCGGGGGCGCCAGCCGTCGCCACGGCTGCCTCCGGTTCCGCCAGAACGGTCAGGCATGCCTTGGGAAGAGCGGAGAGCCGCATGATATCGCGCGCTTTCGGCTTCGGATTCTTGGCCGGCCTCCATGGCTCGTCGGTGAACCACCAGGCCAGGCTCTTGTCGCAGCCTTCGTCGTTGGGCTGCCATTGTTCCTTGCACAAGGGCGAGCCGGGCTGGCAGCCGATGCGTATATGGAAATGGTCGTCATGGCCCCAGAACGGGCGGATCTTGCGCAGCCAACGCCGGTCGCCCGTGACGGTGTCGCACAGCTTCTTCTTGACTCCCGGATGGACAAGGATGCGCTCCACCCCGGGCTCGTTTGCCGCCGTCTTGAGGATGCCCTCGAATGCCGGCGTCCAGCGCCGGTCGTCGACATAAAGCGAATGCTGCTTCAACACCGATGTCGCGCTGACGCTCTCGCGCTGATTCATCGTGTAGCCGCCCGCCGGCATAGGCATGAACCAGATATCGGCGTCAAGGCCGATCTGGTGCGAAGCATGCCCGGTCGTCATCGGTCCACCGCGTGGCTGCGCGATATCGCCGACAAGCAGCCCGTTCCAGCCGATTTTCGCGCCGTCATGCGCGAGCTTTTCGAGCATATGGATCATCGCCGGATGACCCCAGCGCCGGTTGCGCGAGGGCCGCATGACCTGCCAGTGCGGCCCTTCCAGCGGCAGGCCGACGCCGCCGGCGAAGCAGCCCTTGCTGTAAAAGCCGATCGATTGCGGAGCGCCCGCCGACGGGAGCGTTTCCGCACCGAAAGCGATTTTCGCCAGCGGATCGGAGGCGCGCGCGGGCCCGGCGACCAACAATCCGCCCAGCAACCCGCCAAGCAATGCCGCCGTCACGATCATGCCGCGCCCCAGAGCAGCCGGGAAAACCATCGCCTATCTCCTTTGCACTTCCCGGAGGAACGTCCAGCGTGACGCGACATCGTTAACGAATAAAGAAAACCCGCGCCGCTGCCGAATCATAGCACGGCGGCGGCGCTTTTCCGATCATCATGGGCGGGCGGGGAGGGTGGGCTGGTCGCATCGGTCGCGGCCAGCCCCCTTTCCGGTCAATTCGCCGAAGCGAGCGTCATCGACGTGCCGGTCGCGGCGGCGTTGAGCCCGAGTTGGCCCTGCACGCTGATGGTCTGGAGATGGATCGATCCCGAGGTGCCGCCGACAAGAACATTGGCGCCGACGCCGGCCCCGACCGTCGCCTCGACGGTTGCGCCGTCATAGATGCCGCTCAGCGAACCATGGTGGTAGCCGGCGGTCGGCGCGAACACCGCCCAGATGAGATGGCCGCGTGTCGTGAAGCCGATATCCACGCCGAGCTTCCGTATGGTGCCGGTATAGCGGTCGTGGCGGCCATGGCTGGACTTGAAGACGCAATCGACTTCTTTCGCCGAGCCGAGGATGTAGCCGACGCCACCGCCGATGTCGCAATCGAGGTAGCCGATCCGTACGCCGTCGCGCGCCTCCGGCTGATGATAGGCTGGAGCCTCCTGGTAGGTTCCGAGATCGGCGGCGCTGGCGGTCGATAAAGCGGCGAGCGATCCGGCGACGATCGAGACTGCGGATAGAATCTTTCTCATGACATTCTCCTTTTTCGAACGTCCCCAACGCATGCATGTGCATATCGATCCCGTCGAGGTAGTTAGGATTTTCCTCGTGGCGAAAAAGTGGTGGCGTGTTCTGGTTTGCTGAAACGCCGCGTTTATGGATAACGCATCTGACCCACGAGCGATGGGGGTGGCAGGTGGGAAAAGTGCTGCGAACTGTATGGGTTCAGCGCCAGCTTCCATCCCGCCACATGGCGGTCAGCGCGGAGCGATAGTCGGGATAGGCGAATTCATATCCTTCCGCCTTGATCCTGGCATTGGAGACGCGCTTGTTCTCGCCGTAGAAAGAGCGCGCCATCGGCGTCAACTCCGCCGTCTCGAACGGCGTTTCTGGCGGCGGCTCGACGCTCATCAGGCCGGCTGCGAAGGCGACGACATCCTGTGGTGGCGCCGGCTCGTTATCGGCAATGTTGAAGATACCACCCGTCTTCCGTTGCGCCAGAAGCCAGAGCGAACCGGCAATATCGTCGGCATGGATGCGGTTGAACACCTGCCCCGGCTTGACGATGCGCTTTGCCTTGCCGGCCTGAAGATTGACGAAAGCATTGCGGCCCGGCCCGTAAATGCCCGCCAGACGCAGGAGCGCGACCGGCAGGGCCGCTTCATTGCCCAGCGTCTGCCATGCCGTCTCCGCCGCCAGCCGCGCCACCGAGCGCTTCGAGACCGGCCGGCACTCGCTGTCCTCGCCGACCCACGCGCCGCTATGATCGCCATAGACGCCGATGGTCGACAAATAGCCGATCCAGCGCAGCGCCGGCATGTCCTTCAGGATGATTTGACGCGCGGCGTTCATCACTGGATCGCCGTGTTCGTTCGGTCCCACGGAAATGACCAGATGGGTGGTCGTGGCCAGTGCTTCGGTGATTTCGGTGGATATATGTTCTCCATTGAACAGGAAAGGCTCGATTCCCGTGCTTCGAAGCGTTGCGAATTTTTCTGGCGAACGTGTCGTGCCGGCGATCGATCCGGATCTCTCCGCCGCCATTCGGGCGAAGGCTTGGGCGGAATATCCGGCGCCGAAGATGAAAATACGCATGGTCACGCCAAATGTCCTTGTGCGGTCTCCGCAAGCGCCATCCGCCATTCATCTGTGACCGTCTCATCGGCTTCGCCCGGTCGATGGCTTGCCGCCAGTCCGGCAAATTCTCGTGCGAGCAAGAGCCGCGACAACGCCCATACCGCCGCGCCGCGCACCAGCGGTGAAGCGTCGTCCAGCAGTCTTTCGCATGCAGGGGCCAGCTTCGCCTTGCCGCTGTTGCCGGCAGCGATCAGCACGTTGCGCACAAAACGGTCGCGGCCGATGCGCTTGACCGGCGAGCCGGAGAAGAAGGCGCGGAACGCCGCGTCGTCGAGCGCCAGCAGATCGCTGAGCGCCGGTTCACGCAGATCCGCGCGCGCAACTAGCTTCGCTTCCGAGGCCGATTGCGCGAATTTGTTCCACGGACAGACGGCCAGGCAATCGTCGCAGCCATAGATGCGGTTGCCGATCGCGGCGCGGAATTCGCGCGGGATCGGCCCCTTGTGCTCGATGGTCAGGTAGGAAATGCAGCGGCGCGCGTCGAGCCGGTAGGGCGCGGGGAAGGCGTCCGTCGGGCAGATGTCGAGACAGGCGCGGCACGAGCCGCAATGGTCGGTCTCGGCCTCGTCCGGCGCCAGTTCGACAGTGGTGAAGATCGAGCCGAGGAAAAGCCAGGAGCCGAACTCGCGGCTGACCAGATTGGTGTGCTTGCCCTGCCAGCCGAGCCCGGCGGCGGCGGCCAGCGGCTTTTCCATTACTGGCGCGGTATCGACGAAAACCTTGACGTCCGCGCCGCTTCTGGCTGCAAGCTTCCCTGCCAACGCCTTAAGCTTGCCCTTGACGACATCGTGATAGTCGCGATTTTGCGCGTAGACCGAGATCGCCCCACGATCCCGTTTGGCGAGGATTTCGAGCGGGTCGCATTCCGGGCCGTAATTGATGCCGAGCATAATGATGCTGCGCGCTTCCGGCCACAACCGCCCCGGATCGGCGCGCCGTTCCGAGGTGTCCTCCATCCATTCCATCGTGCCGTGAAATCCCTCGGCGAGAAAATCGGAGAGGCAAGCCGGCGCGTTGGCAATGGCATCGGGCCGGGTGACGCGGCAGATGTCGAAGCCGGCGCGCAGGGCCTCGGTTGTCACCAGATCGCGCAGCCATTCCCGGTCGGGAGGGAGGCGGCCTTTCTCCTCAGAAGTCGAGGTCGGCATAGGTGGACACCGGCGACAGCCCGCGCACCCTGTCGGCCAGCAGAGGGCGGAAAGATGGCCGCGACTTGATGCGGGAATACCAGTCCTTCGCCGCCGGAAAATCGCTCCAGCCGACCTCGCCCAGATAATCGAGTACCGAAAGCGCCGCCGCCGCGGCCATGTCGGCATAGGTGAGGCGGGGGCCGGCCAGCCAGTCGCGCGTGCCGGCCAGCCAGTTGGTGTATTTGAGGTGCTGGCGGATATTGGAACGGGCCGCGCGGATAGCCCCGGAGTCCGGGGAGCCGCCGCCCTGTGCGCTCGGCATTTGCGGCTTCAGTACGCGCTCGCGCACCAGATGCCGCGTCACCTCGCTTTCCATCTTGTCGAGATACCAGTCGCACAGGCGACGGATTTCCGCGCGTTCGATGGGATCATCGGCGAACAGCCGCTTCTCGCGCTTCAACACGCCGCGCGTTTCGTCAACATATTCCACGATGACGCTGGCCCCGACGATCGGCGCGTCGCCTTCCGCGAGCAGGACAGGCAGCGTCCCGGCGGGATTGAGCGCTAGAAACTCCTTGCGCCTCAGCCATGGCCTTTCCTCGATGAGCGACAATTCCTCGCCATATTCCGAAAAGCAGAGCCGGACGAACCGGCAAGTGGAAAACATCGGATGATGAAACAGCGTCAGCATGTGAGGTTGGAATGCGCTCTATGGCTTTTGATTACGGAGGTCGCTAAATCTCGACAGCCTGATTCCCGGGGAGATTCGGGTCGGTTCAAGGACCATCGACCTATAGGGTGAGTTGGCCACCGTGACAAGCAACCGCCCCTTTGACTGTTCGACCGGAGACCGGCATGGAACACCAGACGATCATGCAGGCCCTGCTACTGGGTATATTGGAAGGCCTGACCGAATTCATTCCGGTGTCCTCGACGGGTCACCTCCTGCTGGCCGGCCATTTCCTCGGCTTCCGCTCTACGGGCAAGGTCTTTGAGATCCTGATTCAGCTTGGCGCGATCCTTGCCATTCTCAGCGTCTATTTCGGCAAATTGTGGCGCATGCTGCTCGATCTGCCACGCGACCGCGTCACGCAGCATTTCGTCGTGGGCATCCTGCTCGCCTTCCTGCCCGCCGCCTTCGTCGGCGTGCTGGCGCATGATTACATCGAGACCGTGCTGTTCGAATCGCCGCGCCTGATCTGCATCATGCTGATCCTCGGGGGCATCGTCCTTCTTGTGGTCGACAAGATGCCACTCAGGTCGAAATATCACGATGTCGAGATCATGCCCTGGCTGGTTTATCTGGGCATCGGCGTATTTCAGTGCCTGTCGCTGATCCCCGGCACGTCGCGTTCTGGCGCGACCATCGTTGGCGCCATGCTTTTGGGCACGGACAAGCGGACGGCGGCGGAATTCTCGTTCTTTCTCGCCATGCCGACCATGGTCGGGGCCTTCGTCTTCGACCTCTACGCCAACCGCAAGGTGCTGAGCGCATCCGACGTTCCGATTATCGTGGTCGGCTTCGTGGCGGCGTTTTTCGTGGCGCTGATCGTCGTTCGCTACCTGCTCGACTACGTGTCGAAGAAGGGCTACGCGCTGTTCGGCTGGTGGCGTCTTGTGGTTGGCGGCGCCGGCCTCGCTGCGCTGATGATCTGGGGTTAGTTAGGCGGCGGCGTCCCGTGTGAACTGCCCGGCGGCCCGGTAGCGCCAGAGATAGGTCGGCAGGATAGCGCCGACCGTCTGGCCGGCAATGCCAAGGCCGGCTAGCGTATGCGATACTTTGCGCGCCTCTTCCGACACGACATTGTCGTAGCGCAGAAGCATCACCTGGTCCGAGGTGAGAAGAGGATTTGGAAGCATGCCGAGCATGGCGCCCTGCATGCGTGCGAGCGGCCAGGGCACGTTGACCAGCAACCGCTTGCGCTCGATCACCCGCAGCATCTCCTCCATGCATTCGCGGAAGGTCAGGATCTCGGGTCCGCCGAGTTCGTGGATCGCACCGCCCTTGACCTTGCCGTCGACCGAACGCGCGATCGCTTCGGCCACATCGCCGACATAGACCGGCTCGAAACGCGTCGCACCGCCGCCGATGAGCGGCAAGGCCGGCGAATAACGCGCCATGTTGGCGAACCGGTTGAAGAAATGATCTTCCGGTCCGAATACGATCGACGGGCGGAAGATCACCGCGTTCTTGATCGTTTCATGCACGCCACGCTCGCCCAGTGCCTTGGTGCGCGCATAGGCCGACGGAGAATCCGCATCTGCGCCGAGCGCGGAAAGATGCGTCAGCCCGGCTCCGCCGGCGCGCGCGGCTTCGGCGACGGCCCGCGCCCCGAAATCCTGCACCGCGGGAAAGCTCTGGCGGCCCGATTCGTGGAGCATGCCGACCAGATTGACGACATGGTCGGCGCCCTCGACCGCCCGGTCCACCGACCAGCGGTAACGCAAATTGGCCTGCATCGCCATGATCTGCCCGACATTGCCGAGTGGCTGCAGATGGCCGGCCAGATCAGGCCGGCGCACGGCGGCGCGGACGCGATAGCCGCGCTTGGCCAGCGCCCGCACCACATGGCGGCCGATAAATCCGGAAGCGCCGAAGACGGTGATGAGTTTCGGCGTTTCAAAGATCTCGGTCATGGTGAAATGTCTCCGTTCGACGGTCGCCAGAATACAGGCCGCTTGCTGTTGGTTTCCTTAGTCCGATTTTCGCCAAAGGCAAAGTGTCGAGGTCACCTAAGGCGTATCGTGAACGACAGCGGGCCGTTCCCGGCGCTCGATCGCGTCCTGCGCCGCCCCGGCGGCCGCCTCACGCTCGGCGTCGGTCAATTCATGCGCGCTCAACACTTCGACCTTCACGTTGCGCTGGGCGAAGCTGATGCCATGCTGGTCGAACGTGTCGCGCAATTTCTGGTAGGCGTCTCGCCGGACCATCCACTGCGCGCCGCTCGGCCGCGTCATGAACTTGACGCCGATCACCATGTTGAATTCTTCCATGCGCCGGACGCCCTGGAATTTCAGCGGTTCGATGAAATGCGATCCGTAGTCCGGGTTATCGAGGAGTTCGGCGCTGACTTCCTTGACCAGTTTCTTGACGAGCTTGAGGTCGGTTTCGAAGGGAACGCGGAATTCCAGCTTCAGGATGATCCAGTCGCGGCTGTAGTTGGTCAGCGATTTGAGTTCGCCGAAAGGGATGGTGTGGACCGCGCCGCGATGATGGCGTACGCGCAGCGAGCGCAGCGACATGCCCTCGACGGTACCTCGCAGATTGCCTTCCTCGATATATTCGCCGACGCGGAAGGCATCGTCGAGCAGGAAAAAGATGCCCGAGACGATATCGCGGACCAGCGCCTGCGCGCCGAAGCCGATGGCGATGCCGACGACACCCGCGCCGGCGAGCAGCGGGCCGATATTGATCCCGAGCGAGGACAATACCGTCAGTCCCACGATCACAAGAACCGTGACCATGAGGAACATGCGCAGGATAGGCAGCAAGGTGGCCATGCGCGCTTCCGGTCCGGGCACGTCATCGACTGGACGGGCGCTGTAGTCTGCGAGCCGGCGGTCGATCGCGGTCCGGGCCCAGACCCACACCAGATCGGCAATAAGCAGCGTCACCGCGACATTGGCGACTATGCCGAAAAGCCGACCCGCCAGCGTCGGTGATTGCGAAAGCGCCAGGAAGCCGGTGTGCCAGACCGACGCCAGCGCCGCCACCGCCGCGATGAGCAGGAGCACGCGGCCAAGCCGGCGGGCGATCGGACGGTAGGTCTCGTAGCGGTGAACGTCGACGCCGGCGGCCATCTCCGCCTTGTCTTCAGGCGTATCGCCATCGCCGTCTGTCATTCCGGCTACCTCCGCGTCGGCCCGCGCATCTTCCTCAGCGCGGTCGAAGAGATGGTCGATGAGGACGGCGACGGCCTTTGCCGCCGGCAACGCCAGCGCCAGGATGGCAACGGTCCACATGAGTTGCACGGCGCCGACCAGCCAGAGCAGAAGGATCACGGCGATCAGCGCGGTGTAGAGAATGGGCGCCACCCGGTAGAGTGCACGGTGCGCGGCATCTGCCGGTACGGCACGATGCTTGTGGATGCGCCAGATCATCGCGATGAGGGCCAGCGCCATCACGAGCGCGAAGATGACGGCCACGGCTAGCGCGGCGCTCTGAACCTGCGCCGTCGCGTTCATGCTTTGCGCGAGGCGATTGAAGATGTCGGTGATCGCCGCGCCGAAAATGACCGCCGCCGCCGCCAGCAGAACCCAGCGGTGGATAATTCGCGCCGGCCTGTCTTCGAGCGGGACGAGGCGAAGATCGGCGACATGCGGTGCCAGGATAAAACTCGACAGCGCCCCTGCGACCCTCAGCATGATGACGGCGAGGAGAAGATTGACGACCATGTTCTGGACGAACGGCGCCCAGTCGAACGCCAGGAACGTGCCGAGCGAGCCGATGGCGAAAAGGACGATTCCTCCGGCCCCCACCGACATCCGCCCCAGAGCCTGCGCGAAGCGCCGCCACAAGGTGGCGGGGCGCAGATATTCCAGCCGGATCAGCACGGGATGGAAATACTGCCAGTAGAGCCACTCGAAACCGCCGCCGACGAAAATGAAGATGATGACATAGGTGACGGTGCGCAGCATTTCGCCATCGGGCATTTCGCGTTGCCATGCGTCGCTGAGCACCATCGTGGCGGACGGCAAAGCCACGCCGGCATGGTCAAGCTGGATCACGCGTTCCTTCGTGCGGTGCAGGAACTTCATCAGATCGTCGCGCGCCATCATCGCGGGATTTCCGCTCGGCCGCGACGCGGGCGCGGCCGCCGCGCTCTTTTTCAGCCATTCGACGATGCGCTGGTCGCCGAGCAGGCGCAGCAGATCCTGCACATCGCCGGGAGCGGGGGGCGTGACGGCGGCGGGCGCGGCCTTCGGGGCTGACGAAAAGGGATTGAGGCTTGCCGCACCGGCGGAGCCGATGCCGGCCAGCGCCGCGAGAAGCGTCACGGCCAATATGGCGCGCGCGAGTAGATACTTCATTCGGCGGCCTCCGGCTGCGGCTCGACGGGTGCAGGGGCCGACGGCTTTGGCGTGTCCGGCATCTTTCGTCGCATGTCGCCCGGCCGAATATCCGGGGCGACCAGCCGTTCCACGCGAAGCAGGCCGCCGGTGGGGACAAGCTGGCAGGCAAGGCGCACATCGTCTCCGGCGCCGATGCGTGCGAGCGTGCGCCGTTCGGTATCGTGCATGGGCGGCAGCGGGAATTCGGACCCCACGATGCGCACCCGGCAGGTGCCGCAGCGGCCACGGCCACGGCACAGATGGGCGTGCGGCACATGATTCATGGCGGCGATCTCGAGCACGCTCGCACCGGCATCGACGGTGACTTCGGGGCCGCCGACCCAGGAAATTCGCGTTCTGGCGCGATCATGGCGCAGGCGCAGCAAGCGGGCGATGAGGGTAGCGCCGACCAGGGCGGCGAATATCCAGATTGCCCGCCACTTGATGTGCTCGAGCGTTTGCACCGCCTGCGTCAGCGCTTCGCCGGAAAGCGGCGGGTTCGGCGCGGCTTCCGCGTCGGCTTGTCCAGCCGTCGCGCCCGGAGTTTTTGTGTCTTCCGCCTGCGCGCCGTCCTGTGTTTGAATTTGCGAATTGTCCGTCGCCGCCGGTGCGCCGCCGGAGCTACCCTCGGTTACCGCTGTCGGCGTCGGTGGAGCCGTCAATTCCTTGCCGGCATGAACAAAGCCCAGAAGTGCCAGGACCGGGATCGCCACGGCCAGCGGATAAAGCACGCCGGACACCCTCGCCCACCAGCGCTGCACGCGCATCCAGGTGAACAGGCCGATCACCCCGTGCACCCAGACGAAGACGAGCGTGAAGACCTGGCGCAGCCCTTCCGCGGGAACATCGACCCAGAAAAGGCCGAGCAGGCTCTGGAAGGTGGGATCATAGCGGAAGAGATCGGCCGCGATAACGGTGCCGACAATGTGAGGAACGAGCAGTGGCACGATGCAGAGGCTGGTGACCAGCTGGATCGCGTCCATCCGCGTCATGCGGAAAGTGTTGCGCCAGAACAGGGCGTGCAGGCCAAGCCCGCCATGCACGATAAAGGCGCCCGTCAGCAGCACCAAGCCCGGCAGGCTCGTCCAGAACGCCTGGAAATAGGGACGCGCCGACTCCATGAGGCCGATGGAATAAAGCCCGAGCGAGACGTTGATGAGGTGGAACGCGACATAGACGAAAAGCACAAGCCCGGTCGCGATGCGCAGACGCCTTGTCATCAGCCTATCCAGTTCCCCCGAACGGTCTCGATTATCGAGCCAATCCGGCCCGGATGCAATCGCCCACGGCAAGGATGGAGGCGGCGGGCCGGGCAGCAGCTTGCAAAAACTCTGCAAGGCGTATGGGGAAACGAAAAAACCCGCCGGATCGCTCCGGCGGGTTCGGTGTTCAAGGATTTGGTGGACGGCTATTCCTTGTCGCCGCCCTGCTTCTTCAGGGCCGCGCCGAGGATGTCGCCCAGCGAAGCGCCCGAATCGGTCGATCCGTATTGCGCCACGGCCTGCTTCTCTTCGGCGATTTCCAGCGCCTTGATGGAGACCGTCAGCTTGCGCGTCTTCTTGTCGAAGGCGATGACGCGGGCGTCCACCTTCTGGCCGACCGAGAAACGCTCGGGGCGCTGCTCGTCACGGTCGCGCGACAGGTCGTTGCGCTTGATGAAGGTCTCGATGCCGTGATCGACGAGACGGACGTCGAGCCCACCATCCTTGACCGCGATGACCTCGGTGGTGACGACCGCGTTCTTCCGCAACTCGCCGGAAGAGGCGGCTTCCCCGACCTTGTCGGCCTGCATCTGCTTGACGCCGAGCGAAATGCGCTCCTTCTCGACATCGACGTCGAGCACCTGCGCCTTGACCATGTCGCCGCGATTGTACTCCTCGATGACCTGCTCGCCCGGACGCGTCCAGTCGAGGTCGGAGAGGTGGACCATGCCGTCGACATCGCCGTCGAGCCCGATGAACAGGCCGAACTCGGTCTTGTTCTTGACCTCGCCCTCGACCTCGGAACCGACCGGGTGGCTGTTGGCGAACGCTTCCCACGGATTCTCCAGCGTCTGCTTGAGTCCGAGCGAGATGCGGCGCTTGGCCGGATCGACCTCGAGCACGACCACGTCGACTTCCTGCGTCGTCGACAGGATCTTGCCGGGATGCACGTTCTTCTTCGTCCACGACATTTCCGAAACGTGGATCAGGCCTTCGATGCCGGGCTCCAGTTCGACGAACGCGCCGTAATCGGTGATGTTGGTCACCGTGCCGGTGATGCGTTTGCCGATCGGGTACTTGGCGCCGATGCCCTCCCACGGATCCGCCTCGAGCTGCTTCATGCCGAGCGAGATGCGGTGGGTTTCCTGGTTGATGCGGATGATCTGCACCTTGACCGTCTGGCCGATGTTCAAGATCTCGGTCGGATGGTTGACGCGGCGCCAGGCCATGTCGGTGACGTGCAGCAGGCCGTCGATGCCGCCGAGGTCGACGAACGCACCGTAATCGGTGATGTTCTTGACGACGCCCTCGACCACCTGGCCCTCTTCGAGGTTCTGCACGATCTCCGAGCGCTGCTCGGCGCGGCTCTCTTCGAGCACGGTGCGGCGCGACACGACGATGTTGCCGCGCCGGCGATCCATCTTGAGGATCTCGAAGGGCTGCGGATTGTGCATCAGCGGGGTGACGTCGCGGATCGGGCGGATATCGACCTGGCTGCGCGGCAGGAAGGCCACGGCGCCGTCGAGATCGACGGTGAAGCCGCCCTTGACCTGGTTGAAGATGATGCCTTCGACGCGCTCGCCCTTGTTGAACTTGTCTTCGAGCTTGACCCAGCTCTCTTCGCGGCGGGCCTTTTCGCGGGAAAGCATCGCTTCGCCGAGAGCATTCTCGATGCGCTCGACATAGACTTCGACGGTGTCGCCCGGCTTGAGCTCCCCGTCCTTGCCCTTGACGCCGAATTCCTTCAGCGGCACGCGGCCTTCGACCTTGAGGCCCACATCGATGATCGCCATGTCTTTTTCAATGGCGGTAATGAGACCCTTGACGACCTGGCCTTCTCCGGAATGGCCGTCGGAAAAGGACTCTTCGAGCAGGCTCGCGAAATCGTCGCGGGATGGATTTGCAACTGACATATTTTCTCCTGGATGCCCCTTTAGGGGCGGCGCCGTGGTTGGTGTTGCGTTAGCTTGCCGGCGCTCCCGGGCGGAAAAAGCCCTCGGCCGCTATCGCGGCAATCATGGCGCATGGAATGCTGGCAGGCTGGTTTGGTATTACCAGGCCGGATATGGGGACTTTTCGCTCGATCTCAACGAAGACGCGGCAAAAGCCCGATCAGGCCCTGTTCCGTTTGGCGAGGAAATCTTCGACGATCGCCCGCGCCGCCCGGAACGCGGCTTCTATATCCATTTCGCTCGTGTCAAGCAAGTGCGCGTCCGGCGCCGGCTTCAGCGGCGAGTCGGCGCGCCCCATGTCGCGCTCGTCGCGGCGGGTGATGTCGGCCAGGATGGCGGCGAATTCGCCGCTGCCGCCATTGGCCAGGATTTCCTCCAGCCGCCGCCTCGCGCGCACCTCGGCGCTGGCGGTGACGTAGAGCTTCACCTCGGCATTTGGGCAGACCACCGTGCCGATGTCGCGGCCGTCGAGCACCGCGCCGGAAGGCTGGCTGGCGAAGGCGCGCTGCGCGTCGACCAGGATCTTGCGCACCTCGGGGATCACCGCGACCATGGAGGCCGCCTCGCCGACGGCATGCGCCGACAGCACCGCCTTGTCGAGATTGCCGAGATCGATGAGCCGTGCCGCCTCGATCGCATGCGGCGCGTCGCCGAGCGGCCAGCCTTTCAGGAGAAGCATCTGCGCCACGGCGCGATAGGTCAGGCCGGTGTCGAGATGCGGCAGATGGTAATAATCGGCCAGCCGCGTGGCGAGCGTGCCTTTGCCGGCGCCTGCCGGCCCGTCGATGGCGATGAGAAAACTCATGGCGGCGGTTGAAGCGGAGAGGGGAGGAAAAGGCAAGGGGGCGGGAGCGTCGCGGTGGTCTTATGGCGCTGTTGTTAGAATGTCAGACGGTCGAATAACCGCAAAGGGGTGGGAGGCGGTACAGCAACTTTCGTCATGGATCCTACGAATGCGGACGCGTCACCAAGCCGAGCATTTATGATTCGGTGTAGGAGATGAAAGAAACCGCTGGACGGCGAGCGAGAAGCCTTGTGAGAGGGTGCGCTTCTGTCGTAGGTCGAACCACGATGAGCAAAGTCAAATCTATAGAATTCAGGGACTACAAATAGTTTTCTCGCTTCACCCTTTCGGCAAGGGAGAGAAATGTCCTAGTAGGGCCCAATAACGCCGGAAAATCTACAGCGCTCGATGCCTTCCGGATTGCGTTTGACGTTTTAAGGCTCGCCACCCGAAGAACCCCAGCTCTTAAGACACAAGATGGCCACGGTGTCTGCTCAACTTGGATGATCCCCGCTTCGGCCATCCAGAATGACCTAAGGTCCTGTGTTCATAATTTCGGCGAGGGGCCAGCCCGGATATCGATCAAGCTCGACAACGGCAACTCATTCATAATTTCCATACCAAGCGACGGTGACCTTGAATGCTTTCTCGTGACCGATATAGCCGGGCGCAAAAACACGACTTTTCTGCGTGAACGATTTCCACTAACGCTAGTGATCGTGCCAACTCTTAGTCCTTTGGAGCAGAATGAGGAGCTTGTTCTAAGGAAACCGTAGATCGAAATAGATATGGAAGGCTTGCCAGTCGTAACTTCCGAAATTTTTGGCTTCACAAAAGCAGGAGACGAGTTCAACGCGTTCGCTGATTTGGTGAGAACGGGATGGCCTAGAATAAAACTTTCCAGCCCTCCAGAGATCGAGCACGGAGGGGCGCGTCCGATTGTGCGGATGTACTTGCCGAATGGGACCGAATGTTAGGGAAGTTCAGTGGGCAGGCTTTGGGTTTCCAGGTATGGATGCAGACAATGATGCACCTCGCCGCCGCCGATGTGGGTTCAACGCTTATACTAGATGAACCTGACATTTAACTACATCCCGATCTCCAGCATCGCCTTGTCAATTTGATCGGCGAGCCGGTCAGGACGATCTCGTTGCCACACATTCCCACGGAAATCATCAACACCGGTGAGAACCCGGTGATGTTCTGATAATGCCCGGATTCAAGAAGAGGTGCCAAAAGAATACAGGGAGATGCGGGATACGCCGATGTCTACGCCACCATTGGCAGCTCGGAGAACGCACAGTTTCACGGCTGGCAAAAACAAAGAAGAAAGTTCTCTACTTCGAGGGAAAAGATTCCCGCATCTTCTCGAAGGTCGCAAAAAAACAAAGCGGCATGGATTTTTTTCCAGCGCGACCGTTACCCTCATGAAGACAGATGGCTTTGCCAATTGGTCGCGCGTCTCCACGTCATCGTGGGTCTTCGAAAATTTCTTCGGCTTCCACATACCCGTAGCGGCGATATTCGACCGAGACTACCGCTGCGACGACGAGATTGAGGAGTTCCTTCGCGATGTCAACACGAAAGACACTCAATGCAGGATTTTACCGTTCAAGGAGATCGAGAATCTGTTGCTCGTACCAAGTGCAGTATGTGCTGTTGTTCGAAGGCACTCTACTCGCACGCTGCCTGACGACTGGGACCAAGAAATCCTAGCGATCTTTAAGTCCTGCTTCGAGAAGATGAGGTCGAAGACTCTATCGGCTCGAATCGGAAGTAGGATCGCCTATGAGGTCGGTAAAGGTTCTAAGAAGGACATTGCGACGATCTCTGCCACAGAAGAGGATGCCTTTACGAAAGCATGGCCAAACGACGATTTCAAGCGAAAGGTCCTGCCCGGAAAGATCGTTTTCTCGGAGGTTGCGGGTATGGTCCAGGAAAAGTTCGCGGTGACGTTAACACCCGCCAGGGTTATAGATGAACTTGGGATCGAAGATATTCCCCCAGAGATTTTCGAGATTCTCCAAGATATTCAAGCTCACCTGGGTGAGTAGTCTGCAGTTCAGTCGACTTGCAGGACGTCCGCTTTCAGATCGTGAGGAAGTGGAATTTCCACGGCCGATTTGGCGTCGTCAGCAGAACGGCCGCTTTAGAATAATCTGGTTTTGATCACCAGTTGCTACACAGTCGTCCGTGATTTAGGCGAATTCAGAAGACTTGGCAGGCTGGCATTGTGTTCGATGCGCACTGTTTTGTGGGGCTGATGAGAGCGGCCGCAAACAGGAACGCCAAAAGCTGCTTCATCCATGCGATGAGCAGGCGCAGATTGTGACCGGCTGCGGCGAGGATGGCGTTGGCGGCATCGCCCTCGGCACCCTTGAGATGGTTCCTTTCCAGCAGGCCGTCGCTCTTGAGATGACCGATGATGGGCTCGATGGCATTGCGCCGTCGCAGTTCACGCCGGATCGTCGGCGATACGATGCCCCTGGTATGGGCGACATAGACTTCGGCGCGTTGCGGATCGATGCCATGGCCGCGATAGCCGCGGTCGACATAGGCGCGCCGCACCGTCACGCCGGTGAGCCGCTCAGTCTGTTCGATCTGACCTTCGAGCGTATGGCCGTCGTAGGGATTTCCCGGCAGCGCCATGGCCCCGAGAATGAACTGCCCGCCGGCGCTTGCCGCATTGGTGACGGCGATCGACGTCTTGACGCCGAACTCATAGCGGGTGCGGGCCTTGCCCTTGCCGATGCATTCGACCTCTGGGGCGTGGAGGGCGTAGAGTTTTTGCTTGTCGGCAGGCTTCTGGCCGAGCAGCCTGCGCACGCGGGCGAGCGCCACGGCGAAGGCCTGTTCCAAGAGGGCGTTGCCGGCGATCCTGCGGGCGATGTCGCGCTCCAGCCGGCCGAGCCATGTCCTCAATTTTCTGACCCAGCGCATGGCCTGCTTGTGGCCGCGCGTATGGATCAGCCGGCCAACCTCGCGGACGGCACGGGCGGCAACTCGCAGATAGGACTGGCGCAGCTTGAGAGCGTGTTTCCTGGCAAGGCGGTTCAGCCATTCGATGCCGCGCACCAGGAGACGGCTGTCGGCGGGATGGGCAATCGCCTTGGTCTGAACCGTGGTATCCACCGTCACCCGTTCCATCGCCGTGCGCTTCAAGGCCTTGCCGCGCTCGGCCGTGGCGATCGTTTCGGCCAGCAGTACCTCCAGGCGGCGCGCACCGATGCGCTGACGCCAGCGTGTCATCGATGAGCGGTCGAGCGGCAGGTGGGTCTGGAAATGCACTGCGCCACAAAAGAACTGGACATACGGGCTCTCCAGCCATTGCGCGCAGACCTCCTCGTCCGAAAGCCCCTTAATGTGCTTGACCAGATGCAACCCCGCCATCAGCCGCGTCGGAAGGCCGGGACGGCCTGTGTCTTCGGTGTAGAGATCGCCGAACGCTTCGTCGAAGCGCGCCCAGTCGATCAGGCCGGCAAGGCGGGCCAGCGGATGATGCAGGTCGATCATGTTGGAAAGCCGGTGGCGGAACAGGTCGAAATCGTCACCGGCATCTTCGGCCAGCTGTGTCGGGCGCATCGGCGTCTCCAGGGTCAATCAGCCTGAAGACGGAATCATGAACCGCCGAAAATGAAAAGAGGGTCCGCAAGCCACCGGAGGAGTTTGCAAGCTTTTCCCGCTCAAGACCATCAGACCTTGCAAACCGGAATACTTGCCGTGCCGATAAATCCTCGAAATATCAAACGCTTCCGAGTTCATCACGGACGACTACACACTCCGCATCAATCCCCCATCCACGCGAATGCTCTGGCCGGTGATGTAGGCCGGCGCCGTCGGAGGCGAGGAAGGCGACGGTGCGGCGATTTCCTCCGCCTTGCCATAGCGCCGCATGGGCACGCTGTCGCGGCGCTCGTCGGTCTGGGCAGGCTGTCGATGAAGCCCGGCAGCACGTTGTTCATGCGCACATTGTCGGCCGCATACTGGTCGGCGAAAAGCTTGGTGAAGGCGGCCAGCCCCGCCCGCGCCACCGCCGAGGTCGGGAATATCGAACGGGCTCGTCGAACCTGGCGGTCGAGATGTTGACGATGGCGCCCCCGTTTTGCGCCACCATGAGCGGCGCGACCAACCGCGTCGGCGCGGACGACGTTCATGAAATAGACGTCGATGCCGGCATGCCATTGCTCGTCGGTGATTTCGAGCAGCGGCGCGCGCGGGCCGTGGCCGGCGCTGTTGACCAGCGCGTCGATGCGGCCCCATTTTTCCATGGTCGGGTCGATGAAACGCTTCAGATCGTCGTTCGACTGGTTCGAGCCGGTGAAGCCCAGCCCGCCGAGTTCCTTGCCCAGCGCCTCGCCCTTGCCGGAGGACGACATCACCGCAACCGCAAAGCCGTCGCTCGGCCAGTTTTCGCGCCGCCGCCGCGCCCATGCCCGAGCCGCCGCCGATAACCATCGCAACTTTTCTCGTTCATTGCGGTCTCCTCATTCGATTTCCGCGCCCAGTCCCGCCATCAGTCCCATGAATTCGGGAAACGAGGTCGCGATCATGGTGGCGTCGTCCACGGTGACCGGCTTTTCGCTGGCCAGTCCCATCACCAGGAAGGCTCATGGCGATGCGGTGGTCGAGATGCGTTTCCACCGTGCCGCCACCCAATCCCCTGCCGCCCGGCCGGCCGCGCACGGCAGGCCGTCCTCGCCTTCCTCGCAGTCGACGCCGTTCGCCTTGAGGCCGGCGGCGACGGCGGCGAGCCGGTCGCTTTCCTTGACGCGCAGTTCCTCCAGCCCCTGCATCAGCGTCTCTCCCTCGGCAAAGGCGGCCGCGACGGCGAGCACCGGATATTCGTCGATCATGGACGGCGCGCGTTCCGCCGGCACGGTGACGCCGCGCAACTCGGAATGCCGGACCCGCAGGTCGGCGACATCCTCGCCGCCGGCGTCGCGCCCGTCGAGGAATTCGATCGACGCGCCCATCTCGATCAGCGTCGTGATGAGGCCGGTGCGCGTCGGGTTCATCAGCACGTTCTCGATGACGATGTCGGAGCCGGGAACGATCAGCGCCGCGACCAGCGGGAAGGCGGCGGACGAGGGGTCGCCCGGAACGACGATGTCGCGGCCGGTCAGCCGTCCCTGGCCCTGCAGGCGGATGATGCCGCACGCCTTCGCCGTCGGTCTCGACCTCGATCTCGGCGCCGAAGCCGGCCAGCATCTTTTCGGTATGGTCGCGCGTCATCACCGGCTCGATGACCGTGGTGACGCCCGGCGTGTTCAGCCCGGCCAGAAGTACCGCCGACTTCACCTGCGCGGAGGCCATCGGCACGCGGTAGGCGATCGGCGCGGTCGTTGCGGCCCGTGCAGGGTGATCGGCATGCGGTCGCCGGCGGCCGCTTCGAGTACCTGCACGCCCATCAGGCGCAGCGGATCGAGTACGCGGCCCATCGGCCGTTTCGACAGCGAGGCGTCGCCGATGAAGGTCGTTTTCATGTCGTAGGCGCCGACCAGGCCCATGGTGAGCCGCGAGCCGGTGCCGGCATTGCCGAAATCGAGCGGCGCTTCGGGTTCCAGAAGCGCGCCGTTTCCGGTGCCCGCGGATGATCCACTCGCCGCCACTCTTGCGGATGTTGGCGCCCATCGCCTTCATGGCTTCGCCGGTGCGCAATATATCTTCGCCTTCCAGCAGCCCGGTGATGCGGGTTTCACCCGAGGCCAGGCCGCCCAGCATGAAGGAGCGGTGCGAGATCGACTTGTCGCCGGGCACCATCGCGCGCCCGGCAAGGCCGTCCGAATGACGCGCGGTGGCGGGGCGTTGCGGCTCGTGGTGCGGCATCATCGTTCCTTGGGCGCGACAGGGCGCGACGGCCCTTCCAATAGCGTTGGGCGGCTTCCTATCACGGGGTTTTGAGGAGGTCATCCCCCGCCGAATCCGCCGATCCGGGCATGATTTCGCGGTTAGGCCGGCAGAGCGTCGATAGGCTTTGACAGGGCGGCTCGTTGTGGATATGGGGACCGAACTTTTTCATGACGATATTGCCGTTCCCGACAACCGGCTGGAATGGCCGGTACCGGAAGGTACGGCGCGCGCGACGACGAGGCAGAACCGTGGCAAAAACAGACTTGGGCACCAAACGCGTCGATCCGGAAACGGGCCGCAAATTCTACGATCTGAACAAGGATCCGATCGTCTCTCCCTATACGGGAAAGACCTATCCGCTCTCCTATTTCGATTCCAGCGCCGATAATTCGGCCGAGGAGGAAGAAGAGGACGTCGTGGACAAGGAAGACGACGCCGACGAGGAAGGCGCGGAAGTCGTGTCGCTGGAAGAGGCCGATGAAGAGGCCTCGGGCACATCCGACGATGTCGTGGCGGATGATGACGAGGAGGATGTCGATCTCGGCGACGACGATGACGATACCTTCCTCGAGGAAGAAGACGAAGACGACGACGATGTCGCCGACATCGTTCGTGGCGGCGACGACGACGACGAGGTCTGACGTCCCGGCATGCAAAAAGGCTTGGGGCGGGGACTTGATCTCGACCGCCCCCCGGTCTAGAAGCCGCCTTCTGCCGCACGGGTCCCTTCCCGCGCGTGTTTTCACCGGATCGGACAGATCCGGCTGAAGTGGGGCCATAGCTCAGTTGGGAGAGCGCTTGAATGGCATTCAAGAGGTCGTCGGTTCGATTCCGATTGGCTCCACCAGTTCCCCTCCAAGCCGTTGAAATCCTTATAAATTGTTTGATTTCAATGGCTTCCCTTGCAACAAATGGTAGACAAACCTAGCGCACATCGCGGGAACTTTGTGCCACGGCCCTTCGCCTCCAAAAAGCGCGGCAATACCTATCACCTGAGAGTACGTGTCCTGATGCGCTTCGGAAGGCCGCCGGCAAAGGCGAGATCGTCATCCGCCAACAGTCCGTCATCATGCGCTTCGCCGCTCATCAGGCAACCTCCTGATGACGCTGAATCAGTTTAAGGGCTGATGGGGCGTTGGTTCCGCGCCGCCGTGGTGACCGCCTGGGTCGCTTGCCTCTCGAAGGCCCGCATGAGACCAGTGGGGCCGCGGCGGCCGGAAGCCTCCGACGGGCTACAGGAAGATGCGCCACGGGCGGCCCGGCCAGGCTGTACCCAGAGCGCCGATTGATGAGCATCCCGTAAGGGCTTCCGGCACATGGAACCTTACTCCAACTGGGGGAGAAGTATCCATGTCCATTTTCGTCGGCCTCGACTGGGGCGGATCGAGCCATGCCGTTTGTATTGTCGACGCCACCGGCCGGAGCCTCGAGCATTTCGTGGTGGCTCACGATCGTGATGGTCTCGACCGTCTGGTCGCGCGCCTGCGCCGGCACGGCCCGCCCGAAGAGACGCCGATCGCCATCGAGCGGCCCAGCGGGCTCCTTGTAGACGTGCTGGTCGAGGCCGGGTTCCTCGTCACGCCGGTCCATCCCAACATCGTCAAGGCGTGCCGGCCGCGCTACCGCGCCGTCGCCGCCAAGAGCGATCCCGGCGATGCCTTCATTCTGGCCGACATCCTGCGCACCGACGGCCATCGGCTGACCGCACTGAAGCCCCAGTCCGACGCCATCAAGGCGCTCAGGGCGCTGGTCCGCGGGCGCGACGACCTCGTCGCCACAAGGCTCGTGCTCGCCAACCAGCTCCGCGCCCTGCTCGAAAGCTTCTGGCCCGGCGCCGCCGTGCTCTTTGCCGACATTGCCAGCCCCATAGCGCTGGCCTTCCTCCAGCGCTATCCCACCCCCGAAGCGGCCCACCGCCTGGGGGAGAAGCGCATGGCCGCCTTCCTCGCCCAAAACCAGTATTGCGGCCGGCGCCATGCCGGTGACCTGCTCGCGCGGCTGAGGGCCGCCCCGGCCGGCATGGCCGCCGAGGCCGAAGCCGATGCCAAGGGCGAGCTCGTGCGGGCATTGGCCGGCACCCTCGAAAGCCTCGTCGCCCAGATCGCCAGGCTTTCCAGCCGTATCGAACATGCCGTCGCCCAATTGCCGGAGGGGCGCATCGTCATGTCCTTCCCGCGCGCCGGAAAGATCTGCGCCGCCCAGATCACCGCCGAACTCGGCGACGTGCGGGCCCGCTTCCAGAGCGAAGACCATCTCGCCGCGGAGGCCGGTGTCGCGCCCGTCACCTATCAAAGCGGCAAATCCCGAGGCGTCGGATGGCGATGGGCCTGCAACAAGCGGCTGCGCGCCGCCGTCACCTGCTTCGCCGACAACTCCCGCCATGCCAGCCCGTGGGCCGCAAACATTTATCGACAAGCTCGTCTGCGCGGCTGCAGGCATCCCCATGCCGTGCGCATCCTCGCACGTGCCTGGCTCAGAATCCTCTGGCGCGCATGGCAGGACAACCTTCCTTACGACGCAAACAAACACCTCGCCGCAAAGGCCTTCATCGCCAATGGTTGACACAGGAAGTCTCATGCGTCGGCGCCGCCGGGACGCCGGGCGAAGTGCTGGGCGACGGGCCCCTGGAGTGCGTCTTCGACTGTCGATTGAAAGTCGGCGTGCTGCCGGCTGCCGGCACGCCTTTCGTACTGCCGCAATCGACGGGTGGAGCGCCTCAGCCGAAGGCGACGCGCGGAAGGTCAATGATGCCGAGAGTGGCGGCGATGTTCGGCCGCGCCTTGACCACATCTTCGATACTGTAGCCGGCGAGCACCTCGAAAAAGGCGCCCAGCGCCTTGCGAAGCGCCGCGTTCACACCGCAGGAATCGACCAGCGGGCAATCGACGGCGTCGTTTTGGAAACACTCGGCCATCGCGAAATTCTCTTCCGTGACGCGAACGACGTCGAAAAGGGAAATCTCCGTGGCGGGCCGGCCGAGCTTGACCCCGCCATTGCGGCCCCGCACGGTTTCCAGCATGCCGTTCTCGACCAGCGGCTTCAGAATCTTGAAAAGAAACAATTCGGAGACCTTATAGGCGCTGGCGATCTCGGGCACATGGCTCAGCCGCCCGCTATTGGCCGCGCAATACATCAGGATACGAATGGCGTAATTGGTCTGTCTGGTAAGCCGCATTCTGATATCCTGACACCACCATCTGCCGACGAGCGCCGCAGCGGTTTCAATTTGGAATCGTTATAAACTAGCTTGTATAAAAGATGATCGGGATTGTCGAGTTATTACGAATTGGATTCGCCGATGACTGGTCGGTCACTGGCTTCCCGAAAGGTATGAAGCGAGTTTCGAATGCTGCTTCACACAGGGTGCGGCGATAAGCTCCACTCTGCTGGCCGAGGCGGCTGACCCGGACGAGACAAAAGCGAGGTTCAGAGCGCCAGAGTTCAGAGCCGCCGCCCCCGCCATCAAGGCGGAGACAACGATCAGCAAACCGTAAACGCGCGGCAGATCGAACAACATCGCATGCCCCGCTAACCACGCCGCCGTCGCCGCGCCGAGAGCGAACATGAATCCTTCGCGCTCCTTGTAGACCAGGCTGGCCGCCATCAGGCCGCAGATGATGACCGCCCCGAACACGATAGCGATGGTAATGGCGGACCTATCGAGTTCCGTGGCCAGATTCTGTCCATCTGGAAGCCTCGGAATGTTCGGCCATTCATAGTTGGAATCGTCGTCGCTCATGTTCTTTCTTCCGACTGCGTCGAGACAAGAAAAGCACCCCCGGCGTTTGCAGGCAAGTGCGATTGGTGAGCCAAGCCGCGCTGACCCCCGGCCAAGGTAGCGAGCGTCAAGCTCTATTCAGGAAAGCCATGCGACCGCAAGCGGTAAACAAGAAAAAGGCCGGACAGATAATGCCCGGCCAAGGTTGAAGGTCAAGACCTCCAGAGGGGAACGCACCGGGCATAATGGGAGGAACGCCCGACGCAGTTTGAAGATAGGCAGGCCGCGGCAGTCCTTCAATCAAAGACGCTATGCCACGCGCGGCCGCGTATGATGCCAAAATCACGGGCAAATCGATTCGCGCCGCAGAGACCGCCTGGCCGGTATCGACATTTGCCGCGAGCTTTGTGAATATTCACGCCATGATCATTAACTGGGCGCACGCATGGCCCTCCGCGGCGTCGGCATTCCTGGCTTCCCTGGTGGAGTTCGTCGAGGCGCTGACGGTAGTTCTCGCCGTCGGCACGGTGCGCGGATGGCGAGGCGCGCTGACCGGTTCCGGCGCGGCGCTTGCCGTGCTGCTCCTGATCGTTTTGGCTCTCGGCCCCGCGCTGACGCGCATTCCGCTCAACATGGTGCAGCTTGTCGTCGGCGCTCTTTTATTGCTCTTTGGCATGCGGTGGCTGCGAAAGGCGATCCTGCGGGCCGCCGGGGTCATCGCCTTGCACGACGAAGGCGCGGCCTACGCCCGGGAAGTGGAAAGATTGCGCGGCTCCGGCACCCATGCCGGATGGGACCGGATCGGCATCGCAACGGCTTTCAAGATAACGATGCTTGAGGGCTTGGAAGTGGTCTTCATCGTAATCGCCGTAGGGGCTGGTGGCGCCGGTCTGCTGATCCCCGCGAGTGCTGGCGCGCTTGCCGCGCTTCTGGTGGTCGTTCTACTGGGCTTCATTGTCCACAAGCCGCTCGCCGCAATTCCGGAAAACGCCTTGAAATTCGTAGTCGGGGTGCTGCTTTCGGCGTTCGGCGCTTTCTGGGTCGGCGAGGGAATGGGCCTGAAATGGCCCGGTGAGGACTGGTCTGTTCTCGGCCTCGGGGCCGGATTTCTGGTCGTCGCCTTTCTGGCCATCGCGCTATGCCGCGCGCGGGCCGCCGAGCGCACGATGCTTCCCCGCTGGTAGGAGAATACATGTCCTGGCTGAAGACGGGTCTCAAGGAGCTTTTCGGCCTCATCGTCGACGACGGGCATTTCGCGCTGGCGATCGTTATCTGGCTGCTCGTCATGTGGCTGGCGGCGTCATGGCTCGCACCAATCGCCGACTGGACGGGCGCGCTTTTTTTCGCAGGGCTCGCCGTCATTCTGGTGGAGAGCGCCCTGCGCCGGGCCGGTCGATAGAATCCAGCCTATCCGATACCCGCTTGCTTCACGGCGTTGACCGCGCTTCGGCTGACGGGCAGCAACGCCCCGTCGAGCATCTTCAGGAACAGCCTGCCGTCGCGTCGCGCCGTGCTATCGACCGCATCGAGCGCCACCCAGTGCGAGCGGTGGATTTGCAGCCCCGCGGTGTCGCCGGTCTCGCCAATGGCGTCCGCCAATCGCATCAGGACCAGCGCCGAGCCCATATCGGTGTGTACGTCGACATAGTGATCCTGCATGGACAGATAGAGAAGCTTGCCACGTGCTTTCGGCGGTAGCCGGTCGAGCAGCGGCGGTTGGGCGATGAAGTGCGGATGCGCCGGAGGGGAGCCCGGATCGATGGAAGACTTGTTTTCCGCCGCTGCTGGGTTTTCCGTTTCGTCGGCGATCTCAAGCCCATTTGGCTGGCTTCGATCCACCAGGTCGAACAGGAACGAAATCGCCGCGGCAATCAGGCTGCAGTTGATGAACAGGGTAAGAAGGTCGCCTGTGGCCCTGATCGCGTCGCCGAAAAGAAGATGGTTGAGAACGACCACCACCGCCGTAACCGGGACGCCCGCGGCGATTCCGGCAAGTACCGTTCTCACCGGACGGAGGCCGATGCCGCCGAGTAGATAGTGCTGCGCCAGACCGATCGCGGCATAGCCGACCGTAAACGTTGCCAGAGCCAGCGCCAGCCAGTAGCCGAAGCGCGGCAGGAGCGGCAGCCGGTCGAATGTGCCGAAGGGGCCGGTCACGCCGAGGATCAGCGCGACGGTCAAGATCACGCCCCAGAAGCGCGATGAGAAGATCGACGCCTGCAATCGGCGAAGCGTGAATTGCAGCGGACCGTCCTTCACGTATTGGCCCGTCCTTTCGCGAATGCGCGTTTGTAACGCGCGCCATTCCGCCATCAGCTTGTTGTCGAAACTCAACAGGCGGCGTGTCGCTGATACCGTGCCGCCCGCGCCGCTTCAACAACAGGACGGATTATACTTCATGACCCTCCAGCCGCTGCTAGACGCTTCACCAGTCATACAGATTCATGCCTTCTGCGCGATGGCGGCCTTCCTTCTTGGCGCAATTGTGCTCTTCCGCCGAAAGGGGGACCGCCCGCATCGCTTCGCCGGGCGGCTTTGGGTCGCGCTCATGGTGATCGTGGCGGCTTCTTCGCTTTTCATTCATACCATTCGTGTGTGGGGTCCCTGGAGCCCGATTCATCTGCTTTCGATCGCGACGCTGGCCGCATTGACCTATGCAATCGTCATGATCCGCCGGCGTGATGTCACCACGCATGCCCGTGTCATGAAATCCACCTATGTTGGCGCCCTGCTTGTTGCCGGCGCCTTTACGCTCGCGCCGGGCCGCATCATGAACCATGTCGTCTTCGGCACGGAGGCAGCCTCGGCGCGGGCTGAAACGTTCCCTTTGCATGCTCACGCGCCCACCGTGGCGGACATTCTGGCGCATACGCCGATATGGGTGTGGCCGCTATTGCTCTACGTGCTCCACATGGGCTGGAAGCGCACGCGGGACCGTATCGTCGCCCCGTTTCGCCTGCTCATCATGCCGGCGATTATCACGTGCCTGGCGGTTTACAATCTCGTTTCGGCCGGCCCCTCCATGATCGCTGTTGTGGGCTTTGCCTGTGGCGCGATAGCGGGCGGGCTTGCCGGATATGCGATCGCCCGCCGTCGCGTGGCCGAATTTCTCGAAAATGGCATGCTGAGGGTCAAGGGCGACTGGGTGCCGCTGGTCCTGGTTGTCGGCATATTCGCCATCCGCTACGCCACGGGGGTGGCGCTGGGCGTCGATCCCGCCCTTGCCCATAACCAGGGCTTTTTGTTTGCTGGCGTGGCGCTGTCGGGCTTTTTCGCCGGCACGCTGGTCGCGCGCGCGCTCGGAGCCCTACCGCCAGAACTGTTTCGTTCATATCTCCAGGCATGAACCCTGGTGGAATTGATAGGAACCGGCAGACGGTACCCGGGGATTGCGCTGCATTGTTGACTTGCAGCGTTCCGGATTAGAAAAATGACACGCATACGCTTGCAATCGCCCGGATCGGGTGCCAAGCGTGCGCCGCGTATGACGGGGGTGCTGGCGGAGGGGTTTATACCCGACCCACTGCTTTGACGGCGCTTTTGATATGGATGGAAGATAGAAATGAAATCAGCACGCGGCGGTGGGCCATCGCAGCGCCAGCTTCGCGTTGGCGAGCAGGTGCGCCATGCCCTGTCGGAGGTACTGCAACGTGGCGATGTGCGCGACGACTTGATCGAATCCACCGTGCTGTCGGTGTCGGAAGTGCGCATGTCGCCCGATCTCAAGGTGGCAACGGCATATATTTCTCCCCTTGGCGCGGTCGATGCGAATGCGGTCGTGGACGCACTGGGCCGGCATGCCCGCTTCGTCCGGGGACGGCTTTCGCCGGCGCTCGCACAGATGAAGTTCATGCCCGAGATCCGTTTCAGGCTCGACACCAGTTTTGACAATTTCGCCAGGATCGACAGGCTGCTCAAATCTCCGGAAGTAGCGCGGGACTTGGAATCGGAAGACCAGGAAGGCGAAAACGATGACGGCGAAAATGAGTAGGATTTTCGCGGTTCGTCTCGGCATCCTGCCTGTGGGCCGCCGCCTCCGGGAGCGCGGCTGATGTCGCGCCGGGGCAAAAAGAAGGGGCGGCCGGTTTCCGGCTGGCTGATTCTGGACAAGCCCGTCGGCATGGGATCGACGGAAGCGGTGTCCAAGGTCAAATGGCTGTTCAAGGCCGAGAAAGTGGGGCACGCGGGGACACTCGACCCGCTGGCCTCGGGCCTGCTGCCGATCGCCCTTGGTGAGGCCACCAAAACGGTTCCATACGTCATGGATGGAGCCAAGATCTATCGCTTCACGGTGGCCTGGGGCGAGGAGAGGACGACCGACGATCTTGAAGGTCCGGTGGCGGAACGTTCCGACCGACGCCCGAGCGAGGCGGAGGTGCGGGCGCTGCTCCCGCGCTATACGGGCGTGATCATGCAGGTCCCGCCGCAATTCTCCGCCGTGAGGATCGATGGCGAGCGCGCATATGATCTGGCGCGCGGCGGCGAGGCTGTGGAGATTCCCGCGAGGGAGATCGAAATCGGTCGCCTCGATCTCGTCGAAACCCCGGACGCGGATCATTCGGTATTCGAGGTCGAATGCGGCAAGGGCACGTATGTGCGATCATTGGCGCGGGATATGGGCCGCGATCTCGGTTGCTTCGGCCATGTCTCGCAACTCCGGCGCGTCGAAGTCGATCCGTTCACGTCAGACGGCCTGGTGACCATCGAAGAACTGGAGTTGGTCGCGGCTGGCGAGGCCAATGAAGACGCCAAGGAAGGCGATGGCGTTGAAGCTGCCTCGACCGGGCCGGTGGAACAATCCTTCGCCGCGCTCGACGCGTTGTTGGTCGATACCTTGTCCGCGCTCGATTGCCTGCCGCGAATCAAGGTCACCGATGATGCGGCGAACCGCATCCGTCTCGGCAATCCGGTGATCCTGCGCGGCCGGGATGCGCCCGTCGAGGCCCCGGAAGCCTGTGCGACGGCGCATGGCAAACTTGTTGCCATCGGCGCGGTGGAAGCTGGCATGTTCAAGCCCAAACGGGTTTTTGCGCTCTAGGAATGGCGTTTTTTGAGCGGCGGAAGCATTAATCTTTCCCCTCCGCGCCGATACTGCTATTCCCGCTGGGTCTTGTTTGAGCGAATGGTCCTGAACAGAGCCGCCATTTGCCTTCGTCCTGGCAAGGAAATGACTCTGAATACTGATGCAGGCTCACGGTCCGATATTTCGCCGGAATCGTCCGATTCCGCCGGCGCGGCGATAGTGGCTGCCGCGAGGAGACCGAAGCCGATCGCCGCATATCTGATGTTGCTGGTCGCCGTGTCGATCGTCCCGATGATCGTTTTTTCGGTCATACTGCTTCAGCGCAACAACTATGCTCAGCAAAGAGTGCTGGCGACGCTGACCTCCGCCACCGCCGCCTCCATGTCCGAGGCGGTGGACCGTGAAATTACGGGCATGATGACAACGCTTCGCGTCCTGTCGAAGACGCCGGCGCTCTTCGACCAGGATTTGGGACCTTTCTACGATCGCTCCAATCGGGCGCTCGCGGGCACCGGATCCTATCTTATCCTGCTCGACCAAAACTACGATCAGCTTATGAATACGCGGGTTTCTCTGGGCTCGGTGCTCGGAAAAACGTCCGATCCGGATCCCGTCGCCGTGGCCATTGAAAAGCGCTCGCCGGTCGTGTCCGATCTTTTTTTTGGCAGCGTCGCCAAGAATTGGGTCTTCAACGTCATTCTCCCGGTCTTTCCCGAAACCGGCGCGCCTCGCGAACTGGTGATGACGCGCGACGCGAGCAGTCTTTCAGCGACGCTTGTTCACCGCAAACTCGCCGACGGCTGGAATGCGGCGCTGGTCGACGGAAAGAACCAGGTGATCGCCTCGACGGCCCCTGCCGCGAAGGTCGGCCGCCCCTTCTTTCTTGATCTCATTTCGCGCGGTCCGGCCGTTTCGGGAGAAGTCACCGCGACCCAGGACGGCGTAAGCTATCAGGCGGTTGTCCAAGGGTCCGAACTGAGCGGCTGGAATATTGTCATGTGGGCGCCGATGACCGCAATCAACCGCCCTTTGCGTAGTGCGTTGCAGTCGTTGATATTTGGTGGACTGATCATGGTCGCGCTTGGCGTGGGAGCGGCCCTGTTACTGACGAGACAGATATCGCGGCCCGTCCGAAAGCTGGCGCGCGATGCGCGGCGGCTCGGCGCCGGCGACCTGGTTACGGCGGTCAATTATCCGATCGCCGAATTTGCGACCGTATCCAGCGCACTGGCGAAGGCGGCCGAGCGCCGCCAGGAATCGGATGGCGAGGTCCGCTTTCTCATGCGTGAGGTTGCGCACAGAGCCAAGAATCAACTGACGGTGGTTTCATCGATCGCCAAGCAAAGCGCCCGCAATTCGAGGAACACCGAGGCGTTTCTGGACAGCTTCCAGAAACGGCTGCATGGCCTGGCCCGCTCCACCGATTTGCTGATCGCCGGCGGCGTGGCGGGCGTCGATTTCGCAGAGTTACTCGCCGCGCAGATAGAACCCTTCCACGAGGGGGAGCCGGACAGGCTGGAAATAACCGGCCCGAATCTTCGGCTCGGCAACCAGGCGGCGCAGATGCTCGGCATGGCGCTCCACGAACTTGCGACGAACGCGTCGAAATATGGCGCGTTTTCGGTACCGGAAGGGCGATTGACGGTTCGCTGGCGCGTAGCCGGGGAAAAATTGGAATTTACCTGGCGCGAACATGTGCCGCGCTTTCGCAAGCGTCCTGAAAGGCGGGGTTTTGGTACGCAGGTCGTCGAACGGATGCTGAGCGGGGCTCTTGCGGCAAAGGTGGAGCGCTTGTTCCATCGCGATGGTCTGGAATGGCTGTTCGAAGATTCCACTGGACCGGCTGCGCGCTGGTCCGACCCAGGAGAACCCGGAGGAATAGGGCCGCGGCCTGCAGCGCATGGCGATTTGTCTGGCAATTCGTGTTTGCTTGCAGTATACGGCCCCGTCGCCGCGCTTTTGCGCAGGTGGCAAATGGCCCTTGCTGGACGACATCCCGGCTATGGGCGTCCCATTTCCAATGTTTTGAAAGGAAGAGCACGATGTCGGTAACAGCTCCGCGCAAGCAGGAACTAATGACGGAATACGCCACTGCCAAGGGCGACACCGGTTCGCCGGAAGTCCAGGTGGCCATACTTTCCGAGCGCATCAAGAATTTGACCGAGCATTTCAAGGACCACAAGAAGGACAATCATTCCCGTCGTGGTTTGTTGAAAATGGTTTCGCAGCGTCGCCGTCTCCTTGACTATCTGAAGGGCAAGGATGAAGGCCGCTACCAGACGCTGATTGAGAAGCTCGGCCTGCGCCGTTAATTATTTGGCTGGCGGGGATAGCTCCGCCATCCATGCATCCGGGCCGATAATTCATTTATCCGCCCGCCCGGGCAGGGGCCTCTGTCGAGGCTCCGCTCGAAACAGGTTCCGCATCCGTTCAAGGGAACGGCCGGAATCGACTGGGCCTGTCATGGGGCAGGATTGCAGGACGCCTGGGGCGCCGAAAGACGCTTACGCCAGACCTCCCGTTGTCTTGCCCGTGGCTCGTCCAAAAGAAGCCAGGAAAGCTGGTCCGTGCCGCACGTCGGCGCGGCCTTTCCGCATATGAAGGACAAGACATGTTCAACCACCATAAAGTCGAGATCGAATGGGGCGGTCGTCCGCTCATCCTCGAAACAGGCAAGATCGCGCGTCAGGCCGACGGCGCGGTTCTCGCCACCTACGGCGAAACCGTCGTGCTCGCGACCGTTGTTTCGGCCAGGCAGCCCAAGCCGGGCCTCGATTTCTTTCCGCTGACCGTCAACTACCAGGAGAAGACCTTTGCCGCCGGCAAGATCCCGGGCGGCTTCTTCAAGCGCGAAGGACGCCCGAGCGAAAAGGAGACCTTGGTCTCCCGCCTTATCGACCGCCCGATCCGGCCGCTCTTTGCACACGGCTACAAGCACGAGACACAGATCGTCATCACCGTGCTTCAGCATGATCTCGAAAACGATCCGGACATTCTGGCGATCGTCGCCACTTCCGCCGCTTTGACGCTTTCGGGCGTGCCCTTCATGGGGCCGATCGGCGGCGCGCGCGTTGGTTATGTCAACGGCGAATACAAGCTCAACCCGCATCTCGACGAAATGCCGGAGTCCAAGCTCGATCTCGTCGTCGCCGGAACCGGCGATGCCGTCCTAATGGTCGAGTCGGAAGCGCAGGAACTCGACGAGGAGACCATGCTCGGCGCCGTCATGTTCGGGCACAAGGGTTTCCAGCCGGTGATCGATGCGATCATCAAGCTGGCCGAGGTCGCGGCCAAGGAGCCCCGTGATTTCACGTCGCCAAGCTTCTCCGAACTCGAGGCCCAAATGCTCAAGATTGCCGAAAGCGATCTGCGCGAGGCCTACAAGATCACCGACAAGCAGCAGCGCTACACCGCGGTCGACGCCGTCAAGGCCAACGTAAAGACCGCCTTCACGCCTGCCGAGGGTGAAGAAGCCAAGTATACCGCCGAGCAGATCGGTTCGGTGTTCAAGGATATCCAGGCCAAGATCGTGCGCTGGAACATTCTCGATACTGGCTCGCGCATCGATGGCCGCGATCTGAAAACGGTTCGCAACATCGTCTCGGAAGTCGGCGTCCTGCCGCGCACGCATGGCTCTGCGGTCTTCACCCGCGGAGAGACGCAGGCGATGGTCGTGGCCACGCTGGGCACCGGCGAGGACGAGCAGTTCATCGACGCGCTGACGGGAACCTACAAGGAGCGATTCCTGCTCCATTACAACTTCCCACCCTACTCGGTCGGCGAGACCGGCCGCATGGGTTCGCCCGGCCGTCGTGAAATCGGTCACGGCAAGCTGGCGTGGCGGGCGGTTCACCCGATGCTCCCGGCAGTCGATCAGTTCCCCTACACCATCCGCGTCGTCTCCGAGATCACCGAGTTCGAACGGCTCGTCCTCGATGGCGACGGTGTGCGGCACTTCGCTCGCCCTCATGGATGCGGGCGTTCCGCTGCAGAAGCCGGTGGCCGGCATCGCCATGGGCCTGATCAAGGAAGATGAGCGCTTCGCCGTTCTGTCCGACATTCTCGGCGACGAGGATCATCTCGGCGACATGGACTTCAAGGTCGCGGGCACAGAAGGTGGCATCACCTCGCTGCAGATGGACATCAAGATCGACGGCATCACCGAAGAGATCATGAAGGTCGCGCTTGGCCAGGCCAAGGATGGCCGCCTGCACATCCTCGGCGAAATGGCCAACGCCATCACCGAGGGCCGTTCGGAACTCGGCGAGTTCGCGCCGCGCATCGAGGTCATGAACATCCCGACCGACAAGATCCGCGACGTCATCGGCTCCGGTGGCAAGGTCATCCGCGAAATCGTGGAAAAGACCGGCGCCAAGATCAACATCGAGGACGACGGTACGGTGAAGATCGCCTCTTCCAACGCCAAGGAAATCGAGGCGGCGAAGAAGTGGATCCATACCATCGTCGCCGAGCCGGAAGTTGGCGAAATCTACGAAGGAACGGTCGTCAAGACCGCCGACTTTGGCGCTTTCGTCAATTTCTTCGGCCCCAAGGACGGCTTGGTCCACATTTCCCAGTTGGCCTCCGAGCGCGTGCAAAAGACCACCGACGTCGTCAAGGAAGGCCAGAAGGTCTTCGTCAAGCTCATGGGCTTCGACGAGCGCGGCAAGGTGCGGCTTTCCATGAAGGTCGTCGATCAGGAGACCGGCAAGGAACTGGCCCGCGAGAAGAAGACGGAAGACGCCGAAGCCGGCGCCTGAATTTCGATCGCTTGAAGTGATTTCGCGGGCGCGTTCCCTGGAGCGCGCCCGTTTTTTATGAACTGTGCCCAATAGCGAGCATCACGCCATGGCGGGCGAGAGCCTCAAGACCCTGTTTCATCCTTTCGAGGCTGGCGAACTGCCCGTTCCCTCGGCCGGCAAAAGCGTGCTCTTTCTGGGCGCGGAACCCGGATTTCGCCTGCCGGACGGATTCGATGCGCGCTTGTCGCTGGTGCAAGGGCTGCGTCCGTATTTTCGTTCGTTGAACGATGCGGGGTTCGATGTCGCGCCGCGCTCTTCCGGTGACGGCTATGACATGGCGTTGGTCCTGTGCGCCCGTCACAGGCGCGAGAACGAGGCGCGGATTGCCGATGCGGTCGCCCGTGTCGGGACGGATGGCATGATCGTTGTCGCGGGCGGAAAGTCCGACGGGATCGACAGCCTTCGCCGCAATGTCGCGAAGCTGCTTCCGGTCGCCGGGCATCTTGCCAAGCATCACGGAACCGTTTTCTGGCTGCGGCGATCGGCAAACGCGGAGGCCTCGATTGCCGCGCTGCGCTCTTCACAACGCGCTTTGGTCGATGGCCGCTTCACTACGGCTCCGGGAATGTTCTCGCCCGATCATGTCGATCCGGGATCACGCATGCTTCTCGAAAATTTGCCATCCGATATTTCTGGCGCGGTCGCGGATTTCGGCGCTGGATGGGGCTACCTCGCCGCTGGAATATTGTCGCGGCCGGGCCGGGTGTCGCGCGTGGATCTCTTCGAAGCGGATTTCGAGGCACTGGAAGCCGGCAAGAAGAATCTCGCTTTCGCTGAGGGTGTGGATACAAGCTTTCTCTGGATTGACCTTCTGAGCGAGGCGGTGGAGCGCCGATATGACGTTGTCGTCATGAATCCGCCCTTCCATTCCGGCCGCGCCGCAAATCCCGAACTGGGGCAGGGGATGATCCGCGCTGCGTCGCGTGCGTTAAAACCGGGCGGCCGACTCTTCATGGTCGCCAACCGGCAACTGCCCTATGAGCGCGTGCTGGAATCGGAATTCAAGAGTTCCGGCGAGACCTGTCGCGACAATCGGTTCAAGGTGCTTTGGGCGCGGAAGTGAAGACCCTTCAGCGCGAGGCAACCGCTCGCAGGGGTTCGATGCCCGAGGCAAGCGGTTCGGGTCTTCCATAGAAATAGCCTTGAACGGCCTCGCAGCCGGCCGCTTTCAATAAGGTAGCCTGGTTTTCCGTCTCGACACCTTCGGCGATCGTGCGAACACCGAGCGCTCTCGAAAGACCAACGATGGTGGAAACGACGGCCCCGGAACTGGAATCATTCTCGATCCGGCTGACGAAGGATTTGTCTATCTTCAGCTTGTGGAACGAGAAATCGATGAGATAGCTGAGATTGGAATATCCGGTGCCGAAATCATCCACGGCAACGCTTATCCCGATGTCGGTGAGTTCCCGCAGGATTTCCGCGGCGCGCTCACGGTCCTGCATCATCGCGGTTTCCGTGACTTCCAGTTCGAGGCGCTCGGGCGCCATTTCGGCCTCTGAAAGCGCCTTTCGAACCATCGGGATGAAATCCGTGTTCATGAACTGGACGGGAGAAATATTGACCGCGACGAAACAGTCCTCCGGCAATCGTCTTGCATCATGGCAGGCGTTGCGCAGGACCCAACGCCCGATCGGCTCGATCATGCCGGTTTCTTCCGCGATCGGGATGAATTCCATTGGCGGGATCATGCCATGGACGGGATGTTTCCAACGCAAGAGCGCCTCGTATCCGACGATCCGGCCAGCGGAAAGGTCGAGCTGCGGCTGGTAATAGAGTTCGAAATCGCCCCGCTCGAAGGCTGTGTGCAGTTCGGCTTCGATCCAGCGCCGGTAGTCGGCGACCTCGCCCATCTCGGATTGGAAGACCGCCCAGTTTCCATGCCCGCCGGTACGCGCGTGCTGAAGCGCGAGATTGGAACGGCGCAATAAAGCGATCGGATCAGTGCCGTCTTTCGGGGTGGCTACGACACCAACCGAGATATTCACCGACTGGGAATGCTTCGCAAATTGATAGGGTCTCATCATCGCGTCGACGAGATCCTTGACGATCTTGTCCATGGGCGGCATCGCCTTGCGATCCGGGTAGATGATACAAAACTCTCCCGCGCCGATGCGGCCGATCTCGACACGCTTGGGAAGGCTCTCCTTCAGTCGCTTGGCAAAGGCCCGGATCAATTCGTCGCCGCGGCTATAGCCTATCGCGTCGTTGATTTGCTTGAACCGGTCGATGTCGATGTCGATCAGGAACACGGGTTCGCCGGTGCGTGTAGCGGATATGGCGGCCTCGGCGATTTTTCCGATCATCGCCACGCGGGCGTGAAGACCGGTCAGCTTGTCGACCTGAGTTTCATTGAACACGTAGTCCGCCGACTCGTCGATGCCGGCGAAATAGGACACCGCCGCGCCACAGGCAGCCAAGGCGCAAAGGGCCGCGACCAAGGATCCGACCATGGTCGGATGCATGCCGCCGAGCCCTTCGCCAAAGCGGAATTTGAGTCCCCACAGGCCGAGGATAAAACTCCCCATCCCCGCGCTCGCGATGGTCGTGAGTCGTACAGCGACACTTCGGTGCGGATTTTTGGGGGAACTCATGCTCTGGCGCCTCGATGCATCGAAGGCTTACGCGAAACCGCCTTAAAATTGGTTTCCGCCAATTGCTCGAATTTTAGGATCGTAAACAAATCGTCTATTGGACGCCGATCGCGGCACTTGCCAACGAGAATTCTATATCTCTTCAGCTCGTTTCAACTCTTCGAGCGCGGGCATGGAGACGATGTGGTAGCCCGAATCGACGTAATGAATTTCGCCCGTCACTCCGGACGACAAGTCCGAAAGCAGATAGAGAGCCGATCCACCGACTTCATCGAGCGTTACGGTGCGTCGCAATGGTGAATTGCGCTGTTGGTAGGAAAACATGTGACGCGCGTCGGAGATGCCGGCGCCCGCCAGGGTTCGCACCGGTCCCGCCGAGATTGCGTTGACCCGGATGCCTTTGGGGCCGTAATCGTTTGCCAGATAGCGAACGCTCGCCTCCAGCGCCGCCTTAGCCACGCCCATTACATTATAGTTCGGCATCACGCGCACCGATCCGGCATAGGTGAGGGTGAGCAGGCTGCCGCCCGGATTCATCATCGCCGCCGCCTTGCGGGCGATTTCGGTAAAGGAGTAGCAGGAGATAACCATCGTACGCACGAAATTGTCGCGCGACGTATCGGCATAAAGGCCCTTCAACTCGTTCTTGTCGGAGAAGCCGATGGCGTGGACAACGAAATCGATATTGCCCCAGGCGCTCCGCAGCGTCTCGAAGGTGGCGTCGACGGAAGCGCTGTCTTCGACATCGCACGGCACGACCAGCGAAGCCCCGAGGTTTTCAGCCAAGGGCCTCACCCTTCGCCCGAAAGCATCACCCTGATAGGTGAAGGCGAGTTCCGCACCGTGCCCGGCCAGCTGCTTGGCGATGCCCCAGGCGATCGAATGATCGTTGGCCACGCCCATCACCAGGCCGCGCTTTCCCTTCATCAATGCTTCCATGCGGGTCCCCGTGGTTCGAGCGCGCTCGCTTCGGCGAAATGCCGGCGCCCGGAATTTTCAGTCGCGACGTTCCGGCCGCCGCGCGCCGGCTATTTATCGGTTAATCCGCGTAGCGCTGGAAGACGAGCGTCGCGTTGGTGCCGCCAAACCCGAACGAATTCGACAGCACAATATCCATCTTGGCGTCGTCGATTCGCTTGCGCACGATCGGAACCCCCTCGAATTCCGGATCAAGCTTGTCGATGTGGGCGCTTTCGCCGATGAACCGGCCTTGCATCATCAGGATCGAGTAGATCGATTCCTGCACGCCAGCGGCTCCGAGCGAATGCCCCGTCAGCGATTTGGTCGAACTGATAGGCGGTATATTTTCGCCAAACACCTCGCGTATGGCCCCGATCTCTCGCGCATCGCCGACCGGCGTGGAGGTGCCATGGGTGTTGATGTAGTCGACGGCCCCCGAGACGGTGGCGAGGGCCTGCTTCATGCAGCGCACCGCTCCTTCGCCCGATGGCGCGACCATGTCGTAGCCATCGGATGTCGCGCCGTAACCAACGATTTCGGCAAGGATGCGCGCGCCGCGCGCCTTGGCGTGCTCGAGTTCCTCGACGACCAGGACTCCAGCGCCACCGGCGATGACGAAGCCGTCGCGATCGGCGTCGTAGGCGCGCGAAGCGACCGTCGGCTGTTCGTTGAAGTCGGTCGACATGGCGCCCATGGCGTCGAACAGGTCGGACATCGTCCAGTCCAGGTCTTCATGGCCCCCGGCGAAGACCATATCCTGCTTGCCCCACTGGATAAGTTCATAAGCATTGCCGATGCAGTGGGCGGAGGTCGAGCAAGCCGATGAGATGGAGTAATTCACGCCGTGGATCTTGAACCAGGTGGCCAGTGTCGCCGAGGCGGTGGACGACATGGCTTTGGGAACGGCGAACGGTCCGATCCGCTTCGGGCTGGAATTGTTTCGTGTCGTGTCCGCCGCGTCGACGATAATTTTCGTCGATGGTCCGCCAGATCCCATGATCAGCCCGATCCGGTCATCGGTGAGGCCGTCTTCCTTGAGTCCGGCATCGGCGATGGCCTGTTTCATCGCCACATGGTTCCAGGCGCCGCCTTTCGACAGGAAGCGCATGGCGCGCCGGTCAACCATTTCGCTCAGTTCAGCGGTGCCGAGCGTCGGTGCCCCCCATACCCGGCAGCGGAATCCATGTTCAGCGAATTCTTCCGAGAAACTGATCCCGGATTTCGCATCGCGCAGGGATTTGGCGACCTCGCCGGCATTGTTGCCGATCGGAGACACGATTCCCAAGCCGGTGACAACCACCCGTCTCATTGCAAGCTCCCGATAGCGACCCGCGCCTATTCCGCGGCTTGTTTTGAAAGGCCGACCCGAAGGTCCGTGGCCTTATAGATGGGTTCGTCGTCGGCCTTAAGCCAGCCATCGCCGATTCCCAGCACAAGGCGGCCGCGCATGACGCGTTTGAAGTCGACGCCGTACTCCACCTTCTTGTTGGCCGGCGTCACCATGCCTTTGAATTTCACTTCGCCCGTCGACAGCGCCATTCCCTTGCCGGGTTCGCCAAGCCATCCGAGGAAGAAGCCGGTCATTTGCCACAACGCATCGAGACCGAGGCAGCCCGGCATGACCGGGTTGCCGATGAAATGGCACGGAAAGAACCACAGATCCGGCTTTATATCGAGCTCGGCGCGGATGTAGCCCTTGTCGAATTCGCCGCCCGTTTCGCTGATGTCGGTGATGCGGTCGAACATCAGCATCGGCGGGGCAGGCAATTGCGCGTTGCCCGGGCCGAACAACTCGCCTCGCGCGCAACTTAGAAGTTCCTCATATCCATAACTGGATTTGGCGCCCGCGATCATGCTGCTCCCACCGTAATGGCCGCACGGCGACCGTGTTGTCCTCGTCGGTTTCCCTAGCATAATCCCTTGCCGTCCGGAAACCGCCGTTGGCTCTACCGTGCGCTAGGTTCGCGGTCAATGCGCTGGTATTGATTGGGAAGGCCTTACAGAATATACAAAATTGGCGGTTTGCTGAATTCCAGCCGGTTTTAGGACCAGTTTGCCGCGCAAATTCGGAGAAAGCTTGTCTGAAATGAACGCGGAAGCCCGAAAAGAAGTGCACAAGATTGAGCAGCGTGTACGTCAGGCAGGATTGCGGCCGACGCGTCAGCGCGTGGCGCTTGTAAGCCTTCTTTTCGCGCAAGGGGACAGGCACCTGTCCGCGGAAGAGTTGCACGAGGAGGCCTTGTCTGCAGGCGTCCAGGTTTCTCTGGCGACCGTCTACAATGCGCTGCATCAGTTCACCGAAGCCGGGATGCTGCGGATTTTATCGGTGGAGGGATCGAAGACCTACTTCGACACCAACACGTCGGACCACCATCATTTTTTTGTGGAAGGCGAAAACCGCCTTCTCGACATCGATATCCAGGAAGGTCCGGTGACGGTCATCAATCTGCCGGCGCCGCCCGAAGGGCTAGAGATCGCCAATGTCGATATCGTCGTCCGGTTGCGCGCCAAGCGTTGACGACAAGGCCGGGCGCTGGAAATCAGTCCTTGATCTTTTCGTTCGGATAGGCGCCCCAGACCAGCGTCTGGTTGATCCAGCCGACATGGCCCGAGAAATCCATTTCGCACCATTCGCCATTGCAGGAATGAATGACGCCGATGACGCCGGGCTCCACGAGCGCGACCGTCCGCGCCTTCTTGTTCGGCTCTGAAAGCAAGGCCTGCTTGGCATCCTTGCCTTCCTGCCACGGCGCTACGATCCCCGTGCGGCGGCCCGATAGAAGCGTCTGGTTGATCCAGCCCTCCGATCCATCGGAATCACGGACCTTGCGCCACGTGTCGTATTCCTGAAGGATTTCTATCGGCAGCCCGGCTTTCAGATACAGCCAGTCCACAGGATAGCTGAAGCTCGGCCCGATCCGCGAATTGACCCGGCCCGACTTCAGGCTGACGAAACGGGGCAATGGCAGTCCGCTCGGCCCGACCGTTACATCGGCCACAGCCGACGCGGCGCCGTGCGGGTTGGTGACGGTAGCGCAGGCAAAGCCGAGGCTGAATATCGCCAGGGTTGCGGCTTTGCGAAGAATGAGCAGACCAGGCACAGTGGTTCCCCTGAGAGAAGCCGTCGGCAAGACCAGGACGGCCGGTTTTTCTTTGTCTTGAACGGCCGGCCTTGTTAGAGAAGAAGGCGGGCCGAGTTTCGGTCCAAGTCTCGCCTGTCTTGGTTAAAGAGGTCTCAACAGGACCCGGATTCGAGGAAACAATGGCCGGCAAGAAAAAGCCCGTCGTGGTCATCACGCGAAAATTACCCGACCCGGTAGAGACACGGATGCGCGAATTGTTCGACGCCCGTCTCAACGTGGATGACAGGCCGATGAGCCAGCCGGAACTGGTTGCGACGATGAAGGAAGCCGACGTCATCGTACCGACCGTCACGGACATTATCGATTCGGCGCTGATCGAGCAGGCCGGCCCGAACCTCAGAATGATCGCCAATTTCGGCAATGGCGTAAACAATATCGATGTCGTCGCCGCCGGGCGAAAGGGCATTGTCGTCACCAACACGCCCAATGTGCTGACGGAAGACACGGCGGACATGACCATGGCGCTGATTCTGGCGGTGCCAAGGCGGCTGACCGAGGGGGCCCGCATCCTCGAAGCGGATGGAAAATGGGCGGGTTGGTCGCCGACCTGGATGCTGGGGCGCCGCATCTGGGGCAAGCGTCTCGGCATTGTCGGAATGGGCCGGATCGGAACCGCCGTCGCCCGCCGCGCCAAGGCGTTCGGCCTATCCATCCACTACCACAACCGCCATCATGTCGCGCCGGCGATCGAGGAAGAACTGGAGGCGACGTACTGGGACAGCCTCGACCAGATGTTGGCGCGCATGGACATCATTTCGGTCAATTGTCCGTCGACCCCGGCGACATTCCACCTCCTTTCCGCGCGCCGGCTGGCGCTCATGCAGCCCGCCGCCTACGTGGTCAACACCGCCCGTGGAGAGATTATCGACGAAGACGCCCTGACGAAGATGATTCGAGAGGGCAAACTGGCGGGCGCCGGTCTCGACGTCTTCGAAAACGAGCCGGCCGTGGATGCGAAGCTCGTCAAATTGGCCGCCAAGGGCAAGGTCGTGATCCTTCCCCATATGGGCTCGGCGACCATAGAGGGCCGCATCGACATGGGCGAGAAGGTTATCATCAACATTCGCGCCTTCTTCGACGGCCACCGGCCGCCCGACAGGGTGCTACCCAACAAGGTTTGATCGGAGAATCGTGCGTGCTCAGCACGACGGGGCGCTGAACGACCCATCTTCATGCACGGTAACGACAGAGCCGTCGAACTGATCATGCAGCCCGCGGTCGAGTTTCACGGCAATGGGCGCGCTCCAGCCCATCTCGCGCGCCACGATCAGGCCCAGTAGCAATATGGCGTCCGGCTCATGCAGGACGATCGCCGCCGGAGCCTTGCCGGCATGGACGAGTTCCAGAAGCACGGCAGACGCCGAAGACGACCCGATCGTTCCCGGCAGGAGCAGGATTCGGCCCGCCACCGTCTCGCCGATTTGCGGATGCCTTACATCGATGATGCGTCCGCTTTTCGGGTCAACGCCACCCCAGAAGCTGATCGGTTTGCGCAGCACCAAAGCCCGGGCCGTGGCGCCCGCGCCGGCGACCAGCACCGAACCTCGCTCTGGCCGGTTCATGTCGGCTCAACCGAAAAGCACGGCTTGCCGGCCACCGCGCTTTCCACACAGTCGGCGAGCGAGGCATAAAGCACCGAATAGCCGGTGTTTCCGGGGGCGTAATGGGCGAATTTACCTGAATTCGTCATCAGCACGCCGCCTTGCAGTGGTTTCAATATAGGCGTCACCACCACACAGGTGTCTGCGACGATGGTGACGCCGCTGGATTCGAGAGCCTGTCGTCCGCCGCGCCGCTCGATCTCCGCAAGAACATGCCGCCCCGTGCAGGCGTAGAGCGGGATTTTCAGCTTCCGCCCGGCCACGAGGCGCTCAAGCCTCTCGAATTCCGCCGGCGAGAGATGCGGGCTGCCGATGGCGACGGCGTCCAGTTGATTCCCTCCGCCGGCATTGGAAAGTTTCCTTTGGGCGGCGCGCGCCATTTCGGGCGTGACGCGAATTTCCTCTTTCAACTCGGCTAAGGCTTTATCTGGTGCGGCAATCGCCTCGGGCGTCACCCCGTCGATGTGAAATAGGCCCACCGCGCCGGAAGAGGCCGCCGCCGCGCCAAACGCCTTCAGCGCATCTTCCCCTGGATCGGCGGCGACGCCGGTCACGATTCCCACCGCGTCGCCGACTTCTCTTCCATAGAGGCTGCCCAAAACCGGCCAGGCGATTTCGGACGCGAGAAAGCCGGAATCCAGCCCGGAAACATCGAATTTCACCCGGGCGCGTCTGTTCGCCGGCAGATGCAGACCGCAATCCGGGGCCTTGCCCGCGATGGCGCACGCGATGTCGAGGAAATCGCCGTAGCGGTTGGTGCGCGCGCCAAGCACCGAATTGCAGAAGACCACCGCATTGGACTCGCCCCAGGCGACATCGCTGCCCAACACCGGGCGATGGCCCGCCTGATAGGGTGCGCAGGTCCAGCTTGTCTCGCAGCCGAGCGCGCGATAGGCGTCCATCATACGCCGCGCCATGCCGCGTTGCGGCTCGCCCAAGCGGACATGCGAGCATCCGGTCAGGTCGAGCGCCCCGACATTGAGCGTGGCGCGGACCGCGACCTTGCCGCCGCCTTCAACCAGCTTTTCGGCGAACAACGTGCCCGAATCCCCGTGATAGAGAGCGCCGTCGATATGCGCCGATGCGATGGGGATCAGCCGCGAAGCGCCAAGCAGACGCGCACTCTCCGCGACGATGCGCATGGCAATGGCCGCACCTTCGCCACCTTCACCACCGGCGATAGCCTGCTCTTCCGCCGTGAGGGAAAGCGTCAAGGCGCCAGATCCTTCTGCATGGTGATCGATGTCGGCCGGTCGTACCCGGCATGGGAGGTGCGACCGATCTCGCGGAACCCGAGCCGAGCGAAGGCAGCATGGTTGGCCGACAGTTCGACGCGCGCCTGCAATTCGATCGTCGGCTTGGCGGCGGCGCGTGCATGGTCCGCGGCCGCTTCAACAAGGCGCCGGCCGATTCCGCGCCCCTGGTAAATCGGATCGACCGCGAGCTTGCCGAGATAGAAATGATCGGCCCTCTCGGCAAGGAAGACGCAGCCAACCATCCGCCCGTCGAGAAACGCGAGGAAGACGGTTTCTTCCGCTGCCTTTTGTTCCAGGGTCTTTGGTGTCAATCGCGCAGCCGAGGAGGGCGGGTCGATGATGCCGTCCATGTAGCGGAAAGAACCGAGGATAAGCGCCAGCAACTCCGCCCAGCGATCGAACCCGGCCGGCAGACCGGCAACGCTGAGCTCGCCGACCTGCGTTGACGGCTCAGTCATGGCGGCGCTGGTAGCGGATGGTTTCGAAGCGCGTGGCGAGGCCATCGTAAAGCAGGAGCCGCCCGATCAGCGGCTCGCCGATGCCGGTGAGGAGCTTGAGGACTTCCATCGCCTGCAGCGTACCCAAAACGCCGGTAAGGGCGCCCAATATGCCGGCCTCCGCGCAACCTGGCACCATGCCGTCCGGGGGTGGCGAGGGAAAAAGGTCGCGGTAGGAAGGGTTCGCTTCTCCCTCGGCATTCTTCGCATAGGGCATCAGTACCGTGATCGACCCGTCGAAGCGTCCGACCGCCGCCGTCACCAAGGGGCGCTCCCCGGCCGCGCAGGCATCGGCTACCGCGTAGCGCGTGGCGAAATTGTCCGATCCGTCCACCACCAGATCATAGGTGGAGATCAGTTGCGCCGCATTCCCTGCATGGAGCCGAAACGAATGCGTCTCGACCCTCACATGCGGGTTGATGCGCTCGATGGCGTCCCTCGCGCTGGCGATCTTTGGCTGGCCGACCGCACTCGTTGCGTGGATGATCTGCCGTTGCAGATTGGATAGCGATACCTCGTCATCATCGACGATGCCAAGCGTGCCGACGCCAGCGGCGGCGAGATAGGTCAACACCGGCGCGCCAAGGCCGCCCGCGCCGACCACCAGCACGCGCGCACGCTTCAGCTTCTGCTGCCCGGCGCCGCCCACTTCCGGCAGCACGATATGGCGCGCGTAGCGCTCGAGTTCCTCGGTCGACAGGGGAGGGGGCTCATGCTGGTTCATGGCTTGAGGTTAATGCCGGCCCGCCAAAATGTCAGGCCCTTTCGGAAGGCGTCACCCTGCCTGACGCGACGGTCAGGAATTGCGCCTTCCTCTCGATCGCGGAGAACAGGGCCGGCTCGGTGCCGGTCATGAAGGCCTGGCAGCCGAGATCCTGCAATATGTCGAAGAGCGCGGCGCGCCGATGCTGGTCGAAATGCGCCGCGATCTCGTCAAGAAGAAGGATCGGCGTCATGCCGGCCATTTCGCCCGTCAGGCGCGCATGGGCAAGCACGATCCCGACCAGCAGCGCCTTTTGTTCGCCCGTGGAGCAGAGGGCGGCCGGCATGCCCTTTGGCCGATGCCGAACGAGGAGGTCGGCGCGGTGCGGGCCGTCGAGCGTGCGCCCGGCGGCCCGGTCCCTCTGCCGCCCGGCGGCCAGAGCCTGCCTCAGCCATTCCTCCGTCTCGACGGCGGGCCGCACCCCGATCTGTTCTTCGAGTGCTCCGCCGATCGCCAGATCGGCCTTGGGGAAGGCGCCGGTCTCCGGCAGGCGTTCGATCATTGCCTTGGCGAGCCGCAGCAATTCGTTGCGCGCCGCGGCGATGGCGACGCCAATTTCCGCCATCTGCAATTCGATCGCATCGAGCCATGCCTCGTCGCTCTTGCCTTCGGCGAGAAGCCGGTTGCGTCCACGCATGGCGCGCTCATAGTCGAGCGCGCGTTTTCCATGCGCCGGATCGATCGCCAGCACCAGCCGGTCGAGGAAACGGCGGCGGTCGCCGGCGGGACCGGTGAATAGCCCGTCCATGGCGGGCGAAAGCCAGACGACCCGCAGCCATTCGAGCATGTCCTCGGCCGATTTCGCAGGGGAACCGTTGATCCGCACCCTGCGCGTGCCGTCGCTTTCCGATCCCGTCGCCAAGGTGCCGGTGCCAATCTCGCACTCGCCCAGCGGCCCCTCGATCCTGGCATGGATGGCGAAACCGTCTTCCGCACCGTTGCGCGCCATCTCGCCATAGGCGGCGCGGCGCAGGCCACGTCCGGGACTGAGCAACGAGATCGCTTCCAAAAGATTGGTTTTTCCGGCGCCGTTTTCGCCGGTCAGCACCACGGCGCCGGGCGAAAGATCGAGCGCCAGTGCCGTGTAGTTGCGAAAATTCGCGAGCGAAAGCCGGTTGATGGAGACCGGACGCGTTCGATCCGCGGCCTCGGTTTCGTTCACACGATCCGGTTCCTAGACGCGCATCGGCATGAGCACGTAGAGAGCGTGTTCGTCCGCCGAGTCGGTGATGAGGGTAGGCGAACCGGCATCCGCCAGCATGAACTCGGCTGAATCGCCGGAAAGCTGCGCCGCCACGTCGAGCAGATAGCGCGCGTTGAAGCCGATCTCGATTGGATCGGACTCGTAATCCGCCGGCAGTTCCTCGGTGGCGCTGCCGGAGTCGGGATTGTTGACCGTCAGGGTCAATTGCCCGCTGGCGATGGAAAGCTTGACGGCCCGTCCGCGTTCCGACGAGATCGTCGAGACGCGATCGACGGCGGCGGCGAAGCTCTGCCGGTCGATGACGAGCTTCTTGTCGTTGCCGGAAGGAATGACCCGCTGATAGTCGGGAAAGGTGCCGTCGATCAACTTCGATGTCAGCACCACGCTGCCGATGGTGAAACGGATCTTGGTGTCGGAAAGCTCGGTCGTGACCGCCACGTCGGGATCGTCGACCAGTTTCTGCAATTCGCTTACCGTCTTGCGCGGGATGATGATGCCGGGCATGCCTTCCGATCCCGCCGGGGCATCGATCTCGGCGCGCGCCAGCCGATGCCCGTCGGTCGCCACCGAACGCAGCTTCAGCTTGCCGCCCGTTTCGATCGCATGCAGATAGATGCCGTTCAGATAGTAGCGCGTCTCTTCCGTCGAGATCGCGAATTGCGTCTTCTCGATCAGGCCCTTGAGCGCTTCCGATTCAAGGCGGAAAATATGCGGGAAGGTGCCGGCCGACGATTCCGGGAAATCCGACTGCGGCAGGCATTGCAGGCGGAAGCTGGAACGCCCCGAGACGACCGACATGGCGTTGCCGTCCTCGTCGGTCTTCAGCATGACTTCCGCGCCGTCCGGCAGCTTGCGCACGATATCGTAGAGGAGATAGGCGGGCACCGTCGTGGCGCCGTTCTGCTCGACGGCCGCCGCCGTCGCTTCGGTCACTTCCAGATCGAGGTCCGTCGCCTTCAGTTCCAGGCTGCCGCCCTCCGCCGACAGGAGGACGTTGGACAGGATCGGAATGGTATTGCGCCGCTCCACCACACGGTGAACGTGGTTGAGCGATTTCAGAAGGTTGGAGCGTTCCAGAACTACGCGCATAAAGGGCTGATCCCGCCTCGGTGAATGGAATGATTTTTCCGGCCGGCGCAACGTCCGTCCATGACCTTGTCAAAGGCCTGAATTGCTCCAAACTGACAGGAAATTCAAGCGAAAGGCAAGTCTCGGCGCGCCCAACGCCCTATATCCGGAGGCTTCTTGGGGATAACGCCGCCGTAGTGGAAAATGTATCCGGAAAAGTCCTTTACCGAAGCCGGAAGCCGGCCACGCCGCATCGACAAGGAACGGCCGGCAAGGCATTTTTCAGCCTTGCCGATCCGCCCGGTAGGACCTTCTCAGGTCCGCCGCATATAAATTCGGTCAGGCCTGGTCGCTGATCAGCCTGCGCAGCAATTCCAGTTCCTGCGCAAGATTGTTGTCGGTCCCCGACAGGCCCTCGATCTTGCGGACGGCGTGCAGAACGGTCGTATGATCCCGCCCGCCAAACCGTCTGCCAATTTCCGGCAGCGAGCGGGGCGTGAGTATCTTCGACAGATACATCGCCACTTGCCGCGGCTTGACGATGGTGCGCGTGCGCCTGTTCGACAGAAGCTCGGTCTTGGAAACATTGTAGTGCCGGGCGACGACGCGCTGGATGTCCTCGATGCGGACGCGCTTAGGCTCGCCCGATCGATAGATATGGCCAAGGATTTCGTCGATCCTCTCCACGGTGATCGGCTCGAAGGTGCGCCGGAACAGAAGCTGATTGAAGGCTCCCTCCAACTCCCGTCCGCTTCCCGTCACCGATCCCGCGACATGTTCCAGGATATCATCGGCGATCTCCAGAGTCGCGTCTTCCGATTGGGCCGCGCTCAGCCTCTGCTTCAGCATGCTGAGGCGCATGGCGTAGTCGGGGGCCGACATTTCGAGCGCGACGCCGCCATTCAGCCGCGAGCGCACCCTCGGCTCCAGGGATTCCAGCTCTGATGGAGGCCGGTCGGCGGCAACGACAACCTGCTTGGCGCTGTCCAACAGCATATTGATCAGATGACAGAATTCATGCTGGATCGATTTGCCTTGCAGGAACTGCATGTCGTCGATGATGAGAAGGTCGATGTCGCGAAGCTGCTCCTTGAGCGTGAGAGCGTTGTTGTCGCGGATGGCCGTCGCGAAACGCCACATGAAATATTCCGCGGTCAGATAAACGACGCGCGAATGCGGCTTCCGCTTGAGGGACGCGGCAGCGATCGCCTGAAGCAGATGTGTCTTGCCGAGACCAACCGAGGCATGCAGGAAAAGCGGGTTGAAGCGGACGGCGTTCGAGGCGTGTTCAGCCACGGCTTGCGCGGCGGCAAATGCTACCCGGTTTGAGGAGCCTTCGACGAAGGATTCGAAGGTGTAGCGTCCATCGAGGGGCGAGCCGACCACGCTTTGCCTGGATTCTCCGTCGCCGATCCGTGCCTTCGAAACCGGCGCCCGGTCCTGTCGAACGCCATTAGTCATGATCGTGGAAGACGTCGCCGGCGTATGCGGCAAACTCCGGCCAGCGGATTTTTCCTCTTCGCTGCAGACAGGGCGCGAGTGCCGGGTCGCCGAACGGACCACGATCTCGACCTTGAGTGTATCCGGCACCTCGACTTTCCAGAGTTCGGTGATGAGATCGAGGTAATGTCCGTTGATCCATGAGCGCAGAAATGCGGTCGGCACGGAAAGCCTGATGAGACCCTTGGAATGTTCGTCCAGCTTCATGCGTCCGAACCAACTGGAATACACCTCCCCGCCGACACGCGCCTTGATCTGCGTCTTCACACGCTCGAAGGCCTTTTCCGCCTTGCCCGCGCCGGTTGTCGTCATTACGTCCCCCTCGATTAAATTTTTTGGAAAGACCGAGCCCGCCGGAGCCGATCTTTCTATGCCGCTTTGCATTGCAATCCCTCGTCTTTCCTGCCGGCTCTTTGCCACCCTTCGGCGCAAATTATCGGCATGGTTTCCTTCAGGCCGCATCGGGCCGTCGCTTTGGATTTCGATTTCGATCCGGCAAGCCGGTTAAGCCCCTCTATCCGCGTCACATCCGCGTCGTCTCGTTTAGCCCTGATCCCCTCGATGAGCTGGGGGATGGGCGCGACAATGAACCCTCCGGCACACATGCCAGAGTCGCAAACGCAACCATATCGGATACGCCCACTCCTATCGAAAGGCACAGATAGACCGCCCGCGGTTTTGACTCCGCGCTAGCACTTCCGCCAGTTTATGCTTGGTTGGTCCGGCCGATATGTCAGGCCGTTGACCGTCCCTTTCGATGGGCAGACACTACAAAAGTCGGCATGGAGAGAGCAAGCGGCCAATAACGCTTTCTTAAGAAATAGCCGCGCTCCCGGGCCGACGTCACGCCCGACGGGAGGCCCCAAAGGGTCCTAAACCTTTTTGATTCAAACCCTTTTCAGGAGTTGCCTCCGGCTAAGGAAATAGCGAAAAAATTTTAAAAATATTTCCTTGACATCACCGGCATTCAGGCAATCCCAACCTTGCCGGAGCATGCTCTTCACAAGCATTCGTAACCTATTAAAAAGAAAGAATCTTTTATGCGGCGAGAAGATGCGGTGGAAGGGTTTCCGAATCGCAATCTGAGGTCAAAAAGCCCTAAATAGCCGGCCAACGAAAAGAGGCTTTCTTCTGATGAAAGCGGGCGTCCCCGCAACCCGTTGCACGGCAAACAAAAACCCGACGGAACGCCGGGTTTTGCATGAACGGAAGGATGGGTTGGTTTAGGCGGAAAGCGATTTTACGCGCTTGGCGAGTCGTGAAACCTTGCGTGAAGCGGTGTTCTTGTGCAGCACGCCCTTGGTGGCGGCGCGCATCAGTTCCGGCTGTGCAGCGGTGAAGGCTGCCTGGGCCGCATCCTTGTCTCCCGCGGCAAGGGCTTCTTCCACCTTGCGCACATAGCCACGCACGCGCGAGCGCCGAACCTTGTTGACCGCGGCGCGGCGTTCGATCTTGCGGGTCGCCTTTTTGGCCGATGCCGTGTTGGCCATGGATGGTTCTCTCTTCCTGTTGGGGTGGTCGGCCATATCGCCATGGATAAGACAGACGCATAAAAGCATGAGGGCGGCTCAGGGGCCGCCTCTTCTGGCGCGGCTTATAGAGCAGCTATTTTACCGCGTCAACGGTCTTCGGTACGGGAAAATCGTGCTCTCGGCGTCTTTCAGATTCGGCGCAGCCTAGCGGTTCCTGAATTCCGGCCGGCGTTTTTCCAAGAAGGCGGTCATGCCCTCCTTCTGGTCCTCAAGCGCAAACATGGAATGGAAGACGCGCCGTTCGAAGCGAAGGCCTTCCGCAAGCGTCGTTTCGTAGGCGCGGTTCACCGCTTCCTTGGCCATCATCACCGCCGGCAACGAGAACCCGGCGATCTTTTCGGCGGTCTTCACGGCTTCCTCGACCAGATCGGCGGCCGCCACGATCCGCGACGCCAATCCGCAGCGCTCGGCCTCGGCGGCGTCCATCATACGCCCGGTCAGGCACATATCCATTGCCTTCGACTTGCCGATGAAGCGAGTAAGCCGCTGTGAGCCGCCCATTCCCGGCATGACGCCCAGCGTGATCTCGGGCTGGCCGAATTTCGCATTGTCCGCCGCCAGGATGAAGTCGCACATCATGGCGAGCTCGCAGCCACCGCCGAGCGCATAGCCGGCCACCGCCGCGATGATCGGCTTGCGGATGCGGGTCAATGCTTCCCAACCCGCGAAGAAGTCCTCCATATAGGCGTCGACATAGGCCTTGGGCTGCATTTCCTTGATGTCGGCGCCGGCCGCGAAGGCTTTTTCCGAGCCCGTCAGCACGATGGCGCCCACATTTGCGTCGGCTTCGAACCCTTGAAGCGCGTCGTCAAGTTCGCCCAGCACCGTGGAATTCAGAGCGTTCAGGGCTTTGGGGCGGTTCAACGTGACGAGACCGACCTTGCCGCGTGTCTCCGTCAGAATGGTTTCGTAGGCCATTGCATTCTCCTCGCCGGTCTCATGTCTTCGCACATGCGATCCTTGGAGAATGCGATTAGCTAATGTTGGCAGACGGGGCAATAGAAGGTGGAGCGGCCGGATTGCACGATACGCTTGATTGTTCCGGCGCATCCGGCGCGATGGCATGGTTCTCCCTCGCGGCCATAGGCGTCGAAGGAATGCTGGAAATAGCCGAGCGATCCATCCGGCTTCACAAAGTCCCTGAGCGACGATCCACCCGCCGCGATCGCGTCCGCAATGACGCCGCGGATGGCTTCCGCGAGCCTTGCGCTGCGTATGGATGATTTTTCGCTGGAGCCGGCGATCGATCCGGCGCGTCGGCGCGGTGAAAGCCCCGCCCGCCAAAGCGCCTCGCATACATATATATTGCCGAGGCCGGCAACGACGCGCTGGTCCATTAGCGCTGCCTTGAGCGGCGCTTTCCGGTCACGCAGGAGATCCGAGAGCAAGACGCCGTCAAGGGCGTTGCCGGTCGGTTCGATGCCGAGACCGGCAAGGAGCGGATGCCCGTCGAGCCCGCCGGGCTCGGCCAGCAGCATAAAGCCGAAACGCCGGGGGTCGTTGAAGATGACGCTTGCCGCTCCGCCCCGGTCGTCTTCGAGGTCGAAGCGGACATGGTCGTGTATCTTGTCTTTTGAGCGGGCATGATGGAACTGCCCCTGCAGGACCGCATCCTCGCCGGCTTCCACCCGGAACGAGCCCGACATGCCCATATGCGCGATGAGCGAGAGCCCGTCGTCCAAATGTGCGATCAGATATTTCGCGCGCCTGCCAAGACCCGTCACCCGGCGGCCGGAAAGCCGGTCGGCAAATCGCTCGGGAAAGGGAAAGCGCAGGTCCGGCCTGCCAAGATGTACGGCCAGGATCACGGCGTTTTCCATGATCGGTTGCAGACCGCGCCGAACGGTTTCGACTTCGGGAAGCTCAGGCATTGCCGGCAAGAATAGGATAAAACGACGTGCCATGCCGGCCTGCCGCGAGCCCGAGATGCTCAGCTATCGTTTCGCCGATATCGGCGAATGTCGACCGGGTTCCGATTGAAACATTCTTCAGGCCGGGGCCGGCGCCGATGATGGGAACCTGTTCGCGCGTATGGTCGGTGCCGGGCCAGCTTGGGTCGCACCCGTGATCGGCGGTGAGCAGCAGCAGGTCGCCCTCCCGGAGCCGCGCCATCGCTTCGGGGAGCCGGCGGTCGAACGCTTCCAGCGCGGCGGCGTAACCGGGGATATCCCGCCGGTGTCCGAAAAGCGTGTCGAAATCCACGAAATTGGCGAAAACCAGATCGCCGTCCCTGCTGTCGTCCATGGCGCCGAGCGCGGCATCGAATAACGCCATGTTGCCGGACCCCTTGCGCACTTCGCTGACGCCGCGATGGGCGAAGATGTCGCCGATCTTGCCAATGCCGATGACATTGCCGCCGCGCTCTGTGAGGCGATCGAGCAAGGTCGGTTCCGGCGGCGGAACGGCATAGTCGCGCCGGTTGGCCGTGCGTTCGAATGTTTCCCGGCTTTCGCCGACAAAGGGCCGCGCGATGACCCGGCCGATATTGAGCGGGTTCACCAGCCGGCGCACGATGGCGCAGAGATCGTAAAGCCGTTCGAGCCCGAAATGGGACTCATGCGCCGCGATCTGAAAAACCGAGTCCGCCGAGGTATAGCAGATCGGCTTGCCGGTGCGGATATGTTCCTCGCCAAGTCTGGCGATGATTTCGGTGCCCGATGCATGGCAGTTCCCGAGGATGCCAGGCAGCCGGGCCTCTCTTGTGATGGCGGCAATCAGCGTGTCGGGAAAACTCGGGATGCTCTCTGGAAAATAGCTCCATTCGAAGGGCACGGGCACGCCGGCGATTTCCCAATGGCCGGACGGTGTGTCCTTACCGCTCGACACCTCCTGTGCGGTCCCGAAAAAGCCGAGCGCCGCCGGCTCGTCATTGGCAAAGGCGGACTTGCCGCCTGTCGCCGCCTGTGCCGCCCGACCGAGGCCAAGCGCACGCATGTTGGGTACTTCAAGAGGCCCGCTCCGCGAGCCGTCGCGGTCGCCGCCGCCTGTCGCACAGGCCGAAGCGATATGCCCGAGCGTATCCGCCCCCTTATCGCCGAAACGATCGGCGTCGGGGGCCCCTCCGATCCCGAAGGAGTCCAGAACGAAGAGAAACGCGCGCGCCATGATGGTATTCCGACCCTATCCACGGAGGTTGGACGCAGAAATAGGATCGTGGCGCCGCTTTGGCAATTCACCCCGGGGCATCGGGAATCCGATGCGATGGGGTGGCGCCCTCTTTTGCGCGCCGGGGGCCAATGTGAGGGTGCGATTATTCCCGGTCAGCAATCCGAGCAGGGAATCGAGTCGCTCATGCGTGGCCGCAGGTAATATCGCTCCGACATATTTATATTGTCGAATGCCGACAAAAGCCCGAGTTTCTGCTTGGCGTCGGCCGTCCATGCGATGACGGGCCGGTAGTCAAGCTGGGCCTTGACCTCGACAAGAAAGGTTCCGGCGATCTTGAGTTGGGCGGGGACTGTCGCCGACGTGCCGGCGGGCACATCCTTGCTGGTGGCGCCGTTCACGAGTTTGCGCGACCACGCTACGGTCGCCTTCGGCGTGGCGTCATTGGAAATCTGTATGCCTGTCACGAAGATGCTTGGCTTGGTGCGGTTATAGGGCTGCAAGGTCGATTCGCCGATCTGCATGATGGCGTCGACCTCTGATACGCCGATGTCCTGTTGCTGAGTGATAAGATCGGCGACCATGCTGGCCGCGCGCCCCACTTTTTTGTTGGTTTCAATACCTTGCGATACTTCCATCGTGACAAAATACAGCACCAGCAGAATCGGCGCGATGAATGCGAATTCCACGGCGGCAACGCCGCGGCGGTCCTTCGCCAAGGCTCCGGGAATGGCGCGGACAGAACGCGCGCATTTCAATATTTTAGCCCAACCGGCCATTGCCCACCCCTTCGGTCCCATATCCGTCAATCGCTGAAAGGTTCGTTCTGCCAGGTTACCGTCGAAAACAGCAGTGTCCGGCCGTTCTTGAGGTTCGACATCGACTTGGCCATGAAATCGGTCATCACCGGCCATTCGTAGAACACGCGCAACATGTTCTTCGACAGGGCTGGGCCGGGATCGACCTTGAAGGTGCTCACGTCGAGATCGCGATCGGCGGTAAAGTTGGTGCGCACCTTGGCCGCATCCGCGAAAGTCGCGTACTGCTCCAGGTCGAAATAGAGATAGGGGCAACCGCTGCCGGCCAGTATCTTGAGCTTCGTCGCAAAGCAAATCGTGCAGTTTGGTCTTGTCGAGATCGGCCGCCTTCGATCTGTCCGGTACGGATTTCGCGCGCCACTTCGTCGGTGGCGTTGGCCATCAATTGCTGGGCGGCAAAGGAAATGCAGCTTTCAAGGATGGCGAATACCAGCAACGCAAACGGAATGGCCAAGGCCGAAAACTCGATCGCGGTGGTGCCTTTCCTGTTGCCGACGAAACGCGCCAGCAGCGATGGCCGCGCGGCAGCCTTGACGTCCACATCCGGCCGATCATCGTTCTTCTGCGTCATGTACAACTTCCTGTCGCCTAGCTGACGGTAGCGAGAGGAAGCTAGCGCGAACCGATTGAGTTCCCGTTTTGAACGCGGCTAAAATGCTCCGGGTCGAATTCACCGCAAGCTAACCATGGCCGGGCCATCGAGCTTTCGGCGGTCGCTTCATTCCAGTCGCGTGGCGAACGGCGCAATTACTGAGACGTGTTCAATTCCTGTTCCGACGACTTTTCGGCATCGTTCTTGTAGGCGCCTTCGCAATAAGGAGTGCAGGAAAGCGTCTGCACGTCCGAGCGACGGTAGATGCGGACAGAACTGGCATCGTGTCGCGAGACCGTCACCTGCTCGTCGACGATGGGGCTGCCATTTGAATCGAGCACAACGAGATTGGTGACGCCAAATCCCTTTCCGGTGAGAACCAGCGTGTTGGAATCCTGGACAGAGGCGTCGGCGATCCCGGGATTGCCCACGATGATGGTGTCGGCCGGCCGCGCCAGCTTGACGATCTTCGCCTCATTCATCGTGACGTCGATGCCTGTGTCGGCGAACGCCGGACCGCAAACCGCGATCGCGCCCAATGTAAGAAGCGCCGCTCCGAAGGTCTTTCCCGTCAAATGCCATTTGATCCGCGCCATGCGCCGTTCTCCGGAGTTCTGGAAGTTCAACGGAGCATGAACGATATTGGTGAACCAACGGTTAAGCGCCGGCCGGCGTACTCATTATAAATATCGTGACAATGCCGGCCCTTCGGTTGCTTTCAATGATCTGGAAAAGGTCTAAATCGCACGGTTTTCCTTAGCTGTCGATTAACCACATGGATAACGGAATTGCCGAAAGGATTCGGTAAGGCTGTTTGTTAAGCCGTTCGCAACAGCTCGAAAGTAGATTGCCGGCATCCGATCAACACGAAAAAGAACCGTTGACGGAAGTGCTGTAAACAAGTGGAGTAAGGAGCTCTCTCATGACTAAGATTCTTGCACGTTTTGCAAAAGACGAATCCGGCGCGACCGCCATCGAATATGGTCTGATCGCCGCTCTCATCGCTCTGGCTATCATCTTCGGCGCCGGCGCCGTCGGCAACGCTCTGAGCACGAAGTTCAATAGCATTGCATCCACGCTGAATGGCGCTGGCTAAGCTATCGAGCAAAACTGCTTGAGGAAAGCCGCCCAACGGGCGGCTTTCCGCTATCTGGCGCCTGCTTCAAGCTGGCGCCTTTGCGGCCGCCATTGCAGGAAAATTTAACAGAAATCGACTAGCCTGACGGCGACTGCGTATCAATCCAGGACTATATGCGATGCTCGAAGCGCTGATTTTCGTCGTCTTTCCCTTCTGCATGGCGTTCGCGGCGATCTCCGATACGCTGTCGATGACCATCGCAAATAGCGTCTCGATCCTTCTGGTGGTGACGTTCGCCATGGTCGCGCCGCTGACCGGCATGGACTGGGGCGTCTATGGCACGCATTTCGCTGCCGGCGCGCTCGTTCTGACGGTAACCTTCGCGCTTTTCGCCATGGGCGGGATGGGCGGAGGCGACGCCAAGCTGCTCGCGGCCACCGCGGTCTGGATGGGGCTGGGCATGCCGCTTCTGGAGTATCTGGTGTATGCAACGATCGCCGGAGCTGCGCTTACCCTGTTGATCCTGAGCTATAGAAAGTCGGCCTTTGCTGTTTACCTTGGCCAGAACATGTTTTTGAGGAATTTCGCCGAAGATCAGAAAGGCGTTCCCTATGGGATAGCCTTGGGAATCGGCGGGCTGATCGCTTATCCCGATTCATCACTGATGCAATGGGCGCTCGGTCGCATGATCGGCGGATAGAACAATTGCGGTTTGCCGGACAACGGCGTTTGAGCCTTTGGATAAACTTTGAATTAATCACGATTGTAAGGCTCGCATTAACCCTAATTTGACCATTGGCGATGCAATGTCTGACTTGGCTAGGGTGATTTTGCCAGGGCGAGGTTCAGACAGATGGCTGCATCCAGACTTGTAATTCTGGGAGTCGCGGTAGCGGCGGCGGGTGGCGCCGGCTACATAGCGAAACACATGACCAGGCCGTCCGGGCCTGTCATTGTCGCATCCGCCCCCAAACCATCCATCGCCCTGTCGCATGTACTGGTCTTGACGGACGACGTGCCGGTCGGTGGCGTTCTGGACAACCAGATGCGCTGGCAGTCGTGGCCGACGGATTCGATCGGCGACAATTACATCACCCAGGAGCAGAATCCCGACGCGATCACGAAGCTGAAAGGCGAGGTCGCCCGGATCGGGATGTACAAGGGCGAACCAGTGCGCCGCTCGAAGCTGGTAGGCGAAGGCAAAAGCCTGATGGCCTCCATTTTGCCGAAGGGCATGCGCGCCGTGGCGACGCAGATCTCCGCTGACACGTCCGCAGGCGGGTTCATTCTTCCGAACGACCATGTCGACGTCATCATGACGCGGCGCTCCCAGAATGTCACCGGCGGCACCGGCTTTACCACCGATACGATCCTCAGAAATATCCGCGTGCTGGCCATCGATCAGACAATCCAGGAAGACGAGGACGGCAAGAAGACGAAGGTCGGCGCCACCGCCACACTCGAACTTACCCCCCAACAGGCCGAAATCATCACGGTCGCGGCTCAGATGGCGGATCGCCTGACGTTGGCTCTTCGCTCGGTCGCCGATACGCAGAGCAAGTCCACCGAGGAAGCCGACTATCTGGTGTCCGGCAATGGTCGCCGTGGAACGGTTCGCCTGATCAAGTCGGGGCAAATTTCTGAAGTGGCAGCAAAAAAATGACGCGAGAGAAGGATTTGCCGACCATGACGGCGCAAAGAAATTCCAGCTTGGGCCGGCGCCGGATGGCGATGACTGTTCTCGCCGCTTGCGCGGTATCGATGGCCGGGACCGCGATGGTCGGTGTGTCGGCGGCAGCCGCCGCGGGAGCGACAATCGCATCCGCGTCCAGCGGCCAGCGCCTCAAGCTGGGGCTCAACAAATCGATCGTCGTCGATCTGCCGCAAGACGCCTATGATATCCTCGTGGCCAATCCGAGCGTCGCCGATGCCGTCACCCGGACCGCGCGCCGCATCTATCTGTTTGGCAAGCAGGTTGGGGAGACGAATGTCTTTGTCTTCGGAGCGAACGGCAAGCAGATCGCTTCGCTCGACCTGACCATCGAGCGAGACGTGACGGGTCTCGACGAGTACCTGCGGAAATATATACCCGATTCCGACATCAAGGTCGAATTGGTGAACGACAACGTCGTGCTTTCGGGCACCGTGCAAACGCCCCTTGATGCTGCGCGGGCCGTGCAGTTGGCGACCGCCTTCGTTACCGGCGGCGAGGCCACGACAGGCCAATACTCGCAGACGGCGGCCGGCGGCGCGGCCGTCGGTGGCGTTGACATCAACAACCCGGATCAGACCAGGCAGAAGAGCGCCATCATCAACCTACTGAAAATCATCGGCGAGGACCAGGTCACCCTCAAGGTGACAGTCGCGGAAGTGAGCCGCTCGGTCATGAAACAGCTCGGCGTCAATTTGCTGGCGCAGGGGGGATCGAACGGCTTTTCCTGGGGCGCGCTCACCGATAATTTCACGGGTTTGGGCAAGACGCTTTCAAATACGGGATTGGCTCTGAGCAACACGTCCGGCTCCTCCACGATCAGCTCCTATCTCAACGCCATGGAGCAGTCGGGCGTCATGAAGACCCTCGCCGAACCGACCTTGACTGCGGTTTCGGGCGAGAAGGCCACGTTCAGGGTGGGCGGTGAATACAATCTTGTCGGCGGGGTCTCTTCCGCGGTGTCCCAGGATAACCAGACGGGCCAGAAGACATTTTCGATAGAAAAGGTGGAATATGGTATCGGGCTGGAATTCCAGCCGGTGGTTCTATCGGCTGGCCGGATCAGCCTGAAGGTCAGGACTTCCGTGTCGGAGCCGACGACAGAGGCCTCCGTATCGTTATCGAGCGGAAATTCCAACGGTCAGGCATCCTCGCCTGGCACCAACATTATCTCGATCCGCAAGCGTCTCGCCGATACGACCGTCGAACTTCCTTCCGGCGGTTCCATGATGATTGCCGGCCTGGTCCAGGACGACGTGCGTCAGGCGATGGACGGCCTGCCGGGGCTTTCGAAGATACCGGTATTGGGCACGTTCTTTCGCAGCCGCGACTTTGTCCGCAACGAATCCGAACTCGTGATCATCATCACGCCCTACCTGGTTCGGCCGGTGGCGCGTAACGCCCTTGCCAGGCCGGACGACAATTTCAACCCGCCCAGCGACGGCGCGGGAATGTTCCTCGGACGGGTCAATCGCGTCTACGGGACCATGCGAACCAGCCTGCCGGACGGCCGTTACCACGGCGTCATCGGCTACATCTATAAGTAATCGGGGATCCACGGACATGTCCGACGCAACACTCCTGATCGACAATAAGGCCGCGGGCTTCCGCGCGGGCCGCCACATGCGTCTCGCCCTTTATCCGCTGGCAGCCGCGATGGGTCTTTCGCTCCTGTCCGGCTGTGTAGGCACGGATCATGTCATCGTCGGCGCTGTCCCCGACGATTACCGTACCAATCATCCCATCATCATCTCGGAGAAACAGCAGGTCACCGACATTCCCGTCGGCGCAGAGGATCGCGGAATGACGCGGAGGCAGCGCGAGCAACTGGAGGGTTTCCTCGACGCGTATGACCGCAGCGCAGCGCCTGTGGTGCAAATCATGCTTCCTGTAGGCTCAGCCAACCAGGCGGCGGCTCAGCGGGCATCGGCGGGATTGGCCGGGGTTGCCCAAGCAGCCGGCGTTCCGCGCGGCCATATCGCCATCGTATCCTATCAAACCGGAGCGCCCGACGCGCAGCCGCCGATTCGAGTGACCTATTCGAAGGTCGTAGCATCGACCAATCAGTGCGGACGCTGGCCCAACGATCTGTTGGAGAACTCCGAAAACAAGCACTACGAGAATTTCGGCTGTTCCTACCAGCAGAATCTCGCAGCCCAGATAGCCAACCCGAACGATCTCATAGGGCCGCGCAAGGAAGGCGATGTCGACGCGGAAAACCGCGGCAACGTCATCACGACATATCGGAACAGGGGGATCTCGAATGAATTCCTCGGCACTTCCGAAGTGAATTACTGAGAGTAGCGCACGGCCATCAAGAGAGCACGCACATGAGCAATCTCGCCTACGATCCGAATCTCGATAGCGTCGATACCTCGCAGCAGGATGTCGCGGCGATGAACGCGCTTCGTCCGGTTCCACGAATCTCGATACAGGCATTCTGCGAGACGGAAGGCGTTTCCGGGCCGATCGAACGCGCCGGCGAAGACCGGCGCATGGCGAAAGCGCATCTCAAGGTACATATGGGCGGAATAGAGACGGCGCTCGAATTCTACCGTTCCGCTCCGACGCCCAATCTCATTATCCTGGAATCTCGGCGCGAGCCGAAGGAATTGCTGGAGTCGCTGAAACATCTCGCGGAAGTCTGCGATCCGAGTTCCAAGGTCGTGATCGTGGGCCATTACAATGATGTGTGGCTCTATCGTGAACTGATCCGCTCGGGAATTTCCGAATACGTCGTCGCGCCGGTTTCGATGGCCGATATCGTTGCCGTGATATCCGCGATCTTTGTCGATCCGGAGGCCGAGCCGATGGGTCGTTCGGTGGCCTTCATCGGCGCCAAAGGCGGTGTTGGTTCTTCCACGATTGCTCACAATCTCGCATGGAGCATGTCGAGCCTGTTCAGCTCCGAAGTGGTAGTGGCCGACCTCGATCTGGCCTTCGGTACCGCGAACATCAATTTCGACCAGGATCCGGCGCAAGGCATCGCCGAAGCGGTTTTCGCGCCCGAACGCATCGATGAAGTCTATCTCGACCGTCTGCTCGCCCAGTGTGCCGAGCATCTGTCTTTGCTCGCAGCTCCGTCCACGCTCGAGCGCGTTTACGATTTCGACAGCGAAGCGTTTACCCAGATCATCGATATCGCGCAGCGAAGCGCCCCGATGCTGGTGCTGGATGTCCCGCATATATGGAACGGCTGGACGCGAAGCACGCTGACACACGCGGACGAGGTCGTCATTACGGCGACACCGGAACTTGCCAATTTACGCAACGCCAAGAATTTGGTCGATACACTGAAGAAGCTGCGCCCCAACGACGCGCTTCCGCGTTTGATTATCAACCAGGCCGGCGTGCCCAAGCGGCCCGAAATCTCGCCTCAGGATTTTGCCGAACCGCTGGAAATTACGCCGCTCGCGGTTATTCCGTTCGATCCGCAACTTTTCGGCAACGCCGCCAATAATGGCCGCATGCTCGGCGAGACGGACGGTCAGCATGCGGTGGTTCAGATGATAACGGAGATGGCTCACGTCCTCACGGGACGCGGGGAGGCCAAGGCGAGCAAGAAGCAGGGCCTTGGAAATCTGCTTGGTCGGCTGAACAAGCTGAAATCGAAGAAGTGATATCGGCCCGAACAAACTGGTGTGTCGATTATGTTTGGTAAGCGAGGCAGTGACAACGAGAATCGCGGAGAGCCGGAGTTCCGTCCGGCTTCCTCTTCGCCTGACGTGGCCGTCGCGGCGCCCCCGCGGGCGCCGGAACCGGATTTGACGCCTTCTCCCGCGCCAACCGCAAGAATCGTGCCGCCCACGACGAAAGCCAAGACGGCGCCCGTGCAGCAGAAAAGCGTGGCGCCTTCCGCCGCGCCACGCGTTCCCCGCGAACGAAGCGAAAATTATTACGACACGAAGAGCCAGGTCTTTTCGGCGTTGATCGACACGATCGATCTGTCGCAGCTTGCCAAGCTCGATCCCGACAGCGCGCGAGAGGAAATCCGCGACATCGTCAACGACATCATCGCGATCAAGAATTTCGCGATGACAATCTCCGAGCAGGAGGAGTTGCTCGAAGACATCTGCAATGACGTCCTCGGCTATGGTCCGCTCGAGCCGCTGCTTGCGCGTGATGACATCGCCGACATCATGGTCAACGGCGCCAAGCAGGTCTTCATCGAAGTGAACGGCAAGGTCGAGCAGACCAGCATTCGTTTCCGCGACAACCAGCAACTTCTCAATATCTGCCAGCGCATCGTCAGCCAGGTGGGCCGTCGGGTCGATGAATCCAGCCCGATCTGCGATGCCCGTCTGCCGGACGGGTCGCGCGTCAACGTTATCGCGCCCCCGCTGTCGATCGATGGCACCGCGCTCACTATCCGCAAGTTCAAGAAGGACAAGCTGACGCTCGACCAGCTCGTCAAGTTCGGCGCGATCTCCCCGGCGGGCGCGGAGATATTGAAGATCATCGGCCGCGTTCGCTGCAACATCGTCATTTCGGGCGGCACCGGTTCGGGCAAGACTACGCTGCTGAATTGCTTGACCAACTACATCGACCGTGACGAACGCGTCATCACCTGCGAAGATTCGGCGGAACTGCAATTGCAGCAGCCGCATGTCGTGCGGCTTGAAACCCGCCCGCCCAATTTGGAAGGCGAGGGCGAAGTGACCATGCGCGATCTCGTCAAGAACTGTCTGCGCATGCGGCCGGAACGGATTATCGTCGGCGAAGTCCGCGGCCCCGAAGTGTTCGACCTGCTTCAGGCGATGAACACGGGCCATGACGGTTCGATGGGCACGATCCACTCCAATTCGCCACGCGAATGCCTGAACCGTATGGAATCCATGATCGCCATGGGCGGCTATTCCCTGCCGCAGAAGACGGTCCGCGAAATCGTGGTGGGGTCCATCGACGTCATCATCCAGGCGGCGCGTTTGCGCGATGGCTCGCGCCGCATCACGCACATCACGGAAGTGATTGGCATGGAAGGCGACGTCATCATCACCCAGGATATCGTCGTCTATAACATCAAGGGCGAGGATTCATCCGGAAGGCTGACGGGCGAGCACGTTTCGACCGGCATCGGCCGACCGCAATTCTGGGAACGCGCGCGCTACTACAACGAGGAGCAGCGTTTGGCCACGGCGCTCGAATCCATGGAAAAAAGAGCCGACTAGCGGCGTTGAAGGGGTAGACGCGAGGAAATGTTCGGCATCGAGGGTTCCGTCCTGGTCTTTGTCCTTCTCGCTGGCTGTAGCGCCGGCGCGGTCGCTTACGCGCTGATGTTCAAACGCATCACCAACGAGCAGAAGGCGGGCAAACGCCTCCAGACGATCAAGAACGCTGACACGGATCGCATTGTGGTCAAGGCCTCGCGCGACCGCGTGGCCGAAGCGGCCAAGCGCCGCAAATCGGTGCAGGATTCGCTCAAGGATCTCGACGAGAAGCAGAGATCCAAGGACAAGAACATCAAGAAGCCGCCGCTGAAGGTGCAAATCCGACAGGCGGGACTGCAAATCAGCATGGAGCGCTTCTATCTCTATTCCGCTATCTGCGGGATCGTCCTTTCCGCCATTGTCTACTTTGCCGGGGTGCCGATCTATGTCGTGCCGGGCGCGTTGCTGGTGGGGGTGTTCGGCTTGCCGCGGTGGTTTGTCATCATGAAGCGCGCGCGCCGGATCAAGGCTTTCCTCAGGGAATTTCCGAATGCGCTGGACGTTATCGTGCGTGCCGTCAAATCGGGCCTGCCGCTGAACGACGCGGTCAGGCTGATCGCCAACGAGGCGCTCGAGCCGGTGCGCGGAGAGTTCCGCCGCGTCGTTGAATCGCAGCAGATGGGACTGTCGATCCCCGAAGCCACGATGCGCATGCAGGAGACGATGCCGTGCCCGGAAGCAAGTTTTTTTGGCATCGTCATTCAAATCCAGAGCCAGGCCGGCGGTAACCTTTCGGAAGCGCTTGGCAATCTCTCGCGTGTCTTGCGTGACCGCAAGAAGATGAAGGCGAAAGTTCAGGCTCTCTCGATGGAAGCCAAGGCGTCCGCCGCCATTATCGGCTCGCTGCCGATCATTGTCGCCCTGCTCGTTTACCTGTCGAGCCCCAGTTACATCATGCCCCTCTTCGTCACCAGCACCGGGCACATGCTGTTGGGAATCGCGGCGGTCTGGATGTCGATGGGTATCTTCACCATGAAGAAAATGATGAATTTCGAGGTTTAGAGCATGGTCGACCAAGTCGTAAAATCGCTCTCGGATCCGGCATTTCTTATCGCTTTGCTCGTCGGGGTCGCGGTTTTCGCCACCGCGTTCACGGCGCTTCCCGCCTTCGGGGGAAACCAGCTCAAGATGCGTATGAAATCCGTGGCGCTGGAGCGTGACGAATTGCGCGCCAAGCAGCGCGCGCGCCTCGCCTCTGAGGCGGATCGGCGCCGCAAAGGCTTGCGCGAGGAGCAATCGGTCGGCATGCGCAACATCGTCGACCGCCTGGATTTGAGGCGGGCGCTGGTTGATCAGAACACCTTGAACAAACTGAAAGTCGCAGGGTTTCGCGGACAGAACCCTGTGACCAAATTCCTGTTTTTCCGCCTGGTGCTGCCCTTTGTCGGCCTGGGTCTGGCGATGGTTTATATCTTCGTGTTGGGTGGCCTTGCGCAGAAATCGATGCTGATGAGAGTTTTTGTCTGCATCATCGTGGCTTATGCGGGCTTCTATGCGCCGATCGTCTATGTCTCCAATCGATCGAGCAAACGCAAGAAATCCATCCAGACGGCATGGCCCGATGCTCTTGATCTCATGCTGATTTGTGTGGAAGCGGGTATGTCGGTGGAAGCGGCTTTCCGCAAGGTTTCCGAAGAAATCGGATCGCAATCGGTTGAACTCGCGGAGGAATTCGTGCTGACCAACGCTGAGCTTTCGTTCCTCCAGGAACGCAAGCAGGCATATGAGAACCTTGCCGCTAGAACGGGCCTGGAGTCCGTGAAGAGCGTGTCGCAGGCGCTTACCCAGGCGGAACGGTACGGCACGCCAGTCGCCCATGCCCTGCGCGTACTTGCCAATGAGAGCCGGGAAATGCGCATGACAGAGGCGGAAAAGAAGGCGGCTGCCCTGCCTCCCAAGCTCACGGTGCCGATGATCCTGTTTTTCCTGCCGGTGCTGTTCATCATCATTCTCGGCCCGGCGGGCATTACGGTTAGCCGAAACGGCGGCATATTTGGCGATCAACACTCCTCGTCGAGAAAATAGGATGAGATAGGAGCCAGCGCGGGTTCCTCTGAAATCGGCTGCCCACATTCCAGTCCCGAAGTTTGCAAACAAAAGAGCCGGCGCAATGAGCCGGCTCTTGTACGTTCTGGCACAGAAAATTTTCGCCAGCGGGGCGGCGATCCAATCGTCTCTATTGCCTGGATTTTTTCTTCTTGTCGTTCTGGAGTTGGTTCCAGGCATTTTGCTGGGTAATCATCTGCCGCAGATAGGCGACATTGGCCGCTGCCTGATCCGCCGGCAGTTCCGCGCTGGCGATCTTTTCGGCTTCATCGAAGCGGCCTTGAAGGCCAACGACCAGCGCGAGATTCTGCCGTACGCGGCTGTCCGCGCCGGGTTGTTCGGCGGCCGATCGCATGTAGGTTTCGGCAGTCTTCAAATCGCCTTTGAGCAGGTAGGACATTCCAAGATTGGAAAGAACGGAAGGTTCGTTGGGCTTGATATCCAGCGCCTTGCGGTAGAGCTCCCTCGCCTGATCGGATTGTCCCAACTGGTCGAGGATGGCGCCTTCGGCCGAGACCAGCCGCCAGTCTGGATATTCTGGCGTTTCGGCGCGTCTTACCGCGTCCAGCGCCTGTTCCAGTTGGCCGTCGGCCGCAAGCGCTTTTCCGTAAGCCGCGAGGATGTCGCGGTCCTTCGGATAGAAGATCACCAGTTTGCGCATTACGGCGAGCGACTGGTCAGTGCGGCCGTCCATCTGCAGGGCGCTGGCATAGCTGAGCGCCGTTCCCTTATCCTTGGGATTGCTGGCATATTTGTCGCCGAGTCGATCAATGGCCGTATTGAGTTGGGCCGAGGACATCTGCCCGATCGGTTCGCTTGACGGATGGATCGATCCGGTCGTCATATCCCGGTGGGCACAGGCGGAAACACCAGTCGCCAGTGCTATGGCGAGAGCCGCGTGAATGAGCCGTTTTCCGTTCGTCCTGCCGTGTTGAGCGGTCGACATGGGAACGGAACCTCCATTAAATCTGCCGGCCCCCGATGGGTCGCCTTCCCATATCGAGAAATATTCTGTTAACCCTAACGGATCGTTAAAGCGCCGCCCCGGTGCGGTTGTGAAGGACCGACTTTCATGCCTGTTCAGCTTGTCGCATCTTCTTCAAGTCGTTCCCGTCCCGTGTTCATCATCGGAAAGCATGGTTTGGCCGCTGCCGGCCTCGATGCGCGCGCCGCGCAATGGGCGGCCGCCAACGGATTTTCCGGCGAAGCGGGTCGTGTGCTTACCGTGCCCGACGCAGGCGGCGAAGTGGGTGCCGCTCTCTTCGGCGTTGGCGATGAAACGGGAGGCTTTGCGCCGATGATGACAGGAACTCTCGCCAAGGCGCTGCCGGCGGGCGATTGGCATTTTGGCGCCCAGCCCGACGATCCGGCGTTGTCGGCGCTAGGCCTGATGCTCGGCGGATATGTCTTTGCGAACTATGGCAAAAAGCCAGGCAACGATGTTCGATTCCAACTGCCGGATGGCGCAAATCTGGATCATGTGACGCGGCTCGCCAGAGGCGTCTGCCTGACGCGGGATCTCATCAATACCCCGACCAACGATATGGGGCCCGACGCCTTGGAGGCTGCGGTTCGCGAACTCGCCCGCGCCAACAAGGCAAGGGTATCGGTGATCAAGGGAGAGGCGCTGCTCGGCCAGAACTTCCCGATGATCCATGCGGTTGGCCGCGCTGCGTCCGAAGCGCCGAGGCTGATCGACTTGGTCTGGGGGCCCGCTGGCGCGCCCAAAGTCACGCTCGTCGGCAAGGGCGTCTGTTTCGACACCGGCGGGCTCGATATCAAACCGGCCAGTGGCATGCTTCTCATGAAAAAGGACATGGGTGGGGCGGCGAACGTTCTGGGATTGGCATCCATGATCATGGCGTCGGGTGCCAACATCAGGCTTCGGGTTCTCATTCCCGCCGTCGAAAACGCCATCGCGGGCAACGCATTCCGGCCAGGAGACGTGCTGAGAAGCCGGAAGGGATTGACGGTGGAGATCGGCAATACGGATGCCGAAGGACGTCTAATTCTTGCCGATGCACTGGCGCTCGCGGACGAGGAAGCGCCCGATCTTCTCGTGGATATGGCGACGCTGACGGGCGCCGCGCGCGTCGCTCTTGGCCCCGACCTCGCACCCTTCTACACCGAAGACGATGGGTTGGCGGCGGAGATATCCGGCGCTTCGACTTCCGTCGCGGATCCGGCTTGGCGCATGCCGCTCTGGAAACCGTATGACAAGAAGCTGTCGTCAAAGATCGCCGATGTGAACAATGTGACTTCGGATGGTTTTGCCGGTTCCATTACGGCGGCGCTGTTTCTGAAAAGATTCGTGGAAAAGGCGACGTCCTGGGCGCATTTCGACATCTATGGCTGGAACCCGGCAGACAGGCCGCATGGTCCCGCTGGTGGAGAGGCGCAGGCGATCCGCGCGCTGGAAGCGGTGATCATGGCACGTTACGGCCACTGATCCGGCTTAACCGCTCATTTGCGATTTGAATGATACGGTTCCGAAACAAAACTTTGAACGGTCATCATGACGGTTGTTCTGCGGCCAAGCCAGGCATTGAGATTGTGGCAGCTCGTTTCGCTCGACGAGGTCACAAGCGGATCGCATGATTTGTCGTTCAGGCAGGCGGCGATCCTGCTGACGATCTACCTCGATCCGCCGCCGCATACGGTGCGCGGCCTGGCAGGCAGGCTCGGGGTGACCAAGCCCGTCATCACCCGGGCGCTCGACACGATGGGCGCCATGAAACTCGTTTCGCGGCACCGCGATGAAAGCGACAAACGCAATGTGCTGATCAAGCGCACGGTGGAGGGGGCGCTTTATGTCGAACGGTTCGGGGATGCGATCATCGCCAAGGCCGCGGAGTTGCCGGGATGAGCGGGCTCGACAAACGGCTCTACGCCTATCGCCCCGACCTCGCCGACGAGCGGCTGAAGGACCGGGTCGAGGCCAGGCGGTATGTGAGGGGAAAGCCGGCGCGGATCGGCATTCCGGTTGCCGACATGCTGGCGTCGCCGGATGGCGCGGCGGGAATGAACACGCAATTGCTGGCCGGCGAAGACATCATGGTTTTTGACGAAGAAGGGGACTGGTCGTGGGTGCAGTCCGAACAGGACGGTTATGTCGGCTACATCGCGCGCGAGGCGATTGCGCCGCGCGATCCGCAACCGACCCATACCGTCTCGGCGCCGCGCACATTCGCTTATCCGGGACCGGACCTCAAATTTCCGCGCACGGCCTGCCTGTCGATGGGGTCGATGCTTCAAGTGACGGAGTTTGTCGAGAATCGGGGAACGCGGTACGCGCTCCTGCCATCGGGCGAGGCCATCGTCGCCAATCATCTGCGCCCGATTACGGAGCACGCGGAAGACTATGTGACGGTCGCCGGGCAATTTCTCGATACGCCCTATCTTTGGGGCGGCGTCAGCGCTTTCGGCATCGATTGCTCGGGCCTCGTCCAGCTTTCGATGCGCATGGCGGGCCGTCGGGTGCCGCGCGATTCGGATATGCAGGCTGCGGGCATCGGCAGGCCATTTGAACCCGGCGCCAACCTCTCCGGATTGCGGCGTGGCGATCTCGTCTTCTGGAAAGGCCATGTCGCGATCATGACCGACAACAGCAACATCGTTCATGCCAACGGCCACACCATGACGGTCGCATTCGAGAGCCTGCAAAGCGCCGTCAAGCGCATCGCGTATCTTTATGGCGGCCCGACCGGCTTTCGCCGGCCGTGATGGTCAGTATCCTGCCGACCTGTCCACGACATTCGCCAGTTTCTCGCCACGCTCGAACGCGTCCATCTGCGCCAGCATCGGCGGCACCAGATGGGACGGGTCGGAGGTGGCGGCCGCATGCGGCGTGATGAAAACTTTCGGATGCGTCCATAGCGGGCTCGAGCCGTCGAGGGGCTCGTTCTCGAAGACGTCCAGGCTTGCCTCCTTGAGCACACCTTCGTCGAGCGCCCGCAGGATGTCGGCCTCCTTCTGCAACTGTCCACGCCCCGCATTGATGAGGAAGGCGCCGCCGAGCGCATTGTCTCTGTTGAGCTTGCCAAGCAGGCCGAAATCGATGATGCCGTGCGTCGCCGGCGTCAGCGGCAGGAGTACGACAAGAATATCCGTCGCGTTGAGAAACGGCGTCAGCCCGGCTTCTCCGTGATAGGTGGCGACACCCTCCATCGACTGCGCCGTCCGGCTCCAGCCGCTGACATCGTAGTCGAGCGCGAGCAAGGCCTTCGCCGCCGCCCGGCCCAGATTGCCGAAGCCCATGATGCCTACCTGTATGGCGGGGGCTGGAGGCTGCGGGGGCTCATGCCACACCTTGCGCGCCTGTTGCGCGCGATAGACATTGCCTTGGCGATGATGGTCGAGCACGCGCCACAGGACATATTCGGTCATGTACTGGGTCAGATTGCCGGCGACGACGCGAACGATCGGCACGTCGGGCAGATCGGGATCCGCGAAGACGTGATCGACGCCGGCCCCGATGGAGAAAATCACCTTCAAGTTGGGCAGTTTCGACAGGATGCCGGGCTGCGGCTTCCATACGACCGCGTATTCGATCGACGGATCGGCGGGGCCGTCCGGTTCGAGCGTTACCGTCCGGCCTTGAGAAAGAAGCTCGTGCCAATGGTACGGATTGAAACCCTGCACGGAAAGAAGAACCCGTCCCTCGCTCATAAGCCTCTCACGCCTTGCATCATTCGCTGACCACGCCTTCGGGAGCCGTCTCGATCTTGAAAGCCGCCGATATCAGCGCTTTTGTATAATCGGTTTGCGGGTTCGTGAAGATCTGGTCCGCCGTACCATGTTCGACCACCTTGCCGTTGCGCATGACGATCACCTCGTTGGCGAGCGCGCGCACCACTTTCAAATCGTGGCTGATGAAGAGATAGGCCAGATCGTGTTTGATCTGCAGGTTGCGCAGCAGATCGACGACCTGCGCCTGCACGCTCATGTCGAGCGCCGAGGTCGGTTCGTCCAGCATGACGAAGCGAGGCTTGAGCACCATGGCCCGCGCGATTGCCACCCGCTGCCTCTGCCCGCCGGAAAATTCGTGCGGGTAACGGAAGCGCGCCGACGGGTCCAGGCCGACTTCCTTCAACACGCCCACCACGCGCTCGTCGCGCTCGTCGGCCGATAGCTTGGGCTCATGGATGCGTAGCCCCTCTTCGATGATCTCGGCGATCGACATACGCGGGCTGAGCGACCCGAAAGGGTCCTGGAACACGATCTGCAACTCGCGCCGCAAGGGCCGCATTTGTCGGAAGGAGAAGGCGTCGATCTCACGGCCCGTGAAATTGATCGTGCCGGTCGAGGAAATCATGCGCGACAGCGCCAGGCCGAGCGTTGTCTTTCCCGATCCCGACTCTCCGACGACGCCGAGCGTCTGCCCAGCCCGCACGGTCAGGTCGATGCCGTCGACCGCCTTCACGTGATCCACTGTGCGCCGAAGAAACCCTTCCTTGATCGGAAACCACACCTTCACGTCACGGCCCCGCATGATCGCCTCGGCGCTCTCGTCGGCGGCAGGCGGCTTGCCCTTCGGCTCAGCGGCAAGCAGATGGCGGGTATATTCGTGTTGCGGGTGGTCGAAGATTTCCCTTGTCGGCCCGGCTTCGACGATCTTGCCTCCCGTCATCACGCAGACGCGGTCGGCAATGCGCCGGACGATCCCGAGATCATGGGTGATGAACAGCATCGACATGCCGTTCGCCTTCTTCAGGCGCGCCAGCAATTCGAGGATCTGCGCCTGTACGGTTACGTCGAGCGCGGTTGTTGGTTCATCGGCGATCAGAAGGTCGGGCTCGTTGGCGAGCGCCATGCCGATCATCACGCGCTGGCGCTGGCCACCGGAAAGCTGGTGCGGATAGGCGCCGAGACGCTTTTCTGGGTCGCGTATGCCGACCTCGTTCAGGAGTTCCAGCGTGCGGATGCGCGCCTGCTTTTCCGCCATGCCCTGGTGGACACGGAGGACCTCGCCGATCTGCCGCTCGACCGTGTGCAGCGGATTAAGCGACGTCATTGGCTCCTGGAAGATCATCGTGACGTCGTTGCCGCGCACGCGGCGCAATTCCTTTTCACCCTTGGCGAGAAGATCGGCGCCGCGGAAGAGGATCTGGCCGGAGGGATGACTGGCGGACGGGTACGGGAGAAGCTTCAACACGGAGAGCGCCGTAACTGATTTTCCCGAGCCGGATTCGCCCACCAGCGCTACCGTCTCGCCTTCACCGACATCGAAGGAAATTCGGTCGACGGCGAGACTGGTGCGTTCGCCCTGGCTGAAGGCAACCGACAGATCGCGTACCGAAAGGAGAGGACCGTCGCTCAAACGACCTTCCTCATCAGTGCCGCCCGCACGTTCGCGGTTTATCGCCTTTGTACCGCTCATCGGAACGTCTTCCTCGGGTCGAAGGCGTCGCGTGTCGCCTCGCCGACGAAGATCAGCAGCGACAGCATGAGCGACAGCGCGAAGAAACCCGTCAGTCCCAGCCAGGGCGCATTGAGGTTCGATTGACCCTGCTTGAGCAGTTCGCCGAGCGACGGCGATCCCGGCGGCAGGCCGAAGCCGAGGAAATCGAGCGAGGTCAGCGTCGTGATCGAACCGTTGAGGATGAAGGGCAGGAAGGTCAGCGCCGCGACCATGGCGTTGGGCAGCATGTGGCGGAAGATGATGGTCCGGTTGGAAACGCCGAGCGCCCGCGCCGCGTTGACATATTCGAGGTTGCGCGCCCGCAGGAACTCCGCCCGCACCACGCCGACGAAGGCAACCCAGGAAAACAAGAGCATCAGCCCGAGCAGGATGAAGAAGCCGGGCGGCAGCACGGACGCCATGATCAGGATCAGATAAAGCACCGGAATCGACGACCAGATTTCGATGAAGCGCTGGAAGAGCAGATCGACCCAGCCACCGGAATAACCCTGTATGGCGCCGGCGGAGACGCCGAGGATCGCCGAAAAGAAAGTCAGCGTCAGGCCGAACAGAACCGAGATGCGGAACCCGTATATGACCCGCGCCAGCACGTCGCGCGCCTGGTCGTCGGTACCGAGCCAGTTCCAGTTGCCGAGCGTACAGTCGGGATCGTCCACTCCTTTCGGATAGCGCTGGCAGCGCACTTCCTTCGAATAGAGCCAGGAGGGCTTGGCCGGGGCGGCGGTCGGTATCTCGTTGTTGACCGTACGGTAGGAATAACGAATTGGCGGCCAGATCAGCCAGCCATGCGCCTTGATCTCGTTGAAAATGACCGGATCACGGTAGTCGGTGACGGCAAGGAAGCCGCCGAATTTTTCTTCCGGATAGTCAACCAGAACCGGGAACAGGATCTCGCCCTTGTAGGAGGCGATGATCGGCTTGTCGTTGGCGACGAATTCGGCAAACAGCGACAATACGAAAAGGACGAGGAATATCCACAGCGACCAGTAGCCCCGGCGATTGGCTTTGAAATTGCGCCAGCGGCGCTGGTTGAGCGGTGACAGGAAAGGGCGTCGCGTGCGGTCGCGTATCGCTTCGACGTCGGCCTTGATTTGAACGTCGGCCATCAGACGTCCCGGCGCTCGAAATCGATGCGCGGATCGATCCAGGTATAGGTGAGGTCGGATATAAGGGTGACGAAGAGACCCATCAGCGAAAAGATGTAGAGATTGGCGAAGACGACCGGATAGTCGCGGTCGAGCACCGATCGAAAGCCGAGCAGGCCGAGCCCGTCGAGCGAAAAGATGTTTTCGATCAGCAGCGACCCGGTGAAGAACGCCGCGATGAAAGCCCCCGGAAAGCCCGCGATGACGATCAGCATGGCGTTGCGGAAAACGTGCTTGTATAGCACCTGTCGTTCCGTCAGGCCCTTGGCGCGGGCGGTGGTGACATATTGCTTGCGGATTTCCTCGAGGAACGAGTTCTTCGTCAAAAGGGTGGTGGTGGCGAAGGCAGACAGGATCATCGCCGTGATCGGCAGGGCAATGTGCCAGAAATAGTCGAGAATCTTGCCGGGTATCGACAACTGGCTCCAATTGTCCGAGGTCAGCCCGCGCAGCGGAAACCAGTCGAAGAAGGAGCCGCCCGCGAAAAGCACCATCAACAGGATGGCGAACAGGAAACCGGGTATCGCATAGCCGACGATAACGATGCCGCTCGTCCAGACATCGAACGCGGACCCGTCCTTCACCGCCTTGCGGATGCCGAGTGGAATGGAGATCAGATAGGAGAGCAGCGTGATCCATAGTCCGAGCGAAATCGACACGGGCATTTTTTCGAGGATCAGCTTGAGCACCGAGATATCGCGGAAATAGCTTTTCCCGAAATCGAAGCGGGAATAGTTCCACAGCATCAGGAAAAAGCGTTCGAGCGGCGGTTTGTCGAAGCCGAATTGTTTCTTGAGCTTGGCGATGAATTCCGGGTCAAGACCCTGAGCGCCCCGGTATTCGGACGAATCTCCACCGCCGGCGTCGAAATTCTGGGCGCCCAAATCCGCCCCGCCTCCGGAGAGCCGGTCGCCGGCTCCCCCTCCCTGTCCGGTGATCTTGGCGATGACCTGTTCCACGGGCCCGCCAGGCGCGAACTGCACGACGGCGAAAGACACGGCCATGATCCCGAACAGCGTCGGAATCATCAGGAGGAGCCGCCTGAGGATATACGCGCCCATCAGGCGGATTTTCCGTCATATCGTCCGCTTGCGCGCCAGTCAGCCCTTGCCAATCGCTTTCGCCTTTTCCTCATCCACCCACCAGAGCGATTCGACCGGAAATCCGTAATCCGGCTTCGATTCCTTGAATCCGAACATGTCCCAGTAAGCCGTCCGGTGATTCGCCAGATACCAATTTGGAATCCAGTCCTGACGCGCGCGCAAGACCCGGTCGAGCGCGCGCATGGCCGTGGTCAGTTCCTCGCGGCTTTTGGCCCTGCCGATTTCGTCGATCAGGGCGTCGATCGCCGGGCTCGCGGTGCCCGGCAAGTTGCGCGAACCGGGCGCGGACGCTGATCGCGACCCGAAATAGTGCTCGAGTTCCTCGCGCGTTGGCGATGCGCTGAAGGAAGCGGCGAGCGAAATCATGTCGAAATCGAAATCCGCCTGCCGGGATTGATATTGCGCCGAATCGACCAGCCGGATCGAGGCGTCGATGCCGATGGCGCGCATATTGTCGACGAAGGGCGATTCGACGCGCACGAAGACGGGATCGTTGACCAGAAGTTCGACGGTGAGGCGCTCGCCTTTCGCATTGGCCAGCAATTCACCCTTGCGCGCCCAGCCTGCCTCCTTGAGCAACTGCAAGGCTTTGCGCAGCAGCTTGCGGTCACGGCCCGACCCGTCCGAGACTGGCTGCATGACCGGCTCGCCAAAAGCTTCATCAGGAATCTGGCCGCGAAATCTTTCGAGCAGCGCCGCCTCTCTCGGCGAAGGTTTGCCGGTCGCCTTGAAATCGGATTTCTCGAACAGCGACTGCGACCGTTCATACGAACCGTAAAACAGGTTGCGCCGGGTCCATTCGAAATCGAAGCAATTTCCGATCGCGAAACGGACGCGCGCATCCTTGAACCGCTCGCGCCGCTGATTAAGCGCCCATCCCTGCAGGGAAGGCTGCAATTCCGCCGGAAAGGTGCGTTTGACGACTTTGCCTTCGTTGATCGCCGGGAAAGCCGTATTCGGTCGCCCAGGTCTTGGAGGTGAATTCTTCGCGATAGAGGATCTTGCCCTTCTTGAAGGCTTCGAACGCGGCCTGCCGCTCGCGGTAGAATTCGATGCGGATGATGTCGAAATGGTTGAGGCCGCGATTGACCGGCAGATCTGTCGCCCAATAATCGTCGCGCCGCTCATATTCGATATATTGTCCCGCGCCGAACTTGCCGACCTTGAAGGGGCCAGAGCCGAGCGGCGGATTGAGCTGCGACCCGTCGAAGGGGTTCTTTTCGAAGAATGCCTGGGAGACGATTGGATACCCGGCCAGCGCGAGTATCGTCCGATCCGACTGATTGCCCGAGAAAACCAGACGGAAGACCGTATCGCTGACCGCGACGAAGTCCGTCGCTTCCCTGAGCGGCAAGAGCAGGCTCGGATGTCCCTTCTCCTTGAACAGCTTGTAGGTGTAGGCGACATCCTCGGCTGTCAGCGGCGAGCCGTCGGAAAATTTCGCGTTTGGCCGCAGCTTGAATTCGTAGGAATTACGATCCGCTGAAATGGTCACGCTTTCCGCCAGCAGGCCATACAGGGCGTCGGGCTCGTCGAGCGCCCGCACCATCAGCGAATCGAAGCACATTTCCATGCGCGGCGGCGCGTCGCTGCGAGGTACAAAGGTATTGAGTGTGTTGAATGTGTCGACGTTCTGGTTGTAGGCCCAGTTCGGCGGCGAGAAATTGAAGGTTCCGCCGCTTGGCGCGTCCGGGCTGGCGTAGTCGAAATGCGTGAAGTCGGGCGTGTATTTGAGGTCGCCGAAGGCCGAAAGCCCGTGCAGCGGTACCTCCGTCGGCGACTGCGCCAGTGCCCGCCAAGGCAGCAATGGCAGCGCGGCGGCGCCGCCGCAAAGGCCCAGGAATCGACGGCGCGGCCACCGCTCCATCAATTCTGGCTCTTGTATTTCTTGGCGAGCGCGGCGGCTTTGGCTTCGTCGATCCACCAGGAATCGAAATCGACGCCAACATAGCCCGGCTGCTTTTGTGGAACGCCGAACTTGTTCCAGTACGCGACACGGCGGTTGGGCGCGTACCATTGCGGTATCACGTAGTAATTCCACAGGAGAACCCGGTCGAGAGCATGGGTCGCGGCGACCAGATCGTCGCGGTCCTTGGTGAAGATCACGCGGTCGACCAGCCTGTCGATCGCCGGGTTCTTGATGCCCATCAGATTGCGCGAACCGGGCGCATCCGCCGCGGCGGACGTCCAGAAGTCGCGTTGCTCGTTGCCGGGCGATTCCGACTGCTGCAGGACCGTCGTCACCATGTCGAAATCGAAGCTTCTAACACGGTTGATATATTGGCTGACATCCACGATGCGCAGGCTGGCCTCGATGCCGAGCTTGCGAAGATTGTTGATGAACGGGCCGGTGACGCGCTCATCCGACGGGTCGTTGCCCAGAAAGACGATAGTGAAGCGTTCGCCCTTGTCGTTGACGAGGGCGCGGCCCTTGGGCTGCCAGCCGGCTTGCTTCAGAAGACCATAGGCCTTGCGCAGATTTTCACGTTCCGATTGCGGCGTGTCGTACACCGGCAGCTTGAATTCCTGTGTGAAGACTTCGGGCGGAATCTGGTCCTTTATCGTATTGAGGATCTCCAGTTCCTTGCCGGTAGGCAGGCCGCTCGACGCGAGCTCGGTTCCCTGAAAGTAGCTCGCGGTCCGCTTGTAGGAGTTGTAAAAAAGGGTCCGGTTCATGTCCTCGAAGTCGAAGGCGTAGGTAAGAGCCTCGCGGACGCGGCGGTCCTGGAATTGCGGGCGGCGCTGGTTCATGACGAAGCACTGCATGGGCTTGGCCGAATTGACGGGAAATTCCCGCTTGATAACGTCGCCCGCCTTGAACGCGGGAAAATCATAGCCGATCGCCCAGCGCTGCGAGCGGTTCTCAAAACGGAAATCCTGGTATCCGCCTTTGGTGAAAGCTTCCCAGGCCGCGTTCTCGTCGCGGAAATAGGCATAACTTTTGCGGTTGAAATTGTTGCGTCCGACATTGACCCCGAGATCGGCGGCCCAATAATCCGTCACCCGGGCCCAGACGATTTCCGATCCGGCCTTGAAGCGCTCGATCTTGTAGGGTCCGGATCCGAGCGGCGGTTCCAGCGTCGGCTGGGTGACATCGCGCTTCTTGCCGGCGCCGTCGGTTCCTTCCCACCAATGCTTCGGCAAGATTGCGAGATCGCCCATGATGTGCGGCAGTTCCCGGTTGCCCTTCTGGTTGAAACGAAATTCCACCTGATCGTCGCCATGGGCGACCGCTTCCGTCACGTTGGCGAAATAGCGGGTGTAAAGCGGGCTGTTCGCCTTTAATATACCGAATGACCAGACGACGTCCTCGGCCGTGATCGGCTTTCCGTCATGCCATCTCGCCTTGGGATCGAGGCGATAGGTGGCGGACGAATAATCCTCCGGATATTTGAACGCGTTGGCGATCAGCGCGTGGCTCACTCCGGGTTCGTCCGTCGCCTGCTTCATCAGCGTATCGTAAAGATCACCACCGAACGAGCCCAGCCCCGCCCCCGGCGTGCCGCGCACGATGAAGGGGTTGAAGCTGTCGAAGGTGCCGATCGAGACATCGCTGGTCTCACCACCTTTGCGGGCGTCGGGATCGACATAGTCGTAGCGCTGGAAGGTCTCTCCATATTTGGATGGACGCACGAGCGACGAGGTCGAACGCCACTGGTCGGCCTGATCGTCCGCAAGAACCCGCACCGTACCGGCAGGCAACAGGGCCGCCAATGTTCCGCCGAGAAAAGTGCGCCGCTTGATTTTCATCGCATATCCTTTGGCCGCTTGCCTTGGTCAAAGTTGGGCCGCCACGACCGAATGGCAACGCCGAAGGCAATGAACCGGCTTTCAAGCGTCCGCGTCAATGTTTTTGGCTACAAAAAAGCCGGGCTGGACCCGGCTTTTTCGATGGATGGGCGCGCAGGTGCTACTTCGCCGGCGGCGTTGATCCATCCGCTGGCTTTGCCGCATCCCCGGCCGGGTTTGCGGCATTATCTGCGGGTTTAGCCGTGTCGGTCGCCGGCGCCGGCGTCGCGTTGTCCGCTGGCTTCGCCGCCTGGTTGGCGTCGGCGGGCTTGTTGTTGTTGGCCGGCGCCACCTCGCCATTGGCTCCGACCTTTGCCGCCGGAGCCTTGGGGCTGGCGGGCGCCGCGCCAGCGGCGGGAGCTTTGCCATCCGCGGGGGCGGCGGCCTTCGCCGCGTCAGGCGAGGGCAGCGGCTCGGGGTTGTCGGAAAGCGTGCGCAGGTAGGAGATAACGTCGGCCCGATCCTCGATCTTCGACAGACCGGCGAAGCCCATCGCCGTGCCCGGCACCTCGGCCTTCGGCTTGGTGATGAATTCGCTGATGAGCTGATAGTCCCAATGCTTCTTTCCGTCCTCGGAGAATTTCTTCATGCCCGACGAGTAGCTGTAACCGGGATGCGAGGCGATCGGCCGACCGACCACGCCCCAGAGATTAGGACCGACCTTGTTGGGGCCGCCCTTCGTGCCGTCGTGGCAGGCCTCGCAGCGCTTGAATATTGAAGCGCCCTTCTGCGGGTCTGCCTTGGCCAAAAGTGGCGCGATCGGCGCCTTGGCGGGATTTTCTTTCTTCTCGCCGCCAGCGGCGGGCGCTTCCTTGGCTTCGATGGCGTAGCCCGGCTTTTCCGGGTTGGGAGAGAAAAAAAGCGAGTCGGAGACCAGCGATATCGAGAAGATGACAAAGACCGTGCCGAGCAGCGCGCCGATCAGCTTGTTGTATTCAAAAGAGTCCATACGCCCCGAGGCTCCTGTTTCGCGGCCTGTGTGGAATGCAGGCCGGACCGCTTTACGCCGGCCGTTCCGATTCCCCTCCGGAGCCGTCCAAATCGCGCGGAAAACTAGGTCTTTTGCTTGCCCGTTGCAACACCTATAAGGACGCTTTCACGTGAGACCTTTTGCCACTTTCAAAGCCGCCCTCCAGAGAATTCCGTGTAGCTTTCATGTCGATCCTCATCCTGATTCCAGCCCGCATGGCTTCGACGCGGCTGCCCGGCAAGCCGCTGGCCGACATTGCGGGCAAGCCGATGATCGTTCAGGTGGCCGCCCGCGCCGTCGAGAGCGGCCTTGGCCGCGTCGTCGTGGCGACCGACACCGCTTCCGTTGCCGAGGCGGTGGTTGCCCACGGCTTCGAAGCGGTCATGACCCGCGCCGACCATCAGTCCGGATCCGACCGGATTCATGAAGCGCTGGCGGCGCTCGATCCCGGCGGCTCGTTCGAAACAATAATCAATGTCCAGGGCGACCTGCCGACCATCGATCCGGCAACCATCGTGGCCGTGATGGAGCCGCTGCGCGAGGCAGCGGTGGATATCGCGACCCTTGGCGTGGAGATCGATCGCGAGGACGAAAAGACCAATCCCAATGTGGTCAAGATTGTCGGCTCGCCGCTGTCGCCGGACAGGCTGCGGGCGCTTTATTTCACCCGCTCCACAGCGCCGTGGGGCGAGGGTCCGCTCTATCATCATATCGGGCTCTACGCCTACCGCCGCGCCGCGCTCGAGCGCTTCGTCGCGACGCCGCCTTCAGCGCTGGAAAGCCGCGAGCGGCTGGAGCAACTCCGCGCACTGGAGGCCGGCATGCGCATCGATGCGGCAATCGTCAGGACGGTGCCGCTCGGCGTCGATACGCCGGACGATCTCAAACGCGCCCGCGATATGTTTTCTTCCCGAAAAGGCTTCTGAACATGCCCGAAAAGACCAACGCGATCGCCTTCCAGGGCGAGCCCGGCGCCAATTCCGACACGGCATGCCGCGACATGTTTCCGACGATGGAGCCCCTGCCGTGCCCGACCTTCGAGGACGCTTTCAATGCCGTGGAAAGCGGCAAGGCCGATCTCGCCATGATCCCGATCGAGAACACGATTGCCGGCCGCGTCGCCGATATCCACCATCTGTTGCCCGAATCGCGGCTGCATATCCTCGGCGAATATTTCCTGCCCATCCACTTCCAGCTCATGGTGCTGCCCGGCGCGACGATGGATGGCATCAAATCCGTCTACAGCCACATTCATGCGCTCGGCCAGTGCCGCAAGGTGATCCGCAAGCATCGCTGGAAGCCGGTCGTAGCGGGGGATACGGCGGGCGCGGCGCGCATGGTGGCGGAGGAGGGCGACCCTTCGAAGGCGGCGCTCGCGCCGCGTCTGGCGGCGGGCCTTTACGGGCTCGATATCGTGGCCGAGGATGTCGAGGACACCGACGACAACGTCACCCGCTTCGTCGTTCTGTCGAAGGAGAAATCCTGGGCGCCGCGCACCGATCCTGCCCGGTTGATGATGACCACCTTCATCTTTCGGGTGCACAACATACCGGCTGCCCTCTACAAGGCGATGGGCGGCTTCGCGACCAACAGCGTCAACATGACCAAGCTCGAAAGCTACCAGCTCGGCGGCAAGTTCTTCTCGACGCAGTTTTATGCCGACATCGAGGGCCATCCCGATGACGCCCATGTCGCGCAGGCGCTGAAGGAGCTGAACTTCTTCTCGCGCGAGGTGCGCATCCTGGGCGTCTATGACGCGCACCCGTTCCGAGAGACCCAGCGCGGCGGAGATTGAAATCTCAGCCGTCATCCTCCGCCCATGTCCGGATCAGATGGCTGGCGATGGCGCCGGGCGGCGGAATGAAGATGCCGTCGCTTCCCTGACCGGCGATGATGGCCCGCACTTCATCGCGGGAGAACCATCGGCAATCATCCAGTTCGTCGCCATCGGTATGGATATCGTCGTTGAGGCGCCTCGCCGAAGCAGCCGATCATCAGCGAGTAGGGGAACGGCCAGGGCTGGCTCGCCTGGTAGACGACACGGCCGAGCCTTATGCCCGCCTCTTCCAGGGTTTCGCGCCGCACGGCGTTCTCGATCGTTTCCCCCGGCTCGATGAAGCCGGCGAGGCAGGAGAACATGCCTGGCGCGAAACGCGGGCTGCGCCCGAGCAGGCAGTTGTCGCCGCGAATGGCAAGCATGATGGCGACCGGGTCGGTGCGCGGAAAATGTTCGGTCTCGCAATTCGGGCAGCGCCGCTTGTAGCCGCCGGCGCGCATTTCACTTTCGTGTCCGCATTTCGAACAGAAGCGGTGGCTCGAATGCCAGGCCAGCAGCGACGCTCCTTGCGCCAGCGCGCCGAGCGCCGCCGGGTCGATCAATCCCTGCACATAGACGGATCGATAGTCGATCGCCTTGATGGTCTCGGGCAAATCTTCTGGCTCCACGCCCGCCGGGGCCGCGAGCAGCGGCCCGCTTTCGGTGAAGCCGAGCAGCACGGCGGCTTGCAGCTTCGTCTTCAGCGCCGCGCTTTCGAATTCCGCGAAATGCGGGTCGAAGACGCCGTCGTTCATCTTCAGGTAGGCGCGCCCGCCGCGCAGCAGCATGAGTCGCGCCGCCGGATCGGCCAGCGCCGTAGCGACGCTGTCATCGGCGCGGTTTTCGGACTGGCGGTCGAGGATGTTGCCCGAAAAGCCGACAAACTGGCTGGGCTCGCGCGACGGCGCGTCGAAAAGACGAAACGGCATGAAAACTCCGCAGAGGGGCTGAAGGATTGGCAGCGCGGCGACGACTATCCTTTCGGGTAGAGCGCCGATGCCATGCGATCGGCGAACTGGTGCATGTCCTCGCGCCGGTAGGGCTCGCGCAACCCGTGGCCCCAGACCGGACCCGGCCAGTTCTCATCGCCCTCGCACCGGCCAACGACATGCACGTGCAATTGCCGGACGATGTTGCCGAGCGCGCCGGTGTTGATCTTGGTGCAATGCGTAAGGTTCTTGAGGGCCTCCGCCACCATGTTCGTCTCGAAGGTCAGCATGGCCTGGTCGAGCGGGGTCAGATCGTGCACTTCGACCGCGCCGGGGCGTTGCGGCGCCAGCACCAGCCAGGGCCAGCGGCGATCGTTCATCAGCCGCACCTCGCACAATCCGAGCCATGTGACATGGGCGGTATCGGCCTCAAGCCTGGAGTCGAGCTCGAAGCCCGCCGTCATTACCCCCGTCATCGACGTTTCCTCGTTTCGATCGAAGGCTAGGACGCGCGCGCGTCGCCGCAAGCGATTCATGCGCGGATTGTATTTTCAGCTTCCGTTCTTTCGCGGTTCGCCCTTGCATTTCATATCCCTTTCCCCGATATGAGCCGCGGGAGGTTGGTGGTGGACGAGCCACTCGCCAACCGGGTCAGGTCCGGAAGGAAGCAGCCCTAACGAGCCACGGCACGGGTCATCGTGCCAGCCTCCCACCTTTCGGCTTTTGATTTGCCCGGCGGCATTGACGCCGCCCCGCGCGGGAGGCGACAGTGAAGCCGTACCGGCGCGGCGCCGGGCATCGATCACCGATCTGGAGCGAAACGGACGCATGGACGAAGCCGGACAGACACCGTCCGTCGAAAAGGCCGGGGTTTCGGCGCTCGCCGCGGCCAAGGCCGCCCCTTACCGGGTGCTGGCGCGCAAATACCGGCCGCGCGATTTCTCCGACCTGATCGGTCAGGAGCCGATGGTCCGCACGCTGACCAACGCCTTCAAGACCGGCCGCATCGCCCAGGCGTGGATGCTGACCGGCGTGCGTGGCGTCGGCAAGACGACGACCGCGCGCATTCTGGCGCGCGCGCTGAACTACAAAACCGCGACCGTCAACGAACCGTCGATCAGTTTCCCCGAACTTGGCGAGCACTGCCAGGCGATCATGGAAGGCCGCCATGTCGACGTGATCGAGATGGACGCCGCGTCTCATACCGGCATCGACGACATCCGCGAGATCATCGAGCAGGTGCGCTACGCCCCGGTCGCGGCGCGCTACAAGGTCTACATCATCGACGAGGTGCACATGCTCTCCAACCAGGCCTTCAACGGCCTGCTGAAGACGCTGGAAGAGCCGCCGCCGCACGTCAAATTCATCTTCGCCACGACCGAGATCCGAAAGGTCCCGATCACGGTGCTTTCGCGTTGCCAGCGCTTCGACCTGCGTCGCGTCGATGCCGGCGTTCTGGTCTCCCATCTGGAAAAGATCGCCGGTCTGGAAGAAATCAAGGTCGAGGATTCGGCGCTTTCCATGATCGCGCGGGCCGCCGAAGGCTCGGTGCGCGACGCCCTCTCCATCCTCGACCAGGCGATCGCGCATGGCGAAGCCGGGGTAACGGGCGAGGAGGTGCGCTCCATGCTCGGCCTTTCCGATCGCGGGCGCGTGGTCGATCTGTTCGAGCTTCTGTTGAAGGGCGATGTCGCCAATGCGCTGCATGAATTCCGTGCCCAATACGATGCCGGCGCCGATCCGGCTGTCGTGCTCACCGACCTTGCCGAATTTACCCATCTGGTGACCCGCCTGCGCTTCGTTCCCGAGGCAGCGCGTGATGCCTCGCTTTCGCAGGAGGAGAAGACGCGCGGCGCCGCTTTTGCCGAAAAACTCTCCGTGCGGGTGTTGTCGCGCGCCTGGCAGATGCTTCTGAAGGGAATCGGCGAGGTGCAGGGCGCGGCACGTCCGGCAAGCGCCGCCGAGATGGTGCTGATTCGGCTTGCCCATGCCGCCACCTTGCCGACGCTCGACGAAGCGCTGAGGACGCTCGATGATCAGCCCTCGCGGCCGCTAGCCGACGCCGGCAACACCGGCGCGCAAATCTCTTCGCCAGCGCCGCAGGGCGCGCCCGCCAACGCCGTTGCCCCTGCACGAGCGCCATCGGCGGGTCCCGTGGCGGGAAACAGCGGCGGTCAGACCATGCGGCTGGTGGAACGGGAGCCCGACGCCGCCCCGCAATTCACGCCGCCGCCGCCGGTCGAGGAGGAGCCTACCCCTTCCGTGCGCATCGCCTCGCTCGCCGATATCGCCGCTTTGGCGGATGCCGAGCGCGACATGGCGTTCAAGGTCCTGGTCAAGCGCTGCGTGCGTCTCGTGCGCCTCGATCCGGGGCGGCTCGACATCTCCTTGACGGGCGACGCACCCAAGACCCTCGCCGGGGATCTGAACGCCCGCCTGCGCAAATGGACCGGCCGCAACTGGCTGGTGACGGTGTCGCGCGAGGAAGGCGGCCAGACGCTCGCCGAAATGGAGACGTCCAAACGCGAAAGCGCTATTCTTGACGCGCGCGCCGATCCCAATGTCGCGGCGATCCTTTCCCGCTTTCCCGGCGCGAAGATCGTCAATGTGAAGCTGCCCGAGAGTCCCGAAGTGGCGGATGGCGAGGGTATGCCCGCCGAAGCCGCGCCGGACCCGGCCGATGATGAAAATGAGGAAGATTGAACGGAGATGGCGATGAAGGATCTGATGGGCCTGATGGGAAAGGCCAAGGAAATGCAGGCCAAGATGGAAGCCATGCAACAGGAAGTCGCCTCCATCGAGGCGAGCGGTCAATCCGGCGGCGGTCTGGTCAACGTCACCCTGTCGGGCAAGTTCGATATGAAGGCGCTGAAGATCGACCCGTCCCTGTTCAAGGAGGACGATGTCGAGATCCTCGAGGATCTGATCCTCGCCGCCCATAACGACGCCAAGACCAAGGTCGAGGCGATCATGCAGGAAAAGACGCGCGAGATGACGGCTGGATTGCCTCTTCCGCCCGGCATGAAGCTGCCGTTCTAGAAGGAAGCAATCGGCAGTCGGCAATAGGCAACAGGCAGCAGTCCGTCGAATAGCGGATGGCGAAACGATCTTCCGACGGCCGATCTGCCCATTGCCGACTTCCCGTGCCCGCCAGATCAACCGCCTGATATCACACCATGTCCAAATCCATCGCCGGTCCCGAGATCGAACGCCTGATCCAGCTCCTCGCCAAGGTGCCGGGGCTGGGGCCGCGCTCGGCCAGGCGCGCCGCGCTGCACCTCATCAAGAGGAAGGAGCAGCTCTTGGCGCCGCTGGCCATTGCCATGGGCGAGGCGGTGGAGAAGGTCCGGGTCTGTTCGGTCTGCGGCAATGTCGACACGGTCGATCCGTGCATCGTGTGCACCGATCCGCGCCGCGACGACTCGACCCTGATCGTGGTAGAAGATGTCGCCGATTTGTGGGCGCTGGAGCGGGCCGGCGCGATGAACGCGCGCTTTCATGTGCTGGGCGGCACGCTGTCGCCGCTTGATGGAATCGGGCCGGACGATCTGAACCTGAAATCGCTGGTCGGCCGAATCGCGGCCGGCGGTGTCGCCGAGGTGATCCTCGCCGTCAACGCCACCGTCGAGGGCCAGACCACCGCGCACTACATCACCGACCAGCTTTCCGGCCTCGGCGCGAAGATCACGCGGCTGGCGCATGGCGTGCCGGTCGGCGGCGAACTCGATTATCTCGACGAGGGCACCCTTTCCGCCGCGCTCAAATCGCGCACGGCGTTCTGATGCGATTTGTTCTTCCGATCGTCCTATGCCTGTATGCCGCAGCGTCCCCCGCCCATGCCGCGAGCCATGCCGCCGTCGAGCACCAGTTCCGGGCATGGCTGTCCGACGATCTACTGCCCGAAGCGAAAAAGCTCGGCGTCTCCGAAGCGACCTTCCGCTCCGCTTTCAAGGGCGTCCATCTGAACTGGAAGCTTCCGGACCTTGTCCCCCCCGGCGAAAAGCCAAGTGTGCCGAAGGTGCAGCATCAGGCCGAGTTCGGCTCGCCCGGCGCCTACTTTTCCGAACGCGCCATCGGACCCGTGGTTGCCGGGGGCCAGTCGCGGCTTCAGCATTACACCTCCACCCTGGCGGCCGTCGAGAAACGCTATGGCGTGCCCGTTCCGATCGTGCTCGCCATCTGGGGCCGCGAGACTGGATTTGGCTCCGTGAAAATTCCCTATGACGCGTTCGAGGTGCTTGGCACCAAGGCGTTCATGGCGCGGCGCAAGGATCTCTTCCGCAAGGAGGTTTTGGCGGCGCTGGAGATCGTCCAGAAAGGCTATATCGGCCCGGCACAGATGAAGAGTTCCTGGGCCGGCGCGCTCGGCCAGCCGCAGTTCCTGCCGTCCTCCTACCTTCAGCATGCGGTCGATTTCGATGGCGACGGCAAGCGCGATATCTGGAATTCCGTGCCCGACACGCTGGCCTCCATTGCCCATTACCTGCAGCAATATGGCTGGGTGCCGGGCCGTGACTGGGGCTATGAGGTGACGGTGCCGGACAAGGTATCCTGTTCGCTCGAAGGGCCCGATCGCGGCAGGACAATCGGCGATTGGGCCGCCATGGGCATCGCGCGCGTCGGCGGCAGGGATTTTCCCGCCGCCGAGCGCAAGGCAAAAGGATTCCTGATGATGCCGGCCGGCCGTTTCGGTCCCGCCTTCATCGCCACGCCGAATTTCTACGTGCTCAAGGAATACAATAACAGCGATCTCTACGCCCTCTTTATCGGGCACGCGGCGGACCGCATGCAGGGCGCGGCGAAGGACTTTTCGGCGGGCTGGGGCAAGATCGGCGGTCTTTACCGCTCCGACATCGCGCGAATGCAGCGCGCGCTGCAGAAGAAGGGCTACGACGTCGGCGGCGCCGACGGCTTCCCCGGCTTCAAGACCCGCCGTTCCATCGGCGAATGGCAGGCCAGGAACGGCCTCGCCGCGACCTGCTTCCCGGATGCGAAGCTGGTTAGGGAAATTCGCTAGGCGCGGATGGACAAGGCGTCGGGATTTCCGACAATGACAGCGCTACCGTCTTGGCATACTCGGCCAAGCATGCAATCATCGCAAGTCTTCGAGGGCGTATGCGTTGAGGAAGCCGGACGTTGTGCCGGCGCGGCCGCCCAGCATATCAATGGGAGGAGGCTGCCCGCATGGCAGATGTGGTGATCCGCGATGTTCGCAAGTCTTTCGGATCGACCGAAGTCATTCATGGCGTTTCGGTCGATATCGCTGATGGCGAATTCGTCGTGCTGGTCGGACCTTCGGGGTGTGGCAAGTCGACTCTTTTGCGCATGATCGCCGGGCTGGAGCAGATCACCGGCGGCCAGATCGCGATCGGCGAACGGGTGGTCAATAATTTGCCGCCCAAGGAACGCGACATTGCGATGGTGTTCCAGAATTACGCGCTTTACCCGCACATGACGGTCGGCCAGAACATGGCCTTTTCGCTCAAGCTGCGCGGTGCGCCGAAGGCGGAAATCGAGGCCAGCATCCGGCGCGCCGCCGAAATCCTCGGCCTTCTTCCCCTTCTCGAGCGCTATCCGCGCCAGCTTTCCGGCGGCCAGCGCCAGCGCGTGGCGATGGGGCGCGCCATCGTACGCGATCCGCAGGTTTTCCTTTTCGATGAGCCGCTCTCCAATCTGGACGCCAAGCTTCGGGTCGCCATGCGCACCGAGATCAAGGAACTGCACCAGCGATTGAAGACCACGACCATCTACGTGACGCACGATCAGGTCGAGGCCATGACGATGGCCGACAAGATCGTCGTCATGCATGACGGCATCGTCGAGCAGATGGGATCGCCGCTCGATCTTTACGACCGCCCCGACAATCTTTTCGTCGCCGGCTTCATCGGTTCGCCGGCCATGAATTTCCTGAAGGGCCGCGTGGCCGAGGACGGTTCGCCGTCTTTCATTGCCGATTCGGGCGCCGTGCTGCCGCTGGGCTCCGTCCCGCCGGAAGCTGCCGGACGGGCAGCCGTTTACGGCATACGGCCGGAGCATATCCGTCTTTCCGACGACGGCGTCCCCGCCGAGGTTACCGTGGTCGAGCCGACTGGTTCGGAAATCCAGGTTTTCGCGAAAATCGGCGGTGAGCAGATCACCGCCGTCTTCCGCGAACGCCATGCTTTCCGGCCTGCAGAGATGATCCATCTCGCACCCGAGCGGGATCAGGTCCACCTGTTCGACGCCGAGACCGGACAACGGTTTGGCGGCGCCGCGCAGGACCAAAACCATGCCCCGGACAGGCGAATGAAAAGTGGAGGAAGATAAATGACGATTTCAAGACGCGATCTGCTGCGCACCGGCGCGGGTTTGGCGGTCGGTGCTGCCGGATTGCCCCTGATCGGAGCCGGGCGGGCCGCCGCCGACGATGCGACCCCGCTCAAATTCCAGCCGGAAAAAGGCGCTTCGCTGCGCGTGACGCGCTGGTCGCCCTTCGTGTCGGGCGACGAAACGGCGTGGCTCGCCAACACCAAGAAGTTTACCGAAGCAACGGGTATCGATGTCCGCATCGACAAGGAAAGCTGGGAAGACATCCGTCCGAAGGCGGCCGTTGCGGCCAATGTCGGCTCCGGTCCGGACATCATGTGGGTGTGGTTCGACGATCCGCAGCAATATCCCGACAAGCTGATGGACGTATCCGATCTTGCCGACTATCTCGGCGGCAAGTATGGCGGCTGGTATGACGGGCCGAAATCCTATGCGACCAGTGACGGCAAGTTCGTCGGCCTGCCGATCGCCACGATCGGCAATGCCATCGTCTATCGCAAGAGCATCGTCGAAAAGGCGGATTCAGCGAATTCCCCAAGGATACCGATTCCTTCCTGAAGCTCTGCCAGGCGTTGAAGTCCAAGGGCCTGACACCGGCCGGCTTCACGCATGGCCACGGCGTCGGCGACGGCAACAATTACGCGCATTGGCTCTTGTGGAGCCACGGCGGCAAGATGGTCGACGAAAACAGCAAGGTGACCATCAACAGCCCGGAGACCATCGACGCCATCAAATATGCGATGGAACTCTACAAGACGTTCATCCCGGGTACGGAAAGCTGGCTTGACGTCAACAACAACCGCGCCTTCCTCGCTGGCCAGGTGTCGGTCATCGCCAATGGCGTGTCGGCCTACTACGCCGCCAAGAACGATCCCAAGATGGCGGACCTCGCCAAGGATATCGGAACGACCAATCTTCCGGTGGGCAAGAGCGGCAAGGATGTCGAACTGCATCAGGTGACGAGCGCCGTCATCTTCAAATACACGAAATATCCGAACGCGGCGAAGGCCTACCTGCAATACATGTTCGAGAAGCCGCAGATGGACAAGTGGCTCGAAGGCTCCAGCGCCTATTGCTGCCAGACACTGAAATCATATGCCGACAATCCGATCTGGACCGCCGATCCGGCCTTCGCGCCCTACGCCAAGGCATCGGAAACGCTTCGCACCAACGGTTACGCCGGACCGCTAGGGCCTGCATCGGCCGCCGTCATGGCGGACTATGTACTGGTCGACATGTTCGCCGAGGCCGTCACCGGGCAGCGGTCGCCGAAGGAAGCCGCCGCGCGGGCCGAGGAACGCGCCAAGCGCTATTATAAGGCATAACCGAAAAATGTCCCGGCGGATGGGATACTGTCCGCCGGAACAACGCCGTTCCGGCGGACGGATGACGCCCGGCCGCCACGCTCCGGCGATCGAGACGCCGGTTTGGGATTTTTTTGGCCGTACGCCGCCTTTGGGCCGGAATCGGCTTTCCGCCTTGTTCGCAGCGACAGGACCTGATGAATGAATGATGCCGCACCGGCCACGCTGACGGTCCCGCGAGGCGCGTCGGGAAATTGGTTTTCCAGAGGGCTGGAAAGCCGCAACGTTCTCGGCTTCGTTTTCCTGTTGCCGGCGGCGGCGATCCTGCTTGTCTTCCTGACCTACCCTCTGGGCCTCGGCGTCTGGCTGGGTTTCACCGACACGCAGATCGGGCGTGCGGGCGTTTTCATCGGATGGGAGAATTACCAGGATTTGTGGTCGGATCCGGTGTTCTGGTTGTCCGTCTTCAACACCATCCTCTATACGGTGGTCGCCTCGATCGTGAAGTTCGCGCTCGGCCTTTGGCTGGCGCTGATCCTCAACGAGAAATTGCCGTTCAAGGCCTTCTTCCGGGCGATCGTGCTACTGCCTTGGGTCGTTCCCACGGTTCTGTCTGCCATTGCCTTCTGGTGGATATACGACGCCCAGTTCTCGATCATTTCCTGGTCGCTGATGCGGATGGGGATCATCGACCATCCCATCAATTTTCTCGGCGATCCCACGCTGGCCCGCGCTTCCGTCATCGCCGCGAATGTATGGCGCGGCATTCCCTTCGTCGCGATCACCTTGCTGGCCGGTTTGCAGACGATCTCGCCATCGCTCTACGAAGCGGCGACGCTGGACGGCGCCGGGGCATGGCAGCGGTTCTGGCATGTGACGCTGCCGATGCTGACGCCGATCATCGCGGTCGTCATGACGTTCTCGGTCCTGTTTACCTTCACCGACTTCCAGTTGATCTACGTCCTGACGCGCGGCGGCCCGGTGAACTCCACCCATCTGATGGCGACCTTGTCCTTCCAGCGAGCCATTCCCGGCGGCCATCTCGGCGAGGGCGCGGCGATCGCGGTGGCGATGATCCCCTTCCTGCTGGCGGCCATCCTGTTCAGTTATTTCGGCATGCAGCGACGCCGCTGGCAGCAGGGAGGGCGTGACTGATGGCCGGGAAATCAACGGCTCCCGCTGTCGCGAACGGCGATGAAGGCGGCATGGGCTATCTGTCGAGCCTTCCGCGCCGCATCGTGGTGGTCTATCTGCCGCTTGCTGTATTCGTCTTCGTCCTGCTGTTTCCATTCTACTGGATGACGATCACCGCCATAAAGCCGAATTTCGAACTCACCGATCTACGAGCACTACAGCCCCTTCTGGGTTGTCGGGCCGACGCTGCGACCATATTCGCTACCTCCTTTTCGAAACCTCGTATCCGGAATGGCTTTGGAACACGATGTTCATCGCCGTCTCGGCAACGATCATATCGATTGTCGTGTCGGTGCTCGCCGCCTACGCCATCGAGCGGCTGCGCTTCTGGGTTCGCGCTATGTCGGGCTCGGCATCTTTCTCGCCTATCTCGTGCCGCCGTCGATCCTGTTCATTCCGCTCGCCTTCATGGTCTTCAAGCTTGGCCTCTACAACTCGAAATGGGCGCTGATCCTGACCTATCCGACCTTTCTCGTGCCGTTCTGCACCTGGCTTCTGATGGGGTATTTCCGATCGATTCCCTACGAGCTTGAGGAATGCGCGCTTATCGACGGCGCCAATCGCTGGCAGATCCTGCTCAAGATCATCCTGCCGTTATCGATTCCCGGGCTGATCTCGGCGGCGATCTTCGCCTTCACCCTGTCCTGGAACGAGTTCATCTATGCGCTGACCTTCATCCAGTCGTCGGAGAACAAGACGGTGCCGGTCGGCGTGCTGACGGAACTGGTGCGCAGCGACATCTACGAATGGGGCGCGCTGATGGCCGGCGCGCTGTTCGGCTCGCTGCCGGTGGTGATCCTCTATTCCTTCTTCGTCGACTACTACGTTTCGTCGATGACGGGCGCCGTCAAGGAATAGCCGAACCGCTCTTCAGTCCCGAAATCCAGGCAAAAAAAGACCCGCTGCGGGAGGAGGTGCAGCGGGTCCGATTTGAAATGTGACGCGGGAGGAGGTGCGCCACACTCGGTGTCGGCATCGCATCTGGGAGGAGTAGATGGCCGACCGGTTATAGATACGATGTGCCCCATGATTCGGCAATAGGGCAGCCTGCCTGACATATGTGCAGATTGTCGCACCCTGCGTTTTAAGGTGACTTACCCAAGCAAGGCCTCAAGGCGGCTTTTTACCGACGGCCACTCCGTATCGATAATGCTGAAGCGCACCGAATTGCGCTTGCGTCCGTCCGGCATGTATCCGCTCATGCATATGACGCCTCCCCGACGCTCCGGCGCGGTCCGGTGCACTACTGAGTTCATCGGTGGCGAATGAACGCGGACGCAGTCGAGCGTCTCGAAGGCGTGGCGGAGCATCAGATATTTGACCTCCGTATTGATCCCCGTGCGCTGGGCGGAATGGGCGAGCCATGTATGGCCGATCTCCAGCTTGCGGTTTGCCGGATCGATCCTCCAGAAGCGCGTGCTGCCGACGACCCGCGAACTTTTACGCTCGACGATGGCAAAAGGCAGCACCGTGCCTTCGTTGCGTCCGGAAAGGGCACGCTCGATATATGCGTCGATGGTTGACGGACCCGGAACCACCGTGACGGCGAGATTCCATAACGCGCCATCGCTCGCCGCCGCGAGCAAGCCTTCCCGGTACTCCAGTCCGAGTGGCTGCAGGACAGCGATCGTGCCTGCAAGGACGGCTGAGTGCTGAAATTCGGCTGGCATCACTCGGATCAGATCGGCAGCGGCTCGCGAAATGTCAGCGCCTGGCGTTGCGAATTACCGGGTCGGATCCTCACCAACCTGAATGATCAACTTGCCGCGGTTCCTGCCGGTCAGCAGTCCCTGAAACGCCTCGACGGTATTTTCGAGTCCTTGCACGATGTCCTCGCGGTAACGAACCTTGCCGTCGCGAATCCACTCGGCCATGTCGCGGCGGAAGGCCGGCATCGGTCAAGGTGATCGAACTGGATGAAGCCGCGCACCGAGAGCCGCCGCGTCAGCACCAGCCCCATGAACTGCGGCAAGCGATCCGGGCCTTCGGGCAGCGCCGTGTCATTATAGTGCGCGATGCGGCCGCACACGGGAATGCGCGCGAAATCGTTGAGCAGCGGCAGCACCGCCTTGAACACATCGCCGCCGACATTCTCGAAATAGATGTCGACGCCCTGCGGGCAGGCGGCCGGCAAGCTTGTCGCGGAAATCCGCGTCCTTGTAGTTCACCGCCGCGTCGAAGCCGAATTCGTCGGTGACCATCCGGCATTTGTCATCGGCGCCGGCAATGCCGACCGTTCGGCAACTCTTGATCTTGGCGATCTGCCCGACGATCTGACCGACGGCCCCCGATGCCGCCGACACGACGACCGTTTCGCCCTCCTTCGGCCGGCCATGTTCGAGCAATCCGGCATAGGCGGTGAAACCTGGCATGCCGAGAACACCGAGCGCGGTGGTGATTGGAGCCTCGGCGGGATTGAGTTTGATCAGGCCCTTGCCGTCGGAAATCGCATGCGTCTGCCATCCATCATAGCCGAGCACGATGTCGCCCGCCGTGAAGCCCGCGACATTGCTTTCCATGACTTCCGATACGGTCGCGCCCACCATCGTGTCGCCCGGCTTGATTCCCTTGGCGTAGGATTTCGCCGGGCTCATGCGGCCGCGCATGTAGGGATCCAGCGAAAGATAGATGGTCCTCAGCAGCACCTCGCCCGATTTCGGCTGTGGCGCCGGCATTGCCTCGAGCCGGAGATCGGCGTCGCCCGGCATGCCTTCGGGATACCGGACAAGAACGATGCGCCGTGCTTTCACTCCGTCTTCGCCAAATTCGCCTGCCATCATGCCGAAGCCTTCTTGGCCACCGCTTTCTTGGCCGCTGCCTTCTTGGGCGCAGCCTTTTTCTTGGCCGGCGCCGGATTGGCCTCGGCCTCTTCGCGATCGGATTCTTCCTTGGCCAGCCGTAATTCCTTCAGCTTGGCTGTCTTGGCGCGGCGCGCCTTGCCTTCTGCCTCATATTCCGCCATGGCGCGGTCCGCAGCCTGGGCCTTCTTGAACTTTGCATCCGCCCGTTCGCGGGCGTCTTTCAAATCAGTGGCCAATGGATGGCTCCTTCATTGGTTTGGGTGTGAGCCGCACGGGAACGGAAATTGTCCCGTTCCTGTGTGTCGGCGCATGGAATTGCGTTGAGCGCGGATTTGGATGGCGCCCCGACCGTCCAATCCGGCTTCCTTAGTACCATAGCTTTACCCTGAATGGGGCAATTGCGCCAGATCATGAATTTTCCGCTTGAACTTGTGGCCGCGCGGCAGCATTTACGCGCACGAGGCGGCAGGGCTGCCTCGATGAATGGAACGGAGCAGACAGGAATTGGCTATCTTTAGGGAAAAGGAATTTTCGGAACGCCGCCAGACCGCCGCCGAAGCGAAGAAGGCTTTGTTGGAAAAATTCAAGGCGAAGCCGGCGGCAGACGACCCGGCCGTGCTCGCCAGGCAGGCCGAGCGGAAGGCAGTTTTGGAAGCGCGCGAGGAGCGCGCCCGTATCAAGGAAATAGAGCGCAAGGAGCGGTTGGCCCGCGAAGCGGAAGAAAAGGCCGAACGCGAAAAGCAGGCGGAAGCCGAGCGCATCGCCGAGGAGGCGCGGCTCAAGGCCGAGGCCGAGGCCAAGGAATCCGAAGAGCGCGACCGCATCTCCAGGGTCCTGGCGGATGAAGCCGCGCGCAAGGCGGCCCGCGACGCCCGTTACGCCGCGCGCAAGGCCCGCAAACGCGGCGGCCGCTGATCCCGCCGCGTTAGATCAAAGCATGGCCCGGAAAAGTGGGACACCAGTTTTCCGAAAAGATCATGCTCAACAATGAGGATAAGATCACGGCACGATTCGATCCAATCGGATCATGCTCCGTGATCGTGGAATAGTATATCGTCTCGGCGGCGCTTGGCTCGCCGTCGGATGCGATGAAGCGTAGCCTCTACTTGCCCTTGGGCTTGGCGGCGCTACTGACGGCACCCTTGCCAGCGGCAAGCGGGGCCGGGCCCGCGGGGGCCTTCTTGTCCTTCTTCGGTTTGCGCGCTTCCTTGTTGCTGCGCATCTGACCCTTAGCCATGGCGAAATCTCCCTTTGGGCGAAACCGGCCTGACCGCTGGCGGCCATCGGATTCATGGTTGCATCAAGGGCTGTTCTACATCGAATGCAAGACAAAAAAGTGGCCGGAGGTCACCCGCCGGCCACGTCAAAATGAAAATGCCTGAAAAGCCTATTTCATCTTCTCGACCATCGTGCCCATCTTGTTGTCGTCGGTCATGACCTTGACCTTGTCGCCCATCATGATGTGGTCGAGCTTGACGTCCTTGTTGGTGGTCACCGACATGCCGTCTTCCATCATGATCATGTGCTTGTCCATGTCGACTTTCTTGACGGTGCCTTCCATTTCGCCGGCGGCGGCGGCGCCGACGAAAGCGAGCGATGCGACGGCGGTGAGTAGAATGATCTTCATGGTAGGGTCCTCCGGTTGGATGGGGTTTCGACAGACGGATTGATCCTCTGCCACGGCCAAATCCTACGAAGGCCCACGATCACCGGCCACACACATCCCTTCTACCGCGGATCGCACCGAGCTCCCGAAAAGTTCATCGGCGCCCCGACCGTCGCGCGCAGCGATGGCGCGGGTAAACGGATCGCTCTATTTGTATGTATTCTGTTAACCATCTGTGAACATTAAATTTTCGTCAGGCGGGCACTTATTCGCCTTTTCGCCGTTTTTACCTCCGAAGGGTACGTTCGACCGGCGGTGAAGCCCGCTTGGAGTTGGTTGGCGGATCGCGCCAAGCCTATCAGGAGAAGCAAAATGTCGGATTTTACTACGAAAGAGGCGGGCCGGCCGCGTAATGCCGGCAGTTGGAAGCGTGTGGGCCTTGCCGGTATTGCGGCATTAATGGTCACAGGCGCGAGTGTTGCCGTTACGGCCCCGGCGCAGGCGCGCGATTGGCATCACTACCACCACGGCAATGGCGGCGCGGTAGCGGCTGGCGTGCTCGGTGGCTTGGCCTTGGGGGCAGTGGTCGGCTCGACCTATGCCGCGCCGGCTCCTACGGTCATCTATGAGGACCGATATCCCGACGACGGCTATGAACGGGTTTACGAGCGCCGTTTGCCATCCTGCTCGGATTTCAGGCGCGTCGATTGGCGTCGCCGCCTGTGGATCGACGATTACGGTCGCGGGCATCCCTGTTACTGATTGACTGAACGGGTGTTTTCAAGCGGCGGGGATCATTCGTCCTCGACCACCCTGAGCCGCAACTGCCCCGTCGTGGAACGGGCCGCGCCCTCGGCGCGGCCTTTCTGGTTTTCCATGGTCGTGGGATCGAAATCCTCGCTTGCGTTCTGACTCCCGCCGAATTCCAGCGCCTCGATCTTCTGGCCGCGTTTCGTCACCTTGTCCGTCGAGGTCAGGATCTGGTCGACATCCTTTTGGGTCAGCGCGAAATGCGCCTGCAATTTGCGCACCCGGTCGTCGAGCCGGTTCACGTCTTCCATCATGCGGATAACCTCGCCTTGGATCAGATGCGCCTGCTCGCGCATGCGCGCATCCTTCAGCACCGACTGGATCACCTGGATCGACAGCATCAGCAGCGACGGTGAAACGATGACCACCCGGGCGCGGTGGGCGCGCTGCACCAGCCCTTCGAAATTCTCATGGATTTCAGCGAAAATCGATTCGGACGGGACGAACATGAACGCCGTATCCTGCGTCTCGCCGGTCAAAAAGTATTTCTGCGCGATATCGCGGATATGAACCTCGATGTCGCGGCGAAAGGCCTGCGCCGCCTGACGCTGCGCCTCCGCGCTCCCTTCGCCATCGGCGGCCGCGCGGATGGCGTTCCACGCCTCCAGCGGGAATTTGGCGTCCACCACCAGCGACGGCGCGTTGTTGGGCATCTTGATCAGGCAGTCGGGGCGGCTGCCGTTCGACAGCGTCGCCTGGAATTCATAGGCGCCTTTCGGCAGCCCGTCGGCGACGATCGCCTCCATGCGGCTTTGGCCGAAAGCCCCGCGCGTCTGCTTGTTGGACAGGATCGCTTGCAACTGCACGACCTGTCCGGCGAGCGACTGGATGTTGGTCTGCGCCGTATCGATGACCGCCAGCCGCTCCTGCAGCTTGGTGAGGTTTTCGTGCGTCGACCTGGTCTGGTCGCTCATCGACTGGCCGAGCCGCGAACTCATGCCGTCGAGGCGTTCACCGATGGCCTTGGTCAATTCCGCCTGGCGCGATCCGAATACCTCGGCGACAGCGCCGAGCCGTCCCTGCATCTCGGCCTGTGCCTTCAAGATGCCTTCCATACGCGCTTCCGCGTCGCGGGCATGGTCCGCGGCCTCGGCTGCCGCCTGGGTGCGGGCCTTGGCCGAACGCCAGAGCGCGACCACCAGCAGAAGAAAGAGGACCAGGGCGAGCGCCGCCAGCACCGCCAAGGCTTGTCCGAGATGTATCGTCGTCGCGCCGAGACGCATGAAGGGCTGCGAAAGCAGGGAAGAAGAATCGCTCATCCGGCCATCATAGGCGATTTGGAGGATAGCGATAGATCAAAACAAGAACGGCGATACGCACCGTTGACGCTTAGGCGGCGACCGATTACCTGAAAGCCATGAGCATAAGGCCCATCATCCTGCTTCCCGACCCGGTGCTGCGTCAGGTTTCCAAGCCTGTCGAGCGCATGGACGAAGATGTGCACAAATTCGCCGCCGATCTTTTCGAGACCATGTATGACGCGCCGGGCATCGGTCTGGCCGGCATTCAGGTCGGCGAACCGCGGCGCATCCTCGTCATCGATCTTGCCAAGGAAGGCGAACCGAAGGAGCCGCGGATTTTCATCAATCCGGAAATCGTCGGGCGCTCGGACGAGGCGGCCACGTATGAAGAAGGCTGTCTCTCGATCCCGGACTATTATGCCGAAGTGGAACGGCCGGCGGACGTGACGGTTAAATATCTCGATCTTGACGGCAGGCAGCACGAGATCAAGGCGGATGGGCTTCTCGCTGTCTGCCTGCAGCACGAGATCGACCATTTGAACGGCGTGCTGTTCATCGACCATATCTCCAAGCTCAAGCGCGACATGGTGGTGAAAAAGTTCAAGAAAATGGCGCGCGACAAGCCGCCCGCCCGCATGGTGGGGTGAAGCGCGTCATCTCTAAGAAACCGCCGCGTTAGACGATGATATCACTGATATCAACGACCGAACGGGTCGGCCTTGCGGTTCTGGATTTCGATTTGATGATCGCCGCGATATGCCTCGTCCATGACGCCACGCTCGCCACCCGCAATGTCCGCGATTTCGAGGGGCTTGACCTGAAGCTGGTAAACCCGTTTGAACGAGCCGCGTGAGCGGCAGTCGCTCGCGCCTCACCCGAGCCGGACGGACACATGCCGCTGCGCATCATCTTCATGGGAACGCCGGAATTTTCCGTGCCGACGCTAGCCGCGATCGCCGGCGCCGGACACGAGATCGCCGCCGTTTACACCCAGCCGCCACGGCCGGCGGGGCGGCGCGGGCTGGACCTTGTTCCTTCGCAGGTGGATCGCGAGGCGCGAAAACTGGGCGTCGAGGTGCGAACGCCAACATCCCTGAAATCCGTCGGGGAACAGCAGGCTTTTCGCGCCCTGGAGGCGGATGCGGCCGTCGTTGTCGCGTATGGTCTGCTTTTGCCCAGGCCGATACTGGAAGGAACCCGGCTCGGCTGCTTCAATGGCCACGCCTCGCTTCTGCCACGCTGGCGTGGCGCGGCCCCCATCAACCGCGCCATCATGGCCGGCGACGCCGAGACCGGCATGATGGTCATGAAGATGGAGGAGGGGCTCGATACCGGCCCTGTCGCACTGACCGACCGGGTTGCCATCGCGCCCGACATGATTGCCGGCGAGTTGCATGACGAGTTGATGCATGTCGGCGCGGCGCTGATGGTGCGAGCGCTGCTGGCGCTTGAGGAGGGGACCCTCGCCTTGACGCGGCAGCCAGCCGAAGGGGCGACCTATGCGAAGAAGATCGACAAGGCGGAGACGCGCGTCGATTGGAACAGGCCCGCCGCACAGGTTCACAACCACATTCGCGGCCTCTCGCCATTTCCCGGCGCCTGGTTCGAGATGGAAATCGGCGGCAAGGTGGAACGGGTCAAGCTGTTGCGTTCGACGCTCGGGACAGGAAATGGCGCGCCCGGCGTAATCCTCGACGATGCCCTCACCATCGCTTGCGGTGACGGCGCTGTGAGGCTGGAGGAAGTGCAGCGCGCCGGCGGCAGAGCGATGCGGGCGGAGGAATTCCTTCGCGGAACGAAAATCGGAAAAGGGACGATACGGTCATGAGCATGATGTCGATACGGGCGGCGATCGCCAGCGACCGTGAGGCCATCCGCGAGGTCGAGGAGCACGCCTTCGGGCAGCATGCCGAAGCCGGCCTGGTGGACGCGCTGGTCGCGGCGGGCGATGCCGTGCTTGAACTCGTCGCGGTCGATGACGACCAGGTGGTCGGCCATATCCTGTTTTCGCGCCTGATCATAAAGGACGGAGCCAGGCAGGACAGGGCCGTGGCGCTGGCGCCTCTGGCGGTCGAGCCGTCCTTCCATCGCAGCGGCATCGGCGGCGCGCTCGTCCGCGAGGCACATCCGAAGCTCAAGGAAGCAGGCGAGACGCTGGCGATCGTGCTCGGCGATCCGAAATATTACGGTCGTTTCGGGTACAGCCACGACCGTGCCGCCGGTTTCGACAGCGCCTATCAGGGCGACGCCTTGCAGGCACTTGCCTGGGGCGAGGCACCGCTGGAGGGACGGCTCGTCTATCCGTTGGCGTTCGCCACCGATCTCGCTGCCTGAGCGACGCAAGCGTCGTGCCCCGCTACCGCCTCGACATCGAATATGACGGCTCGCCCTATGCCGGCTGGCAGCGGCAACTCGGCCAGCATTCCGTGCAGGCGGCGATCGAGCAGGCGGTCGCTGGCTTCTGTGGCGAACAGGCGACGGTGCGTGGCGCCGGGCGAACGGACGCCGGCGTACACGCAAAGGGGCAGGTCGCGCATCTCGACCTGGAAAAGGAGTGGCCCGCCGACACGGTGCGCGACGCCATCAACGCCCATCTGCAATCGGCCGGCGAGACGGTGGCCATTCTTGCGGCGTCGCTCGTGCCCGGCGATTTCGACGCCCGGTTTTCCGCGATGCGCCGGCATTATCTCTATTGCGTCGTCAACCGCCGCGCCCCGCTGGCGCTGGACCGCAGGCAGGCCTGGTGGGTCCCGAAGAATCTGGATGCCGGAGCCATGCACGCGGCCGCGCAGACGCTTGTCGGCAGGCATGATTTCACCACCTTTCGCTCGGTTCACTGCCAGGCGAAAAGCCCGCTGAAGACGCTCGACCGGCTGGATGTGACGCGCGACGGCGAGACGATCGAGATCCGCGCCACCGCGCGGTCCTTCCTGCACAACCAGGTGCGTTCGATGGTCGGGACGCTAAAGCGCGTCGGCGAGGGCGCCTGGAGCGCCGCCGACGTAAAGCGGGCGCTGGAAGCCTGTGACCGCTCCGCCTGCGGGCCGGTAGCACCGCCCGACGGGCTCTATCTGGTAGGCGTGGACTATCCCGCCTGACCGTTCAGGTGAGGCCCAGCAGCCACTGCAGAACGAACAGGACGAAAAGCGACGCGATGAACATGCCGGCAAAGACGATGCTGGCAATGGCCGCGCCTTTGCCGATGGCGACGTTGGTCAGGCGCCAGACCAGGATTTGCGAGCCGAGGAAAATGGCAACCGACATCAGCCACGCCGCATCGGTGGCCTGGGGCATGAAAAGCAGCAGAATGGCCGGCGGGAGCATCAGCCATGCGATGATCGCCGTCGCCCAGTTGTTCGCCACTACATAATGTACGTAGCGGCCGGCGATGCCGCCCCAGCGCGCCGCAACCGCCAGCGCGGCAAGCGGTAACAGCCATGCGGCCAGATCGATGACGGCCAGCCGGATGAAGATAGCGAAGCGGTCGTCGAACGTCTGCGCCATATCCCCATAGGTATCGGTGATCGTTACCCAATTGACGATAAGGGCCGGCAGCGCCACGACGATGGCGAAGAAGGAATTCCAGAAGCCGTCGACCGACAGGTCGAGCGCCCGCAGCCCGTCGGGCTTTCCCATCATCAGGCGCCACGCGCCATGCAGATATTGCTGGATCTCGTCGGAGGACGGCATGTCAGGGCCTAGTGGAACGAATTTGACATTCGAGTCCCGCATCCGTCACGCTCACGCTCAAATGTCAAATTCAAAAATTCCACTATAATCAGTATTTTGCTAGTGGTTCCCTTGATTCCGACATTTGCTCGGGCGCTTCCACATGACGGATGCAAATGTCGAAATCGAACCACTAGCCGAACCAGTCCGTCAAAAAGCGCTGATAGATTTGCGTCAGCGTCTCGAGGTCGGATAGGGCCACGCGTTCGTCGACCATGTGCATGGTCTGGCCGAGAAGTCCGAATTCGAGCACGGGACAATAATCCTTGATGAAGCGCGCGTCCGACGTGCCGCCCGATGTGGAAAGTTCCGGGTTGCGTCCGGTCACCGAGCGAGCCGCGCCGACGAACGCATCGATGAGTTTCTGGTCGTGGGTCAGGAAAACAGGGCTTGGCCGCTCGCGCCAGCAGAGCTCGAAGGCAATCGGATTGTCGTTCCCGGAGGTGAACGTGTTGCTTGCCGCCGCATGGTCAAGCCGGCTCTGGATTTCCGCCTGCAGGGTCTCGGCTGTCCAACTGTCGTTGAAGCGGACGTTGAACGACGCCGTCGCCTTTGCCGGGATGACATTGGTTGCAGGGTTGCCGACATCGATCGTTGTCACTTCCAGATTGGTCGGCTGGAAATCTTTCGTACCAGCATCGAAAGCCGGCTGGAGAAGCGCCTCGATCAATGCCACCAGCCCGGGTATGGGATTGTCGGCGAGATGCGGATAGGCGACGTGACCCTGCCGGCCCTTCACGATGATCGTGCCAGACAGCGAACCGCGCCGCCCGATTTTGATCATGTCGCCGATGGCGCCGGGATTGGTCGGCTCGCCGACGATCGCAGCATTCCAGCGCTCGCCTTTCTTCGCCGCCCAGTCGAGCAGCTTGACGGTGCCGTTCAATGCCGGGCCTTCCTCATCGCCGGTGATGACGAGCGAGATCGATCCGCGGGGATTGCCTTGATCGGCGATTGTGCGCGCCACTGCGGCGACGAAGCAGGCGATACCGCCCTTCATGTCGACCGCGCCGCGCCCGTACATGAAGCCGTCGTGAATCTCCGCCGCGAAAGGCGGATGACTCCAGGCCGTCTCGTCGCCCGGCGGCACCACGTCGGTGTGGCCGGCGAACATGAGATGCGGCCCGTTACCTGAGAGGCGGGCGTAGAGGTTTTCGACATCGGAGGCCCCGTCGGCCGAAAAGACGGGCCGTTCGACGGAAAAGCCGAGCGGCTCCAGCATAGCGGCAAGCGCCGTCAACGCACCGCCCTCCGCCGGGGTCACGGAGGGGCAGCGGATCAAGGTCGCGAGGTTGCCGGCGGGATTTGAAAGGCCGTTCATGGCGCGATGGATAATGGAATCCCCGATGCCTGTCACGACCCAATCGTCGCTTTGCCGGCGGCTCCGGCACTCACCGGGAAATGGGTGCGCCAACATCCCTTTTGGTCCTGGAACAAGTCTTCCCGGTGGGCGTTCACCGTCGAATATGATACGAACAAATTTTGGAGAACAGGATGGCCCGCTTTTCCGCCGTCGTCATTGGTTTGCTCGGACTTGTGCTACTTGGAGGCGGGTTGTGGCTTCTTGGCCTTGGCGGATCCTGGTATTACGCGCTCGCCGGCATCGGGTTCCTGGCGACCGCTTCCCTGCTCTGGATGCGCTCTCCCACGGCGTTGTGGATTTATGCGCTGGTAACCTTCGGCTCTTTGCTTTGGGCGATCTACGAGGCGGGTTTCGATTGGTGGCGCCTGGCGCCGCGCGGCGGCGTTGTCGTCCTGATCGGCCTGTGGCTGATCATGCCATGGGTGACGCGCGAATTGTTCAATCCCGAGCGGCCGCGTCACGCGTCAGCCTTTAGCTGGAACGGGTTGCCGCTGACGGCGGCGGTGGTCGCCAGCATTGCGGTAGCCGTCTATGCGATGGAAACGCCTTCCAACAATCTCGCCGGTTCACTGCCCGAAACGGCTTCCGGCGCCAGCGCGGCGGCTTCGGCCATTCCGGATGGCGACTGGCCGGCTTACGGCCGCACCAATGCCGGCCAGCGATACTCTCCCCTCAAATCCATAACCCCCGAAAATGTCTCCAAACTGAAGGTCGCGTGGACCTATCACACCGGCGATGTCAGGGGCAAAGGCGACCCCGTCGAGACCACCTATGAAGTAACGCCATTGAAGGTCGGCAAGACCGTCTATCTGTGTACGCCGCACGACCTGGCGATCGCGCTCGACGCCGACACCGGCAAACAGCGCTGGCGTTACGATCCGGGCGTCGGCAAGAACACGAACCGGCAGCACCAGACCTGCCGTGGCGTGACCTATGACGCCCCGGCGTCGGCGGCAGGCTCGGCCACCTGCAAGACACGCATTCTCCTGCCGACATCCGACGCGCGCCTGATCGCGCTCGATTCCGAAACGGGCAAGGTCTGCACGGATTTCGCCGATAAGGGGACCATCGATCTCAGCGCCAATATGCCGGATCTGACGCCTGGCTTCTACTATTCGACCTCGCCGGTGGTCGTGGCACGCGGGCTCATAATCGTTGGCGGCGCGGTCAACGACAACGTCTCCACCCACGAACCGTCGGGCGTGATCCGCGCCTATGACGAGACGACGGGCAAGCTGGTCTGGAACTGGGACAGCGGCAATCCGGACGACACCACGCCGATTGCCCCGGGAAAGACCTATACGCATAATTCGCCCAATAGCTGGTCCATTCTGAGCGTCGACCCCGATCTCGGCATGGTCTATGTTCCCATGGGCAACGCGCCCCCCGACCAGTTCGGGGGAAACCGCAGCAAGAACGCGGAAAAATATTCCTCTTCGGTCGTCGCGCTCGACCTTTTGACCGGCCAGGTGAAATGGGTCTTCCAGGCGGTCCATCACGATTTGTGGGACATGGACATGCCCGCCCAGCCGGAACTTGTGGACTGGCAGGGTCCAGACGGCCCCGTGCCGGCCTTGTTGCAGCCCACCAAACAGGGCGACCTTTACCTGCTTGACCGGAAAACCGGCAAACCGTTGCTGCCGGAGACGGAAAAGCCGGCGCCGGACGGCGCCGCCAAGGGCGACACGAGCGCGCCAACCCAGCCGATTTCGACGATTTCCTTTAATCCCGCGCGGCTCAACGAAAGCGATATGTGGGGCGCCACCATGTTCGACCAGATGGCCTGCCGCATCGAGTTTCTCTCTCTGAATTATGATGGCCGTTACACGCCGCCTTCGGAAAAGGGATCGATCATCTATCCGGGTAATTTCGGCACCTTCAACTGGGGCGGCGTCGCCATCGATCCGGTGCGCCAGATCGTCTTCGCCACGCCGGTCTATCTGGCGTTCACCTCCAAGCTTATCCCGCGCAAGGACGATACGACAAACTACGTTTCGAACGGCAAGCCGGGTCTCAACGAGAATTATGGCGCGCCCTACGCGGCGAAGATGCAGCCTTTCCTGTCGCCGGTCGGTCTGCCCTGCCAGTCGCCGCCATGGGGGTATGTGGCCGGCGTCGACCTGAGAACGGGGCAGACGGTCTATCAGCACAAGAATGGCACCGTCCGCGATCTTTCGCCGCTTCCCTTGCCGTTCAAAATGGGCGTTCCCGGCATCGGCGGGCCGATGGTCACCGCCGGTGGCGTCGCCTTCTACAGCGGCTCCCTCGACTACTATGTTCGCGCCTACGATGTGACCACCGGCCGTAAGCTGTGGCAGAAACGGTTGCCAGCCGGCGGCCAGGCCACGCCAATGAGCTATCAGGGATCCGACGGCCGCCAATATGTGCTGGTCGTCGCCGGTGGCCATGGTTCGACCGGCACCAAGGCAGGCAATTCCATCATCGCCTACGCGCTGCCGAAAGGCTGAACCGGCAATCGATTGCCATTCACCGCGCTTGACATCCAATGCTTGAGCGTGACACCGTTGCACACGATTGCAATGGCCGTGTGGCAGGGGCGGGGAACGTACAATGACGGTTCAGGTTTCCGTCGAAATCCAGTCCCGGTTCGACCTCGCCCGGAAGATGGCGCGTGATGCCGGCGCGCTGGCGCTTTCCCATTTCAGGGCGCGCGACAAACTCGTCATCGAGAGCAAGGCGACCTTGCATGATGTCGTCTCCGCCGCCGACCGCGAGGTGGAGGAACTTATTCGGTCGCGTATATCCGCGGCTTTTCCCGAGGACGGCATGCTCGGCGAGGAATATGGGATGGCGTCCGGCGGCAGTGACTTCACCTGGGTCATCGATCCGATCGACGGGACGATACCGTTCGTCGCCGGCATGCCGTCCTGGTGCGTCTCGATTGCCGTGCTCAAGGGCGAGGAAATCGTGGTTGGCGTCATCTACGCGCCATGCGTCGATGAGATTTACGCCGCCGCGCGCGGCTTTGGTGCGACGCTCAATGGCCACCGCCTGATGCTGGATCCGGCGCTCAACATCCGCAACGCGACGATCGGCTTCGGCGCGAACCACCATGCCGCGCCCGCCGTGGTCGCTGGTTTCATCGAAAAGCTGTTGGAGGCCGGGGGCAATTTCATGCGTAACGGCTCGGGCGCGCTCAGCCTGGCCTATGTCGCGGCAGGCCGCCTTGCCGGCTATTATGAACCCTACATGCACGCCTGGGATTGTTTTGCCGGGTACTGTCTCGTCGAGGAAGCAGGCGGATGGCGCCGTGCGTTCCCGACCGCCGGCGATGCGCTGACGAAGGGCTCGACGGTGATTGCCGCAGCGCCGGGCGCGGTCGATGAGTTGAGGAAGCTTGCCGGGGCCTAGCGCCTAGCGTGGCGCATTCGAATAGGCGCCGAACCGGTTCGGCCCGGGGTCGCCGGGATAGAAGCACAGGAAAATGAATACGAGATAGGAAACGACCGGCACGAGCAGTGAAACGGCGACGATGCCGGGCTGGCCGAAATCATGCAGCCGCTTGATGCCGAGCGTGATGCTCGACCACACCGAAAGCAGGAGAGCGACCCAGAAGATCGCGGCCAGCGCCTGGCTCGCCGTGCTTGCCTCCGCTGCGAGCGTAAACCGGTAAAGCACGAAGGCCGGGATCAATTGCGCGAGCAGGCCGGCAAGAAAATAGGCCGCGCGTCCGACACGGCCGGAAACGCCGAAAAAGAGCCAAATGAGCTGACGTCTGTCCAACCGATTCCGCTCCTGGCGCTAGCGCCGCATCAATCTCTCAGCAACTCGTTGATGGAGGTCTTGGAGCGCGTCTTCTCGTCCACATGCTTGACGATGACGGCGCAATAGAGGCCCGGCCCCGGCTCGCCATTGCCCATCGGCTTGCCCGGCAGCGAGCCGGCCACCACCACGGAATAGGGCGGCACCTCGCCATAGGTGATCGTGCCGGTCGCGCGATCTACGATTTTCGTCGACTTGCCGATGAAGACTCCCATGCCAAGCACCGAACCTTCGCGCACGATACAGCCCTCCACGACCTCCGAGCGCGCGCCGATAAAGCAATTGTCCTCGATGATCGTCGGGCCGGCCTGCATCGGCTCCAGGACGCCGCCGATGCCGACGCCGCCCGACAGATGCACGTTTTTGCCGATCTGCGCGCAGGAGCCGACAGTCGCCCATGTATCGACCATCGCGCCCTCATCCACATAGGCGCCCAGATTGACGAAGGAAGGCATCAGAACAACCCCCTTTGCGATGTGGGCGGATCGCCGCACGATACAGTTGGGAACGGCGCGGAAGCCCGCCCTTTCGAATTCAATGGCGCTCCAGCCGTCGAATTTGGAGGGCACCTTGTCCCACCAGACCGATTCGCCGGGGCCTTTGCCGATCACTTCCATCGGGTTCAGCCGGAACGACAGCAGAACCGCCTTCTTCAGCCATTGATTGACCCGCCATTGGCCGTCCGCCTGGCGCTCGGCGACGCGCGCGGCGCCCTTGTCGAGCAGCGAAAGCGCCGTTTCGACGGCGTCCCGCACCTCGCCGCGCGTGGCCGTGGAAACGCCATCTCGCTCCTCGAAGGCCTTGTCGATGGTCTGTTCAAGCGAGGCGAGGTCTGGCGTCGACATTCAGGGCTCCATTACGCGCTGTTAAGGCGCCAGTTTTAAGCTGCTTTCAAATCGCGCGGACCCTATGTCATGGTATGTTGAGGGTCAATCACGCCAGCGTCACGCGACGGCGCGGCCAGGACGGGTACGGGGAAAGACAATCATGAATCCCAGGGAAAAGTCCGGGTGGACGCCGCTTGCCCATTCGGACGAGGATCTACACACCGCGCGCAGCGTTCCCGATACGCCGCAAACCCGCGCGCCGACCTATCGGCTGGCCTTCGCCGATGACGATTTCCTGACGCGCCGCGAATTGCGCCCGGTACGCCTGCAACTCGAGCTTCTGAAGACCGAAATGGTGCTGGCGGAGCGTGGCATCAAATCGACGGTGATCCTGTTCGGCGGCGCGCGGCTGCCGGAGCCCGGGGCGGAGGCGTGGGCGGCCAAGAACGAGACGCAGAAGAAGAACCTTCTGGCCAACAGCCGCTATTACGAAGAGGCGCGGCGATTTGCCCAGCTTTGCTCGAAGGAATCAGCCAATTCCGGCTATCGCGAATATGTCGTGGTCACCGGCGGCGGTCCGGGTGTGATGGAAGCCGGCAATCGCGGCGCCGCTGATGTCGGGGCCCCATCGATCGGCCTCAACATCGTCCTGCCGCACGAGCAGGCGCCCAACGCCTATGTCACGCCCGAGCTCTGTTTCAATTTCCACTATTTCGCTATCCGCAAGATGCATTTCATCATGCGGGCAAAGGCGGTCGCGGTTTTCCCGGGCGGCTTCGGCACGATGGACGAGTTCTTCGAGACCCTGACGCTGATCCAGACGGGACGTATGGAACGCGTGCCGGTCATCCTGTTCGGCAAGTCGTTCTGGGATCGCGCCATCGATCTCGATTTCCTGGCTGAACAAGGAACGATCTCTCCGGGGGATCAGGATATTATTTCCTTCGTGGACACGGCCGACGAAGCCTGGTCGATCATCTCGGGTTTCTACGCCGAAAAATAGGGTCGGTTGCCCGTTCCGTGACCATGCGCCGCGCGTGGCGGGAGAGCGCGCGCCGCCATGCCGCATGTCAAACGCCTTCTCACCGTCGATCTCTCGGCTATTGTTGTTCTTGCGGGTAACCGAAAGAAGCTCGGAAGGAACGCTGATGCACCGATATGCCCTGCAGCTGGCGGCCGCGTTGGCGCTGACTGCCGCTTCCGTTGTCACCGCCGGCGCCTATCCGCCCGGCAGGAGCGTTCATTCCTATCTCGGCGCGATGACGTCGCCCACGCTGGTCGCCGCCATGAAAGCCATGCCGACGAAGATCAACGGCGATGCGGTGGAGGCTGGCGATCTGGAGATCAAATCCATCTGGGCGCGTGCCATGCTGCCTGGCCAGCCCACGGGCGCCGGTTATCTGACGGTCACCAATAGTGGTGCCGAGGCGGACAGGCTGATATCTGCGTCGAGCCCGGCCGCCGGCCGCGTTCAGATACACTCAATGAAAATGAAGAACGGCATCATGGAAATGCGGCCGGTCGCGGGTGGGTTGGAGATTCCGGCCGGCGGCAAGATCGAGCTCAAGCCCGGCAGCTTCCACATCATGTTCATGGATCTCGGAAAGCGGCTGGAGAAAGGCGGCGTCGTTCCCCTCACGCTGGAGTTCCAGAAGGCCGGCAAGGTGAAGATCATGATGCCCGTCGAGGCCGCCAATGCAAAGGGCGCGGCCGGCTCCATGGGCGGAATGAAGATGAACTGAACGGCCCGCCTTCTTACCGGGGCGTCGGCGGCCGGATCGCTTCGAGAAATCCAGCCAGATCGTCGGTCGCGAAATCGACGTTTGCCGTAAATTCAGGATCGGTTTCCCAGCTTTCGGTGAATGTCGGCTGGAAATTCCTGGGCAAAATCAGCACCGTCGCCATGCCGAGCGCCCTGGGCGCGACGAGATTGCGCGGCAGATCCTCGAACATCGCCGCATTCGATCCGTCGATACGATGCAGGCCCATGAATGTATCATAGGTTTCCTTCGCCGGTTTCGGCGTCAGTCTGGCGGCGACGATGTCGAAGATATCGTCGAAATGATCGAGGATGCCAAGCGCCGTTGCGGTGCGTTCGGCGTGGCGGCGGTCGCCATTGGTAAAGATGAATTTCCGGCCCGGAAGCGCCGTGATGGCGGCCCCGAGCGCGGGATTTGGCTCGAGCCCGGAGTAATCGATGTCATGGACGATGCTCAGGAATTCGTCCGCATCGATGCCGTGGCGCTCCATCAACCCTTTCAGGGTCGTGCCGTATTCGAGATAGAGTTCCTTTTGCAGCGCCCGCGCTTCTTCGCGCGGCAACTTGAGCAGATCAGCGACATAGCCCGTCATCCTCACATCGATCTGCGCGAACAGGTTCGAGTGATGCGGATAAAGCGTGTTGTCGAGGTCGAAAACCCAATCGGTGACATGGGCGAAGCGGGCGGGATCGGGAACAAGGTTCATGGCCTGCTTATGGCACAATTCAGCGTGGAAGAAAGTGCTGTCGGTTCGTCGCGGGATTGCCATTTCCTTAAAATTCTAATGCATGACGAAACCGGTCCTTGGGCAAATCCCAGCATACTGAGCGCATGGGAAAGCTTCGAATTGTCAGGAAAGCAGCCGTCATGTCCGTGACCGCCATGGCGGCGACGTTGCTCATTGCGATTCCCGCCATACCGATGCTTGGCGGAACCATTGATCTTTCCTCATGGGTTTTGTGCAGCCTCTGCCCTTTAATCATCGTCTTTCCCGCCGGCACCTATATTTTCTCGCAAGCCGAACGGCTCGCAGCCGCGCATGATCAACTTCTCGAAGCCCATGGAGCATTGGCTGAAGCCCACGAAAAGCTTTCGGAAAAGGCGCGGCGCGATGGCATGACCGGCATGTTGAACCGGCAGAGCTTCATCGACGCGCTTGAAGATATTCGCGCCGAGACCAGCAATGGCGCGCTGCTCATTCTCGACGCCGATCACTTCAAGAAGATCAATGACGGCTACGGCCACCTGGCCGGCGATGCAGCCCTTCACGCGATCTGCGCCGCTCTGGTCAGAACCGTGCGCCCGCGCGATCTGGTCGGCCGCATCGGCGGCGAGGAATTCGGCGTGTTTCTGGTCGAAGCCGAAGAGACGCAGGCGTCTGTCGACGCCGAACGCATTCGCCGCGAAATCGAAAGCACCGCTTTCAAACCGATTGCCGGTAGAAACATACGGCTGACGGTGAGTATCGGCGGCACGGTCTGTCGTCCGGGCATGACGATCTCCGATCTTATGCGGGAGGCGGACACGCGTCTCTACGAGGCCAAGCGGCTCGGCCGCAACCGCGTCATCATGGAACCGGGACTGCCGCGAGCGGCATAGGTTTCGTTCCCAAGCCGCATTCTTTCCCGTCTTCCGCCATTGGCGGCCAGAGTACCGGTATCACGATACTGGCATATTGCGTGCTGGTGGTCGCGCAGTCTAAATCGCGCGCGACCAATTGGAAATCTCATGCCACTCTGGATACCGATAACGATTGCCGCCGCCTTTTTGCAGAACCTGCGGTCGGTCGGACAGAAACATCTGAAGACGGTGATGGGCACGACGGGCGCGACCTTCGTGCGCTTCGGCTTCGGCCTTCCCGTTCGCGCTTATTTATCTCTTCGTCCTCAAGGAAATCGCCAACTATCCGTTTTCTCAACCAAATCCGGCGTTTCTGATCTGGATGGTCGTTGGGGCCTTGAGCCAGATCGGCGCCACCTTCCTGCTCATCCACCTTTTTTCGTTTCGCAATTTCGCGGTCGGGACGGCCTATTCGCGCACCGAACCGATGCAGGCGGCGGTGTTTGGACTGATCTTTCTCGGCGAGACCATCACGGCCGGTGCGATCGTGGCGATCGCCCTCAGCGTTCTCGGCGTGATGCTGATATCGGTGGCGCGGGTGCCGATGTCATGGCGCAACGTCTTCGCTTCCCTCGTGCAGCGAAACGCCTTGATCGGGCTGGCGTCGGGGACATTGTTCGGCATCGCTGCGGTCGCCTACCGCGCCGCCTCCACGTCGCTCGAAGGGCCGAATTTCATCATGCAGGCGGCCATGACGCTGGTCTTCACGATCTCCCTGCAGACAATCCTCATGCTGGCATGGATGCTGTGGAAGAGCCGTCCGAACTCGCGCGCATTCGCAAGGCATGGAAGCCGGCGCTTTTCGTCGGTTTCGTCGGCGCGTCCGCCTCCTTCGGCTGGTTCATGGCGATGACTTTGCAGAAGGCGGCGATCGTCAAGGCGCTGGCGCAGATCGAACTGATCTTTACCTTCGCCTCGTCGGTCTTTTTCTTCAAGGAGCATATCAACCGAACGGAAATCGTCGGTTGCGCGCTGATTGTCGCGGGAATTCTGGTTCTGATTTTGTTGCGTTAGGCGGCGGTTTCTCGCGAGCGCGGTTGAAGTCTGGTCTCCCCGGCCGGCAAGCAGCCCCTCGACGAGAATGTCTTCGTCGAGTTCTTCCCAATGCAGCCCTCTGGTGCTGATGGTCACATGCGCGCGCTCTGCCGGCGAAGCGTGCAGCAACCGGGGAAACCATGCCAGCGGAATCCCCAGCGTCCGTCCGTCCGAAAGTTCGACCCAGAACTGTCGTCGTCGAAGCGGACGCTAGTCGCCTTCACTGAAGAACTCATTCCATGCACTCGCAATTTCCCCCCGGCGGGTTTCGATGATTTCCACCAGCTCACGCAGAACCTTGGCGTTGAAGCCGTCATTATGGACGACGTTTACTTCAGGCCAAAGCCAGAACTTCGCATCGATTTGGTCCCTGATCGCATGGGTATGTACAGGTTCACGCGGATTGCCCTCGTTCGAGCAAAAGAGGAACCTAAATCCCTTGTGGCGAAAAACGACGGGCATTCGGCCTATGGCACGATCAGCGTGCCCGCGCCATGCTCGGTGAACAACTCCAGCAGGACCGCATGCGGCGTCTTGCCGTTGAGGATGACGACGCCCTCGACGCCGCTGCTCGATCGCCTCGATGCAGGTTTCGACCTTGGGGATCATGCCGCCCGAGATGGTGCCGTCGCGGATCAAGGCCTTCGCCTCCGCAACGGTCAATTCGTCGATCAGTTTCTTGTCCTTGTCGAGCACGCCTGGCACGTCGGTCAGGAACAGCAGGCGCGTCGCCTTCAGCGCTCCGGCGATGGCGCCGGCGAAGGTGTCGGCATTGATGTTGTAGGTATGGCCGTCGCGGCCCGGGCGCGACCGGCGCCAGCACCGGGATCATCTCCGAGCGCGCCAGAAGATCGAGCAGCGTGCGGTCGACTTCGACCGGTTCGCCGACAAAGCCGAGATCGAGCACCCGCTCGATATTGGAATCGGGGTCGGTGACCGTCTTGTGCGCCTTTTCGGCGAAAACCATGTTGCCGTCCTTGCCGCATAGCCCGATCGCCCATTCGCCCTCGGCATTGATGAGCGCCACGATTTCCTTGTTGATGGATCCGGCACAGCACCATCTCGACGATCTCGACGGTCTTCTGCGTCGGTGACGCGCAAGACCGCCCTCGAACTTGCGATTCGATGCCCATCTTGGCCAGCATCGACGCCGATCTGCGGGCCCCCGCCATGCACGACGATCGGATTGACGCCGGATTGCTTGAGCAAGCGCGATGTCGCGCGCGAAGGCCTGGCCGAGCGCGGCGTCGCCCATGGCGTGACCGCCATATTTCACCACGACGGTCTTGTTCTCGTAGCGCTGCATGTAGGGCAGCGCGGCGGAGAGGAGTGCCGCCTGCGCGGTGGCGGCTTCGGCAATATCGGTGGTCGTCATCGCGGGCCCCGGTTGGAAATCCGGCGGTTTCATAGCTGGAAAGGCGAGAGGGAGCAAACGCCAAGCATCCTGATGATGGATGGCGGCCATGGCGGTAATGATGCGCCTTGCGCAAAAAGGACGGTGACCTCACAAGGTGCCTTGCGGGCCGATGATACCGCTGTCATAGTTTCGCCAACGCTCGCATATCGACGGGCTTTACCAGGGAGGAAATGATGACAGAATGAGAATAGGTACGAACCGACGTGACTTCTTGACGGTCGCGTCGGTGGGAGGCGCGGCCGCGCTTCTCGGCGCGATTCGGCATCAACCCGGCCATGGCTGCCGACATGGCGGCGGGTCGCTCCGAAAAGCCGCTCAAGGCGGCCTTCTCCAATGCCGGTTTGCAGGCGACCTGGTGCGCCCAGGGCAAGGAGGCGGCGGAATACTGGGGCAAGCTCTTCAACGTCGAGGTGACCTGGTTCGACGGCGAGCTCGACGCCGTCAAGCAGCGGGCCGCGATCGACAACATGGCGTCGCAGAAATGGGATTTCGTTGCCATCCAGGCCTTCGGCATCGGCACGCTGACGCAGCCGGTGCAGAAGATGATCGATGCGGGCACTCCCGTCATCGACATGGATACGCTGATCGCGCCGCTCGACAAGATCGACCTGCACTCCTTCATCGCGCCGAACAACGAGTTCATGGGGCTCCGTCGGTGACGCAGGCGCTGGTCGACGCCATCGGCGGCAAGGGCAACATCATCATGACCCAGGGCGCGCTCGGCCATACCGGCGCCCAGGGACGGGCCCGCGGCTTCGAGTCCGTCGTCAAGAAATATCCCGGCATCAAGGTGCTCGACGAACCAGCCGGCGGACTGGGACGTCACCAAGGTCGGCCCGGCTGTGGGAAACCTACCTGACCAAATATCCGAAGATCGACGCGGCCTATTTCCACAATGACGATATGGCGCTCGCCGCCTACAACGTCATGAAGGCGCACAACCGCACCGACATCAAGATCGGCGGCTGCGATGCGATGCCGCCGGCGATCGCGGCCGTGCAGGACGGCCGCATGTACGCGACGGTGCGCAATCCGTCCTGCCGCATTCATGGCGGCGCCATCGTCGCCGGCGTGGCGGCGGTGTCGGCGGCGAGAAGACGGGCGCCGGCATCCCCAAGAACATCGTGGCCGACGGCCCGGTCGTCACCAAGGACAACGCTGCCGGGCATGCTGTGGATGGAGAACCACTTCCTGATCTGACTGCCTGGACAGGCCGGGAGTTGCTCCCGGCCTGTCCGTCCACCGTGACAGACAGAACCATGGAAGCCGAACGCGAGGCGGCCGAAAGGTCGCCCGCGCCTGCGCATGGAGGAAATCTCCAAATCCTTCGGTGGCGTCGCGGCGCTGCGCGATGTCGATTTCGAGCTGCGCGCAGGCGAGATCCACGGCCTGGTCGGCGAAAACGGCGCCGGCAAGTCGACGCTGATGAAGATCATCGCCGGCGTGCATACCGATTATCAGGGCACGATGCTGATCGACGGCAAGCAGGTGCATTTCCGCTCGGCGCGCGACGCGCTCGATGCCGGCATCGGCATGGTGCACCAGGAACTGAGCATCGTGCCGGACCTCACGGTGGCCGAGAACGTCTATCTCGGCAAACAGCCGACCAGGGGCGGCTTCGTCGACTGGCGGGCGATGGCACCGGCGCGCGCGAGCAGCTTGCCGAGCCTCGGCCTCGATGTCGATCCGCGCGCCGGATCGGATCGCTGCCGATCGGCCTGCAGCAGCTCATCGAACTGGCACGGGTGCTGTTTTCCGGCGCCCGGATCGTCATTCTCGACGAGCCGACCTCGGCGCTTTCGCCGCCCGAAGTGCAACGGCTGTTCGAGGTGCTGCGCAGCGTGCGCGCAAGCGGCCGCAGCATCATCTTCATCTCGCATTTTCTCGATGACGTGCTGTCGATCTCCGACACGCGTCACCATGTTCCGCAACGGCCGGCATGTCGTCACCAGGCAGCGGCGCGAGATCGACAAGGCCTGGGTCATCGAGCGGATGATCGGCAGCGGCCACGAGGAACTGGAGGAAAGCTACACCGGCGACGATCGCCCTCGACAGCAGGCCGCGAGGCGCCGGTCGTCATGGCGGCGCGCGGCCTCGGCCTGGGCCGCGCCTTCGACGACGTCTCGCTCGACGTCCGCGCCGGCGAGGTGCTCGGCATCTACGGCTTCATGGGGTGCGGCCAGCTCGAACTGGCCCGCACGCTGTTCGGCAAGATCAAGCCGAACGGCGGCACGCTCTCGATCGACGGCAAGACGATGCGCTTCCGCAACACGGCCGAGGCCCGGCGCGCCGGCATCGCCTTCGTGCCCGAAAGCCGGCGCGCCATGCTGTTCTACCAGGAGCCGGTCTACAAGAACATGTCGATCAGCATGCTCGAGCGCATCTCGCGCCTGTGGCTGAAGCCGGCGGTCGAGCGCAACGATCGCGCGCCGGCATGTCGAGGCGCTGCGCATCCGGCCGCCGACGGTCGGTGCTGCTCGGCAGAGCCTGTCCGGCGGCAACCAGCAGAAGGTGGCGCTGGCCAAGTGGCTGACCTAGCCGCCGCAAAGTGCTGGTGCTGAGCGAGCCGACGCGCGGCATGGATGTCGGCGCCAAGGACGATGTGGTCAGGATCGTGCGCGGCCTGCGCGACCAGGGCATCGGCGTCGTCGTCGTCTCGACCGAGCCCGAGACCGTGCTTTCGCTCGCCGACCGCATCCTCGTCATGAAGAAGGGGCGCATCGTGCGCGAGTTCGCCAGCGAGACGCATCAGCAAGGACCGGCTGCTGGAGGCCGCGTGAAGGAGGAGCCGAATGACGATCGCGCTCAGCGGACCGTCAACGGCGCGCCGCGTCGTCCCGGCTCGGCTCGTTCATGCGCAGTCAGATGCGCAACATCGCGCCGTTCGTGACGCTGATCGTCCTGCTGGCCTTCTTCAGCGTCGCCAGCCCGTCCTTCGTCGACGCTCGACAACGCGGCCAACATCCTCACGCAGATCTCGGTCACCGGCGATCATGGCGGTCGGCCTGACCTTCGTCATCCTGTGCGCCGAGATCGACCTTTCGGTCGCCGCGATCGCCAACGCGGCGGGCATCGTGGTGGCCTATTTCACGCTGCAGGAATCCTACGTGAACATCGCCAACATGCCGCTGCCCGGCGTGGCCGCGATCCTGCTGGCGCTGGTCGCCTGCGTCGCGTCCTCGGCCTCGTCAACGCCTTCGGCGTCACGGTGATCGGCATTCCGTCCTTCATCATGACGCTGGCGATGATGCAGATCGGCGCCGGCATCTCCGCGCTGCTGGTGCGCGGCCAGATCGCCTACGCCGTGCCCGGCGTCGTGTCCGACGCTGGGGGCGGGCTCGATCGGCGGCGTGCCCGTGGATCGTCATCGTGCTGGCGGTCTTCCTGCTGGTCGGCCACGTCGTCCTGACCTACACGCGCTTCGGCCGCTACGTCTACATGGTCGGCGGCAACCGCGAGGCGGCCGAATATTCCGGCGTCAACGTCAAGCTGATCCTCGGCTCCGTCATGGTCATCTCGGCGGTCTGCTCCGGCGTCGCCGGCATGCTGGGCGTCGCCCATTTCGGCAGCGCGCAGCAGAACGAGTTCGACGGCTACCTGCTCGACGCCATCGCCGCCGTGGTGGTCGGCGGCACCAGCCTCTTCGGCGGGCGCGGCGGCATCGGCAACACCATCATCGGCCTGCTGCGTCCTCGGCGTCCTCAACAACGGGCTCGACCACATCAACATCGACAGTTTCCTGAAGATCCTGATCCGCGGCCTGATCCTGCTCGCCGCGCTGATCATCAACGTCTACGTGCAGAATCTGCGTGAGAACGAAAGGGCCAGCGGCGGCTGAGCCGCTTGTCACCTGAGCGGGTGGCCCGTTAGAATGCGTTTCCTCTAACGGGCATCCGCATCGTATGATTTTCGATCTCCTTGTTCGACAGGGCATCCTGCCCGATGGCGCTGTCGCCGATATTGGCATTGCCAATGGGCGCATCGCGGCCATCGGGGCGAATCTGGATGGCGAAGCAGGCCGGATCGTCGAAGCGGCGGGCAATCTTGTCTCTCCGCCCTTTGTCGATCCGCACTTCCATATGGACGCGACGCTGTCTTATGGCCTTCCGCGCATCAACGCGTCCGGCACATTGCTTGAGGGCATCGCGCTCTGGGGCGAGTTGAAGCCGCTGCTGACCGCATGAGGCGGTGAAGGAGCGGGCGCTTCGCTATTGCGATTGGGCCGTCTCGCATGGGGCTGCTCGCCATCCGCAGCCATGTCGATGTCTGCGACGACCGGCTGCTGGCCGTCGAGGCGCTGCTGGAGGTGAAGAAGGAGGTCGCGCCCTATATCGACCTGCAATTGGTGGCCTTCCCGCAGGACGGCTTCTACCGAAGCGCTTCCGCGCAGGCGAACACCATCCGTGCGCTGGATATGGGCGTCGATGTGGTCGGCGGCATTCCGCATTTCGAGCGCACCATGGAAGACGGCCGCCGTTCGGTGACGGAATTGTGCGAAATCGCCGCCGGGCGAGGACTGATGGTCGACATGCATTGCGATGAAACCGACGACCCGTTGTCGCGCCATGTCGAGCAACTCGCCTACGAGGCGCGGCGCCTTGGCCTGCAAGGCAGGGTGGCTGGCTCGCATCTGACTTCAATGCATTCGATGGACAATTACTACGTGTCCAAGCTGTTGCCGCTGATGGCCGAGGCGGAGCTTGCCGCGATCCCCAATCCGCTCATCAACATCGTGCTGCAGGGCCGGCACGATACCTATCCGAAGCGGCGCGGCATGACCCGTGTGCCGGAACTTCTCAAGGCCGGTATCAGGGTCGGCTTCGGCCAGGATTGCGTACTCGATCCCTGGTATTCGCTGGGAACCGGCAGACATGCTCGATGTCGCCTTCATGGGACTGCATGTGGCGCAGATGACCAGTCCGGCAGACATGCGCAAATGCTTCGACATGGTCACGACCGAGAGCGCGGCGATCATGGGTCTGGACGATTACGGCCTGGCCGTCGGCAAGGCGGCGAGCCTGGTGGTTCTGGACGCCGGCAATCCGGTCGAGGCCCTTCGCCTGCGCGCCGATCGGCTCTGCGTCATTGCCAGGGGAAAGATTGTCGCCGAGCGCCCGCGCCGGAAGACCGCGCTTTCGATCGACGGTCGCCCGTCCTCGGTCGATCGCCGGCACGAATTGTGAGGGCCGAACGCCGTTCCTTCCAAGGTGGGTCAAACCGCAATCAAGGCTGCGCCTCGAGCGGCGAGGGGCCATAGATCCCCTTGTGCTCTCCCTGCGCTTTCGCGGCGGCATCGTCGTACTGGCCCGCGCCATTGCGCGCCCAGCCATTCTCGACAAGCCAGAGCGCCATGTCCTGTCCGTCCAGCGTGCAACGCGTCGCGATCGGGCGTGGCGTTTGCGAAACGTCGCAGGAGACCGCGCGGCCTCGGAGCCAGGCTCGGAACTCGGTGCGGGCGACGGCGCCGCAGGGCCATTTTCGACCGCTTGGGTCGCTGCAGGCCTCGTTGGCCTGCACGATCCCGATGCCGGCAAGCGTCACCGCATAGCCCTCCGCGTCGATCACGCCCGCCGCGCTCGCGACTGGTCGATAAAGAAGCTTTCCAGTCGGGATAGGCGGCCCGAATTGGGGGCGTTGCGCCTGCTGGTCACTCGCGCTGGACCGGTTGATGGGTGCAGCCAGTGGAGGGCGCGGCGCGATGCGCTGAAGTGCACCTTCGATCGAGGGGGCCGCGATGCTGTCGGGCGCGATCTGTCGGACATGGGAAGGGTCGGCTGAGCCCGCTTGCTTCGCCGCAGCGGGTTGATCCCGCATCGGATAGCCGACGGATGGCGGATTCGCCGCGACCGGGGGAGCGACCTTCCCGACCCCGGCATCGTTCCGCATGATCGACGCGCCGCCAATCCAAAGGAGGAGAACCAGCGCTGTCCCGCAAAAGCCAAGCGCTACGATGCGTGCGATTGCCGGCACCCGGGCGAAACTTACTGGCTTGCCCAGATGACCCGGGCAACCCACTCCACATCGGCCATCGGGATTTTGCGGTTCTCATGTTCCGGGTTCAGCGAAACGAGTTCGAGGGATTTCGTTGTCTGTCGATCGAGCAGCTTCGCCATGACCTCGCCATTGGTGGTCTTGACCACGACGCGGTCGCCGCGCCGCACGGCAGCGTTCGGATCGACGATCAGGACGTCGCCGTGCCGGTAGAGTGGCAGCATGGAGTCGCCCTGGATACCGAGCGCATAAGTTCCCTCCGCCGCGCGGCCGGGCAATTCGACCAGATCCCAACCCTCGCCGGCGGGAAACCCGGCATCGTCGAAGAACCCGCCGGCTCCCGCTTGTGCGAAGCCGACCAGCGGCACCGGCGAAGACTGGTGTGGAAGATCGCCCGACGCATTGGCGGATTTCCCCTCGATGAGCGCGATCAGTTCATCGAGAGAGGCGCCGGTCGCCTCGATGATCTTGGACAGCGATTCCGTCGAGGGCCAGCGCGGCCTTCCATCGGACGAAAGCCGCTTGGACTTGTTGAAGGCGGTTGAATCGAGGCCGGCGCGCTTGGCCAGGCCCGATGTCGAAAGGGAGTAGCGCTCCGCGAGGGCGTCAATGGCCGCCCAGACTCGATCATGGGAGAGCATGTCTGCTCCCTCCCCAAAAACAGGAAAAAATACCTTGAGCTAGGTTTTATCCACCGAACGGGGTTTTGTCCAGAAGTGGCTATGGCCGAAATGGCCGGCGCCCGCTCTCCAAGGCCCGGTCGAGCAGGTCGAGCCGATCCTGCCCCCAGAACACCTCGCCATTGAGCACATAGGCCGGAACGCCGATGGCGTCCGCTTCGATCGCGTCCTTCGTGTTCGCGGCATAAATCGCCGCCACGGCTTCGTTCGCCGCCGCTTCCAGGACGGCGGTGGCGTCCGAACCCTCTTCGTCGAGCCATGCGGCCAGCGTCTCCGGATCGGCGATGTCCTTTTCCCCGGTCCAAAGGCCGGCGAATACTCTTGCCATGAAGCCGGCGGGGTCTTTCCCCGATTCGATCAGCGCGATGGCGACGCGGTCGGCGAGGCTCGGATTCGTCGGGAAATATTTGGGCGACAGATTGATCTCGAGGCCACGCAACTCGCTGTAGCGCTGCAGTTCGATCAGGCGATAGCGTTTCCTCGTGTCGGAACGACTGGCGAGGGGCACGGAACCGGAAATCTCCCATACTCCCATAAGCTTGACCGGCTTGTAGACAAGCGTCGCGCTATGGCGCCTGGCGATGTCGAGCAGTGTCGAGTGCCCGAGATAGGCCCAGGGCGAGATCAGCGTGAAATAATAGTCGATTGTGGTGGCCATTCTTAGATCCCGTTGGGTTTCCTTATTCCGTCATCCAGCGTCGTCAGACGGCTGGAGCCCCCTGTGTGATTGCTTCGCCAGCACCCTGAGCCCCTCATGGGAAGTCAGGAAGGCCGACTCGGCTTCTGTCGGCGGCCTCGGCGCATCGTGATGGCCGAGCAGGCCGAAGACTTCGCTCATCGGAACGAAGCGCCTTTCCTTGAGATTGTAAACGCCCACCGTTGTCAGCACGATGGCGGCGGTGCGGCCGTCCTCGAGCAGGAAACGATGCTTGCCGATCATCTGCGAGCCATCCCACGTTTCGATCGTGGAGACGATTTCGAAGCGCTTCCATAGCTTGATCTCGCGGGCATAGGCGGTTTGCAGCCCGCCCATCATCGGCGCCCATCCTCTTTGCCTGCACAGGCGAAACATGCCGCTACGCAGAAAGATATCGATGCGGCCGACATCGGCCAGCATCATGTAGCGGGCGTTGTTAAGATGGATGTTGCGGTCGATGTCGCTCGGCAGGCAACGGAAGGCGAGCCGGCTCTCATCGCCAAACCGGTAGCGGCCGCGGCGACCAGTGGTCGCGGCCATACGCGCCAGTCTTGCCCAGACATACATTCTTCCGGCTTCGCGTCAGGCGGCTTTCTTCGCGTCCGCCTTGGCATAGGGGTCGAACCGTTCGTAGAAGGTCTCGCCCTTTTCCGCCATGTCGAGCAGGAGCTTCGGCGCCTTGAACTCAACGCCGTATTTCTTGCGAAGCTTCTTGGCCAGCGCGACGAATTCCTTCGCCCCCATCCCGTCGATGTAGGAGAGCGCGCCGCCGGTATAAGGCGCGAATCCGAAGGCGAGGATCGAACCGACATCGGCCTCGCGCGGATCCGTCACGATGCTTTCCTCCATGACGCGCGCCGCTTCCAGCGCGATCACGACGAGGAAGCGCTGCTTCAGTTCCTTCACGTCGATCTTGTCGGGATCCTGCTGCGTGTAGAGATCCTTCAGCCCGGCCCACAGATGCTTCTTCGCCGGCTTGGCGGGGTAGTCATAAAAACCCTTGCCGTTCTTGCGGCCGAAACGGCCATGCGTGTCGACCATGGTATTGATGAGCTTGAGCTGCTCGGGATCGACGGCCTTCTCGCCGATGTCGCGGATCGTCTGCTTCATGATCTTCTGCGCCAGATCGATGGCCGTCTCGTCGGTCAGGGCCAGCGGTCCGACCGGCATGCCGGCGAGCTTGGCGCAATTCTCGATCATCGGAGCCGGCACGCCCTCGATCAGCATCTTGAAGGCTTCCGACATATAGCGCAGCACGCAGCGGTTGACGTAGAAGCCGCGCGTGTCGTTGACGACGATCGGCGTCTTCTTGATGGCGCGCACATAGTCGATCGCGGTCGCCAGCGCCTTGTCGCCGGTCTTCTTGCCCAGAATGATCTCGACCAGGTTCATCCGGTCGACCGGCGAGAAGAAATGGATGCCGACGAAATTCTTCGGCCGCGCCGAATTCCTGGCCAAGCCGGTGATCGGGATGGTGGACGTGTTGGAAGCAAAGATCGCTGCCGGTTTAAGCACGGCCTCGGCCTTCTCGGTCGCTTCCTTCTTGACGGCAGAATCCTCGAACACCGCCTCGATGACGAGGTCGCAGCCGTCGAGATCGGCATAGTCAACGGTCGGCGTGATCAGCGAGAGCAACCGCTCGCGCTCCTCGGCGCTGGCGCGGCCCTTCTTGATCTGCGCGGAGACAAGACCATCGGAATGCGCCTTGCCCTTCTCGGCCGAAGGCATGTCGCGGTCGAGAAGTACCACCGGAATGCCGGCCTTCGCGGTGACATAGGCGATGCCGGCTCCCATGAAGCCGGCGCCGAGAACGCCGATCTTGGTGAACTTTGTCGCCGGCGCATCGGCGGGGCGGCGCGCACCCTTGTTGAGTTCCTGCAGCGATACAAAGAGCGAGCGGATCATCATCGCCGCTTCGGTCGTCTGCAATATTTCGGTGAAATAGCGCTGCTCGATCCGGAGCGCCGTGTCGAAGGGAACCAGAAGCCCTTCATAGACGCATTTCAGGATCGCCGCGGCGGCGGGATAATTGCCGTGGGTTTCACGGCGCAGGATGGCGATGGCCGGTGGCCACAGATTGGCGCCCGCCGCCGAATAGACTGGGCCCCCGGGCAGGCGGAAGCCTTTCTCGTCCCAGGGCTGCACCGGCTTGAGGCCGGCGGCGATCATAGCCTTGGCGGCGTCGATCAGTTTTGCCGGCTCGACGGTGTCGTGGATGAGATTCATCGCCTTCGCCTTCTTCGGCGAAAGCGTCTGGCCCGACGTCAGCATCTGCAAGGCTTCCTGCGTGTTGGCCAGGCGCGGCACGCGCTGAGTTCCACCGGCGCCGGGAAAGAGCCCGACCTTGATCTCCGGCAGGGCCATCTTGACCGTGTCGGCATCCGCCGCGACGCGTCCGTGGCAGGCGAGCGACAGTTCAAACGCGCCGCCCATGCAGGTGCCGTTGATGGCAGATACCCACGGCTTGCCGGACATTTCGAGCTTGCGGAAGAGATGCGTCATCTTGCCCGCGCCCTCGAAGAGCATACGAACGGCCTTGTCATGGTCCCTGGCGTCCTCGGCGTGGAACTGGCCGAGCATCCGTTGCAGCATGGTCAAATCGGCGCCGGCGGAAAAACTCTCCTTGCCGGAGGTGATGACCGCGCCCTTGATCGAGGCGTCACCGGTCACCTGGTCGATGACCTTGTCGAGTTCCTCGATCACCTCCTCCGTGAAGACGTTCATCGACCGGCCAGGCATGTCCCAGGTCACGAGCGCGATGCCGTCGGCATCGGTTTCGACGGTGAAGTTTTTGTAGGTCATCGGATAGTGCTCCCTCAGGCCGCCGCGCGGCCGGCAAGAGCGGCCAGCACGCTGTCGGTTGTTTCGATCGTGGCAAATTCGCCGCTCAGATTGGACAATGTCATCTGGTGGATGGCTTCGGCGCTTTCGGGCTGGCCGGAATGGCCGATCCGGTCGAACGTATAGCAGGCGTCGGAAACGAGCCGCGCCTCGAATCCCAGATTGCCGGCCATGCGGGTGGTGGTCTCGACGCAATGATTGGTGGTGATGCCGGCGATGACAAGCGTTTCATATCCGCCATTTCTCAGCCGCCGCTCCAGATCGGTGCCGATGAAGGCGGAATTGACGCTCTTGACCAGTACGGGTTCGCCGTCGCGCTCGCGCGTAGCCTCGATCGGCGCAAATCCGGATCGATCCGGCTGGAGGAGCGAATTTTCCTTTGTCGAGGAGTGTCGGACATGGAAGATCGCCATGCCGCGCTCGCGGAAGCCCAAAAGCAGGCGCGCCATGTTGGTGACGGCGCCAGGGTTGTTGCGCCGTTCGCCCGCATCTTCCCGCTCGACGAAGGCCTGCTGCACGTCGATCAGCACGAGCGCTGTTCTTGCGAGAGAGGAAGCCATCCGCGCTACACCCGCTCGATGATCGTCGCGGTGCCCATGCCGGCGCCGATGCACAGCGTTACCAGCGCGGTGTTCAGATCGCGCCGTTCGAGTTCGTCGAGCACCGTGCCGAAGATCATCGCGCCGGTGGCGCCGAGCGGGTGGCCCATGGCGATGGCGCCACCATTGACGTTGATCTTTTCATGCGGAATGTCGAAAGCCTGCATGTAGCGCAGCACGACCGAGGCAAAGGCCTCGTTGAGTTCGAACAGGTCGATGTCCGACAGCTTCATCTTGGCGCGCTTCAGGAGTTTTTCCGTCACGTCCACCGGACCGGTCAGCATGATCGACGGCTCCGAGCCGATATTGGTGAAGGCCCGGATGCGGGCGCGGGGCTTCAGGCCCATCGACTTGCCGCCCTTCTTGGAGCCGAGCAGTACGGCGGCGGCGCCGTCCACGATGCCGCTCGAATTACCGGCATGGTGGACGTGATTGATCGCCTCGACTTCGGGATAGCGCTGCACGGCCACCGAATTGAAGCCGCCCATCTCGCCGACCATGGCGAAGGAGGGATTGAGCGAGGCGAGCGACTGCATGTCGGTCGAGGGGCGCATATGCTCGTCATGATCGAGGATGGTGAGGCCGTTCTGGTCGGCGATACGGATGACAGAGTTCTTGAACCAGCCCTTGTCCCAGGCATGGGCGGCGCGCTTCTGGCTTTCCACGGCATAGGCGTCGACATCGTCACGGGAAAATCCGTATTTCGTCGCGATGAGGTCGGCGGAAATGCCCTGCGGCACGAAATAGGAAGGAATGCCGACTGACGGGTCCATGAACCACGCGCCGCCCGAAGCGCCGATGCCGACCCGCGACATCGATTCGACGCCGCCGGCGATGACAATGTCGTCCGCGCCTTGCGCGATCTTGGCCGCGCCCATATTGACGGCGTCGAGGCCGGACGCGCAGAAGCGCGAAAGCTGCATGCCGGGCGCCTTGAGGTCGTAGTCGGCCTCGAACGCCGAGGCGCGGGGGATCACGGATCCGGCTTCGCCGACAGGATCGACGCAGCCGAAGATGATGTCGTCCACCGTGCCGGTATCGAGCCCGTTGCGGTCGCGCATGGCCTCCAGGACCCTCGCGCCAAGACGAACCGCCGGCACCTCGTGCAGCGAGCCGTCCTTCTTGCCGCGCCCGCGCGGGGTGCGGATCGCGTCATAGACATAAGCGTCGGCCATGGTCGTTCTCCTCTAAATCGTTTGCCGCTACATCGCTCAGGCGATGGCGGTCTGCCCGGAGGGCATCAGCGCTTCCGGCATTTTCCAGCCGGGCAGGAGCTTGATGCGGTCGAGCCAGTCCCTGACATGTGGGTAATCGTTCCAGTCGACGCCAATCTGTTCCGGCCAGAACAGATAGCCGCACAGCGAAAAGTCGGCGATCGTCGGGCGGTCCGCCGCCACCCAGTCGCGATCCCGCATATGCGAATCCAGCACCTTGAAGGCGCCCAGCGCCCGGCCCTCGAGGAACGGAACGGCGGGGTCGCTTGGAGTGCTGGAAAGCGAGCGCAGGAAACGCAGCGTCGCCGTGTAGCTGGTCAGCTTGTGGTTGTCGAAGAGGATCCAGCGAAGCACTTCATGCTCTTCCGCTTCCGTCTTGGGTCCGAATTTCTTGAAGCGCTTGGCCAGATGGTAAAGAATGACGCCCGATTGTGACAGCGTCAGGTCGCCGCCTTCGCGGTGATGCACCAGCACCGGCGCTTCGCCCATGACGTTCATCTCGCGGTATTCGGGCGTGCGCGTCTCGCCCGAAAAATAGGCGACCGTCCTGGTCTCCCAATCAGCCTTGCAGAATTCCAGCATGATGGCGGCCTTGTAGGCATTGCCGGACTCGGAGAAGCCGTAGAGCGTGAATTCGGGCATGACGATCCTTCAGGTCTGTATTTCGACGAAAATATCGGTTTTCACCGAATTGGCGATGAAGCAGGCCTCATGCGCCTGATGGTGCAGCCGTTCAAGGGTCGCATGGTCGGCTTCGCTTTGGACTTTCGGCCTCAGCGTAACGCTGAGCATCGCGATGCGGCCCTCCGCGTTCTTCCCCAATTCGCCATGGGGGCTGTCATCATAGCGCTTGACGTCGATGCCCGCCCGCCGCGCCAGGTCGAGAAACCAGAGCATATGGCAGGAGGCGAGCGAGGCGACGAACATCTCCTCGGGATCGATGGCGGCTTCGGATGACCACGGCGCGCGCACGACCGAAGGCGACGCCGACCCCTCGATCACAGCGCCGCCATCGAAGCGGATCGTGTGAACGCGGGTATAGTGCCCACGCGGGAAGTCGTCGCCATCGGCGGGTTCCCAACTCAGTTCGGCTTCATGGTGCGGCACGCTTCCCTCCTAAAGGCTGCGCGCGATGAGCAGCTTCATCACTTCGTTGGTGCCGCCATAAATACGCTGGACACGCGCGTCGCGAAACATGCGCGCGATGGGATATTCGTTCATGTAGCCATATCCGCCGAAGAGTTGAAGGCATTCATCGATGATCTTGCATTGCAGATCCGTCAGCCAGAGCTTGCACATTGAGGCGGTCGTGGCGTCGAGCCCGCCATCGAGATGGCGCGCCACGCAATCATTGTAGAAGGTCCGGCCAACAGTGGCCTCCGTCTTCAGTTCGGCCAGCTTGAACTGGGTATTCTGGAAGTCGATGATCGCCTTGCCGAAGGCCTTGCGCTCCTTGACATAGTCGATGGTCACGGCCAGCGCGCGTTCGATCATGGCGATTGCCTGTGCGCCGATCAGAAGTCGTTCCTGCGGCAATTGCTGCATGAGTTGCGCGAAGCCCTGTCCTTCCTCGTGGCCGAGGAGATTGGCGGTGGGAACGCGTACTTCGTTGAAGAAAAGCTCGGACGTGTCGTTGGCCTTGAGCCCGATCTTGTCGAGGTTGCGCCCGCGCTCGAATCCATCGACCTCGTCGGTTTCAATGATAATGAGCGACGTTCCCTTCGCGCCCAGCGAAGGATCTGTCTTGGCCACCAGCACGATCAGATTGGCGTTCTGGCCGTTGGTGATGAACGTCTTGGAGCCGTTGATCCTGTACTGATTGCCGTCGCGCTCGGCGCGCGTCCGGACGCCCTGAAGGTCGGACCCCGCGCCGGGCTCGGTCATGGCGATGGCGCCGATCAACTCGCCGGTCGCCATTCTGGGCAGCCAATTTTTCTTCTGCTCCTCGGAGCCGTAATGCAGCGATGTAAGGCGCGACAATGGCGTTGTGCAACGCGATGCCGAAACCGTCGACGCCGACATGGCCAATCGCCTCGGCGATGGCACTTTCATGCGCGTAGGTGCCGCCCGGCTCCGCCATATTCTTCCGGAATAGACGCGCACAACAGCCCCGCCGCACCGGCCTTTTCCCAGGCCACGCGGTCGATGATCTCGTTCTTTTCGTAACGGTCGTATTCGGGCAGGATTTCCGTTTCGAAGAATTTTTGCGCCATGTCCTGCAGCATGGCGACGTCCCCGGTTTTCCAGCCGGGCTGGGGCGTGGCAAGGATTTCGGCGGGCGGAACGCTCATTGATCTTTTACCCCAGGTCTCTTAGAAGGCCTCCGCCGGCAGCGCCATCATCGTGTCGGCGCCGCTGGAGATGCGCGCCAGATGCGCTGCCGTTTCCGGCATGACGCGTTCCATGAAGAAGCGTCCGGTCGTCAGCTTGTTCTGGTGAAAGGACGCATCACCTTCGCCATCGGCCAGTTTTGAATGCGAGACCTTCACCATGCGACCCCACATGTAGCCAAGCGCGACAAGCCCGGATAGGTGCAGATAGTCGGTCGACGCGGCCCCGGCGTCGTCAGGCTTCTTCATGCCGTTCTGCATCAGCCACATGGTTGCCGCGTAAAGATCGTCCAGCCCCTTTTTCAGGGCCTTCGTGTCGGCGCCATCGCTTCATCAGAACCGTTTTCCTCGCAGAAATCGCCGACCTCCTTGAAGAAGGCCTGGATGGCGCGGCCGCCGTTCAGCGCCAGCTTGCGGCCGACGAGGTCGAGCGCCTGAATGCCGTTGGCGCCCTCGTAGATCATGGCGATGCGGGCGTCGCGCACGAACTGGCTCATGCCGTGTTCCTCGATATAGCCATGGCCGCCATAAACCTGCTGCGCCATGACGGCATGCTCGAAGCCCTTGTCGGTGAGCACGCCCTTGATGATCGGCGTCATCAGCCCGAGCCAGTCGTCGGCCTCCTGGCGCTCTTTGTCGTCGCCGGACCGGTGCGCAACGTCCGAGCGTCAGCGCGGTCGCGAGGATCAGCGCGCGGCCGCCCTCGTTGAAGGCGCGCATGGTCATCAGCGCGCGGCGGATGTCGGGGTGCACGATGATCGGATCGGCCTTCTTGTCGGGATCCTTGGCTCCCGTGAGCGACCGGCCTTGCAGGCGCTCGCGGGCATAGGAAGCGGCGTTCTGGTAGGCGACTTCGCCCAGCGCCTGCCCCTGAAGGCCGACGCCGAGGCGCGCCTCGTTCATCATCACGAACATCGCCTTCAGGCCGCCATTCTCGGCGCCGATGAGAAAGCCGGTCGCCTCGTCGTAGTTCATGACGCAGGTGGCGTTGCCATGAATGCCCATTTTCTCCTCGATCGAGCCACAGGCAACGGCATTGCGTTCGCCCGGCGCGCCATCGGCATTCGGCAGAAACTTGGGTACAATGAAAAGCGAAATGCCTTTGACGCCTTCCGGTGCGCCCTCGATGCGGGCCAGGACCAGATGGATGATGTTCTCCGAAAGGTCGTGCTCGCCGGCCGAGATGAAGATCTTCTGCCCGGAGATCCTGTAGCTGCCGTCGCCGGCCGGAACCGCCTTCGTGCGCAGCAGGCCAAGATCGGTCCCGCAATGCGGCTCCGTCAGATTCATCGTCCCGGTCCAGACGCCCTCCACCATCTTCGGCAGATATTTTCTCTTCTGTTCGTCCGATCCGTGCGTGAGGATCGCGGCGATCGCGCCCTGCGTCAGGCCCGGATACATCATCAACGCCATGTTGGCCGAGGAGAGATATTCGCCGATGGCAGTGTGAACCGCGAACGGCAGGCCTTGTCCGCCGAACTCGGCAGGTGCGGAAAGACCCATCCAGCCGCCGGCGCAATATTCGCTATATGCATTCTTGAAGGGAGCCGGGGTCGTGACCGAACCGTCGTCGTGGCGCGTACAGCCTTCGGTGTCGCCAATGCGGTTGGTCGGCTGCATGACGTTCTCGGCGAGCTTGGCGCCCTCGGCGAGGATCGCGTCGAGCACATCGGGCGTGGCGTCGGCGAAGCCGGGAAGATTGCTGTGACGCTCGTACCCGAGCACGTCGTTTAAGACGAAAAGCGTATCCGCGACCGGCGCCCGATAGCTTGGCATGAAGGCTCCTCCCTCTGCGTGACATAAGTCCCCAGGCGCACATGTCCAAGGGGGCAGGGTTAAGCCCTCAGCAATAATTGACGTTTACGCAAACGTCAATTATTGCTAGCTTTCCGCAGCCGGCCCAGGCGCCCGACTTCACGTTTAGGGCGTGCGGGAATTTGGAACGGCAATTTTCGCGGAGAATTGGGCCGAGAGCCTATCCGTAGCGCTTCATCGGGGTGACGGCGCCGAGGCGGGCGCGGGCTGTTGACATCACGCCCTTGAGCTCGCCGATGGCTTCATCCAGCGCGGCGCGCCGTGTTTCGAGCCGGCCAAGCTGCCGCTGCGATTTCTCGATCACCAGTTTGAGCTGCCGGGTGTTCGGCCCGTTCGGATCGTACAGGTCCATGATCTGCTTGACCTCGCGCAACGAAAACCCGACGCGGCGGCCGAGCAGCACGAGCGCGAGCCGTACGCTGTCGCGACGCGAGTAAAGTCGCGTCGTTCCTTCCCGCCGAGGATGGATCAGTCCACGATCCTCATAGAAGCGGAGCGTGCGCAACGTCACGTTGAATTTTTTCGCCATCTCGCCGATGCGCGTGAGGCCATCACGGTTCTCCGGATCGGCGACATCTTCGATCGCCGCGTCACTGGCGGCATGGGTAAGCTCGGTCATGGTCTTCCTGATCCCCGGATTGCGGGTAGTGATAGCCGACAATAAATTCGGAGCCCCTCCGGGGAGAGGCTTCCGTTCGGAATGGTTGTTGAAATTCGCAAGGGCGGAAATATGCGGCCGCTTACGCTTACGTAAGGGACATAGTTGCTGCACCGCAGCAATTCAAGTGCCAGAGCCGGGCCGCGACATTTTTGCCGGCAATTTACGATTTGAGAACGATCCTTTCACCCCCGGTAAGGTTGGTTAACGCGTTGTTTACCACGTTCGGCGAATTGTGCGCATATCGGTATCTCGTGGTTATCCTGTTTCGCGTTCACGGCATCTCGACACGAGGCAACGGAAGCCTCGCGGAAGCGAACTCGCGCATCGCCGTCCGCGGTATCCAGGCGTTTCCGGAGCGTAACTAGACGAGCTGGCGGACGGCCAGCGGGGATTTTGGCGAACAGGCGTGTCAATGAATAGCAAACGATCCTATCTCGAATCGCTGAATGCGGGCAGATCGCGCCGGCAACATGCCTCCCTGGAAGAATTGAACCGCTCCCTCGAAGGGCTCGAGGCGCGCTTCGGCCGAGGCGCGGAGAGCTTGGCCGACGATGAGCCCGGCGCAGCCGAAGAAGACGACATCACGCGCCGCATGCAGAAGCTTTCCAGCGAGGCGTCCCGTCGCGGTCCGGTCTCCGAAAATGCCCATGGTGGATCACGCCAGTCTCAAATGCCGGGCAAAGACCCGTTGGCGGATCGCTCGTTTCACAGTCTTGCCCGCGACATGGAGCGAGCTCGCGCGCAGGAAAGCGGCGTCGCTTCGATAAGCAAGATTGCCACCGAACTTCACACTCTGCGCGAAGAGTTGCGTCAACGGATGGCCGTGGACGCGAAGAATGAAGGTCCAGCGGGTGAGAAAAGCCTGCAATCGGCCGGCCGCCGCTGGGATGATTTCGGCCGTCATTTCGACGCCGCCGAAGAACGCATGTCAAACTCCGGCGGCGAAGCGATCGCCGGCATTGTCGAACGGCTGGAGCAGATCCATACCGCCGTCTCCATGCTGCCCGAATCGCTGTCGCTGAACTCGCTTGAAGAGAAAGTCAGGACGCTGGCTGCCGCGGTCGAGCATTTCGCGCGCCAGAAAGGCACGCCGGGCGCGGCGACGTTCGAGGCGCTCGAGGAGCGGCTCGATGAAATCTCGCGCGCGATCGCGGCTTCGACATCTGCGCAGCCGCTTGGCTTAGACAACGAGCCCTTCGCGCGCATCGAGGCGCGCATTGCGTCTTTGTCGAAGCAGTTGGAGGAATTTGCCGACGATCATCCGGCCGGCGAGATAATGCACCAGTTCAACGCGCTCGCGGCGCGCGTCGAAGACATCGCGGGACGCGCCGAACTTCCCGAAAAGGCCATCGACGGCCTGTCGCGGCAGATAGCGTCCATTGCGCGGAAACTCGACGAAGGCGCGGGCGCGCCCGATGCCGAGTTCATCTTCCAAGGCCTGGAGCGCCGCTTCGCCGCGCTCTCGGACGCATTCGAGCAGCGTCAGGATGACGCCAGGGAACAGAGCGCCACCCTGTTCCGCGATCTGGAAAATCGGCTTGAACGCTACAATCAGGAAGCGCTCTCGACCGATGCCACGATCGTCGAGGCCTTGAACAAGCGATTTGCCGACCTCTCGGAAGCGATTGCAGAGCGCAATGAACCCGATCCACAACTCATGCGGGGGCTGGAAGAACGGCTTGACGACATTGCCAGCCGCCTTGGCCAGTCGGAACACCAGATCAACGCCATCGATCCCGAACTGATCCGGGACTCGAAAGCCAAGTCGCGGGCCTGATGCAGCATCTGTCCCGTCCGGAAAAGCCGCTGCCCGACTTCGAAGATATCGCGCCGCGCCTTGACATGATCGAACGCGCGCTCGCCGAAAGCCGCGAGGCGATCATCAACGCGGCGCGCGAAGCGGCGGAGAGCGCGATACGCTCCTATTCGCCATCCGAGGGTGGCGATGCCGCCGCGCTCGGCGGTCTTGCCGACGATCTGCAGTCGCTTGAACGACTGGCGCGCAAGTCCGACGAGCGCAACACACGCACGTTCGAGGCCATTCACGACACCTTGCTCAAGGTCGTCGATCGTCTCGGCACGTTGGAAGGCGGGGCTGAAGCCTATACAGGGGAGGCGCCCGTCGAACGAGCGCCGTCTCAACTCGAATTCGCGACCGCTCCCTCACTCGATCTGGACGAGGCGGCGCCCCTGGAAGGCGCGCCCCTCGATGAGGTGAAGGTTGAGGCAGCGCCGATGATCGGCCTCAAAGGGAGGGCGCCGAAGGCGGAAGTGGCGCGCGATCCCAAGCGATCACCGGCGGAAGCGGCGGCGGCCGCCGCGCTCGCCGCCTTGAGCAGCGAAACCGCGCAATCCGCGCCTCGGCCCAAACTTAAAAAGTCGAAATTGAGTGGGTTGTCGCGCGCGCTGACCCGCAAGAAGGGCCCTAATTCCGAACCGCAAGTCGAAAAGGAGCAGGACGAGGCGGCCGCGGAAAACGGGATCCCCGAAGTCAGCCTTGACGCGCCTCTCGACCCAAAACTTGCCAATCAGCCGCTGGAGCCCGGCTCGGGCGCTCCCGATTTGAACGCGATCATGAAGCGGGTGCGCGACGAACGCGGAGAAGAAGGGCGCGCGCGTGATGCCGAAGCCGCCAAGTCCGATTTTATCGCTGCAGCGCGCCGCGCGGCGCAGGCCGCCGCCGCGGAGGCGGATGTATTGAAAAACAAGTCGGACACCAAGAGAGCCTCCAGTGGCTTCAGCCTGAAGAAGCTGCTTCGAACCAATTCGAAGATGGTCATAGTGGCGGCGGGCGTCGTTCTTATCGGCATCGCCGGCATGCAACTCGGCAAGGCGTTTTTCAAGCACGACGGTCATAGCGTCGCGGCAGTGAAAGCCGCTTCGAAAATGGCCTCTTCGGACAAGCCGGCCAAGGCAAAGCCGGTCAAGCAGAAGACGGCAAGCGCGAATGAGGCCGCCGCGCCAAAGGCGGCCGAGATGACGCCGATCATGGTCCAGCCGGAGAAGACAGCACCGACGGCAATTAGATCGGCTGATTCCGGTCAAGACGCCATCAAGGAACAGGCCTCGGCGGCGAAGCCGGGCCAGGCAGCGGCCGTCAGGCTGGCCGGTCCCGCGACCGTCCAAACGGACGGGGCCAAGATGACAGCGGAAACATCCGTCAAACCCGATGGCGCGGCTGATGGGCCGAAAATGGCCGCGATCGACAAGCCAATAGCGCAGTCCTCGGGCGCGAATGTCTCGCAATCCGCCATCGGGAATGCCGGTCAAAAAGCTCCGGCGGCCACGGTCGCCTCGGCGGATGCTTCTGATTCGACGTCGGCGGCCCCCGCGATGGATGCTGGCGCGAAATCAGCATCTGTGGCCACCGCCGCGATGTCCGTGCCGGTCGACGCTGGGCCGCTGCCCTTGCGCGAGGCGGCGCAGAATGGCGATCCGAAAGCCATGTTCGTCATCGGCACGCGTTACGCCGACGGGCGCGGCGTCGCTTCCGACATGAAGGCTGCTGCGAAATGGTACGAGCAATCGGCTGGGCTGGGCTTCGCCCCGGCGCAATACCGCATCGGCAATTTCTACGAAAAAGGTCTTGGCGTTACGCGCGACATCTCCAAGGCCGAGAACTGGTACAAGATGGCGGCCGATCAGGGCAATGCGAGCGCCATGCACAATCTCGCGGTACTCTACGCCATGGGCGCCGCCGGCAAGGTGGACAATGAATCCGCTGTGCGCTGGTTCGAAAAGGCGGCCGAGCTTGGGGTCAAGGACAGCCAGTTCAATCTCGGCATCCTCGCGGCGAAGGGCGTCGGCATGAAGCAGGATTTGGAAGAATCCTACAAATGGTTCGCGCTCGTCGCCAAGACCGGAGACCGCGACGCCGCAGCCAAGCGCGACGAGATCGCCAACTCGTTGCGCCCGGAGCAGTTGCAGAAGGCGCGTGCCGCGACCGAATTGTGGAAGGCCAAGCCGGTCAATGCCGCCGCCAACGTCGTCGACGTTCCCGAGGAGTGGAAGGAGAGCGATGCCAAGACCGCGAGCATCGACATGAAACAGGCGGTCAAGAACATCCAGCTCATCCTCAACAAGAACGGCTACCAGGCTGGGACGCCTGACGGGATCATGGGCGACAAGACGAAGACCGCGATCGCCGCGTTCCAGAAGGACAACGGCATGGAAGCAACCGGCGAGGTCAACGAGAACCTGGTCAACGCGCTTCTGAAAAAGAAGTGATGACGCTGGCGGCCCCCGGCGGCCGCATCATTTCTTGCCGGGGATAGAATAAACTGCGGCTTTTTCGGTTTGGCCGCAGAAGAAAATTGACTCAGCCCCGATGGCGGCGCAAAAACAAGTCAGTTTTCACTCGTGTTTTCAACGCGAAGCGGGTCTCCGGCCCCACATGGCTAGTCGAGTTTGACGGGTGGGCATCTATCTCCCGATCGCTGAGATGTCGGTCAACATATTGGTGCTGCTCGCCATGGGGGGCGCGGTAGGTTTCCTGTCGGGCATGTTCGGCATCGGCGGCGGGTTTCTCATCACGCCGCTGCTCATCTTCTACAACATACCGCCATCCGTCGCCGTCGCCACCGGCGCCAATCAGGTCGTGGCCGCGTCGTTTTCCGGCGCCCTCATTCATCTGAAGCGCGGTACGCTCGACATCAAACTGGGAACCGTTCTTCTGGTAGGCGGTATCGCGGGGTCGGCGTCCGGCATCTATATGTTCACGGTCCTCCGCCGCCTGGGTCAGTTGGATCTGATCGTCTCGCTGATGTACATCATCCTGCTCGGTTCGGTGGGCAGTCTCATGCTTGTCGAGAGCGCACGGGCCATTCGCCGAGCACGCGCCGGCGGCCCGCCGGACATCAGAAGGCCCGGCCAGCACAATTGGGTTCACAAGCTGCCGCTCAAGATGCGGTTTCGCGCGTCCAAGCTTTTCGTGAGCATCATCCCGGTGCTCGCGCTGGGCGGCATCATCGGGTTCCTGGGTTCGGTCCTGGGCATCGGCGGCGGCTTCATCATGATCCCCGCCATGATCTATCTTCTCAAGGTGCCAACCAAGGTGGTCATCGGCACCTCGCTTTTTCAAGTCGTATTCGTCTCGGCCTTCACCACGATCGTGCATGCGGCGGCCAATCAGACGGTCGATATCGCCCTCGCGCTGTTGCTGATGATCGGCAGCGTGATCGGCGCGCAATATGGCGCCCGGGTGGGCCAGAAGCTGCGCGGCGAGCAATTGCGCGCGCTGCTGGCGTTTCTGGTGCTCGCCGTCGCGCTGCGGCTGGGCCTCGACCTTTTCCTTCGCCCCGAGAGCCTGTTTTCGCTCGCCCCGCTTGGGGGAGCGTGAGCCGTGAACCGGATTTGTACCCTGATCCTGATGGTTTGCGTGTCGGCAATCGCCGCGACCCAGATCGCCCGGGCGCAAGCGAAAGACCCAGAAAGCATCCGGATCGGTCTGTCCGCTGACACCATTTCCATCACCTCCGATTTCACCGGCGCTGATCTGACCATTTTCGGATCGGTCAACAATGCCGATCCCCAATTGGCGCGCGAGGGACGCTACGACGTCATCGTGGTCCTCGAAGGCCCGCCGCGCGCGGTCGTCGTTCGCCGCAAGCAACGCGTCTTCGGCATGTGGATCAACACACAGTCGGAGACGTTCAGCAATGTTCCCGCCTCCTATTCGGTGGCGCTTACAAGGCCGCCGCAGGACATCGCGGACCCGAAAACCTACAAGCAATTGTCGCTGGGCATCGACAACGTCTACATGCAGCCGCTCGATACGACCGCCGAGGGATCAACGATCAAGGAGTTCACCGCGGCGTTGAGGGAGCGCAAGAAAGCCACTGCTCTTTACAGTGAAAGGCCGGGCGGCGTTCAGTTTCTGTCGCAAACCCTGTTTCGGGCATCGGTTACGTTGGCGCGCGATGTGCCGGTTGGCACCCACACGGCGCGCGCCTTTCTGTTTCGAAACGGCGTTTTTGTCGCGCAGACCCATGCGACCCTGGTCATCCTCAAGGGCGGCTTCGAGCGCTCCATTTACGAGGCCGCCCATGATTACAGCTTTATCTACGGGCTGGTTTGCGTGGCGCTCGCCATGCTGACCGGCTGGCTCGGCCGGGTCATCTTCCGGCGGGATTGACGGGGCCTCGCGGACAGGAGGTTCGGCGTTTTAGCCGGGCCGCAATGCCGATCCGGTCACTTTGTAGATGCGGCGTGCCCCAAGCATATAGGCGAAGAGGGCGCTAACCTCGAACAGCCCGGCATAGGCGCGGTCGAGCACATTCAGCATGCCCGTATAGGCGCCGAAGGCCGGCAGGATCATGCGCTGCCCGTCGCTGGCGAAACAGCGGCGGCGCACCGATCGGCCACGCGCCACCAGCCGCGCGCCGGGATGCAGATGGCCGGCGATTTCACCCGCCGCCGTGCCGGGTGACGGCTCGTGTCGAAAAACCAGCCCCCCAAGCGCTATTTCCTGCACACTCTCGCCGGCGATACCTTTCGGCGCGTCGGGATCATGATTGCCAGCGACCCAGAACCAGTCGCGTCCGGCGATCAGCGCGCCAAGCTGATGACGGAAGATGTCCGGCATCAGCGCCGCGCCGGAGCGGTCATGAAAGCTGTCGCCCAGGCTGATGACGATCTTTGGATCGTAACGGGCGATCACCATCGCCAGACGGGAGAGGGTGGCCGCCGTATCGTAGGGCGGAATCAGCCGGCCGCGCCGCGCATAGGCGGAGCCCTTTTCGAGATGCAGATCCGAAACCGTCAACAGCGAGAGATCGGGGAAATAGAGCGCGCCGCTGGTGTCGCACAGCGCATGCTCGCCGCCGATCTCGACGGTACCGGCGATTGCGTCAGATGGCGTCATTGCCTGGTCGGTTTCCCATCGCTTCTTCGATCAGATCGTCCGCCGTCTCGGCGAGCAGCGCTTCGTTTGCTTCGCCGTTGACCGATTCCCTGCCGATCTCCAGCATGATCGGAACGGCAAGCGGCGAAATGCGCTCCAGATCCTTATGCATGATTCGCCCCCGTATCCGCGACAGCATTTCGCCAAGGCGTTTCACATCGAGCAGCCCTGAGGCGGCATCGGCGCGCGTCGCCTGCAACAGGATGTGGTCCGGTTGGTGAGTGCGCAGCACGTCGTAGATCAGATCGGCCGATATGTTGACCTGCCTGCCGGTCTTTTCCTGTCCCGGATGACGCTTTTCGATGAGACCCGAGATGACGGCGCAATTGCGGAAAGTGCGTTTCAGCATCCAGCTATCGGCAAGCCATGCTTCCAGATCGTCGCCCAGCATGTCTTCGGCATAGAGGTCGCCGAGCGGCAGATCGCCCTTGCGGAACATGCGGCCCATATCGTTGAGCGACCATATCGCCAGCGAATAATCGGTGGCGACGAAGCCAAGCGGATGCGCCCCGGCGCGCTCGAGCCGGCGGGTCAGGAGCATGCCCAGCGTCTGGTGCGCCAGCCTGCCCTCGAAGGGATAGGCGACCATGTAGAAGCGGTTGCCGCGCGGAAAGGTTTCCACCAGCAGATCCTCGCGATGCGGCAGCACCGATTTGTCGTGCTGGATGCGCAGCCAGTCCGCCACCTGCTCCGGCAGCACGTGCCAGCGGGAGGGATCGGCAAGCATCGCGCGCACCTCCGCCGCGAGATAGGTAGAGAGCGGAAACTTGCCGCCCATGTAGCTCGCCACTTTCGGATCGCTGCCGGCGGCGCTGGAGACATAGCATTCGTTTTCGCGAATGCCTTCGAAGCGAACCACCTTGCCGGCGAACAGGAAGGTGTCGCCCGGCGCCAGCGTTTCGACGAAATATTCCTCGACCTCGCCAAGCACCGGCCCGCCGCGCACATTGCCGGCCTTGCCGCGATGGCGGGTCAGGCGCACCTTGAGCATCGGCGCCTCGACGATGGTGCCGACGTTCAGCCTGTATTGCTGGGCGATGCGCGGATTGCTGACGCGCCAGCGCCCGTCCGGCATCTGGCGGATGCGCGCGTAGCGTTCGTAGGTCCTCAACGCGTAGCCGCCCGTGGCGACGAAATCGACGACGCGGTCGAAGGTCGCGCGGTCGAGCCCGGCATAGGGCGCCGCGCTCCTGATTTCCTCGAACAGTTCCGTCGCATCGAAAGGTTCGGCGCAGGCGGCGCCGAGCACATGCTGGGCCAGCACGTCGAGCCCGCCGTCGATCAGCGGCGGCGTGTCCTGCGCCCCGAGATAGTTGGCGTCGAGCGCCGCCCGGCACTCCAGCACCTCGAACCGGTTGGCGGGAACCAGGATGGCGCGGCTTGGCTCGTCCATGCGGTGGTTGGAGCGGCCAATGCGCTGCGCGAGCCGGCTGGCGCCCTTGGGCGCACCGACATGGACCACGAGGTCGACATCGCCCCAGTCGATCCCCAGGTCGAGCGTCGAGGTGGCGACCACGGCGCGCAGGGCGTTCGCCTCCATCGCTTTTTCGACGCGCCGCCTCTGGCCGACATCGAGCGACCCGTGGTGCAGGGCGATCGGCAGCGAATCCTCGTTGACGCGCCACAGTTCCTGGAAAAGCAATTCAGCCTGGCTGCGTGTGTTGACGAAAAGCAGCGTCGTCTTGTGCCTGCGGATGGCGTCGTAGACTTCCGGGATGGCGTATCGCGCCGAATGGCCCGACCACGGCACCCGCTCTTCCGAATCGAGAATGGTGATGGCGGGCTTGGCGCCGCCGCCGACCGTGATGAGGTCCGCCATCGCGCCATGTGGGTTCTGGTCGACCAGCCAGCGGCGCAGTTCATCCGGCTCCGCCACGGTCGCCGACAGCCCGATCGTCTGCAAGCCCGGCACGATGCGCCGCAAGCGCGCCAGCCCGAGCGCAAGCAAATGGCCGCGCTTGGAGGTGACCAGGGAATGCAGTTCGTCGAGCACGACGAAGCGCAGGTCGGCAAAAAAGCGTCCGGCATCCTTGGTCGATATCAGCAGCGCCAGTTGTTCGGGGGTCGTCAGCAGTATGTCGGGCGGCGTCAGCTTCTGCCGCTGCCGCTTGTGTGCGGGTGTATCGCCGGTCCGCGTTTCCATCGTCAGCGACAAGCCCATCTCCACGACTGGCTTGCCGAGATTCCGCTCGATGTCGACGGCCAGCGCTTTCAGCGGCGAGATGTAAAGCGTGTGGATGCCACGAAAGGCTTCGCCCGGCTTCCGCTTTGGCCGCTGCGCCAGATCGACGAGCGTCGGCAGGAACCCGGCCAGCGTCTTGCCGGCGCCGGTCGGCGCGATAAGGAGCACCGAGGCGCCGCCTTGTGCCCGTGCAAGCAGCTCGATCTGGTGAGGACGCGGCGACCATCCGCGCTCGGCAAACCATTTCAGGAATGGAGCGGGCAGGGCGATGGCGGCTTTTTCCGCCGAAAAGGCTGGCTGCGTGTTCAAGCGTCCAGAACTAAACCAGAACAAGGCCGCCGCCAAGCCGGTCTATTGCATAAGGACGGGCTCCGTTTCCAATTCAGGCGGGACAGGCACTTGAAGCCGCGCGTGTGGATCAACGCCGCGCCGCGCGATCACCAGCAGACCTTTGATCGGCTCGCCCCGATCCTTGCGGATATCGGTGATCGAACTCGCGACGATATCGAAGCCGGCCTGCGCCAACGCTTTGGTCACGTAAGCGGCCGAATGCGCATATCGCCGCGACGGCCTCAGGACCAAATCCTCGGGGCCTTCGAGCAATTCGACCGAAAAGGCGAACAGGCCGCCCGGCAGGACGAGACCGGCGACGCTTGAGAACAAAGCCTCCAGCTCGCCGATATACATCAGCACGTCCGACGCCGTGACCAGGTCGGCGATGGAAGGCGCGGGCGGCAGGGTCTGCAAATCGCGCCGTTCCAGGCGGTCGTAGACCCGCTTCATCTCCGCTTGCCTGAGCATGCCGGCGGAGATGTCGAAGCCTTCCATGTAGCTGGCAATCCCGCGCAGCCGGTCGCCCATCAGTCCCGTGCCGCAGCCAAGATCGATGACATGCGCAAATGCGTCACAGCCGGCCTCGCGCAGCGCCGCGAACAGCAAATCGGGCACGCGATATTCCAACCTCTCGACGAGTACGGCGTCGAAATTTTCGGCATATTGGTCAAACAGGGCTTCGACGAAAGCGGCTGGCGGGGCAATGATGCCGCCCGCAGCGCCCGCCAGGCTCAATTTCATCGCCGCCCCCAGTCGGTCGGATGGATCGAGACGCAGCGCTCCTCGCCAGGCGGCTTCCGCTTCGGCGGCACGGCCTGCCTCTTCCAGCATTTCGCCGAGCCTGAACCAACCGGTCGCCCATGCGGGCGCCAGCGCCAGCGCATCGCGCATCAAATCGGCGGCGGCATCCGCGTCGCCGCTTTCGAGCAGCATTTCGGCATAGTTGGCGCGGCGATCCGCCAGCAAATCGCCGGAAGAGAGAAGGATCTGTTTCATGCCGATAGGATGTCCGAAGGCCCGCGAGCCGGGCGCGCGGCTTATCCTCCTGTCCGGATGATTTTGCAACAGGCTTTTCCGCGCGCGCCAAATCCCTATCTTGCGCTACATGCAGCCGCACGAAATTCTCCTCCCGCGTCCCGAAGGTCTTTATTGCCCGCCCGGCGATTTCTTTATCGATCCCGTGCGGCCGGTCGAACGCGCGTTGATAACCCATGGCCACTCCGACCACGCCCGTTCGGGGCACGGGCATGTGCTGGCTACGCGCCAGACGCTCGACATCATGGCGCTGCGCTACGGTGAGGATTTCGCTGGCTCGAGCCAGGCGGCGGATCTCGGCAAGACGCAAACGATGAATGGGGTGGAGGTGACCTTCCACCCGGCCGGGCATGTACTCGGTTCGGCGCAGATCGCCGTCGAGATGAATGGCCTGCGCATCGTCGCCTCGGGCGACTACAAGCGCCGCTCTGATCCCACATGTGCCGGCTTCGAGCCGGTCGAGTGCGATGTGTTCATCACCGAGGCGACGTTCGGGCTACCGGTTTTTCGCCATCCTGACGCGTCGCATGAAGTCGCGGCCTTGTTGAAATCGGTCGAGCAGTTTCCCCAGCGCGCTCATCTGGTCGGCGCCTATGCGCTGGGCAAGGCGCAGCGCGTCATCCGGCTTCTGCGCGATGCCGGCTACGAAAGGCCAATCCACATCCATGGCGCGTTGGCCAAACTCTGCGGATACTACGAGAGCCAGGGCATCGCCCTTGGAACGCTGGAGCCGGCAACCATCGAAGGTGGCGGCAAGAACGCGTTTGCCGGCGAAATCATCGTCGGGCCGCCTTCTGCTTTCGCCGATCGCTGGGCGCGCCGCTTCGCCGATCCGATCGCCTGTTTCGCCTCGGGCTGGATGCGTATCCGCCAGCGGGCCAGACAGCGCGGCGTCGAACTGCCGCTGATCATTTCCGACCATGCCGACTGGGACGAACTGACCGCCACGATCCGCGAGACGGGTGCGAGGGAAGTCTGGGTGACGCATGGCCGCGAGGAGGCCCTTGTTCGCTGGTGCGAGCTCGCAGGCATCGCCGCGCGGCCGTTACATCTGGTCGGCTATGAGGACGAGGGGGACTGATGCGCGCTTTCGCCGAACTCCTTGACCGCCTGGTGCTCACGCCGTCCCGCAACGGCAAGCTCAGACTGATCGCCGATTATTTTCGCGCGACACCCGATCCCGATCGCGGTCTGGCGCTGGCCGCCATCACTGGCGATCTCGACATATCCGCGGTGAAACCGGCCATGCTGCGCGCCCTGGTTGCCGAGCGCATGGACCCGGTGCTGTTTTCCTACTCCTACGATTATGTCGGCGATCTGGCGGAGACCGTTTCATTGGTCTGGCAATCGCCGCAAGCGCCTGTCGATGAAGGGGAAGTCCGTCTGTCGGACGCCGTCGCCATGCTGCGCGCCGCCGGACGGGCCGACGGGCCGGCCGTTCTTGCCCGCTTGCTCGACCGGCTGGAAATTGCCGAACGTTTCGCCATCATCAAGCTGGTCACGGGCGGCCTGCGCATCGGCGTGTCGGCGCGCCTCGCCAAGCAGGCGCTGGCCGATTTCGGCGGCGTCGACGTCACCGAGATCGAGGAACTCTGGCATGGTCTCAAGCCGCCTTACCGCGACCTCTTCGCCTGGCTGTCGGGGGCGGCCGAAAAGCCCGAACAATTGGCTGCCGCGCCGTTTCGGCCGGTCATGTTGTCCAATCCGCTGCAGGAAGGCGATTTTGCCCGCATTGATCCCGCCGGCTACGCGGCCGAGTGGAAATGGGACGGCATCCGCGTCCAGGCCGTCGCGGAAAATGGCGTACGGCGGCTCTATTCGCGCACGGGCGACGATATCTCCAGCGCTTTTCCCGATCTGGTCGAGGCGATGGATTTCGACGCCTCGCTCGACGGCGAGTTGCTGGTTGGCCGGCCACCCGACCACACCGGCACGTTCTCGGACCTCCAACAGCGCCTCAACCGCAAGAGCGTGTCGCCGAAGCATCGCCAGCAATATCCGGTCTTCGTGCGCTGCTACGATATCCTGCAGGATGGCGCCGATGACGTCAGGGCCCTACCGTTCACCGAGCGGCGCGAGCGGCTCGAAGCGTTTGTCGCGACCCTCGACCCGGCGCGCTTCGACCTGTCGCCGATCGTCACATTCGAGGACTGGGTCGGGCTCGACGCGATGCGCCGCGAGCCGCCGCATCCGGTCATCGAAGGAGTAATGCTGAAGCGGCTGGACTCGAACTATGTACCGGGTCGTCCCAAGGGGCCATGGTTCAAATGGAAGCGTGACCCGCATGTCGTGGATGCGGTCCTGATGTACGCCCAGCGCGGCCACGGCAAGCGGTCGAGTTTCTATTCGGACTTCACCTTCGGCGTCTGGTCCGGTCCCGAAGACGCGCCACTGCTGGTGCCGGTCGGCAAGGCCTATTTCGGCTTCACCGACGAGGAATTGAAGCAACTCGACAAATATGTCCGCGACAACACGATCGAACGTTTCGGGCCAGTGCGCTCGGTGCGCGCCGACCCCGGCCATGGCCTTGTCCTGGAAATCGCCTTCGAAGGGCTCGCCCGCTCGCAACGCCACAAATCGGGCGTCGCGATGAGATTTCCGCGCATTTCGCGCCTGCGCTGGGACAAGCCGGCCAATGAGGCCGACCGCATCGAAACACTTCAGGCGATGCTGGACTGACCTTTCAGGGCTATCGCTGCCTTGTGGTCTCGAACAGGAACCATGTGCGCCGCTCGGCCTCGTCGATCCAGTTTTCCAGCAGGCTCGCCGTCGCCACATCGCCATGCTCGTCGCACACATCATGCGTTTCGCGCATGATCTGGGTCAGCCGCAGATTGTCCTCTTTCAGTTCGGCGAGCATGTCCTCGGGGGTGACGAACTCGGCATCATTGTCGGCAATGCGCTGCAGCTTCGAAATCTGGCCGATGGAGCGCAGCGTCGTGCCGCCTACCTTGCGCGCCCGCTCTGCCACGTCGTCCGTCATGGCGAATATCTGCGCCGAATGCTCGTCGAGCATGAGGTGGTAGTCGCGGAAATGCGGTCCCGACATGTGCCAATGGAAATTCTTGGTCTTCACATAGAGGGCGAACACATCTGCAAGCAGAGCCGTCAGCACGGCCGCAATATCCTTTGAGGCGTTGGCGCCCAGATTGCTGGGCGTGGCAAGCGGCGCCTTGCGGCGTTTCTTGGCGTCTTCCTTACTCATGATGCTCTCCGGAACTCTGACGTTGAACGATGCCGGGCATCTAAGGCCGCGCGGTGGGGCAAGTAAATAGCGGCACGCCGGCGGCGCGGCGATTCAAGCCGGTTGCATCGGTTTGCTGTCGGCCATCGAGCCCCCGGTACGCCCTTCCTCGACCGCGTGACAGGAGACAAGGACGCCGTGTGACGGTTTCAGAACGGGCTCCTCTACGGAGCAGCGTTCGAACGCCAGCGGGCAGCGCGGATGGAAGGGGCAGCCCGACGGCGGCGATATCGGCGAGGGCAGTTCGCCCTTGAGCACGACCCTTTCCTTCTTCCTCAGCGGGTCGGCGACGGGCGTCGCCGAAAGCAGGGCGCGCGTATAAGGGTGCTGCGGGTTGGCGAAGATCGCTTCGCGTGGCCCATGCTCGACCGGCCGGCCCAGATACATCACCATCACCTCATCGGCGATGTGGCGCACCACCGAAAGGTCGTGGCTGATGAACATGTAAGCGAGGTTCATTCGCTCCTGGATATCGTGAAGCAGATTGAGCACCTGCGCCTGGATGGAGACATCGAGCGCCGAAACGGGCTCGTCAAGCACGAGGATTTCCGGATCGAGCATGAGGGCGCGGGCGATGGCGATGCGCTGGCGCTGACCCCCGGAGAACATGTGCGGGTAGCGATCGTAATGCTCCTTGCGCAGGCCGACCGCTTCCATCATCGCGCGCGCTCTTTCACGCCTCTCGCCCGCTGGCGTGGAGCCATTCACCAGCAAGGGCTCCTCCAGCGCCGATCCGATCTTCTGCCGCGGATTGAGTGACCCATACGGGTTCTGGAAGATGATCTGCACCTTCGAGCGCAGCCCCCGCAGGGCCTTGCCGCTCGCCGAAGCGACTTCGATTCCGGTAATGCGCAAATCGCCTCTGGTCGGCGGTTCGATCAGGGTAACCAGTCGCGCCAGTGTCGATTTTCCGCTGCCCGATTCGCCAACCACGGCGAGGGTCCGGTTTCGTGCGAGGGTAAAACTGGCGCCGTCCAGCGCCTTGAGTTCCACAGGCTTGGAAAACATGCCGCGATGCACCGGATAATAGCGCGCGAGGTTGCGCGCCTTGAGAACCAGATCGCCGCTCATGCCGCCGCTCCGTTCAGGGGATGATCCTTCGGCACGCCGTGCTGAAGCGGATAGTGGCACAGCGCTTCGCCGAGTTCGGCGGGCTGGCGCGGCGGCGCGGTATCGCGGCAAAGCTGCGTGGCGAATTGGCAGCGGGGAGAAAAGAGGCAGCCGGGCGGCCGGTCGAACTGGCCGGGCACGACGCCCGGAATGGATGGCAATTGACGTGCCGTGGCACGTTCGGGAAGTGCCGAAAGGAGCGCCGCCGTGTAGGGATGATGCGGATCGGCGAAAAGCGGCCGTACCTGCCTGCTCCTCCACTTTCTGTCCGGCATATTGCACGGAAACCCGCTCGGCCGTCTCTGCCACGACGCCCATATCGTGGGTGATCAGCACCAACGCCATTCCGGTGTCCTGCTGGAGTTTGAGCAGAAGATCGAGAATTTGCGCCTGGATCGTGACGTCGAGCGCCGTGGTCGGCTCGTCCGCGATCAGCAGTTTCGGATTGCAGGCGATCGCCATGGCGATCATGACACGCTGGTTCATGCCGCCCGAGAGTTGATGCGGGAAAGAAGACATTCGCTTTTCCGGGGCCGGAATGCCGACCTGCCGCATCAGGTCGATCGCCCTTTCCTTGCGCGCGCGCCGCCCAAGCAGGAGGTGCGCCTTGATCGCCTCCGTCAGTTGATACCCCACGGTGAAACAGGGATTGAGGCTCGACATGGGTTCCTGGAAGATCATGGCGATGTCCTTGCCGATGATCCTGCGCCGCTCCCGCGGACGCATGGCGAACAGATCGCGGCCCTCGAAATCCATGCGGTCGGCGCTGACGCGCGCCGTCCACGGCAAGAGGCCCATGACCGCCAGCATGGCGACCGATTTGCCCGAGCCGGATTTACCGACAATCGCCAGCACCTCGCTCTGGTCCACCGCGAAGGACACGCCATCGACAGCCTTGAACGCCCCGTTTGCGGTGGCGAATTCGACACTGAGATTTTTAATATCGAGAAGGGGCATGACGGTCACGACCTCTTCAGTTTGGGGTCGAGCGCGTCGCGCAGGCCGTCGCCCATCAGATTGATGGCGAGAACGGTGAGCAGGATGGCAATACCGGGCATCGTCACCACCCACCAGGCGCGCAGGATGAATTCCCGCGCTTCCGCCAGCATCGTTCCCCATTCCGGCGTCGGCGGCTGCGCTCCCATGCCGAGGAAGCCGAGTGCGGCGGCATCGAGAATGGCGTTGGAGAAGGAAAGCGCGGCTTGCACGATCAGCGGCGCCAGGCAATTGGGCAGGATCGTCATGAACATCAGCCTGAGCGGCCTGACGCCGAGAACGCGCGCGGCGGTGACGTAATCCTTGCCCTTTTCGCCCAGCACGGCGGCACGGGTCAGCCGCACATAATGCGGTTGCTGGACGATGGCGATGGCGATCATGGCGTTGGTCAGGCTCGGACCGAGAACGGCGACGAGCGCAAGGGCCAGAAGGAGGCTTGGAAACGCCAGGATGATGTCCATCACCCGCATGACCAGCGTATCGACCCATCCGCCGAGGAAGCCGGCGACAAGGCCGATGAGGATGCCCGACACCAGCGCCACGGAAACCACGACGCAGCCGACGAAGAGCGAATAGCGGCTCCCGAAGATAAGCCGCGACAGCACGTCGCGGCCGACCGCGTCGGTGCCGAGCAGGAATCGCCATTCACCGCCGTCCTGGAAGATGGGCGGCTTCAACAGCGCGTCGCGGAACTGGTCGTCCGGTCCGTGCGGCGAGATAAAACCGGCGAAGATGGCGACCAGGCAGATGAAGATGAAAAAGCAGAGCCCGACGACAGCGCCACGGTTTTCGCTGAAATAGGCCCAGAATTCCGTCAGCAGCGCCATTCGTCCCGTTGGACGCAACTCGATTTCGGCCGGATCGGCGATGAGTTCGCTCACGGGCTTATCCGCCATGTCTGACCTTGGGGTTCACGAGCCCATAGAGGAGATCGACGATCAAATTCACCAGCATGACGATGACCGCGATCATCAAAAGCCCGCCCTGGACGGCGGGATAATCCCGGCGGAAGATGGAATCGACCATCCATTTGCCGACGCCGGGCCAGGAAAAGATGGTCTCCGTCAGGATTGCGCCGGCCATCAGCACGCCGACCTGCAGGCCGATCGTCGTGATGACCGGGATGAGCGCGTTGCGCAGGGCATGGACGGCTACCACCCGAACCGGCGAAAGCCCCTTGGCGCGCGCTGTGCGCACATAGTCCTCGCCAAGAACCTCCAGCATCGCCGAACGCGTCTGCCTGGCGATAACGGCAAGCGGGATGGTGCCCAGAACGATGGTCGGCAAAATGAGATGGGATACCGCCGATGCAAATGCGCCCTTCTGCCCGGAGAGCAGGCTGTCGATCAGCATGAAGCCGGTCACCGGCGGGAAATAATAGAGCAGCGAGATGCGTCCGGACACGGGCGTCCAGTGCAGGGTTCCCGAAAAAAGGATGATGAGAAGCAGGCCCCACCAGAAGATCGGCATGGAATAGCCGACCAGCGCAGTGCCCATGATCGTCTGGTCCGCCCACGAGCCGCGCCGCGTCGCCGCCAGGATGCCGGCGGGAAGGCCGAGCAGTAGTGCGAAAATGATGGCGCAGATCGATAGTTCCAGGGTCGCGGGAAATAGCGTCAGGAACTCGCTGATCACCGGCCTTTTCGTGGCGATCGAAACGCCGAGGTCTCCATGAAGGATGCCCCAGACGAAACTGGCGAACTGCATCCAGATCGGCTGGTCGAACCCGTATTGGTGCATGAGTTCGGCATGACGCTCGGGGCTGATGCCGTGTTCGCCGGCGAGTAGCAATACGGGATCGCCTGGCAGAAGCCGGATGAAGCCGAAGGCCGCGACCGCCACGCCGATGAAGGTGGGGATGAGCAAACCGATCTTGACCAGGAAAAAGCGCAGCATCGCGTTTCTTCAACAAGACCTGGAGGGTAAGGAAGCACCTCCCCGCGATCGGGCGGGGAGGTGCGATAAGGAACGGGCTGGCACCGTCTTTGCCGGCGCTATTCCGAAATGTCGACGCCGTCGAAACGGTGCGAACCGAGCGGGTCCATCTTGTAGTTCTGGACGGTTTTCAGCATCGGCATGAACACGACCGAATGCGCGATGGTCAGCCAGGGCGCCTGTTCCTTGAAGATGACTTGAGCCTTCTCGTAGAGCTTGGCGCGCTCGTCCTGGTCCGAAACCGTCTTGGCCTTCTGGATGAGGTCCTCGAACGGCTTGTAGCAGAACTCGGCATTGTTGTTGCTGGTGCCGACGCCGTCGCAGCCGAGAAGCACGGCCATGAAGTTGTCCGGATCGCCATTGTCGCCCGTCCATCCAAGGATGATGGCGCCGTCATGGTCCTTCTGGCCGGCGCGCTTGAGATATTCGCCCCATTCATAGGAAACGATATCCGCCGTCACACCAACCTTGGCGAAATCGGACTGGATCAGTTCCGCCGTGCGGCGGGCGTTGGGCATGTAGGGGCGCTGCACCGGCATCGCCCAGATTTTCATGTGCAAATCCTTGACCCCAGCGTCGGCCAGCATCTTCTTGGCCGCTTCCGGATCATAGGCATCGTCCTTGACGTCCTTGTTGTAGCTCCACATCGTCGGCGGGATCGGATTGACCGCGGCCGAGCCGGAACCTTGATAGACGGCGTCGATGATGGCCTTCTTGTTGACCGCCATGTTGAGCGCCTTGCGCACGTTGACGTTGTCGAAGGGCTTCTGCGTCGTGTTGTAGGACATGTAAGCGATGTTGAGGCCGTTCTGCTCCATCACCGTCAGCTTGTCGTTCTTCTTCATGGCGGCGACGTCCGCCGGGGCCGGATAGGCCATCACCTGGCATTCGCCAGCCAGCAGCTTCTGGTATCGCACCGCCGCGTCGGTGGTGATGGCGAACACCAGATTGTCGATCGCCTGCTTGCCGTTCCAGTAGTCGGGGTTGGCCTTGTAGCGGATCACCGCGTCCTTCTGGTAGGCGACGAACTCGAAGGGGCCGGTGCCGAGCGGCTGCTGGTTAAGCATTTCCATGTGGCCGTCGGCCTGCAGCTTGTCGGCATATTCCTTCGACATGATGGAAGCGAAATCCATCGCCATGTTGGCGATGAAGGGCGCCTCCGGATGGTTGAGCGTGAATTTCACCGTCAAATCGTCGACCTTCGTGATGCTCTTGATGAGCGAAGGCATCGACATGGCCTCGAAATATTCCCACTGGCCGCCGGCGTAATTGTACCAAGGGCTTTTCTTGTCGAGCATCCGCTCGAAGGAGAAAACGACGTCATCGGCGTTCAGGGTGCGGGTCGGCGTAAAGAAATCGGTCGTCTGGAATTTGACGCCCTCGCGCAGATGGAAAGTGTATTCCAGCCCGTCGTCCGAGACGTCCCACTTCGTGGCGAGGCCCGGAATGACCTTGGTGGAGCCGCGATCGAATTCGACCAGGCGGTTGTAGACCGGTTTGGAAGAAGCGTCGAACGTGGTCCCCGCCGTATAAAGCCCTGGATCAAAGCCTTCCGGCGATCCTTCCGAGCAATAGACAAGTGTCTTGGCGCTGGCTGCTCCGCTGATCAGCGTCGCGGCGAGCATCGCCGCCATCAAACCCATTCTTTTCATCGAAAACTCCCATTCACATAGTCGGCCGCTTATTATTCCGGCACGCGAAGGTGCATATAAGCACCGATCAGAAGCCTTGGGAACACCCGCGCAACGCTCCGTTGGCGACCTCGCGCGATCGTGTTACCGCATACCGGCGAAAGGGATGACGATGAAGGAAAGCTGGGTCGAGGACATCTTGTCCTTCTGGTTCGATGAGCTATCGGAGAAGGACTGGTTTACCCGCAACGACATGATCGACGCAGCGATCGCCGAGCGGTTCGAGCCGCTCTACCGCGAAATTCGCGCCGGGATCCCCGCTCGCGCCTTTGAGGAGCCGCGCGCCACGCTCGCTGCGATCATCGCCCTTGATCAGTTCCCGCGCAATCTCTTCCGCGGCAAGGCTGAAGCTTTCGCCACCGACGATCTGGCGATCGACCTTGCGCGCAGGGCGTTGGCGCGGAAATTCGAGGATGCGCTGAGCGAGGACGAGAAGCAGTTTCTCTACATGCCCTTCATGCACAGCGAGGTGCTGGCGGACCAAGAGCATTCGGTTGCTCTGTTCCGGTCGCAGGACGACGGGAAGAACGAGAAATTCGCGGTCGAACACCGCGACATCGTCGCCAAATTCGGCCGCTTCCCCCACCGCAACAAGGTGTTGGGCCGTGAAACGACGCCTGCCGAGGGAGTTTTTCTGGCCAGCCATGGGACCTTCGGCCAGTAAAAACCTTGAGCGGTCACTCGGCTGAGAGCAACGCCGGCAGGTCCGTCACGGACTGGATGATGACATCGGCGAGTGGCGAAAGCGTCTCGCGGGTGCCATTGCCGCTGAGCACGCCTACCGCCAGGCCGGCGCCCGCCGCGCGCGCCATTTCCATATCGTGGCGGTTGTCGCCGACCATGGCGATTTCGGAAGGCTTGTAGCCGGTGAAATCGCAAAAATTCCGGATGGTGTCAGGCGCCGGCTTCGGGTTGGCGACAGCGTCGTAGCCATAGGCGGCATCGAAAAGTTGCGCCATGCCGAGCGCCCCCAGCGTATGCTCCGCACCCTTGGTCGAATCGTTGGTCGCGACGCCCATCCGGTAGCCGCGAGCATGCAGCATCGTGATCGTATCCTTGACCCCGGGAAGCTCGATTGGTTTGGCGGAGGCATGTTCGCCGACGAAATGATCGTATTCCTGCACCATCTCCTGCAATTCGCGCGGTGAAAGGCCCGGATACCAGAGCGCAATGATGTCTGCATTGGTGCCGGCGGCGAAGACGGAATCGGCCTGAAACCGCTTCGTCGCGAAATCATAGCCCGCCGCGGCAAGCAGTTCGTCGGCGCGGTTGCGCGATCCGTTCGCGGCCTTCAGCGCCATGAGGTCGCCGACGCCGAACCATGTCTTGTCGAAGTCGATCAAGGTGCCGTCCTTGTCGAACAATATTCCCTTGATGTTTGGCACTCGGTTACTCGGCTCCGCGCAATTCGGCGATCCGGGCGACAAGGCCGGCTGTCGAGGAATCCTTGCCGGACGCGCTTTCCTTGCCCTGCACGACCGGTAGCAATTCCGTTGCCAGTTCCTTGCCGAGTTCGACGCCCCATTGATCGAATGAATTGATGCCGAAGAGCGCGCCTTCAACGAATACGCGATGTTCGTAGAGCGCGATCAGCCGCCCGAGCGCGTAGGGGTCGAGCTTGCGGTAGAGAATGGTGATCGTCGGACGGTTGCCGGCGAAAACGCGATGCGGCGCGATCCTGTCGACTTCGGCGGCTGGGGTCCCCTTGGCCAGCATCTGCTTTTTCGCCTCGTCCAGCGTGCGCCCGCGCATCAGCGCTTCCGATTGGGCCAGGCAGTTGGCGAGCAGCAGATCGTGATGGTTCTTCAATTCGGGTTCGTGGCCCTCGGCCGCGACGATGAACTCGACCGGGATGATGTCCGTGCCCTGATGCAGGAGCTGGAAGAAAGCGTGCTGTCCGTTGGTGCCCGGCTCGCCCCAGACGAGTGGGCCGGTAGGCGTCGGCGCGGGCTCGCCGTCGAGCGTGACGTGCTTGCCGTTCGATTCCATGTCCAGTTGCTGGAGATAGGCGGGTAGCCGAGCCAGATGCTGGTCATAGGGAATGACGGCGCGGGCGGGGTAGTCGCAGGCGACACGGTTCCAGTAGCCGACGAGCCCGAGCACGAAGGGCAGGTTCTCCAGCATAGGCGCATCGCGGAAATGCTCGTCCATGGCATGAGCGCCGGAGAGAAACTCATGAAATCGTTCCGGTCCTATGGCCAGCATGATCGGCAGGCCGATCGCCGACCACAGCGAGTAGCGTCCGCCGACCCAGTCCCAGAAGCCGAAGACGCGTTCCTTCTGGATGCCGAATTCCGCGACCTTGTCGAGCGCCGTCGAGACGGCGGCGAAATGATGCTCCACCGCCGAAGGCCCGAGCTTCTCGGCGATCCACTGGCGCGCCGTGCCGGCATTGGTCATCGTCTCGATCGTGGTGAAGGTCTTGGAGGCAATGATGAAAAGCGTCGTTTCCGCCGACAATTCCTTGAGCGTGTCGGCGATATGGGCGCCGTCGACATTGGAGACGAAATGGGCGCGCGGTCCGTCATGGTAGGGCGCCAGCGCCAGCGTCGCCATGGCCGGTCCGAGATCGGAGCCGCCAATGCCGATATTGACGACATCGGCGATCGGCTTGCCGGTCGCGCCCTTGATGCTCCCATCGCGAATGCCGTCGGCGAAAGCGGTCATGGCGGCCAGCACCGAGCGCACGCCGGGCATAACGTCCTCGCCGTCCGTCATGACCGGACTGTCCCCGGTGTTTCGCAATGCGGTGTGAAGCACCGCACGGTCTTCCGTCGTGTTGATGTGCTTGCCGGCGAACATGGAAGCGCGGCGCTCCTCGACCCTGGCGACCTTCGCCAGGCTTTCGAGCAGGCGCATCGTATCGGCCGACACCGAGCATTTCGACCAGTCGAGCAGCAGATCGCCGAGGCTGAGGGAGAATTTCTCGAAGCGATGCGGATCCTCGGCGAATGCGGCGCGCATGTCCCTGGGGGCGGCGCTTTTCTGGTGATCACGAAGCGCGGCGAGTGCCGCATCGAAAGAAGCGTTGGCCAATGTCTTTTCCCGCGAATCGAAATCGTTTGAATTGAGCCTACCAGAAGCGGTGCTCTCTGCATCCGGGTGCTGTCCGGAAGCGGAATATAGGGCGTGGGTATGACGACCGAAAGCACATCTTCTGGCCCAATCCGCGAGCAAGAGGGGAAATCTTGGCGCAATGCCTTATGCCAGCCTTGATGAATGGCCGGACCAGGACTAGGGTCCCGCCCCGAAAGGATCGCTCTATGCCCACTCGAAACGACACCGCCATCTGGTCCGGGCTGTTCCGGATATCCGCCGATTCCGGCCAAACCCTGCAGGCGCAGATTTGCCAGGCGATCGTCGCCGCTATTCTCGACCGTCAGATCGCGGCTTCCATGCCCCTTCCGTCCTGCCGCATCCTGGCGGAAAAGCTCGGCGTGGCGCGCGGCACCGTGGTGTTGGCGTTCCAGCAGCTTGTCGATCAGGGCTTTCTCATAGCGCGCGAACGCCGCGGCCATTTCGTCAACCCCGAGGTTCTCACCTCGCCGGCCAAGCCGCAGCAGAGACAGAAGGACGAGGCTGGCGCGATCGACTGGAAATCGCGCCGCAAGATCGCCGCCAGCGATCTGGCGACGCCCTACAACCAGGTCAACTGGATCAAACATTCCTACCCGTTCGTCTATGGGCAGTTCGACCCGGCACTTTTTCCGACGGCGGAGTGGCGCGAATGCAATCGCATGGCGCTTGCCGTGCTCGAAATACGCAATTGGGCGGCCGACATGGTGGACCGCGACGATCCGCTCTTGATCGAGCAGATTCAGGCCCGGCTCTTGCCGCGCCGCGGCATCTTCGCCAATCCCGACGAGATCATCGTCACGCTGGGCGCCCAGAACGCGCTCTACATGCTGGCCACCTTGCTGATGGCAAAGGGTTCGCGCATCGCCATGGAAGATCCGGGTTATCCGGACGCACGCTCGATCTTCAACCTTTCCGGCGCCGAAACCGTGCCGACCCGTGTCGATGCGGAAGGCATCGTGACGGATGAAATTGCCCCCGACTGCAATTTCGTTTTCGTCACGCCCAGCCATCATTGTCCGACGATGGTGCCGATGAGCGCCCGCCGCAGGCAGCAACTTCTGGCCGATGCCGAAATCCGCAACCAGATCGTCATCGAGGATGGTTATGACAGCCAGTTGCTCGACGACGCGCCTCAGCAGGCCCTGAAAAGCCTCGATCGCAGCGGGCGCGTGATCTATGTCGGCTCCATGTCGAAGACGCTCGCGCCGGGGCTGCGCCTCGGCTACATCGTCGCCCCCGCCGAACTGGTGGCGGAACTGCGCGCCTTGCGGCGCTTCATGCTGCGCCATCCGCCGGCCAACAATCAGCGCGCGGTGGCGCTGTTTCTGTCGCTCGGACATCACGAGGCGCTGGTGCGCCGCCTGTCCGCCGCGTTCGGCGAAAGACGCCAGCGTCTGATCCAGGCGGTCAACGCCTTCCTGCCCGAATGGCGTGCGACGGATTCGGCTGGAGGCGCTTCGGTGTGGCTGGAAGGCCCGCCCGGAATGGACACCTGCGTGCTGTCGCAGACAGCGGCCACCCGCAGCGTCGTCATCGAGCCCGGCAAGCGCTTTTTCGCCCACCCCGAACGGCATAATAATAAGTTTATGCGGCTGGGTATCTCGTCGATCGCGCTCCAGCACATCGAGCCCGGCATACGCGAACTGGCAACCGCCGCGGGCCGCCGGCCTGCCGCCGCCTGACCGGCTTAAAAACCCGCGAAACACTGGCATATTTGGCCGCTAGCAGTGGCCCATACGCGGCGGCGTTTGCCGCTGCATAGTCATTGCCGGAGTGGGAGCGAAGCTGCCGGATGCAGGCCAAAAGACCTTGGCGGCGGGCTTCGGGAAATGGAGCCGGATTATGCCAGTCGCGCTGGAGATGCCTGCGTCGGGTCGCACCGATGCGGATGCCGAAGGCCATGCGAAACGATCGGGTGGCCGGGAGGCGCGAAGAGCGCTGAGAGCTGCGCCGCTCGCCGACAATATCCGCCCGGTTCGCGCCGGGCTGGAAGGCGGCAAATATGCGCCGCTCGACCAGAACGACATCGAGCGCATCCACGAAGCCGTGCTGACCGTGCTCGAGACGGTCGGCTTCGCCAACGCCATTCCGAGTTGCATCGAGGCCTGCACCCGGGTCGGCGTTGAACTCGGGGCCGACGGCCGCCTGCGCTTTCCGCGCAATCTGGTTCTATCGACGATCAGAAACGCCGCCCGCCACTTTACCCTTTACGGCCAGGATCCGAAGCACGACATGATCGTGCAGGGAAAGCGTGTGCATTACGGCACAGCGGGCGCCGCGGTCCATGTGGTGGATGTGGAAAAGCGCGAATACCGGGAATCGCTGCTTCAGGACATCTACGACGCCGCGCGGATCGTCGAGGGCCTCGACAACATCCATTTCTTCCAGCGTCCCATGGTGCCGCGCGACATCCCCGATCCCGCCGACATGGATTTCAACACGCTCTACGCCTGTGTGACCGGCACCTCCAAGCACGTCGGCACGAGTTTCACCGTGCGCGAGAACGTCGCGCCGGCTCTCGAGATGCTCTACATGATCGCCGGCGGCGAGGAGAAATTCCGCGCGCGGCCCTTCGTCTCCAATTCCAATTGCTTCGTCGTTCCGCCGATGAAATTCGCCGAAGACGCCTGCGGCGTTCTCGAGGCCTGTGTGGAGGGCGGCATCCCGATCCTGCTGCTTTCCGCCGGGCAGGCGGGGGCCACCGCGCCGGCCGCCATCTCCGGGGCCATCGTCCAGGCCGTCGCCGAGGTTCTGGCCGGCCTCGTCTATGTCAACGCGCTAAAGCCTGGCCATCCGGCGATTTTCGGTACTTGGCCCTTTGTCTCGGATTTGCGTACGGGCGCCATGTCGGGCGGTTCGGGCGAACAGGCGCTGCTGACCGCCGCCTGCGCCCAGATGGCGCAATTCTACGATTTGCCGGGTGGCTCGGCGGCCGGCATGGCCGATTCCAAGCTCCCCGATATTCAGGCGGGATACGAGAAGGGCATCACGACCGTCATGGCCGGGCTTTCGGGGCTGAACCTGGTCTATGAATCGGCCGGCATGCACGCCTCGCTGCTCGGCTTCTGTCTCGAAAGCCTCATCACCGACAATGATATGCTCGGCCAATGCCTGCGTTGCGTGCGCGGCATCGAAGTCACCGACGCGGCGCTTTCGGTCGACGCCATCGCCGATGTCTGCCTCAACGGCCCCGGCCATTATCTGGGCCATCACCAGACGCTCGCCCTGATGCAGACCGAATATTTCTATCCCGCCGTCGCCGACCGATTCAGCCCCAAGGAATGGCTGGAGAAGGGCAAGCCGGATCTGCTGCAGAAGGCGATCGCCGAAAAGAAGCGCATTCTCGCCTCCTATTTCCCGAAACATGTTTCGCGGGCGGTCGATGAAGCGCTGCGCCAGCGATTTGAGAATATCTACCTGCCGAGAGTGGCGGATCGTTAGATAGAATCCCTTAGGCCACGGCCTTTGCCACGATGTCCGGATGCTGGCCGATCACCCGCACATAGGCGATGGCGAAATCCGGGGCCGTGGCCCGCGCCTGCTCCCAGTCGCGCAGCATACGGCCGCTCGATTCGCTTCGGATCGGGCCAGGTTTCCCCATACTCCTCGCACCTTGGTCCGATGGACAGATTTCCGGCCATGCGCTACGTCCTGTACCCAACGACCAGGAGGAACGCGCCATGGCAATGACGGTAGAGGGCGAGGAGCGCATCGAGGCGCCGATCCAGAAAGTCTGGGAAGCGCTCAACGATCCCGATGTGCTGAAAGAATGCATTCCGGGCTGCCAGAGCCTGGAGAAGAAGTCCGATACCAATCTCACGGCTGTCGTGGCGCTGAAGATCGGCCCGATCAAGGCCAAGTTCCAGGGCGAGGTCGAGCTGAAGAATTTGAAGCCGCCGCATTCCTACACCATCCAGGGCGAAGGCAAGGGCGGCATCGCCGGCTTCGCCAAGGGCGGCGCCGATGTCACGCTCAAGGAGGACGGCGCCGACGCGACGATCCTGAGCTATGCCGCCAAGGCCGATGTCGGCGGCAAGATGGCGCAATTGGGCAGTCGGCTCATCGAGTTCGACCTCCAAGAAGCTCGCCGGCCAGTTCTTTTCAAGCTTTAACGAGAAGGTCAGCGGGTCATAGATCCGAACGCGCCATGAGAAACCTCTTCGGAGCGGCAAAACTACTGCTGCTCGACATGGCGTCGACGTTCCTGTTTCTCGTGGTCTATCTCCTGACGGGGAACATCTCCCTGGCGGTAATCCTGGGCATGGTGCTGGGCGTCGTCCAGATCGGTTGGCAATTGGTCGGCAGGAAGCCGATCGACACCATGCAATGGATGAGCCTTTTCCTGGTGCTCGGGTCGGGTGTCGCAACGCTGCTGACCGCCAATCCGCGCTTCGTCATGCTCAAGCCGAGCCTCATCTACGTCATTGTCGGCATCGTGATGCTGAAGCCAGGATGGATGAACCGCTACCTGCCGCCGATCGCTGTGGAGTTGGTTCCTGATGTCGCCACTCTGTTGGGCTATATCTGGGCGGCGCTGATGTTTGCGTCAGCCGCGCTCAACCTGATCGTGGCCTTGAACTTCAGTGTGGCGACGTGGGCGGCGTTCATGTCGATCTATGCGATCGTCAGCAAGGCCGCCCTGTTTCTCATCGGCTACGTCGTGATGCGCATGATCGGCCGTAGCCGCCGCCGGGCGCGGATGGCCGTGGCGGAGCTGTGACCCGTTTGCGCGGGAATCCGGATGACGCCTACCGGCGCTTGCCTCCCGTAAACTTCGCCGGCCGCTTTTCGAGAAAGGCCTTCACGCCTTCCTTGTAATCGTCGGAACGTCCTGCCTCGCGCTGCAGTTGGCGCTCGAGGTCGAGTTGCTGATCCAGCGAATTTGTCGAGGCGGCCTGGATCGCCTGTTTGGTCAGTGCATAGGCGTGCGTCGGCCCCTCGGCGAAGGAAGCGGCTAGCGCCATCGCCTCCTCCATCAGCTTGTCGTCCTCCACCGCGCGCCAGATAAGGCCCCAACCGGCCGCGTCTTCGGCGGAAAGCGGATGGGCGGTGAGCGCCAGCGCCTTGGCGCGCGCCTCACCCAGATGGCGCGTCAGCCAATAGGTTCCGCCCGCATCGGGAATGAGGCCGATCTTGGAGAAAGCCTGGATGAATTTGGCTGATTTCGCCGCCAGCACGGCATCGCAGGCCAGCGCGATATTGGCCCCGGCCCCGGCGGCCACACCGTTGACGGCGCAGATGACCGGCATTTCCATCGAACGCAAAAACCGGATCAACGGATTGTAATATTTTTCAAGCGTCGCTCCGAGATCGGGGCTTTCACCCAGCATCGCCGGGTCGCGGTCGGATAAATCCTGTCCGGCGCAGAAGCCTCGGCCCGCCCCCGTCAGCACAATGGCGCGACACTTTTGGTCGGCGGCGCACTCGTCGAGCGCCGCGCGCAACTGCTCATGCTGCTCGATATTGAAGGAATTAAGCTTGTCGGGCCGATTGAGTGTCAGGACCGAAAATCCGTCCCGGCGATCATGCAATACGACCTGTTCGCTCATCCGTTCCTCCCACCTGCTTGCCAAGGCGATCATGTTGCATGGCCGCCCCGGATCATCAACCGGCCTTCCTGCGAGCGAGGCTACAGCCCCGCAGGTTCAGGCCTATTCGAACACGATGGAAGGCATCGCCGCATCGCTGGCCGATTGCTCGGCGACTAGCCGCTCCCACGCTTTCGCGGCGATATCACGGTAGATTTTCGCGTGCGGGCCGTCGGGTTCGCAAGCCACGACCGGCGCCCCGTTGTCGGACGTTTCACGGATGCGCATTTCGAGCGGCACTTCGCCGAGGAAGGGCACGCCGAGCCGTTCCGCCTCGCGCCGGGCGCCGCCATGGCCGAAGATGTCGTAGCGTTTGCCCGTATCGGGCGCGATGAAATAGCTCATGTTCTCGACGATGCCGAGCAACGGCACGTCGACCTTGCGGAACATGTTCAATCCCTTGCGCGCGTCGATCAGCGCCAGATCCTGGGGCGTCGAGACGATGATCGCGCCGGCGAGCGGCACCTGCTGCGCCATGGTGAGCTGGGCGTCGCCGGTGCCGGGCGGCATGTCGACGACGAGCACGTCGAGTTCGCCCCACTCGACTTCCCGCAGCATCTGGGTCAGCGCGGAGATAACCATCGGGCCGCGCCAGATCATCGGCGTTTCCTCGCTGACGAGGAAGCCCATTGACATGACTTTCAAGCCGTAATTCTCCATCGGCTTCAGCGTTCGGCCATTGACGGTCTCCGGCTTGCCGGAAATGCCGAGCAGGCGCGGCATGGACGGCCCGTAGATATCGGCGTCGAGGATGCCGACCCTGTGACCGTTGGCCAGCAGCCCAAGCGCCAGATTGACGGCGGTCGTCGATTTTCCGACGCCGCCCTTGCCCGACGCGACCGCGATGATGGAGGCGATGCCGGGAACGCCGCGCTTGCCCGATTGCTGGCCGGAAGGTGCGCCGTGCGCGGGGTGGGACGCAGCGGCAGCCGGACGCGGTGGAGACGCGGGCGCACGAGGCGGTGGCGTGGTTCCGCCTTGCCCGGCTTTCTTTTCGGCGGTCAAGGCGACGACCGCGCCGGCGACGCCCGGGATCGATCTCACGGCCCGTTCGGCTGCCTCGCGCATCGGCTCCAATTCCTGCGCGCGTTCGACCGGAACGGTGATCGAAAAGAACACCTTCGAGTCAGCGATGAACACGTCGGAGACCAGTCCGAGGTCGACGATGTCGCCGGAAAAACCCGGCACGGAAATGGATTTTAGCCGCTCGAGGACGGTTTCTTTCGTGACAGGCATGAACTCAACTTCAATCCGTTATGCTGCTCCAGATAATGCAGATCGGCGTGAACACCAAGGGCAAGTCGTCAAGGTCCTCGATTGCGAAGGCGCCGTGAGGATTTGTAGATTGACAGCCGCCCCGAAGCGTCGTTCCGTTACGTCACCCGGCCAATCGGCGGTATCATTTGAGGGAATGATGTCATGATTTTCAACCTGCAGACTTTCACATTCATGCATGTCCTCATCAGCCTTGTCGCCATCGTGTCGGGCCTGATCGTGCTTTACGGATGGCTCACCTCCAGGACGCTGAATGGCTGGACGCTGATCTTCCTGCTCTTCACGCTGGCGACGAGCATCACCGGTTTCCTGTTTCCGTTTAAGGGGTTCACGCCAGCTATAGGCGTCGGCATCTTGTCGATGTTCGTGCTGGCGGCGGCGTTTGTCGGGCTCTACGCCTTTCACCTGGGCGGCTCCTGGCGCTGGATCTATCTCGTCGCTGCCGCGGTTGCGCTCTACCTGAATGTTTTCGTGCTCGTTGTTCAGTCTTTCCTCAAGATTCCCGTATTGCACGCCTTGGCGCCGAACGGCAACGAGCCGCCATTCGCCATAGCGCAAGGCATCGTGCTTCTTCTGTTCGTGATCGGCGGGTTTCTGGCGGTCAGACGGTATCATCCGGTGATCACGCGGGCGTGACGGCTGCAGACCGGCTCAGGAAAATTCTACTTCGAGATGCCGATCGGTTTGCGATACGATCCGGCAACGGGCCTCGAAATTGTCCGACGGTATGGCGAGTACGAATTTCTCCGGGACGCCGGCGGAATGGGTCACGTCAAGCCCCGCCTCCGTTTCCCCGAGCGTCCGTACGGTGCAGTCGATGGTGGACGACCGATTGTTGAAGATGATTCGACCTGCCTTCAAGACGCGCCTGCGCGGATGATCGATCGCGGTGGAAGCTCTCTTCCAGCCGATGCACCTGTTGCGTCCGGCGCCCTTTGCCTCATAGAGGGCGGCGTCGGCGTGGGCGAGCAGAATGTCCAGTTCCTTGGTTTCGAGATCAAGGGAGGCGATGCCGAAACTGGCCGTGACGCCGATCTTTTCCGATGCGGCGGCGAACGTGAGTTGTTCAATCGCGAGCCGCAACTTCTCCGCCGCCTCCATTGCCCCTGCGCGGTCGGTATGAGGCAATAGAATGCCGAACTCCTCGCCGCCGACACGGCCGAAATGATCTGTCTGCCGCTGATTCTCGAGGCAAGCTTGTGCGACGCCCCTGAGCACAACGTCTCCCATGGCATGGCCAAACCGGTCGTTGATCGACTTGAAATGATCGAGGTCGAAAGCGACGAAGCTTAGATTGTGCTTGTGTCTCAACGCCAGCCCAATCGCTTTCTCGGCTTCCTCCCGGAAAGCCCCGCGAGACATCAGCCCGGTCAAATTGTCGGTGGTGGCAAGCTGGCGCAACTCGATTTCGTCCATGGTGACCCGCGCCAGATCGGAGAGAATTTCGATCTCGCGGTCACCGAAGGCGCGGGGCTCATAGCCGATCGCGCAAAGGGTGCCGACATTATAGCCGTCATGCGTCGTCAAGGGCATGCCCGCATAGCATCGAACATGCGGCTCGCCGCTGACGTGCGGGTTCTCCCGAAAGCGTGGATCGTCAAGTGCATCGGGAACGATAAGCGGTTGGTCACTCTGGATGGTGAGGCTGCAGAATGAACTGTTGCGATCGATCTCCTGCGCGGCCAATCCTTGCGACGCCTTGATCCACTGGCGATGGCCGTCAATGAGGGAAACCGTTCCGATCGGCATATCGAAAATATTGCGGATCAGCCGGGCGATCCTGTCGAACGCTTCCTCTTTTGGAGTGTCGAGTATGTCGAGCCGGTCCAGCGCTTCGAGGCGGCGGGCTTCGTCACGGTGACCAATATTTCCCGGCAAATGTGACAGTGCTTCCTGAGGCATCCGGACTTCCTGTTCTGTTCGGCGCCATCCCCTCCGACCAACGAAGGTGCGGACAAACCCTTATCAAAGCGTTACCCGCAATTGGCGGATGAAGGACAGCTGTCGCTAATCCTCGTCTTCATTCGGCATTTGCCGAACGGCTTCCACCATGCAAACGATGCAGGATGCCAACGAGTTTCACGGAATGATCGACAAGCTGGAATTCTTCATCGCGCTCGCCCGGGAAGAGCATTTCGGCCGCGCCGCCGATCGAGTGCGGCGTCACCCAGCCGACGCTCTCGGCCGCGATACGACAATTGGAAGACACGCTGGGCGTCGTGCTCGTGCAACGCGGGTCGCGCTATCGGGGCCTGACCTCGGAGGGCCAGCGCGTGCTTGAATGGGCGCGCCGCATCGTCGCCGACGCGCGCACCATGCGCGAGGAGATGCGCGCCGCCCGCCACGGACTGGCCGGCCATCTGCGCCTGGCCGTGATCCCGACGGCGCTTGCCATGGTGCCGAAACTCACGACCCCGTTTCGCGAAATGCACCCGAACGTGACTTTCTCGGTGCTGTCGCGCACCTCCTTCGAGATGCTGTCGTTGCTCGAGAATTTCGAGATCGACGCCGGCATCACCTATCTCGACAATGAGCCGCTCGGCCGCGTCGCTTCCATCCCGCTCTATTCGGAGCGCTATCAGCTCATCACGTCGGCCGGCAATCTCCTTTCCGACCGCGAGACCGTGACCTGGGACGAGGTGAGCCGGCTTCCGCTGTGCCTGCTCACGCCCGACATGCAGAACCGCCGCATCATCAACGCCCATCTCGCCGATGCCGGCGCCGAAGCCCACCCGTCGCTGGAATCCAATTCTATGATCGTGCTGTTCTCCCATATCCGCACCGGAAAATGGGCAGCGATCATGCCGCTCAATCTCGCCGAGACGCTGGGCGTCGCCGAGCCGATACGCGCCATCCCGATCGTCGAGCCGGATGCCAGCCATCTCGTCGGACTGGTCGCCGTCCAGCGCGAGCCGCACACGCCGCTGGTCTCCGCCTTCATGCACCAGGCGCGCACCGTATATCCTGCGTCGCTCGGCACGATAGAAATTTCCTATCGACCGACGAATATGCGATATTGATCCCGCGCCGCGTAACTGGTTTCTGCGGGAGAGGTTGCTATTCAGGGAGGCGCTGCGTGACGATGCAGCAAGCGGGTACCGACATTGCATCACGGACACTTTCGGTCGTCGACGAGTGGGCGGGCGCGGAAGGTCCGCTTTTGCCGATCCTCCACGGCGTCCAGGAAGAATTTGGCTACATACCAAGCGAGGCGGTTCCCGTCATCGCCCACGCGCTCAATCTCTCGCGCGCCGATGTCCACGGCGTCGTCAGCTTTTACCATGATTACCGCAGGCAACCGGCTGGCCGGCATGTGCTGAAGGTCTGCCGCGCCGAATCCTGCCAGGCGATGGGCGGCGACGAAATGGCGGACCGCTTGCGTGAGGTGCTCGGGATCGACTGGCACGGCACCACGAAGGATGGCGCGGTGACGCTGGAGCCGGTCTATTGCCTGGGCCTTTGCGCCTGCTCGCCGAGCGCCATGCTCGACGGCGCGGTGATCGGCAGGCTCGACGAGGAAAAGATCGGCGAGATTGTCGAGGAGGTGCGGGCATGACCGTCACCCTCTACATTCCCCGTGATTCTGGTGCGCTGGCGCTCGGCGCGGCGAAGGTCGCCAAGGCGATCGAAAAGGAAATCGCCGGTCGCGGCATGGATGCGAAGATCGTCCGCAACAGTTCGCGCGGTCTTTACTGGCTGGAGCCGATGGTCGAGGTCGCGACCGCCAATGGCCGTGTCGCCTACGGCCCGGTCGCGGCGAAGGACGTGCCTTCCCTCTTCGATGCAAATTTTCTATCGGGAGGCCAGCATGCGCTTTCGCTCGGCGATCCGCAGAAAATTCCCTATCTGGCCAAACAGACGCGGCTGACCTTCGCCCGCGCCGGCATCACCGATCCGGTCTCGCTGGACGACTACAAGGCGCATGGCGGGCTTGTGGGTCTCGAAAAGGCGCTGAAAATGACGCCAGAACAGATCGTCGAGCAGGTGACCGAGTCCGGCCTGCGCGGTCGCGGCGGCGCCGGCTTCCCGACCGGCATCAAGTGGAAAACGGTTCTCGATACGCCGGGGGCACGGAAATATATCGTCTGCAACGCCGACGAGGGCGACTCGGGCACCTTCTCCGACCGCATGGTCATGGAGGGCGATCCCTTCGTTCTGATCGAGGGCATGACCATCGCTGCCATCGCCGTCGGCGCCACCAAGGGCTACATCTATCTCCGCTCCGAATACCCCCACGCTGCCGAAGCGCTGAACGAAGCGCTGGCTGTTGCGCGCGAGACGGGCGTGCTTGGCAGGAAAGTGCTCGGATCGAAATACGCATTCGACATCGAAGTGCGCATGGGGGCCGGCGCCTATGTCTGCGGCGAGGAGACGGCACTGCTCGACAGTCTGGAGGGCAAGCGCGGCCAGGTGCGCGCCAAGCCGCCGCTGCCGGCGCACAAGGGGCTGTTCGGCAAGCCGACCGTCATCAACAACGTCATTTCGCTGGCTTCCGTGCCGGTCATCCTCGACAGGGGGGCGGCCTACTACAAGGATTTCGGCATGGGTCGCTCGCGCGGCACTATCCCGATCCAGATCGCCGGAAACGTGAAATATCCCGGCCTGTTCGAGGCGGCGTTCGGCATGACGCTCGGCGAGATCATCGACGAAATCGGCGGCGGCACGGCCAGCGGACGCCCGGTGAGGGCGGTCCAGGTCGGCGGTCCTCTCGGCGCGTATTTCCCGCGCGAGCTTTTCGATACGCCGTTCGACTATGAGGCCTTCGCCGGCAAGGATGGGCTGATCGGCCACGCCGGCATCGTCGTTTTCGATGATACCGTCGACATGCTGAAGCAGGCGCGTTTCGCCATGGAGTTCTGTGGCATCGAAAGCTGCGGCAAGTGCACGCCCTGCCGCGTGGGCGCCGTGCGCGGCGTCGAGGTTGCCGACAGAATCGCGCGCGGCGACGAGCCGGAAAAGCAGATCGCTCTCTTGGAAGACCTCTGCAACACGATGAAGTTCGGATCGCTTTGCGCGCTCGGCGGTTTCACCCCATATCCGGTGATGAGCGCGATGAAGCATTTTCCCGAGGATTTCAGGCCGCACCCGATCCGGGAAGCGGCGGAATAACAGGAGGACAATGATGTCCCTCATTCACGAAGTCGATTACGGAACCCCGGTCTCGAAATCGGAAAAGCAGGTGACGCTGACGGTGGACGGCAAGTCCGTCACGGTGCCCGAAGGCACCTCGATCATGCGCGCCTCGATGGAAGCGGGCATCGAGATTCCAAAACTCTGCGCCACCGACATGCTGGATTCCTTCGGCTCCTGTCGGGTCTGTCTGGTCGAGATCGAAGGCCGCAACGGCACGCCGGCCTCCTGCACCACGCCGGTCGCCGACGGCATTGCCGTACGGACCAAGAGCGATCGGCTCGACGCCATTCGCAAGGGCGTCATGGAACTCTACGTCTCCGACCATCCGAGTGGGTTTGGTGAAAAAGCCGGTACCGGCGCCAGCGAGTTCGACCATGTAATTTCCCTGGTCGGTCTTGCGGAGAATCGCTACGGCGTCGATGGCCGCAATCACGTCTCCGACAATGTCGCGCCCGGCGACGGCGCGCTGACCATCGATCATATGGTCCGTGACGAGACCAATCCGTATTTCACCTACGACCCGTCGCAATGCATCGTCTGCTCGCGCTGCGTGCGCGCTTGCGCCGACGTGCAGGGCACCTTCGCGCTGACCGTGGAAGGGCGCGGCTTCGAAAGCCGCATCGTCGCCTCGATGGACGAGAATTTCGTCGACTCGGAATGTGTTTCCTGCGGCGCCTGCGTGCAGGCCTGCCCGACCGACGCGCTGCGCGAGAAGACGGTTCTGGCAAAGGGCATGCCGGAAGCCTCGGCAGTGACGACCTGCGCCTATTGCGGCGTCGGCTGCTCGTTCAAGGCGGAAATGCGCGGCGAAGAAGTCGTGCGCATGATGCCCTACAAGGACGGCAAGGCCAACCACGGCCATTCCTGCGTCAAGGGCCGTTTTGCCTATGGCTACGCCACCCACAAGGAGCGCATCCTCAACCCGATGATCCGCGCCAAGGTATCCGATCCGTGGCGCGAGGTAAGCTGGGAGGAAGCGCTGGCCCATACCGCCAGCGAGTTCAAGCGCATCCAGGCCAAATATGGCCGCACGTCGATCGGCGGCATAACCTCGTCGCGCTGCACCAATGAAGAGACCTACCTCGTGCAGAAGCTGGTGCGGCAGGGTTTCGGCAACAACAATGTCGATACCTGCGCCCGTGTCTGCCATTCGCCCACCGGCTACGGTCTCGGCGCGACGTTCGGCACTTCGGCGGGAACGCAGGATTTCGATTCCATCGAGCAGACCGATGTCATGATCGTCATCGGAGCCAACCCGACCGACGCCCATCCGGTCTTCGCATCGCGCATGAAGAAGCGGCTGCGCGGGGGCGCCAGGCTTATCGTCGTCGATCCTCGCCGCACCGATCTCGTGCGCTCGGCCCATATCGAGGCCGACTATCACCTTCCGCTCAGGCCCGGCACCAACGTCGCCATGCTGACGGCGCTGGCGCATGTCGTTGTGACCGAGAAGCTCTACGACGAAAAATTCATCCGTGAGCGTTGCGACTGGTCGGAATTCGAGGATTGGGCGGCGTTCGTCTCCGAAGAGCAGCATAGCCCGGAAGCCGTCGGAAAATATGTCGGCGTACCGGCCGAGGATGTCCGGGCCGCGGCTCGCCTCTTCGCAACCGGCGGCAACGGCGCGATCTATTACGGTCTCGGCGTCACCGAGCACAGCCAGGGCTCGACCGCCGTCATGGCGCTGGCCAACCTGGCTATGGCGACCGGCAATATTGGCCGTCCCGGTGTCGGCGTGAACCCGTTGCGTGGCCAGAACAATGTGCAGGGCTCTTGCGACATGGGTTCCTTCCCGCATGAATTGCCGGGCTATCGGCATATTTCAGGCGACGCGACGCGCGACATTTACGAGAAGATCTGGGGCGTGAAGCTCGACAGCGAGCCCGGCCTGCGCATCCCCAACATGCTCGACGCCGCCGTCGAGGGCACCTTCCAGGGCATCTACATCCAGGGCGAGGACATCTTGCAATCCGACCCGGACACGCACCACGTTGCCGCCGGACTGGCGGCGATGGAATGCGTCGTCGTGCACGATCTCTTCCTCAACGAGACGGCCAATTACGCGCATATCTTCCTGCCGGGTTCGACTTTCCTGGAGAAGGACGGCACCTTCACCAATGCCGAGCGCCGCATCAACCGCGTACGCAAGGTGATGGAGCCCAAGGCGCGTTATGCCGACTGGGAAGCGACGCAGGAGATCGCGCGCTCTCTCGGGCTCGACTGGAATTATACCCACCCATCGCAGATCATGGATGAGATCGCGGCGACGACGCCGACCTTCGCCGGGGTCACTTTCGATCTCATCGACAAGCTTGGCTCGGTGCAATGGCCCTGCAACGAAAAGACTCCCGAGGGTACGCCGGTCATGCATGTCGGCGGCTTCGTGCGCGGCAAGGGCAAGTTTATCCGCACGGAGTATGTCGCCACCGACGAGAAGACGGGCCCGCGCTTCCCGCTGCTTTTGACGACCGGCCGCATCCTCTCGCAGTACAATGTCGGCGCGCAGACGCGGCGTACCTCGAATGTCGTGTGGCACGAAGAGGACCGGCTGGAGATCCACCCGTTCGACGCCGAAAGCCGTGGCGTGCGCGATGGCGATTGGGTGCGCATAGCAAGCCGGGCGGGCGAAACGACGCTGCGCGCGCTGATCACCGAGCGTGTCGCGCCGGGCGTGGTCTATACGACCTTCCATCATCCGAGCACGCAGGCGAATGTCGTGACCACCGATTTCTCGGACTGGGCTACCAACTGTCCGGAATACAAGGTGACGGCGGTGCAGATCTCGCCCTCGAACGGGCCGAGCGACTGGCAGACCGACTATGATGAGCAGGCCCGCCAGAGCCGGCGCATCGCCAGCCAGGCCATGGAGCCCGCGGAGTAGCCAATGGCGGATCGCGCCACGCGCCATCCAGTATCGCGCATCGCCCGCCGTGACGGGGCGGTCGCGACTGGGCGCCGGCTGGTGCCGGAGGAAGTCCCGGTCGCCTTTTCCTTCAATGGCTCGACCCATGCCGTGATGATGGCAAGCCCGGCCGACCTCGAGGATTTCGCGGTCGGCTTCGCCCTCACCGAGGGCATCATCGCATCGCCGGACGAGATCGAGGAAATGGCGATCGAGGACCACGCCGAGGGCGTGGATATCCAGATTGCCCTGAAGGACAAGGCCAACGCCGCGTTCGAAGCGCGCCGACGCCGAATGGCCGGTCCGGTAGGCTGTGGCCTGTGCGGCATCGAATCGATCGAGGAAGCGCTGCGGCCCGTATCGGCGCTGAAGGGGCGTGGTATCATCCTCGATGCCGGGGACATCGCCCGCTCCGTCAAACTCTTGTCGGGCAAGCAATCGCTGAACGCCGAGACCCATGCCGTCCATGCGGCGGGATTTTACAGGCCCGATGCCGGCATCCTGGCCGTTCGCGAGGACGTCGGCCGCCACAACGCGCTCGACAAACTCGGCGGAGCGCTTGCGCGTTCGGGTATTGACGGACGCGATGGAGCGATTGTCATCACCAGCCGCGTATCGGTCGAAATGGTGCAGAAGACCGCCGCCATCGGCGCTTCCGTCCTGATTGCCGTCTCGGCGCCGACAGCGCTCGCCATCCGCACCGCCGAAACAGCCGGCATCACGCTGGTGGCGTTGGTGCGCGGCGATGATTTCGAGATTTTCACCCATCCGGACCGCATAAGAACGGGAGCCGCCGCCGATGTCGCCTGACAAGCTCGTCTATCAAGCCAACCAGATCGCGACATTCTTCCATTCGCAACCCAAGGAGGAAGGACCGGAGGGCGTTGCGACGCATATCAACAAATTCTGGGAGCCGCGCATGCGCCGCCAGTTCTTCGAAATGGTCGAAGCCGGCGAAACGCGCTTCCATCGGTTGGTAATGGAAGCTGTTCCTCTGGTGCGGCGTCCGCATGCCGACCCCGACTCGGCCATCGGAACCGGTATGGAAGCTGACCGCGGCGCCCCCGGGGGCAAGGGAACGGCTGCCGGCGAATCCAAATCCGAACCGAGCATTCCGCAAGGCTGAGCCAACCACCGGAAAGCCCGATCAGGCGGCGAGTTTTCCGTCCAGCGCTTCGCGTATGAGGGCGACGGTTTCGGCCTTCCCGTAAAGCGCGGCGAAGGAGCCGAAGCGCGGGCCGCGTTCCTGGCCGAGCAGCACCTGGTAGATCATCTGAAAGAAGGCAACGGAAACGCCCGGGCCACCTTCCGGGCTCTTCTTCTGGTGGTCCTGATAGCGCGGTATGGCGCGCGCGACATTGAGCGCCGCGTTCTGGATTTCCTCCGCGCTCGCTTCTTCCGAAAGGGTCTCCAGCCGTGCGGCCAGCGCTTCAAGCGCCGCGCGCTCCTCTTCATCCGGCGCGCGGTAGGTCTTGGCCGGCTTCACGAAATCCTCGTAGTAGCGCAGCGCGTAGTCTGTCAGCCGGTCGAGTTCGGGATGCGTTTCGGCCGTCACGCCGGGCACATGGCGCGAAATGAAGCCCCACAGCACCGACTTGTTTTCGGCGTTGGAGGCGCTGACGAGGTTGAGCAGCATGGCGAACGGCACCGGCAGGTCGATTTCGGGTGGATTGCCGTCATGCATGTGCCAGACCGGATTGCCGAGCCTGTTCTTCCAGTCCTGTCCCGGATAGGCGGACAGGAAGGTGTAATATTCGTCGACGGCCTTGGGGATGACGTCGAAATAGAGCTTCTTCGCCGTCCTCGGCCGCTGGAACATGTAAAGCGACAGGCTCTCGGTTGGCGCATAGGCGAGCCATTCGTCGATGGTTAGCCCATTGCCTTTGGACTTCGAGATCTTCTGGCCGTTTTCGTCGAGGAAGAGTTCGTAGTTGAAGCCCTCCGGCGCCGGCGCGTCGAGCACCTTGCAGATGCGGCCGGCGAGCTTGACGGAATCGATCAAATCCTTGCCCGACATTTCATAGTCGACGCCGAGCGCCGCCCAGCGCATGGCCCAGTCCGGCTTCCATTGCAGCTTGGCCGCGCCGCCGGTGACCGGCGTCTCGTATCGTTCGCCGGTGTCGGGGTCGCGCCAGACAATGGTGCCGGCATCGACATTGCGCTCATCGATCGGCACCTGCATCACCACCCCGGTCTTCGGATGGATGGGCAGGAACGGCGCGTAGCTCTGCGCGCGCTCCTCCCTGAGCGAGGGCAGCATGACCGCCATCACCTCATCGAATTTCTCCAGCATCTTCAACAGCATCGCGTCGAAGCGCCCGGCCGTGTAGTAGTCCGTCGAGGAAGCGAATTCGTAGTCGAAGCCGAACCGGTCGAGAAAGGCGCGCAGGCGGGCATTGTTGGCGGCCCCGAAAGAACCCTCCGCGCTGCCGAAAGGATCGGGCACCTTGGTCAGGGGCATGCCCAGATAGGCCTTCAGCATGTCCTTGTTGGGCACATTGTCGGGCACCTTGCGCAACCCGTCCATGTCGTCGGAGAAGCACAGGATCTTGGTTGGCACATTGTCTTCGGTCAGCACGCGAAAGGCGTGCCGGACCATCGAGGTGCGCGCCACCTCGCCGAAGGTTCCGATATGCGGCAGGCCGGACGGGCCGTAACCGGTCTCGAACAGCACCGTTTCCGGAAAATCGCGGCCCTTGTAGCGGGCGATGATCTTGTTGGCTTCCTCGAAAGGCCACGCTTTGCTTTCCGTCGCCGCTGCGATGATTTCGGGCGTCAAGGTGATTGCGTCGGCGCGCGTCGATGCGGGGGTCATTTGCTTCCGGATTCGTCAATGGAAAAAGGATGCTCTATGCGCGCGGGGCGCGCCGGTCAATGTTGCGGCCTTTTTTCATTGCGGCGCCCCGGTCCCATGCCTACCTTGCAGCCGACATGTCCCATCGAGGAGAAATTTGAGATGCATTCGCCCGGCCCGCACGAAGCGCTGATCTACCTCATGATCGTCATGTCCGCGGCCGACCGCGACATGACAGATGAGGAGCTTGGCCGCATAGGCGAAGCGGTGCGTACCTGGCCGATTTTCATCGACTTCCCCGAAAGCAACCTCGTTGACGTTTCACGCAATTGCCAGAAACTGCTGCAGGAACCCGACGGGCTGGACCGGGTGTTGGCCCTCGTGCGCAAGGAATTGCCGCCCCGCCTGCATGATACCGCCTATGCGCTGGCCTTCGAGGTCGCCGCGGTCGATCTGGAAATGCGGCTGGAAGAGTTGCGCGTCCTGCAGCTTCTCCAGCGGACGCTCGACCTGGACGAGGCGACCATAGAAGCCATCGAACGGTCGGCGAAGGCGCGTAGCCGAACGTTGACCTGAGCCGCTGGAATGGGAGGCTTTGTGGCTTCCGAAGCGTTCATCCGCCTTGGCGCGTTCGCCCTGATCTTTGTCGCGATGGCTGTCTTCGAACTCTGGTCGCCAAGGCTTGAACGGGCGGAGATGGCCGGGGCGCTCAAGGCCAGGCGCTGGTTCACCAATTTTGCGGTTCTGGTGGTCGCCTCCATTGTGCTGCGCATCATTTTCCCGGCCGCCGCCGTTGGCGCGGCGCTTTGGGCCGAGATGCACGCCTATGGCCTGTTCCGCATGGTGGGCGTCAATATCTGGCTGGCCGGGATTGCATCGTTTTTTCTGCTGGATTTCGCCGTCTGGGCCGAGCATGTCGCCAGCCACAAGGTTCCGCTGCTCTGGCGCATCCACCGGATGCATCATTCCGATACCGGCTTCGACGTCACTACGGCGCTTCGCTTTCACCCGCTCGAAATCGTTTTGTCGATGGTGTGGAAAGCCGCGATCGTCGTCCTGATTGGAGCGCCGGTCCTTTCGGTACTGGTCTTCGAGATCGTCCTCAACGGTTCATCGATGTTCAACCACGCCAATGCGCGCCTGCCGCTCAAGCTCGACCGCGTCCTGCGTCTCGTGCTGGTGACGCCGGACATGCATCGGGTTCACCATTCCAGCGATCGGTCGGAGACCGACTCGAATTTCGGATTCAACTTTCCCTTCTGGGACAGGCTGTTTTCGACCTACAGAAATCAGCCCGCGTCCGGCTATGACGCCATGCAAATCGGCCTGGTCGAGTTTCGGGGGCTTGAGCCGTCGCGGCTGGCCTGGATTCTGGCGCTGCCTTTCCGGTCGATCAATAGAAGCTGACCGGAAAGTAGCGAAGATAAAGCTCGGCGAATTTGCCTTTGACGGTGATTTCCTTGAGGGCGTAATCCACGGCGCTCGCAAGAGCGATGTCGGCCTTGTCAGTGGCGATGGCCATTCCCTGCCCAAGATATTCGGGCGCGAGATAGGGCCCCCCGGCGAAGCGGCAGCATCCGGCAGAATCGGTCCCGGCCAGCCAGAAGCTGAACCTCATTCCATCTCCGAACGCGCCGTCGATCTTTCTCTCTTTCAAATCGTCATAAAGCCAGTCGAGGCGTGAAAAAGTCACGGCCTTGGCGGCGGGAAAATAGGCGCGCAGCATGCGCTCATGCGCTGAACCGGCAATGACCCCGATACGCAGACCGCTGATCTTGGGGTACATCGGCTCCGAAAGGGCCGCCGCCTTCGGCATGATGAAGCGGGCGGGAAATTGCAGGTAGGGCCTGGAAAACGCATATTTCTTGCGGGTCTCGGGCGTAATCGCAAGGCCTGCGATGATCGCGTCTCCCTGCTTGTTTTGCAGCGCGGCGCCGAGTTCGCCAAACGGCAGGGCCTGTATCTGGCATTTGTCCAGTATCTGAAGCTCAAAACAGATGGCGCGCGCCAGATCGACGTTGAAACCCGTTAGTTGTCCGCCGGAATCGAGAAAATTGAACGGCGGGAAGTCTACGGTCGTGAGGAACCGCAAATGGTGAAGATCGGACAGGTCGGGCTTGGGCAGCCGCTCTTTGGTGTCCCAGAAATTGGGGATTTCGGGATCAGCAGCCTTTGCCGTCAGGGGCGGCGCGAGCAGGAACATGAGCAGAAAGGCGCCAAAAAGGCCAATGCCCATGCGTCCGCGCGGCTCTTTTTTGTTGATGCCCATCGTTTAGCTGCTACCCTCTCCCCGGGGTGGATGAATGACGATAGAAGCGAATACCTTCGATTTTATCGAACGGTGCGAGAATTACAGCTCGCCCAAGGCGTTGCTTGATGACCTTTTGGCCTGCGTGCGTCAATTCGGTTTTGAACACCTCATTCTAAGCGGTGTCCCGGTCGGAAAACAGTCTCTGGAGCCGCTGATCGAGCTCAATGGCTGGCCCGAAGGATGGCTAGAACGCTATGTCGAACAAGGCCACGCGGACGTCGATGGCGTGTGCCTGCACGCCGCACGCAGCTCCCATCCGTTCTTCTGGCATGATTTGCCGCCGCCCATCCGCGATTCCGAAGCATCGCGGCGGGTTGCCGGAGAGGCGACGGAATTCGGCATCAACAGCGGCTATCTCGTTCCGATGACGTCGCGCCGGCACTGGCAGGCGGCGCTGTCGCTGGCGTCGCCCGCAAAACGCTGCGATATTTCTGTTCGCGAGCAGTCCAGCATCAATTTGATGTCGGTCTTCGCCGTCAGTACGGTCGAGGCTCTGCTGTTTTCCGATCAGGGCGAGGCCCCGCTGAGCCTTCGCGAACGCGAGATTTTGAGCTGGACGGCGGCTGGAAAGAGCGCTTGGGAGACATCGCGGATCCTGTCGATTTCGAGCCGTACCGTGGACAAGCATCTGTCGGCGGTGCGTGGGAAATACGGCGTGCGCACAACGCTGCAGGCTGTCGTTGAAGGCATTCGCCGACGGGAAATCTTCCCTTAGCGCGATGCCCTCATCCCGTGGCCGCCGCCCTTGTCAATGAGTAGATTCCACACCTGAAATATCTTGATACTCGCGCGATCATCCCCTTGGGACAAAGGGGATGTGGCATGATCGAGGCGCATGTCGTCAGCGAGCGCAATCGCGATCTCTACGAGGCGCATTGGGAATCCTATCTGCGGATACGCCACGACATTTACGTCAGGGAAAAGCATTGGCGCCCCGAACGCGCCGATGGCTGCGAGATCGACCAGTTCGATACGCCGGACGCCACCTACATCCTTGGATTCGAGGAAGGCGAGATCGTCACCGGGGCCCGGCTGATCCCGACCACCCTGCCCAATTTGACGTCCGATATCTATCCGCACATGTGCGAGGTCAGAGGCGTTCCCAAACACGCCAACTGGGCGGACTGGACGCGCACCTTCGTGGTTCGACGAAAACGCTCGGCCAACCGTCGCGGCACGCTGACCCAGATCTTTTGCGCGGCAATGGAATATTGCGTGGAACAGGGCATCGAATATGCCGGAGGCATACAGGAAACCTATTTCTTGCCGCGCCTTCGCATGATGGGCTGGCGCGTTGCGCCGATGGGAATGCCCTGTGTCGTGGCGGGCGAATGGGCGGTGGTGGCCTATATCCGGTGTGACGAGGCCGCTCTTGCGGGCGTTCGCGGGATGCTCGGCACGGAGCGATCGCTCCTGGTGCGCCGTGGCAAGCAGCAGCCGTTTCTCCCACGCTCGGTCCACCTGTGATCCTCGGCATGGGCGCCGCTGAAATTGGAGACAGGGATCGCCGCGTGCCGTCGGCCGCCCACCTCGCGGCGCCTCTGTTCGCTCACGACAATGATGATTCAACTGCGAACCACCGATCTCTTGCCGAGCTTTCGCAATGGTGGCGGATACTCGATCGCGCTGGAATTCCAATAGACCAGGCTGTAGCGATCGCTTCTCGGGCCGCGGCGAATGGTGTGTCGCTGCCGGTGGAACTCGTCGCCTCCGGTGTGGTCGGTGAGGATCGGCTCTATCGGGAATTGGCGCGCGAACTCGGCGTGTCTTTCCTGACGCGCATCGATACGGAGCGGCTGATCCTCAGGGAGCGCGATTTTGCCGTACTCCTGGGCCGCGCGGGCGGGCCATCGGCCGTCAAGGCAGAGCAGCCGGCCGGAATGACAGCGCTGCTTCTGGCGCCCACGCGCCTGGATGTCGATGGCCTGCGCCAACGCATTCGGCGCAGTCAAACGATGGCGGGTCGCATCAAGATCGTCACGCCGCGCCTCCTTCGCAGCGCCGTGGTGGCGAGAGCAACCGATACCTTGAAGCGCGATGCATGCGGCAGGCTGTTCGCGCTTTTCCCAAGTCAGTCCGCAAGGATTGTCACCAATGCCTGGCAGAGCGTCCTCGTCGGCGCCAGCCTCGTCGGATTACCCGTCGCCATATTTTCGGCCCCATCGGCGACGGGGCTTTTCATTCACCTGTTCTTCTCGCTCTTCTTTCTGGCCTGTGTGTCCTTGCGTTTCGCGGCGGTCATGGTGGCCGGTCCGCCGATGCCGGCCAGGCTGAAGCAGTTTACCAATGAAGAACTTCCCGTCTATTCGGTGCTGGTCGCGCTCTACAAGGAAGCGGACATCATTCCCGACTTGCTAGTCGCCCTGGGGCAGATCGTTTGGCCACGCGGAAAACTCGAGATCAAACTCGTTTGCGAGGCAGACGATCATGCGACGCTGGCGGCGTTGCGCGCACACCGGCTGCAGTCATTCGTCGAAATCATCGAAGTACCGACCGGGGGACCCCGCACCAAACCCAAGGCGCTTGCCCACGCCTTGCCGATGACGGCGGGCGACTTCGTCGTGCTCTACGATGCCGAGGACCGGCCGCATCCGCTTCAGCTTATCGAAGCCTGGCAGCGCTTTCGCGACAGCGATGAAAGGCTTGCCTGTCTGCAAGCGCCGCTCGTCGTGGCGAATTATCGGCAAAGCAACCTGTCGCGCATGTTCGCGTTCGAATATGCCGCGCTGTTCAGAGGCTTGCTTCCCTGGCTATCCAGTCGAGACCTCGTCATACCGCTCGGAGGAACGTCCAATCATCTGAGAAAGTCCGCGCTTGAAGCCGTGGGCGGCTGGGACCCGTTCAATGTGACCGAAGATGCCGATCTGGGCCTGCGCCTGGCGCGCCATGGCTACCGGGTCGATACCATAACGCGGCCGACCTATGAGGATGCACCCGAAACCCTGGCGAACTGGCTGCCGCAACGGACTCGATGGTTCAAGGGCTGGATGCAGACCTGGCTCGTCCATATGCGTCGTCCGGCGGCATTGTACCGCGAACTCGGCGCGGCATCATTTCTCATATCGCAAATACTCTTGAGCGGGATGATCGTCTCTTCGCTTGCCCATCCGATATTCCTGTCCACGCTCTTTTACATATCCTGGTTGTTCGCCGCGCATCGAACAGTCGGGGCCGTTCAATCCGTCATCCTGATTGTCGACATCGTCAACATTACACTCGGTTATTCGACATTCCTGCTGCTTGGCCGTCAGACGCTGGTTGGCGGTGAAAAGTCAGCGTTCTGGAAGACGGTGCTCTTGACCCCCCTCTATTGGCTTTTGATCTCGCTCGCCGCCTGGCGCGCGCTATGGAAGCTTTACCGGGAACCGCATCATTGCGGCCTTAGGTAGCAAAAGCACCAACCCGAAAGGGCAAGTACCGCGCTGCATAGGGCCACTTTGGGAAGTGGTTCAATGACTATCCCGGCCTTATGTATCAAAAGCACCAATAATGCGATACGCGTAAACAATGCCTAGCGTCGGTCTATCAACTACGCCGCCCGCACCGCCGGAAGCGGACTTTGCGATCTACATCGATTTCGACAAATCGATAGAGAAGCCGCAACGCATTTTTCAAGCACTGGACGGTCTGATTAGCGCATTTGAGCGACTGGACAAGACGCTCGCCATGTCCATTGACCCGTCGATTGAACCAGTTCTCCTGCTAGAAGACATTGAAGCCGGGTCGATCAAGATTTGGCTAAAGGACAAACTGAAGGCGACCGAGGACCAAGCACTTTATGAGCTGGATTGGAAGCCGATGGTTGGTCGCTATTTATTGGCTGCCAAATACGCCTTCATCGAATGGGTGAACGATGAGGAGGAACGTGGGCGGACGGGTTCTCTCAGCGATTTGCGCAAACGTATCTTGCAATTGGCGCATGAGACGGAGGTGCGGAGGATCCCCGCCTACGGAGTGCCAAGCGCATCCGATCTTCTGGAAAGCACAAAAGACGTTGCCCGTGCACTCAGTCCGCTAAACCCTCACGACAAGGTTCGCTATATTTCCAGTGCCGGTGAATCCGACTTCAACGTCTCACTCGCGTGGGACAAGCTCGATATTAACGATTTGGCGGTCCGCGAAACAATTTCCTCCCCACCGTCACCCATGATCCTCGCGGTAAAGCGACCGGATTATCTCGGCGCATCCCAATGGGAATTCCGCCATGGGAAGCGGTCTATCCGAGGGAAAATTGACGACCAGGAGTGGCTTGAACGATTTCAAAGTAGGCAGGTTGACGTACGGCCCGGAGATGCCTTGCGCTGTCAGGTGCGTCACGAAGTCAGCTATGGGTATGACAATGAAGTTGTCAGTGAAACCTATGTGGTCGTATCTGTCGAGCAGGTCCTAGAGAACGAATTCAAGCAATCAGACTTGTTCGACGACGATTAATTCAGCCTGAGCGATTGCACGTCAATCGCAGCTAAACACGCAAGCATAAAGGCCGCCGTGAATTTTCCGCGCGAGAGCTTGTTGCGAATATTCACTTCCTTCTCGTCAACTCCTATTCCCGCCAGCTTCTCGACAAGCTGCGCATAGGTGACGCCTTTCCGCTTCAGTTCGGCTTTCAGGAGGTTAGCCGCTAGGGCTTCCATAGTCCGTCTTTTCGGCCATAGTATCGCCTTTCGATAAAAAAGTATCGTAATCGATACATATGCCCTTGTGCCTGATACGTCAATGTACTATATCCGATACATACGTAACGGATATGACGACAAATGGCACAACATTTCCTCCTTTCCGCCGAAAGCCGCACCCTTTCCCTGAAGGAAATTTACAAGGGTGGCGAAGCCAAGGCTTACGAGACGTTTCGCAAGCTGCGCTGGCAGGCGACGGGCGGCGAGCCTGTTTGCCCGAAATGCGGGTGCCTGGACCATTACGACATTCCGACCCGTCGCAAGTTCAAGTGCGCCGCTTGCCATGCTCAATTCAGCGTCACGTCCGGCACGATGTTCGCTTCGCGCAAGCTGTCCTTCACGGATCTTGCTGGCGGCGATCTGCCTTTTCGTAAACGGTTCGAAAGGCATGTCGGCGGTCCAGTTCTCGCGCGATCTGGACGTCCAGTACAAGACGGCCTTCGTTCTGGCGCACAAGCTTCGCGAGGCGCTGGCGGCTGAAACGGCCAACGAAATTCTTGACGATCATGTCGAGATCGACGGCGCGTATTTCGGCGGTCACGTTCGCCCTGAAAACCGCGCCGAAGATCGTAAGGACCGTCGCCTTGTCGAGAACCGTTCCGACCGTCGCCGCGTCGTCATCGCCCTACGCGAGCGCAATGGCCGTACGTTGACATTCGTTCGTCGCCGTGAAGCCGAAGGCGTTGCCATCGCCCGCAAGCGCCTTGAAGCCGATACGCAGGCTCTATGCCGACGAAGCGACCCATTGGGATGCGCTGGAATTGCAGTTCGCTTCGACCCGGATCAATCACTCGGAATGCTACAGCGAAGGCAACGGCGTACACACCAATTGGGTTGAAAGCTATTTCAGCCGCCTTCGTCGTATGGTCGGCGGGCAGCACCATTTCGTTTCGCACAAGTACCTGTACCAGTACGCCAACCATGCCGCATGGCTTGAAGATCACCGTCGCCGGTCAAACGGCGCCAACGCCTTCGCCATCCTTGGCGGTGCGCTCAATCATCCGGTGAGCCGCGTTTGGGCTGGTTATTGGCAGCGGAACGTGGCGTGAACACCTGCCGAACAGATTGGCACTTGTTTTACTCTGGAGAATCTGATGGTCTGGTCGATGTGGTGTGTTCCGCGTCCACATAGCAGTTGGGCCGCAAGGTGTCATTACCACCTTGACGGCCCTGATCAGAAGCCCCGCAGCGGGGGCCAAGGATTTTGCTAGCAGCCTTTCTTGCGCTTATTCGGGGCAGGCTGTCAAGCGGGTTCGAAACCCTCGCCGCTCCATTTCGCAAGGAGCGAAAATCATGACTACCGTAACATGGACCGGCAAGACCGGAACCGCGTACCAGTTCTATCTTCATCCGCTGGGCACCGAGTTTAAGCCCTTAGGAGGGGTCTATATTTTTTGTAGACCCGGACAGCCGGGGCATATGGAAGCCCTGTACATTGGCGAGACGCAATCCTTCTATGATCGCCTCAATGCCAGCCCCATGAACCACGACGGGTACAAACGCGCCCGTCTCGCACAGGCCAGCCACGTTGCAGTCCTTATCGCGGCCGATGCGACCTTGCGCCTTAGGATTGAAACCGATCTTAGGCATGGGGTGAATCCTATTTGTAACAGGCAATCGGTACCGGCGGTCACTGCTCGGTAACTTCCGATAAGTAAACGCGGCGGGTTACCATTAGGTTTCTCGCCGCGCCTATCACTTTCCATTTCGCGTCCAAGCCATCAAGCCATCCTCTGTCCAAGTCTGCTCGACCGGCAGCTTGCTACAGACTTTCCGCACGCGGGTAATCCATAGCTTGGCATCGCGTCCGGGGAGCATGGAGCCTTCCTTGCTGGCAAGAACCCGTTCCGTGATCTGACGCGCGGTAAGCGGCCCATTGGCTTCGCGTAGGATGCCAGCGACAGCGCGGCGCAATTCATTCCGACCGAATAGCGCCTCACGCCTGAAATCGCGCGTGACGGCTTCTATATCGCCGTCAAAGCCAAGGACGTTCACAAGCACGCGGTCGATCGCGGCGATGTCCGCCAGGTGCTCCGCTTCGTCGCCGTCTTTCAGGCGAAGGCTGCGCAGCTTCTGGCGCGCCATGTGAGAAGGCCGTTGATTGTGATCGGGTTGCCGCGTGAACGCTGGCGGGATACGTTGTGGGCGGCTCTGAGGCATGCCCCGGATTTTATGGGAACCCGCCTAAGAAAGCCCCTGAAATGTTGGTGCTTTTGATAATAACCGCATCATTGGGAAAAGACACACCATCCGGGCCGTTCGCGCACCAGGACGACGCGTGCCCCAACGCCGGGGGGATAGAAAGCAGGCTTAGGCATTCTCCAGAAATTTCGGCCCTTCGCCGATAATCTCATGGTCCTGGTCGCCGATAGCTTCAAGATCACGCCCCGCATAGGGGAGAGACAGAAGAATGTGGCGGATGACCGACAACCGCGCGCGCCGCTTGTCGTTGGCGCGCACGATGGTCCACGGCGCGAACGCCTTGTGGGTACGCGCCACCATCAAATCACGCTTTTCCGTGTAGTCGTCCCATTTTGTCATTCCGGCGATATCGATGGGAGAAAATTTCCACTGCTTGAGAAGGCTGTGGCGGCGGTCGTGAAACCGCTTCAACTGCATTTCCTGCCCGATGTTGAGCCAGAACTTGAAGTAGTGAATGCCTTCGTTAACGATCATCCGTTCGAAATGCGGAACCTCGTCCAGGAATTTCAAATGTTCCGCGGTGGTGCAGAATCCCATGACCGGCTCCACCACGCCGCGGTTGAACCATGAGCGGTCGAAGGTGACGAATTCCCCGGATGTCGGGAAATGGGCGACATAGCGCTGGAAATACCATTCTCCGCGCTCCTTTTCGGTCGGCTTGGTGAGGGCGACGTTTCGCGCGGTGCGCGGGTTCATGTATTGGCGGGTCACGAAGATCGTGCCGCCCTTGCCGGCCGCGTCGCGTCCCTCGAACACCGCCATGACCCTGTTGCCCGACGATTGCAGCCAATATTGCAGCTTGACCAGTTCGACCTGCAGCCGCTCGAGCTGGCTGGCGTACTCCTTTCCAGGCAGTTTCTTGCCGTAAGGATAGCCATCGGATTTCATCGCCCTTTTTTTGATCCAGTCCGGCAATTCCGGATTATCCATGTCGAACTCGCGGACTTTCCCGTCGACGACGAGTTTTACCGGCTCTGTTTCCAACAAGTCGGTTCTGTTTGCGGATGTATCGGCCACGCGGCAGCCCTTTTCGCTATGAGCAATCGTGCTATTGGGTACGATCGATCAGGTTCGCCTGCAAGCCAACTATAGAGCGAAGGTTTGCGCGCGGCGCGGAAGGTGCGGGATGAACGATCCAGTCGGACAAGACGATGGCGATCAAAAGTTGAAAGGGCTGATGGTCGCGCGCACGCGACTTTCTGAATTCCGCTGGGTGCTTTTTGCCGCTGCGTTTTCCCTGGCGGCCCTCGCCCTCTTTCCAGGCGGTTCCTATTGGTTGGCGGCGGCCGGTTTGCTGGCGGTTTGCCTGGTGGCGGCGCTTGCGCCGCGCGGCACGGTTCCCGAGGCACGGATTGAGAGAAGCTCCGACGGCGCGGTCGCCCTCGACCGCGTTTCGGCCGTTGATCTTGTGGCTGTCGTGCCAGATCCCGTCATTATCTTCGACCGCTCCGGCTCGGTGGTTCACGCCAACGAGGCGGCCATATCGGCCTTTGGGGCGACCGATGAGGGCGCTTCGATCCAGCTCAAGTTTCGCGCTCCGGAAATGCAGACCTTGATCCGGCGGGCGCTTGAAGAAGGCGCAACGGGTGATGCGATCGACTATGTCGAACGGGTCCCGGTCGAGCGGCTCTACCGCGCTGCCGTGCGCCTGGTTGGCGACGGTACCGGACTCCTTGCGCTGACTTTCCGCGATCAGAGTGAAGCCCGTCGCATCGATCGCATGCGTGCCGACTTCATCGCCAACGCCAGTCACGAGTTACGCACGCCGCTCGCGTCGATTTCCGGCTTCATCGAGACGCTGCGCGGTCCGGCGAGGAATGACGCCAAGGCGCGCGAGCATTTCCTGCCCATCATGGAAAGCCAGACGGCGCGCATGGCGCGGCTGATCGACGATTTGCTGTCGCTTTCGCGGCTCGAGATGAAACCCCACAGCCGGCCTGCCGACAGAGTGGATATCGTTGCCGTGGTCGGCGGCGTGGTCGATACGCTGAGCCATCTCGCCGCCGAACTCGGCGTGACGATCGAAAGGAACGTCCCCGGCCATCCTGTCTTCATTGTCGGCGACCGCGACGAACTCTTTCAGGTCTTCGAGAATTTGCTGGAGAATGCCTGCAAGTACGGCCAATCCGGCGAGAGGGTGGTCGTCTCCGTGGAAAGCGGTGCGACGGGTACGAATGTCACGGTGCGCGATTTCGGCCCCGGCATTCCGAGGGAACACATTCCCCGGATAACCGAGCGGTTTTACCGTGTCGACGTCGAGACCAGCCGCGCACACAAGGGAACGGGGCTCGGCCTGTCGATCGTCAAGCATATCCTCAACCGGCATGGCGCGCGCCTGACCGTCCATTCCGATGCGGGCGAAGGCGCGGCATTTATCGTCCATTTCCCTGCAATTTGAACCGCCTCCATGCTGCGTAGCGGGTTTTTCTTTTTTCCGTCACGCGTGTGGCGTAGCTTGACGGCGAATGGCCGGGAAATGCCGCGGGAGAGAAAATGAATTCCAACCACACCCTTCATGCCTATGACGAGGAACTGAAATTTCTGGCCACGCAAATCGCGGCCATGGGAGGCCATGCCGAGCGAATGGTCGAGCAAGCCGTTTCCGCGCTGGTCAATACGGATGAAGGGCTGGCGCAAACCGTCGTCAAGAACGATCTGGTGCTCGACGAAGCGCAGCGCGAGATCGATGACAAGGCGATCCTCATTATCGCCCGCCGCCAGCCCATGGCCATCGATCTGCGCGAGATCATCGGCGCGATCCGCATTTCGGCCGATCTCGAAAGGGTCGGCGACCTTGGCAAGAACATCGCCAAACGCGTCGCCGCCGCTGGCCAGTCGCGTCAGCCCGTTCGGCTTTTTCGGGGCATCGAGGCGCTTTCCGATCTCGCCCTGACGCAGTTGAAGGACGTGCTTGACGCCTACGGTTCGCGTTCTGTCGAGCGCGTCGGCGCCATCCGCGATCGCGATGAAGAGATCGACGCCATGTACACGTCGCTCTTCCGCGAGCTACTGACCTATATGATGGAAGATCCCCGCAACATCACCGCCTGTACGCATCTTCTTTTCTGCGCCAAGAACATCGAGCGGATCGGCGATCACGCCACCAACATCGCCGAAACGGTACACTACATGGTCACCGGCAGTCAGTTGCCGGCCGAGCGTCCGAAGGAAGATGAGAGCCACAAGATCGTGGTCGGCAAGGGGGCCTGAGCGGGTCTCGATCCTGGCGCGACATGACGCAAATGTAACCTTCGACCTTGAAAAACAGGGCGCGCGCGCAAGTTCATGCGTGTAGGATAGGTCATCTTTTGCCTGGGCTCCCGCCCAGTCCCGCGTTTTCCAAGCGTGGTGGAGGCCGAGACGCCAATTGCGGGCTGCCTCGTTTTCGCCGAGTTTCCCGAAAGGAATGAATTCATGCAGATCGGTTTCATCGGCCTTGGCCGCATGGGTGGCAATATGGTGCGCCGCCTGATGAAGGCGGGCCATAAATGCGTCGTCTACGATATCAACGCCGCCCCCCGGGAAGCCCTCGCCAAGGACGGCGCGACCGCCGTGGGATCCCTTGAAGACATGGTCAAGGCGCTTGCCGGCGAGAAGCGGGCCGTCTGGATCATGCTGCCGGCCGGTGAAATAACCGAAAAGACGGTCGAAAAAGTTGGCGCTCTTCTCGACGACGACGATATCGTCATCGATGGAGGCAACAGCTTTTACAAGGACGACATCCGCCGCGCCAAGGCGCTGGCCGGAAAGAATATCCGCTACGTGGATTGCGGAACCTCGGGCGGCGTCTGGGGCATCGACCGCGGTTATTGCATGATGATCGGCGGCGACAAGAAATCCGTCGATCACCTCGATCCTATCTTCGCCGCCTTGGCGCCGGGCGCCGGCGATATCCCGCGCACGCCCGGCCGCGAGAAACTCGATCCTCGCGCCGAGAAAGGCTATATCCATGCCGGTCCCGCGGGTGCCGGTCATTTCGTCAAGATGGTCCATAACGGTATCGAATACGGCATGATGCAGGCTTACGCGGAGGGCTTCGACATCCTGCGCAACAAGGATTCGACCGATCTGCCGGAAGATGAGCGTTTCGAGCTCAATATGCCGGATATCGCGGAGGTCTGGCGCCGCGGCAGCGTCATCTCCTCATGGCTCCTCGATCTCAGCGCGATTGCGCTTGCCAAGGATCCCCAGCTTTCGAAATTCTCGGGCTACGTCCAGGATTCCGGTGAAGGCCGCTGGACCGTTGAGGCGGCGATTGAAGAGGCGGTGCCCGCCGATGTCCTGTCGTCCGCCTTGTTTGCGCGCTTCCGGTCGCGTCAGGAGCACAATTTCGCGGAGAAGATCCTTTCCGCCATGCGCTTGGGCTTCGGCGGGCATGTCGAGGGCGCCGAGGCCATCGATCCCGAAAAGAAGATCGATTCCCATCCGTCGAGCGTCAAGCACCGCAAGGACTGAGCATCGGCGGCTTGCGGCAATATTGAACAGATCCCAGGATAGAGATGGTGGCTGAAGAAAAATCGGTTAAAGCGAAACCAAAGCCTGACAAGCCGACCCGTTCCAAGGCGAAGGGCCCATCGGCCGACGCCTGCGCCATGGTCATCTTTGGCGCGGCGGGTGACCTGACCAAACGTCTGGTGACGCCGGCGCTATACAATCTGATGCAGGGCGGCAGCCTGCCGGACAATTTCGTGCTGATCGGCGTCGATCTGGCGGACGGAACCGCCGAAAGCTGGGCCACACATCTGCATGAAATGCTCGAAAGCTTCGTCGGCAACGTATCGGCGGAATTCGATGTCGATCATATCGATGAAAAAGCCTGGAAACGCCTGGCCTCGAAGATGCGCTATATCCAGGGCGACATGACCCAACCGGCGCTTTACGGTGAAATCGGCAAGGCTCTGAAGGACGCGGAAAAGAAAGACGGCACCTGCGGCAATGCTATTTTCTATCTGGCTGTGCCCGACCGCTTCTTTGGAACGGTGGTCGAGCAACTCGGCAAGGCGGGCCTGACCGATCAACAGGAGGACGAAGGCGCCAGCGACAAATATTGGCGGCGGGTGGTGATCGAAAAGCCGTTCGGCCACGATCTCGCTTCGGCAAAGGCGCTGAATGCGCAAATACTCAAGACCCTCGACGAGGATCAGATTTACCGTATCGACCATTTCCTCGGCAAGGAAACGGTCCAGAACATCATGACGTTTCGCTTTGCCAACGGGCTGTTCGAGCCGATCTGGAATCGCGACCGTATCGACCATGTGCAGATCACCGTCGCCGAGACGGTAGGCGTGGAATTGCGCGGCAAATTCTATGAGGCGACCGGCGCGCTGCGCGACATGGTGCCCAATCACGTCTTCACCCTGCTCGCGATGGTGGCGATGGAACCGCCGGCGGGGTTCGACGCCGCTTCGATCCGCAACAAGAAGGCGGAACTCTTCGCCGCGATGCCCGCCGTCAAGCCCGGGAACGCCGTGCGCGGGCAATATGATTCAGGCACGGTGCTCGGCAAGAAGGTTTCCGCCTACCGCAAGGAGCCGAACGTCGCGCCGGATTCCAATGTCGAGACCTATGTCGCCATGCGGCTGGAAATCGACAATTGGCGCTGGGCCGGCGTGCCGTTCCTCATTCGCACCGGCAAGCACATGACGGAACGCAAATCGGAAATCGCCATCCGCTTCAAGCAAGCGCCCTATACGGCTTTCCAGAATACCCCGGTCGACACCCTGCCGCCCAACTGGCTGGTGCTGAGGATCGCGCCCAATGAGGGCATCTCCCTGCAGTTCGAGGTCAAGCGTCCCGGACCCGAGGTCGAACTGACGGCGGTCAAGATGGATTTCCGCTATGACGACTGGTTCCCTCCCGTGCCGAATGTCGGCTACGAGACGTTGATCCACGACGTCATGATCGGCGACCCGACGCTGTTCATGCGCGCCGATATGGTCGAGGAGGCATGGCGGATCGTTCAACCGGTGCTGGACGAATGGGCCAAGAAGAAGGCTGATTTTCCGAATTATGCCTCCGGCAGCGCCGGGCCCGAAGCTGCCGAAGACCTGATTTACCGGGATGTCAAACATGGCTGGCGGTCGCTCGAAGAGCCCGATCCCAAAGAAAACGGCAACAAGCACTGACGAACAGACGGAGCACCATCATGGGCGGAAAAAAGGCGGGCAAGGGCAACGGCGCCAGCGGGCCGCGCACATTGGCGATCGATATCGGCGGAACGGGCCTGAAAGCCTCGGTTCTGGATGAACATGGCGTCATGCTGGCCGAGGAGGTACGTATCGAGACGCCCTACCCATGTCCGCCCAGGGTAATGCTCAAATCCCTGGAAAAACTGGTCGAGCCGCTGCCCGAATGCGACCGCATATCGGTCGGCTTTCCGGGTGTCGTTGACAAGGGAAACGTCATTACCGCCCCGCATTTCGGCAACCGGGTATGGCGTGCATTTCCCTTGGCCGAGAAACTCAGCGAGCGCCTCGGTAAGCCAGTGCGCCTGCTCAACGACGCCGAAGTTCAGGGCTTTGGAGTCATCGTCGGACGCGGGCTTGAACTGGTGCTGACGCTCGGAACGGGCGCGGGCACCGCGCTCTTCCGCGACGGCGAATTGATGCCGCATATGGAACTGGCCCAGCATCCGATCGGAAAATGGGGAACCTACAACGATTATGTCGGCGACCACGCGATGCACAAGAAGGGCAAGCGCAAGTGGAACCGCCGGGTCCGCAGGACCATCAAGATCCTGCATTCGCTCTTGCATTTCGACGTTCTTTATATCGGCGGCGGCAACGCCAAGAAGATCAAGATCGTCCCCGATAACGTCATCATCGTTCCCAACGAGGCCGGGATCACCGGCGGCGTCAGACTATGGGGCGCCCCGCAGGGCGCCGGCGCTTTCGCGCATGAGGGATCGCCATCCGCAGGCGCGGCATCCAATATGCTCACGGAACTCTCGCCGACGCTGGCATCCTGAAAGGACATGCGGCCATAAAACTTGCCTATTCCCGCGAAGGTCCGATCATGAGCGCATCGTTCATCTGCGATATTGCCTCCAAAGGCGCGGATCTGCCGCATTTCTGGGAACATACGGTTGGCAGCGGCCACGCGACATTGGCGTTGAGGGCCGACTGGCAGGCCCAGATGCGCCGTGCCCACGATGAGCTCGGCTTTCGCCACACACGCTTCCACGGCATTCTGTGCGACGGCATGGGCACGCTGATCGACCAGGACAACCAGCCGCTCTATTCCTTTTTCAACGCCGACCAGATTTTCGACTTTCTGCTGTCGATCGGCATGAAACCCTTCGTCGAGCTCAGCTTCATGCCGCGCATGCTGTCCTCCAGCGGCCAGATCATTTTCCGTTACGAAGCCAATGTCAGCAAGCCCAATGATTACGCGCAATGGTCGACACTGATCCGCAAGCTGGTGGCGCATTGGGTTGACCGGTATGGCCTTGAAGAGGTCAGGCAATGGTTCTTCGAAGTCTGGAACGAGCCCAATCTCACGGCCTTCGGAAGCGGCAGGCAGGAGGACTATTTCGAACTCTACCGCTACACCGTCGAGGCGGTGAAGTCGGTCGATGCGCAACTGCGGGTGGGTGGTCCCGCGACGGCTGCCAACGCCTGGATCGAGGAGTTCATCGCGTTCTGCGGCAAGAACGATCTGCCTGCGGACTTCATTAGCACGCACCACTACCCGACGGATTCCTTCGGCAAGCCGGGTGACGACACCGAAGCGCAACTCGCCGCGAGCCGGCGCAGCGCGCTTCGCGACGAGGCCGGGGTGGCAAAAAAGCAGGCGGGCGGTCGTCCGCTTTACTACACCGAATGGTGCACCTCATCGAATCCGCGCGACCCTATGCATGACGAGCCCTATGCGGCCGCCTTCATCGTCAAGACGATCATGGAAGCCAACGGCCTCGTCGAGGGCTACAGCTACTGGACATTTTCCGACATATTCGAAGAGAATTATTTCCCCTCCGAAACCTTTCATGGCGGGTTCGGCCTGTTGAATTTGCAGGGCGTCGCCAAGCCCGCCTACCGCGCCTTCCAATTGCTGCATGGGCTTGGAACGGAGACGCTGCCGGTCGCGGGTTCCCATGCGACGGTCGATGCCTGGGTCGTACGCGGCGAGGGCGTCATAACTGTGCTACTCGACAATTTCGCGCTGCCGCAACATCCGGTCAAGAACGAGACAGTGTCGATCGAACTGAACAATATCCCGGCTCTTTCAGGAGCCTCCATCCGGCGCATCGATGCCGATCATGCCAATCCGAAGCGGCGCTGGCTCGAAATGGGTTCGCCGGAATATCCGAATGCCGCCGCGCTTGAAGAGCTTCACCATGCCTCGGCAATGCCGGAGGAAGATTTGGCCGTGGAGCACAAGAACTCAACTGTGCGCTTCAAGGTCGAATTGCCGCCGCTTGGCGTCGTCGCGATCCGGCTGAAGCTGGACGCACATGCTCGCGGCTGAGATGTCGGCCGAAACGGACGAAGCCTTGCTGGAGCGTTTCCAGCGTGGCGCCTTCAGCTATTTCCTCGGCAATGTGAATCCGGAAAACGGACTGGCGGCCGATACGTCGCGAAAGAACTCGCCGGCCAGCATCGCCGTCGTCGGCTTTGCCCTGTCCTGCTATCCGATCGGCGTGGAGCGCGGCTGGATGGACCGCGCCGAGGCCGTCCGGCTGACGCTCGCCACGCTGCGCTTCTTCTCGACGAGCACGCAAAGCGAAGCGGCGGATGCCACCGGCTACAAGGGCTTTTACTATCACTTTCTGGACATGCGCGAGGGCAAGCGCGTCTGGAAATGCGAGCTTTCGCTCGTCGACACGACGTTGCTGCTTGCCGGTGTACTGGTAGCGGCGACCTACTTCTCGGCCGCCAATGACAAGGAAGCGGAAATCCGCAATCTGGCGGAGGCGCTTTACAAGCGGGTCGACTGGGCCTGGGCGCAGGGCGGCGAGCCAACCATCCGGCAAGGATGGAAGCCCGATGGCGGATTTCTGCACTATGGCTGGGACGGCTACAACGAAGCGACAATCCTTTACATCCTGGCGCTTGCCTCGCCTGATCATCCCGTGCCCGACAGCGGCTATGCCGCGTGGACGAAGACCTATCAGTGGGAGAACATCTACGGCTACGACGTGCTCTATGGCGGGCCGCTTTTCATGCATCAATATTCGCATGCCTGGATCGATTTTGCCGGCATTCGCGACCAGTTCATGCGTGAGAAGAACTGCGATTATTTTGAAAACAGCCGTCGCGCCACCCTGATCCAGCGTGAATACGCGCGCCGCAATCCCTATTCCTACGCCGGCTACGGCAAGGACTTCTGGGGCCTGACGGCCAATGACGGACCGAGTATCCCGAAGATGCTTATTGACGGCAGGGAGCGCACTTTCTTCGGCTATTCGGCGCGCGGCGTCCCTTTCGGACCCGATGACGGCACCGTCGCCCCATGGGCTTCGCTGGCTTCGCTGCCTTTCACGCCCAGGCTGGCGCTGTCGGCCCTGCGGTATTTTTGCGAGAGCTATCCCGGTCTGGCGCGCGACGGAATGCTACCCAGTTCTCTCAATCCGACCCTGGCGAACCAGATGGATTATGGCCCCGATGGCTGGGTCTCCGAAGGCTATTACGGTCTGGACCAAGGGCTCGTCGTCATGATGATCGAGAATTATCGCTCCGGCATGATCTGGAGCCTGATGAAGCGGAATGCCTACATTCGCGCCGGCCTGGAACTGGCTGGTTTTCGCGCTGGCTGGCTGGCGCAGCGCGATTTCGGCATAGGGTAGACAAAGCCATGCTGGACAAGCCTCTCTCCTCAAGCACCTTTCCGGTTGACCAGAGCGATCTCGAGCACCTGGACAGCGCACGCCCTTCGAACTGGCGCAATCCGCAGCCGGCGGCACGCTACAATCTGGTGGTTCTGGGCGCTGGACCGGCCGGCCTGGTCGCCGCGCGCGGGGCGGCGGCCATGGGCGCCAGGGTCGCCCTTGTCGAGAAATATCTGATCGGCGGCGATTGCCTCAATGTCGGCTGCGTACCGTCGAAAGCCATCATCCGCACGTCCCGTGTCTATGCCGACATGCGCGACGGCGAACGGTTCGGGGCAGATACGGACGCCAATGTCCAGGTGGATTTTCCGCTCGCGATGGAACGGATGCGGCGCGTCCGAAAGCGCATCAGCCGCGGCGATTCCGTCGAACGCCTTGTCGAAGAGGGCATCGACGTGTTTTTTGGCGAGGGTCGCTTCATCGGCCCATCCTGCCTTGAGGTCGGCGGCCAACGGCTGAACTTCAAGAAGGCGCTTGTCGCCACCGGCGCTCGGCCTATGCTGCCCGCGATCCCCGGCCTCATGGAGACGGGCTATCTCACCAACGAGAATGTCTTCGACCTGACCGAGTGTCCGCCGCGCCTGCTCATCATCGGCGGCGGTCCTCTTGGTTGCGAATCCGCCCAGGCATTCGCCCGGCTTGGGGCCAAGGTGATCATCGCGCAGGACGAGCCGATGTTCCTGCCCCGCGAAGAACGCGACGCCGCCCAGGTGGTGTCGGATTCGCTGGCCCATGACGGCGTCGAGATCCATCTCAACACCACGGTCGTCGCGGTCCGAGGCGAGGGTGGCAAGAAAATCGCCGATCTGGTCAGTGGAGACTACAAGTTTTCAATCACCGCCGACGAAATCCTGACGGGCATCGGTCGTTCCCCGAATGTCGAGGACATCGGCCTGGAGGCCGCCGGTATCGAATATGACGGCATGGCTGGGATCCGGGTGGACGATTTCCTGCGCACGACCAACCGGCGCGTCTATGCTGCCGGCGATGTCTGCCTGGAACACAAATTCACGCACATGGCGGATGCCACCGCACGCATGGCGGTGCGCAACGCTCTCTTTCTTGGGCGCCAGCGGCTAAGCAGCCTCACCGTGCCCTGGTGCACCTACACCGATCCCGAAATCGCCCATGTCGGCCTCTATGTAATCGAGGCGCGTGAACGAGACATTCCGGTCAGGACATTCACCATCCTGATGCACGATGTCGATCGCGCCGTGACCGATGGCGAGGAGACCGGGTTCGTCAAAATTCACGTCAAGGAAGGGTCCGACCGCATTCTTGGCGCAACGATCGTGGCGCGGCGTGCCGGCGACATGATCAACAGCATCTCGCTGGCCATGGGCTCCGGGATGGGATTGCGGGCGCTTGCCAACGTCATCCATTCCTACCCTACCCAAGGCGAGGCCATAAAGATGGCCGCCGACGCCTATAACCGTACGAGGCTCACGCCTCTCGTCAGAAAGCTGTCGGCTCGTTGGTTGTCATGGGCGCGCGGCTAACAGGCAGCCAGCGGGTTGCCGGCCTCGCTTTAACGGCTTCGGCGGCGCTCGGAGGCTGGCTGGAAAGCGACCCGGGAATGATAGGTGCAATACGGTCCCGTGTCCGATAAATCATTGCCGCAGAAACTGAAATCTTCAGCAAGCGGATCGCCATTCGGCCATTTGCAGGTATGCTCATTGAGTTCGAGCAGTTTCAGGTGCCGCGAGATCGGAACGACCACGTTCTCGGCAGGGCGCGCCATGTAGCGGACTTGCGGCTCGGCGTCGAATTGCATTTGCAGCGCCGTCGCACCGAACGAGCTTGTCGTCGGGCGGGAGGGTGTCGCCCGTGGCGAGGATCGCATGCCGCCACCACCACCTGTACCGGTGGTGTGGGTGGATTTCTTCTGCCGCGTTGGCGCCGCTGTGGCGCGACCGCGGCTCGACAGTTTCAGGCGATGCACCTTCCCGATCACGGCGTTGCGGCTGACTCCGCCCAATTGCGCCGCGATCTGGCTGGCGCTGAGACCTTCGGCCCAGAGCTTTCCGAGAAGTTCGACACGTTCGTCTGTCCAGTTCATGAAGCACGCTCCTATGTGCAGCGTGCGGAATCGGAATCCTTCGCCAGCCCGGTCAAAGCCGGGGTGACACCACATCTATACGGGTTGCTAGGTCCGCCGCACGAAATCTAGTTCTTCGTTACCTGCAAACTACCGTATTGACGGACTCCGTGACAAGAGTCGGCCGGGTGGGGCGAATCGCTTTTTTGGGTTTTCCCCAGCTTGGCCGGGCGTGCTGTATCCATGCTGCAACACTAGTTTCCGCGCACTCCGGCATTCACGTTCGCGTTGACAGCCCGCTACAAAACCCTGATATAGAGTGGAAAGGCCGTCCTTGGGGGCGGCTTTTTTGATTTCGCGGCGGGCCGATTGAAGTGGTCCCCAGGGACCGGGGACAGGATCGCCGCCTTCGGAGACAGTGAAATGAGCGGTTCGGCACTTTACGAGACATTCGCACGCGCTCCCCTGGCATTCGACCGGGGCGAAGGCGTTTGGCTTTTGACGAGCCAGGGCGAGCGATATCTCGATTTCGCCGCCGGCATCGCGGTCAACTCGCTTGGCCACAGCCATCCGCATCTGGTCTCCGCGCTGACCGAGCAGGCCGGCAAGCTTTGGCATGTCTCGAACCTCTACGAGATTCCCGGGCAGAGCCGATTGGGCGAGCGACTGGTCGCCAACAGTTTCGCCGACAAGGTTTTCTTCACCAATTCCGGCGCGGAAGCGCTCGAATGCGCCATCAAGACGGCGCGGCGCTATCATTACGTGAATGGCCGCCCCGAGCGGTTCCGCGTCCTCACCTTCGAGGGCGCCTTTCATGGCAGAACGCTCGCGACCATCGCGGCAGGCGGCCAGAAGAAGTATCTTGAGGGCTTCGGCCCCAAGGTCGAGGGTTTCGACCAGGTTCCTTTCGGCGACATCGAAGCTGTGAAACAGGCGATAGGCCCCGAGACCGCGGCATCCTCATGGAGCCGGTTCAGGGCGAGGGCGGTATCAGGGTTGCATCGGCGCAATTCCTGCAAGGATCTGCGTGATCTTTGCGACCGAGAAGACTGCTTCTCATGCTCGACGAGGTCCAATGCGGCGTTGGCCGCACCGGCAAGCTCTTCGCCTATGAATGGGCCGGGAACACGCCCGATATCATGGCTATCGCCAAGGGTATCGGCGGCGGATTCCCGATGGGGGCATGCCTGGCCACCGACGCGGCGGCGATCGGCATGACCGCCGGCGTTCACGGCACCACCTTCGGCGGCAACCCGCTCGCCATGGCCGTTGGCAATGCGGTGCTCGACGTCATCCTCGAAGACGGTTTCCTGGAAGAAGTTCGCCGCAAGGGGCTTGTGTTCAAGCAGGCCCTCGCATCCGTCATCGACGAATTTCCCTCCATTTTCGAGGAGATACGCGGAACGGGCCTGCTCCTCGGCCTCAAATGTCGCGTGCCCAATACCGCCGTCACCATGGCGTTGCGCGACCAGAACCTGCTGACGGTGCCGGGCGGCGACAATGTGGTGCGTCTGCTGCCGCCGCTAACCGTCAGCGACGATGAAATTCGTCTGGCGGTCGACCGTATAAGGGCAGGCGCCGCGTTGCTCGCCGGTGGGCCCAACGGCAAGGCTTGATCGTCATGGCAGGAAACCAGAACTCCGGCGCCGTCCGGCATTTCACCGATCTTTCAACGGTTTCGGCGGCGGATCTGCGCGCTATCCTCGACGATGCCGGCGCCCGCAAGGCGCGAGTCAAGGCCGGCGAGATGGAGCGGCCGCTGGCCGGCAAGACGCTCGCCATGATCTTCGACAAGCCCTCAACCCGCACGCGCGTTTCCTTCGACGTCGCCATGCGCCAACTGGGCGGCGAGACGATCATGCTGACCGGCACGGAAATGCAGCTCGGCCGCAGCGAGACCATCGCCGACACCGCGAAAGTGCTGTCGCGCTACGTCGACATCATCATGATGCGCACGACCTCCCACGACCGGCTGCTGGAAATGACGGAGCACGCGACGATCCCCGTTATCAACGGCTTGACTGACGATACGCACCCTTGCCAGATCATGGCCGATGTCATGACCTATGAGGAGCATCGCGGCAGCGTCAGGGACAAGGTCTTCGCTTGGTCGGGAGACGGCAACAACGTGCTGAACTCGTTGCTCGAAGCCTCCGCGCGTTTCGGCTTTCGTCTCAACGTGGCGACGCCGGAAGGCAGCGAGCCGGAGGCGAGATATATCGACTGGTCGAAGAAGAACGGCGGCAAAATCATGCTGACGCGTTCTCCCGAAAAGGCGGTGCGCGACGCCGACTGCGTCGTCACCGATACCTGGGTGTCGATGGGCCAGGAGCATCGCGCGCGCGGCCACAACATCTTCGCGCCGTTTCAGGTCAATGACGCCCTGATGCAGCAGGCGAAGGGCGACGCATTGTTCATGCATTGCCTTCCCGCTCACAGGGGCGAAGAGGTTACCGACGAGGTGATCGACGGACCGCATTCCGTCGTCTTCGATGAAGCGGAGAACCGGTTGCACGCGCAGAAGGCGGTGATCGCCTGGTGCCTTGGCGCTTGATAGGGCAGTCTGGCGTACCTATTTGGCGGCGATCACGCAGTTCCACATCTGATAGTCGCGTTTCGCTTTCCCACGGAACGCCCAAGCGAGGTTTGGTCCATTGATCGCGCCAGAAAGAAAGCTCGGTGAATTCGGTCACGCCGGTGACGACCACGTCGTACCCTTCGAAGTCGGCTCGCTCGACATTCGCGGGCGCAGCGTGCAACTCGGGCCGCTGCTCGACCAGATCCTTGGCCGGCACGAATATCCGGAACCTGTCGCCCAGCTTCTCGCCGAGGCGGTGGTGCTGACGGCTCTGCTCGGCACGGCCTTGAAGTTCGATGGCAAGTTCATCCTGCAGACGCGTTCCGACGGGCCGGTCGACATGCTGGTCGCCGATTTTTCGACGCCGCAGTCCATGCGCGCCTATGCACGCTATAATGAAGAGGCCATCGATGCGGCCATCGAGGCGGGGGATACTTCGCCCGAAGCGCTGCTTGGCAGCGGCGTCCTGGCGCTGACCATCGACCAGGGCGAACATACGCAGCGTTATCAAGGCGTCGTGCCGCTCGACGGCACGTCGCTGGAGGAGGCCGCGCGCGTCTATTTTCGCCAGTCGGAACAGATCCCGACCGATGTGCGCCTCGCGGTCGCCAAGATGGTGGTGCGTGGCGATGGCGGAGCGCAGGAGCGTTGGCGCGCCGGCGGCCTGATGACCCAGTTCCTTCCGGAAGCGTCGGAGCGCCAGCGGCTGCCCGATCTGCCGGGAGGCGAAGGCGGCGACATCGATTTCGGTCCCGAAGACCGTACCGATGGCGCGTGGAAAGAGGCGCTGGCGCTGATGGCCACGGTGGAACCTGCCGAGCTTGTCGATCCCACGGTAGGCGCCGAGCGGCTGCTTTATCGCCTGTTCCACGAGCATGGCGTGCGCGTCTATGACGGCACCGAAGTCATCGACGATTGCTCCTGCTCACGTGACAAGATCAAGACCATCCTTGATGGGTTCACCGCCGAGGAGATCGACGAAAGCGTCGAGGCGGGCGTCATCCGGGTAAGCTGCGAATTCTGCTCGAAGGAGTATAATTTCGATCCGGCGGAGTTCAAGCCGAAGAACTGACCGGTCTTTACCGACAGATAGGAAGCGGCGGGCGCAGGATGCGCTTCCGCCGCCCTGGGCGGCGATCACGTTTTCTCAGGCGCTGCCGCCGGAGGATTGTCCTGCCGAAAGGTCTTGTCGAAATCCTTGGCGATATTCATGAATCGGCGGAAGAAGCGCTCCATGATGTTCAGCGTCTTGTCTACCTGCTCGTCGGACGGCAACAGATCCTTCGGAGAAACGACCCGCGCTTCCAGCGTATCGAGCCGCTTTTCCAGCCGGTCGACCTTCTGCTGCAACTGATCGACCCTGCCCTGGGAGGCTTGCCGTTCCTCGACCGCCGGCTTGCAGACAAGCTGCCCCGATTTTTGCTCGCACATGGAGACTTGCCCGGTTTGCGTATCGAGCCGGGCAATGCCGTCCGCCGATTTCTGGAAAGCGTATCGCGCGCCGTCTTCCGCGCGGGCATAGGAGCCGGTCAAGATCAGCGCCGCGAAGGCGCCCGTCAGAAATACAATTCGCATCCCCATCTCCGCGCTTGATGTGCCTTTGGTCCGGACCCTAACGCATTCGACCATTGTTTTGTGCCCGAATTGCGATATTGCCTCTGGAGAGCCACAGGAGCGGCAATGGCGACGATCTACAAGATATGCACACGCGCTCAGTGGCGCGAGGCGAAGCGGGAAGGCGTGTTCCGTGGCGCGCCGATCGATGTGGCGGACGGCTTTATCCATTTCTCGACGACGGACCAGGTTGCCGAGACAGCGGCGAAACATTTTGCCGGCCAGCCCGATCTTCTTCTCGTCGCCGTCGACGATGCCGGCTTTGGCGGGAAGCTTCGCTACGAAGTCTCGCGCGGCGGGGCGCTTTTCCCGCATCTCTATGCCGAACTTCCCGTCGCTTCCGTTGCGTGGGCAAAACCGATGCCGCTCGGCGCCGACGGCGTCCACCAGCTTCCCATGCTGGAGTCATGACGGGCATCTTCGATAGACTTGGCCAAAGGCTGCTGTTCGCGTTCGATCCGGAGACCGCGCACACGCTCTCCGTGGCGGCGCTGAAAAGCGGAATGTCGCCGTGCCGGCCGACACGCGCGAGCGACAGACTGGGACTGCGTATCGCAGGTATCGACTTTCCCAATCCGCTTGGCATTGCAGCGGGTTATGACAAGAACGCCGAAGTCCCCGACGCTTTGTTGCGGCTTGGCTTCGGTTTCGCGGAAATCGGAACCGTGACGCCGTTGGCCCAGTCGGGAAATCCACGCCCGCGCATCTTCCGGCTGTCGGCGGACCGCGCTGTCATAAACCGCCTCGGCTTCAACAATGAGGGCCACGAACGCGCCATCGGCCGGCTTCGCGGCAGAAGGGCCACAGGCGTGGTCGGCGTTAATATCGGCGCCAACAAGGAAAGCCCCGACCGCATCGCCGACTATGAGATAGGCGTGCGCCGCTTTGCCGGGCTCGCCTCCTATCTCACGGTCAACGTTTCTTCCCCCAACACCCCCGGGCTTCGAAATCTCCAGGGTCGCGAGATGCTCGGGGAACTGCTTGCGCGCGTCATGGCCGCGCGCAACGCCGCCGGCGCGATACCTGTTTTCCTCAAGATCGCCCCCGATCTCGAGGATGCGGATCTCGATGATATCGCCGCCGAGCTTGTCGACAATTCGGTGGACGGTCTCATCGTTTCCAACACCACGCTTTCGCGCGCGGGACTGTCCGGAGACCGCCACCGAACGGAGGCCGGCGGCCTGTCCGGCAAACCCCTCTTTGAACGATCGAATGCCGTACTCGCGCGTATGCGCCGGCGTCTCGGCCCGGCCTTTCCCATCATCGGGGTCGGCGGCGTCGAGTCGACGGAAACCGCGCTCGAAAAGATCCGTGCCGGCGCCGACCTCGTTCAGCTTTATACCGGCATGATTTACGCGGGACCCTGGCTACCGGGCCGTATCGTGCGCGGTATGGATGATTTCGCGGCTTCCGAAGGCTTGAAGAGCATTGCCGAAATCCGCGACGCGCGCCTCGACCATTGGGCAAACAGCAAAATCTGATCCGGCGTCAGGCGAAAGCGGCGCGGGTTCGCCTCGGCAGTACCGAGAGCAGACTCAGCCCTCGCACGATCAGGAAGACATGCAGCGCCGCCCATAGCCCGCCATTGCCGAACGCCTCGCCGAGCGCGATCAGCGCTATCACATAGACGGCGAAAGACAGCAGCATCATGTTGCGCATGTCGCGCGACCAGGTGGCGCCGATGAAGACGCCGTCCATCTGGAAGGCGAGCACGCCGCTGACCGGGGTTAGCGCCGCCCATGGCATGAAGGCTTCCGCCATCACCCTGACGTTTGGCGCTGTGGTGACCAGCCGCACCATCGTGTCTCCGTAGAACAGGCATACCGCCGAAGACACGAGCGCCAGGCCAAAGCCCCAGATCATGGTGAGCCGCACAGTACGGTCGAAGGCGAAGCGATAGCGCGATCCGAGGGCGCGCCCGGCGAGCTGTTCGGCGGCGGTGGCAAACCCGTCGAGGAAATAGCCGGCGACGAGAAAGAAGTTCATCAGCACCGCGTTTGCCGCCAACGCCAGCGTGCCCTGTTGCGCGCCCTGTCGCGTGAACAGCGCGAAAGCGGCAAGCAGGGAGAAAGAGCGGATCATGATGTCGCGATTGACCGAGATCATGCGGAGGAAGGCCGTCATATCGAGCAGGCGGGTTTTCGGAAGCGGCGGCAGTCCGTGGAAGCGAAAGAGTACGTAAGCCATGCCGACCATAGTAGCGCTGAATTCGCCGCCGACGCTTGCCCACGCAACACCTTCCACGCCCCAGCCGAGCCATAGTCCAAGCAGGACGCACAAGACGATGTTGACACCGTTGAGCACGATCTGAAGCATGAGCCCCAGCCCGCCCTGGCCACGGCCCAGCACATAGCCGAGAACGGCATAGTTGATGAGGGAGAACGGCGCCGCCAGCATGCGGATACCGATATAGTCGTACATGGTCTGCGTGACGCGCGGGCCGGCATCCATGAACCACGATCCGGCGAGCGCGATCAACGGACCGCAAAAGGCGAGGATCACGCCCGAGACAAGCGCGATGATGAAGGCGTGCCAGAAGGCGGCCTGCTCGCCTTCCGGATCGGCGCGCCCGAAGGCCTGGGCGACCAGGCCGGTCGTGCCCGAGCGCAGGAAGTTGAAGGTGGTGAAGACGACGTCGAAGACGATCGCGCCGGCCGCCAGCCCGCCAAGCAGCGCCGCGTCGCCCAATTGGCCGACCACCGCGGTAGCGACGATGCCGAGTAGCGGCGTCGTCACATAGGCGAGCGTCATTGGCACGGCGATCGACAGGACGAGCCGGTTGGTCACGTCGAAAGGGCGGATCGCCGGCTGGTCCAGGGCATTTCTCCGGGTCCGCGGGCCCGGCCGCGTTCAGCGCCGGTAGCTCAGCACCCGCAGGATGATGAATACTGGAACTACTACAGCCGCGCCGAGCAGGAAATAGGCCACGAAGCGGTCGATGGCCGCGAAACCCATGTTCCATAGATTCCAGAAGAAATCGCGGACGCTCCAATAAAGATCGTACGGCGTCCAGCCGAAGGTGTTCATCGCGATGCCGACGATGAAGGAAACGACGATGAGCTTGAGGAGAACGCGCAACGGCGAATCTCCAAGAAAGCGGGTCAAGCTGCCGTTCAAATCGATGACTCCCTGCTGACGAGGCGCAGATACGCATTCGCTATGGCTGCTTCAAGGCAAGGGCGCTCGATGCCCTTGCGGCATCGATCCGGGCTGCCAGCCGTTCAAGAAGCGCGCTTCATCTGTGACCCTTTGTGATTGCCCTGCTGGAACCAATGGATATGGAGGCTCGTTTATCTGCTTGGAAGGGCACTAACATCACAAAGGAACATGGTCATGTTTGCAAAAGCAACTATTTCATCTGTTGTGGCTGCGGGCGCTATGCTTTTTTCTATCTCCGCATCGAACGCATTTCCTGTGGCCGCTCCGGCGTCTCCCGGGGCTTCGGTTTCCGTCGAAAAGGTAGGTTATGTTTGCGGTCGAGGCGCACATCTCAACCGCCGGGGTTTCTGCGTTCGCAACCGCTATTATCCCCATCATCCGGTGGTGATCGTCGAGCCGGGCTACCGTCGCGGGTACTATGGTCGCCATCACTATTGGCGGCATCATTGGCGGCACCACCATTGGCATCATCGCTGATCCGATAAGCCAGTAGATTGATCCGATAAGCCGGTAGATATTGACGAGCCGCTATTCCCGAAAAAAGGAATGGCGGCTTTTTTATCGAACGAGTGACAAAAATTGGAGCGGGTGAAGGGAATCGAACCCTCGTATTCAGCTTGGGAAGCTGCTGCTCTACCATTGAGCTACACCCGCCAGAGGCACGCATTAATCAACGAGCCGATGCGCGCCTGTCAAGCGGCTTGTCGGCATGGATCATACGCCAGGCCATCCCACCGAGGAAGGATCAGCGGTGAGAGTCTTCCAGCCGATAGAGAAAATAGCGGTTTTGCCGAATGCCCGCCGGTAGCGGCAATGATCGTAGCGCTACGTGGAAGAGTGGAAGACCGCTGGCGACATATGCGCCTTGTCGAAGAAGCGGAATTGTTGCCCCCGTCAGCCAGGAAATGGTGTCGTCATCGATCTCGGCATAGCCGGTTGCGAGGTCGGAGTGAACGAGCGCCGCGCCAATGCCCGCATAGGCCGGCGCGGTCTGACGAATCTCGCCGAGGACAAGGTCTTCAGATGCGGGAACCGATGCGCTGAAGGCCGTCAGCGCGCGATCGAAAACGACGATGCGCCGCCCCGGCAGACGCTCGCGAAGATGATCGTAGGTCCGGCCGTTGCCGAGCCCCATCTCGATGACCGGACCCTCCATGGAGAGAACGTCCGCCATGATGCTGTTCAGTATGTCGCGCTGCGCCCTCATGCGCCGGATGAAGCTGTCTAATCTGCTCATACGCCCTGATAGTCGGCGTCGTCCGGAGGCGCAACGCCGCGGCGCCGCCAGCGTCCTCCGATTTCAGCGGAAATGTTTCGACAGTTTCAGGCCTTGCGCCTGATAGTTGGATTTAAGATCCGTGCCATAGAGCGCGTCGGGCCGGGCAAGCAGATGCTCATAGACGAGCCGCCCTACGATCTGGCCGTGTTCGAGGATGAACGGTACCTCGTGGCTGCGCACCTCCAGCACCGCACGGCTGCCACCGCCGCCAGCCGCCGAATGGCCGAAGCCCGGATCGAAGAAGCCCGCGTAGTGGACGCGGAATTCGCCGACCAGCGGATCGAAGGGCGTCATTTCCGCGGCATAGTCGGGCGGCACATGCACCGCCTCGCGTGATACGAGGATGTAGAATTCGTCCGGGTCGAGGATGAGTTCGCCGGCGCCGCGATTGTAGAGCGGCTCCCAGAAATCATGCAGATCGTGCTCGCCGCGCCGGTCAACATCGATCAGTCCGGTATGATGCTTGCCGCGATAGCCGACCAAGCCCTCGCCATCGCCGGTCAGGTCGATAGACAGTGCGATGCCGCCTCCGCTGATATTGGGCTGCTCTGCGGCAACAAGTGTCTGATCCGAATGCAGAGCCTGCAAATCGGCTTCGCTCAACAGCGCGTTGCGCCCGGCGGAAGCGGATCTGCGACAGGCGCGAGCCGGTGCGCGCGACGATCGGAAAGGTTCGCGGGCTCATCTCGATATAGAGCGGACCCCTGTAACCAGCAGGGATCTTGTCGAATTCCTGGCCGTGGTCCGTCATCACACGGGTGAAAATGTCGAGCCGCCCAGTCGAGCTTTTCGGATTGGCGGAGGCAGCGATTTCGTCCGGAAGCGCAAGCGATTCAAGCAGCGGCACGACATAGACGCAGCCGGTCTCCAGCACGGCCCCCGGCTCGAGGTCGATCTCGTGCAACTTCAGCCGGTCGAGCTTCTCGGCGACGGTGTGGCCGAGGCCCGGGCAGGAAGCTGGCGCGCACTCGCCAGGCCTTGGCCCCGAGGCGCAAATCGAGGCTGGCTGGTTGTATCTGGTCGCCGTCGAGCGCGCGCTCGGAAGCCAGCGCGCCCGATTTGAACAGCGCGGCGATTTCACGGTCGGGCAATATTCCGGATGTACGCACCGGGTCTCCACTCCTGGGTCGACCACCGTTTAGTGAACTTACTCCAATTGACGCAAGCCGCCACGGGTTCTAAAGCCAATTTGTCCCGTGGTGATTTGGCCGGTCGGCTTGCAGCCACGTTAAACAAGTCGCTAAAGGGCCGTTTCCGTGAACCGGCTTGCGATTTGAATTCGCGGCCGGTTTTTTGTTTTCTGGGGTAGAGCCGATGGACGAGCGAAACGAAACGCAACTGGAAGCCGCAAACCGCCCTCGTGCATGGCGGCACGTTGCGATCGCAGTTCGGCGAGACCTCCGAGGCGATCTATCATGACCCAGGGCTTCGTCTACGACACCGCCGAGGCCGCCGAGGCGCGCTTCAAGGGCGATGAACCCGGCTTCATCTATTCGCGCTATGCCAACCCGACGGTCGATATGTTCGAGAAGCGCATGTGCGCGCTGGAAGGGGCCGAAGACGCCCGCGCCACAGCGTCCGGCATGGCGGCGGTCGCGGCGGCGCTGCTGTGCCGCTCAAGGCGGGCGACCATGTCGTGGCGGCGCGCGCCCTGTTCGGCTCCTGCCGCTGGATCGTCGAGAACCATGCTGCCGACGATACGGCATCGAAATCGACCCTGGTCGACGGCACGCGAACTCGACGAATGGGAGAAGGCCGTGCGGCCCAATACCAAGCTGTTCTTCCTCGAACGCCCGACCAACCCGACGCTGGAGGTGGTCGACATCGCCGCGGTCGCCAAGATCGCCAATGCGGCCGGCGCCACGCGTCGTCGTCGACAACGTCTTCGCCACGCCGATGCTGCAGAAGCCGCTGGAGCTCGGCGCCGATGTCGTCGTCTATTCGGCGACCAAGCACATCGACGGCCAGGGCCGCTGCCTCGGCGGCGTCATCCTGTCCGACGAGGAATGGATCGACGAGAATCTCCACGACTATTTCCGCCATACCGGCCCGTCGCTGTCGCCCTTCAATGCCTGGACGCTGCTCAAGGGGCTGGAGACGCTGCCCCTGCGCGTCCGCCAGCAGACCGGAACGCGCCGCCAAGATCGCCGATTTCCTGGCCGATCACGACAAGGTCGGCGAAGGTGATCTATCCGGGCCGTGCCGACCATCCGCAGGCGGTGACATCGCCACAGCGCAGATGACCGGCGGCTCGACGCTGGTCTGCCTTCGAGGTCGAAGGGCGGCAAGGAGGCGGCCTTCCGCTTCCGAATGCGCTGGAGATGATCAAGATTTCCAACAATCTGGGCGACGCCAAGAGCCTGATCACCCATCCGGCCACCACCACCCACAAGAATCTGTCGCCGGATGCCCGCACCGAACTCGGCATCAATCCCGGCACAGTGCGGCTGTCTGTGGGGCTGGAGGACGCCGACGATCTCATCGCCGATATCGACCGGGCGCTGGCGAAGGCGGCGTAACCGATCCTAACCCCACGACTTTGCCGCCAGCCAGATACGCGCAATGGCCGTATAAAGCGTCATTGCCGCGAATACATAGGCGATGACCGCGAACCAGCGGGGAAAGATGCAGGCGAGCGCTGAAGGCCGCGATGGTCTCGGCCGCCTCGGCGAGGCCGGTCGTGAAGAAAAGCGATTTCGAGCCGCGAACATCGGTTGCGAGCCCGCGTTTCTCGGCCATGATCGCATAGGCAAGAAAGCTCGCGCCGTTGAAATAGAAGGCGGCGAGTAAGCGCGGCGCCGGCTATCGCGTTGGCAGCGGGATCGGCCAGCACGAAACCAGCGGAATCGCGCCGTAAAAAGCGAAATCGAGCACGATATCGAGATAGCCGCCGAAATCGGTTTTCCCGCGAATGCGCGCGACGGCGCCATCGAGCGCGTCGCCAAAGCGACTGACCAGCAATAAGATCAATCCCGCGAGGAACAAGCTCTGCGAGATGGCGAGCGCCGCCGCCATGCCGATGACGAAGGCCACGATGGTGATGCTGTTGGCCGACAGTCCCACCCGCGCGCTGAAAGCCGCGACCGGCTGGACAACCGGATCGATGCGTTTCCTTGCCCAGCCGTCCAGCATAAAATTCGCCCTTTTTGGCCGGTATAGCTTGATTGACGCGGTCACGGCAGCCTTTGGCGCTCACTTTCGCGTCAGACGTTGACCAATCGGCCCGGCTCGGCGAATCTGCCCGGGAATCAGAGGAAAGCGCCATGTATCGCGCGGTTACCCACGATATCGAAGTCAGCGTCAGCCGTTCTATCTCGAAGATCGTTCCGAGCCGGAAGACAACCATTATGTCTGGGCCTACCGGATAACGATCGCCAACCATTCCGGTCGGCTGGTCAAGCTCGTTTCGCGCTATTGGCATATTACCGACGGCGCCGGCAAGATCGAGGAAGTGAGCGGCGCCGGGGTCGTCGGAGAGCAGCCCGAACTCGAACCGGGCGACAGCTTCAGTACACGTCGGGCTGTCCGCTTTCGACGCCATCCGGCATAATGGTCGGGCGCTATACGCTGCGCGATCAGCGCGGCGGCACATTCGACATCGACATTCCCGCCTTCTCGCTCGACATTCCCGACAAGTCGAGGACGGTCAACTGAGAGAGGATCCCGGCGCGGCTTGAAAAACCGGCATATCCCCGCATAATCGCGAAATCGTCGCCCAAGCAATCATAAAATCGGGCGGGCGTGGGGAGGGCCATCGTGCAAACGGACTACAAGTTCGTCATCGCTGACGACCATCCGCTATTCCGGGGCGCGCTCCGGCAGGCCTTGTCCAGCATCGGCGACAATCCGGTGATCATGGAGGCCGGCGATTTCGGCGGCGCCAAAGCGGCCCTGCTGGCCAACGAGGATGTGGATCTCGTGCTGCTCGACCTTTCCATGCCCGGCGCCAGCGGTCTTTCGGGCCTGGTCGCGTTGCGCGGATTGCATTCCGCCGTTCCCGTCATCGTGGTCTCGGCGCATGACGACGCGGTGACGATCCGCCGTGCGCTTGAACTGGGCGCATCGGGGTTCATCTCCAAATCGGCGGGCATGGACGAGATAAGGGGCGGTATCGAAACCGTGCTTGGCGGCGGCATCGCCGCACCGAAAGACATCGATCTCGGCGTCGAGGCCGATGCCGAGATATCCGATCTCATCCATCGCATCCAGGCCTTGACGCCGCAGCAGACCCGAGTGCTGGGCATGCTCGCGGAAGGACTGCTCAACAAGCAGATCGCCTACGAACTGAATGTTTCGGAAGCGACCGTAAAGGCGCATGTCTCTGCCATATTGCAAAAGCTCGGCGTCGACAGCCGCACGCAGGCCGTCATCCGGCTATCGAAGATCGGCGGAGACCCGCTTCAGGCGGTGGGCTGAACGGATATTTCATTCGGCCGCCGACAGCACCTTCCGGTAGCGCGACAGCATGGCCCGCAGGGCGGCCGGAAGGTGCTGTCGGCGCCAATGAAATATCTTTTCAGCCCACCGCTGAAGCGGGTCTCCGCCGAAATTCGATAGCCGGATGACGGCCTGCGTCGGCTGTCGACGCCGAGCTTTTGCAATATGGCAGAGACATGCGCGGTTGCCGGTCGCTTCCGAAACATTCGGTTCGTTGGCGATCTGCTTGTTGAGCAGTCCTTCCGCGAGCATGCCCAGCACTCGGGTCTGCTGCGGCGTCAAGGCCTGGATGCGATGGATGAGATCGGATATCTCGGCATCGGCCTCGACGCCGAGATCGATGTCTTTCGGTGCGGCAATGCCGCCGCCAAGCACGGTTTCAATACCGCCCCTTATCTCGTCCATGCCCGCCGATTTGGAGATGAACCCCGATGCGCCCAGTTCAAGCGCACGGCGGTCGTCACCGCGTCATCGCGCCGAGACCACGATGACGGGAACGGCGGAATGCAATCCGCGCAAGACGATCCAGGCCCGAAAGACCGCTGGCGCCGGGCATGGAAAGGTCGAGCAGCACGAGATCCACATCCTCGTTGGCCAGCAGGGCCGCTTTTGGCGCCGCCGAAATCGCCGGCCTCCATGATCACCGGATTGTCGCCGATGCTGGACAAGGCCTGCCGGAGTGCGCCCCGGATAGCGGATGGGGGTCAGCGATGACAAACTTGTAGTCCGTTTGCCGATGGCCCTCCCACACCCACCCGAATTCTTATGATTGCTTGGGCGACGATTCGCGATTATGCGGGGATATGCCGGTTTTCAAGCCGCGCCGGAACCCTGCTCAGTTGACCGTCCTCGACTTGTCCGGAAGGTCCAGCGAGAAGGGCGGAATGTGCATCTCGAATGTCCGTCCGCGTTGTCGCGCAGCGTATCGGCCGACCATGATGCCGGATGGCGTCGAAAGCGGACAGCCCGACGTGTACTGGAAGGTGTCGCCCGGTTCGAGCTCCGGCTGTTCGCCGACGACCCCGGGGCCGCTCACTTCCTCGATCTGCCGGCGCCGTCGGTGATCTTCCAATAGCGCGAAACAAGCTGACGGTCTCCGGAATGATTGGCGATCGCGATCCGGTAGGCCCAGATAACGGTGGTCTTCGGGATCGGAACGATCCTCCAGATAGTCCGGCTGGACGGTGACTTCGATATCGTCGGTAACCGCGCGGTACATGGCGGAATCTCTCTGAGTCCCGTGCGAGATTCGCCGAGCCGGTCCGATTGGGCAACGTCTGACGCGAAAGTGGCGCCAACGGCTGCCGTGACCCGTCAATCAAGCTATTCCGGGCGACAAGGGCGAATTCCATGCTGGACGGCTGGGCAAGCGAAACGATCGATCCGTTGATCGAGCCGGCCCGGCTTTCATCGCGCGGGTGGGACTGTCGGCCGAAAGCGATCACCTGGTCGGCTCGTCCTCGGCATTGCGGCGGCGCTCGCCATCTCGCAGAGCTTGTTCCTCGGCGGGATTGTCTTATTGCTCGTCAGCCGCTTTGGCGACGGGCTCGACGGGGCAGTGGCGCGCATCGCGGCAAGACGGATTTCGGCGGCTACCTCGATATCGTGCTCGATTTCGCCTTCTATGGCGCGATCCCCTTCGGTTTCGTGCTCGCCGATCCGGCAGCGAACGCGATCGCCGGCGCCGCGCTGATCCTGTCCTTCTATGTCAACGGCGCGAGCTTTCTCGCCTACGCGATCATGGCCGAGAAACGCGGGCTCGAAACCGATGCGCGCGGCGAGAAGTCGATCTTCTTCACGACCGGGCTCGCCGAGGCGACCGAGACGATCGCGGTCTTCGTGCTGGCCTGCCTGTTTCCGGCTGGTTCCCGGTCATCGCCTATGTCTTCGCCGCAGTGTGCTTCTACACGGCCGCTTCGCGTATCGTCGTCACCGGCACGTGTGCGTTAGGCGGTACGCCGCCGCCAGCGCCGCGTCGATGTCGGCGATCAGGTCGTCGGCGTCCTCCAGCCCGACCGACAGCCGCACCGTGCCGTCGGATTGATGCCGAGTTCGGCGCGCGCTCCTCGGCGTCAGGTTCTTGTGGGTCGTCGTCGCCGGATGGGTGATCAGGCTCTTGGCGTCGCCGAGATTGTTGGAGATCTTCACGATCTCCAGCGCATTCTGCGAAGTCGAAGGCGCCGCTTCTTGCCGCCCTTGAGGTCGAGGCAGATCAGCGTCGAGCCGCCCGTCATCTGCTTTTTGATGATGTTGGCCTGCGGATGGTCGGCACGGCCGGGATAGATGCACCCGGCTCGATATCGGCGTGTTCGGCGAGGAAGTCGGCGATCCGTGCCGGCACTTTCCGTCTGCTGGCGTGACGCGCAGCGGCAGCGTTTCCAGACCCTTCAGCATCACCCAGGCGTTGAACGGGCGACAGGCCGGGCCGGTGTGGCGGAAATAGTCGTGCAGGTTCTTGTCGATCCACTCCTTGTCCGACAGGACGACGCCGCCGAGGCAGCGGCCCTGGCCGTCGATGTGCTTGGTCGCCGAATAGACGACGACATGCGGCGCCGAGCTCCAGCGGCTTCTGCAGGATCGGCGTGGCGAAGACGTTGTCGACCACGACCTGCGCGCCGGCCGCATGGGCGAGCTCGGCGACGGCGGCGATGTCGATCACTTCGAGCGTCGGGTTGGTCGGGCTTTCGAGGAAGAACAGCCTTGGTGTTGGGCCGGACCGCCTCTTCCCAGGCGCCGAGGTCGCGTGCCGTCGACCAGCGTCGACTCGACGCCGTACCGCGGCAACAGGTGTCTCGAACGATCCAGCGGCACGAGCCGAACAGCGCGCGCGCCGCGACCACGTGATCGCCGGCCTGGAGCTGGCACAGCAGCGCGGCCGCGACCGCCGCCATGCCGGACGCCGTGGCGCGCGCATCCTCGGCGCCTTCGAGCAGCGCACATGCGCTTCTCGAACATCTCGTTCGTGGGGTTGGCGTAGCGCGAATAGATGAAGCCGGGCTCATCGCCCTTGAAGCGCGCTTCGGCGGCCTCGGCGCTGTCGTAGACGAAGCTCTGGGTCAGAAACAGGGCCTCGGAGGTCTCGCCGAACTGCGAGCGCAGCGTGCCGCCATGCACCATCTGCGGTGGCGGGCTCCAGTTGCGGTTCGTTTCGCTCGTCATCGTTTCTACCCCCAAAAAAAAAAACCGGCCGCGAACGTCGCAAGGCCGGTCATCACGCACGGCCCTTTAGCGAGTTGTTTTACGTGGCTGCAAGCCGACCGGCCAAATCACCACGGGATAAGTGTCCATTAGACCCGCGCCGGCTTGCGTCAACCAGGCGTCGCTAAACGGTGGTCGACCGAGGAGTGGAGACCGACGGTGACGACAGCCGGCATCTTGCCCGACAGCGAGATCGCGGCGCTGTTCGTCGGGCGCGCTGCGCAGTCCGCGCCGCGCCGCTCGACGCCGACCAGATCCAGCCGGCGAGCCTCGATCTGCGGCTCGGCGCGAAGGCCTATCGCGTGCGCGCCAGCTTCCTGCCCGGGCCCGGCGCACACGTCGCCGACAAGCTCGAGCGGCTCAAGCTGCACGAGATCGACCTCGAGCCGGGCGCCGTGCTGGAGACCGGCTGCGTCTATATCGTGCCGCTGCTGGAAGCGCTGGCGCTGCCGGACGAAATCGCGCGCCTCGGCCAACCCGAAGAGCTCGACCGGCCGGCTCGATATCTTCACCCGCGTCATGACCGATCACGGCGCAGGAGTTCGACAAGATCCCCGCCGGCTATAGGGGCCGCTCTATCTCGAGGTCAGCCCGCGCACCTTCCCGATCGTGGTGCGCACCGGTTCGCGCCTGTCGCAGATGCGCTTCCGAGCGGCCAACGCGCTGTTGGCGAGGCCGATCTGCCGGCCTTGCATCGCGCCGAGACGCTGGTCGCCGGCCGAGCATCCCGAGGTCAGCGGGGACGGCATCGCGCTCTCGATCGATCTGACGGCGACGGCGAGGGCCTGGTCGGCTATCGCGGCAAGCACCACACCGGCGTCGTCGATGTCGACAGGCGCGACGCGCTCGACGTGCTCGATTTCTGGGAGCCGCTGCTACGATCGCGGCGCCAGCGAACTGATCCTCGATCCGGACGAATTCTACATCCTCGTCTCCGCGAAGCGGTGCATGTGCCGCCCGACTATGCCGCGGAAATGACGCCCTTCGATCCGCTGGTCGGCGAATTCCGCGTCCATTACGCGGGTTTTTTCGATCCCGGCTTCGGCCATTCGGCGGCCGGCGGCTCCGGCAGCCGGGCGGTGCTCGAGGTGCGGAGCCACGAGGTGCCGTTCGTGCTCGGGCACGGCCAGACCGTCGGCCGGCTGGTCTATGAGCATGCTTGCCCGGCCCGACGAGCTCTACGGCGCGGACCTCAGGTCGAACTATCAGGCGCAGGGCCTGAAGCTGTCCAAGCATTTCCGCTGAATCGGAGGACGCTGGCGGCGCCGCAGCCGAATTGTTGCGCCTCCGGACGACGCCGAGCTAGTGCGGCGTATGAGCAGATTAGACAGCTTCATCCGGCGCATGAGGACGGCGGCGCGATACATGCTGAACAGCATCGTGGCGGACGTTCTCTCCATGGAGGGTCCGGTCATCGAGATGGGGCTGGAAAATTAGCCAGGACCTACGATCATCTTCGCGAGCGTCTGCCGGGGCGGCGCATCGTCGTTTTCGATCGCGCGCGCTGACGGCCTTCAGCGCATCGGTTCCCGCATCTGAAGACCTTGTCCTCGGCGAAATTCGTCAGACCGCGCCGGCCTATGCGGGCATTGGCGCGGCGCTCGTTCCACTCCGAGCCTCGGCAGCCGGCTATGCCGAGATCGATGACGACACCATTTCCTGGCTGACGGGGCGACGGTTCCCGACTTCTTCGACAAGGCGCGCTTGTTCACAGCGGTCTTCCACTCTTCCACGTAGCGCTACGATCATTGCCGCTACCGGCAGGCATTCGGCAAAACCGCTATTTTCTCTATCGGCCTGGAAAACTCTCACCGCTGATCCTTCCTCGGGTGGATGGCCTGGTCTATGATCCATGCCGACAAGCCGTTTGACAGGCGCGCGTCGGCGCGGGTCATCCGTGCCTCTGGCGGGTGTAGCTCAATGGTAGAGCAGCGGCTTCCCAAGCTGATACGAGGGTTCTTTTCCCTTCACCCGCTCCCAACTTTGTCACTCGTTCGATAAAAAAGCCGCCATTCCTTTTTTCCGGGAATAGCGGCTCGTCAAAATACGGCTTATCGGATCAATCTACTGGCTTATCGGATCAGCGATGGTGCCAATGGTGGTGCCGCCAATGATGCCGCCAATAGTGATGGCGACCATAGTACCCGTGACGGTAGCCCGGCTCGACGATCACCACCGGATGATGGGGGTAATAGCGGTTGCGAACGCAGAAACCCCGGCGGTTGAGATGTGCGCCTCGACCGCAAACATAACCTACCTTTTCGACGGAAACCGAAGCCCCGGGAGACGCCGGAGCGGCCACAGGAAATGCGTTCGATGCGGAGATAGAAAAAAGCATAGCGCCCGCAGCCACAACAGATGAAATAGTTGCTTTTGCAAACATGACCATGTTCCTTTGTGATGTTAGTGCCCTTCCAAGTAGATAAACGAGCCTCCATATCCATTGGTTCCAGCAGGGCAATCACAAAGGGTCACAGATGAAGCGCGCTTCTTGAACGGCTGGCAGCCCGGATCGATGCCGCAAGGGCATCGAGCGCCCTTGCCTTGAAGCAGCCATAGCGAATGCGTATCTGCGCCTCGTCAGCAGGGAGTCATCGATTTGAACGGCAGCTTGACCCGCTTTCTTGGAGATTCGCCGTTACGCGTTCTCTTCAAGCTCATCGTCGTTTCCTTCATCGTCGGCATCGCGATGAACACCTTCGGCTGGACGCCGTACGATCTCTATTGGAGCGTCCGCGATTTCTTCTGGCATCTATGGAACATGGGTTTCGCGGCCATCGACCGCTTCGTGGCCTATTTCCTGCTCGGCGCGGCTGTAGTAGTTCCAGTATTCATCATCCTGCGGGTGCTGAGCTACCGGCGCTGAACGCGGCCGGGCCCGCGGACCCGGAGAAATGCCCTGGACCAGCCGGCGATCCGCCCTTTCGACGTAACCAACCGGCTCGTCCTGTCGATCGCCGTGCCAATGACGCTCGCCTATGTGACGACGCCGCTACTCGGCATCGTCGCTACCGCGGTGGTCGGCCAATTGGGCGACGCGGCGCTGCTTGGCGGGCTGGCGGCCGGCGCGATCGTCTTCGACGTCGTCTTCACCACCTTCAACTTCCTGCGCTCGGGCACGACCGGCCTGGTTGCCCAGGCCTTCGGGCGCGCCGATCCGGAAGGCGAGCAGGCCGCCTTCTGGCACGCCTTCATCATCGCGCTTGTCTCGGGCGTGATCCTCGCCTTTTGCGGTCCGTTGATCGCGCTCGCCGGATCGTGGTTCATGGATGCCGGCCCGCGCGTCACGCAGACCATGTACGACTATATCGGTATCCGCATGCTGGCGGCGCCGTTCTCCCTCATCAACTATGCCGTTCTCGGCTATGTGCTGGGCCGTGGCCAGGGCGGGCTGGGGCTCATGCTTCAGATCGTGCTCAACGGTGTCAACATCGTCTTGTGCGTCCTGCTTGGACTATGGCTCGGCTGGGGCGTGGAAGGTGTTGCGTGGGCAAGCGTCGGCGGCGAATTCAGCGCCACTATCGTCGGCATGGCTTACGTACTGTTTCGCTTCCACGGACTGCCGCCGCTTCCGAAAACCCGCCTGCTCGATATGACGGCCTTCCTCCGCATGATCTCGGTCAATCGCGACATCATGATCCGCTCTTTCTCCCTGCTTGCCGCTTTCGCGCTGTTCACGCGACAGGGCGCGCAACAGGGCACGCTGGCATTGGCGGCAAACGCGGTGCTGATGAACTTCTTTCTCGTCGCCGGCTATTTCCTCGACGGGTTTGCCACCGCCGCCGAACAGCTCGCCGGGCGCGCCCTCGGATCGCGCTATCGCTTCGCCTTCGACCGTACTGTGCGGCTCACCATGATCTGGGGCTTTGGCCTGGCGCTCGTGTCTTCGGCGATATGCCTGTTCTACGGAGACACGATGGTGCGGCTGGTCACCACAGCCCCGAACGTCAGGGTGATGGCGGAAGCCTTCATGCCATGGGCGGCGCTAACCCCGGTCAGCGGCGTGCTCGCCTTCCAGATGGACGGCGTCTTCATCGGCGCCACCTGGTCGCGCGACATGCGCAACATGATGCTGCTGTCTTTCGCCGTCTATGTGATAGCGCTGATCGCGCTCGGCGAGGCGTTCGGCAATGGCGGGCTATGGGCGGCGCTGCATGTCTTCCTGATCGTGCGAGGGCTGAGTCTGCTCTCGGTACTGCCGAGGCGAACCCGCGCCGCTTTCGCCTGACGCCGGATCAGATTTTGCTGTTTGCCCAATGGTCGAGGCGCGCGTCGCGGATTTCGGCAATGCTCTTCAAGCCTTCGGAAGCCGCGAAATCATCCATACCGCGCACGATACGGCCCGGTAGCGAGGGTCCCGCGTAAATCATGCCGGTATAAAGCTGAACGAGGTCGGCGCCGGCGCGGATCTTTTCGAGTGCGGTTTCCGTCGACTCGACGCCGCCGACCCCGATGATGGGAAAGGCCGGGCCGAGACGCCGGCGCATACGCGCAAGTACGGCATTCGATCGTTCAAAGAGGGGTTTGCCGGACAGGCCACCGGCCTCCGTTCGGTGGCGGTCTCCGGACAGTCCCGCGCGCGAAAGCGTGGTGTTGGAAACGATGAGACCGTCCACCGAATTGTCGACAAGCTCGGCGGCGATATCATCGAGATCCGCATCCTCGAGATCGGGGGCGATCTTGAGGAAAACAGGTATCGCGCCGGCGGCGTTGCGCGCGGCCATGACGCGCGCAAGCAGTTCCCCGAGCATCTCGCGACCCTGGAGATTTCGAAGCCCGGGGGTGTTGGGGGAAGAAACGTTGACCGTTAGATAGGAGGCGAGCCCGGCAAAGCGGCGCACGCCTATCTCATAGTCGGCGATGCGGTCGGGGCTTTCCTTGTTGGCGCCGATATTAACGCCGACCACGCCTATGGCCCTTCTGCCGCGAAGCCGGCCGATGGCGCGTTCGTGGCCCTCATTGTTGAAGCCGAGGCGGTTTATGACAGCGCGGTCCGCCGACAGCCGGAAGATGCGCGGGCGTGGATTTCCCGACTGGGCCAACGGCGTCACGGTTCCGATTTCCGCGAAACCGAAGCCAAGCCGCAACAAAGCGTCGGGGACTTCGGCGTTCTTGTCATAGCCCGCTGCAATGCCAAGCGGATTGGGAAAGTCGATACCGGCGACACGCAGTCCCAGCTGTCGCTCGCGCGTGTCGGCCGGCACGGCGACATTCCGCTTTTCAGCGCCGCAACGGAGAGCGTGTGCGCGGTCTCCGGATCGAACGCGAACAGCAGCCTTTGGCCAAGTCTATCGAAGATGCCCGTCATGACTCCAGCATGGGAAGCTGGTGGACGCCGTCGGCGCCGAGCGGCATCGGTTTTGCCCACGCAACGGAAGCGACGGGAAGTTCGGCATAGAGATGCGGGAAAAGCGCCCCGCCGCGCGAGACTTCGTAGCGAAGCTTCCCGCCAAAGCCGGCATCGTCGACGGCGACGAGAAGAAGATCGGGCTGGCCGGCAAAATGTTTCGCCGCCGTCTCGGCAACCTGGTCCGCCGTCGAGAAGTGGATAAAGCCGTCCGCCACATCGATCGGCGCGCCACGGAACACGCCTTCCCGCTTCGCCTCGCGCCACTGAGCGCGTGTGCATATCTTGTAGATCGTCGCCATTGCCGCTCCTGTGGCTCTCCAGAGGCAATATCGCAATTCGGGCACAAAACAATGGTCGAATGCGTTAGGGTCCGGACCAAAGGCACATCAAGCGCGGAGATGGGGATGCGAATTGTATTTCTGACGGGCGCCTGCGCGGCGCTGATCTTGACCGGCTCCTATGCCCGCGCGGAAGACGGCGCGCGATACGCTTTCCAGAAATCGGCGGACGGCATTGCCCGGCTCGATACGCAAACCGGGCAAGTCTCCATGTGCGAGCAAAAATCGGGGCAGCTTGTCTGCAAGCCGGCGGTCGAGGAACGCCAAGCCTCCCAGGGCAGGGTCGATCAGTTGCAGCAGAAGGTCGACCGGCTGGAAAAGCGGCTCGATACGCTGGAAGCGCGGGTCGTTTCTCCGAAGGATCTGTTGCCGTCCGACGAGCAGGTAGACAAGACGCTGAACATCATGGAGCGCTTCTTCCGCCAATTCATGAATATTGCCAAGGATTTCGACAAGACCTTCCGGCAAGACGATCCTCCGGCGGCAGCGCCTGAGAAAACGTGATCGCCGCCCAGGGCGGCGGAAGCGCATCCTGCGCCCGCCGCTTCCTATCTGTCGGTAAAGACCGGTCAGTTCTTCGGCTTGAACTCCGCCGGATCGAAATCATACTCCTTCGAGCAGAATTCGCAGCTTACCCGGATGACGCCCGCCTCGACGCTTTCGTCGATCTCCTCGGCGGTGAACCCATCAAGGATGGTCTTGATCTTGTCACGTGAGCAGGAGCAATCGTCGATGACTTCGGTGCCGTCATAGACGCGCACGCCATGCTCGTGGAACAGGCGGTAAAGCAGCCGCTCGGCGCCCACCGTCGGGTCGACAAGCTCTGCGGGTTCCACCGTGGCCACCAGCGCCAGCGCCTCTTTCCACGCGCCATCGGTACGGTCTTCGGGACCGAAATCGATGTCACCGCCATCACCGCCCGGCAGATCGGGCAGCCGCTGGCGCTCCGACGCTTCCGGAAGGAACTGGGTCATCAGGCCGCCGGCGCGCCAACGCTCCTGCGCTCCGCCATCGCCACGCACCACCATCTTGGCGACCGCGAGGCGCACATCGGTCGGGATCTGTTCCGACTGGCGAAAATAGACGCGCGCGGCTTCCTCCAGCGACGTGCCGTCGAGCGGCACGACGCCTTGATAACGCTGCGTATGTTCGCCCTGGTCGATGGTCAGCGCCAGGACGCCGCTGCCAAGCAGCGCTTCGGGCGAAATATCGCCCGCCTCGATGGCCGCATCGATGGCCTCTTCATTGTAGCGTGCATAGGCGCGCATGGACTGCGGCGTCGAAAAATCGGCGACCAGCATGTCGACCGGCCCGTCGGAACGCGTCTGCAGGATGAACTTGCCGTCGAACTTCAAGGCCGTGCCGAGCAGAGCCGTCAGCACCACCGCCTCGGCGAGAAGCTGGGCGACAGTTCCGGATATTCGTGCCGGCCAAGGATCTGGTCGAGCAGCGGCCCGAGTTGCACGCTGCGCCCGCGAATGTCGAGCGAGCCGACTTCGAAGGGTACGACGTGGTCGTCACCGGCGTGACCGAATTCACCGAGCTTTCTTTCTGGCGCGATCAATGGACCAAACCTCGCTTGGGCGTTCCGTTGGAAAGCGAAACGCGACTATCAGATGTGGAACTGCGTGATCGCCGCCAAATAGGTACGCCAGACTGCCCTATCAAGCGCCAAGGCACCAGGCGATCACCGCCTTCTGCGCGTGCAACCGGTTCTCCGCTTCATCGAAGACGACGGAATGCGGTCCGTCGATCACCTCGTCGGTAACCTCTTCGCCCCTGTGCGCCGGCAGGCAATGCATGAACAACGCGTCGCCCTTCGCCTGCTGCATCAGGGCGTCATTGACCTGAAACGGCGCGAAGATGTTGTGGCCGCGCGCGCGATGCTCCTGGCCCATCGACACCCAGGTATCGGTGACCACGCAGTCGGCGTCGCGCACCGCCTTTTCGGGGGACCGCGTCAGCATGATCTCGCCGCCGTTCTTCTTCGACCAATCGATATATCTCGCCTCCGGCTCGCTGCCTTCCGGCGTCGCCACGTTGAGACGAAAGCCGAAACGCGCGGAGGCTTCGAGCAACGAGTTCAGCACGTTGTTGCCGTCTCCGACCAGCGAAGACCTTGTCCCTGACGCTGCCGCGATGCTCCTCATAGGTCATGACATCGGCCATGATCTGGCAAGGGTGCGTATCGTCAGTCAAGCCGTTGATAACGGGGATGGTCCGTGCTCCGTCATTTCCAGCAGCCGGTCGTGGGAGGTCGTGCGCATCATGATGATGTCGACGTAGCGCGACAGCACTTTCGCGGTGTCGGCGATGGTCTCGCTGCGGCCGAGCTGCATTTCCGTGCCGGTCAGCATGATCGTCTCGCCGCCCAGTTGGCGCATGGCGACGTCGAAGGAAACGCGCGTGCGGGTTGAGGGCTTGTCGAAGATCATGGCGAGCGTCTTGCCGGCCAGCGGCCGCTCCATTTCGCCGGCCTTGACTCGCGCCTTGCGGGCGCCGGCATCGTCGAGGATAGCGCGCAGATCCGCCGCCGAAACCGTTGAAAGATCGGTGAAATGCCGGACGGCGCCGGAGTTCTGGTTTCCTGCCATGACGATCAAGCCTTGCCGTTGGGCCCACCGGCGAGCAACGCGGCGCCTGCCCTTATACGGTCGACCGCCAGACGAATTTCATCGTCGCTGACGGTTAGCGGCGGCAGCAGACGCACCACATTGCGCCGCCCGGCACCGTCAGCAGGTTCTGGTCGCGCAACGCCATGGTGACGGCGGTATTGGGCACGCGACATTTGAGGCCGAGGAGCAGGCCCGTTCCGCGTATCTCCTCGAAAATGGAGGGAAATTCGTCGATGACGGATGCGAGGGCCGCTTGAACACAAGCCCCTTGCGGCGAACTTCTTCCAGGAAACCGTCTTCGAGGATCGCGTCGAATACCGCATCGCCAACGGCCATGGCGAGCGGGTTGCCGCCGAAGGTGGTGCCGTGAAGCCGGCGGTCATGCCGATCGCCGCGGCGTCGGTGGCCAGGCATGCCCCCATCGGGAATCCGCCGCCGATACCCTTGGCGATAGCCATGATATCGGGCGCAATCCCGCTCCATTCGTAGGCGAAAAGCTTGCCCGTGCGGCCAACGCCGCATTGGACCTGGTCAAAGACACGAGGAGCAGGTCCTTCGCGGTCGCAAAGGTCACGCAGATCCTTCAGAGATGCGCCGACGCCAGCCTTTATGCCGCCCTCGCCCTGAACGGGCTCCACGAGGATAGCCGCGGTCTCGGGGCCGATCGCCTTTTTCGCGGCTTCGATGTCGCCGAAAGGAACCTGATGGAAATCCTTCCACCTTGGGGCCGAAGCCCTCAAGATACTTCTTCTGGCCGCCTGCCGCGATGGTCGCGAGCGTCCTGCCATGAAAGGCGCCCTCGAAGGTGAGGATCCTGAACCGTTCGGGACGACCGTTGACATAATGAAAGCGGCGCGCGGTCTTGATGGCGCATTCGAGCGCTTCCGCGCCGGAATTGGTGAAGAAAACCTTGTCGGCGAAACTGTTGGCGACCAGTCGCTCGCCCAATCGGCTCTGCCCGGGAATCTCGTAGAGGTTCGAGACATGCCAAAGCTTGCCGGCCTGCTCGGTCAGCGCGGAGACCAGATGCGGATGGCTGTGGCCAAGCGAGTTGACCGCGATGCCGGCGGCGAAATCGAGATATCGCTCGCCCTGGCTCGTCAAAAGCCAAACGCCTTCGCCCCGGTCGAATGCCAGGGGAGCGCGTGCGAATGTCTCG
>CAVVZH010000005.1:0-104632 GCA_963752795.1 uncultured Alphaproteobacteria bacterium
CGAGAGAGCCCTGTCCTCCGAAGCGGCAGTTCTGCGCGTTTTGTGGTGGAAATTTCAGTTTGGATCAAAAAGGCAGACTAGCTGGAGGAGAGGGCGTCCGTCGAAATGGCTATTGATGCGCGAACGCTGGCACCTGACGCAGCAGGGCGAAGGTCAGATCGTAACCGTGATCGGTGAAGCTGGGCATCGGCAAGTCGCGCATGATCGAAGCGCTGCAGGAAGAAATCGCAGGAGAGGCGCATGCTCGCATCAATCTGCATAGCGGTCGCGGATGATTTCCGGATCACGCTCGAGATGTCGGGAAATGGCACATCGCGTTGTTTCGCTGTGGGGTAGAATTTGGCCTGGAGAAAAGCATGGTCGATGCTCGCCCAGACCGTTTGAGGCATCGGTGCGCGGGTTTGTTCCCCTGTAGAGGCTCTCGTGGCCGCTATCGCTTTGAAGCCACTATGACCATGGAAGTTGAAAGGTATAGGGGTGCGGTGCTGCTGTCAGAAACGCCGCGTCGGTCAAATTGAAGCGTGACCCTCTCTCGGGGCAAAGTGGACGCCACCAAAAGTGCACCGACTGTCTGGATCGGGGCCGAGAGCGGACTGTCAGGTTTTGGTGAGAAGCTAACTACAGCAGACGCTAAGGGCGGAGAGGATCGGTTCCCGATCAAGGGCCGGTATCGCAGTGACAGGCTTTAGCGCCGGCTTCCCACCTACGAATTATCCCACGGACTGCCTTGGTCGACGTCGCGTTTGGCGTGGCGCGCGCTCCATGTAGGCGAGCGGCGAAGGCCAGGCAGCGGGCGCGATCTTCTGCTCATCGAACGCGTCGCCGCGGAATGGCCGGACGATATCGGTGACCGAATGGGTGGAGTGACGATCGCACGTCCGACGATCCAGGCGAAGTTAGATTGAGCGATTGCGGAGCATCGGTTCGTTCAAATTCAGGGTTTGCCCGGCACAGAAGCTTAATGTGTTTTTGTATCGATGGGATTGACCGCATCGAACCCGCGCGACGCAACATCGTGACCAACCTTTAGGCGTGATATTGGCAACGTCTGAACTTGGGGACTGGCGATTCGTCGTAACGGCCCGTGACGCGGGAAGTCAGCTCGCTGCCTTCCGGGCTCTTTGCATCCGACGGCGTGGGGATTGGCTAGGTGCCGGCGCGCCCTTTCTTGCCGATCGGTAAGGTTCCCCGCAATTGGCGGTGAAGTCAGGCCGGCAGTTTCGCCATCCGATCGGGAGGTACGGATGGAGAAATGGCATAAATCCTATTCCTGACAGCTATGTCACCAAGGTGCCGGCGGTCACGCTCGGCTTCTGGATCATCAAGATCCTGGCCACGACGCTAGGCGAGACCGGCGGCGATTCAGTGACCATGACGTTCAACTGGGGCTATCTGGCCGGCACCGGGCTTTTTCTGGCAGTGCTGGTGGCGCTGGTCATCCTGCAGATCGTGGCGAAAAAGTTCCATCCCGCGCTTTACTGGGCGACCATCGTCGCTTCGACCACCTTCGGCACGACCATGGCCGATTTCGCCGACCGTTCGCTCGGCATCGGCTATACCGGCGGCTCCACACTGCTGCTGGCGCTGCTGCTCGTGACGCTCGGGCTCTGGTACTGGTCGCAGGGCTCTATCTCGGTGGCGACGGTCAAGACGCCGAAGGTCGAGGCGTTCTACTGGGCGGCCATCACCTTCTCTCAGACGCTCGGCACCGCGCTCGGCGACTGGCTCGCCGATACGGGCGGGCTGGGCTATGCCGGCGGGGCGCTGGTGTTCGGCGCCGGGTTGGCGCTGCTCGCCCTGGCCTATTACCGGACCAGCATGTCGCGCGTGCTTCTGTTTTGGGCGGCCTTCATTCTCACCCGGCCGCTCGGCGCCACCGTCGGCGATTTCCTCGACAAGCCGATCAGCCATGGCGGGCTCGATCTGAGCCGGCCGCTCGCCTCGGCCGTCATCGCGGTTGCCATCGTGGCGTTGATCGCCATCTTGCCCCAGCGGGCGGGAAGGCATCCCGCGCCGGTCGCGGCCGAATAGCGCGGCCGAGAAGCGCCGCCGCGATCAGGCCGTTGGAAATTCCACCACCGCGCGCAGACCCGGCCTGGCGTCCTCCAGGCGTATCGTCGCGCCGTGCAGTTCGGCGACGGCCTTGACCAGGCTGAGGCCGAGCCCGGTGCCGGGCGAGCCGCGGCTTCGTTCGAGCCGGTAGAGGCGGCGGAACACCTTGTCGGCTTCGGCCGGCGGCACGCCGGGCCCGTTGTCCTCCACCACCGTCACGATCCGCCCTGATCGGGCGTCGCCCGCCAGGCGCAGCGATGTGCCCGGCGGACAATGGCGGATCGCATTCTCGACGAGGTTGGCGTACATCTGCATCAACAGCTCGCGGTCGCCCGTCACCATGCACGGACTTGCGGGAAGGACGGTAACGAGATCGAGGCCGGCATCCTCGACGGCGCCGCCGTAGAGCTCCGCCACCGATGCCAGCACGTCGCCGAGGTCGACCCGGGTGAAGCGGGCGCGCCGCGCGCCGGATTCGATCTGCGCGATGCGCAACAGCGCCTCGAAGGTGCGGTTGACGCTGTCGGCTTCGAGAATGGCGGCGTCGAGTTCCCCCACCACCGTCGCGCCGCGTCCGCCCTTGCGCCGCGCGTCCTCCAGCGTGATGCGCAGCCGGTTGAGCGGCGTCTTCAGATCGTGCGCGATGTCGGTCGAGACTTGCCGCATGCCCTCGACATTGGTCTCCAGCCGCGCCAGCGCCTCGTTGATGTCGCGCGAGAGCAGGTCGATGTCGTCGCCCTTGCCGAGCAGCGGAATGCGCGCGCCAAGTTCGCCCTGCGCGACGCGGCCCATGGTCTCGCGCACCGCGCGAAACCGCCGCCCGGCACTGACGGCGATCAGCCCGCCGCCGCCCAGCGCCATCAGCACCACCGCGATCGAGGCCCAGCCGAAGCTCGCCAGCGTCGTGTTTTCCAGCGCCTCGATATCCTCGTAGCTCTCGCCGACGATGAGCCGGTCGCCCTGTACGCGCCCGGCATAGAGGCGGAAGGTGAGGTCGTGGCCGAGGCCCACCGCTTTTCCCGGCACGGTCGACCAGCCGTCGGGCACGTCGATGGGCTTGAAATTGCCGGCAAGCACCGAACCGTCCGGCGCCGTCGCCATGTAGAGGTTGCTGGAATGGTGCGCTGCGGCGATGTTGGACCGCACGGCCTCGATGAAATCGCCATCATCCTCGTCCCAGGATTGGGCGATGACGGTGAAGGTCTGGAGGATGGCCTCGTCGTGGTGCTGGTACATGTCCCAGCGCATCAGGTAGAAGGCGCTGAGGCCTGCGAGCAGCATGGCGGCCAGGAACAGTGCGCCGAAACTCAGCGCCAGCCGGAACGGGGTGCTGCGCGCCAGGCTATCGCGGCGCATGCAGCGTGTAGCCGGTGTTTCGCACCGTATGCAGAAGCTGGGTGTCGAACGGCCGGTCCATCTTGGCGCGCAGCCGGCTGATATGGGATTCGACCACGCTGGTGCCGGGATCGAAATGGATGCCCCAGACCCGGTCGAGCAGCATGGTGCGGGTGAGCACGCGGCCCTCCGCCCGCATCAGCACTTCCAGCAGCGTGAACTCGCGCGGCTGCAGGTCGATGGATTTGCCCGCCCGGGTAACGCGGCGGCGGATCAGGTCCATCGAGAGATCTGCGGTCTTCAGGACGACCTTTTCGGTGACCGCGGGCGGCCGCCGCGACAGCGCGTTGACCCGCGCCAGCAATTCGGAAAAGGCGAACGGCTTGACCAGATAGTCGTCCGCGCCGGCCTCCAGCCCCTCCACCCGGTCGTCGATGCCGCCGATCGCCGTCAGGAACAGGACGGGCGTCCTGTTGCCGGCCGATCGCAACGCCTTGACCAGGGAAAGCCCGTCCAGCCCCGGCACCATCCGGTCGACGATCAACACATCGTAGGGTTCGCGCATCGCCTGGAACAGCCCGTCCTGGCCATCCTCCAGCACATCGCAGACATGGCCTTCCTCAGTCAAGCCGCGCGACACATACTCGCCGGTCTTCGCGTCGTCTTCGATCACAAGCAGTCGCATCGTCGATCCAGGATGTTTCACGGGCGCCCGTAGATTGGCCGCCCACCCATTCTACCACGCACTTCACGCCTTCATCGCCCCTATCTTACCGATCGGTAAGGCTGCTGTCAGGCGTCGGCCAACAACCCGGGATAATCGACACCCAAACGCGTTCCTCGAAGCTCCGAAAGGTCCGGGCCCATGCGCCGCCAGACGCCAGCCATGCCGCTTCTCCTTTCGCTGGCGCTCGCCGGCTGCGTTTCCGCCTCCGGCGAAACGCACAACATCTCTTTCGACATAGGGCGCTCGAGACCGGCCTATGTCGTCCTCGCCGGCGCCGAACAGACCCCGAAAGAGACGGTCATCTATGGCCAGGCCGCGCTGCCGATGACGTCTCGATTCGGCGCCTTCACCGGCGGCGTCGAGGCGCGCATCGATGTTCCCGGCCAGCCGCCACTTGTCTTCCACGATGTCAGGGTCGTGCCCCGGCCGAAACCGAGAAAGCTCGGCGCGGAAGCCTTTTTCACCATTCACACCGGGCGGGTCCTGCCGGCGGGTACGCGGGTGCATCTCGTCTATCGCAATGGCTAGGCGACGAGGCCTTGGCTTCGCAAACGAGACGACCGCTGCCGGATTCAGGTTTGCCGATTGGCAGGGTGCAGGAGATTTCCACGCAAAGAACGGCGCCTACGAACGGGACAAGGGACCCCTGTGCCGATAACGGCGTCGGCCTGCAACCCCTGTTCCTTGGCCGCTAGATGCGCGAAAGGACAATCGAAAGGACGAAGAATGATCAAGACAAAAACTCTGCTACGCTACCCGCTTTGCCGCGGCCTGCTTGTCGTTGCGGCGATCGCGACGGCTGCTTCGCCGGCGCTCGCCTATACCGGACAATCCCTCGAGAACGGCGCCAAAGTGAGCATGCGCCAAGCTGAAAAGACGGTGAAGGCGGCCATCCCGCACGGGCGGATCACTGACCGTGAACTTGAAAGAGAAGGCGGCGGTAGCGGTCTGCGCTATTCGTTCGACGTCAAGACGAGGGGCAAGACCCGTGAAGTCGGCGTCGACGCCATGACCGGCAAACTACTGGAAAACTCGGTCGAAGGCGCTAATCCGGACTGATGCCGATCGAGCGTCCCTCGACAACCTGAGGGGCGCTCACTTTTCGACGGGCTTTCCGGCCCCGGCCACATGAGCCCTCAGGATGCGCCATTCATGCCAGACCAGCACGATAATCACGAGGTCGAACACCGTAAGGACGATCAGGCCGATCGAGTGCGTGTGGGAATAGCGGTAGAGCTGGTAGCCGATGAAGGCGGCAAGCACGATGAGCGAGGCCGGATAAGCCCACAGCTTCTCCTTCAGGAGCCCGGCCACCAGCAGCACCTTAACCAGTCCGTGGCTGAGCAGATAGAACGCGTAGAACGTTTCCGTCCCGACCGAAAAATGGTGCGCGGCGCTGGCGAGGTGCGTCGCCAGGAAATCATTCGGATCCTCGGTAAGTTCTTCCTGTGTGAGAAGGTCGACCCAGTGCGCTATCGTTCGGGTCGAGATGAAGAAAAGCGCGATGCCGCAGATACATTCCACAAGGGCATGCAATCCCTTGAGCACGACGCTGATACGAAAAATCCTATGGATCTGATGCTCATTCATTCTACGGACCCAGCCTCGTACGCGACAGCGAGGTGAACGATGGATATCGCCGCCACACACTGGATCAACGCCTTGGCGGGCCGCTTTCCGGTCCTCGATACGATCATGATCGGATTCACGCAATTCGGCGTCCCGCTCATGGTTATGGTCGTAGCGCTTCAGTGGTGGGCAAGACGAGACAGAAACCATGTCCGCCACGCCGCGCTCGCCGCCGGGCTGACCTTCCTGCTTGGCCTCGCCGTCAACCAGTTAATCCTCCTTTTCGTGCATCGCATCCGGCCCTACGATGCCGGCGTTTCCCATCTTCTGATTGCGCCGAGCACGGACTGGTCTTTCCCCTCCGACCACGCCACAGCGTCGTTCGCGATCGTGGCGGCGTTCGCCTTGCAGCGCTTGCCATGGCGAACGGTGGCTCTAATGGTTCTGGCGTTTCTGGTGTGCTGGTCACGGGTCTATGTGGGAACCCACTACATGACGGACGTTCTCGGCGGCGCCATGACAGGTATTCTTGCAGCGGTCACTGTTCGGCTCGCCTTCCGAGAGGGGACAAGACTGGACAATTTCGCAACGGGCATTCTTTGAGGAAAACGGGTGGGCGGCAACCTGACGGCACTTAGGCGACGTTTGACCGCTGAGCCCAAATTGCTTCTCGCGCTAGGAGCAATTGCGGGCTTTCTCCTGCTATTGGCCAAGGTTGCGGAAGATGTGGTCGAGAAAGAGAGCGGCAGCTTCGACCGTGCAATTTTGCTCGCCCTGCGAGTGCCTGGCGATCTATCCGTGCCCATCGGCCCCACATGGCTGCAAGCGGCTTTTGCCGACATTACCAGTCTGGGCAGTCCCACGGTGATAACGCTGGTGACGGTGATCGCTGGGGCGTACCTAGCGGTTGCCGGCAGGAATCGGCTTGCGACGCTTGTCGTTTTCTCGATCTCACTGGGCGCGTTGACGGAGAAGCTGTTGAAGATCGGCTTCGATCGGTCACGTCCTGAAATTGTGCCTCATCTCGTCACGGTTCACTCCCTCAGTTTTCCGAGCGGTCATGCCATGCTTTCGGCAATCACCTATTTGACGGTTGGAGCGCTTCTCGCGCGCGAACAGGCAAATTGGCGCAAGCGTATCTTTGTCCTTTCGATCGGGCTCATGCTGACAATAATTATTGGCTTCAGCCGCGTCTTTCTCGGTGTTCACTGGCCGACCGATGTGCTTGCCGGATGGTTGGCGGGCTCTGCCTGGGCCCTGGCGACATGGGTAATTGCGGAGAAGGTCACGTGAATTTCACGAGGCCAATACACAGCCCACTTGCATCGCTTGATCGGCAGGTCATCGGCGCCCCGCACCCCTGCAGAGCCGGATATTCAACGTCCTCTTTTGGCTCGAGGGCGCAATGAAGCGCTTCAGACCCTGGCTCCTCGCCCTGTTGTCGGGTGGCCTGCTTCTGGGGCTCTATCTCGGGGCGCTTCAATTGTCGGGAAATTTTCACACCGTTGTCCCCGGCGAGCTTTATCGCTCCGGCCAGTTGAGCCCCTCGCGGCTGGCGCGATACGTCAAGCGCTATGGAATAGCGACCGTCCTCAACCTACGCGGGCAGAACCGTGGCAGGAGATGGTACGACGAGGAAGTGGCCGAGACAGCGCGTCTGCACATTCGGCATGTCGATTTCAGGATGTCGGCGCGTTCCGATTTTTCCGCCGCGCGAGCGCGGGAAATCATCCGCCTCTTGAAGGCGGCGCCGAAGCCGATCCTCATCCATTGCGAGGGCGGCGCAGACCGCTCCGGACTGATCGCGGGGATCTACCTGCGGGCTGTCGACGGCAAGGGTGAGGAAACGGCCGAAGACCAGCTTTCCCTCCTTTACGGCCACATCGCCGTGCCATTCCTCTCCAGCGCCTACGCCATGAACAGAAGCTGGGAGGAACTGGAGCCCTTACTAGGCATAAATGGCTCCTGAAAAGAGAGATCCGTGAGTTCTGGCGTTCCGCGAAGTCCAGCCGCCGGGCAAGCCTTTCAGCTTACCAAATTGTAAAAAGTCCGCGGCTTTCAACGAAACCTACGGCCCTATTTTCCCAATCGAAAGCCGTGGCGGTCGATGCGATCAAATCGGCGGGGCGGAGAGACGAGCGAGAGGGAGACGAAGAATGAAGCGATTTCTGGCTGGCGTACTGGCGACAATCCTCGTGGCGGCGCTGTGCGGCTATCTTGTCATTCGCAACGGAATCATACCGGCAAACGCCGACGGCAAGCCGTTGTGGCTCGAGAGGACGGTCGCCAAAACCTCGCTCCACGCGACACTTGCGCGGGAAGCGCCGAAAGGGGCCGATCCCGTCGCCCTGACCGACGAAAACCTCATTGCCGGCGTTCAGCTTTATGGGCAGCATTGCGCGATCTGCCACGGTACGTCCCAGGGCGATAGCTCGGCCTCTCCGGTGGCGAAGGGCCTTTATCCGCAACCGCCGCAACTGGCGAGCGAAGGCGTCGAGGACGACACGGCGGGCGAATCGTTCTGGAAGATCAAGCACGGCATCCGCTGGACCGGCATGCCCTCGTGGAAGAACGCCCTGTCCGACCAGCAGATCTGGACGCTGGCTCTCTTCGTGAAACACATGGATAAATTGCCGCCCGCCGCCGAGGAGGCCTGGCAAAAAGTGCGAAACTGAAGCCAGACTTTCCGTCCTGGGATTCAGAAATCCAGTGGACAAAAAAGCAAAGGCAACCGCTGTTGCGGTTGGAACCCCCAGCCTCAGGATTGTGTAGCTTTGAACGACCTAACTTTGGGCGCGTCGTTCATTGCCTGCGAGAAGGGTCAGAATGGTCGCGATTGGATTCCGGGAAGTCTAAATCCGATCTCAGGTAAATCGGATTGGAGTAAATCCACGGAACCAATCGACCCCAACCAAAGAAAGTCGGAATTCGAGCGAGCACCTCGACCCTATATGGTCCGGGCTCTCTTGCCTGGAATTCAAGCTCCGCCGCTTTGCGCCGAATAATTTCCATTCCGTTATGGTAGACGGTGATGTGTAGATCACGCATATTCTCGACGTTGGGTAGGCGAATTTTGAACTTCGTGTCCAGCCCTGCTACCAGACTGTCTCCCATGATCGCAGTACGACCCTGTTGCTCGGCAGAATACATGAAACCCTTTGCATTTCCGATGAGATCCACGGAAAAATAGAGGTGACCCTTGCGGATTGCGCGATAGAGAATATCGCGATCGCCCGCTAGGTCGCCTGCCAGTTTCTCAACGGACAAGATATGGTTGCTTGCGAGGGGCATGACCTCCGCGGCTTTGGGAAACTTCAGCTGTCGGCCGAATATCCTGACGTTCTGATGCATGTTCGGACCATAGAACCCGACGGCCGGACGAATGCTCGCCACGCGATCCCACAGGGCTAATGCGCGCTCCGGCCTGTGATAAATTCTCAAATGCGCGAACTTCCTGTTTGCAAGGTAGAACAGGAATGCGTTCAGCTTTGCGAGATGGGAGCAATCATATAGCTGGTCGGCGAAGTCGAGGATCTCCAATCCCGAAATACGTTCATCGACCGGCCCTTTCCAAGGCCGCCTGCAATTTTCTGCATGCACGATCAGAGCAAATCCACCCTGCTTGCCTATATCCGCGAGAAGGTCATTCGTTGGATCTCTACGCTTGGCGCTGTAGGAAGAAACATTTAAGCCCAATAGATACCCCTCGGGACGCGAGCTTTCGACTCCCGTCAAAACCAAAGTCGGACCGTACCACCCCTCTTTTCCGTCTGATATTGCCGTCAGATTGTTGTGGTCGGTGACAATCAGGAAGTCGAATTCCTGACGACCGGCGATTTTGGCGATCTCCTCGTAAGTGCCCTGAGCATCGTGGGAGTAATTACTATGTAGATGTAAAAGACCATTATAATAATTCAGCGGCGATGCAAATTGTAGATCTGTTTCACAAAATTTATTAAGTTTTACGGATGAAACACGAGTATAGAACAAAATAGTATAAATTATATATAATATTAATAGTAGATGCAATAATCCGTAATATCTAATTGGTTCTAGAATGTATAGCATTTTTTTGACCAAAACACAAAGATATTTTTCTAATAAGATTGATCATCTTATTACAATTAGACGATGCGTGGGATTCGCACCGCATCCAGAGGTGCGGCGTCTTATATGGAGGCGCGATGTTGAGATTTTTTGACGGGAATATTACGTATTTGTAAGGTGGCAACCTTGACCGACAAGTCTTGGCGCGGCGCCTGAGCGATAGGCGTGTGTCAGCCTCGACGGGCCGAGCGAACCTTGGTGCGAATCGCAGCCAGGATTCGAGATTGCATTCGTTTGACGGTTAGTGCTGGCGTGAGGCTAAAGGCACAACGTGCGCTGGATCGCAGCCGTTCCTCAGAAGGTCCGGCGGTCCGCCGCCGACCTTGAGAAGTTTGTACCTCTCGATAACGCGATGGCCGGCATTCCGGGTTATGGTGGCTAATGCTTCGACCGACTTGAAGCACCGGTCAAACGCGAGGTGTTTTACGTCCCTTTCACGCAGGACGAGAAGCGCCGGCTTCCCGGCAAGAGATGGATCGGAGACTTCAAACGAATAGCGTTCACGATCAACCACTTCCTGCACGGTATGGGGGCTGTGCAAGTGAAAGGCCAGTTCCCCGGTCAAGCCATAATCGGCCGTTGCTAACCAGTCCGTTCCTGATTGCAATTCGTATTTTTCGATTGTCGCGGAAAGAGCGGGCCATCCCAAGAGGAGATCGGTAGGCGCCCGCAAAGGCATCGCATCTCCGGCGGGCGTGGCCAGAAATGCCAATGCAAGCGCGGGGAGAACCAGCCCGACGGGTGCAGCAGCACCTGCCAGCCTTTTGAGGCGCACTGTGTTTCCGGATTCTACTGCTGCGCCAGCGGCGAGAATGGCAATTGCCGGGTATATCGGCGCCGGCCAGTTCCCTTGTACTCGGTCATGTATTGAATGGAAAAGCATATATAGAACAAGGGGAGCCGAGAGCGCGATCAGAAAGGCCAAAGGCCCGAGCACTCCTCGCCGCCGGGACTTCCACGTCCTGCCCAGCGCAATGGCCATAAAAATTGCGATAATGGGGTTTAGGAGACCAAATTGGGCAAAGAGGAACTCCCCAACATAGCGCCAGGTGGGGCTTCCGTCATCAACTCGCCCAAACTGCTTGGCGAATGATGACCAATGATGATTGGCATTCCAGACGATGACCGGTGAAAAGACGGCCAGTGCTGTGAACCCGCCCGCCAACATCCAAGGGCTAATAAGCCAGCGCCTTGCTTTGGGATCCGCGCCACACCAGACAACGATACCGAGGCCCAGAAAAAGGTTTGTATATTTCGAGACGCAGCCGAGCCCCGCGCAAATGCCGACAACTATCCAGAGGCGCGGATCGCCGGTTCGCCGCAGGCGCGCGAGTGCCCAAGTAGACAACGCCCAGAACATCATGGAGGGCGCATCGGGGGTCGCGATGATAGCCACGCCTCCGACAAGGAACATCGCGTTCAGCCACAAAGCGGCGAGGCGAGCCAATTTTAGGTCGAATTCGAGTTCGATGGCGGTCCCAAAAACGGCCGCGGTCGTCACAAGGACAGACAGAACCGGAAGCGCGCGAATTCCAAGCGCGGTGTTCCCCAGCCATTGCGTCGAAAGCCAAATCCACCATGCAATCATCGGCGGATGGTCAAGATAGCCGGCGGACGGAGCGCGTGACCAAAGCCAGTAATAGGTTTCATCGGGAACCAGGCCAATATGTGCACCTGCCCAGAACCGGAACAGGGTCAAGGCGGCAATCAGCGCAAGCAGCCAATGCCACCCCCACTGTTGAGGGTCGTTTGAAATCTTAGCGGACACGCCAGGTAACGGCAGAATTGGTGATATAATTCCAGGCCGCTCCGACCGCCGCTCCTGCAAGACCGGCAGCCCACCAACGCGGCTCGCTCTGATAGAATACGGCGGAAACGCCTACACCGGCCACAATACCAAAACTGCATAACACCGCGAACAGGCCAAGGCCGGTGAGAAATCGCCAGCCTCGGCGACGGCGATCCCGATATGTCAGTGCGTTGTTGAGGGTGTAGTTGAATGTCATGGCGATCAGCATCGCAGCAGTCTGTGCCGGGGTGAAAGTCAGGCCGTTCATCAGAAGGATCCGAAGTGCCGTCAGATGTACTACCAAACCAAACGAGCCAACCATGCCGAACATCAGGAAGCGGGTCGAGACGATATCGCCGGTCGCCTTTGCCACAAGCAAGCCCAAATATTCAAGAACGACCGAAGCATCCAGCTTACTGTCGCCGTGCAGGCGCCGCCCGAAAACATACGGTACTTCCTCAATCCGCAAGGACGTATTCGAAGATGCAACGATATCAAGCAATATCTTGAACCCCTGTTGGGATAGGCGGGGCGCCACAGCATCGATGATCTCACGGCGCAGCATGAAAAACCCGCTCATCGGATCGCTCAAGCGTACCTTGAGAAGAGCCTGCGCCAGCCGAATGGCCAGACGGCTGCCAGCTTCCCGGAAGCCTGTGAGCCCTTCGGCTGCGTTGCCACCCTCCCTATACCTGCTTGCAACTACCAGATCGGCATCGCCCGTCCGCAGGATACCGAACATGCTTACAAGGCATGTCTCATCGTGCTGAAGGTCGGCATCCATCACCGCGATGATCGGCGCGGAACTTGATAGCATCCCCTCGATACAGGCGCCGGACAAGCCCCGGCGGGCGATCCGCCTCATGCCCCGTACGCGATGATCGACGACGGCGAGATCACGAACCGCCTGGATCGTTCCATCGCCCGAATTGTCGTCGACGAAAATCACTTCCCAGCGAATTTCGGTGAGGGCATGGTCAAGTCGCTCAACCAAAAGAGGAATATTGGCGCGCTCGTTCAACGTCGGCACCACGATCGTCAGTTCCGGTCCCGGAACGGACGTTTCGTCCTGCCCGGCTTGGCGCGCCATGGCATTGTCGGGTTTGGCGGGGGATAGATGCTGTTTCATAGCGGATTGCGACCCTCTGGTGAGGCCACGTGAAAAAAGCGAGCAATGGTCGGAGACATAGCCATCTCAAAGACGCCTGACGGGGAGAATCATGATTTCGAAATCGGGAAAGCCGAAGAGATCCTGCACGACCCAAATGGCTGCGCCGGTAATCTCAAAATGACCATGAAGTTGCGCACGGAACTGACGGCTTCGGACCTCTTCGTGTCCGAAATCAACGCCCCCCACAAAGAAGCCTTGCCTCCGTGCACCAAGACGCAAATCGTTCATGAATTGGAAATGACGGGGATCGCCCGGCAGAACGCCGATAGGCACCTCTGGTCCAAGCGACGCGCCGATCTTGCCGGCCTGGTCCCAATTCGGAGCAATTACGTATGCATTGGGGCCGGACAGACCGAGCCTGCCGGAATATGCTCTTAGTTGAGACCAGTCGACACTTTGCCAGTTGACATCGAATTTGGGAGCTTTGGTGAAAAACGGCCGCGTCAGCGCCCCGGTGCGGGTTTGGATGGCGAAACTTGCGGCCAGCAGGGGAACGAGGACCGTTGCGAAGCCCAGGGATCTCTGGATAAGTCCGGATTGCAGTCGGGTATGGCTTTCGCACCATTTGCCGACCAACGGGAATGCGAACAGGAACCCACTCATGGACCAGTGCGGAAGCGAACGCGAGCTGATCAGAGCCACGAGATCGAAGAATGCAATCGGCACGGCCGACAGGAACATGAAGAATTTGTCGGCCGCAATCGCGTCCGTCTTGCAGGCACGCCAGATCATTAACATCGCGACGGCCCATACCGGCGGCCATACATAGCCGACCTGCCCGACCAACGTGGTCATGAGGTTGCCGAGGTGAAGCAGGCTCCCGCCACTCTCCAGCGCCCGGCCAGACTGAAAGACAAATGAAACCCACTGGTGTCGCATGTTCCAGATGATCATCGGCAGCATGCCCAACGCCGCGATTATGCCCGCAAGCCAGGGCCCGGGCCCACAAAGCTGCCGGCGGCCCCAGGGCGTTCCGATCAGGACCAGCGCTGCGGAAACGCAAAATAGGCCAGCCTGATATTTCGACATGAGAGCGAACGACAGGGAAGTGCCCGCGACCAGCCATCGCGATATGGCAGGACCCCGTTCCTTGCCGATCATCAAAGGCGCTACGGCTAGCGCGCTCAGCAATAGGAAGAAGTCGAGTGGCCCGTCTGGAACGACGAAATGTCCGGCCGAAATGAAGAAAAAAGGGGCTACGGAATACCAAGCCGTAGCCCAAAATGCCGCCTCCGCTCCATATGCAATGCTCGAAAGATCGAACAGGAGCCAAGCTGATAGAGAACCCAGGATCACATAGGGCAGCCTCACCAGGAACGGACATTCGCATCCGAAGATATCAGCCATCAGCCGCGCCAGTGCAAATCCGATGGGCGGGTGGTCGAAATAGGAGAGCGAATGCGCTCTTGAGACAACAACAGCGTATGCCTCGTCCACAGTGAAGGGAATAGTGGCCGCCAGCCCAAGACGCAGAAGAAAGAACGCTGTGACCAAAATAGCTGCGCGGGCTGCAGGCGAGGCCGGCACGGTCATTGGACGTGGACGATCGTGGCATCGGAAAGGTGCCGAATGACAACTTTCCTGATTTGGTTGCCGGTCAGAACCCGCGCAGAATCATCAAAACCCGAGTTGGTCAAATCGAACCATTCCGCCGATGCCATGCGCGAATATGAGAGAATCTGGATCGCATGCACGGATGCCCATTTCCGGTGCTGAAAGATCTCAGCACCGCGCACGCTTGCAGCGTCAAGCCGCCAAGATTAGCACTGGCCATTGCCGTTACCGCAGTTGCTTCGACTTGCCTGCATTAAGGCCTTTGAAGACGTCGGCCAATTTGAAAATCCTTACAAATTCGTATCCCGGACGACACGTTCCGACCAAATTGTCGGGACTATCTTTTAAGCCTTTGCTGCTTATCCGGGTGCTCGCTTTGCATCATCGGTCGCAACTTGTTTACGTTGGGCGAAGGAAACAAATATGGCGGATGAATCCGATGATCCCGCTTTCCTGCACATTTGCGCGAAGTCGGGCCAATATAATCACAAGGAATGTGCATGTGATAGAAATACACCAGAAAATGGCGATTATGTACGGCGTCATTCTTATTTAAAAATTGCCTTTTATATTGTAACATTTATGATGTGCATCATTTTTGTTTATTTGATTGACAAAGAATTATTGTCCAGTGACGTGTCGATTGGATTTCAGTTTTAAAGAGATTAGCGCGGCTTCCCAATCAATCTACCCTATCCGGCTGCGATCGTTGCGCCATCGAAGTTCTCTCGATCGTCGTTCCACAGGCTGTAGCGCAGCGGAATTGCGCCCGACCGGGATGCGGGCTCGCCAATAGAAAACCGGCCCCTGAGAAAGAGGTTTTCGATCTGATGCCGTCGCGGTAAAATCAAGGACTGGCGGCGTATCCACACCCGTTATGACCGATGCGCACACACCTTCATGTCCGCCATATGCATCGCTGCAACCGTCATCTTCTGGCTTAATCAATGAGTCCTGAACCTAGCGACGTCCAAACAGATTGAACTGAATCGCCTCCATATGGCGGCGCATCGCATTCGCTGCACCATCCGCGTCTCGATTTTGAAGACATTTCAACATTTCGCCATGCTGACGGCAGTAGTCGAGCCGGCGATTTTCGGAGAACGTCTTCCGCTTCAGTTCGATCCATGCGTTCCGGTTGCGGATGATGCGTAAAATGTCGTGGAAGCTCATCAGGAGTTCGTTGCGCGCGGCGGCGAAGATGCGCTGGTGAAATTTGGCGTCCCATTGCTCGAAGAGATCCGTCTCCTGGGCTTCGGTCGCGATTTCATGAGCCTCGGCGATGGCGGCGAGGTCGGCCGAACTGGCGCTTGTCGCCGCTGCCGCCGCCGCCTGCGGTTCGACGATGAAGCGCACTGCCATCAGGTCGGAGGGCGAAACGCCGGTGACGCGTTGGATGATATCGGCGAACTCGTTGGGCTCGGTATTCAGGAAACTGCCGCGCCCGACATGGCGCTCGATCGTGCCATCGCCGACGATCGAGTCGATTGCCTTGCGCACGGTGTTGCGCGCCACACCATACTCGCTCGCCAGGTTGCGTTCCGGCGGCAGACGGCCGTTCGCGGCCCATTCGCCGGCGATGATGCGCTTGCGAAGCGATCGCTCAATGTCAGCGGAAAGGGCTTTCGGCACAGCATATCCTCATTGAACCAAGTGTAGGCCAATTAGCCCTTTTTGCCGATCCGGCCAAGTTTTTTTTGCGTTATATCAAAGTTTCGCTTGCCAAATGGCCTAAGCTATCGAAGATTGGCTCAATAAAAGAAGAATTGGTTCAACAGGGAGGAGCCGGTGAAGTTCGCGACCTTTTCAGTCGCCGGCGAACGTCGTGTCGGTCTGGTCGATATCGAGAAGCAGACGGTCGCGCCGCTCGATATCCCTCTTGAGGCAGCTCGCGCCGGTGTGTTGGCCGTTCTCGATCGCAATGACGCTGGTACGCCCCGGACCTTGTCGCCCATGCCTCTGTCAGCGGTCACGCTCGAGGCCCCGATCCCGCTTCCGCGCCGCAACATCTTCTGTGTGGGCAAGAATTATCATGAACATGCGCAGGAGTTCGCGCGTAGTGGCTTTGATTCCAGCGCCGGCGCCGGCGCGGTCCCCAAGCATCCCATCATCTTCTCGAAGGTGCCTGAAACGGTTGTTGCCACCGGCGCGGACGTGCTGATCGACGCCAGCGTGTCGAGCGCGATCGACTACGAGGCCGAACTGGCGGTGATCATCGGCAAGGAAGGGCGCGGCATCCGCAAGGAAGACGCGCTTGACCATGTCTGGGGGTACACGATCATCAACGACGTCACGGCGCGCGACCTGCAGGGCCGTTACAGCCAATGGCTGATCGCCAAATCCCAGGACACGTTCTGCCCGATGGGGCCATGGGCGGTGACGAAGGACGAGGTGGATCTGAAGAACGCGGGCATACGATGCCACGTCAATGAAGAAATCAGGCAGAATTCCAACGTTTCGCTGCTGATCTTCGATATCCCGACCATCATCGCTACCCTGTCGCAGGGCATCACGCTTAGACCCGGAGATATCATCGCGACCGGCACGCCGGCCGGCGTCGGCATCGGATTCGACCCTCCGAAATATCTCAAACCCGGCGATGTCGTCCGCGTCGAAATCGACGGCATCGGTGCGCTGGAGAACCGGTTCACGGAGCGTCCGAAATGACGACGGTGACGGTAGGCCCGATTGTCGCCGAAACCATGGGAGAGGGATTTCCCGTGGTGATGCTGCACGGGCTCGGCGGCACCTCCAACATGTTCCAGCCTCAGTTGGCCGCGCTTGCCGGCTACCGGGTGACGCGGCTCGACCTGCCGGGCGCGGGGCGCTCGCCCCGTCCGCTGGAGCCGCTGTCGATCGAAGGCATTTGCGAGGCGGTGCTGCAAGCAGCCGGCGGCATGGGTATCGCGCGGGCGCATTTCGTCGGCCATTCGATGGGCACCATCATTTGCCAGCACCTAGCGGTCAGGCAACCGCAATTGGTCGCTTCGCTCACCCTTTTCGGCGCGCTCGCCGAACCGAACGACGCGACGCGGAAAGGGCTTGGCGGACGGGCGAGATCGGCGCGCTCCGGTGGCATGTCGGATATCGCCGACGCGATCGTGGCCAACGCGATTTCCGCGCAGACGCGCGAGAATTCACCGGCGGCGGTGGCGTTCGTGCGTGAGTCCGTCACGCGCCAGGACGCCGAATCCTATGCGCGCAATTGCGAGGCGCTGGCGCAGGCGACGGCGGCCGATGCCCGCCGCATCGCCGTGCCGTCGCTCCTGATCACAGGCGACGCCGATACGGTCAATCCGCCGAGCGTGGCGCAGATGCTTGCCGACAGGATCAAGGGCGCGGTATTCTCGACGATCGACCGCTGCGGACATTGGGCGCCCATCGAGGCTCCCCTGGAAAGCAACCGCAAGCTGGCCGAGTTTCTGCGGCGCGTCGATCGGTGAGGAGATGAACCCGGGGGGCTTTCCATGCCCTGCCGGATCGGGAGGTAGAGATGGCAGACGGAAATTACGGTTCGAACGGAATCGGCAACGGATCCGGCAATACGCTTTTCACCAACGTGCGCGTGCTCGATGCCACCGGCGAATATCCCTATACGGGCGAAGTGCTGGTGCAGGGCAACCGCATCAAGCAGATCACGAAGGGCTCGTCGCGCTTCGGCTCGTCGTCGTCCGTGTCGTCGGGCGGCGCCACGGTGATCGATGGCATGGGCGCCACGCTGATGCCGGGAATGATCGATGCGCATCTGCACCTGTCCTGGAACAATGCGCCGGGCATCGATCCCATCCAGATGATGGAACTCGAGGAGCACATGCTGGTCACCATGGAGATGGCCAAGCTGGTGTTGGATGCGGGTTTTACGGCCGGGCGCGGCGCGGCCGCCGCCAAGCCGCGGCTCGACGTCGTTTGCAAGAAGTTCATCAACCAGGGCCGCTTTCCCGGCCCACGCTATCTAGCGGCGGGACCGGAGATCACCACCGTTGGCGGCCTCGGCGATGCCGCGCCGTCCCACATCCCGCATGAAGGGCTCAACCTCGGCCTTGTCGTGTCCGGACCCGAGGAAATTCGCCGGACGGTGCGCCGGTTGATCAAATACGGCGTCGATTCCATCAAGCTCAACCTTTCGGGCGAGTCCCTGACGGGAATGGGCGCGGAAGAGACGCCGATGTCGGAGGAGGAAGTGGCGATGGCGGCGTCGGAAGCGCGCTGCCGCAACAAGGTTCTCTCCGCACATGCCCGCTCATCCGGTTCGGTGAAGCAATGCGTCCGCCACGGCATCCAGAACATCTATCACGCCTCCTTCGCCGACGAGGAGGCGCTGGACATGCTGGAAGCGAACAAGGAGAAGCACTTCGTCGCTCCCGGTATCGCCTGGTTGATCAATACCGCCCGCTACGCCGAGCCGTGGGGCATAAAGCCGGGCTCGCCGATCGCCATGGAATATGAGCGCGAACTCGAAATGTGCATCGACACGATGAAGAAGATGCACCGCCGAGGCATCCGGGTTTGCATCGGCGGGGATTACGGTTTCGCCTGGACGCCGCAGGGCACCAACGCCAAGGATATCCAGACATTCGTCGAAATGCTCGGGTTCTCGCCGATGGAAGCCATTCAGGCGGGAACCAAATATGGCGGCGAAATCATGTGCATGGGCGATGAGCTTGGCATGATCAAGGAAGGGTATCTGGCCGATATGCTCCTGGTGGACGGCGATCCGATCTCGGATGTGCGCATCCTGCAGGACCAGAACCGCATCCTCGCCATCATGAAAGACGGCAAGTTCCACAAGGCGCCGAGAATGAACGAACAGCGCCGGCGGCTGACCGCATGAGCGTAACCGACCGGCCATCCGGTTCGTCCGACCTGTCGAGCGGCGGCCTGTCGCGGCGGCAGGCCTGGGGCCTGTTCTGGCTGCTCGTCGCCGCTGTCGTCGCCTGGCTTCTCTTCGCCGTCTGGCCGCACTGGCTCAACGCCATTCTCATTTCCAAGAAGGCCTTCGTCAGTTCGGTGCTCAACGGGATCACGCTTGGCGGTCTCTATTTCCTCGTCGCCAGCGGTTTCACGCTGGTCTTCGGCCTGATGCGCAACGTCAATCTGGCGCATGGATCGCTTTATCTTCTGGGCGCCTATATCGGCTATGAAGTGGCCGACCGGACAGGATACTGGTTGCTTGGCGTCGCCGCCGGGTTCATCGCGCTGGCGTTTGTCGGACTGCTGATGCAGGTGCTCGTTTTCCGTCGGCTGGAGGGCGATGAATTGCGCCAGACGCTGGTCACGCTCGGCATATCGATCGTCGCGGCCGATCTCATGCTGGCGGTCTGGACGGGGACGACCTACCAACTCAGCACGCCGCATTGGCTGGACGGCGCCATCAAGCTGCCGATCATCACGGCGGTGCGTTCCAACGGGACGGAGGTCTTTCTCGTCTATCCATTCTATCGCCTGGTCGTGCTCGGCATTGCGATCGTCATCGGCATCGGCCTCTGGCTCATGCTTCACCGGACCCGGGTCGGCATGATGATCCGCGCCGGCGTCGACGACCGCGCCATGCTGTCGGCGTCGGGCGTCAACGTCCATATGGTCTTCGCCATCGTCTTCGCTGTTGGGGCGGGGCTGGCGGGTTTCGCCGGGGTGGTTGGCGGTTCGGCGCTGTCGGTCGCTCCGGGAGAGGACGTGCGCTATCTGCTCGCTTCGCTGGTGGTCGTTATCGTCGGCGGCATGGGCTCGATAACGGGGGCGGCGATCGGCGCGCTTCTGGTCGGCGTCGCCGAACAGATCGGCCTCGTCTATTTCCCGACCTATGGCATCGTTTTGACCTTCGTCATCATGGTTGCGACACTGGCCATCCGGCCGCAAGGCATCATGGGCAAGGCGCGATGACCGATATCGCCACCTCCGTTCAAGGGAACCGGCTGGAGAGCGCATTCAGCCGCATCGGCGTGGCGCAAATCCTCCTGGCGGCGGCGCTTGTGTTGTACCCGGCTGTCGCCTCGCCCTTCTTCCTGGCGCAGATCGGCGCTTATTCCCTGATATGGGGGCTGCTGGCCCTGTCCCTGATGCTTCTGGCCGGCTATGGCGGAATGGTCAGCCTGGCCCAGATCACGGCCGCGGGGCTTGCCGCCTATCTGGTCGCGATCTTCGGCGCCAACAACATGAACATCTATGGATTCGGCTGGCCTTGGTGGATCCTGGCGCCGTTCGCCGTCATCGCCGCGGCGATCGCTTCGGCGCTGATCGGGGCGATCTCGGTCAGGACCGAAGGTATCTACACCATCATGATCACCCTGGCGATCGCGACCGGGTTCTTCTATTTCGCCCAACAGAATTACGCCTTCTTTAACGGGCATTCCGGCTATGCAGGCATCCCCGCGCCGCAATTCTGGGGCGTCAATTGGCGCGATCCGATGCCGTTCTACTATCTGTGCCTGTTCGTCGCCGCGATCTGCTACGCGGCCGTCCTCTACGGCTCGCGTTCGACCTTCGGCATGGCGCTGCAGGCCATTCGCGACAACCAGCGACGGATGCGCGCCGTCGGCTACGACGTGACCGCGCACAAGGTCGCGGCCTATTTCCTTTCGGGGCTGATCGCCGGGTTGGCGGGGGTGCTTCTGGTCTGGTTCAACGGCCGGATCTCGCCAGGCACGGTCGATGTCAGCCAGGCGATAGATGTTCTGGTCATCGCCGTCATCGGCGGGCTGCGTCATCCGATCGGGCCCTTCATCGGCGCGGTTTTTGTCGTGCTAATCCAGACCTTCGCCATCGATATCGTCGGCGCGGAACGATACAACACATTGATCGGCCTCGTTTTTCTGGTGATCGTATTTGTGTCGCCGGACGGTCTCCTGGGCCTATGGGGAAAAATCAAGCCTCATCTGGCGCAGAAGTCGCTGCGTTCCGAACCATAGGGGAAGGCATTTCGTCGAATTGTTGAACTGAAGCACATCAAGGGAGGAAGATATGAACATACATAGAAGAGCATTACTGGGGCTGGCGCTCGCCACGAGCCTGATGGCGCCGTCCGCGGCGATGGCCGAGGGCACCATCAAGATCGGCGTCCTCGCGACTTTCGAAGGCGCCTTCACCATCCTCGGGGAGGATGGCATGCGCGGCGCGATGATGGCCGTCGCCGATCACAACGGCACGGTAGCCGGAAAGAAGATCGAGATCGTCAAGGGTTCGTCGGATGCTTCACCCGACAGCGCGGTTCGCGCCGCGCGCAAGCTGGTCGAGCAGGACGGGGTCAAGGTTCTGGTTGGACCGCTTTCGGGCGATGAGGGACTGGCGATCAAGGACTACGCCAAGACACAGCCGGACGTCACATTCCTCAACGGCACATCGGCGGCCCAGGACACCACCTTGCGCGATCCGGCGCCCAATTTCTTCCGCTTCTCGACGGATGGCGCCCAATGGATGGCGGGCCTGGGAACCTATTCCTATGAAAAAAAGGGGTACCACAACGTGGCGACCGTGGCGGAAGATTATTCCTTCCCCTACACGCAGGTTTTCGGCTTCATGGCGGAATTCTGCAAGGCTGGCGGCCATGTACCGTCGAAATCCTGGGTGCCGATCGGGACCAAGGATTATTCGTCGGTCATCGCCGCCATTCCAGATAGCGTCGATGCGATCTACGTCGCTCTGGGCGGCGCCGACGCGATCAACTTCCTCTCGCAATACCAGCAGGCCGGTGGCCAGGCGCCGTTGATCGGCGGTTCGATCACCGTCGACCAGACGATCCTCGGATCGAAGGGCAAGATCCACGACGTTGTCATCGGCACACCGGCTGCCGGCCCGATCGCCGACGACGACGATACGCCGGAGTGGAAGAAATTCGTCGCGGACTACCAGAAGCTGCCGAATGCCTTTCCGTCGCCGTCACTCTTCGCCCATGGCTACTACGTGAACATGGAAGCCGCTCTCGCCGGACTGGAAAAGGTCAATGGGGACGTGTCGGATGGCGGCAAGAAGCTGCGCGAGGCGCTCTCCAATCTCGTGCTGCAGACGCCGACAGGAAAGGTCACGCTGGACAAGAACCGCAATGCGATCGCGGACATGTTCCTGACCGAGGTGACCGAGAAGCCCGATGGGACCCTCTACAACAAGCTCATCAAGGTCATCCCGCAGGTCAACCAGACGCTGGGCATTCCGGAGGATGAATTCCTCAAGCTCGGCAAGGTTACACGCGACAATCCAAGCTGTCCGTGAACCGGTAGCCGGGAAAGCCGTCCATGGCCGACAATGCCATTGCCTCACGTTTGCAGGGTTCCGGCGCTTACGCGCTGGAACTCGACGGCGTTGGCCGGCATTTCGGCGCGCTGGTCGCGCTCTCCGGCATCGACATGAGGATCGCGGCCGGCGAACGGCGCGCGGTCCTCGGCTCTAATGGCGCCGGCAAGACGACGCTGTTCAATTCCATAACCGGCGATTTCCTGCCGACCGCCGGCCGCATCCGCCTTTTTGGAGAGGATATCACCGTCCTGCCCGTACAGGAGCGGATCCGGCGGGGGCTGCGGCGCACCTACCAGATATCGCAGCTTTTCGGCAGCCTCAGCGTGCTGGACTCCATCTATCTCGCCTGCCGCGGCGTTTCGCGGCGCCGCTTTTCGCTGATCCGCCCGCGGCGGGACGACGTCACCATGGCGCAAGCCGAGTCCATTCTTGGCGCCGTTCATCTGCATACGCTGCGCGATACGGTCGTTGCCACGTTGAGCCATGGCGAGCAAAGACAGCTCGAAGTGGCGATGGCGCTGGCCGGTGCGCCGCGCTTCATCCTGTTCGACGAACCGGCGGCCGGGCTGTCTCCGGCCGAGCGCCGCGATCTCGTTGCCATCCTGAATGGGTTGCCGCGTCATATCGGCTATATCATCATCGAGCACGATCTCGACGTGGCGCTGCGGGTGTCGGAATATGTGTCGATGATGCACAATGGGCGGGTCTTCAAGGAAGGCACCCCCCAGGAAATCGAGAACGATCCGCAGGTCCAGGAGATCTACCTGGGAGGCGGCCATGGCTGAACGCGGCAAGCGCCCGGCGCTCAAGATCGAGGGGCTGCACGTCTATTATGGCGAGAGCCATGCTATCCAGGGCGTTTCCATGGAACTGCAAAGCGGCGTGCTGTCGGTGGTCGGCCGCAACGGCATGGGCAAGACCACGCTGTGCAATACCATCACCGGATTGAAGCGGGCGCGTTCGGGCTCGATCCGCGTCGATGGACGCGAGATATCGTCGTTGGAGCCGCATGAGATCCATCGACTCGGCGTCGCCTATGTGCCGCAAGGCCGCCGCGTATGGCCGAGCCTCAGCGTCGACGAGCATTTGCGGCTGGCCGCCAGCAACAGGCGTGACGCCATCTGGACGCTGGAGCGGGTCTACCAGACCTTTCCGCGACTGGCCGAGCGCAAGACGAGTGGGGGCTCGCAGCTTTCCGGCGGCGAACAGCAGATGCTGGCCATTTCGCGGGCTTTGCTGAGCGACCCCAAGCTCCTGATCATGGACGAGCCGACGGAGGGCCTGGCACCCATCATCGTCGAACAGGTCGAGAAGATGATGGTGACTTTGGCCGAAGAAGGCGAGATGTCCATTCTCGTCATCGAGCAGAATATCGGTGTGGCGACCGCCGTCGCCAACCAGGTCGCCATCATGGTCAACGGCCGGATCAACAGGATCATGGACGCCCGGGCGCTTGCCGCCGACCGCGAGCTGCAGCAGCGCCTTCTCGGAGTCGGCCGCCATGGCGAGGAAGAAACCGTCACCGCGACCGAGGCGGCGCAGGCGAAGGAACAACTGGCGGAAGTCTATCGCATCGAGCGGCAAACGGCGGTACCGGTGGAATCGGGTGCGGTCAGCGGTGTCTACCGGCCGGTGACGGAACTGCCCAATCGCTGGAACGTGCCGGTGACGGCCATGCGCCAGGCAGCGGTCGAGAAGACGGCGCCTGGCGACGACGCGAAAAAGATATTCGCCATCCCCTTTGCCGAACGGATCGGGCGAACGGTGCTGGTCGCCGGCACCTTCGACACCAAGGGCAAGGAACTGCGCTTCATGGCCGACCGGTTGAAGGCGCTTGGCCTTCCCGTGCGCACGGTCGATCTTTCCACCTCGGGCAAGCCTTCGAGTGCCGGAGTTCCCGCCTTGCAGGTGGCCAGCATGCATCCGGGCGGCGCCTCGGCTGTCCTTTCGGGAGATCGCGGCGCTTCGGTGGGTGCGATGGCCGAGGCCTTCGCCCGCTGGATCGTGCGCGAACCGGGCATTGGCGGACTGATCTCGGCGGGCGGATCGGGCGGCACGACGCTGGCGACGGCCGGCATGCGGGTGCTGCCAGTGGGCGTGCCGAAGATCATGGTCTCGACGGTGGCGGCAGGCGATGTCGGCGAATATGTCGGCGGCGCCGATATCATGATGTTCCATTCGGTCACCGACGTGCAGGGGCTGAATTCGATCACCGAAAGAGTGCTCTCCAACGCCGCCCATGCAATGGCGGGGATGGTGGCGCAATTGCCGACCGGCGAGGCCTGGGAAGCTAGGCGCAAGCTGGCGCGCCCGGCCATCGGCATCACCATGTTCGGGGTCACCACGCCGGCGGTGCAGGCGGCGACCAAGCGGCTGGAGGCCGACTATGACTGCCTCGTCTTCCATGCGACCGGCATCGGCGGCAGGGCGATGGAGAATCTCGGCGATTCCGGCGTGCTCGCCGCCTTCCTCGACCTGACCACCACGGAAGTTGCTGACATGCTGGTCGGTGGGGTGTTTCCCGCGACCGAGGACCGGTTCGGCGCCGCCATCCGCACTGGCCTTCCCTATGTCGGCGCCGCGGGTGCGCTCGACATGGTCAATTTCGGGCCGCGCGAGACGGTGCCGGAAAAGTTCAAAAGTCGGAAATTCGTGGTGCATAATCCGAATGTGACATTGATGCGCACGACACGCGACGAAAACCGGGCCATTGGCGAATGGATCGGCAATCGCTTCAACCGGATGGAAGGGCCGGCGCGTTTTCTCTTGCCCGAAGGCGGCGTCTCCATGCTCGATGCGCCCGGACAGGCGTTTCACGATCCGGAAGCCGACAATGCTCTGTTCGAGGCAATTGAGAAGACGGTCCGCCAGACTGCAAAGCGTCAGGTTTCCCGGGTTTCCGGAAACATCAATGACGCGTCGTTCGTCGACGCTGCGATCGCCGCTTTTCAGTCTGTCGCGCCAAAACTGCAGAGGAGGGCGTGAATGCCGCGCCTCGGCAGATCAAGGCTGGTGGAGCGCCATGGGCGAAGCGCCTTCCAACGGAAGGCGCGCTCACTCAACAATTACGTCAATTCAAGTCGGTCGCCCATGGCTGATCGCATCGCATCGGGAGGGGAATAAATGGCTGCCCAGGCTTTTGGCACATTCTTGCTGTGGCTGATCATCGCCGCGATTGTGGTGGTGATCGCCGTCTATATCCTACGCTGGCTCTACCGCCGTTCGACCAAGGACACGGCGTTCGTGCGAACCGGCTTCCTTGGCGAGAAGGTCGTCGTCAATGGCGGCGCCTTCGTCATACCGGTGCTGCACGAAATCACGCCGGTCAACATGAACGTTCTGCGCATCGAGGTACGGCGCGAGGACCAGTCGGCGCTGATCACCAAGAACCGCATGCGCGTCGATCTCAATGCGGAGTTCTTCGTGCGCGTCGGGGCCAGCCGTGACCTCGTTGCCGCCGCCGCGCAGACGCTTGGCCGCCGTACGATGGAGACAGGCGGCATCCGCGAACTTCTGGAAGGAAAGTTCGCCGGCGCCATGCGCACCGTGGCGGCGCAGATGACGCTGGAGGAAATGCACGAACTGCGCGGCGACTATGCGGCGCGGGTACGCGAGCTTGCCTCCCAGTCGCTTGCCGCGAACGGCCTCGAACTGGAAAGCGTGGCGATCGTCGATCTTGACCAGACCAGCCTCGAATATTTCGATCCGTCTAACGCCTTCGACGCCGAGGGCCTGACTCAGCTTACCGAGTTGATCGAGACGCGCCGGCGCATGCGCAACGAGATCGAGCAGCGGACGCTGGTCGATATCCGCAACCAGAACCTCGATACCCAACGGCGGGTGCTGGAGATCGACCGCGATACGGAATATGCGCGGCTCGAACAGGAGCGCGAGGTGGAAATCCGCCGCGCCGCGCAGCGCGCCGAACTGACGCGCGAGCGCGCGGTTCGCGACCAGGAAGCCGAGCAGGCGCAACTTTCCGCTCGCGAGGCTGTCGAGAAATCGCGCCTCAACCAAGAGCGCAGCATCACCGAGGAGCGCATCCGCAACGAGGAAGAGACGCAGCGCCGCGAGATCGCGCGACGCCGGGCGATCGACGAATCCGAACTGAAGATGCGCGAATTGACCGAGCGCGAGCAGATCGCGCTTGAGCTTTCGCTGGAAAAGGCGCGCATCGCGCGCGAACAGGCGCAGAGCGAGCTCGAAATCCAACGCAAGGAGGCGCTGGAGATCGTCGAACTCGAGCGCCAGATCGCGCTTGCTGAAAAGGCGCTCGAAGTGACCAAGGCCGACGCTGAAAAACGCCGGGGCGAGATCGTCGCCAACCAGCAGACGGAAGCCGAGCGCATCGCCCAGGAGCGTGCGCTCGACGAAATCCGGCTCGAACGCGAGCGCCATCTGGAAGCCTTGCAGATCGCCAAACGACAGGCCTTCGAGGAAGCGGAGATCGCGTCTTCCGAAGAGGTCGAGCGGGCGCGCATCGCCACCGAGCGCGGCATAGAGGAAGCTCGGCTCATCAAGGACCGGGACATGCGCCAGCTTGCGGTCGACCGCGATCTGAAGGTCGAGATCGCGGAAATCCAGAAGGCCATCGACGTCGCCAAGAAGACGCAGGAGCGTTCGTCCGCGATCGCCGCGTCCGAGGCGGTGAGGGCGAAAGCCATCCAGGCCGAGGAACAGGCGTTCACGGCGCGCGAGCGCGAGATCGCCGAGCGGCGCAAGCTGACCGATTTGATCGGTGCGCAACGCGAAACGGAACGCGAGGCGCTGCGCGTCATCGCTGCGGCGGAAGCCGAAATGAAGGCGGCCAAAAGCCTGGCAGAGGCACAGAAGATCGCGGCGACGGCGTCTGCGGAGGCCGAAAAGATCCGCGCGCTTGCCGCCGCCCAGCGCTACGAGGTCGACGCCGCGGGGAACCGTCAGCTCAACGAGGCCGAGAACATGCTGTCCGATGAAGCGCGCGCCAGCCGCACGCGGGCGCGGATACTGGAGAAGCTCGAGGGCATCATCCGCGAGAGCGTCAAGCCGATGGAGAAGATCGAGGGTATCAAGATCCTGCATGTCGACGGCATGAATGGGGGACCTAGCGGCGGCAATCGCAACGTCACCGACGAGGTCATCGATTCGGCGCTGCGCTACCGGGTGCAAGCTCCGATGATCGACAATTTGATGAAGGAGATCGGTATCGAGGGGGGCTCGCTCGGGCGCATGACGGAGGTGCTTCGCGACGCCAAGGATATTTCCAGCCTGACCCGCGACAAGAAGGGCAAGGCAAAGCCCTCGAGCGACGATGCGGACGACGACCGTGACCGGTAAGGCGAAAGCGGACTGCTCATGACCAAGGTCTATGTCTCGTCGGTCATTCCGGCTCCGCCAGCCGAAGTGTGGAAGGTCGTGCGCAATTTCAACGGCCTGCCTAACTGGACGCCCTTCGTGGCCGAAAGCCGCATAGAGCAGAATGCGATGCCGGACCAGATCGGCTGCATCCGCAATTTCCGTCTCAAGGATGGCGGCGTGATCCGCGAAAAGCTGCTGGCGCTGTCGGACTACGATCTAAGCTGCACCTATGCGATCCTCGAAAGTCCGATGGGGGTGACCGACTATGTCTCGACACTGTCCTTGACGCCCATTACCGACCAGAACGCCACCTTCGCTTCGTGGCAGGCCGAGTTCGAGTGCGCGCCCGAACGCGAAGGGGCGCTGATCGCGCAAATCGGGACGGGTGTTTTCCAAGCAGCCCTCAACGCCCTGAAACAGCGGTTCGGGCGCTGAATCCCGGATGGTCAAGGTCAGCCGGAGCACCATCATCGATGCGCCGCTCGAAGATGTCTGGTCGATCCTGAGGGATTTCAATGGACATGAAAGTTGGCATCCGGCGATCGCGTCGAGCGAAATCGACAATGGCGAACCGGTCGACGCGGTCGGCTCCGTTCGCCATTTCCGCCTCGCCGACGGCGGTGAATTGCGCGAACAATTGCTGGCGCTGTCAGACCGCGAGTATCGGCTGACCTATTGCCTGCTAGAGTCGCCGCTGCCGCTTATGGGCTACGTCGCGTCGATCAAGCTCAAGCCCGTCACCGACACCAACGCGACGTTCTGGCAATGGCACAGCGTATTCGATCCGCCCGCCGCGCGCCGCGAGGAACTCGTCAAGCTGGTCGGCGAAGGCATCTACGAGGCCGGGTTCGAGGCCATTCGCGCCTTGCTCCGTAGCGGGCCTGCCGGCCGGGCGGTGCTACGCAGTCCGCCGCCATCAGCACCGCCGGCGCCGGCAACCGATCTACCAGCACGGACGGTCCAGCCCGTCGGCCATGCTGACGTCACCGGGGCGATCGTGGTGCGGCGCCATGGCGGGCCGGAAGTGCTGCAGCTCGAGGAAATAGGACTGCCGCCTCCGGGACCCGGTGAAGTGCAGATCCGCCACAGCTTCGTCGGCGTCAACTTCATCGACGTCTATTGCCGCACCGGCTATTTCGACCTGCTTAATCCGCCGGATGTCCCTGGCATGGAAGCGGCGGGCCGTATCGTTTCCGTTGGGCCGGGCGTTTCGGGCTTGGCGGTGGGCGAGCGCATTGCCTATGCCTGCCCGCCGGTCGGCTCCTATTGCGAACGCCGCAACATGTCTCCGGAACTCCTCGTGCGACTGCCTGACGATATTCCCGACGACATCGCGGCCGCCGGCCTGCTCAAGGGCGTGACGGCAAGTTTCCTGCTGCATGAGGTGCGGAAGGTTCAGCCCGGCGAAACCGTGCTCGTTCACGCGGCGGCTGGTGGGGTCGGCCAGTTGCTGGTGCAATGGGCGCGGCATATCGGAGCCACGGTCATCGCGACCGTCTCCACTGACGAGAAGGCGCGCATCGTCGAGCGATTGGGCGCCCATCGTGTGATTGTCTATACGCGCGAGAATTTCGCTGATGCGGTGCTTCGATTGACCAATGGCGCCGGTGCGGATGCCGTCTACGACGCTGTCGGCAACGACACGTTCGGCCGTTCGGTCGCGGCGCTTGGCGTGCAGGGACATTTGATCAGCTTCGGGCAGGCTTCCGGACCCGTGGGCGACTGGGACATCGGAGCATTCGCATCCAAATCGCTGACCATCTCGCGACCGAATTACGGGCATTATACCGATACAGCCGAAAAGCTCCGGCGGCATGTCGACCGTTTCTTCACGGTCCTGCGCCAGCGTGCTGTCTTGGTCGAACCGCCAACGCGCTACCGACTTTCCGAGGCAGCCGACGCGCAGCGCGACCTTGAATCGAGGCGTACGACCGGAGCCCTGGTTCTGGAAGTCTGACGCGGTTTATGGCGTATGGCGGGCAAAGCGCCAATGGCGTTATCCTCTCGACGCGCAGGCGGAAGACGGGCATTATCGCCTTCAGGCTTTGTTGGCCTGACAGGACTGTCGGCGAACCGCCTGGCGCGATTTTGCCGAGGCCTGCGGTTTGAGGAGCATGAATCATGACCGCTTTTGCGTATGCTTCCCGGGCGACGGTGAATTTTCCCTGGATGGATTTCGCGAGAATTTCCCGACCCTTGCGCCGCATGCGCTGGCGCCATGTCGTGGATCAGTTCACCGTCCGGCGGATATTCGCGGGGCTGGTCGCCCTCTTTCTCATCCTGTTTTCTTTCGGCTGGATGACCCGCAACGATCCGGGCGAGAAACCCTATCTCGAGATTCTCGGCGGAAGCTTCATCTATAATTATCGGGTGGGCGACGAGTTCTACGGGTTGACGGCGATCGTGCAGAAGCCGCTTGCCGAGGGTTCGATCGTGGAAGTCCAATTCGAGAATCCGGCCGGCGGTGCGCCGCTGATCGATTCCCAACGCGTCAGCGCCCGCACCAACCGATACTCGTTCCAGTCGCCGACCATCCACGGCGTCGTCGCCGGCAAGCCCTACCACGTCGTCATCCGCATCTACGATCGCGAGAAGAAGAAGCTCCTCTGGACCACCAAACAGATATTCCGCAGCCAGATCAGCGACGATGTCGTACCGAAAAGGCCACTGACCATCGGGCCGGGCTATACGCCCAATCCGGACCGCTGAGCGGGCGGCCCGGAGGCGTCATCTTCGAAGACCCCATCTGGTTTTCAGTTGCGGCGCCTCGGGCCCGTGGTTGAACTATGGCCAATAGCGTTCTACTCAAGCCTGCGTGCCTTTTGGCCGCGCGGAGGAGATTTGTGGCATGTATCTCGGGCTTGATCTCGGCACCTCGGGCGTCAAGGCGCTGCTTATTGACGAACGGCAGGCGGTCATCGGCTCGGCGAACGGCGCGCTTGAGGTGTCGCGCCCTCATTCCGGTTGGTCCGAACAGGAACCTTCGCACTGGATAAGGGCCGCCGAAGAAGCAGTCGGCGCGCTCAAGGCGGCGCATCCGGACGCGCTTGCGGCAGTCAAGGGGATCGGCCTTTCGGGCCAGATGCACGGGGCGACCCTGCTCGACGATGGCGACAGGGTGCTGAGGCCCTGCATATTGTGGAACGACACGCGAAGCTTCGCCGAGGCGGCCAAGCTCGACGCCGACCCGCGCTTTCGCGCCGTCACCGGCAACATCGTCTTTCCGGGCTTTACCGCGCCCAAGCTTGTCTGGGTGAAGAACAACGAGCCGGAGATTTTCACGAAGGTCCGGAAAATCCTGCTGCCCAAGGACTATCTGCGCCTCTGGCTGACCGGCGAGCATATTTCGGAAATGTCGGATGCGAGCGGCACGGCTTGGCTCGATGTCGGAAGCCGGCGCTGGTCCGCCGAATTGCTTGCGGCGACTGATCTCGACGAGAGCCTTATGCCGGCGCTGGTCGAAGGCACGCGACCGGCGGGCACGCTGAGGCGCGATCTGGCGTCGCGATGGGGTATCGCAGGCAGCGTCACCGTCGCGGGTGGAGCCGGCGACAACGCCGCCTCGGCCTGCGGCATGGGGACGATCGGCGAAGGTCACGCCTTCGTCTCCCTCGGCACGTCGGGCGTGCTTTTCGCCGCCAACGCAGCCTATCTGCCCAATCCGGCGAGCGCGGTGCACACTTTCTGCCACGCCCTGCCGGAGACGTGGCACCAGATGGGCGTCATCCTGTCGGCGACTGATTTGCTGAACTGGCTGTCGGAGATCACCGGCAAATCGGCCGGCGATCTGACGCGCGAGCTGGGAGACGAGCTTAACGCGCCGTCGGGCGTCAGTTTCCTGCCTTACCTTTCGGGGGAGCGGACGCCGCATAATGACGCCGCCATACGCGGCGCTTTCGCGGGGATCGGCCATGAATTGGGGCGCACGGCGCTGACGCAGAGCGTGCTCGAAGGCGTCGCCTTCGCCTTCCGCGACTGTCTGGAGGCCCTGAAGTCGGCAGGCACAACGCTTCACCGGATAATGGCGGTGGGCGGCGGCTCGCGCTCGGCCTACTGGCTGAAGGCGATCGCCACCGCGCTCGACCATCCGATCGACATTCCGGCGGACGGCGATTTCGGCGCGGCGTTCGGCGCGGCGCGGCTTGGACTTATCGCGGCGGAGAACGCCGATCCGGCATCCATCTGCACGGCGCCGGCTACCTCCCACTCGATCGAGCCCGATTCCGGTCTGGTGCCGGCCTACGCGGAGGCCTATCGGCGCTATCGGGCGCTTTATCCGGCGATCAAAAAGGCGACTGCCGTTTGAGCGGAATCTGGTCGGATATGAAATAGATATTCCGGCCTTTCGGGCCTAGTGCCGCCAGCGACCCCGTCAATTTCAAATGCGGAACGCCCGTTAAGCCGCCGGAACTTTTCAATCCCGGCGGCGGGCGGCCTTATTGCGCCGGCAGCTTGTCGAAGAAGCCGGTGATGCTTTCAAGCTTGCCGTCCTCGATGATGCAGATGTCGGTGCCTTCGATCGGCGCTTCCGCACCGTCGGGGCCAAGGGTCCACGAGAAGCGCAATTTGTCGGCGAAGCCGTCGGGCTTGCCCTTCAGTGAGAACCGGAAACCCGGATATTGTTGATGCACACCGTCCATCAACGCCGCGATCTCGGCGTGGCCCCGGCCTTGCATGACCGGATCGTGAAACCGCGCCTCGGCGGTAAAGCCCTTTTCGAGCAGCGCTTCGCGGCGTTTTGCATCGGTTTCGTGCCAGGTCGAAAAATAAGTATCGACGATCGTGTTCAGTTCGGTCATCATTTTTCTCCATATCTTGGTTTGGACAGGGAGGGTTTTGCCGAGAAGGAGGAGGCAAACCAATTACCCGCGGGGTAAGGACTATCGCTCAAGCGTGGCCGGCTGGACGGAACGATCCGGCAGGGTTTCGCGTTCAATCAACCTTGAATAATGGAGAAGACCATCATGAAGAGCTTTTTGACCGCCGCGATGATCACTTTTGGGGGTATCGCTGCCATGGCCGTTCCGGCACAGGCAGCCAACATCGTGATCACCACCAATGGTGGACATCACTACCACCATCATCACCGCCACTATTATCGGCACCATCATCGTCATTGCCGGGTAGTAGTTCGCCGCCATTGGCACCACCATCATCTCGTCGTTCGCCGGGTGAAGGTGTGCGGCTAAGACTATTTTTGGCACGGGCGCCGGCGAAGGTTCGGCGCCCGTTTTGCGTATCGATTTTCCGATTCCGCTATATTGTCCCGAGCTTCATCTTGAGCCGAAATGCGCATGGTTTAGCCGTATGTACGATATCGCGGCTTCCGCTATGATGGTTGCGCGATACTGAGTTGGCGCCCGCGCCCCGCCGTGTTTGCAAGTGGCGTTATCGGACAACCCTACGGAACAAATGCCATGCCATATTCCTCCCGGATGCGTGCAGTGCTGATCGCGATGATGACGTTGGCGACAGTTGGATATTCCTCCGCCGCGCTTGCCGCCAGCGGCACGATAAATTTCGCCGTCTACAAGGCGGGTTTTTTCGTGGGTGGTTCCGGCGGCGAAGGAACGCTTCATTTCCGTGGCCGGCGCTACAGGGTATCGATTGGCGGCATCTCCGCCGGATTGGTGTTTGGCGCCTCCAAAACGTATTTCCGCGGAACGGTGAAACATATCAACAGGGCCAGCGACGTTACTGGCGTTTATGGCGCGGCCGGTGGCGGCGGCGCGCTTGGTGTCGGCGCTCAGGCGATCGTCCTGACCAATGGCAAGGGCGCGGTGCTCGAACTGACCGGCAAGCAGGTCGGCGCGCAGATCAACGTTGATTTGAGCGGGCTCAGCATCACCGTGAAATAGGCGGCTGGTCGCAGACCAGACGATTATCTGAAACCGTTATCCCGGAAACCGAACCGAATTCGGCAAGACGTGATTATCCGGGATAACGTGCGATTGGCCGGAAATGACGGGCGTCCTTCGCTCCTTATAATATCCAACGCAGGCGCAGCCTCACTTCGCAGCTTGAATCTCTCTCGCCGGGCCAATAGTGTCCGGCGCTTGCCAGACATGCAGGGAGGCAGACTGTGAGCAGCGGATTCTTTGGCGACATCAAGCCAATAAAATATGAGGGGCCGGAGAGCACGAATCCGCTCGCCTACCGCCATTACAATCCCGACGAAAAAATCATGGGCAAGCGCATGGAAGACCATCTGCGCTTCGCCATCGCCTACTGGCATTCTTTCACCTGGCCGGGGGGCGATCCGTTCGGCGGCCAGACCTTCATGCGGCCCTGGTTTCCCAAGCCGGGCGAGATCGAGGGAATGCAGCATGCGAAGCTCAAGGCCGATGCGGCCTTCGAGATGTTTTCGCTGCTCGGCACGCCCTATTTCTGCTTCCACGACGCCGATGTGCGGCCAGAGGGCGACACTTTCGCCGAAAGCGCCAAGCGCCTTGACGAGATCGCCACGGTCTTCGAAGGCAAGATGAAGGAGACCGGCGTCAAGCTCTTGTGGGGCACGGCGAACATGTTCTCCAACCGCCGCTTCATGAGCGGAGCGGCGACCAATCCGGACCCGGACGTGTTCGCCTACGCCGCCGCGACGGTGAAGCACTGCATCGACGTGACCCAGCGGCTCGGCGGCGAAAACTATGTGCTATGGGGCGGGCGCGAGGGCTACGAGACGCTGCTCAACACAGACATCGGCCGCGAGATGGATCAGGCCGGGCGGTTCCTGTCCATGGTCGTCGATTACAAGCACAAGATCGGCTTCAAGGGTACGATCCTGATCGAGCCGAAGCCGCAGGAGCCGACCAAGCATCAATATGATTACGACGTGGCCACCGTCTACGGCTTCCTCAAGCGCTACGGGCTGGAGAAAGAGGTCAAGGTCAATATAGAGCAGGGCCACGCCATCCTCGCCGGCCACACTTTCGAGCACGAACTGGCGCTGGCCGCCGCGCACGGAATCTTCGGTTCGATCGACATGAACCGTAACGATTACCAGTCGGGCTGGGATACGGATCAGTTCCCCAACAACGTGCCGGAGATGGCGCTGGCCTTCTACCAGGTTCTCAAGGCGGGCGGTTTTACGACTGGTGGCACCAATTTCGACGCCAAGCTGCGGCGCCAGTCGCTCGACCCGCAGGATCTGCTGGTTGCGCATATCGGCGGCATGGATGCATGCGCGCGCGGCTTGAAGGCGGCGGCGCGGATGATCGAGGACAAGGCGCTCTCGGAACCGCTCGAGGAACGCTACGCCGGATGGAACTCGGCGGAGGCGCAGGCCATGCTTTCGGGCCAGCGCACTCTGGAGGAAATCGCCGAGCGCGTGGTCCGGAACGGGATCGAGCCCGAGCCAAGATCCGGGCGGCAGGAATATCTGGAAAATATCGTCAATCGATATGTGTGAGGGCCGATTCCGGATCGCCTGATGCTTCGCCTTTCCTCATCGTCGGACCTGCCGGACAACGTCCGCGTTCCATCGTACGACCGCGCGCAATCGGCGGGCATGGTGCATATGGGAACGGGCGCATTTCACCGCGCCCATCAGGCCGTCTATACAGACGATGCGCTGGAAAAATCGGGTGGCGGCTGGATGATCACCGGCGTCAGTCTGCGCTCGCCCGATGTCGCGGACCAACTCAATCCGCAGAACGGGCTCTACACGCTTTTGACGCGTGGTTCCGGCGGAGTGGAGGCGCGGATTATCGGCAGCATCGGGAGTGTTCTGGTGGCGCCGAAGGAGCCGGAAGCGGTGCTGGCGGCGCTCGCCGCGCCCGAGACGAAAATCGTCAGCCTGACCATCACGGAGAAGGGCTACGGCTTCGACGCCGGAAGCGGTGGGCTGGACCGGAAACATTCCGCGATCGCCGCCGATCTCGCCGATCCCCGCCACCCGCGAAGCGCCATCGGCTTTATCGTCGAGGCGTTGCGGCGGCGGCGCGAAGCCGGCCTCCCAGGCTTTACAGTGCTTTCCTGCGACAACCTTCCCGCAAACGGCAGGGTGGCGCAAACGCTGGTCACGAAATTTGCCAAGGCCGTCGCGCCGGAACTGGCTTCGTATATTGCCGGTAACGTCTCTTTCCCCTCGACCATGGTCGATCGCATCACGCCGGCGAGCACCGACAAGACCTTCGAGGATGTGCGCCGGCTTGTCGGGGCAGACGATGCGGGCGCCGTCGAAACCGAGCCATTTACACAATGGATCATCGAGGACGATTTCGTGGCGGGCCGTCCGGACTGGGAAACGGGGGGTACGCTGGTCGTGACCGACGTCGCTCCCTACGAAAAAATGAAGCTGCGCATGCTGAACGGCGCGCATTCCATGCTGGCCTATTCGGGCTTCATGGCCGGTCATCGCTATGTGCGCGACGTGATGGGCGATCCGTCGCTGGCGTTGCTGGTCGCGCGTCAGATGAAGGCGGCGGCAGGGACGCTTGACCCGGTGCCGGGCGTCGATCTCGATCTTTATGCTCAGGAACTCCAGGAGCGTTTTCGCAATCCGGCCATCGCGCACGAGACCTACCAGATCGCCATGGACGGCACGCAGAAACTGCCGCAACGGCTGATCGAGCCGGCGCTGACAGCCCTGGAAAGAGGGCAGTCGCCGGAGCCTTTTGCCTTCGCGGTCGCGGCCTGGATGCGCTACGCCCTCGGGCGGAAGGAAAATGGCGAGACCTATGCGCTGCGCGATCCGCGCGAAAAGGAGATCGCGTCGCGCCTTGAGGAAGTAGGGGGCGATGCCGGCGTCGTTGTGGCGGCCCTTTCCGGTCTGCCGGGACTTTTTCCCGCGAAGCTTGCGGAAAACTCTGCCTGGACGGAAGCCGTAGCAGGAAAATTTTCCGTCATGCTGAACAAGGGAATGAGCGCCGCGATCAGGGAGGAAGCCAAGAGCTCACAATGAACAAGATTTGTCCCAGCGTGGAGGAAGCGGTCGCCACCATCGAGAATGGCGCGGTGGTCATGATCGGCGGGTTCGGCGGTTCCGGCGCTCCGATCGAACTCATCGACGCGCTCATCGCCCGCTATAAGGCGACCGGTTCGCCCGTATCGCTTACGGTGATCAATAACAATGCCGGCAACGGCGCGATCGGCATCGCCGCGATGATCCATGCCGGCATGGTCGCAAAGATTGTCTGTTCCTTCCCGCGCTCCTTGGATGCCCGAGCGTTCACCGAGAGATATCTCGCCGGCAAGATCGATCTGGAACTGGTGCCGCAGGGAACGCTGGCAGAGCGCATTCGCGCCGCCGGCGCGGGCATTCCCGCCTTTTACACGCCGACGAGTTACGGCACACAATTGGCGGAGGGCAAGCCGATCGCGGAGTTCGACGGGAAGCACTATGTGCAGGAGCGCTGGCTCAAGGCCGATATCGCGCTGATCAAGGCGGAACTTGCGGACCGTAAGGGGAATCTTACCTATAACAAGGCGGCGCGCAACTTCGCGCCTCTCATGGCGACGGCGGCTGAAACGACCATCGTCCAGGCTCGACGGATCCTAGAGCCTGGCGGCATCGATCCAGAACATGTCGTCACGCCCGGAATATTCGTGGATCGGATCGTCGAAATCGCCGACCCCAAGCAGGAAGAGGTTCTGTTGCGCGAGGGAGCGAAGGCATGACCGCCAAGCTGACCAATGCGCAGATTGCGTGGCGCGCGGCGCAGGACATTCCCGACGGCGCCTATGTCAATCTCGGCATCGGCTTTCCCGAAATGGTCGCCAAGTTCAAGCCTGAAGGCCGGGAGGTCATCTATCATACCGAGAACGGCATTCTCGATTTCGGCGAGGCGCCGCCCGCCGGGCAGGAAGACTGGGATCTGATCAATGCCGGCAAGAAGCCGGTTACGCTCAAGCCGGGCGCATCGATTTTTCATCACGCCAACTCGTTCGCGATGGTGCGCGGCGGTCATCTCGACGTCGCCATATTGGGCGCGTTCGAAGTCGCGGAAAGCGGCGATCTCGCCAACTGGAGCACGGGGCCCGGCTCGGTGCCGGCGGTGGGCGGTGCAATGGATCTCGTTCATGGGGCCAAGCGCGTCGCCGTCGTTACCGATCACGTCACCAAGGACGGCAGGCCGAAGCTGGTGAAACAATGTACGCTACCGCTGACCGGCGTCGGCTGCGTCACCACGGTCTATACTAGCCTGGCGGTCGTCGATATCGTCGACAGGCGCTTCGTTCTGCGCGAAAAATTGCCGGGTATGAGCCTCGACGAATTACAGGGCTTGACCGGGGCCACGCTCGTGACAGAAGGCAGCGTCAAGGATCTGATCGTTCCGGAGGTTTAGACAAAAATGGCCGAAGCCTATATCTGCGACTACATTCGCACGCCGATCGGCCGCTTTGGCGGTGCGCTTTCGTCTGTCCGCGCCGACGATCTGGGAGCGGTGCCGCTAAGGGCGTTGATGGCGCGCAACAAGGGCGTGGACTGGGAAGCGGTCGATGATCTTCTTTACGGTTGCGCCAATCAGGCCGGCGAGGACAATCGCAACGTGGCGCGGATGTCCTTGCTTCTGGCCGGGCTGCCGAAGGAATTGCCCGGGGCGACGATCAACCGGCTATGCGGTTCGGGGATGGATGCGACGATCACCGCGGCGCGGGCCATCAAGGCGGGCGAAGCGGATATCATCATTTCCGGCGGCGTCGAGTTCGATGAGCCGCGCGCCCTTCGTCATGCCCAAGGCGGATGCCGCTTTTTCACGCAAGGCGGAGATCTATGACACGACGATCGGCTGGCGTTTCGTCAATCCGCTGATGAAGAAGCAATACGGCGTCGATTCCATGCCGGAAACCGGCGAGAACGTCGCCGAGGAATTCCAGATCAGCCGCGCCGACCAGGACGCGTTCGCCGTGCGCAGCCAGGAGAAAGCGGTCGCAGCACAGGCCAATGGCAGGCTGGCGAAGGAAATCGTGGCGGTGACGATCCCGCAGCGCAAGGGCGACCCGGTCGTGGTCGAGAAAGATGAACACCCTCGCGCGGGTACCACGGTGGAAGTGCTGGCCAAGCTGCCGACACCCTTCCGCGAGGGCGGCACGGTGACCGCCGGCAACGCGTCGGGCGTCAATGACGGCGCTGCCGCGCTGATCGTCGCCTCGGAAGCCGCGATCGAGAAATACGGGCTGACGCCGCTCGCCCGCATCCTCGGCGGTGCGACGGCGGGCGTTGCCCCGCGCATCATGGGCTTCGGTCCGGCGCCGGCGACCAAGAAGCTGTGCGAGCGGCTTGGCATCCGGCCTTCTGATTTCGACGTGATCGAGCTCAACGAGGCTTTCGCCTCGCAGGGCATCGCGGTGTTGCGCGATCTCGGCATTCCCGAGGATGCCGATTTCGTCAATCCGAATGGCGGGGCTATCGCGCTAGGCCATCCCCTCGGCATGTCGGGTGCACGCATCACCGGTACGGCGGCCCTGGAGTTGAGAGAACGCAAGGGAACGCTGGCGCTTGCCACCATGTGCATCGGCGTCGGGCAGGGGATCGCCATCGCGCTGGAGAGGGTCTGAGCTTCAGCCGGCGTTCTAGTCCTCGACGGCCGGTTCCGGCACATGCCGGAAGGCACGGTCGCTGCTGACAAGCGTCGCGCCTGCTTCAAGAGCATGCGCGGCGATCAACCTGTCGAGCGGCGCCAGAGATTTTCCCCAGCTCTCCATTTGCATGCGGACCGTGGCGTAGACGGAAGCCGTGGCGACAGTCCAATCCAGAATGCGGATTTCGGCCAACAAGGGTAGTACGGTGTCCCTTAACCTCGTCTTTTCCGGTCGACGCTCCAAATCCTGAAGTCGCCGCTGCAGCTACTCCCCAACGGCCTCAACGGCCGCTACGGACTTTTCCTGGGCCTCATAATGATCGGCATGCTTTTCGCGCAGCACATTCTTCTGCACCTTGCCGGTCGAGGTGCGCGGCATCGCATCGACGACGACGATGTCCTTGGGAATTTTGTAGGCATCGATGTGATCGCGCATTTTCCGGCGGATTGCATCGGGGGAGAGCGACTTGCCGACGGCAGGGATCACGAAAGCCGTGATCGCCTCCGACCAATGCGCATGCGGCAACCCGACCACGATCGCCTCGGCGACATCGGGCTCGGCGGCGTAGATCGCCTTCTCGACCTCGATCGAGGCGACATTCTCGCCGCCGGTCTTGATGACGTCCTTGCGCCGGTCGGTGAACCATAGCAGCCCGTCTTCGTCCATGCGGCCGATGTCGCCGGAATGGAACCAGCCGTGGCGGAAGGCCTCCTCGGTCGCGGCGGGGTTCTTCAGATACTCGGTAAGCGTGTGCGGGCCGCGATAGACGATCTCGCCCGTTTCACCCTGTGGCAGAAGCGTTCCATCCTCGGACATGATGGCGAGCTGGACATTGACGACGGGCGTGCCGGCGGCGCCCGGGTGTGAAAGCTGGTGTTCGGGGCGGAAGATGGTCGATGTCGGGCTCATCTCGGTCTGGCCGAAGAGCAGGTAGAATTCGCAGTCGAAGGTCTTCAGGCACTTCTTCAGCATTTCCTGCGGCATCGGCGCCATGGCGTAAAGCGCGCGGCGCAGGCTCGAAAGGTCGCGCTTTCCGATGTCTGGATGGTCGAGCATGGCGCGGAACATCATCGGCAGGCCAAAGATCTGGGTGATGCGATCCTCTTCGATGACACGCAGCAGGGTGGCCGCGTCGAAGCCACGCAGGATGCGCAGCGACGCGCCGACCATGATGGCGGTGGTGCAGTGGCAGTTGAGCTGCGCGGTGTGGAACATCGGCATCATGGCGGCGAAGCGGTCGTCGGCCCGGAACTGGCCTTCCAGCGCCATGGTCATGGATTCGAGATAGATCGACGTATGGTTGCCGACGACGCCCTTCGGCGCCGAGGTCGTTCCGCTGGTGTAAAGATAGGTGATCGGGTCGCGGTCACCGACGAAATGCTCAGGCTCGGACGCGTCGGCGTGGCCGGCGAGCGCCTCGAAGCCGATCATCTCGCGTCCGCCGAGCTTGCCGGGTTCGCCATCGATGACAACGACGAGCCCAACCCCGGGAGCCTCGTCCAGGCTGGGGGCCAGCGCTGGCACAAGCGCCGCCTCGATGACCATAGCGCGCGCTTCGGAATTGTTGAGCACGTAGGAGACCTCGTTCGGACGCCAGCTCAAATTGATCGGCACGCAGACAATGCCCGTCTTGGCGCAGGCATAGTAGACGGCGAGGAATTCGATGCTGTTGCCGGAGGCGATGGACAATGCTTCACCGCGCTTGAAACCGCGCGCCGTGAGTGAATTGGCGACGCGATTCACCAATGCGTTGAATTCAGCGTAGGTGAGTGTTCGATCATCCTGAAGCACCGCAACAGCGCCCGGATAACGGGCGGCGCTGCGGGTCAGGCTATCCCCGACATTGACGCGCTGGATCAGATTGCGACGCAGTTCTTCGCTGGCCATTCGGTTCTCCCTCATCGACCCTCTTTGGCGGGGTTTCGCAGCAGGGAGCCTAAGGGAACGCGCGTCACCTTGGCAATCGCAATTCACCCGCGTCTCATCTTCACCGGGGCCTGCTCGAATGTCCGGGAAAAGGCCCGCGAGAAGGCGGCGGCGGAGGAAAAGCCGGTGCGCGCCGAGATGTCGGCCATCGGGATGGCGGTATCGAGCACCAGGCGCCGCGCCGCACTCAATCTCAGGCGAAGATAGTAGGCGCCGGGTGTCTCGCCGATGGACTTGCGGAAAATGGTTTCCAGCGACCGCGCGGTAATCCCGGCGCGCCGGGCAATGGCGGAAATGGTCAACGGCCGGTCGACATGTGACTCCATCAGCCGGATGGCCTGGGCCAGCCTCACATCGTAGCCGTCAAGCCTGCCCAGCGAGACAAGGGGCTGGGCATCGGACGAGGCATGCGCCTGGTCGTAGATGAAGACGCTTGCCACATCGAGTGCGACCGCCATGCCCAGCCGGCTGCGAACGAGGTGCAGCATGAGGTCGAAGGTCGGAGAAGCGCCACCCGTGGTGAAGGCCGGGCCATCGATGACGTAGCGGTCTGGCCGCACGTCGCTTCCGGGAAACGCCGCGGCGAAATCCTCCATATCTTCCCAGTGCGTGGTCGCGGCGCGACCTTCGAGCAGTCCGGCCCGCGCCACCAGCCAGGTCCCGGCTTCTATCCCGCCATAGGCGCGGGCGGCGCGGGCGGCGCGCCGGATTCCAGACAGAACGGCCGGCGTTGCCTGCGCCCTGTTGCCGAATCCGGCAATGACGGCGAGCATGTCGACGTTCTCTGCAGGATCGAAGCGGCCGGAGACGGCGATCGGCAAGCCGGACGTCGTTGTTGCCGGCGCGCCGTCCATGGTGACCACTTTCCAGTCGAACAAGGTCTCGCCGGCGATGCGGTTTGCCGCTCGCAACGGATCTATCGCCGACGCCACGCACATCAGCGATGCGCCCGAGAAGACCACGAAGGTTACCGTCACGCGTTGGCGCTCCAACTGAAAGATCGTAAGCCTTTCGCTTTTTGTCATTCTTCCTTCGTAAATCGCAAAGCAATCCTCCGCAAGCAAGGCAATGATCGGAGCAAGCCGATAGGAGGAACCATGCCGCTTGCCATGAACCGCGAGGTCTTCATCACGTGTGCCGTCACCGGCTCCGGCGGTACGCAGGACCGCAGTCCGCATGTGCCGCGCTCGCCGAAGCAGATCGCCGATTCCGCTATCGCGGCGGCCAAGGCCGGAGCTGCCGTCGTCCATTGCCATGTGCGCGATCCGGAGAGCGGCAAGCCTCGGCGCGACGTTTCGCTCTACCGCGAGGTCACTGATCGCATCCGGTCGGCGGATGTCGACGTGGTGCTGAACCTGACGGCCGGCATGGGCGGCGACATGGTCTTCGGCTCGACGGAAAAGCCGCTGCCCCTGAAGGAAGAAGGCACCGACATGGCGGGTGCTGCGGAACGCGTCGAGCATGTGCGGCAATGCCTTCCGGAGATATGCACGCTCGATTGCGGCACCATGAATTTCGCCGAGGCGGATTATGTGATGACCAATACGCCCGGCATGCTGCGCGCCATGGGCGGCATGATGACCGGGATGGGCGTCAAGCCCGAGATCGAGGCCTTCGACACCGGCCATCTGTGGTTTGCGAAGCAGTTGGTGGAGGAGGGCGTCCTGAAGCCGGATGCGCTGGTGCAGCTTTGCATGGGCGTGCCTTGGGGCGCGCCGGACGATTTCAACACATTCATGGCGATGGTCAACAATGTTCCGAAGGAATGGACGTTTTCGGCCTTTTCGCTCGGCCGCAACGAAATGGCCTATGTGGCGGCATCGGTCCTCGCCGGTGGAAATGTGCGCGTCGGACTCGAGGATAATCTCTGGCTCGACAAGGGCGTGTTGGCGACCAATGCGCAACTCGTGGAACGCGCCGTGACGATCGTCGAGAATCTCGGCGCCCGGGTGATCGGTCCGGAAGAGGCGCGCAAGAAGCTCGGACTGACCAAGCGAGCGCCGCTCGCCGTCGCTTCGTAGGAGACCCTCATGACCATGAGCAAGGCAGCGTGCATCGGCGGCGGCGTCATCGGCGCGGGATGGGTGGCGAGACTGGTGCTGAATGGCATCGACGTTGCGATCTTCGATCCTGATCCGGAAGCCTCGCGCAAGGTCGGCGAGGTGATGAAGAATGCCCGCCGCGCCTACAGGCAGATGGTGCCCGGCGGCTTGCCTAAGGAAGGCAGGGTGACCTACGCCAAGACCCTGGCCGAGGCCGTGGATGGGGCGGACTTGATCCAGGAAAGCGTGCCGGAACGGCTTGACCTGAAGCACAAGGTGCTGGCCGAGATCGACAGGCATGCCTTGCCCGACGCGCTGGTTGGATCTTCCACCTCCGGTATTCTGCCCTCCGACATGCAGACGGCGATGGAACATGGCGACCGCCTTGTCGTCGCGCATCCCTACAATCCCGTCTATCTGCTGCCACTCGTCGAAATCGTCGGCGGCAAGGCGACATCGACGGCCGCGATCGAAAAGGCCAAGGAACTCTATGCTTCCATCGGCATGAAGCCGGTCATCATCCGCAAGGAGATCGAGGCGTTCGTGGGTGACCGCCTGCTGGAAGCCGCGTGGCGGGAATCGCTGTGGCTGATCAAGGACGGCATCTGCACGGTCGAAGAACTTGACGACATCATGCGCTATTCGTTCGGGCTGCGCTGGGCGCAGATGGGCATGTTCCAGGTCTATCGCGTGGCCGGCGGCGAGGCGGGAATGCGGCACTTCATGGAGCAGTTCGGTCCATGCCTGAGCTGGCCCTGGACCAAGCTGATGGACGTGCCCGAATTCAACGACGAACTGGTCGATCTGATCACGACGCAATCGGACGAACAGTCCGGCCAATGGTCGATCCGGGAACTGGAAAAAATCCGCGACGAAAATCTCGTCGCCATCATGGAGGCCCTGTCCAGAACCAACAAGGGCAAGGGCTGGGGCGCCGGCGCGCTGCATCGGGATTATACGAAGCGGTTGCAGAAGCTGGCGGCGGGCAAGGTGTCGAAGGCGGCACGGAAGGCAAAAGCGGAAAAGCCGAGGAAGAAGGCTGGCGGCAAGAGAAAAACAGCATGAATTTCGGCCTCACCGAAGAACAGCAGCTCATCGTCGACACGACGCGGGCCTTCGTCGAGAACGAGCTTTATCCGCATGAGGCGGAGGTGGAGCGCACGGGGCATCTGCGGCGCGACCTGATCGAGGAACTGCAGGCCAAGGCCATCGCCGCCGGGCTCTACGCCGCCAACATGCCGGCCGAAGTTGGCGGCGCCGGCCTCGATACGCTGACCTGGCTGCTCTACGAAAAGGAACTCGGGCGGGCCAATTACGCGCTGCACTGGACCTGCGTCGCGCGCCCCTCGAACATCCTCCTCGCCGGCACCGACGAGCAGAAGGAGCGCTACCTTTATCCCTGCATCCGCGGCGAGAAATGGGACTGCCTGGCAATGACGGAGCCTGGCGCGGGGTCCGATCTGCGCGGCATGAAGGCGACGGCGGTCCAGGACGGGTCGGACTGGGTATTGAACGGCACCAAGCATTTTATCTCCCATGCCGACATTGCCGATTTCGCCATCGTCTTCATGGCGTCTGGCGAGGAGGAGGAAATCCGATTCGCCGGGCGCGGCAAACGGAAGAAGATCACCGCCTTCTTTGTCGACAAAGGCACGCCGGGTTTCAATGTGCGCGACGGCTACCGCAATGTCTCGCATCGCGGCTATACCAACTCGATCCTTGAATTCGACGATTGCCGCCTGCCGGCAAGCCAGATGCTCGGAGAGGTGCACCGCGGCTTTGAGGTTGCCAATTCCTGGCTTGGCGCGACCCGGTTGCAGGTCGCCGCTACCTGTCTCGGCCGCGCAGACCGGGCGCTCGGCCATGCGATCGGATACGCCGCGCAGCGTCAGCAATTCGGGCAGGCGATCGGCAAGTTCCAGGGCGTTTCGTTCAAGCTTGCAGACATGGCGACGGAACTCAAAGCCGCCGAGTTGATGGTGATGGAAGCCGGCTGGAAATACGATGCGGGCACCGTCACCGACCAGGACATGGCGATGGCCAAGTTGAAGGCGACCGAAATGCTCGCCTTCGTCGCCGACGAGTCGATCCAGATCCACGGCGGCATGGGGTTGATGGACGATCTGCCGCTTGAGCGCATCTGGCGCGACGCGCGGGTCGAACGCATCTGGGAAGGCACCAGCGAGATACAACGGCATATCATCAGCCGTACGCTTTTGCGGGCCGTCGGGGGATGATGACGGCGTCTGAAATGTTGATGCTCTACACAGAGCGTCAAATCTGCCCGCGGGTACCGATGCCCCATGCATAGGCTCGATCGGCTTCTGCGTCCGAAATCCATCGCCGTCATCGGCGGCGGGCCGTTCGCGACAAGCGTCGTCGAACAGTGTTTGAAGATGGGCTTTGCCGGCGATTTGTGGCCGGTGCATCCGACAAAAGAGGCGATTGCGGGCGTTGCGACCTACCGCTCCGTGGAATATCTGCCGAATGAGCCCGACGCCGCCTTCATTGGCGTCAATCGTCATTTGACCCTTCAAATCGTTGAGTCGTTACGGCGGCGAAATGCCGGCGGCGCGGTTTGTTTTGCCGCCGGCTTCCTTGAGACCAGGGGCGATGATGCCGAAGGCGCCGAACTGCAACGCGCACTGGTCGAGGCGGCAGGCGACATGCCGATCATCGGGCCGAATTGCTACGGGCTGATCAACTACGCCGACGGCGCGCTTCTGTGGCCGGACCAGCATGGCGGGCGTAGGTTGGCGCCGGGCGAACGCGGTGTCGCCATCATCACGCAATCCTCCAACATCGCCTGTAATCTGACGATGCAAAAGCGCGGTCTGCCGATCGCCTATCTGATGACGGCCGGCAACCAAGCGCAGACCGGGCTTTCGGAAATGGCGCTCGGGCTGATCGAGGACGAGCGCGTATCTGCCCTTGGGCTGCATATCGAAGGTTTCGATTCGGTCGCCGGCTTCGAGCGGCTGGCAGCGCGCGCACTGGAATTGAAGAAGCCCATCGTCGCCATGAAGGCCGGGCGTTCCGAGCAGGCGCGAGTGGCAACGATATCGCACACGGCGTCGCTCGCCGGGTCGGATGCCGCCTCCGATGCCTTCCTGAGGCGACTTGGGATGGCGCGCGTGGATACGATCCCATCCTTTCTGGAAACGCTGAAGCTACTGCATGTGGTCGACCCAATAGCCGGCTACAATCTGTCATCGATGAGCTGCTCGGGGGGCGAAGCGTCGGTGATGGCCGATAGCGCCGAGGGCCGGAAGCTGCGGTTCCCGACGCTCACGGACGAACATCGGGCGCGGGTCAAGCATACGCTCGGGCCGCTCGTCGCGGTCGCCAACCCGCTCGATTACAATACGTTCATCTGGAACAACGAGTCGGCGCTGACGGCTACCTTCACCGCTTTCGTCTCGGGCGGGTTTGATCTCAACATGCTGGTTCTCGACTTCCCGCGCGCCGACCGTTGCTCCGACGCGGATTGGTGGCCGACGGTGCGTGCGTTCGAGGCGGCGCTCAAAACGAATGGCGCAAGGGGGGCGATCGTCGCCTCCATGGGCGAGAACCTGCCGGAAGATCATGCCGCGAATCTTATCCGGCGCGGCATCGTGCCTCTGATGGGTATCGCCGAGGCAATGGATGCAGCGGAAGCGGCGGCGTTTGTGGGAGAGGCGTGGAAGCGGACGGCGGGAGCGCCTTCAGGTGCACCCCTCTCTGGCCTGCCGGCCATCTCCCCTTGAAGGGGAGATGGCCGGCAGGCCAGAGAGGTGCAAAACAGCTTTCCGAAGCCGAGGCGAAATCGCTGTTCGCGTCTGCGGGCCTTCCGGTCCCTGAGGGGCGTGTCGCCTTGACGGCGGACGAGGCAGCGGTGGCGGCGGGTGACATCGGCTTTCCCCTAGCGCTCAAGGCGCTTGGCTTGGCGCACAAGTCCGAACAAGGCGCTGTGCGGCTGAATCTCGCCGATGCGGATGCCGTGCGGGCAGCGGGGGCGGAACTCGGAGGGCTCGGCTGCGGCCTCTATGTGGAGCGGATGATCGAGGGCGGTGTGGCCGAACTTATTGTCGGCGTCACACGCGATCCACTTTTCGGACAGGTCATGACGGTTGGGTCGGGAGGCGTGCTGGTCGAACTGCTGAAGGATTCGGCGACGTTGCTACTTCCGGCAAGCCGAAGCGAGGTCGAGGCGTCCCTGCGCGGGCTGACGCTGTTCCCGCTGCTCGACGGCTATCGCGGTCGACCGAAAGCGGATGTTACAGCCGCTGTCGACGCGATCCTTGGCATTGCGTCATTCGTGCTGGAGAATGCCCACGCCATCGAAGAACTGGATATCAACCCGCTGATCGTCTGCGCGGAAGGGCAAGGGTGCCTGGATCGCTGATGCGCTGCTGGTGGTTGGGGCGGCAGAATGATCGACGTTTCTGCCCTGCGTTGCGAAGTAACTCTGCACATCTGGAGGATCCAATGACAGACGTCATCACCACGCGCCGCGACGGTGCGATTCTCGAAGTCACGCTCGACCGGCCGAAGGCCAACGCGATCGACCTTGCCACCTCCCGGCTCATGGGTGAGACGTTCCGCGCGTTCCGTGACGATCCGGCGTTGCGCGTGGCGATCGTGAAGACGGCTGGCGACAAATTCTTCTCGGCCGGATGGGACCTGAAGGCGGCAGCCGGGGGCGACGCGGTCGACGGCGACTATGGAGTCGGCGGGTTCGGGGGGCTGCAGGAATTGCGGGAGATGAACAAGCCCATCATCGCCTGCGTCAACGGCATGGCGGTCGGCGGGGGCTTCGAACTGGCGCTTTCCTGCGACCTTATCTACGCGGCCGAGCATGCGAGTTTCGCGCTGCCGGAAATCCGCGCCGGTACGCTGGCGGATGCCGCCACGGTGAAGCTGCCGAAGCGCATGCCCTATCATGTCGCGATGGATCTGCTGCTCACTGGCCGCTGGATGGATGCCGCAGAAGCGCTGCGTTGGGGTCTGGTCAACGAGGTGCTGCCGAAAGAAAAGTTGGAGGACCGCGTCTGGGAGATCGCGCGGCTGCTCGCCGGCGGACCGCCGCTCGTCTTCGCGGCGATCAAAGAGGTCGCGCGCGAAGCCGAGGCGATGACGTTCCAAGATGCGATGAACCGCATCACCAAGCGGCAGTTCCGCACCGTGGACGACCTCTACGCGTCGGAGGACAACCAGGAAGGCTTCCGCGCCTTCGCCGAAAAGCGCGATCCCGTGTGGAAGGGCAGGTAGATGGGCACCGACTATACCAGACTTCTCGATGCCGAGACCTGGGCCTTTATCGAGAGGACGAACAGCTACTATCCTGCCGATACGGCGGAGCAGACGATCGACCAGCAGCGAAAGGTCTACGACCGGATGTGCCGGGAGTTCTTTGCCGGCTATCCGAAAGGCGTCAGTGTCGAAAACGGCGTTATCGCCGAAGAGGACCATAACGTCCCGATACGCATCTATCGCAGCCAGACCCCCAACGAAACGGCGCTGGTGCTTTATTTCCACGGCGGTGGCTTCACGCTCGGCGGGCTGGAAAGCCACGACGATGTCTGTGCGGAACTCTGCGCGCGCAGCGGCTATGAAGTTGTCTCGGTCGATTACCGGCTGGCGCCCGAGCATCTGCATCCGGCGGCGTTCGACGATGCCCTTGCCGCGTTCGAATGGGCCGTCGCCACGGACAAGCGTAACATCCTTCTCTGCGGTGATTCAGCCGGCGGCAATCTCGCGGCGGCTGTCAGCCACGCCACGCGCGGGCACAAGCGCCGCCCGGTTGGGCAGGTGCTGATCTATCCGGGGTTGGGCGGCGATCGCAGCAAAGGCTCCTATGTCACGCATGCCGAGGCTCCCATGTTGTCGATGCGCGATCTCGTCGTCTACAAGGACATGCGTTCCGGCGGCGCCGATGTTTCGGGCGACATCTCCTATGCGCCGCTCAAGGACGCCAACTTTGCCAATCTTCCGCCGACGGTGATCGTCGCGGCCGAATGCGATCCGCTTTCGTCGGACGGCCAAGCCTATTGCGAGCGAATGCGGGCCGAAGGCGGGCGTTGCGTCTGGTTCAATGAAAAGGGTCTCGTGCATGGCTATCTGCGGGCGCGCCACAGTGTCGGCCGCGCGCGCGCCAGCTTCACGCGGATTGTCGAGGCAGTTGAAACGCTTGGCCAGGGCGGGTGGATTTACTGAACCATCTCATGCTTCAGCCTTGGCCAGCGTCGTCATGATCTCGGCGGCGGCGAGCGCGGCGATGACGGTCGGGCGTTTGTCCTTTACCTGACTGCCGCCGATCGGTGAAACGAGGCGTGCAAAGTGCTCTTCATCTCCTCCCGCGTCTTTCAGGTACCAGCTTCGAAAAGTGGCCTTCTTGGTCTTGGATCCAATCATGCCGACATAGGCCGCGTCTTCACGCTTCAGCGCCTCGGCGACGATGAGGAAGTCGAGGGCGTGATCGTGGGTCAGCACAATATAAGCCGAGTGGGGCGGGGCGGATCGGACCAGTTCCTCGGGTACCGGAGTAAGTCTCGTCGAGGCACTTTCCGGCATTCCTTCGAGCGCGTCCGCCCGCGTCTCGACAATCACCACCTTGAGCGGCAACAGCGAGAGGGCGGACGCCAGTGCATGACCGACATGGCCGCCACCGAAAAGATAGACATGCGGCCGCCGTTCATCCTCCTTCAACGCGGAGGAAATTAGCTCGGCGCGAAGCGCGTCGTCGACCAGCCGGATATTCAGTTCGACCTTGCCGCCGCAGCACTGGCCGATTTCGGGGCCAAGCGGAATGTCGAGCTTTTCCGACGAAGAAGAGGCGGCCATGATTTCACGCGCCTTGTCGATCGCCATGAATTCAAGCTGGCCACCGCCAACCGTGCCGAAGATCGCCATGGGCGAAACCAGCATCCACGCGCCTTTTTCGCGCGGCGTGGAGCCCTTCGTTTCCGCCACCTCGACCAATGCGACCGAAGTGGATTTATCGAGGAATGCCTTCAACCTCAGGGCGGAGGGGGTCAAAGCCTGAGCTTTCGCGAAGGATGTCGATATTGCGCGGACATGGCGGAACTCTACTCCACCGCGGGGAAGGCGGCTACTTCGCGGTCTTGGCCCGTAGCCTCTCGATCGCCATCAGCACGCGCTCTGGCGTCGCCGGGGCGTCGAGACGCGGGCATACCTGGTGGTCCGCGACCGATGCCACGGCGTCGGAAAGCGCGTGCAGCACCGACATGGCCAGCATGAAGGGTGGCTCGCCGACGGCCTTCGAGCGGTGAACCGTCGGTTCGTTGTTCTCTGGCCAGTCCGCCAGCGTGACGTTGAATATCTTCGGCCGGTCGGAGGCAAGCGGGATCTTGTAGGTCGATGGGGCGTGCGTGCGCAGCCGTCCCTTGTCGTCCCACCACAGTTCCTCGGTCGTGAGCCAACCCATGCCCTGGATGAAGCCGCCTTCGATCTGGCCGAGATCGATGGCCGGGTTCAGCGAGCGTCCGGTCTCGTGCAGGATGTCGCTGCGCTCGACCATGTATTCGCCGGTCAGCGTATCGACCGAGACCTCCGAGCACGATGCGCCATAGGCGAAATAGTAGAAGGGGTGGCCGCTACCCTTGTCGCGATCCCAGTGGATCTTCGGCGTCTTGTAGAACCCGGCGGCGGAAAGCTGCACACGCGCCATGTAAGCCTGCTTCACCAGTTCGGCGAAGGGGATCTCCTGGTTGCCGATACGAACGCGGTTGGGCAGGAAAACGACCTGATCCCTCGGGACGCCATGCGTTTCGGAGGCGAAATCAATGAGGCGATCCTTGATCTGGCGCGCCCCGTTCTGCGCCGCCATGCCGTTCAGATCGGAACCGGAAGAAGCCGCTGTAGCCGAGGTATTCGGCACTTTTCCGGTCGTCGTGGCCGTGATCTTCACCTGATCGAGGTCGATCTGGAATTCCTCCGCCACCACCTGCGCCACCTTGACGTAAAGGCCCTGGCCCATCTCGGTGCCGCCATGGTTCAGGTGAACGGAGCCGTCCGTATAGACGTGCACCAACGCGCCGGCCTGGTTGAAATGCGTGGCGGTGAAGGAGATGCCGAATTTGACCGGCGTCAGCGCGATGCCGCGCTTGATGATGCCGCTTTGGGCATTGAACGCCACGATCTCGCGGCGGCGGCGCTGATAGTTCGAACTCGCCTCCAGTTCATCGACAATACGGGCGACGATGTTGTCCTCGACGGTCTGGTGGTACGGCGTAACGTTGCGATCGTCAGAGCCGTAGAAATTCCTGCGGCGTATTTCGAGCGGATCCTTGCCCAGCGCGAAGGCGATCTCGTCGATGATGCGCTCCGCCCCGACCATGCCTTGCGGGCCGCCGAAGCCGCGGAAGGCGGTATTGGATACGGTGTTCGTATAGAGTGGGGCGGAGACGGCCTTGACCGCCGGATAGAAGTAGGAATTGTCGCAATGGAACAGCGCGCGATCCGTTACGGGTCCGGAAAGATCGGCTGAAAAGCCGCATCTTGCGGCGTATTTCAGATCGACGCCGAGGATGTTCCCCTCATCGTCGAACCCGGCCTCGTAGTCGATGAGGAAATCATGGCGCTTGCCGGTGGCGATCATATCATCGTCGCGGTCGGGCCGGATTTTTACAGCGCGGCCGGTGCGCTTGGCGGCGATGGCGGCGAGCGCGGCGAACTGGTTGCCTTGCGTTTCCTTGCCGCCGAAGCCGCCGCCCATGCGGCGTATCTCGACCGTCACGGCATGGTTGGGTACGCCCAGCGCGTGGGCCACCATGTGCTGCACTTCGCTCGGGTGCTGGGTCGAGGCGTAGATCGTGACATCATGGTCTTCGCCGGGGATGGCCAACGATATCTGGCCTTCGAGATAGAAATGATCCTGGCCGCCAACGCGCATCTGGCCCTTTACCTTGCGTGGCGATTTTTCGATTGCCTCGCGCGCGTCGCCGCGTTGCAAGGTCAGCGGCGGGGTCACGAGTTTCGGATCGGCCGGATCGGCCTCGGCCACATCGGTGATGAAGGGGAGCTCGTCATATTCCACCTTCGCCAGACGGCAGGCGCGGCGGGCCTTTTCCCGCGTCTCGGCGATGACGCAGAAAACAGGTTGGCCATGAAACTGGACCTTGCCTTCCGCGAGCACCGGTTCATCGTGACGGCCTGTCGGAGAGATGTCGTTGACACCCGGAACGTCCCTGGCTGTCAGCACGTCGACAACGCCCGGCGCGGCGCGTACCGCCGAGAGGTTCATCGAGCGGATCGTGGCGTGGGTGGCGGTGGAGAGGCCGAGGCAACCATGCAGCGTTCCGGCGGGCTCGGGCATGTCGTCGATGTAGACGGCCGAGCCGGTCACATGCTTGTGCGCGGAATCGTGGCGCTGGTCGGTGGCGACGCCGCCGCTTATGCGGGCGGATTTGAGATCGGGCGTGGCGTGCTTGTTCATTACGCCTCCTCGTAGCGGCTCACCCGCAGCGGGCCGGCATGGCCGGAAGTTTCCAGGAAGAAGCGAACGAGAAGGTTGCGTGCCGCCAGCATGCGATAGTCGGCGGAGGCGCGCATATCCGACAGGGGCTCGAAGTCGTCGGCATAAGAATCGAGAGCGCCATCGATCGTCGTGCGCGTCCATGCTTTGCCGGCTAATGCCTTCTCTACGGCGGTGGCGCGCTTCGGCGTGGCGGCCATCCCGCCATAGGCGATGCGGATGGTCTCGACCGCACTGGCACCGTCGAGCACGAGATAAAACGCGCCGAGCGCGGCGGTGATGTCTTCGTCGCGCCGCTTGGTAACCTTGTGGATGGCAAAACGACTGGCTTCGGGGGGCAGGGGCACATGCACGGCCTCGACGAATTCGCCGGGTTGGCGGTCCTGCTTGCCGTAGTCGATGAAGAAATCTTCCAGCGAAATCGTACGGCGCGTCTTGCCCTTGCGCAAAGTGAGCGAAGCGCCGAGCGCGATCAATGGCGGCGGCATGTCGCCGATCGGCGAGCCGTTGGCGACGTTGCCGCCGATCGTGCCCATGTTGCGGACCTGCTCGCCGCCGATGCGGTCGATCAGGTCGGCAAGCGCCGGTATGCGGCCGGCGAGCAGCGCACATGCATCGGTGTAGGAAACACCGGCGCCGATAGATAGCACGCCGTCGGTTTCCGATGTCCGGCGCAATTCGTCGAGATGGCCGATGAAAACGACCGGCGCGATTTCGCGCATGAATTTCGTTACCCACAACCCGACATCGGTGGCGCCGGCGACGATGGTGGCATTGGGTTCGGTTTCGAGGATCTCTGCCAGATCGTCAACCGAAGCGGGAATGATAAAGCGACGGCCATCTGTGCTGATCTCGACCCGTGCACCGTCGCGCATCGCGTTCAACCGGCCGGCGATCTCGGCGCGCTCGGAAGCCAGCGGGTCGTCTCCGGCGTCACCATAGGAGGAGACGGCGCGCGCGGCGCGCAGGATCGCTTCATAGCCGGTACAGCGGCAGAGATTGCCCTGCAGCGCCTTTTCGATGCGGCGGTCGGAAGGATGGGCGTCCTGCATCCATAGCGCATAGAGCGACATGACGAAGCCTGGTGTGCAGAAGCCACATTGTGAGCCGTGAAAGTCGACCATCGCCTGCTGCACCGGATGGAGCCTGCCGGCGACCGGCGAGAGATGCTCCACCGTGACGATATGGGTTCCGTCCAGCGAGCCGAGGAAGCGGATGCAGGCATTGACGCTTTCGTAGATCAGGCCTTTGGGGGCCAACCGACCGACGAGCACGGTACACGCCCCGCAATCGCCCTCCGCGCAGCCTTCCTTGGTGCCCTTCAGGGAGCGGCGCAGCCGCAGATAGTCGAGCAAGGTCTCGTCGGGCGCGACATCGGCCAGCCGAATGTCTTCTCCGTTGAGGATGAAGCGGATATCGGAGCGGGTCTTCGTCATCAGCTTCCCCGGTATGTCGAATAACTATAGGGCGAAAGGAGCAGCGGCACGTGATAGTGACCAGACTCCGTCATGCCGAAGCGGATGGGGACCAAGTCGAGAAAGGGCGGTTCGGCAAGCGTCAGGCCGGATTTTCTCAGATAGTCTCCGGCCGCGAAGACCAGTTCGTATTCGCCCGATTGGAAATCCGCGCCTTCGAGCAGCGGCTGGTCGCAGCGGCCATCCGAATTGGTCGCCACGGTCTTGAGGTGGGTACGCGCCGCGCCGTCGACGCGGTAAAGCGTGATCGCGAGGCCGGCCGCGGGCTTGCCCAGCGCCGTGTCGAGCACATGCGTGGTCAGCCTTCCAGTGTCGGCCTTCGTCATGATTTCGCTTCTCCCGTCGGCATTCTTGTTTTTGATTGTGCGGTAAAATACGCGATCGCAGTAGCCCCGGCGACAGGAGGGCGACAAAAAGACTTTCAAATTTTTAGAGGGAATGAACCGTCGATTGTTTCGATTATTGTGAAATGAAGAGGTTTTCGGATGCCAGACAAATTGAAAGACGGCCAGCCCGCGCGCTATCGGCGCGACATGCGCGGCTACGGCGCCACTCCGCCTGACGCCAAATGGCCCGGCGGCGCCCATATCGCCGTGCAATTCGTTCTCAACTACGAGGAAGGCGGCGAAAACAATGTCCTTCATGGCGACGCGGCTTCCGAAGCGTTTCTTTCGGAAATCGTCGGCGCGGCGCAATGGCCCGGGCAGCGCCACTGGAACATGGAATCCATTTACGAATATGGGGCGCGCGCCGGCTTCTGGCGGATGCATCGCCTGTTCACCGAAGCCGATATGCCGGTCACCGTCTATGGCGTCGCCACGGCTTTGGCGCGATCGCCCGACCAACTTGCCGCGATGCAGGACGCGGGCTGGGAGATCGCCTCGCACGGGCTGAAATGGGTCGAGTTCAAGGATGCCGCCCCGGAGATGGAGCGCGAACAGCTTGTCGAAGCGGTGCGGCTCCATACGGAAGTCGTGGGCGAACGTCCGCTCGGCTTCTATTATGGGCGCTGTTCGGTCAACACGGTGCGGCTGGCTGCCGAAGAAGGCGGATTCGAATACGTCTCCGACACCTATGATGACGATCTGCCCTACTGGCTCGATCATGACGGTCACGGCAACCCGATCCCGCCGCAGCTTGTCATTCCCTATACGCTCGACGCCAACGACATGCGCTTCGCCACGCCGCAAGGGTTCAATTCCGGCGACCAGTTCTTCGCCTATCTTAAAGACAGCTTCGATACGCTCTATGCGGAAGGGCATGCTGGGCGGCCGAAGATGATGAATATCGGCCTGCACAACCGCCTGATCGGCCGGCCGGGACGGGCGGCGGCGCTAAAGCGTTTCGTCGATTATGTGAAAGGCCACGACAAGGTCTGGGTCGCGCGGCGCATCGATATCGCACGGCACTGGCGCGGGCATCATCCTTATGCGGCGCCGGCACTCCGGCCCTCACGCATGGCGCTGCCGGAATTCGTCGAGCATTTCGGCGGGATTTTCGAGCATTCGCCGTGGATTGCCGAGCGTGCCTATCAACTCGAACTCGGATCGGCGCATGACAGCGCTGGCGGCTTGCATAACGCGCTTTGCCGCGTCTTTCGCAGCGCGAGCGAGAAAGAACGGCTGGGCGTGTTGACGGCGCATCCCGACCTTGCCGGGAAGCTGGCGCAGGCCAAACGGCTGACAAGCAAATCGACTGGCGAGCAGGCTTCCGCCGGCCTTGACGCGCTGACCGACGAGGAACGGCGGAAGTTCACGGAACTGAACGCGGCCTATGGCGAGAAATTCGGCTTCCCGTTCATCATCGCCGTTCGAGGGCAGAGCAAGGGCGATATCCTGCAAGTCTTCCAGCAGCGGTTGGAAAAAGGCCGGGAAGAAGAATTCGCGACGGCCTGCCGCCAGGTGGAGCGCATCGCGCTGTTGAGATTGAAGGATCTCCTTCCCGCCTGAAGGACGATCCAGACAAGAGGGGATTAAGGTATGACTGGCCGCAGCTATTATGCGCCGCAGGGTGGGCATCCGCCGCAGACACAACTCCTGACCGACCGGGCCGTCTTCACCGAAGCCTATGCGGTGATCCCGAAAGGGACGATGCGCGATATCGTGACCAGTTCGCTGCCCTTCTGGGATAAGACGCGGGTCTGGGTACTGGCGCGGCCGCTTTCGGGTTTCGCGGAGACTTTCTCGCAATACATAATGGAGGTTGCTCCCGGCGGCGGCAGCGACAAGCCCGAGCCCGACGCCGAAGCCGAGGGCGTGCTCTTCGTCGTGGAAGGCGAATTGACGGTATCGATTGGCAGGAAGAAACATCTGATGAAGCCGGGCGGCTTCGCCTTCCTGCCGCCGTCGAGCGGCTGGACGGTGCGCAATGAAGGCGCGGCGCCGGCGCGCTTCCACTGGATCCGAAAGGCCTATGAGACGGTCAAGGGCATCGATGTGCCCGAGGCATTCTTCACCGACGAAGCGGATATCGTGCCGACACCGATGCCGGGCACCGAGGGCAAATGGGCGACGACGCGTTTCGTCGATCCCGCCGATATGCGCCACGACATGCATGTGACGATCGTCACGCTGCAACCGGGCGCGGTGATCCCGTTCGCCGAGACGCATGTCATGGAACACGGGCTCTATGTGCTGGAAGGCAAGGCGGTCTACCGGCTGAACCAAGACTGGGTCGAGGTCGAGGCCGGCGACTATATGTGGCTGCGCGCCTTCTGCCCGCAGGCTTGCTACGCCGGCGGACCCGGAAATTTCCGCTATCTGCTCTACAAGGACATGAACCGGCACATGAAGCTCAGGGGCAGGGCGGTATGACCCGCATCGTCACCGCCCGGCCGCTGACGCGCGAAGCCTTTGCCGAATTCGGCGAGGTTATCGAAATGGACGGCGCGGACCACTTCCCCATCAATGCCGGAAAATGCGAACGCTATCACGATCTCGCCTCCGTAGAGGCTGGCGGGCCGAACGCGCGCGTACTCGTCAACCTGTTTCGCGGCCAGCCTTACGATTTTCCGCTCACGCTCAGGATGGTGGAACGCCATCCGTTCGGCAGCCAGGCTTTCGTGCCGCTGTCGCTGCGCCCCTTCCTGGTGGTCGTCTGCCCCGATGGGCCGGACGGGCCAGGCAAGCCGGAAGCCTTCCTGACTGAACCGGGACAGGGGGTGAACTATCCGCGCGGCCGCTGGCATGGCGTGCTGACGCCGATCGGGGACCCGCAGGATTTCGTCGTCGTCGATCGGGGCGGCGACGGTTCGAACATCGAGGAATACTTCTTCGATGAGCCTTGGGAAATCCGACTACCGGAGATTGGTAAGCTATGACGGACGCTTCTCTCATCGACCGGCTGTTCGATGTCATCGAGCACGACATCCTGCCGAAAACGGCTTCCGGCGTCGCCAAGGGCAACAAGCTGTTCGGCGCGGCTATCCTCAGGAAGGACGACCTCTCTCTGGTATTGGCGGAGACGAACAACGAGATCGAAAATCCGCTCTGGCACGGCGAGGTCCATGCGCTGAAGCGGTTCTACGAGATGCCGAAATCGTCGCGACCTGACCCGAAGGATTGCATCTTCCTCGCCACGCACGAACCCTGCTCGCTCTGCCTTTCGGCGATCACCTGGGCCGGCTTCGACAATTTCTACTACCTGTTCAGCCATGAGGATTCGCGCGACAGCTTCGCTATCCCGCATGATCTGAAAATTCTCAAGGAGGTCTTTACGCTCGACCCGGGTGGCTACAACGCCAGGAATGCCTTCTGGAGCAGTTATTCGCTTCCTAAGCTGGTCAGCACCTTGCCGGGCGAGGAACGCAAAAGGAACGAGGCGCGGATACAAGCCTTGGCCCGAAACTACGACGAACTGTCGCGAACCTACCAGAAGGGAAAGTCAGAAAACGATATTCCCCTGAGCTAGCGTCAGCACCCCACGCCCGCACGAATGGTCTTGTCCAAGGACCTTTCTGGTCAGGCGGCGACGGTCCGGGCAACCACCCGCACCGGCACCGATTTCGAGCCGGGCACATGCGCCTTCTCGGCGCGATGCCAAAGCGGAACCAACGGGTTGAGTTCGGGATAATACCCCGCGCAATTGCCTTGCGGAATATGATACTCGGTCACGCGCAAGCCATCCACTCGGCGTTCGACGCCGTCATCGGCATGGGTTTCCAGCGAAACCTCCACGCCGTCGGCCAGGCCGAGCCGTTCAATGTCCATCTTGTTCATCAACAGGACCATGCGCGTGCCGTCGATGCCACGCAGTCGGTCGCGATATCCATAGATCGTGGTGTTGAACTGGTCGTTCGAGCGAACGGTCAAGAGTGTAAGCACATTCTTACCGACCGTATCGATATCCGGGTCGGGGTCCAGCGTGCTCCGTGAAAGAAAATTGGCTTTCTTCGATTTGGTTTTCCAGATGCGCTGGCATGCCTTGATGTCGCGGTGGAAGCCGCCGGGCTGGCGAAACCGCTTGTTGAAATCCTTGAAATCGTCCGGATAGCAGCGCTCGATCTCGTCGCGGATGATTGCATAGTCGCCGACCCATTCATCCCAGGGGATCGAGCTTTTACCCGGTACGGTCGCCTTGGCCAATTCGGCGACGATCTTCGGTTCCGACGGGAGGTTGGGACCTGGCAGCGGCCGCGATCCGAAAGAACCATGGATACAGGCGGTGGAGTCCTCCATCGAGACCCATTGCTCGCCCGTCGCCTGAACGTCTTTTTCGAGCCGCGAGAGACAGGGAAGGAGATAAGTATTCCTGCCCGGCAGGAGATGGCAGCGGTTGAGCTTCGTGGCGATTTCCACATGCAGATCGAGATTGCGCCACGCCTTCTCCACGAGCCCGGTTTCGGGCGCAGCGCGCGTGAAATTGCCACCGAGCCCGATGAATCCCTTCACCGAGCCGTTGATGACGCCTTCGCAGGCTTCCACCGTATCCAGTCCCTTTTCGCGGGGCGGCTCGAAATTGTAGAATTTCGCGATCTTGTCGAGCGGCACCAATTCCGGCTTTTCCGAAATGCCGACCGTGCGCTGGCCCTGGACGTTGGAGTGGCCTCGAACCGGCGAGATGCCCGCGCCCTTCTTGCCGATGTTGCCGCGCATCAGGAGCAAGTTGCAAAGCATGTGCACGTTCTCGATGCCATGACGGTGCTGAGTAAGCCCCATGCCGTAATTGGCGATAACGGCGTTGGCCTTCGAATAAAGGTTCGCGACATGTTCGAGGTCGGCTTGCGCAAGACCGCAGCGCTCCGCAATCCTGTCCCATGGAGTCGAACGCACATACGCTTCGAACTTGCCGAAGTCCTTGGTATGCTCGTCGATGAAGGCGACGTCCAGCACTCTCGATTCGCCGCTTTCCCGGGCGGCGTCGTCCAGCGCGAGCAAAGCCTTGGCGATTCCCGTCATAGCGGCGATGTCGCCGCCGCCGCGCAATTGATAGTAATCACTCGACATCTTCGTGCCGGGACCGGGGGAGAGCATCTCGAGCGGATTCTGGGGGTTCTTGAAACGCTCCAGGCCGCGCTCGGGCAGCGGATCGAAGGTGACGACCGGGACACCCCGCTTGCGGGCTTCCTGTACCGGGTGCAGCATGCGGGGCGCGTTGACGCCGGTGTTGTGACCGAAGAACAGAATCATATCGGTGTCGGCGAAATCCTCGACCTGCACCGTTCCGACGGGCGACCCGATCGATTCTGGGAGGCCCACCGATGTCGATTCATGGCACATATTCGAAGAATCCGGCAGATTCGACGATCCGTAAATGCGGGCGAACAATTGGTACATGAACGACGCCTCCAGCGAAGCGCGCCCGGATGTGTAGAAGATGACCGATTTTGGATCGAGCTGGTTCAGCTTCGCGCCGATCGCGCGAAAGGCCTCTTCCCAGGAGATCACCTCGTAGCGATCCGTCTCGGCGTTGTAGCGCATGGGCTCGGTCAGCCGCCCCTGCTTCTCGAGATCGTGATCGGGCCAATCGAGAAGTTCGGTAAGAGTATGCTCGGCGAAGAACTCGGGCTTGCAACGGAATTTGGTCTGGTCCCAGATGGTTGCCTTGGCGCCATTCTCACAGAATTCAAACGGCCTAGGTTCGGCCGGCTTCGCCCAGGAGCAGGATACGCACATGTAACCGTCGGCCTTGTTCTGGCGCATGAGCGTTCGCCAGATCCCCGAGACGAGCAGGTCTTCGCCATAGGCCTTCCTGAGTAGCGACTTGAGCGAACCCCAGCCTCCGGTTGGATGATCATATTCTTCGATGTGCGGGTTTTCCTCGGTGGGTTCCTGTTCCCTTTTGAAATTTTCGGCCATGACATCGTTCTCGATTTTCGTTGAGCGTATGTCCAAGAACCATGCCGTTCGGTGTTTGGTTCCGAACCATTGCACAACGGAACACGCGCTGACTTTCGGGCGCTACCAGCCTCCGCGGGCTCGACGGCATCCGAAAGCGAAGAATCCGCGCTTGCCCGTCCAAATCCCGGCTCGACACTTGACCGCGGCGGCGTGGGATCGCACATTGGGGCTTGGGAACAAGACGCTCCGTTCGCGAGGAGCTGCATTTTCGGGGGGCAGGCAGCGGGCCGCGAATTGGTCCAAGCGGGCGCATCATTTACGCCAAGGCATGTCGCATTCGGGCTTGTTAACGCTGCCCGATTCCCGTCAATATTACGGCAAGAAAGCCAACAAAAACGACTATTCCAGAGTGAGGAACCATCATGTCAAACGAACTTGAGTATCTGAGCCACCGTGTCGCCGCTGGAAAACTGAGCCGCCGCGACTTCCTCGGGCGCGCCGCCGCGCTTGGCGTGGGCGCGACCGTCGCCAATTCGCTGCTTGGCAGCGCCGCGATGGCGGCGGGACCCGTGAAGGGCGGTCTGCTAAAGGCTGGTCTTCAGGGCGGTGAATCGACCAACAGTCTCGACCCAGCCACGTTCCTCAGCCAGGTGCCCTTCTCTTTCGGCAAGTGCTGGGGTGAACTGCTCTTCGAACTGTCGCCGGATGGTGGCATCGAGAACCAAATCGCCGAAAGCGTCGGCTCATCGGACGACGCCAAAGTCTGGACGATGAAGATCCGCAAGGATATCGAATTCCACAACGGCAAGACGCTGACGCCGGCGGATGTGGTGGCCACCCTCGAGCGCCACAGCGACCCGAAATCCAAATCGGCGGCCCTTGGAATTCTCAAAGGCATCGACACCATCAAGGCCGACGGCAACGAGGTTGTCGTGTCTCTGAAGGATGCGAATGCCGACTTCCCGTATCTGATGTCCGATTACCATCTGATCATCCAGCCCAATGGCGGCAAGGACAAGCCCGACGCCGGTATTTCCGCGGGGCCGTACAAGGTCGCCACGAACGATCCGGGCGTGCGCTACGGCGGTGAGAAATTCGCCAATTACTGGCAGGGCGACAAGCTCGGCCATGCCGACCATGTCGAGATTGTCGTCATCAACGACGCGACGGCGCGCACGGCGGCGCTGCAGAGCGGCCAAGTCAACATGATCAACCGGGTCGAGCCGAAGATCGTCAGCCTCGTCAAGCGTATCGCCGGCGTGACAATCCAGAACGTGTCGGGACGGGGCTTCTATCCGTTCAACATGTTCTGCGACACCGCTCCGTTCGACAACAACGATCTCAGAATGGCGTTGAAGCTTGCCATGGACCGCAAGCAGATGCTCGACAAGATCCTGCGCGGCTACGGGTCGATCGGCAACGACATTCCGGTCAACGAGGCCTATCCCCTTTTCTCGGATGACATTCCTCAACGCGAATTCGACCCGGAAAAGGCCGCCTCATTCTACAAGAAGTCGGGACATAGCGGCTCGATCCTGCTGCGCACCTCCGACGTGGCGTTCCCCGGCGCCGTCGACGCGGCCGAGCTTTATCAGCAGAGCTGCGCCAAGGCCGGCATCAAGATCGATGTCAAGCGCGAGCCGGGCGACGGATACTGGTCGGAAGTCTGGAACAAGAAGCCCTTCTCGCTCTCCTACTGGGGCGGTCGCCCGACGCAGGACCAGATGTACTCCACCGCTTATCTTTCGACCGCGGACTGGAACGATACACGCTTCAAGCGGGATTCCTTCGACAAGATGATCATCGCGGCGCGCGGTGAACTCGACAAGGACAAGCGCAAGAAAATGTACCGTGACATCGACATGGTCATGCGCGACCAGGGCGGCCTGATCGTTCCATTCTTCAACCAGTACATCGATGCCAGCGGTAAGGGCGTCGAAGGCTGGGTGAAGAATCCGGCCGCCGAAATGAGTAATGGTTACGCGCTTGCAGAATGCTGGCTTGCGGCCTGACCGGGCCGCATATCCATGGGGTCATCTTTAGTAAAGCTGATTGGACAACGCGTCGGGCTCAGCATCATCCTGCTGTTTGCGGTCTCCGTCCTGATATTCGTCGGGACGCAGATCCTGCCCGGCGACGTCGCGCAATCCATTCTAGGCCAGGCGGCTACGCCGCAGTCGATCGCGAATCTGCGTGAATCGCTTGGCCTGAATGACCCGGCCTATGTGCGTTATTTCCGCTGGTTGTTCGGGTTGCTACATGGCGATCTCGGTACGGCGTTGTCGAACGGCCAGGAGATTGGCCCCGAGATCGGCAAGCGGTTGGCCAATACGCTGTTCCTGGCTTTCTGGGCTGCAGCGGTATCCATTCCGCTGTCGATCATTCTGGGGCTCATTGCGGTGCGCCACAGGAACGGCATTATCGACAAGCTGATCTCGGCGTCGACTCTGGCGGCAATCTCGCTGCCGGAGTTCTTCATCGGCTATCTGCTGATCTATTTCGTGGCCGTAAAGCTCGGCTGGTTCACCAGCGTATCGACCGTTTATGACAGCATGCCCTTCCTGCAACGCATGGAGGCGATTACCCTGCCGGCCACGACACTGACGCTGGTTGTTCTCGCCCAGATGATGCGCATGACGCGAGCCGCTATCCTAAACGTGATGCAATCGGCCTATGTCGAGACGGCGGAACTCAAGGGGCTTTCGCGCTTCGAGATCATATGGCGGCACGCCTTTCCCAACGCGGTGGCGCCGATCATCAATGTCGTGATGCTCAATCTCGCCTATCTCGTCGTCGGCGTGGTCGTTATCGAGGTCATCTTCGTCTATCCCGGCATGGGACAATATCTGGTCGACCACGTCGCCAAGCGCGATGTGCCGGTCGTCCAGGATTGCGGGCTTATTTTCGCCGCCGTCTATATCGCGCTCAACATGCTGGCCGACATTTTCTCGATCCTGTCGAATCCGCGCCTGCGGCATCCGAAATAGGGGATAACGGATGCTTGATATCAAACGCATACCGATAAGCGCGCTGATCGGCATTTTGATAACCGCCTTGTTCGTGCTGGCGGCAATCTTCACGCCCTGGATAGCGCCCTACCCGAACAGCGAGATCGTCGGTGACGTGTGGGCGCCATTCTCGGCCGCGCATTGGCTGGGAACGGACAATCTCGGGCGGGATCTTCTCACCCGCCTGCTCTACGGAGCCCGCATCACGCTGTTCATCGCCTTTCTGGCGACGGCGCTTTCCTTCACGCTCGGCGCCAGCCTCGGCTTTACAGCGGCGGTCATCGGCGGCTGGTTCGACGAGATATTGTCACGTTTCATCGATCTGTTCATGTCGATCCCGACGTTGATCTTCGCCCTTGTGGTGCTGTCGGTCCTGCCCTCCAACACGCTTACCCTGATCCTCGTCATGGGCGTGCTGGACTCGACGCGGGTCTACCGCATCTCGCGCGCGGTCGCCGTCGACATCAATGTCATGGACTTCGTCGAGGCCGCCAAACTTCGCGGCGAAGGAAAATTATGGGTGATCTTCCGCGAGATATTGCCGAACGCCCTGTCGCCGCTGGTGGCGGAACTCGGCCTGCGCTTCATCTTCGCCATCCTGTTCCTGTCGGCGCTCTCCTTCCTTGGTCTTGGCGTGCAGCCGCCTCAATCGGATTGGGGCGGTATGGTCAAGGACAACAAGGAAGGCATCGTCTTCGGCATTCCCGCGGCGTTGCTTCCAGCCGCAGCCATTTCGATCCTCGCCATTTCGGTCAATCTCGTCGCCGACTGGATCCTCAACCGAACCACCGATCTGAAGGGAGGACGCGGCAATGGCTAAGGCAGCGAAAACGCGCGATCCCAAATCCGACACGCTTCTCGAGATCAAGAATCTGCGGATCGAGGCGACGGTCTATCCGCCGGGCGAAGATCCAAAGGATATCGTCATAGTCGATGACGTCTCGGTGAAATTGCAGCGCGGCAAGGTGCTTGGTCTTATCGGCGAATCCGGCGCCGGCAAGTCCACCATCGGCCTTTCCTCGATGGGCTATGGCCGTGGCGGTGTGCGCATCACGGGCGGCGAGGTTCTGCTCAACGGCCGCGACATTCTTCAGGGAGGGCAACGGGGTTTTCGCGAGCTGCGCGGCAAGGAAGTCTGCTACGTCGCCCAATCGGCGGCGGCGGCGTTCAACCCGGCGCACAGGCTGATGCGCCAGGTCATCGAGGCGTCTCTCAAGCACGGCGTCTGTTCGCGCGCGGAGGCCGAGAAACGCGCCATCGCTCTGTTCAAGGAAGTCAGCCTGCCCGACCCCGAACATATCGGCGACCGCTTTCCCCATCAGGTTTCCGGCGGCCAGTTACAGCGTGTGATGACGGCGATGGCGCTGTGCTCGAAGCCGGATCTGATTGTCTTTGACGAACCGACGACGGCGCTCGACGTGACCACGCAGATCGACGTTCTGGCGGCAATCAAGAAGGCCATTCGCGATACCGGTGTGGCCGCTCTCTATATTACGCATGACCTCGCGGTCGTGGCGCAGGTGGCCGACGACATCATGGTGCTGCGCCACGGCAAGAAGGTCGAAAAGGGCGACACGCACCAGATCATCAAGGAACCGCGCCAGGAATACACCAACGCGCTGGTTTCTGTGCACTCCATACCGCACGAGGAAAAGAAGCCGACGACCGATCCGATCCTTTCTGTGAAGAATGTCACGGCTGCCTATGGCGGCGGCAAGGTGAAGGTGCTGAAGAACGTTTCGGTCGACATTTTTCCCGGCCAGACGCTGGCCGTCGTGGGCGAATCCGGCTCCGGCAAATCGACGCTGGCGCGCGCCATCACCGGCCTTTTGCCGCCGATGGAAGGCACGATCGATTTTTCCGGCCGCGTGCTGCCGCCGCGCCTTGCCAACCGCACCAAGGACGATCTGCGCGAGTTGCAGATGATCTACCAGATGGCCGACGTCGCCATGAACCCGCGCCAGACGGTGGGCACGATCATCGGCCGTCCCATCGAGTTCTACTTCGGCAAGCGCGGCAAGGAGCGCGACCGGATGGTTCGCGAGTTGCTCGACAAGATCGAGATGGGAACGGGTTTCATCGATCGCTATCCGGCCGAGTTGTCGGGCGGGCAGAAACAGCGCGTGTGCATCGCCCGCGCTCTTGCCGCCAAGCCGAGTCTGATCATTTGCGACGAGGTGACGAGCGCGCTCGACCCGCTGGTCGCGAACGGCATTCTGAAGCTGCTGCTCAATCTGCAGAAGGAAGAGAACGTCGCCTATCTGTTCATCACGCATGATCTGGCGACGGTGAAATCCATCGCCGATTCCATCGCCGTCATGTATCAGGGGTCGGTGGTTCGCTACGGCCCGAAGAGCGAAGTGCTGAAGCCGCCGTTCGACGCCTATACCGACCTGCTTCTCTCTTCTGTTCCGGAGATGGAACTCGGCTGGCTTGAGAAGGCGATCTCCGGCCGGCGCATGGAAGCGGCGGGGAACTGATCGCTTTCCATCCTTGGCGTGACCTAAATTCGAACAGCAGATTACTATGCCCCTGAAATCCAAACTCCTTCTCATCATTCTCGATGGCGTGCCGTGGCGCAACTGGCGACGGCTGTTCGGCAATCTCGAGGGATGGGTGCAGTCGGGCGAGGCGAACGTCTGGAAGATGCGCTCGGTGCTGCCTTCGACATCCGCCTGCTGCTATGCGTCGATCCATACCGGCGTGCCGCCGCAGGTGCATGGCATTCTTTCCAACGAATTCCGCTTCAAGGTCAGCCAGCCCGACCTGTTTTCGGAAATCACCAAAGCCGGCGGCAAGACGGGTGCCGTGACGCATTCCTACTGGTCGGAATTCTTCAATCGCTACCCTTTCGATTTCGTCGGTGACATCGAATATGACGAACCCGACGGCCCGATCACGCATGGCCGCTTCCATTCGATGAGCGGCTACAACCACAGCAACCAGATGACGCCATCGGACGTCGATCTGTTCGCGACGCTGACCATGCTTTCGGCACGGTTCGGCATCGATTATGGCATCCTGCACACCTGCACGCTGGATTCGATGGGCCACCGCTTTGGCCATGATTGCGGCGAGATGGATCATGCCTGTGCGGCAATGGATGTGATGCTGGCGGCCTTCCTGCCAAAATGGCGCGAAGCTGGATACGAGGTGATCGTTACCGCCGATCACGGCCAGACGGATCGAGGCCACCACGGCGGCCATGAGGATTTGCAGCAGGATTTCGCCCTCTATTATTTCGGTGATGCCAAGGGGCCAAAGGAAGATGTGCTGCTCGACCAGTTGCAGCTTGCTCCAACGATCCTGAAGCGGCTGGGGGTCAAGGCGCCGTCGACGATGAAGGCGAAGGCGTTCCTGTAAGGACGTCATGCCTGGTCTGCGCCGGCTTTCGCGGGGTAGGCGAAATCGGGCGGGAAGTCTCCGCTGCTATTTTGTACCCAGAATGTCGCGGATCATGCGCTGGCAACGCTCGGCCATGAAGTCGAGCAACAGCCGCACCTTCGGGTCCTGATATTTGCGGTGAGGAAAGACCGCCGCCAACTGGATCGGAACGGGCGGAGTTTCCGGCAATATGATCTTTAGCCGCCAATCGCGGATGAAGGGTTCGACCTCGAAGCGCGGCTTGTTGATGATGCCGTGTCCTGCCAGCGCCCAGCCGGTCAAGACATCGCCATCGTCGGAATCGTAGGGGCCGTGAACCTCCAGCTTTTTCGGTCCGTCCTGGGTGGAGAGATGCCACTGGAATTCGCGTGCTCCCGGATAGCGCAGGATCAGGCAGTCATGTTTCTGGCCGATCAGATCTTGCGGTGTTTTCGGCTCGCCGCGCGCTTCCAGATAGGAAGGCGCCGCCACCAATACGCGCTCACACTCCATGATGCCGCGCATGCGCAGGCTGGAATCTTCCAGAATGCCGAGATTGAAGGCGACATCCAGGCCCTCCCGCATCATGTCGACATTATGGTCCGACAGGCGGAGGCGAACCTCGATGTCCGGGTATTTTTCGTGGAATTCGGGGATGCCGGAGGCGATCAGCCGCCGCCCCAGGCCAAGGGGCGCGGTGACGCGGATGGTGCCGCGTGGCTGGCCGGAAAGGGCGCTGACGGCGCCTTCCGCCTCGGCCACCGCCTCGAGCACAGCAACAGCGCGCTCGTAGAAGACCCGGCCATGCTCCGTCGGCATCAATTGCCGCGTCGTGCGGTTGAAGAGACGCACGCCGAGATGCTTCTCGAGTTCCTTGATGCGGTTGGAGGCGACGGCGGGCGAAATGCGCATATCGCGTCCGGCGGCGGAGAGGTTGCCCAGTTCCACGACACGCACGAAAACGGAAATATTGTCGAGATAAGCCACGAGATGTTTTCTCCCCGTCCATGCAGGGTAGTATTTTCCAGATTTTTTTGAAAGTCATCGCGTGGCGCTGCTCTTCCGCTTTGACCGGCATGCCGTAATGTCGGTTCAACAGGGGAACTGAAATGAACGACTACGCGGTTTTATGGGAATGGGTGGCCTTTGCCGTGCGCTGGCTGCATGTCATCACCGGCATCGCCTGGATCGGCTCGTCCTTCTATTTCGTCGCGCTCGACCTCGGCCTGCGCCAGCGGTCCGGCCTGCCGGACGGCGCCTATGGCGAGGAATGGCAGGTGCATGGCGGCGGTTTCTACCATGTGCAGAAGTATCTGGTGGCGCCGGAATCTATGCCCGAGCATCTCACCTGGTTCAAATGGGAGGCCTATTCGACCTGGCTGACGGGCTTCGCCATGCTGTGCGTCGTCTACTATGCCGGCGCGCATCTCTTTCTCATCAATCCGAATGTACTCGACGTTTCGGCGCCGGTGGCGATCGGCATTTCCATGGCCTCGATCGCGCTCGGCTGGATTGTCTACGACCTTCTGTGCAAATCGCCGCTCGGGCGCAACGACACGACGTTGATGATCGTGCTCTTTGCGGTACTGGTCTTCATGGCGTGGGGCTATACCCATCTTTTCACCGGCCGCGCCGCATTGCTTCATCTCGGCGCGTTCACGGCGACGATCATGTCGGCCAACGTGTTCTTCATCATCATTCCGAACCAGAAGATCGTCGTCGCCGACCTTCTCGCCGGCCGCAAGCCTGACCCCAAATATGGCCGCATCGCCAAGACACGGTCGCTGCACAACAATTATCTGACGCTGCCTGTCCTCTTCCTGATGCTGTCGAACCATTATCCGTTGGCGTTCGCCACGCGTTACAACTGGATCATCGCTTCGCTGGTCTTCCTGATGGGTGTGCTCATCCGGCACTATTTCAACATGAAGCATGCACGGAAGGGCAATCCGACCTGGACCTGGCTGCTGGCGGCGATCGTGTTCGTGGTCATCATGTGGCTGTCCACGGCGCCCAGGATACTGGGCGGCAGCGACGATAAAGTCTCCGAGGCGGCCGCTCCCTACATGGCGTCGGCGGACTTTCCCCATGTGCGTGACACAGTGATGGGGCGTTGCTCGATGTGCCATGCCAAGGAGCCGTCCTATGACGGCATCTACGAGGCGCCCAAGGGCGTGATGCTGGATACTGACGCGCATATCGCCGAACATGCCCGCCAGATCTATCTGCAGGCCGGACGCAGCCACGCCATGCCGCCCGGCGGCAACGTCACGCAAATCACGCCGCAGGAGCGGCAGAGCATCGTCGCCTGGTTCGAATCCACGAACGCCGCCGACTGAGATGGCAAGCGAAACCATCATCCGGGGCCGGCTTCTCGCCTTCCAGCGCGAACCCCGAGGCATCGATGACGCGGCCTCCTGCCTTTATGAAGAGGATGGGGCAGTCCTCATTCGCGACGGCAAGGTGGCGGCGCGGGGCGACTACGCCTCGGTGAGCAAGGTCGCGGGCGAGGGCGTTGCGGTCGTGGATCATCGGCCCCATCTCGTGCTGCCCGGTTTCATCGACGCCCATGTCCATTATCCGCAGATGCAGGTCATCGCTTCCTATGGCGCGGAACTGTTGCAATGGCTGAATGAATACACATTTCCCGAGGAAACGAAGTTCCGCGACGCGCAGCACGGGCGGCGAATCTCGCGGCTCTTCCTCGACGAACTGATACGCCATGGCACGACAAGCGCGGCGGCCTATTGCTCGGTGCACAAGGCTTCCGCCGAGGCCCTGTTTTCCGAGGCCCACGACCGCAATATGCTGATGATCGCCGGCAAGGTGATGATGGATCGCAACGCGCCGGACGGCGTCACCGACACGCCGCAATCGGGATATGACGATTCGAAAGCGCTGATCGAGGAATGGCACGGCAAGGGGAGGCAGAATTATGCCATCACGCCGCGCTTCGCCATCACTTCGTCGCCGGAACAGATGGAGATGGCCGGGGCGCTGGCGCGCGAATATCCCGATTGCCACATGCAGACGCATCTGTCGGAAAACCATGAGGAAATCGCCTTCACGCAGGAGCTCTATCCCTGGTCGAAGGATTACACGGACGTCTACGAGCATTACGGGTTGCTCGGGAAGAAGAGCCTGTTCGGCCATTGCATTCACCTATCGGAGCGCGAGGCGGACGCGCTCTCGGATTCGGGATCGGTCGCGGTCTTCTGCCCGACCTCAAACCTTTTTCTGGGCTCCGGTCTGTTCGACTATCAGCGCTATCGCAAGCGGGAGAAGCCGCTAAGGATCGCCGCGGCGACGGATGTCGGCGGCGGCACCAACTATTCGATGCTGAGGACGATGGACGAGGGCTACAAGGTGATCGCGCTGAATGGCGAGAAGCTCAATCCGCTCGCCTCCTTCTGGCAGATCACGCGCGGCAACGCCGAGGCGTTGTCCATCGGCGAGAGGGTCGGCTCGCTGGAGGTGGGGAGTGACGCGGATATCGTTGTGTTGAATTCTCGCGCGACGCCGGGCATGACCTTACGGATGGAAAATGTGAGCACATTGCCGGAGGAGCTTTTCCTGTTGCAAACGATGGGCGATGATCGCGCCGTGACCGAGGTCTATGTCGCGGGCAGGGCGGCCAAGAGCGGGCTCAGCGCTCCTGGCTCTGTATGACCCTCGATCCCAAGCCCTTCCTTACATCGCTCTTCGATGCGGCGGTTGCGTCCGCCGATCCCGAGTGCACGATCCGCGAGCATTTGCCGCCAAAGCCGAAGGGCCGGACGATTGTCGTCGGCGCGGGCAAGGGCGCGGCGCAAATGGCGCGGGCGCTGGAAAAAGCGTGGGACGGACCGCTCGAAGGCGTTGTGGTGACACGTTACGGCTACGCCGTAGCGTGCGAGCGCATTGAAATCTTGCAAGCGGCGCATCCGGTGCCGGACGAGGCCGGCCTTGCCGCATCGGGGCGGCTGTTGGAAGCCGTCAAAGGACTGTCGAAGGACGATCTCGTCATCGCTCTTATTTCCGGCGGCGGTTCGGCGCTGCTGCCCGCGCCAGCCGGCGGACTGACGCTTGCCGACGAGATCGCGGTCAACAAAGCGCTGCTCGCATCCGGCGCGCCGATTTCCGCTATGAACACGCTGCGCAAGCACATCTCGGCGATCAAGGGCGGTCGGCTTGCGGCGTCGGCGTATCCGGCAAAGGTCATTTCGCTCATCGTGTCGGACATTCCCGGTGACAACCCTGCCTTTGTCGCATCGGGACCGACCGTCCCCGACGATTCCAGGCGTGACGATGCGCTGGCCATCGTGAAGACCTACCGTCTCGATCTTCCTGATGCGGTCATGGCGCATTTGAACTCCGCCGCCGCCGATGCGCCGATGCCGGGCGATCCGCGCTTTGCCCGCAACGAGGTGCATCTGATCGCCTCGGCCGCCGTATCGCTGGAAGCGGCCGCGGCCGAAGCGAAACGGCAGGGCGTCGGAGCGGTCATCCTTTCGGATTCGATCGAGGGCGAGGCGCGAGAGGTCGGCGGCATGCACGCGGCGGTCGCCCGCGAAGTGGCGCTGCGCGATCGGCCCTTCCAAAAGCCTGTCGTGATCCTTTCGGGCGGCGAGACAACGGTGACGATCCGGGGCAAGGGCAAGGGTGGGCGTAACAGCGAGTTCCTGCTGGCCTTCGCATTGGGCATCGCCGGTCTGCAGGGCATTCATGCGCTTGCCGCCGACACGGACGGGATCGACGGATCGGAGGACAATGCCGGCGCTTTCTGCGATGGCTCCACGGTGGAGCGCATGCGGGAGGCGGGGATCAATGCCAAGGCCATGCTCGCCGGCAACAATGCCTGGACGGCCTTCGATGCCGTCGATGACCTGTTCGCGCCGGGCCCGACGGGCACCAATGTCAACGATCTGAGGGCGATCCTGGTGCGCTGAAGGGTGGCGCGCGTCTTTACGCGGCCATAAGCTTTCTCACGGCTTTCATGTCGTCGAGAAAGCGTTGGCGTTCTGCCTGCTTCGCCGCCTCGTCCGGAATCCGCAAAAGGTATGAAGGGTGCACGGTGATAAAAACTTTCAGCCCGTCATCCCGTTCGACGGTGGTGCCGCGCAGCTTGGTGACCGGCACCGCCTTGCCTAACAGCGATTGCGCGGCGGTCGCCCCGAGCGCCACGACGACATCAGGCTTTATCAGGCCGAGTTCATGGTCCACCCACCAGCGGCAGGCCTGTATTTCGCCGGCGTTCGGCTTTGAATGAATACGCTTCTTGCCGCGCGGGACGAACTTGAAATGCTTGACGGCATTGGTGACGTAAGTCCTGTCACGGTCCACATCGGCCTCGGACAATACCGCGTCGAACACCTTGCCGGCCGGGCCGACGAACGGCTTGCCTGCCAGATCCTCCTGGTCGCCGGGCTGTTCGCCGACGAAGACCACCGCGGCGTTTTCCGGTCCCTCGCCGAACACTGTCTGGGTGGCTTCCCGCCATAGAGGGCAGCGCCGGCAGGTTTCGGCCTGCTTGCGCAGATCGCCGATGCTTGTGGCTTCCTTCGGGGCATCCGCTTCGGTCTCGCCCGACCAGTGCCTGGCGCGGACGGCCGCGTGATGCGCAGCAGGAGAAGTCGGAGCCTTGTCGATCATGTTTTTTGCCGTCTCTCCGGCATTCCCGATCATCTGGGGAATGAGCGAGGCCTCGGGAAGGTTCCGCCAGTATTTTTTCGGCATCTCGGCCTGCATGGCTTTCACCTTGAGCCGCGCCGGGTTGAAGATGTTCTTGAAATAGGTGCGCCATAACGCGACTTCGGCGTCTTCCGCCGGCGCGTCGGCCTTACGCGCGCCGGGACCGATCGCCAAACGCTCGCCGTCCCAGTCAGCCGAAGCGTAAGGCGTCAGGATCGTCCAGCGCATGCCGGTGAAGCGGCGCACGAAAAACGGCGCGTTGCGCTCGAGAATGAAATGCTGCGGCTCGAACCACGCCACGAAGCGCTCTGCCTCGCCATCGCCGATGCGCATGAAGCGAACGAAGGCGCGCATCTTGTGGATGTCGCGCCGCACCGACTTATCCATCTGCTCGAAGCGTTTGACGTCGGGATCGGCATGGATCTTCAACAGATGCGGCTCGCTGGCGAAGCGCCACAGCAACCGATAAAGGAAGCCGAGTCGGTCCGGATCGGAATGGCAGATGACGGCCTCGGCGCGTTCGACGAATTCGCGCGGGGCCGTCATTTCCCTGCCCTGTGGAGGGTGAGGAAGATCCTCACCGCTCGCGAACAGGTCTTCGTCTCCAGCGCCGGCGACGGTCCAGACGATCTGTTCCGACGGGATGTTGCTCAGGGCGAGGCGGCGGGCCGCGTCGCGCCAGCCGTCAAAATCCGTCTGGCCGGCAATGCGGACGCTATAGCTGGCCGGCTTTTTGAGGGCGTGGGCGTTCATCGTCTAAAACAGGGAAAGTTGCTTCGGCGGTGGCGACAGCCTGGCGCGCAGATGCGCCTCGTCGGTCGTGGCGCCCGGTGACCAGCCTTCCGCGACGATGAACGGCCGAACCTTGGCCACCGATGCGCACAACCGTCCGACGTCTTCCAGCCGCAGCCGCCTGAAGCGCCGGCTCTCGATGATCCTGGTGACCGATTTGGTGCCCAATCCGGGAATTCTCAGCAGCCTTTCCTTCGATGCGCGGTTCACGTCGAGTGGAAAGAAATGGCGGTTGGCCAGCGCCCAGGCGAGCTTCGGGTCGATATCGAGATCGAGCATGCCCGTGGAACTCGCGGCAAGGATTTCCGGTTGCTCGAAACCGTAGAACCGCATCAGCCAGTCGGCCTGGTAAAGCCGGTGCTCGCGGATCAGGGGCGGCTTCGCCAAGGGCAGGACGGAGGTCGAAATCCGGGATCGGGCTAAAGGCAGAGTAATAGACCCGCCGCAGCCGGTAACTGCCGTAGAGCCGGGCGCTCGTCTTCAGGATGCCGTCATCGGTCGTGGTGTCCGCGCCGACGATCATCTGGGTGCTCTGGCCGGCGGGGGCAAAGCGCTTGCGCTTGCCGGTCCGCTGCGTCGGTTCCGCCATCTCCTCCATCTTGCCGCGTAGCCTGGCCATCGAGATACGGATTGTCGCCGGCTTCTTTTCGGGAGCGAAACGCATGACGCTCTCGTCCGTGGGAAGTTCGACGTTGATCGACAGCCGGTCGGCATAATTGCCGGCCTTGTCGACGAGATCCTGCGAACAATCGGGGATGGTCTTCAGGTGAATGTAGCCGGCGAAGGCTTCTTCCTCGCGCAGTCGCCGCGCCACTTCGACGATCTCGCCCATCGTCTCGTCGGGAGAGCGGACGACGCCCGACGACAGGAACAAGCCTTCGATGTAATTGCGCTTGTAGAATTCGATGGTCAGGCGAACGACTTCATCTACCGTAAAGCGCGCCCGGCGCACGTTGGACGACGAACGATTGATGCAATAGGCGCAGTCGTAGATACAGAAATTCGTCAGCAGAATTTTCAGGAGCGAGATGCAGCGGCCGTCCGGGGCGTAGGAATGACAGATGCCCATGCCTTCGGTCGAGCCGATTCCCCGGCTTTTCAGCGAGTTTCGGCCGCTTGCCCCCGACGATGCGCAGGAGGCATCGTATTTCGCGGCGTCCGACAGGATTGCCAGTTTTTCCATGAGAGGGAGACGCGCCATTCGTTCATGATATGTTCCAGGCAGGCCCTTGGCAATAACAATTGATAGAGGCGAGGCCCTTCAGCTTTTTTCGGCCAGCCAGATTCACATGGTGATAGGAGGGACGATGTCCCGGACAGCAAGGAACGGCCCGGTCAGGCGCTGATGTCGATGACACCGCATTCGCCCAAGTCGGTGCCGAAAGCCAGGCGCGCGCCTTGGGCGTCCCACCCCATCGACGTGATCGCACTTTTTCCCGTCCTGCGCAGAAGCACTTCCTTCTGGTCGGCAATGCGCGCCGCCAGCACCATGCCGTCTTGAAAACCGATGGCGACCACCTCCTGCGTCGGGTGGCAGGCGACGGACGTGACCATCGAATCGCCACGCGTGCCGAGTTCCACCGGCGCCTTGCCCATCGGGCCGTCCTTGCCGGTGAAGGGCCAGACGATGGCGGCGGGTGCACCCGAGGTCGCCAGCCAGCGGCCCCTGGGCGACCATGACATGCTCTTAATCTTCGCCGGATAACCGCTCATGCGCATGTTCTTCCCGTCGGATAGCTTCCAGCCATGCAAAGCGTTTTCCTGCATGGCGGTGACGAGGTAGTTGCCGTCCGGCGAAAAGGCGATGCCGGTATGCGCGCCGGCCCATTCGAGTTCTGCTGGCTTGCCGTCGGTTGCCGGGAAGGTGAGGGTGGCGCCATTATAGCGCGCGATGCCCAGCCGCATGCCCTTCGGCGCGAACGCCACGCCCTCCACCGAGCGCGGGCATTCCGTCGAGCGCACCTTGCCGTCGGCGAAGCGGACCGTGGCGGTGCGCCCGATTGCGTAGGCGACAGCGCCCTGCGGTCCGGCGGCGATGCTCGTAATCCATTTTGACCCTGCCTCGGCAAGCACGTTGATCGTGCCATCCGGCGACAGCTTGACGATTTTGCCATCCTCGCCGCCGCTTAGAAGGCTGCCGCCGTCGAGCGAAACCACGGCGCAGAGGAGACCGTCATGGACCGCCGCCGATTTGTGGCCATGGTCGAGGCGATGGACGATGCCATCGGCGAGCGCGAAATGCGGTATGTCGCCGACGAAGGCGGCGGCGATGCAATGACCTTCAAGGTCCAGCGGAGCGACAGTCGGCATGATGCGATCAAGCTGCCTGGCAGGCGTCGAAGCTTCGTTTCAGGCGCTCGGCGTCGAGCTCCCGGCCAATGAAGACGAGGCGGCTTTCATGCTTTTCGCCGTCTTTCCACAGGCGCTGGTGATCGCCCTCGATGATCATGTGCACGCCCTGGATGATGTAGCGGTCGGGATCGTCCTTGAAGGCGATGATGCCTTTGAGCCGAAGAATGTTCGGACCCTCCATCTGCGTGATCTTCTGGATCCATGGCAGGAATTTGCGCGAATCCATCTCGCCGCCGCGCAGCGAAACCGATTGCACCGTGACATCATGGATATCGGATACTTCTCCGGCATGGTGGTGGTGATGATTATGGTCGTGGCCATGATGATCGTGCCCCTCATGGTCATGGTGCTCATGGTCATGCTCGTCGGCGTCGAGGAAATGCGGATCGTTCTCCAGCGCCCGCTTCAGGTCGAAGGCGCCGCGGTCGAGCACCTCACCGAGATCGATGCCGGCGCGGGTGGTGCGATGGATGCGCGCCGACGGGTTGATGGCGCGGATCGTCGCTTCGACGTCGTGCAGTTCCTGCTCGCTTACAAGATCGGTCTTGTTGAGGAGCACGACATCCGCGAACGCGATCTGGTCTTCCGCCTCGCGGGAATCCTTCAAGCGAAGCGGCAAATGCTTGGCGTCGACCAGCGCGACGACGGCATCGAGCTTGGTCTTGGCGCGCACGTCGTCATCCATGAAGAAGGTCTGGGCGACGGGCACGGGATCGGCAAGGCCGGTCGTTTCCACCAGGATGGCGTCAAAGCGGCCCGGGCGGCGCATCAGGCCCTCGACCACTCGGATCAGATCGCCGCGCACCGTGCAGCAGACACAGCCATTGTTCATTTCGTAGATTTCCTCATCGGATTCCACAATCAGATCATTGTCGATGCCGATCTCGCCGAATTCGTTGACGATGATCGCATAGCGTTTGCCGTGGTCTTCGCTGAGAATGCGATTGAGAAGGGTTGTCTTGCCGGATCCGAGATAACCAGTCAGCACGGTCACCGGGATTTGCGCCTGTGTATCAGCCATGAGAGTCCTCGCTGCGATGCCGGCCTCATATAGGACGCCGGACCCGGAATTGCACGCCTTCGATGACCCAGCTCTTCGATGTCATTCGGCTGTCACACGGCTTTGCGATGAAAGGAAATCCATTGCCGGCAAAGTGTCGGTCTCCTGCGTCATGCCCTTGCGGGATGTCGGTTGCGAAAGTTCGCGGCGCGGTTAAGTTCGGCGCCTGGAAGCTCCAGGTTCTGGGGGGAGAGAAAGACATGGCCAAGTCTGAAAAAGGCGCGACCAGGGGAGCCACGATGAACCTGTTGCAATCGGCCGCGCGACTTTCCCGCACGTCGCTTGCCGCGCGTCTCAACGATCATGGGCTCTACGCCGGCCAGGATCAGGTCATGCTCGCCCTGGCGCAGGAGGACGGGCAAACGCCCGGCGAACTCGCCGTCCGGCTCGGCGTTCGTCCGCCGACCATCACCAAGACCATCAATCGACTGCAGGCCCAGGGATTCCTCGACAAAATAGCCTCGGATCAGGATGCAAGGCAGGCCCATGTTTCCCTCACCGACAGCGGCCGTGAAGTAATCAAATCCATCGAGAAATCGCTGCGCAAGACACAGAAACTGGCCCTGAAGGGGCTGGACAAGAAAGATCAGAAGATGCTTTCAAAACTTCTGGCCCGGGTTGAAGCGAATTTGTCGGACGCCGAATATATCGATGCGGACGACGAAGCCGAAGCGGACGAAATGGCGCAATCCCCCTCTTGAAAGCCTGGCTCCGCCGGTGCTGCTGTTTCGGGCCACGTTCCCGCGCGTCGAAGCCATGTGAATAAAAAGGTTTGATCCGGTTCCCTTCGGTGGCATAAGCGGCTTTAAACAGTTTAAGGGTTGCTTGCCGGGAGGGGGCGCTGGCTCAAAAGATCAAGCTTTCGACCATCGCCGACGCGTTGAAGGTGTCGACCGCCACCGTGTCGCTGGCGCTGCGCGATTCGCCACTGGTCGCCGACAGCACGCGTGACCGCATCAAGGAACACGCCCGTGCGATCGGCTATATCTACAACCGGCGCGCGGCCAGTCTGCGCACTTCGCGATCGGGTATTGTCGGCGTCGTCGTACACGACATCATGAACCCGTTTTTTGCTGAGATATTGCGTTCGATCGAGTCGGAACTCGACCGAAGCCGGCAAACTTTCATCCTTTCCAACCATTACGACCAACTCGAAAAGCAGCGCACCTTTATCGATACGCTGCTGCAACTCGGCGCCGACGGCGTCATCATGTCGCCCGCGATCGGGACTCCCCCTGAAGACATCGGCCTTGCGGAAGACAACGGTTTGCCCGCGGTGCTCATCGCGCGAACGGTGGAGGGGGCGGACGTACCGGTGTTTCGCGGCGACGATTCCTTCGGCATCGGGCTTGCGACCAATCACCTGATCTCGCTCGGCCATCGCCGTATCGCCATGATCGGCGGCACCGACCACACCTCGACGGGGCGCGACCGTTTTCACGGCTATGTCGTGGCGATGGAAAAGGCGGGCATGGAGATACGGCCTGAATGGAGGCTCCCCGGACCGCGCACCAAACAGGCGGGATTCGAGGCGGCGCAACAATTCCTTGCGCTCAAGGACAAACCGACCGCCGCCGTCTGCTGGAACGATCTTGTCGCCATCGGCCTGATGAACGGGATCGCGCGCGCCGGGCTTGTTTCCGGTATCGATGTTTCGGTTACGGGGTATGATGATCTGGAAGAAGCTTCCATCGCGACGCCGGCGCTCACCACGGTCTGGAACGGTCAGCGAGAAGTTGGGAGAAGGGCGGCGCGCGCGTTGCTTGATCGCCTAAGCGGTATCGAGGTTCATGGAGGACAGGAACTCATCCGACCCGAACTTCATGTGCGCCAATCGACCGGCAAGCCGCGCGAGCGGTAGATCTCTTCAAAAAAAGAGGCGCGACGTGTGCCGCGCCTCCGTTGCGATGCATATTTTGGCTCACTCCGCGATTGCGGAACACAGGGCAACCGTAACGCTACCGTAGGAGCCGCGCTTTTCGCCTGCGGTCTGGCATGCCGACTTCATACCCGCCTGCGAATCAGCATCCATTGCTGCGAACGTCTTCTTCACGTCTTCCGGCGATTTCATCTTCGTCATGGAATCGTCGGTGAAGAAGGGACGCATCATTTTGGCGTTCTTCTCGTACATCATCTTTTCGTCGTCGGACTTATAGGGAGCCGTTTTCATCCCGGCTGTCGGGCCATTGTCGCCCGTTCCCGCGGCATTGGCCACACCAACCGTCGGCATGATCGCGGCACCCGCCACGAAACAAGCCGCCATTGTGCTCAGTCCCAAGGTCTTGATATTCATAATAATCTCCTTCCGGGTTGCGTTCTTGACCGAATGTCTTTTCGGTACTACCGGGGGTCAACGGCCTGTGTCTTGGTCATGTTCCCTCCACGCCGGTTGAACAAATTGTGAGGACAGTGAATGAAACTCATCGATGAAGTTTGCGTATTGGTTCCCGGGCGCTTGAACGAGCATGCGTCCCAGCGAATCCGCGAGACATTCAAGATGGCTACACTGCCGGATGCGGATGGAACCGCGGTAACACCTGAAATGGCCGCCAGCGTCCGAGCGATCGCCGCTATGACGGCAATCGACGCCACGTTCATCGATGCGCTTCCCAATCTGGAAATCATTGCGAATTTTGGCGTCGGTTACGATGGCGTGGACGTCAAGCATGCGGTCTCCAAGGGGATCATGGTGACCAACACACCCGATGTCCTGACCGAGGAAGTCGCCGACACCGCGTTGGGCTTGCTCATCAATACGGCGCGCGAGCTACCGAAGGCGGAGGCATGGCTGCGAGACGGGCGCTGGGTGAAGGAAGGGGCTTATCCTCTCGCCGGCGCCACCTTGCGCCAACGGCGCGCCGGGATTTTCGGAATGGGCCGGATCGGGCAAGCCATCGCCCGCCGTCTAGAAGCGCTCGGCATGCCGGTCGGATACCATAACCGTCATCCGGTCGACGGGTCGCCCTACACCTATTATCCAACACTGCGTGATTTGGCAGAGGCGGTTGATACACTGATTTGCGTGGCGCCCGGCGGCAGGGGCACGGAAAAGGCTATCGATCAGGCGATTTTTTCCGCGCTCGGACCGGACGGGATCTTCATCAATGTCGGGCGTGGCAGCACAGTAGACGAGGATGCGCTGATCGCCGCGCTGGAGAACGGAACGATCCGTGCGGCCGGTCTCGATGTCTTCGCCGACGAGCCGAATGTGCCCCAGCGGCTGCTCGACCTGCCGAACGCGTGCCTGCTGCCGCATGTCGGATCCTCGACCATCCACACGCGCAAGGCCATGGCTGACCTTCAGGTCGACAATCTCGTTTCCTGGTTCTCCGAGGGGAAGGCGATTACGCCCGTGCCCGAGACGCGCCACGTCAAGTCTTAACGACTGATTAACGGGTTACCGCCATCTTTCCACTGGTAGCGACAACCGAGTCGCGGCCGGGGGCTGAAGCATGAACTTTATATTGTCCATCGGGTTGATGGCGGGGCTTGCGGCAACCGTCGGAATGGCGGCCTCACAGCGACAGATATCGATCGATCCAACGCCGACACACGGTGTCAATGCCGACAAGCACGTACCTGGCGTCTTCAGGCTCGAAAACGCTGGAGGGCAGGCAAGCTGCGTCGTCCGCAAGGGCCAGACCTTGTCCGAAGGCAAATCACGGCTTGTGACCGGCCCCCGCTGCGCAGCGATCTTCGCTCCGCTGGTGGAAGCTCGCGTCTGGCAAGAGAGGAAAGACGGCACGATCGATTTCGTCGGCGGCGCGGGCCGGACCGTTGTTGAATTCGCGCTCGCCGACGGCGAAGGCTACGAATCCATACGACCGCGCTCGACGATCCTTTCGCTCATCGCCGATTAGGCGACGCGTCGCGCGGCAACTGCTTCTCCCGTCCCAGCACGATCGGTTCGCCGTGCGGTGTCGCCCGGGCGGCGTGATCCCATGCCTCGTGCCGTTCGTGGATTTCCTTCGCCGTCAATATCCGCTTGTCGCGCATCACCTTCTCCAGCACGGTGAGCCAGGCCTGGTAATAGCTGTCGTCGCCCACGCCGCCATTGCCGGATTTCAGGGCTTCGCCAAGGGCGGCGGCCCATTCGCTCCATGCAAAAAGCCCTTTGCCGTGTGCTTCCACTGCCATGGCGAAGGCCTGGGCCTGCCATGGCGCCGAAAAGACCGGTTCTCCATCGGCATCCCTCGGGATCGCGGGCATGTTGTCGTCAGGCGCGCTCAAGGTAAACTTCCCAGCAATCGGCGGTGACGCTGTCGACGGCAGGACGGCCGTCGCCCCAGAGTTCGCGCGCGGAAAATCGTATCGAATAAAGCCATTGCGGGTCTTCGCCTTGGCCATGGGCGTTGCTGTCGGGAAAAACGTGTACACCATGTACGCGCACGATCTCGCCTGTGTGGCCACGCAGATAGCGGGGAAGACGCGTATGGGTCGCAGGATGCATGTTAAGGGTGCGGACGCGGTCGCCGGTACGGAATTGCGCGGGAGAAACAGGTTTTCGCTCGGTCGGCGCGCCTCTTGCCATAGCGCTCGCCACATCTCCACCATCGAGAATGCGCGCAACCGGCTTGCGCGCCAGCACACGGCCTCTCTCCATTTCGCCATCCACCAGCAGGTCGCGTTCGCGCATCAGCTTCAAAAGAGCGTTGAACCAGATCTCGTAATAGCTGGATGAGAGGTATTTAGCAGGCGGCAGGCTCTCGCGGGCAAAGCGCGATGCATCAAGCGTCCAAGAACCGGTCGCGCCCATGGCAAGCGTCATCGCGAAGGCGCGGCGCTCCCAGTCGGCGTGAAAATTCGGTTCATTGGCTTCGCGAAGCACCGGGCCGAAACCCTGCATTCCGCCGAGGTCGGCCGCGCCGTTCACGAGGCCCTTCCGGGCATCCGGGCAATACCGGCGCCGATCATGGAATCGCGCGTTACCAGTTCGGCAAGCGCCGTTTCGCCCATATCCTCGGTGCCCTGCGGACGGCGCGGGATAACCAGATAACGGATTTCGGCCGTCGAATCCCACACCCGCACCTCGGTGCTTTCGGGAATCTCGACGCCGAATTCGGTCAGTACACCACGGGGATCGATGACGGCGCGCGATCGATACGCTGGCGATTTGTACCAGGCCGGCGGCAGGCCAAGGACGGACCATGGATAACAGGAACACAGCGTGCAAACGACGAGATTATGTATGGCGTCGGTGTTCTCCACGGCGACCATGTGCTCGCCCTGACGGCCGGTATAGCCAAGCGAAGCGATCGCGGCGGTGGCGTCCTCAAGCAGCCAGGCGTGGAAATCGGGGTCGTTCCAGGCCTTGGCGACAACGCGCGCGCCGTTCTTGGGTCCGATTTTCTTCTCGTAGGTGTCGATCAGGGCGTCGAGGGCCGCTGGATCGACATAGCCCTTTTCGACAAGAAGCGATTCAAGCGTTCGAACCCGAAGCTCTATCTCTGAAAGCTCGGAGTTTTCATGGTCGTGGCCATGCCCGTGATGGTGGCCGCCATGGCCGTGTTCGCCAGAAGCCATGGCCTTATTCCGCCGCGGCCGGGATGGCGGAGCGACCGAGGGCATGCGCGCGGGCGGCGTCGCCGAAGGCTTTGAACAAGCGTCGCGATGTATCGTCCGTTTCCGCCCAGTATTCCGGATGCCACTGAACGCCTACGGCGAAGGCGGACGCGCCTTTTGCCGAGACGGCCTCGACCGTTCCATCTTCGGCGACGGCCTCGATCTGGAGATGGGGTCCAAGCACGTCAACGCCCTGGCGGTGCAACGAATTGACCTGGATGTCGCCGGTGCCGAAAATCCCGGCCAGACAGCTTCCCGGCTTGATGGCGACTGTCTGGCGGATGGCGAAACGCTCATCCTGATTGTCGCTGGCAGGTGCGCGATGGTCCATCGATCCATCGCGTTCCTGAATTTCCGTTGCGAGCGTACCGCCGAGCGCCACATTCATCTCCTGAATGCCGCGGCAGATTGCCAGTAAAGGCACGCCGCGCTCAATTGCCTTGCGGATCATTGGCAAGGTCGTGCCGTCGCGCGCCGGGTCATAGGGTCCGTTCTCTTCGCTGGCATCTCCACCATAGAGCGAAGGGTGCACGTTGGATTTGGAGCCGGTGATCATCACGCCATCGACGGAGTCCAGAAGACGGTCGAAATCCAGGCGATCTCCGAAGGATGGCACGAGAAGCGGGAACACACCGGCTGCTGAAATCGCCGCTTCGAGATATTGCCGCGGCGTAGCATGCCAGATGTAATTCTCGAATGCCTTGACGTCAGTTGCGACGGCGACGAGGGGCTGGATCATCCGAAATTCCGAATTTTTGCACCGGCCAACGGCCATTGGCCAAATCTAGTACCATTTGAAAGCCATTCCAACCGCCGCCGCGCGATGCTGGGCAATCAATTTCCGCCGAAGACGCTGATCCAGTGTTGCGCCAGATGGCGCAGAGATTTGTGCCATATCATTTTTTGGGCGGTTCGTCTGGACATGGCTATGCCCTCGTATAAGGGTAGCGCCCGTTCTATTTGGTCAGCCATGCTGTCCATTTCCCATCTATGAAACAGCTATGGAGGACATCGATGGATCGTCGTACATTCTTTAAAAAGGCGGGCGTGACCGGAGCCGGCGTCGCCGCGGCCAGCACGCTAGCCGCTCCGGCCATCGCCCAGTCGATGCCGAAAATCACCTGGCGTTGCACGTCGTCGTTCCCCAAATCGCTCGACACATTGTTTGGCGGCGCGCAGACCATGGCGAAGTTCCTGTCGGAAGCGACCGACGGCAATTTCACCATGCAGCCCTTTGCAGCGGGTGAAATCGTACCCGGCCTGCAGGCGGCCGACGCGGCGGCGGCCGGCACCGTCGAAGTGGCGCATACGGTGACCTATTACTATTGGGGCAAGGATCCGGTCTGGGCGCTCGCCGCCGACGTTCCGTTCGCGCTCGACGCGCGCGGCCGCAACGCCTGGGCATATCATGGCGGCGGCATCGACATGATGAACGAGTTCTTCGCCAAGCAGGGGCTGGTGGCGTTTCCGGGCGGCAATACCGGGACGCAGATGGGCGGGTTCTTCCGCAAGGAGATCAACACGGTCGACGATTTGAAGGGTCTCAAATTCCGCGTCGGCGGCTTTGCCGGCAAGGTGCTCGAGAAACTGGGCGTTGTGCCGCAGCAGATCGCGGCAGGCGATATCTATCCGGCGCTCGAGAAGGGCACGCTGGACGCTTGCGAGTTCGTCGGTCCCTATGATGATGAGAAACTCGGCTTCGTGAAGGTGGCGCCGTACTACTATTATCCCGGCTTCTGGGAAGGCGGCGCGTCGGTCAGCTACATGATCAACAAGGACAAGTGGGAAGGTTTGCCCAAGGCCTACCAGTCGCTGTTCAGGACCGCCGCGCAGGCAGCCGACGCCGACATGCTGCAGAAATACGACTATGTGAACCCGCCGGCGCTGAAGAAGATCGTTTCCGAGGGCGCGCAATTGCGGCCGTTCAGCCAGCCCATTCTGGAGGCCTGTTTCAACGCCGCCAACGAGGTCTATGCCGACATGGAAGCATCGAACCCGGAATTCAAAAAGATATGGGGTTCGATCAAGGATTTCCGCAAGGAGCATTACCTTTGGACGCAGGTCGCTGAGTATAATTTCAGCACCTTCATGATGATCCAGCAGCGCGCCGGCAAGATCTGATCCAGCGGAATTTGGTCGACAAGTAACGGCCCGGAGCCATCTGCTCCGGGCCGTTTTGCGTGGTTCTTCGAGACGGCGATATCGCCCCGAGGACCCGTTGGATCATCGGCAACTGGATGCTGGACTAACGGATTCTGACGTGTATTGATTGCTTCAGGGTCGGGGGGGAAAACAAGGAACGGTCCCTGACGCCTTTTTCAATCGGGAGGAACACGGAATGGATCGTCGTACATTTTTCAAGAAGGCCGGCGTGGCCGGCGCGGGCGTGGCGGCCGCCTCTACATTGGCGGCGCCGGCGATCGCGCAATCGATGCCGAAGATAACCTGGCGTCTGACGTCGTCGTTTCCAAAGGCGCTGGACACGATTTTTGGCGCCGCGCAGACTATGGCGAACTACGTCAAGGATGCGACGGACGGGAATTTCGATATCCAGGTTTTCGCCGCCGGCGAGATTGTGCCGGGCCTTCAGGCGATGGATGCCGCGGCGGCGGGAACCGTCGAGATGTGCCACACCGCCTGTTACTATTACTGGGGCAAGAATCCAACCTGGGCGCTGGCGACAGCCGTGCCCTTCAGCCTCAATGCGCGCCAGATGAACGCCTGGTTCTACTATGGCGGCGGCAACGACCTGATGAACGAGTTCTTCGGATCGAACGGGCTCTATGGCCTGCCCTGCGGCAACACCGGCGTTCAGATGGGCGGCTGGTACCGCAAGGAGATCAATACACTGGATGATCTCAAGGGCCTCAAGATGCGTATCGGCGGGTTTGCCGGCAAGGTCGTCGAAAAGCTTGGCGTTGTTCCGCAGCAGATCGCCGGTGGCGATATCTATCCGGCCTTGGAAAAGGGCACGCTCGACGCGTGCGAATGGGTCGGCCCCTATGATGATGAGAAGCTCGGCTTCTACAAGGTCGCGCAAATACTACTACTATCCCGGCTGGTGGGAAGGTGGCCCGGCGCTGCATACGCTCATCAACAAGGACAAGTGGGCGTCGCTCCCGAAACCTTATCAGGCAGCCGTGGCTTCGGCCTGCGAAGCGGCGAACTGCGACATGATGGCGAGTTATGACTACAAGAACCCCGGGGCCTTGAAGAGCCTGGTCTCCAATGGCGCGATCCTGCGGCCCTTCAGCCAGGACATCCTGTCGGCGGCGTTCGATGCCTCGCAATCGCTCTACGCAGACATCATGAAGACGAATGCGCCGTTCAAGAAGATCTACGAGAGCCAGACGGCGTACAAAAAGGATGCCTATCTGTGGGCGCAGGTGGCCGAATACACCTACGACACGTTCATGATGATCCAGCAGCGCGCCGGCAAGCTCTGAAGGCTGCCACCGCTAATTGAAGACAAAAACGCCCCGGCCGATCAGGCCGGGGCGTTTTGTTTGTGCGTTTTCCTCCAGCAGGAAAGAGGCCTGCTCCCACCTATTTCAATCAGTTGAACTTCGGCGGCTGGCTCAGATCATTTGCCGGTGCCGCCGGCTTGGGCGCGGTCGGAATACCGAGCCCTGGCGGAGGACCGCTGAGGCCAGGCGGGTTGCCGCCAAGTCCGGGCGATTGAGAAGCGCCCTTGCTCCCCGGCACCGCGAACGGATTGAAGCCGACGCCGCCGCCGCCAAGGGTGGGAAGGTCTATCTTGACCTTGTTGATGTCCTGATGAAAAGCGCCCGCCTTATAGCGCATGACCATGCCGGGGAAGGCGAGGGTGATGCCTATCATGAGCACCTGGATGAAGACGAAGGGGACGGCGCCCCAGTAAATCTGGCCGGTCGTGATGGGCTCGATCCTGCCGCCCGTGATCTTGTCGATATAAGGAACCTTGGCGGCGACCGAACGCAGATAGAAGAGCGCGAAGCCGAAGGGCGGATGCATGAACGCGGTCTGCATGTTGATGGCCAGCAGGACACCGAACCAGATCAGGTCGATGCCGAGTTTTTCAGCGGCGGGCGCCAGCAGCGGCACGATGATGAAGGCCAGTTCGAAAAAGTCAAGAAAGAAGGCCAGGAAGAAGACGAGAAGGTTCACCACGATCAGGAAGCCGACCTCGCCACCGGGCACCGACGTCAGGAGATGCTCGACCCAGAGATGGCCGTTGACGCCGTAGAAGGTGAGCGAAAAGGTGCGTGACCCGATGAGAATGAACAGGACGAAGGACGACAGCCGGGTCGTGGAGGCGAGCGCCTGACGGACGACATCAAGGGTCAGCCTGCCTTTGCCGGCGGCCATGATCATGGCGCCGACCGCGCCCATCGCGCCGCCTTCCGTGGGCGTTGCAATGCCGAGAAAGATTGTCCCGAGCACGAGGAAAATAAGCGCCAACGGCGGGATCAGGACGATGATGACCTGTTGCGCCAACCGCGACATCAGTCCGATGCCCAGGCCCTTGTCGGTGATGGCGGCCAGATAGATGATGATGATGCCGGTGGCGGCGGCCCAGACTTCCGAATTGGCTCCATCATAGGGCAGGATGACATAGTAAGCGCCGTAGATGATGGCGATCGCGACGGCGAGCGCGACGATCAGCGAGGCCACGCCAGAGCCGAGCGTGCGAGCTTCCAGCGGCAAGGCGGGCATGGATTTCGGCCGGATGATGCTCATCAGGGTGACGTAGCCCATATAAATGCCGGTCAGCACGAGGCCCGGCACCAGCGCGCCCTTGTACATGTCGCCGACGGAGCGGCCGAGCTGGTCGGCGAGCACGATCAGCACCAGCGATGGCGGAATGATCTGTGCCAATGTCCCGGATGCGGCGATGACGCCCGTAGCGACACGACGGTCGTAGCCGTAGCGCAGCATGATGGGCAGCGAAATGAGGCCCATCGCGATGACCGACGCGGCGACGACGCCGGTCGTGGCGGCGAGCAGGGCGCCAACGAAGACCACCGCATAGGCCAGCCCGCCGCGCACGGGACCGAAAAGCTGTCCGATCGTATCGAGCAGATCCTCGGCCATGCCGGAGCGTTCGAGAATGATGCCCATAAAGGTGAAGAAAGGGATGGCGAGCAGCGTTTCATTGGCGACGACGCCGCCCCAGAAGCGTTCCGGCAAGGCGTAGAGCAGTGGCCAGGAAAGCGAAATGGTGCTGTGGGAATAGGGCGCAAGCTCGACGCCGATGAAGAAGAAGAGCAATCCGTTGGCGGCCAGCGAAAACGCCGCCGGATAACCGACGAGCAGGAACACCACCAGAAACGCGAACATGATCGGCGCCATGTTCTGAGCGATGAGTTCAATCATCAACGGATTTCCAGCGCTGTGATGTCGTCAAGCGGCGCGTGGCTCGATTCGTGTGGATTTGGATCCTCGATGAGGCCGCGCATGATGGCGATCTTCTTGATGATTTCCGAGATTCCCTGGATCCACAGGAGCGCGAAGCCCAACAGGAGCATCAGCTTGCCCGGCCAGATAATGAGGCCGCCGGCATTGGTGGAGACCTCCCCCGACCTGAAGGACAGCCAGACATAGGGGACGAAATAGCAGACCATGAGGGTCACGAACGGCATCAGGAAGAATACGTGCCCGAAAAGGTCGATCCAGTGCTGCCGGCGCCTCGACCACATCGTATAAACGATGTCGATGCGGACATGCTCGTTTTGCTGCAGCGTGTAGGCGGCAGCCAGCAGGAAGGCGGCACCGAATAGGTACCATTGCAGCTCCAGCATCGAATTCGAAGCGATGTCGAAGAATTTGCGCGAAACGGCGTTTCCGGCGCTCACCAGGACGGAAAACAGGATCAGCCAGGACACCCATTTTCCGACAAAAGCCGTGAAACGATCTATCAAGCGCGCCAGGCCGATGAGCCCCGCCATGCCTTCCTCCCGATTTTTGCAGCCCGCCGCTGTTCCCGTTTTTATGCGGTCGTGCCGCCATACCAAATGCCGCGCCGAAGCGTGTCCCCGCCAGGTCGCAGCGCGCCTGAATACCAGCTTTGTCGGTGGCTGCAAACAAATTGGTGTGAACCCGGAGGTTCCGTTTCGGAAGAACCGGGCGGAGCGCCCGGTGGCCGGGAATGCCGTTCGCGGAGAGGGACGTTCATCTTTAATTCAGGACGTCCGAAGAATGTTCTTGATATAATAAGCAGTGTGATTATATCACCGCTTATGACGGCTACCCGCAATACGCTAAACGGCTTTGGATACCTGCTGAACGACACGTCGCGGCTGCTGCGCCGCCGTTTCGAGCAACGGGCGAAGGGCTACAATATCACCTCGGCGCAATGGCGCGCCATGGCGCAACTGTCGCGTCACGACGGGCTGACCCAGGTGGCGTTGGCGCATTTGCTCGAGATTGAGCCAATGAGTGTTTGCCGCCTTATCGACCGCATGGAAGCGGGCGACTTCGTCAAGCGTTTGCCTGATCCGGCCGATAAACGTGCAAAACTTGTTTACCTTACGGAAAAGTCGCGCGCGCTCCTCGACGTGATGAGGGTTGTGGCGATGGACGTTTACGAAGATGCTTTCGAAGGCTTTGATGAGGAAGAGCGCTCGGGCCTGGTCAATGCGCTGAACCGGATCAACGAGAATCTCTCGAAGGAAATTCCGGTTCGCGAGGAAGAAATCGCATGAATGCGCGCGTAGAAGTTCCAGCCGGCGCGGAAGCCGCCAGGGCGCAGCCCGTCGCGGCGCCCGTGAAGCGCAAGCGGCGGTTCGGCCGCATAGCGCTGATGATCTGCGTTCCTCTTCTCCTCGCTGTTGGCGGCATCTATTTCTGGTTGACCGGCGGCCGCTATATCGAAACCGACAACGCCTACGTAAAACAGACGATGGCTGCGGTTTCAGCCGACGTGGCGGGGCGCATCGTCGAGGTCGACGTGGTGGAAAACCAGAAGGTCAAAGCCGGCGACGTTCTTTTCAAGATCGACCCGCAGCCGTTCCAGATCGCGCTCGACCAGGCCGATGCCGCACTGGCCAACGCCAGGCTTGGGGTGAAGAAATTACGCGCCGCCTATGCCACAGCGGAGGCTCAGCTGAAGGCGGATCAGGCCACCGCCGAAATCCGGGAACGCGAATTCAAGCGTTCTCAGGAGTTGGCGGGCAAGGGGTTTGCCGCGGCTTCGGCGCTCGACGAGAGCCGGCTCGCGGCGGACCAGGCCAAGGCGCAAGTGGAACTTTCTCAGAAAGGCATCGATGCCGCCGCCGCTGCTCTCGACGGCAATCCCGATGCGCCGATCGACGCGCATCCAACGGTGAAGGCGGCTCTGGCCACCCGAGAGCAGGCCCAACTCGATCTTAGGCGCGCGACCGTCAAGGCGCCCAAACCCGGAGTAGTCAGCCAGGTGGCTAAGCTCACCATCGGTCAATACGTCGCCGAAGGCACGCAGATGCTTTCCATCGTGGAAACGAGCGATACCTGGATCGAGGCGAATTTCAAGGAAACGCAACTGACGGACGTCCATCCCGGCCAGCCCGCCACCGTTACCATCGATACCTATCCGGGGCTTGAATTGAAGGGCAAGGTGGAGTCGATCGGGGCCGCCACCGGATCGGAATTCTCGCTGATCCCGGCGCAGAACGCGACCGGCAATTGGGTCAAGGTCGTTCAGCGCATTCCCGTGCGTGTGCGCGTGGATCAGAAAGGCTCCGATATCCTGCGCGCCGGAATGAGTTCCGACGTCACCATCGATACGGGCAGGACGCGCCTGGACAAGGGCATCTTCTGATATGGCCGGCGCGGCTGATGCCGGCCACGTCGCGGAACCGGTCAGCAACCGCGGCGCCATCACTGTTTCGGTGATGCTGGCGACCATCATGCAGGTGCTCGACACCACGATCGCCAACGTGGCGCTGCCGCATATGCAAGGCAGCCTGAACGCGGCGCAGGACACGATCACCTGGGTGCTGACTTCCTACATCGTCGCCGCGGCCATCATGACGCCGGTGACGGGTTGGATGGCGGACCGGGTGGGCCGCAAGAACCTCTTTCTGGCTTCGGTTGCCGGCTTCACGGTAGCGTCTCTCGCCTGCGGCATCGCCACCAGCCTGCCGGAAATGGTCATCTACCGCGTCTTCCAGGGCCTATGCGGCGCAGCACTGGTTCCGCTGTCGCAAGCGGTGCTCCTCGACATCAATCCGCGCGAACGGCACGGTCAGGCGATGGCCCTGTGGGGCGCCGGCATCATGGTGGCGCCGATCATCGGGCCGACGCTCGGCGGGTGGCTGACGGAAAGCTACAATTGGCGCTGGGTTTTCCTGGTCAACCTCCCGGTCGGATTGCTCGCATTCGGCGGTATCCTGGTCTTCATGCCCAAGGGGAAGAAACGCGAGCGGCGTTTCGACGTCTTCGGATTCGCGATGTTGTCGCTGGCCATCGGGGCCTTGCAGATGTTGCTCGACCGTGGCGAACAGCTCGACTGGTTCAATTCGGCGGAAATATGGATCGAGCTCGGCCTGACGATAACCGGCGTATGGGTCTTTCTCGTCCATTCCCTGACCGCAAAGGAGCCGTTCATCGATTTCGCGATTTTCAAGGATCGCAATTTCTCGATGGGGCTGATCTTCATCTTCACCATCGGTATCGTTCTGTTGGCGAGCCTCGCGCTGCTGCCGCCGCTGCTGCAGAACATCCTCGGCTATCCCGTCATCACGACTGGCCTCGTCATGGCGCCGCGCGGCGTGGGCACCATGATATCGATGATCATCGTGGGACGGCTGACGCGCGTCGTCGACGCGCGTATCCTGGTCTTCGCAGGTCTCGCTCTGACAGCGTATTCGATGCACATGATGTCTGGCTTTTCGATCATCATATCGGATTGGCCCTTCATCATGAGCGGCATCGTGCAGGGCCTCGGCATGGGACTGGTGTTCGTTCCGCTGTCAACTCTGGCTTTCGCGACGCTGGCGCCGCATTATCGCAATGACGGCACCGGGTTGTTCAGCCTGACACGCAACGTTGGATCGAGTATCGGCATCTCCGTCGTTTCCACTATTCTCGCCCAGATGACGCAGGTCAATCACGCGGAGATCGGCGCCTATCTGACGCCTTTCAACCGAAACGTCATTCAATGGGCTCCCGGTCTTCTAACGGCTGATCCCACAACATTGGCCAACATCAGCGGGGAAGTGACGCGGCAGGCGGCAATGATCGGCTATCTCGATGATTTCAAGCTGATGATGTACATCTGCCTGGCCGCCATGCCCATCATCCTTCTCCTGCGCTCTCCCAACAAGCAGCCGGCGGGAGGCGAGGCGGGCGGCCACGCCGTGATGGAATAGCCGCCGTCGTGATGCGAGCCGCATACGACTACACGGACGATGCCCTGTTCCGCGGTGTGCCGGGAAACGGGGCTCGTCAGCGTTTCGCGCATCCCTTCGAATAGACACGGAAGGCTTCCAGCGTCGCATCGCTAACGTGATGTTCAATTCCTTCCGCGTCACGCCGGGCGATTTCCGGGCTGACGCCGATGTCGATCAGGAATTTCTCGACGATGCCATGACGCAGCCGGCTCTGCTCGGCCAGCGCGCGGCCGCGCTCGGTGAGGAAGACGCCGCGATAGGGCCGCCGCGAAACCAGTCCGTCATCGATCAGCCGTTTCAGCATGCGCGCGACCGTTGGCTGCGCCACGCCGAGCCGCGCGGCGATGTCCACCTGGCGCGCTTCGCCGCCGTCGCGGATCAGATCGTCGATCAACTCGACATAGTCCTCGAACAATTCGACCTTTCGCGCCTCACGCGCCTGGCGAAACGCCTCAGCCTGAACATCCGCGTCCGGTAATGGCGGGTCGTCGGTATGCGTCGGTCGGTTCACCATTGTCGTCCCGGGAATTTGTATCCAGCACTCCCTTTTGCGTCACGTGGCGAACAAATGGAACCCCGTATGCCGAATGGTCAATTCATCTCGCACCAACAGGTCTTGACAACATATCGCTTAGCTGTACCTTTTAATTATAGCACTTGCTATATTCGTGTTTGAAGAGTGATTTGATGCTGGAAAAGGTTCAGGCGAAGAACGGCGACGGGGACTGGAGTTTCTCGCAGGAGGAAAGGCCCAGTCTGGCGGAGGTGAATTCCACCGTCGCTGTTCCGGTCGGAGGGCCGTGGATCAGGAGACTGCTGGCCTTTGCCGGTCCCGGATACATGGTGTCCGTGGGCTATATGGATCCAGGGAACTGGGCGACAGATCTCGCCGGCGGGTCCAAATTCGGCTACACGCTGCTTTCAGTCATCCTTCTATCCAACCTGATGGCGATCCTGCTTCAGGCGCTGGCGGCGCGGCTGGGCATCGCGACCGGGCGTGACCTGGCCCAGGCCTGCCGAGATCGGTATTCCCGGCCGGTGAACATCGCCCTATGGCTCGCTTGTGAACTCGGCATCATTGCCTGTGACCTGGCGGAAGTCATTGGCACGGCCATCGCGCTGCAATTGTTGTTCGGCATCCCACTGATCTTCGGAGCGCTGATTACCGCGCTGGATGCATTTCTCGTCCTACTTCTGATGAACAAGGGGTTCCGCTATCTCGAAGCCTTCGTGGTGGCGCTGCTTATCGTGATAGCCGTGTGCTTCGGCATCCAGACGGTTGCCGCGTCGCCCGCTTTTGGCGAGTTGATGGCCGGATTTGTTCCTTCAGCCGAGATCGTCAAGAACCCGGAAATGCTTTACATCGCCATCGGCATCATCGGCGCCACGGTGATGCCGCACAATCTATACCTGCACTCCTCGATCGTGCAGACGCGGGCCTATGAACGCACCCAAAAAGGCCGGCGCGAGGCGGTAAAATTCGCCACGGTTGATTCCACGGTCGCGCTGATGCTGGCGTTGTTCGTGAACGCCGCCATTCTGGTGGTTGCGGCCGCAACGTTCCACACAAGCGGCCACAGCGATGTGGCGGAAATCGACGAGGCGTTTCAACTGCTTTCACCATTGCTTGGCCTGGGGATTGCCTCGACGCTGTTTGCCGTCGCCTTACTGGCTTCCGGCCTCAATTCGACCGTAACAGCCACGCTTGCCGGCCAGATCGTCATGGAAGGCTTTCTGCGGCTGAGGATACCACCCTGGGCGCGGCGGCTTCTGACCCGAGGACTGGCCGTCATCCCGGTTATCGCCGTCACCGCCCTCTACGGGGAGAGCGGGACTGCGCGGCTGTTGGTGCTCAGCCAGGTCGTTCTGTCGATGCAGTTGCCGTTCGCGGTCGTGCCGCTTGTTCAGTTCGTATCGGATCGCCGCCGAATGGGAAATCTCGTCATTTCACGGAGCACGGCATTGGTTGCCTGGCTGGTCGCCGCCCTCATCATCGTTCTCAACGTGAAGCTGCTGTTCGACGTTTTCGCGTCGATCCTCTGAACGGAAAGAATTCAAACGACCCTGTTGGCGATGGATTGCCTTGGCAAGTTTCGATCACGCATCGATTTCGCCCGCTCGCCAGACGTGATGGGCATTACTAAAACTTCACTTTCGTTCCACGCCGCCTAGTTTATGTGACAGTCAGATGACAAACACATGACATCTTGGCTCGCTTCGTGGAGAAATGCGTTGACGGGTTCCCTGGACGACAAATCAATTTCGCCGACTATGCATTCCGAAGAAGCCGCGTCCGGACGCCGGCAAGGATGGCCTGTTCTGCGGACCGCCGGTTCGGCGCTGGTAACGGTGATTATCGCCGCCATTCTCGTCTTTCTTGTCGAACTCGTCACGCGCGGATCGTTTTCGGAGACGCTCGGCTTTTTCACAACGTTCCAAGTGCCCGGCTGGTCGACCATCGCTCTTTTCGCGCTCGTTCTGATCGCGCTCGACGCGGTGCTCGGAAGAGCGCATCAAGCCTTGCTCATTATCGGCCCAGCGGTTCTGGCGATGGCCTTCATCAGCCACGAAAAAACGCTCTATCTTGGCGACCCGCTCTATCCGGCCGACTTCCTCTATGCCCGGCAGATTGTCGATCTGTTACCGCTTCTGGCGCGCGATCGGCCGTGGACGATGGCGGCTGTGGTGATCGGCTTGATCGCAGCCATCGGTCTGCTCGTCATGGCGTTGCTTCTGTGGCGGCGCAGGAGAACACGGCTGTCCTGGCACGGGCGGATTCTGCGCCTGGCCGTGGCGCTTCCCGCGCTGATCTTCTTCGCCTCGATCATGGATTACTCGACCTTCTCATGGGCGCGCGACCGGCTGCAGATCGTGCCCATGATGTGGGACCAGAAGCAGAATTATTCGCACAACGGGTTCGCCGCGGCCTTTATCCTGAATGTGCCGATGGCCGATGTTGCGAAACCGAAGGGGTACTCGAAGAGGACCATCCAGAATATCGTTCCGGCTGCGGCGGAAGCCATACCGGCCGATAGTCCGGACATCATCATCGTCATGAATGAATCCTTCTGGGATGCGACGCGACTGCCGAACACGAAGATCACGCCCGATCCCATCCCGACGGTGCGCGCGAACCGCTCGGGCTATATGTTTTCTCCCGAATTCGGCGGCACGACCGCAAATATCGAGTTCGAGACGCTGACTGGGTTTTCCAATGCGTTCCTGCCCTATGGCAGCATTCCCTATCAGCAATATATGCGCCGGCCGATCCCCTCGCTGGCGTCTTTCCTTGGATCGCAGGGCTACGTTACGCGGGCGCTCCACCCCTATGCCAAATGGTTCTGGAACCGCAGCGTCACATACAAGGATCTTGGTTTCGACGACTTCATGTCCGAGGATAAATTGCCGCCGTTGGCCACTCGGGGGCCGCTGGTCTCGGACAAGGCGTTCTTCAATGAGATCATGCGGGAAGCCGACCAGCAGAAGCAGCCATTCTTCTTCTTCGCCGTCACCTTGCAGAGCCACGGACCCTATGAACCTTTTCGCTACACCGATCCGACGATTGACGTGGAGACCAGCGCGGGCGACGCCGCCAAGCAATCCATCCTGAGCTACGCCGAAGGAACGGCTGACGGCGACCGCGCGCTGGCGAGCCTTATGGATTGGGCCAAGCACCGCAAACGCCACACCATCCTTGTCATGTTCGGGGATCATCTGCCGCCGCTTGGCCCGGCTTACGTAGCGACAGGATTCCTCAAGGATAATGTCGCGCCGCGCAGCGGCCCGCTCGACAAGATGAAGATGGACCACGAGACGCCGCTTGTCATCTGGTCGAACCGGTCCGGACCCTTGCGCAATGTCGGGACCATCAGCCCTTCGCTCATTCCGTTTTATGTTCTGCAACTGGGCGGGATCACGCATCCCTACTACACCGGCTTCCTCAGCCAGGTCCGTGATCACTATCCGGTGGTCTATCGCCAGATGCTGGTGAGCGCCAACGGCCAGGCTGTCGACAATTGGTCGCAGCAGAAGGACGTCGATCCGATCATCCGCGATTTCCGCTACCTGCAATACGACCAGATGTTCGGCAAGGATTATGGGTCTCCGGCGTTTTTCCCTGAAATGCGGAAAAGCGAGGCTGGCTCGTAAAAGATCATGTAATTTTCGTTCGTCAGGCCGCCGGATCAAGCACTTTTATGATCGGTCGAGCCGATCTTTCGTTGCTTAATTTCCGATGTGTCTGGCGGGTCGATTTTGTTTGACGCCATGCCGCTGCGACGAAAGACTGTCCCATTCCGCGATATAGCCGTATGACGGAAGCGGTATCGGAAGGAGATGGTGGATGACGCTTCACGACGTTGCGCTCGACGATAAATACGATCTTTCAAAAGAGCGGATATTCATCTCGGGCTCGCAGGCCGTAATCCGCATGCTCCTCATGCAGCGGGAGCGAGACCGCCGCTCCGGCTTGAACACCGCTGGCTTCGTTTCCGGCTACCGCGGCTCGCCGCTTGGCGGTCTCGATCAGCAATTATGGAAAGCGAAAAACCAACTCGCCGGCGCGGATATTGTTTTTCAGCCCGGCATCAACGAGGAGCTTGCGGCGACCGCCGTTTGGGGCTCGCAGCAGACGGAACTGCTTGGCGAGGGCACGCATGATGGCGTCTTCGCTCTCTGGTACGGCAAGGGACCGGGCGTGGATCGTTCGGGTGACGTTTTTCGCCACGCCAATCTTGCCGGCTCGTCGAAGAACGGTGGCGTCCTGGCTCTCATGGGCGATGACCATACCGCCGAAATCTTCGACGACGGCGCATTCGAGCGAGTTCGCGTTCGTTGACGCGATGATCCCGATTTTCAATCCCGCCGGCGTTCAGGAAATCGTCGATTACGGCATTTATGGATATGCGCTTTCGCGGTTCGCCGGCATGTGGTCGGCGATGAAATGCGTCAAGGACAACATCGAATCGACGGCGTCGGTCGATGTGTCGCTCGACCGCCTCGGCATTACGCTGCCGGAAATCGACCTGCCGCCCGGCGGGCTCAGCATCCGCCACGAGATCGACATGCTGGGCCAGGAGATACGGCTCCACGAATACAAGCGCGCCGCCGCCGCCGCCTTCATCCGGGTCAATGGGCTCAACCGCATCGTCTATTCCGGCGGAAGCAAGCCCAGGCTTGGCATCATCACGGTCGGCAAGAGCTATCTCGACGTGCGTCAGGCGTTCGACGATATCGGCATCGACGAGCAGCGCGCCGGGGAACTCGGTATCCGGCTGTTCAAGATCGCCTGTCCATGGCCGCTCGACATGGAGCACATTGCGGAGTTCACGCGCGGGCTCGACACGGTGATCGTGGTCGAGGAAAAGCGCTCGCTGATCGAGGTGCAGCTGCGCGAAAACCTCTACGGTACCGCCATGCAGCCGGTCATCGTCGGCAAGAAGGACGAGCGCGGCGACTGGCTGTTTCCCGCCAATGGCTCGCTCGATCCCAACGAAATCGCCATAGCCATCGGCGAGCGCGTGTTGAGCGTCATCGGTCCTTCCGAGGAGATTTCCTCGCGCGTCGACCGGATGCGCCAATACCAGGCCATGCTGGCCGATACGACAGACGTGGCCAGCCGCACGCCCTATTTCTGCTCGGGCTGCCCGCATAATTCATCGACCAAGGTGCCCGAAGGGTCGATCGCCGGCGCCGGCATCGGCTGCCATTTCATGTCCCTGTGGATGGACCGCTCGACTGTCGGCTTCACGGCCATGGGCGGGGAGGGCGCGCAATGGATCGGCCAGGCGCCGTTCTCTAAACGCGGGCATATCTTCCAGAATCGGGGACGGCACCTATAATCATTCAGGGCTTCTGGCCTTGCGCTTCGCGCTCGCCTCGGATGCGAACATTACCTACAAGATCCTCTATAATGACGCGGTCGCCATGACCGGTGGCCAGCCGCACGAGGGCGGCCTCAAGGTCGGCACCGAGAACTGCCGGTCGATGGACCTGCCCGTCGCCGGGTTGCTGAAGGACCTGAAGCACCGCGGGCTGCTGGATGAGACCCTGGTCATCTGGGGCGGCGAGTTCGGCCGGACGCCGATGTCGGAGAAGGGGGACGGCCGCGACCACAACCCGTATGGGTTCACGATGTGGCTGGCCGGCGCCGGCATGCAGGGGGGCCGGGTCATCGGCGAGACCGACGAGTTCGGCATGCACGCCGTCCGCGACCGCCTGCACGTCCACGACCTCCACGCCACGATTTTACACCTGATGGGGCTCGACCCCCAGAAGCTCGTCTACCTCCACAAGGGCCGCCCGGAGCGGGCCACCCAGAACGAGGGTGACGTGGCCGAGCAGGTCGTCGGCTGATCCTCGGAGGATGAATGCGGTCCGCGTAGGGTGGGTCGAGCCACCCCTTTGAACATGCGGAGGCAATTATCGTAACCTCTTTGGTTGATCGGGATTCGTTCGACCAACCAAGGAGGACCAATGACTCTGCCGGCCATCCTCAACCCGTTCGTCGAGGGGGCGGCGCCGGCCGTCATGACCCGGATCGCCCTGGACTGGATCGTCGGGGCGACCGACCTGGAACAACTCTTCGAGAGGGCCGAGGCCCAATACACGCGCGAATTCGCCCTGGAGCATTTCGTCCAGGTCATGCTCGACGTCGCCTGTGGCTTCCGATCCTCCCCCCGCGCCGCGTTCCGGAGGCGACAGTTGGACCTCATCGCCTCGCTCTCGGCCTTCTATCGGAAGCTCGATCGCATGGAGCCGGTCCTCCCCGCCGCGGTCGTCCACCAGACCGCCGAGCGGCGCACGCCCTGATCGCCGCGGCCGGGGGGCTGCAAGACGAGCCGGTCCCCGGGTATGCCGCGCGGGTGCTCGACGGCACCATCCTGACCGGCACCGACCACCGCATCCGGCCGTTGCGAGACACCCGCTCGGCCGGGCTGCCCGGCATGGCGTTGGCGATCTACGAGCCGGCCAGCGGCCTGGTCCGCGACGTGGTGCTGGAGGAGGACGCCCACACCCAGGAGCGGGCCCTGCTCGATCGGATCGCGGTCGCGCCCGGCCAGCTCTGGATCGCCGACCGCAATTTCTGCGTCCGGACCTTCCTGTTCCGGATCGCCCGCTCCGGGGCGTCCTTCCTCGTCCGCCGGCACGAATCGACGCTGCCCTTCCGGCCGCTGGAGGAGCTGCGGGCCTGCGGTCGGTGCGCGACCGGGGCGGTCTTCGAGCAGGCCATCCGGGTCGAGGACCCGGAGCACGCCGGGGCCTGGCATCGCCTGCGGCGGATCGTCCTGGTCCTGGACGAGCCGACCCGCGAGGGCGAGACCGAGATCGTGCTGGTGACGAACCTGCCGGCGACGGTCCCGGCGGCGGACTGCTGTCGGGTCTACCGCGGCCGGTGGCGGATCGAGGGGCATTTCCAGCGGCTGACCGATTTGCTGCACTGCGAGGTCCCCGGGCTGGGTTATCCCCGCGCGGCGTTGTTCGCCTTCAGCATGTCGGTGGTGGCCGGCAATGCCTTGGCGGCCCTGGAGGGGAACTTGCGGGCCACCCACGGCGAGGAGATGGCCGCCGAGGTGTCGGCGCAGGCGCTGGTGGAGGAGGTGGCGGAGGTCTACCCGGGGATGATGATCGCCGTGCCCCCGTCGGAGTGGACGTTCGTGCGTGGGTCGGCAGTGGAGGAGGTGGCGTGCGTCCTCAACGACCTGGCGGCCCGGGTGCCGATCGAACGCCTGCTTCGGGTCCGACGTGGACCGAAGAAGCCGCGGACGATCAAGAAGAGTTCGGGGCGCCGGATTCATCACGTCTCCAACAAGAAGCTTCTCGATCAGGCCAGAGGAGCCGATCCCCCGGAGGAACGGCCCCGAAACGATTCCGGCGATAGAACTTAAGAGAATACCACCTCTGCATGTTCAAAGGGGTGGGTGGGTCGAGCGCAGCGAGGCCCACCAATCTCTGCCCGGTGGTGGGCCTCGCTGCGCCTCGACCCACCCTACGGGCCCCGAACATCCCGGGAACGACGCATGCCCCAGAACCACCTCCACCGCCGCGACTTCCTCCGCCGCTCCGCCCTCTCCGGGGCCGCCCTCTGGGTGGCCGGCAGCCGGCCCGGCCTGCTCGCGGCCTCGGCCAACGAGAAGCTCAACATCGGCATCATCGGCACCGCCCACCGGGCCGCGGCGAACATCAACGGGGTCCAGGGCGAGAACATCGTCGCGCTCTGCGACATCGACGAGCCGACTGCTCGGCCGCGCCGCGCGAACGATTCCCGAAGGCGAAGACCTTCAACGACTTCCGCAAGCTGCTGGACGAGGCAAGGACATCGACGCCGTGGTCGTCAGCACCGCCGACCACACCCACGCCCCGGCCGGCCGATCGGCGCCATGCAAGCGCGGCAAGCACGTCTACTGCGAGAAGCCGCTGACCCACTCCGTCCACGAGGCCCGCGTCGTCGCCGAGGCCGCCGAAGGCCAGGGCGTGGCGACGCAGATGGGCACGCAGATCCACGCCACCGACAACTACCGCCGCGTCGTCGAGCTGATCCAGTCCGGCGCCATCGGCCCGGTCCGCGAGGTCCACGTCTGGGTGCGGCAAGGGCTGGGGCGGCGGCGACCGGCCCGACGAGACTCCCCCCGGTGCCGCCGTATCTGGACTGGGACCTCTGGCTCGGCCCCGCGCCGAAGCGGCCGTACCACCCGGTCTACCAGCCGGCCAACTGGCGGCGCTGGTGGGACTTCGGCAACGGCACGCTCGGCGACATGGGCTGCCACTCATGGACCTGGCCTTCTGGGCGCTGGACCTGAAGTACCCGAACCGCGTCGAGGCGACGGGCCGCCGGTCCACCCCGAGACCTGCCGCCGAGTACCTGATCGCCCGCTAGGAATTCCCCGCCCGGGGCGACCGGCCGCCGGTCAAGCTCACACTGGTACGACGGCCAGGCCCGCCCGGCGGTCCTGTCCGAGCCCGGCATGCCCCGCTGGGGCCAGGGGGTCGTGTTCGTCGGCGACGAGGGCATGCTCGCGGCCGACTACGGCAACCGCGATCCTCCTGCCCGAGGCGAAGTTCCGCGACTTCCAGCCCCCCGAGCCGACCATCCCCAGCTCCCTCGGGCATCACCAGGAGTGGATCTCGGCCTGCAAGCGGGACGGGCCGACCGACTCTGCCAGTTCGGCTACTCCGGCCCGCTGACCGAGACCGTCCTGCTCGGCAACGTCGCCTACCGCGCCGGCCGCCCCTTCGAGTGGGACGCCGCGCGCGCTCAAGGCGATCGACTGCCCCGAGGCCGACCGCTACCTCCGTCGCGAGTATCGCAAGGGCTGGACCCTTGGATAGATCCGGATCGGTCGTAGGGTGGGTCCGCGCAGCGCGACCCACCAATCGAAGGCCAAAGTTTGGTGGGTCGCGCTGCGGACCCGCCCTACGATTGGCCTTCGGCCCCCGCGTTCGACTTCTCCAGGAAGGCGGCGACGCGGTCGATGACCTCCTCGCGCTCGGCGTCGAGCGCGATCAGGTGATCGGAGGTCTTCAGCATGTGCAATTCCTTGACGGTCGAGCCGATGTGCTCGAAGACCCAGGCCGCGCCCGATGGGTCAACGACCGAATCGCGCGGCGACTGCACGAGGAGGACCGGCGACCGGACCCGGGGGACCTCCGCCTTGACCATTGCGATCAGCTCCAGGGCGCTGCGGGCCGAGGCGAGGTTGAACGTCTTGAAGCGGCACATCGCCTCGGCCCGACGGCGCATCTCGCGGTCGAAGACGGCCAGCGGGCGGCGGGGGAGGCGGCCGATCAGCAGGCCGAGCGAGAGCAGGTACGCCTCCGGCGGCAGGACGTAATACCAGCGGCGACGCACGGCCAGGAACGGGCTCAGCAAGGCCAGCCGGCGGACGTCGTGCTGCGCCGCCAGGTGCAGGCCGAGCGGACAGCCGGTCGAGAAGCCGACGACCGAGAGGTCGGCGTGGGTCGCCGCGAGTTCGGCATAGGTCCGATTCGATGGCCCCGTACCAGTCCTGCCAGGTCGAGGGGGGCATCTGCGGCCCCGGGACGTCGTGGCCCGGGTAGACCGGTGCGTGGACGGTGAACCCCCGACGGTGTAGTTCCTCGGCCAGTGGTTGCAGCTCGTACGGCCCGCCCCCCAGCCCGTGCAGCAGCAAGCAGGCCCGGTCGCCCGAGCCCTCCAGGGTGTAGGGGCCGGGGCGGAATTCGCAGGCGGTCGACAGGCTCATCGAGGGTCATTCCCGCAGGAACCAGTCGAGCCATTCATACGATCGGCGCTGGGCCACCTCGGGGAAGGCGTGGCCCTGGCCGTGGTTGAACAGGCCGACGGCCTCGGGGGCGCCGGTGAGCGTCCAGACGGGCAGAGCGGCCTCGATGTAGGGCCAGCTCCGGTCGCCGTCGGCCGAGTCGCCGCCGATCGAGCAGGAAGGCCCGGGGGGCGACCAGCGCGAGAACCTGGCCGTGGTCGAGCGGGAAGCCGGGGCGGCGGATCGCCTCGCCGAGATACCACGGGGCGTCCCAGTTGGAATAGCGTCAGGCCGATGCCCCCCTCGCTGGAGACGCGCGCGCGGATCCGGCGTCGAAGGCGGCGAGGTAAAGCACCTCCTTGCCGCCGAGCGAGTGCCCGATCGCCCCGATCCGGCCGGGATCGACGTCGGGCAGGGCGGCCAGCAGATCGACGGCCCGACGGGCGTCGGAGAGCATCTTGGCCATGCCGTGTGACCCCGGGATGCGCCGGCGGCGAGCCAGGCCACGGCGGCCGTGCCGAGTCGCCTCGGCCTGCGCCGTACTGCCAGAGGAAACAGCGCGGGCAGAAGCCGACGTAGCCCCGTTCCGGGCCAGGTGAAGCCCGATGTGCTTGTCCTCGGGCCCCTCCAGTCCGGCCGGCTGGCGGATCGTGTAATCCACCGTCGAATGCGAGCACGACGCCCCCGCCGGCCGCCGGCCGGCGCCGGGCTCGATCGGGCCGAGCAGGTAGGCCTCGACCGGCAGGCCCGGCTCGGCCTCGTAACGGACGAGCTGGCGGACGACGCCCGTCGGCGCCGGTCTTCCTCGAGCACCTGGTCGAACGGGCGGGACGGCGCGGGGGCGGATCTCGCCCAGGAATTCGCGCCAGCGGGCATCGAGACTCGAGCCGGCGCGGGCCTCCCAGCCGGCGCGTGGTGATCGGCCGGTGCTCGACGTCGAAGAGCAAGGGGGCCGGCCGGGTCGCGTCGGCCGGGAGTCGGGCACCCTGGCGCGGGCGGCTGTCTGGACGTCGGGAAGCCAGGCGGGCGGGGTGTCGGTCGGGCATGGGGCGGATCTCCAGTCGTCCAGGAGGGTTCCGGCGACGTCCGCGGCCTACTCAGGCCGCTCGAAGAGGGCGATGCTGGCGGTGAAGCCGTGGATGAAGTTCTGGCCGCCGATCGGGCCGATCTCGCCCATGGCGAAGAAGCCGGCGACCGGGATCGGGCCGAGGGCGTCGCGGAGCGCGTCGACGTCGTGGTCGGGGTCGTCGAAGAGGCGGGTGCCCCGGCCGTTGCAGGTGAACAGCAGGGCGCCGGCGCGCCGGGCCGTCGCCGCCGGCCTCGTCAGCAGCCTCGCGCAGGTCCTCGTCGGCCGTCTCGGCGTCGCGGACGTGGAACTGGACGGTCTGGCCGACGCGGACCAGGTCGGTGATCGCGATCCCGCCCGACTCGTCGGCGCCGAGCGACGTTGCGGACCAGGAAGTCGCCCCGGTCGAACGTCTCCTGATACTCGTTGATGACCCGGCCGACGTGCAGGCCCTGCGGACCAGCGTGCCTGGTCGGCTCGGGTCAGCTCCTCGAAGACCTCGCGGAGCATCTCCAGCGCCGGGCGGCGGCCCAGCTCGCTGGATCACGTTTCGGTCGGCCTTGGTGACGATCATCGGCCGGCCGATCGGCCGGCAGCCCTGGCTGACGACCGACCGGAGCCGGAGCGGGCCGTCGAGCAGGCAGCGCGACGGCCCCGTCCTCGAAGACCTCGCCGTCGAGCACCAGCCGGTTCTGCCCCGGCGCCTGGCTGGCGCTGGCCATGCCGCCGACGACGCGCAGGCCGGCGGCCTCGGCATTGAGCCGCTTGAGGAACCGTCGGTCGGGAAGGTGAACGGGTCGCCGAGGAGGACCAGGGCCCGGCCTCGGCCCGTTCCGGCTGCCGGCCGCCTCGGCCCGGCGAGCCGCGCGACTCCGTCGCCGTCGTCGATCAGCCGGAGCGGCCTGACCTCGACCCCGGGCAGCTGGATCGACCAGAGCGCCAGGGCCGTGGCCCCCTCGACCTCCCGGTCCTCGCCGGCGATCGACTCGCCGGTGCAGCCGCAGGACGTGACGGCCCGAGGCCGCGCTCGCGGACCGCGGCCGCGATCGAGCCCGAGGCGCATCGGCGTGGTGGGCCGACGCGAAGATGAGGGCCAGGTCGGCCGGCTCGCCCCCCAGCCCCGCGACAACGCGGTCGAGCACTTCCTGGGAGGCCGAATCGGTGTTCCTCGACGTCGAGAGTGCCGCGGCGCACTTCATCTCGCGGAGCCTCCTGGGGCCTGTGACCGGATCAACAGGCCGCATTGTAGCCCCGCGTGGGGGCCGTCGGAAGGAGGCTGTCGGTGTCGAACGGGCCGGGACGGCGGAAGGAAAAAGGGGACACCGAAAAAAAGCGGACACACCAAATTATCGAGCAGGAGGTATGACTCCTCATACCTCCTGCTCGATAATTTGGTGTGTCCGCTTTTTCCGGCGGGCTGGGTGGAGTTGCGCCGGTAGGAATCGAACCTACGACCTCCAGGTTATGAGCCTGGCGAGCTAACCGCTGCTCCACGGCGCACTGGAAGTATACGGAGATCCAGCCGCCAGGGCAAGGCCGGGCCGACCGGGATCCAGGGCCGAGCGGTACATGAGTGGTCCGGCCA